>CAWHHZ010000021.1:0-487350 GCA_963829355.1 uncultured Acidobacteriota bacterium
CAACGGCAGAACGAAGTGGTAGAGAAGATGATCGAACCTCTCGCCATCGATCGTGATCCCGAGCTCATTCATCGAGGTGAAGTCGCTCTGGGCGGCCTCACCCGGACGATGCTCCTGCGGGAACATCACTTCCTTCTGCGGGCCATGCTCGACGCGCCACCGCCGAACCCGCCGTTGCAGTGTCCGCAGCTGCCCTTCATGGATGCCCGCATCCTCTCCCTCGAGCAGATGCTCCATGATCGTCTTCGCTTCGAGGCCCGGCGCCTGCTCGAGCATTGCCTCGATCCGGGGCCACAAATCCTCGAACGGGTCCTTACGCGTCCGGTACTCCCGTCCCGGCCGCGATCCCTGCGGTGGGGCTCCATTCCGGTAGCGGCGAGCCGTGTTCTCGCTCATGTCCGCTCGCAGCGCCGCTTTCTCCAGCGTCGCTCCCTCACTCAACTCTTTCATCAGTGTCTCCACTTGCCGGCGTGACTTCATCGCCCTCCCTTCGGAGAGGCGACTCTACGCGATCACCCCGGCGTCGTTCTGTGGAGATCCGACCCGCAGATCTAGTTGTCGTTGGCCCGCAGGTTTAATTGTCGCTGAACACTCCCGCGCGACCCGCCGGATCAACTCACGCATCTCTTCCGACAGCCGCGGCCGTCCCACGTGCTTCCGCTCTCGCCGCATCAGTATCGCGACCCACTCGCGCTTCCACCGCATCAGCGTCCGCGGCGTGAACGCGAAACACCGCTCCCGCCAGTCGGGAGTGAACCGCGCGAGCAGAACGAAGAGCAACTTCTCGCGCCGAGTCGCACGCCGCCGCTGGGCCTTCTTGTCGCGAAACATGCACAACTGCCGCTCGAGCGACAACAGCACCAGCGCATCGCAGCGCCGGACGAGTCGCAGCATCGACAGGATGACCAACAACTCGCCGAGACACACGACGAGCAGAACCGAAACGACCAAGTGAGAACCTCTGAGGGAGATCTCGGCGCCAGTGCGGCGTCGTGTGAGCGGAGACCATAGCAGACCGAGGAGTTAGAGGAGTTGGATCTCCGTCAGCGGGAAAGAACCGTCCGCAGGAGCTCAGCCAACGTTTCCTCATCTCGTTGCGAAAGGTGTCCGAGCTTCCGAAGAATCAGGTTAAATTGGGGTCACAGCCAGAAAATCAACTTAACTGCTTTCGGATCGAGGCGAGAGATCGGCGATATTCGGGGTCGTGTTGCTCGAGCCGATCGGCGGTTTGAATCATTCTGGAGACGGCCTGGTCTGAGATGTCGAGGTACTCGGAGATCATGCGCATCGTCAGACCGCACTCGTGGTGAGCGAGCTGAGCGAAGGCTTCGCCCCGGACGGCGATTTTTCTTTCGGAGGCTGGCGGGGGTTTCGTCGAAGTGGTCGAGAACGAGCTCGAGTACGTGGTCGAGCGAGGGGCGGACGATCTGGAGCTGAGCCCGGGGGTGAGCACGACTTCTGGGTCGAGAGGAGACGATCGACTGGATGAGGTCGCAGAATGCCTCGCCGCCGAGATAGATCTGACCGATGACCGATTCCCACGGCTTGTACTCGGCTCCGCGGGCGTCGGCCACAAATCTCCGGTAATTCTCGCGAGCCTCGGTCTTGTCCCACAAATCGAACTTCGAGAGCGTCCACTAGGTTTCGAGCCAGGAGGGAGCGGGAGCGAGACCGGCGGTTGCCCTGTAGTTGCTCCACTTCCAGTCTCCTGCGTACCTGACGGCGCCACAGCGAACTGGGTGAGCACGACTCTTCAGACCGGAAGGGATGCCGGCGTAAACAGGAAACTCCCCTAACTAACCCGGGGCGGAAGTTTCGGGCGGATGACGGTCGATGATCGCCTGCAACTGCGGGATGAGCTCTGGAATCTCATTACGTACGAGATTCCAGATTCGCGACTGATCGATTTCTCCATAGTCGTGAACCAGCACGTGCCGTTGCGCCGAGATCTTCTGCCAGGGAATGTCGTCGTGTTCCGCTCTGAAGGGAGCGCTCACATGATTGGCCGCCTCGCCGATGATCTGAATCGAACGCTCGACCGCTCGTACAAGAATCCGGTTCTGGATGTACGCGTCGAAGTCCACCTGCTTGACAAACGACACGACTTCGCGAGCGGACGAAAGCATGTCCCAGACGTATCCCACATCCGCCTCGTCAGGCCGCATAGACGATTCTCGCTGTCTCGAGAATGTGGCGCCGGCGGTAGGGGTTGCGCAGCGCTTTCTTCTCCACGAGGTCCACGCGATGACCCGTAGTTGCTCCAGCTCGGCTTTCAGGTCAGCAAGATCCCACAGGCTCCACCCGGCATCCGCTGCGAAGGTGACGAGGATGTCGATATCGCTCTCTTCACCAAAATCCTCACGTGTGACGGAGCCGAACAGCGCGAGCTCCTCGATCTTCCATCGTTCAGCGAGGTCCACCAGCTCCTTCGCCGGAAGATTGATTCTTATGTCTCCCATCATCAGGATTTTAACCGACATCCGAACAAACAACTACGGGGACCCGGGCACCAACTCCTCGTGTCTTCTCCCCTGAAGCCCGCGTGACGGATACAGTCGGTCTCCAGCGAGGAAAACACGGAGACCTGCGCTGATGTCTTTGTTTGGCGTCGGCGGGATTCGTCCGACCGAGATCAATCGGATTTGAGAAGTCCTTGCGCACGCTGATAATGTCATCTCAGGCGTGCCCGGTGGGCCAATGTCCGCAGGATGGTGTCGAGGACTGAATCAAGACTCTTTCCAAGATCTTCGGCCAGGAAACGCAGGACGAAGTAACCGCTTTCCTGAAGCAGCAGGTCCTTTCTGCGATCGCGTCGGTAGGCCGCGGTGTCCGAGAGATGTTGCGGGCCGTCGATCTCGATGACGACCTTCTCAGCGGCACAGAGCAGATCGACCTCCATATGGCCGGTTTCATCGAATGGGATTGAGAGCACCGCGTTCAGCCCGAATTGACCTCGGGTGTTGTCCATGGTCTCGAGGCGGCGGAACAGGAACGCTTCGCTCGAGCTGCGGGCTCGTGCGAGGCCTTCGGCGTCTTTCGGGATCGGGCGCGCTGTGTCAACAAAGAGTCTTGCCAGCGGAAGATGCACGCCGTCACGGACGAGCCTTCGAACAGTTGCGGTGTAGTCGCTTTTCCACGCCGTATCCGGTGGAAGCGGATTTCCGCAGGCCAGCCTGGCGTGGCGCTCGCGGGAAGTGTGAGGGTATACCCGACCGATTCGTAACCTTTGCAACGGCGCTCAAACATTCGAGCGAGCATCGGGACGTCGAGATCGGCGTAGTCGTAGACCTGGACCACCCGCTTTCCTTCGCGCCTCAAAGCACCGCGCCTCAAAGCAGGGTCACGTCTTTGTTTGTCGGTCCAGGGACCGAATTCCAAAGACGTGACCCGTATTTCACTGGCTCTGACCCTAATGACTGATTCCCACGGCTTGTACTCGGCTCCAACGGGCGTCGGCCACAAATCTCCGGTAATCCTCGCGAGCCTGGCTTCGCCGAGATTCGGTGAAATAAAGAGACCGATATCAGTGCTATCATTCCGCAGGGAGATGAATGATGGCCCAACTCATCGTAAGGAACCTCGACGACGCGATCGTTCAGGAGTTGAAGGAGAGAGCGGCTCGGCACGGACGGTCCGCCGAGGAGGAGCACCGGCAAATCCTGAAAAAGGCGCTGGTGCCCGCACGCCCGAAGGTCTCCTTCAAGGAGCTCATCGCGGTGATGCCCGAGGTTGACGAATCCGACCTCGAGAGAATGGATGACTTCGGACGTGAGGTTCGCCTGTGAGTTTTCTGATCGATACGAACGTCATCTCGGAGGTGAGGAAAGGCTCGCGATGCGACCCGGGGGTTTCCGAGTGGTGGTCCGGAGTCAGTGATGATGAGATCTACCTCAGCGTCTTGACCACTGGAGAGATCAGGAAAGGAATCGAGAGTGCTCGGCGCCGGGATCCCGAGGCGGCTGCTGCGCTCGAGGGGTGGCTCTATCGGATCCTGAATGATTTCGCTGATCGGGTGCTGCCGATCGATGTTCCTATTTCCGACGAGTGGGCCCGACTGAACGTTCCCGATCCTCTTCCGGTGATCGACGGTCTCATCGCCGCAACGGCAAAGGTGCGTGGTCTGATCGTTGTGACCGCAACACGCGTGACATCGAGCGAACAGGGGCGAGAGTACTGAATCCGTTCCAGGGAGTGACGGGGCGCTGATACGGCCCGTTGATGTCAGATCTCCATTTTTCGGTCGAGTCCGCGACACGTAGAATCTCCCGAGGAGTGGATGATTCGGCGATGCCGCGACGAGGAGGAGGGGATGGTCGGGTATGGCGAGTTCGTGATGGCGCGGCTCGACAGCACCGAGGAGCGGTCGTTCCTGCGGACGCTCACCCACGGCAGCGGGTCCAGGACTGGATCGATGAGAAGACCCGGAGCACCGAGCATCCCCGCTACCAGCCTGACGTCGGCCGCCCCTCGGTCGATGCGATCACGGGCGCGTCTGTGCCGTCTTCGACAAGACGCGTGAGGAACTGAGGACAAAGCGGGGCGACCCCGGCCCCCCCCAAGACGTGAGCCCGCCCCCTTCGAGCACGTGCGCGAAGGGTTGCGGCCCTTCCGACACCCCTGCCGGGGTGCTTCGTGGTTTGGGTTGGGGCGATTGACGGTGGTTGCCCCTCCGGGGCCACCACCGGCTACCTTCCTGCACGCCTCCGGCGTGCTCTCCCCTTACTGCCAGAAATTCGAGATGAATTGAACTGGTTGAACTAGTTCATCATGCCGGTGACTTACTCAACGTGGGAAGCGAAGACGAAGTTCAGCGAGATCGTCCGCAAAGTTCGGCAGGGTCAGAGGGTTTATGTGTCGTATCGAGGAGAGCGTGTGGCCGAGATTCGTCCGATTGACGAGAGCGTGATCTCCCTCGACGAGCGCCTCGAGTCGATGGGCCGGACCGGAACCGTTTCCCGCGCCAGACGGGCGCCCGGTTCCATCTCGCGGATCACGAGGAAGCCCGGGCGCTGAAGCGTTTCCTGGATGACCGTGAATGAAGACCGCTTACGTCGATACCTCCATCCTCCTGGCGGTGCTGCTGGGGGAATCTTCGGAGACGAAATCACGAAAGCGTCTCGCCGGCTTCGACCGGCTGCTCTCGTCCGCATTCATGGAGACTGAGCTCCGTTCGGCATTTCGCCGGGAAGAGGTGGACGAAGATCCCGCGGAGCTCTGGGAGATGATCACGTGGATTCATCCCGATCGGCGTCTGACTGAAGAGATGAGACGGGCACTCGGGTCCGGCTACGTGCGCGGCGCCGATCTGTGGCACATCGCCGCCGCGCTGTATGTCGACCCGACGGCGGAAGAGCTCGTCTTTCTCACGTTGGACGAGCGGCAGCGAACGATTGCGGAGCAACTCGGCTTCGCGACCTGACGCCGGGCGTAAAATTCGGTGGTCGAGTGAGGGGCGGACGATCTCGAGCTGCCATGTCGCCCCTGCCGGGGCTCGCGTGGTTTTTGAAGTGGCTCGGGACCGGGGGCTGCGCTCGTTCCTCGCTTGCCCCCGGCTACCTTCTGTCGCCCCTCCGGGGCTTTCCATGCTTGGCGCGCGCAGGAGTTGACACGAGATACGTGTGCACTTATGTTGTGTTTAATGAACCTGACCATCTCAGTGGAAGAGGAGCTGCTGGAGAGGGCGAGAGAGCTTGCTCGCCGCCGAGGGGTGAGCCTTCAGGAGTTGATCCGGGACCAGTTACGGCTCCTGGCTGGTGAACGCAGCGGAGCAGACGTCGCCGATGAGCTTCTGGAGCTGATGCAGACGAGCGGGGGTCGCTCAGGCGGCCGCCGGCTGAGTCGTCACGAAGCGTACGAAGATCGCGTCTGATGCGTCGTTTTCTCGATACGAACGTACTGCTTTACGCGGATGATCTCGACGCTGGCGAGAAACGGGATCGGGCTCAGCAGATCTTGCGGGACACCCTCAGCAGTGGCGAGGGAGTGGTGTCCACTCAGGTCCTGCAGGAGTTTTTTGTGATCTCGACTCGCAAACTCGGCACCGAAGCCGCGACCACTCGACGGAAGATTGAGCTTCTCGCCAGGATGGATGTGGTCCGGATCGACCTGGGACTTATCCTGTCGGCAATCGATCTTCACCGCCTTCACTCCTTTTCCTTCTGGGACGCACTGATCGTCCGCGCTGCTGTCCTTGGTGGCTGCTCGATTGTCCTGTCCGAGGATCTTCAGCACGGACAGCTGATCGATGGCGTGAGGATCGAGAACCCGTTCCTCTGAAGACGATGATCATTGCGGTGAGGTACTCGGAGATCATCGACAGACCGCACTCGTCGTGCGCGCGCCGAGCGAGGGTCTTCCGTCCTCGGAGGCTGGCGGGGGTTTCGTCGAAGTGGTCGAGAACGAGCTCGAGTACGTGGCCGCGTGAGGGGCGGACGATCTCGAGCTGCCATGTCGTCCCTGCCGGGGCTCGCGTGGTTTTTGAAGTGGCTCGGGACCGGGGGCCGCGCTCGTTCCTCGCTTGCCCCCGGCTACCTTCTGTCGCCCCTGCGGGGCTTTCCGTCGAGATCGGCATCCGGGGATCGATGGTGCGAATCCGTGGCGCATTAAGTTACTTTTCTGGAGAGAGCGAGAGAGCTTGCGCGCCGCCGAGGGGTGAGCCTTCAGGAGTTGATCCGGACGTTCTCTCTCCCCAGTTCATCTCACTGATGCGACGCGATCCCGCTGACGGCGGCCTCACGCTGATGGTCACCACCGTCGGGTCGACAGGACCGCACACCTACGAGCTCTATCGCAGCGTCGATGACGGCAACTCCTGGACCAAACTGAGCTTCGAGGCGAAGGAATGTGAGAAGACCGTAGACAGGGTCCGCATGTCACAACCGCGTGCGTGTCGAGCGGATCCCGTCAGTGCCTTTTCGTAGTTCGGCGTCTCGGCGATTGCGTGAATTCCTCGGGCTGGAGAAGGACGGTTTTGACGAAAAGACGACGGCTGCCCGCCCAGGATGATTCGGGCTCGGTGAGCCTGATGTACAGCAGCAGAGTTTGCGAGCCGCTGATGGAGACGAGCACCGGCTCGGTTTCCGGGATCGGCTCACCTGCCAGGACGAGCTGCGGCGGTCGAACCGTTCCGTCTGACTCGATGATGATCGAGCTGATGTTGCGGAGGAAGAGCGCTTCCCCCGGCGCTTCCCACGCGACGAGCCAGCCTCCGGCGGTGGGGGCGATTGTGGGGCGTGCTCGCGTCACTGCACCGGTCTCGATCGGGCCACCGGTGTTGCTGTGATCCTGCACGACCCCCTCGGGCGTGACCCGCACTGCCTGGATTGTTCCCGGCAGGGAGGAACGCCACGCTACAAGAAAGCCGGTTCCGTCGGAGCTGACCGCGGGAGCGAACTCGACATCGGTTCCGGGAGAGATTCTCATGACTTCCGAGTCGATGAGGTTTCCCTCCAGATCGAAGCGCACGCCGTGAACCTCGGCTGGTGGAGGAGGTGCGGGACAAGTGAATTCGCATATGAACTGCTCCACTCCATCCTGCCAGACCAACAGTGAAACGCCGTCGCGGTTCACTGCGATCTCCGGAGGCGACTGCGGTCCTTCTCTCGGAGAAGGAATGATCACGGAATTCTCCTCCAGGATGAGCCCCTCCCGTGTCATGGGTACCACCGAAACGCCGTCATTCCGAAGGAAGGCGATCATGTAGTAGCGCCCATTCCATGCAATCGCCGCCGGCTCGATGGAACCTCCATCACTGCCGGGGACTTCAATGGGCGTTTCATCGAGCCGTTGCCCGTCGCGAGACAATCGTGCCGCCAGGATTCGCTTCGAGGTGTAGTCGGGCGCGACCTGCTGCCAGACGACGACGAAGCCCTCGCCATCACTCGCGATCGCCGGCGCTTTCTGAGTCCCTTCCGACGGGTAGACGAGCTCCCCGGAGACCGGTCCCCGCGGCAGGATCGAACTAATTGAGAAGGCGATCTGCGACGGGCGGTGTCCTGGCCGCTCCTCCCAGACGTATCCCATCGCCGTCTGAGAGCGTACCGCGGCAGGTTCAGTCTGGAATGGTGAGGAAGTCGAAGCTGGAATCGGAGCTCCTGAGAGCTCGAGCGAGTCGTTCAGCAGGCCGAACAGAATGCTCGAGCCGTCCCAGACGATCAGCGGTCGACCGCCGATCATCACGAGTTGCGGATCGACCACCGGTTCGATTACGGTTCGCTCCTCGATTCCACCTTCCGGTTTGACGCGCGTGAGTCTCAGCTCACCCGCCCAGTCTGTGTTCAGTTGGTCGGATCTGGCGACCCATGCAATCAGCAACGATTGATCGGGAAGCACTGCCACACTCGACGGGACGGCTCTTTTCCCCGGCTCCACCGGTAGACTGCTGATCTCGAGCAGCTCTCCGTCGGCGCTGATCGTGGCCAGAACGATTGCGGTCGAAATGCTCGAGAGGCGTGTCGCGGCGACCAGCCGGTAATTGGTCCCGTCCCAGGCCAGATCGGACCAGAGCAGGTCGTCAGGCAGGTCGATCGGGACGACAGTCACATCCCCCTCGGCGCCGATCCGCAGCACGATTGAGGACGGGTCATCCCGAGGCCTGGTCACGGCCAGGAAGTCGCGGCCATCGGAGGCGATCGACAGGAAGGCTCCGGAGATTGAATAGAAGATGTGGATGGTCCGGGCGCGCCACCACGGTCCCTGCGGAGTCAATGATTCGCATTTCGAGAGGAAAGTAAGCCCCGGCAAGGAGGAACTGTTCATGACTGGAGACGAGGTGGGGAGCTCCGCCGAAGCCCTGCCAGATCAGGCTGAACGGCTTTGGGTCGAGCAGCTCACCGGCCGGTGAGACTCGCACGCCCCTCACCTCTCGCCACTCCAGTTCCCATACGACCAGATAGACTCCGTCTGCCCACGCGACCCTGACATCGTCCCGCATCGCGTTCGTCCAGTAGCGTTGACTGATCAGGAAGCCATTCGGGTCGAGGAGCTCGCCATCGGAGCCGACCCTCGCACCCCAGATCTCACGACCGAGCCCGGCACGGTTGTCGATCCACACGATCAATGCCTGCTCACCATTCGACGCCACGGCCGGTTTGCTCTGCGGCACGGGAGCGGGAGCAGCATTCCCGATCGGGAAGGGGACTCCGAGCAGCACGGGGGCAGAGGCAGGCTCGACCGCGGCGGCGAACGGCGTCAGTACGATCAGAAACGCAAGCAGCGGGAGAAGTCGAAGCAGTGAGGAATTGCGGGAAGTCATCGGTCAGCTCCTGAAAGGAGCAAGTTACCATGAGTGTGCGAACCTGGATTGTGATCTTTGAACAGAGCGACAAGCACCCCATGGGCGTAAATTTGCTGTGAAGCCGGGCATTTCAATGATTCAGTTTCCGTTGTCGCATGTGCTTCACCAGGAGCCGAAACCGGAGTCGAACTGCGGTTACGGCTATCGCGGTCTGCCACCCATACAATCGGAGTACAAGAAATACTTTAATGGTCAAATCACTCGTTGCTTCCGAGCTTCCCATCGATCAGGAAATTACCGGCCACCTGGGCTCGGTCGCCGTCAGGCTCCGCGCCATCAGTCCGCGCAGTTGCACAGTGGAACACCAGAAGCAGGTTCGCGTTTCGTCGGACATGAAGCTCCTGGTGCGGTGGGAAGGCGTCAGCTACACGATTCCGGTGAAGGTTCTCCGAAGCAGAATCGCGATGGTAAAAGGCGGGGCCGGCTATCACACGACGGTCGAGCTCGTGCAACTGCCAGAAGACGTCGCTGCCATGATCAGCCGCTTCATGGAGTGCGGAGCCGGGAGCGCGGCAGGCTCCGGTCAGGGCAGCGGTCCGGGAATACACGCATAGGGTTTTTGCTTAAAAGCAGGACGTCAGGGCGGAAAATCGCCGGGCGATTGCACAGGCTCTTAGCTCAGCTGGTTAGAGCGCCACGTTGACATCGTGGAGGTCGGCGGTTCGAGTCCGCTAGAGCCTACCAATTCAAATTTTCTCAAGGCGCCGCGAGCAATCGCGGCGCCTTTTTTGTTGCAGCTTTCGGGCGACAGTCGTCATTCGTCCTCCTTACAGCACCGCGAAGGCGGTGCGACACAACCTAGCCCAGCGGCGTAAGCCCTGGGACACAGGCGCCCACAAAAATCCCAAGGCCGCGAAGGCGGCCGACACAAGAGACGCGTGAATCGACGCGAAGAGTTGTGTCGCCCGCCTTCGCGGGCTCGAGGGGGTGCGCATGCCCGGGTGTCCCAGGGCTTACGCCGCTGGGCTGGGTTGTGTCACGCCGCCTTCGCGGCGCTGCAAGGAGGTTAGTTTTTCTCGCGATTGATGACCTCGATTCTCATCTCCTCAGTGTTGGCCCGGATCTCTGGCACGTACATCGTTTCTCCGATGAGGGGCAGAGCGTGGAAGGAGCCCGGGACTTCGGCGCGCAGCTCGTAGCGGATCTCCCAGACTCCCTGCTCGAGCTTGTCGGCGAACATCACGACTTCCCGGTCGCGAAGCTCCTGGTGAATCCAGCGGGTGCTGCCGGTACTCTCGGACGGAGCGATCATCTTTCCGCGCCGTGCCTGGGCGTTCGCGTCTTCGAATCGCTTCTCGACGGCATCCGCTCTCAATTGCCGCGCGAAGAGCGGCTCCCCACTGCGGACCGCTACGGCCTCGAGTCCTGCAGGCTTGAGGTCCTCGAAGATCAGGTACTCGTAGTCATTCTTCGTTTCGACGGTCACGACGACGTCGATTCGCTCGCCGCTCTGGACAGACTCACCGTCCCGCAGCGGTACGCGCTCGTAGGTGAATCCCTGAAGCAGCGTCCGCTTCGGAACCAGACGGAAGTACTCCCGCCTGACGAAGATCTCGTTTCCTTCTGCCGTGATCGGTTCCTCGGTGCTGAAGTACGTCGCCTCGACCGCGAAGTACAACGACTGATCGCCAGTGGCACCGGTGCGGTTGACGCGGATCTCGTTGCGGCCGTCGCGGATCGCAGTTGCCGGCACGGTGAACTGGCTGCGGGCAGTCAGCATCGTTGCGGGGGTGACACTACCGCTCCCGACTTCGGTGCCGTTGACCGTGACCGTGTACGAGGCTGTTCCCTTCAGCTCACCGCTCCGCTCGAGGTACTCGTTCAGAGCGAGGATCGTGATGGAGGTGTCGCGGGTGTTGTTCCACTGCGCGCCCCGGCGGTTTCGGACGAGCCAGTTCATTGCGGGCTCGACGAGGCGGTGTTCAGGATCGATCGTCACGAGCGCGCGCAGAACGAACGCAGTCGTCTCGACCGGGCCATCGTACCAGCGCCACCAGAACCGTTCGCTTCCCCAGTGTGCGGTCGCCATCACGTCTTCCGTGCGGCGAGCGCGCGATCCGAGGACGACGGATTGATCGGGAGAGTCGTCGACCGTGACGCCGTTCTCGAGGTTGCGAACCAGCGTTCTTGCCTCGTCGGCGTGGCCGAGCTGGTGTGCGGCGAGAGCCAGAAGTGCGCGGCCGTAGGAGCTGAGCGAATCGCGATTCTTCCAGAGATTCGCGAAGGCCCGGTCACGATACTCGTTGCGGACGCCGGGCTGCGCCGCGGTGACCGCGTGGAGCATCCACGCCTGGCGGTTCAGCTCGCGCTCTTCTTCCACGAGCTCGCGGTCGAGCCAGTTGACGGCATGGTCGATCACCCCGGGTCGAACTGCGACGCCACTGTCCCGTGCGAGGGAGAGCCCCCACACGACGTACGCCGTCATGTGGTGATCGCTGTCCCCTTCTTTCCACCATCCCCAGCCGCCATCGGCATGCTGGAAATCGTAGAGACGAGCGAGGCCCTTCGCCATCACGTCATCGAGAGCCGCCAGGTCCTGCTTTCCTTTCGGGTGAGTCGCATCAGCGGTGCCCGTCTCGATTCCCCCGAAGATGCGTGAAGCGACGAGCGAGCGGGACACTCCGAGGTCGCTCAAAGTTTTCGACACGATGGCGGCGGGGAGGAAGCGGCTCATCGTCTGTTCGGTGCAGCCGTACGGATAGTGGATCAGGTACGGAATCGCATCGAGCATGGTGATCGCAACGCTCGGCGTCACGGTGACGGTCATTTCGGTCGAGCCGGGACGGCGCTCGCGGGGGAGGTCGAGGCGGATCTCCGAAGTATCACCGTGGACCTTGCCGGAGCTGGCGACGAACTTCTCGATGCCGTGCTCCCAGACCAGATAGCTCCGTTCCATTGCGTCGGACAGGTCTGCCGCAACTCCCTGCACGTTGATCGTTGCGGTTCCCTGCTCCCGGGCGGCAACGAGCCACTCGACGCGCTGCTCTCCACCTGCGGTGATCGTGACCGGGTGGGTCGCGAGTGGTTTCGTCTCACCGTCCACGACAGACCCGAGTACCTCGAGACCGTCGATCTGGAGGCCGGGCGTGACGTTCAGGTCGCGATCGGTGTTGTTGTTGATGATCGCCGAGATGACAGTCTCATCACCGACGACGAAGAATCGCGGCGCTTGCAGTCTAACGATCAGCGGCTTCTTCGTGCGCGCTTCTGACTTCGCAATGCCGAAGTCGGCGCCGGTGGTCGTGGCGCGAGCCGTGGCGCGCCAGGTGGTGAGCGAGTCGGGCCAGTCGATCTCGATCGAGGCAGTTCCCTGAGCGTTTGTGATGATATCGGGCTGCCAGAACGCGGTCGAGCGGAAATCGCTACGCACGATGACGGCGTCACCCGGTGTCGCGATCTCGTTTGCCGCATCTGCCATGGCCTGTTTGCTGGCCGTCGGTGCGGCGGCGGTGACGGTGACCGATTCTGCGACTACGGGGCTGGGAGAGGGGCGGTGACGCCATATTACCGCTGGGGACTCCCCCAGAGATACCCTGCGCTCGTCCCGCAACGACTCCTCGCTCCTCCTTCTCCTCGCGCGCCCGATCTCCGTCTCGTCTGGACGCAATCTGTCGTTCGTCCAGCAGCCGGCCGTCCTCGATCTCGACGAGCCTGACGTAGTTCTTCTC
The DNA here is from genome assembly GCA_963829355.1 of uncultured Acidobacteriota bacterium. Classification (GTDB taxonomy): domain Bacteria; phylum Acidobacteriota; class Thermoanaerobaculia; order Gp7-AA8; family JAHWKK01; genus CAWHHZ01. Next base: position 12,964 of record CAWHHZ010000021.1, read on the forward strand.
CTGAAAGCTGCTCGTCGTCTGCACGGAGTTCCCGGACTTGCTGCCGTAGAAGAACTGGCGGGGATCGCCGGAGAGATCGTCCTGAATGTAGTAGACGGACTCGTCGGCCACGGCCAGTGATACTTCCGCCGAGACCGGCTCGCCGTCGTTGTTCCGCGTGGTGATCATGACTGTCCCTCGATCCCGCGGCTGATACTGATCACGATCGAGCTCGACGCTCACGTCGAGAAAGTGGTCGGTCGGAGGGACGATGATCTCTTCGGTGTCGAGCGAGAGAGCGAGGTCCCGCACCATCGCGGCAGAGAGAAAGATGTTCGGGATGTCGCGGTCGGTGATCTCGAGCTCGATCAGGGTCACGTTGCCGCGCGTCTCGATGACGCGGTGCTCGAAGATCCGCTCACGCTCGACGGTGAACAGAACGTGCGATCCGGCGGACTCCGTCACGATCATGACCGGCGACGTCGCGCCCGCCTCGAATGACTCTGCTCCGACGATCAGCTCGACTCCGTTCCCGTGATATCCGAGACTTCGGGTATTGCGATCGGCGACCCATACGGTGGTTTCGGCCGACACGACGTCGCGCGGGCGTACGGTGGTGGGATCGGCGACGCTGCTCGTCCACTGGAAGCGATAGAACCCTTCGCGTGGCGCCACGAGCTCGAACGTCGCTTCGCCATCTTCATCGGTCGAGAGAGAAAGCCGACGGATCTCTTCCTTCTCATAGCCGCTCTCGATCAGTCGCCACGGATGCTCGTCCGGACCCTGCGGCGGGGGAAACGCAATCGCGGAGCGCTTCGCCTCCTCGAGGTCGCCGCCGCTGATCTTCCTGCCCCGTGGATCGAGCCAGACTTCTTTCCACGTCTCGCGCGTCACGACCAGTTCGCCATCGGCGGCGACGGGCTGGTCGTTGGGATCGATCGTTCTGAGATCGACTTCGATCCGATCACCGGGACGATGGAGGAAACTGCGCGGCTTCATGTGCGCGTAGAACGGCTGGCTCGTCACGCGGATATTGGCCGTGCCGGTGATCTCGCGCCGGGATGCATCGGTGACGCGCGCTTCGACCGTGTACTCGAGATCGTTTCCGCCCTCTGGAGTGTCGAAGGCGATCGTGGCGCGACCGTCGGGGCCGGTGGTCACCGTCTCGTTCAGGACCTCCTGCCCGCGACCGTACCACCCGTGGCGCTCCGGTTGTTCGAAGTACCACGGATGCTTCCGAGGCCAGTTCCAGGTCGGGTAGTACGGCTTCTGCGTGACGACGACCTGGACCGTCGCATTCGCGACCGGACCACCGAAGTAGTAGTCGGCGGCGATCTTCACCTCGACCCGGTCGCCGAGCCGGTAGAGAGTCGGCGAGCCGTCCTCTGCGGCGGCAGGCTCGACCGTCACCTTGTACTCGGGAAGCTTGTACTCTTCCACACGAAACAGTTGCGCGCCCCCGACCGAGCTCCCGTCGATTTTCTCGAAGCGGATCGTGTAGATGCCGAGAGGAGCGTTCTCCTCGAGCTCGAGCTCCGCCCAGGCGCTGCCGAACTCATTGAGGATCGGTGATCCCTCGGTCACCTTGTTGCCTCTGGGGTCGAAGATTTCGTAGTTGAGCTGCTGATTCGCGGGTGTGCTGTACTGGCCGTCGGAGTGCACGCGGGCGGTCAGCTTCCATTGGACCGTCTCGTCGGGGCGGTAGGCGGGACGGTCTGTGGTGGCGTAGATGCGCCAGTACGACTCGCTGGTCGAGCTCGAGTATGCCCAGCCGGACGAATACGCCTGCCGGTCATTGCGATTGACCACGACGAGGACCTGCCGACCGTCATTGTTCGAGCTTCGCGCAATCGTCGCGACGCCGTCGTTCCCCGTCGTGGCATCGTAGGAGCGGTGGAGATTCCTGCCGTTCTCGTAGTACTCCTCCCATGCACGAACGCGGGCGCCGGGGATCGGGGCACCGCTCCGGGCGTCCGTGACGAAGACCAGGATTTCGGTTCCCGATGTCTTCGTCACGACGGCGGCGTCGGTGACGAGGATCAGCTCCCGTGCCTCGACCGACCCGGACCGGGCGCGGAGGATGTACGCCCCGACCGGAAGCTCGCGCTGGAGCTTGATCATTTCAGCGCCCGGGAGGTGAGGACCGTCCGACTCCAGCGTTTTCGTCTTCGACTCGATCCGGGTTGCGTTGTCGAGCGAGACATTCTCAATCCACGCCCCGGACCTGCTGGAGGTCGTGAACGCGAGGTCGCGTGTCAGGTCGACCTTCCACAGCTCGACCTCGGCAGAGGTCAGATTCCGCCAGTGGAGCTGATAGCCGATCTTCGATCCGGGGAGGAAGATGTTCGAGACCGTGACGCCGAGGGAGGGCTCGGTGATCTGTTTGATTCTGTCTGTCGCCTGATCCCAGTACTGGGTTCCACCCTTTGAGAACTCGGACGTGATCCGGCGATAAAGGGCGAGAGCGCCCTCCAGATCCGGCACGAGCTGCCAGCGATCGTTCCGCCAGACGGGACGTCCACGATTCTCCAGTGTCTGTGCGTAATAGAAGAGCGCGTCGTCGTACCAGTCGTTCGACCGTCCCTCCGCGATGGTGCGCTCGAAGGCGAGGATGCCGCGCTCGGCGAGGCGTGGCTCGCTCACCTGAGCGAGTCGCAGGGCGAGCAGGAAGTTGGTGTAGGCGCGATCCTCCGGCGAGCGCGCGATCTCGACCGCGTTCTCGATGACCGGGAGAGGGATCGAGTGGGAGTACTGGCCATGCCTCTCCCACGGATGGATGACGGGAGGGTCGGCGGCCTTGCGGACGATCGCGAGGTAGCGGGTCCGTGCGATATCGAGATCTGCCGAGGCGGCCCAGAAGTCGAGCGCGGTGTTGTAGTGGTTCCATGCGGCAGACCAGTCACGCTGGGTCGCGTTCCAGAAAGAGTCCCCGAGCGACTCATGAATCTCGGCGAAGAACTGGTCGTGCTCGCGCTCTTCGTAGGGGCGCAGTAAATCCCGCAGTTGCTGCCGGGCTTGTTCGATGACCGAGGGGTCGTTCACGTTGTCGGTGGCGACTGATCGCCACAGAGAGTCGGCGAGACGGAGACGTAGCCGTAGGAGATCATCGGGATCGAGCGAGCTCTGATCGATCGCCTCGTACGCCTCGTGAGCCAGACGATACGAGCCCTCGGAGTAGAGCCTGTCTGCGCGCTCGATTCCCGGAGCAGCAATGCCGCTCTGCGAGGTGAACCCGGGTACGGAGAAGGCAATCGCGCCGAGCGCGATGACGACTGCTGCAAACGATCGAAGCCGAATCATATGAGGATCTCCTTCACCTGCTTTGACACCCGAGCTTCGGAAAACGAAACCCATGGTAGTTCACAGCTCAAAAAAGATGTCATCCTGAGCGAAGCGAAGGATCGCGTACGGCAATACTCGAGTTGAATTGCGAAGCGAAGGATCGCGTACGGCAATACTCGAGTTGAATTGCGAAGCGAAGGATCGCGTCCGGCAATACTCAAGGGGAATTGCGAAGAAATTCAGGGCGAGGATAACTCCACGCGATCCTTCGCTTCGCTCAGGATGACATGCAGGGGGTGACCGGCAGATGACGGGAGACGCTGCATGTATCATCGCGGGCGCATGAACAGTGCAGGTGAACGTCTCTACCGACCGACGGCTCTGATTGCGATCGTCGGTGTCCTCTATTTCTCCGAGGGCCTTCCGTTCGGGCTTGTGAGCGAGCTGTTCCCTCTCTATCTCAGGACTCAGGGGATCTCCCTTACGGAGATCGGTCTGGTCAGTATCGTGAGTCTCGCGTGGACACTGAAGTTCTTCTGGTCGCCCGCGATCGACCGTTGGGGGAGTTATCGCGGATGGATCCGGCTGACGATCTTCGTGATGACGCTGGTGCTGGCAGGATTTGCGATGACCCGCGCGACCTCGGGATCAATCTTCTGGATTCTGCTTGCGGTGCTGGCAGTCGCCTCGGCGACTCAGGACATCGCGATCGACGCGATGACGATCGCGATTACCCCGAAGACTCTGCTGGGGCCGGTGAACTCGATGCGCGTCACGACCTACCGGGTCGCCTTCATCGTCGCTGGCGGAGGGTTCGCGGCGGTCGCGACCTGGATCGGGTGGAGTGGCGCGTTTGCGGTGGGCGCGGGGATCATGGTCGCGCTGCTGCTCTTCACGTTCGCACTTCCGCCGGGTGGAAGCGGTACCGCCGAGACGGTCGACGTCATCTCGGGTCTGCGGCGCTGGATCAACCGTCCGGGAGCCGGCTGGCTTCTGGCGATGGTTCTTCTCTACCGCGTCGGTGATGCGGCGCTCGTCCCGATGTCGAAGCCGTTCTGGGTCGACAGCGGATTTTCGCCGGCTGAGATCGGAATGGTCACGAGCGGAATCGGAATGATCTCCACGATTGCGGGAGCGTGGATCGGAGGGTTCTTTCTGGTGCGGACCGGTCTGTGGAAGGGAATGCTCTGGTTCGGGATCATTCAGATGCTCTCGAACGGAGGGTACGTGCTGCTCGCGACGTTGGGTGGTGGGCGCCCGGGTTTCTACGCGGCCGCGATCATCGAGAATTTCACCGGCGGGCTCGGGACGGCGGCCTTCCTGGCGTTTCTGATGGCGATCTGCGACAAACGTTTTGCGGCCACCGAGTACGCTCTGCTGAGCGCCCTGTTCGCGCTGACCCGGACCATCGCCGGCGCGACGAGTGGAATCATCACCGACAGCATCGGCTATGCAGGTTTTTTCTGGATCACGCTGCTGTTGGGCATCCCGGCGCTGTTGCTGCTGCCGAAGATCAGGGGAGAGCTGGAGGTGGTGTGAGGGTCGGAGCATCACTGAGACACCGCCTGTCACTCCGAGAGCAGCGAGGAATCTGGGTGGGCGGAAAGGACCGGTCTCGGGCTCGGGACCGTGGCGGAAGAGCACGCCAGCGTCACCCTGAGCGGGTGGGAGGGTGGGAAAGCGAAGGGCCTCCCCGATGTCGGTTGACGTAGCCTAGACGATGAACAGTTCCACCCGTTTCATGCGGTACAAGCCCTCGGGTGGCGAGATCCCTCGCATGCCCGCCCAACCGCCCGCTCGGGATGACATCGGTACGACTGATTATCAATCGATCATTCCCGTGACCGCGCCCGCGTCCGCGCACGGAATTTCAGAGGTCGCAAGACTGAACCGCTCTCAATGTCCGGGGAAGGTGGCGACGCGGTTGCGGCCGGACTCCTTGGCGTGGTGCAGCGCTTCGTCGACCTGCGCGATGACGTCGGAGACTCGCGGCACCCTGTTGGCGCTCGCGAGACCTGCAGAGATCGTCACGGGACGGCCGCGGCTCACGATCCGCGCTGCTTCGATGCTGCTACGGTAGCGTTCCGCCGCGATCGATGCCTGAGCAACCGAGGTCTCGGGGAGCATCAGAAGAAACTCGTCCCGGCCCCAGCGACCGAGTGTGTCGTAGATGCGCTGGTTCTTCTTGAGGAGGAACGAGATGTTTCGCAGCACCCGAACCGCCTCGGCGTGACCCGCTTCGTCGCCGATCTTCGAGAACTGGTCGATGTCGAACATCGCGACGGAGAGCTCGTGGCCGCGACGTCTCGCGCGATCGAGCTCGCGTTCGAGAGCGTCCTCGACGGATTCCTTCGTCGCGATGCGGTCGAGCTCAGCGATCTCGCTACGAACAGCGTTGCCGCCGTTGCTTCCGGGATCGGTCTGGTCGAGCTCGTCATCGATGTCGCGCGTCACCGAGATCAGAAGCTCGCCATCCGGAGTGACACGGGAGTGGCTTTCGACCCATCGTGGATTGCCTCGGATGGGTGTGAGGCGATACCTCACCGTCAATTCCTTGTCAGGTTCCTCGAGGTGACGCGCATGACTCTCGGCCACCTGCTCGACGTCGACGTGATGGAAGAAGTCGTATGCGGATCGTCCCGCGAGCTCATCGGGCGGAATCTGGAGAAAACGGCGGGCGCTGGACGACGCCCAGAGATACTCTCCCTGGATCGTATGGATCGAAAGGAGATCGGTCGAGTGGCGGGAGATCAGGGAGAAGAGCGTCGACTGCGCCTCTCCTGAAAGTGGTGAACGGTCGGGTTCCAGCAGAGACTCGATACGGCTCGTCTCTCTCTGGAGCTCAGCCAGCCGGTGCAGTAGCTCGTCCCGGCCAGGAACGTCATGCGACATCAGCGACCTCGGTTTTCCGGTCGCAACCCACGAGTGGGATGCTGCGCCTGTCAGTGAATATTCTGTTGCTCGCCTGTGGGACAAGTATAACTGAATGGCCATTCAGTGGTTGGAATTGGCCGTCACCCTTCGCTGCTCTGAAAAGTCTGTGCTCCCGGCATGTCATCCTGAGCCGCCGGAGCGAAGCGGAGGACGGTCGAAGGATCGCGTGGAGTATCCTGGCCTGAATTCCGGTCGAGTCATGTCGTACGCGATCCTTCACAGCCTCTCAGGATGACAACTCTTCGTGCCCGGTGGTCCGGAGGCCGGAATCATCGATCGGATGGAATCGTTTAGGAGCCGAGATGCAGAAGAATCGGATCTGGAAGACGACGACGCGGGGAACGACGACGACCTTCATGGTCGCGCTCTGTCGGTGAGGGTCCGCTTCAATCGGTGACAATCCAGACAGGGCCTCGGCCCTGTTTTTTTGTTTTGAGGGTTCAACGTTTCAAAGTTCGAGTTCAACGTGTAGAGTCGCCCGGGCTTGAGCGACGATAGACAGATCAACGAGGAAAACCGATGCAAGTAGAGCTGCCTGACGGATCGAAGAAGGAAGTGGCGGATGGGGCGACTGTCGCGGACGTCGCCGCATCAATCGGGAAGAGACTCGCGAAGGATGCGATCGCGGGACGCGTGAACGGTCGTGTGGTCGACGTCTACGCGCCTGTCGAGGACGGGGCCAAGGTCGAGATCATCACGCCAAAGAGTGAGGAAGGTCGCGACGTCATCCGGCATTCGACCGCTCATCTGATGGCGATGGCGGTGCAGGAGCTCTACCCGGGGACCCAGGTCACGATCGGTCCGGTCATCGAGGACGGTTTCTTCTACGACTTCGCGACTGATCGCGCGTTTACCGAGGACGACCTTCGCAGAATCGAAGAAAAGATGGCGGAGATCTCGAAGAGCGATCTTTCAGTCCAGCGGGAAGAGTGGAAGCGGAATGATGCGATCGAGGAGTTCGAGAAGATCGGCGAGAGCTACAAGGCCGAGATCATTCGCGAAATCCCCGAGGACCAGATCCTGTCGGTGTATCGGCAGGGCGAGTGGAAGGATCTGTGTCGCGGTCCTCACGTGCCCTCGACCGGCAGGCTCGGCGCGTTCAAGCTGCTCTCGGTCGCTGGCGCCTACTGGCGTGGTGATGAGCGGAACGCGATGCTCCAGCGGATCTACGGAACTGCATGGGCGGACTCGAAGGAGCTCGAGGAGTATCTGAACCGCCTCGAGCAGGCGAGGGCGCGCGATCACCGGAAGCTCGGTAAGGAGCTCGGTCTCTTCCAGTTCTCGCAGTACGCGCCGGCGATGCCGATCTTCCTGCCGAAGGGCTCGGCCGTCTATCACGAGCTGATGAGCTTCATCCGCGAGTACTACCGGAAGCAGAACTACTGGGAAGTGATCACTCCGCTGATCTGGGACACCGAGATCTTCAAAATCTCGGGTCACATCGACAACTACCGCGACAACATGTTCTTTTCGGAAGTCGACGAGAGGCAGTACGGACTCAAGCCGATGAACTGTCCCGGGCATACTCAGATCTACGCCTCCGAGCGACGTTCGTATCGCGATCTGCCGATTCGCATGGCGGACTTCGCACGGCTTCACCGGTACGAGCGCTCCGGCGTGACCCACGGGCTGACCCGCGTCCGTTCGTTCTCGCAGGATGATGCGCATCTTTTCGTGATGCCGGAGCAGATCCAGGCAGAGGTCGAGCGCGAGCTGAAGCTTCGTGAGGAGATCTACGACATCTTCGGTTTCGACGAAGTGAAGATCGCGCTGTCGACCCGTCCGGCGAAGGCGATCGGCACGAGCGAAATGTGGGACAAGGCGGAGAGCGCGCTCGAGCAGGCGCTGAAGAACCGCGGTCTCGAGTACTCGATCAACGAAGGGGATGGCGCGTTCTACGGACCGAAGCTCGACTTCGAGGTGACCGACGCAATCGGGCGGCACTGGCAGCTCGGCACGATCCAGCTCGACTACGCGCTGCCTGAGCGCTTCGATCTGAGCTACGTCGGAGCCGACAACGCCGAGCATCGCCCGGTGATGATCCATCGCGCGCTGCTCGGTTCGATCGAGCGCTTCTTCGGAATCGTGATCGAGCACTTCGCCGGAGCGTTTCCTCTGTGGCTCGCACCGGTGCAGGTGGCAGTGCTGCCGGTCTCCGACAAATTCACCGATTACGCAAAGCAGGTTCACCAGCGTCTTTTCGACGAAGGTTTCCGCGTCGAGCTCGATGATGCGAATGAGAAGCTCGGCGCGAAGATCCGCCAGGCACAGCTCCAGAAGATCCCGTACATGCTCATCGTGGGGGAGAAGGAAGTCGAAGCGCGCACCGTAAGCGTCAGGAAGCGCGCGGGTGGTGATCAGGGAGCGGTGAGTGTCGATGAGTTGATCGCCGAGATGCGGGAGCGCGTGAAGTCGAGAAGCAGGGAGTGAGGGAGAGCGAGTTCAGAGTTCAAAGTTAGAGCTCAAAGCGGAACTGCATCTGCTCGGAGGGTACAGGAATTCTGTCATTCTGAGCCGCCGGAGCGGAGCAGAGGACGGTCGAAGAATCTCTGAATGACGCTACAGTAAGCACGTACGAGATCCTTCGCTTCGCTCAGGATGACAGACGTTGACGGTGGTCGACGCCTGTCGCTTCGATCTTTGAACTTTGAACTTTGAACTCGTCTTGACCTAAGATTGTGCCCGCACCTTGCAGGCTCTCTGACGGCAAGGTGGTTTAATTTGACCCGTGCGGGTTTGCCCGTACGAATGACAAACAGCAAAAGAAGGAGTCACACATTCGCCCGAAACGACACTTTAAAGGCCGGATGCCGAAGCCGGAGGGTCCGCGTACCAATGAGCGGATTCGCGTTCCCGAGGTCCGACTGATCGATGAAGAAGGAGAGCAGCTCGGTGTCATCAACACCGATGAAGCTCGGAAGATGGCGCTCGATCGTGGTCTCGACCTCGTCGAGATTTCCCCGAGTGCGCGCCCGCCAGTCTGCAAGATCATGGATCACGGGAAGTACCTGTTTCAGCAGAAGAAGAAGCAGGCCGAGGCCAAGAAGAAGCAGAAGACCATCGTAGTCAAGGAAGTTCAGTTCCGTCCGCGGATCGACGAACATGACTACGAGTTCAAAAAGAACCATGTGGTCCGGTTTCTCAAGGATGAGGCGAAGGTCAAGGCGATCATCCGATTCCGCGGTCGCGAGATGGCGCACAAGGAGCTCGGCAAAGAGGTCCTGGATCGTCTTCTCGCGGACATCAAGGAGATCGGTGAGGCAGAAGGCCATCCGGGCATGCAGGGCAACCGCATGATCCAGATCATCAATCCGATCATGGAGAAGAAGCCGAAGAAGTCGGCTCCGAAAAAGCCTGCCGAGCCAAAGCCAGCGGAAGCTGCCGAGCCGAAGGCCGCCGAAGCTCGGAGCCAAAACCAGCCGAAGTCGGAGTCCTCTGAGCCGAAAAGCGGAAAGTCGGGCTGCCCGAAAGGTGAGGGGCGCGGGAATCCGTGACCGCTCGAATCGGTTAGTTGGTGACTCGAGGGAATACCTATGCCTAAGATGAAGACACACAGAGGCGCGGCAAAGCGCTTCACCAAAACCGGAACCGGAAAGATCAGACGCGCCAAGGCGTTTCATTCGCACATTCTGACGAAGAAATCGCCGAAGCGTAAGCGGAGCCTCGGACAGACAGTCGAGGTTTCAAAGGGCGACGCCAGAGTCATCGCCCGCATGCTGCCTTACATCTGAATCTGATCATCCACATCTTCGGCGGAGCCCCACGGCTCTGCCGGCTGCGCGCAACCGGGTAACTTCCTCATGACCCGGCCGCAGCTTCACATCTGACACCGCCACCGAGCGGGAACGAGGGAGGAACAACCGATGCGCGTCAAACGCGGTCCAAAGAGAAAGAATCGTCGCAAGAAGATACTGAAGCTGGCCAAGGGTTACTGGGGAATGAAGTCCCGGAACCACCGGGTCGCCAAAGAGCAGGTCGAGCGCAGTCTCAATTTCGCCTACACGGGCCGGAAAGAGAAGAAGCGCCAGTTCCGCCGTATGTGGATCGTCCGCATCAATGCTGCGGCCCGGCTCCATGGTCTCTCCTACTCCCGCATGATTGCAGGACTGAAGGCTTCAGGAAACGACATCGACCGCAAGGTTCTGGCTGATATCGCCGTTCACGATGCAGCAGGATTCGGAGCCCTCGCCGAGCAGGCGAAGAGCGGTCTCGCGAGCTCCTGAACCGGAGCAACGATTCTCGAGATTTCTGTACAATGCAACGCGGGCGCTACGGCGCCCGCGTTTTTCATTTGAGGCGACTCTGCGATGACCCAGACGACAACCCTTCAGGACGAGATCGAACAACTACGTCGAGAGTTCGACGAGGCACTCGCGTCGGCGACATCCCTTCCGGAGCTCGACGCCATCCGTGTCCGGTACTTCGGCAGAAAGGCGGGACTGATCCCGGCGCTCTTCACGAAGCTCAAAGACGTTCCCGCCGAGGATCGGAAGACTGCCGGGGCCAGCATCAACGAGTTCCGTGACGAGGTCGATACGCGTCTCAACGAGAAGCTCGATTCCGCCCGTAGCGATGCCGAGTCGTCGAAGAAGAAGAGCGACACGATCGATGTCACGCTCCCGGGCCGTAGCCCGTCGTACGGACAGCTCCATCCGGTCACTCTCGTTCGTCGGGAGATCGAGGACATTTTCCGCGAGATGGGATACTCCATCCTGGCGGGCCCCGAGATCGATACCGACTGGTACAACTTCGAAGCGCTGAACTTCAAGCCGGAGCATCCCGCGCGCGATGAACAGGACACGTTCTACCTGCCGGGCGAGCTCCTGCTTCGAACCCATACTTCCAACGTTCAGATTCATTCGATGGAAACGATGCAACCACCGGTGAAGGTGATCGCAGCAGGGCGCGTCTTCCGCCGCGACGAGATCACGCTACGGCGCTCCCCGATGTTCCACCAGATCGAAGGACTTCTCGTCGACGAAGGGATCAACTTCGGGCACCTCAAGGGAACGCTCGAGTACTTCATTCGAAAACTGTACGGGGACTCGCTGGAGGTTCGGTTCCGTCCGAGCTACTTCCCCTTCACGGAACCTTCCGCGGAGGTCGACATGTCGTGCGTGTTCTGCAAGGGGCAGGGGTGCGGCACCTGCTCCCAGACCGGCTGGATGGAGATTCTCGGCTGCGGAATGGTTCATCCGAACGTGCTGAAGAACGTCGGAATCGATCCGGAGAGGTACACGGGTTTCGCCTTCGGTCTCGGTATCGACAGGGCAGCGATGCTGAAGTTCGACTTCCCGAACATCCGGGTCCTCTTCGAGAACGACCTTCGGGTATTGAGACAGTTCTGAGGAGAGAGCCAGTGCGATCCCGTTCGATGACAGCCGCCGGCGCACTTTTTCTCACCATCGTCCTCACCGTCGGCTGTTCCTCGGCGGAGCATCTGGAACGATCCGCCGAGCAGGTGTTCGATCGAATGGAGAGAGCTCTGCTCGGTCAGGACCACATCGAGTTCACAGTCGAGTCGAGCGGCGCATTCGAATCCTCCTTCGAAGGTTGGATGTCGCGGCAGACAGGTGAGCTGGCGATGGCGGCACACGGCACGTGGGGCTCCGAACCCGTCGTCGTGTCGGCCGAGACGACGCGCGAACTGCTCGTGCTGAACACGCCCACCCAGGTGGAGCGACTGCGACGAGAACCTTTCATTGCCACGGCGGTTGGCGTAGGTCTCGTCCGGATGGGCATTCTCCACAATCTCGCGCGGCTCATCGACGGGAAGGGCCCCGATCACGCCGACGGGGGTGTCAGAGACTGGGTCACGGCCGAGAACATCAGGTTCGTCAATGGCGGCCGCGATACGGTCAGATTCGACATCCTCGTGGACGGCGAGAAGTCTGGTGTCGCCACAGTCCGAGTGGATCCCGACTCGGGACTGCCGGTTCACCGAACCCAGACGGTGGATTTCGCCGCAGGCTCGATGACCGTCGTCGAAACCTACCGCTACTGAGGGATTTCCTGAGTGGGGGCGGACGACAGTGGGGGTCGGACGTCCTCGTCCGATGAGTCCCGGCGTCCCGCCGGGAGCTCCAGTGACCCAGCTTTGTGGTCCTGAGTCAGCCTGATGGCGCAGAACGCTTGCTGGAGGGCTGGAGCCCTCCGCGAGTCGGACGAGGACGCCCGACCCCCCAAAACCGGTGTCTCGGGCGATTGCCGGCTTCACTCTGAAGTGGTCTGGATGAAACCCTTATAACTGCCCGAGCAGCCTCAACAAGCGCTCCCAGGCCCGGTCACGAGCCTCCACGTTTGCGGCGTCTGCATCAGGTTCCTCACCAGATCGCATGAACCCGTGACCGGCGTTTTCGTACGTGATCGGTTCGAACAATTTATCTGCCGCGTCCATGGACGCGAGAGTTCTCTCGACGGTAGCTGTGACGCGGGCATCGTTTCCACCGTAGAACCCGTAGACTGGAACGGAGATCGAAGCGAGCTCGTCATCGGCGGGGGGAGTGCCGTAAAACACGAAGGCGGCCTCGATCTCGTCGCTGACGGTGGCGAACTGGAAGGTCTGATGGCCACCCCAGCAAAATCCGGCAACGACGAGCTTCCCGTTTGATGCCGGCAGCTCCCGCGCCCATCCGGCCACTGCTTCGAGATCGGCCATGACACCTTCGTCGCTGAGCTCGTAGATCGCATCGCGCGCGGCGTTGGTGTCGGCGAAATCCGCTGTCTTTCCTCCGCCAGGAGCCATGCCGGTGAGAAGATCCGGAGCGACGGCGATGTAACCGGCCTCGGCGATCTGATCCGCAAAGCTCCTGGCCCAGTCATTCAGTCCGCGATTCTCGTGAATCACCAGCACGACCGGAACCTTCTTGTCGGTTTCCGGATAGACGACGAACGTCTCGACGGCTCGTCTGCCGGCGATCTCGATCCATTCGTGGTGACGAGGAGACTCGTTGAGCCTGTCCAGCGCCGGATTCTCAGCGAGGAGAGGCAGAGCGAACAGAAGAGTAAGGAGAATCGTCGCGGCCCGTCTCATTGAGTCATTTTACGGGAAAACGACTGAAAGACGATTGTGGGTGGAGCGCCGGCTCCCCAGCCGGCGGAGAGGAGGCTCCCAGCCTCCTCGGACAGATATGCAAGCGCAGGCTGGGAGCCTACGCTCCGCCGGCAAGGGTGCCGGCGCTCCACTCAGTCCACCGTGATTGACTTGCTGACGTTCTTCGGGACGTCGGGGTGGACGCCGTGGTTTCTCACGCCGAGGTTCTCTAGGTAGTGCATCTTCTTCACTGACATGACGAGAGCGAGTCGTTGCAGCACGACTGTTGCCGAGAAGATCACCATCAGGGGATCTCCCGTTTGAGGCAGCGCGATGTACGACGAACGGTAGTTCGGGTTGTTCGTGGGCGGCTTCGTGACCGCCTGGCGCAGCGCTTCATTCTCTTCTGCGATCATGACGCAACTCGCGCCGCGGATCTTGTGCGTGTTGACCTGCGAGACGGTGAGGTTGACGTCACGTTTGTCGGGGCTGGTGACGAAGATGAGAGGATAGTCCTCGTACAGCAGCTCCAGAATCTCTTCGATCGCTGGCGTCCTACCTTCGGATCCGCTGCGCTGGGCGTGCTCGATCGCTTTCATCACGCCCTCGATGCCGAGGATCGTGTTGAATCCGAGGATCGTGTTGGGGCCATGCTTGAACTCCGATCCCTCGATTCCTTCCGTGTGATTCAGCACAACTTCGCGGATCTTCAGTGCGCCTTCCTTCGCGATCGCGAGGTAGCGGGTGGCGAGGATGTGCATGCTGGGGGCGAGGTAGAGCATCTCCGCGGCTCGCTCGATCTCAGGGCCGGTGGATGAGAGTGTCTCCTGAATGAGAGCCGGCAGGCGATCGAGCTCCTCCAGCCTGTTCTGCAGTGGCTCGGAGGAGGCCTTGCCCGCGCGTGCCATTCCGAGGCGGATGGCGAGGGCGTAGAGCATCGCCATCTGATTCATGAAGCTCTTTGTCGCTGGGACCGCGATCTCGGGGCCGCAACGGAGCGGCAGAACCATCTCGCACTTTTCCTGACCGAGGGTCGAGGAGACGTTGTTGACGATGGCGATCCTGCGCACCGGCAGATCGGTCGCGATCACCTGATTCATCACGTCGACGAGATCCTTTGTCTCCCCGCTCTGGCTGATGGCGACGACGACGTCCTCGGGGCGGAGAGAGCGGGCAAAGCGGGCGCGGAACTCTCCCGGCAGGACCGGATGAACCTGCGTCCTTGCGAGCTCGTTGAAGAAGACGGCGCCGGCCATCGCCGCGTGATACGAACTGCCGCAGCAGACGAGGAGGATGCGCCCGCCGATTGTCGATTGCGCGACTGCAGGCGTCGACGAACTGGTCGACCGAGGAGAGGAACTGCGATACCTCCTCGCGCTCGGTGATCAGATCGAGGAGGTGGACGGACAGCCTTTCCTCGTCGGTCGTGGCCATCTCGAGCAGGTCGGTGAGCAGTCCCGATTCCTGGCTCGTCAGTTCGCGGCTTTTGTCGCTGAGAATCGTCTCACGCAGCTCGGCTGGGGTGTGTTCGAGCAGCCGGCCCCACGATCTGAGGCTGAGGAGATCGCGGAACCGGGCTGCGATCTTCTCGTCCTCGTACTCATAGCTCAGGTCGTTGAGCGCTGCCTCGATGGCGTAGCGATCATCGGAGCTCGCGGCATCGATGACCGGAGCGAGCAGGCGGCACTCTTCCGAGCCTCCGGCGAAGAGATTGGCGACCCTGCGGAACGTTTCATCCTGCGCCGCGATCTCCTGCTCCATGTACCACTCATGCGCGGGAGAGAGCGCCGCATCGCCGGCCTGCAGACGACTGCGAACGGGCTTCCGGTCGAGCGCAGCGCCCGCCTTCATCGACCCGCTCTCGCGAATGGCGTGCACCTGCCACGACTCGGGGGTGTACTCGATGAACTCGCCTTCGGTCAGCGGGACCAGGACACGCGTCAGTTTCAGGATCGAGGAAAGATCGGACGAGGCCAGGGAGAAATCGCCGCCCTGATCGTCGTGACCGAATCCGAAGTAGAGACTCGAGCCTTCCTTGATCGCCCATACCGTGCGGGAGACGGGATCGACGACGACGGCGGCGTAGGAACCTTGAAGACGATCGGCCGCGGTGACGATCGCCTCCCGCATCGCGTCGCGCCGTTCCGCCGGGTTGTCGCTGCCGGGATTCGATCGCTTCCCGAGTTGCTCTGCGAAGTAGTGCTCGACCGTATGAACGACCATCTCGCCATCGTTGTCCGAGACGACATCGTGACCGAGCGACGTCAACCATCCCTTAAGATCATCGCAATTTGTGACGTTCCCGTTGTGCGCGCCGTAAATATGCGTCTTGCATCGCACCTCGTGCGGTTGCGCGTTGAGATCATCGACCGAGCCGAAGGTCGCCCAGCGCACCTGGCCGCACATGATCGATCCCGCGAGACCGACGATCCCGAGCTCCTCGACCATGACCGAAGGTGCTCCGACACCCTTCCGCAGAATGATCTCCTCGCCTTCGCCCTGAAATGCGGCACCCGTCGAGTCGTAGCCTCGATACTCGAGAGTCTTGAGCAGTTCTGCCGCAACTGCTCCGAGGTCGTTTCTGTGATGTTGGCTGGTGAGGCCGAGTACGCCGCACATGAATGGGTACCTCCGGGAGTGAATGGTGCGCGAGGGGAGAGCGTGCGCACCGCGAACGAGATTATACGAGATGTCGGGATGGGGGAGTTCAGGGGTTCAGGAGTTCAGAGGTTCAGGAGTGCAGCGCCGCGCAGGCGGCGCGATACAACCTAGCCCGTATTTCTCACCAGATATCGTAGCGAGGCGGCGGAGAGTGGTGCGGATGCAAGGCGCGCGAAGGTTCGGCCCCGCAGGCATAGTCGACACTATGTCGAGGAGCCGAATCGAGCGCAACGCAGCAGCCGCGCCGCTATCCGTCGCCGCAGTAGAAAGCTGGTGAGAAATGCGGGCTATGCCCAGGGCGTGAGCCCTGGGACATTGAATCGCACCCAATCTCCGAGCCCGCGCAGGCGGGCGCAACAACTCGCGCGTCGGCACAATTCGCGCGTCGATTCACGAGTCCATTGTGTCGGCCGCCTTCGCGGCCTCTGAGGATTTGCAGGTACGCGCTGTGCCCCCAGGGCTTGCGCCGCTGGGCCAGGTTGTGTCGGCCCGCCTGCGCGGGCCTGTCCCGGCGCTCAACTTCCGGAGACAGTCATACTCTGGACGACCTCGTCCGAGAATCCGCTGCCGAAGGCTCTTGCGGGCGTCCAGGCACCTGCTTCGACGTCCCCCGCGACCACTCTCTCGGTCGCCATCAGGGCAGACACAGCGGTGAACGAGTAGCCCTCGGGGACCCTCATCGTCAGCGCTTTCCGCTCTCCGGACTCGTTCCAAGCTTCGCCCCACAGCTCGACGTAGGCTCGTTCGCGTTGCTCGGTGTCCGGACCCGATCGTCGGTCCGCGTACTTCAGCAGCGCCCAATGGATCGGTGGGAAGTTCGCCACGCGCAGGAACGGCCGGAGTCGTCGGAGGAACTTCACCGTCTTCGGCGGTGTCGCGGTGTAGACACGGATGTTGGGGATTCCGGTGGTGTGATACGCGGTGGAGATGTCTCCCCACGGGATCGTCATCGACAGGCGCGGTCCCGATTCGTACGGAATCTCTCGCGCGTCCCACGCGACAGGGACGGGCGTGATCTTTCCTCCCCGCCGGATCGCGCCTCCCTCTCCGAGCCCTTCGATCATTGTTTTCAGAGTTCCCCGGCTGATTCCTCCGCCGCGAGTCGAGAACGCGAGATCGAGATGCGTGGCATCGGGTACGGCTTCCTTCAGTTTCGCGGCGAGACAGTCGGTCGGCACCACGTCGAATCCCACCCCAGGGATCAGGCTGACCGCAGCCGTACTCGCCTCGGAATCGCGGTGCAGGATCGACTCGAAGACGCCGATCTCTCCCGTGATGTCGAGATAGCTCGTGCTTGTCCGCAGACAGGCGTCGACCATGGGGCGGCTCGTTTGCGAGAACGGGCCGGCGCAGTGGAGAACGGCAGAGACGTCGCGAAGCTGCTGGTCGAAGTCTTTGTCGAGCGAGATTGCGCGCGACTCCATGCCGGTGCTTTCGGCCATTGCTCTCAGCCGATCCGCATCTCTGCCTGCGAGAACAGGCTTCAGCCCACGCCGCACTGCTTCCTCGACGACGAGGTCGCCCGTGTAGCCATAGGCGCCGTAGATCATCCACCGATTTTTTGACTCGCTCATGGGCTCATTGTACGGAGTCGCTCTCCTTCAGAGGAAGAGCAGCTCCATTACAACGACCCCGGCCGCCCTTCGGCTCGGACCACCGACCACGAAATGCTGTCATCCTGGTGACTGGAGGTGAATTGCCGAGGGGACCGGGGCGAGTATGACTCCATGAGATCCTTCGACCGTCCTCCTCCCGCTTCGCGGGATCCGGCGGCTCAGGATGACAGTTCATTTCACTCCATTGGCGAAGCGAAGCAGCGCCATTCCCACGGCTCAGGATGACAGCCTACCGGGGCCTTTGCAGCGGTATATTTCCCCCGAATCACGCCAGGCGTGAGCCATCAGGCGCGACCCTTGCTCTAGTTATCTGCACTAACCAATCAAGGAGGATTCAAAGATGGCAAACAGACCTGAATGGTACAAGGACGAACACGACAGCGCCTGGGACAGGACGAAGGCGGCGTTCAAGAACGACTGGGAGCAGACGAAGAATGACTTCGGCTCCGATTCCGCGCGCGACATGGATCAGGATGTCGACGACACTGTGAAGCAGGCAGCCGGCAGTGACAACGCGTTCGAGAATCATGAGCAGGCGTTCCGTTTTGGACATGCTGCAAAGAAACACTACGGGACGACGCACCCGACCTGGAATGACGATCTCGACACGCGTCTGAGGAGCGATTACTCGGGCGACTACGACAAGGATCGCGTCTACATTCGCCACGCTTACGGCTACAACTACTAGTCGTTGCCGCGCCGGCTTGCGGAGGGCTGGAGCCCTCCGCGAGTCGGGGCTGGAGCCCCAACCCCCTCTAGCCTTCGTAAGGGAAGGCGGCCTCCATCGCGTCCAGAAACGCCCACTGCGATGCGATTCTCACACGCCCTGCTTCCGCCGAGATTCCACTCGACCTGTAGCGGCGTTGTCTCTCCATGTAGTCCTCGAGCATCGCCCCATCAGGCCTGACATTGATTCGGTAGCGTTCGCCGTCGAAAACCTCGTAGAGTGGAAAGAGCCCGGACTTTACAGCCATTTCGACGAGCTCGGTACTTTGGTCAGGAGAAGACTTCCAGCCCGTCGGACATGGGGAGAGCATGAGAAGGAAGCGGAATCCCTTCATCGATTTCGCAAGCGCCAGCTTTCGGAGAAAGTCGTCGCGGTGCGCAATCGACAGCGTCGCGGCGTACGGGATTCGGTGCGCCGCCATGATCGCCAGGATGTCCTTCTTTCGCTCGCTCTTTCCCTTCGGCGTCGTCGTCGTGACGGCTCCCTCGGGTGTGGCGCTGCTCCGCTGTCCCCCGGTGTTGCCGTAAATCTCGTTGTCGTAGCAGATGTAGATGACATCCTCGTTCCGCTCCGCAGCAGCCGACAGCGTGGCGAGTCCGATGTCGTACGTCCCACCGTCTCCGGCCCAGCAGATGACCGGATTCGTCTCACCATTCATCCTCGCGACGGCGGCGATCCCGGAGGCGACGGCGGGGGCGCTGGCGAATGTGGTGGCGACCGTGGGCGCTCCGTAGCCGCTCGTCGGGAAGGCTCCTGCCGTGACGATTCCGCAGCATGCGGGAATCGCCATGTACGGGCGGTCGGCTGCGAGGGCTTCGTCGAGCCACTGCAGTCCGATCGACATGCCACAACCGGCGCAGTTCGTGTTGCCGGCGCGGAGAAGAGGTCCTGCGGCCGGTGCTTCGAGAGTCGTGAGTGTCATGCCACGACCTCCTTCCAGACTGGTTCGTTCGATTCGACCCGGCCCTGCAGATCGTCCAGTATCCCGTCGATCGTCGATGGTGTGACGTCTCCGCCGCCCAGCCCGACGATGTAGTCCTGAATGACGACGTCGGGCCGCTGCTGCAGCGTCGCAGCAATCTCGCCCCAGAAGATCCCGCCCGAGCCGGGCGAGTGGTTGCGGTCGAGCACGCCGATCTTGCGGGCCGGCCCGATCGCGCGCAGAAGCTGCTCGCGCGGAAATGGCCGGAACATCTTCATCTTGATCATCCCGATCCGTTCGCCGCGCTCCCGGCGCTCGCGAACGACATTGCGTACCGTCGAGCTCATCGTGCTCGATGCGATCACGATCACGTCCGCATCTTCGGTACCCTCAGTCTCGAGCGCGCCATGCGGACGGCGTCCGAAGACCTTCTCGAACTCGTCGATCGCCTCCTCGAGAACCGCGGGAACGCGTTCCATTGCGTCCTGCAGATCGCGCCTGTGGAACTCTGTCTCGCGCGGCCAGGTGAGTCCGCCAACCGTGGCGGGCCGGCTGTGCCGGAGCATCTGTGGCACGCTGCACTCTGGCAGATACTGGTCGACGAGCTCCTGGTCCGGCAGGTCGACCACCATCTGCGTATGCGAGGTGACGAACCCGTCGAACGCGACCATCGCAGGAATCATCACCCTCGGATCCTCGGCTACACGGAACGCGAGAAGGATCGTGTCGACGACGTCCTGGTGCGTCTCGGTATAGAACTGCATCCACGCCGCGTCGCGCAGCGCGAGACTGTCTCCCTGATCGACCCAGATGTTCCAGGGGGGGCCGAGTGTGCGGTTCACCGCGATCAGGACGATCGGGAGCCGGTAGTACCCCGCCGTGAAAATGTTCTCTGTCATGTAGGAGAGACCGTTCGACGAGCTCGCGGAGAACGAGCGCGCCCCGGCGAGCGATGCACCGATGCATACTCCCATCGCGCTGTGTTCCGACTCGACCGGAATGATGCTGCCTCGCGTGAAATCGAAGCCCCGCAGATACTCGATGATCTCTGTCTGCGGGGTGATCGGATAAGCGCCTCCGGCACACCCGCGGGCATTGCGATTTGCCTCGCCGGCGACCGCAAGTGCGTGCCCTGCTGCGTAGTTCCCCGTGCACAGTGTTCTTGCCACGTCGCCTCCTCAGCTCTGAAGCTCGGACATCGTGATCACGCCCCGCGGACACTCGGTCGCGCAGATCCCGCATCCTTTGCAGTATTCATAGTCGAATCGATAGCCACCGGCGTCTCGGGTGAGGATCCCTTCGGGGCAGTGATCGATGCAGCGATCGCACTCGTTACACACCCCGCAACTGAAACAGCGCGTCGCCTCATTTACGGCGACAGTCCAGTCCTCCTCGGGGAAGCCCTTGTGAACCTCTCCGAAGCCGCTTCTCCGGGTTGCCGGGAGCCGCTCGCCCCGGTGGCGATGCTCGGTCTTGAACAGACGTGCGTGGACGTCCTCACTTGTGGCGATGCGCGGTCCGTCTTCTGCGAGAAGCATCTCGCCCGTGATGTCGTGGTGGATGTTCCAGGCGGCGAACCGGCCGCTGCCGATGGCCGCGGTGACTGTTCCCTCATTCCTGCCGAGGTCGCCTCCGGTGAAGACTGGAGCGAGGACTTCGCCGTCCTTCAACTCGGAGCTTTCGAGTACGGAAAGGTCCGCGGACTGGCCGAGTGCGAGGATGATCCGGTCGCAGGTGAGTCCGATTCGGGAGTCTGGTCCGTCGTCCGGAACGGGCCGGCGACGGCCACTCTCATCAGGTTCACCCAGCTTCATGCGCCGGCATTGCAGGATGCCATTTTCGAGACGTTCCGGGCTCATGAGCTCGAGGAGCTCGACCCCTTCTTCGAGCGCTTCGTCGATCTCCTCGTCAATCGCCGGCATCTCGGCGCGGCTGCGCCGGTAGACGATTGTGACCGCTTCAGCGCCAAGCCGGTGAGCGGAGCGGGCCGCATCGATCGCCGTGTTGCCGCCGCCGATGACGACGACTCGCTCGCCGCGGGTCGTGACCTCGTCGCGATGGACTGCATCGAGAAAATCGATTCCCTGAAGGACCTGGTGCCCGCTGTCGCCGAGCTCGAGAGAGTGGGCATGCTGTAGACCTGTTGCGACGAAGACGGCAGCGTAATGCTTGCGCAGCGCCGCGACGGAATGCTTGTCCATCCGGGCGTCGGTGTAGGCGGTGACGCCATGCAGCAGGATGAAGCCGATCTCGCGATCGAGAATCTCCTTCGGCAGGCGGTAGTCCGGAATCCCGTTTCGGAGCACTCCACCGAGCTCATCGTTCGCTTCGAAGAGCGAGACGTGGTAGCCGAGACGCGCGAGGTGATAAGAGGCACTGAGTCCCGCGGGCCCTGAGCCGACGACGGCGACGCGTTCGCGGCGCCAGGGGATGGCAGGGGCAGGCCACTCGCCATGATCGGACGCCCACCGCTCGAGCTCCCGGACGTTGACTCCGTCGTCGAGCATTTCGCGATTGCAGACGTCCATGCATGGTGCTGGACAGACGCGGCCGCAGATGCCGGGAAGCGGGCTGGTTTCGAGCAGCACGCGAAGGGCGGCGGAATTGTCTCCCGCCGCGATCTCGCGGATGAACCTCTGCACGTCGTTACCCGCGGGGCATGTGGCGTTACAGGGAGGTGTGAGAGATCGCTGGACCGGCGTTCTGGTCGCCCAGGAACCGGTGCGGATCCGCGGGGCGCTGCCGGTGTTCTGACTCAGCAGCGTTTCGATGGAAGGCAGTGCCGCGGGTGTCTCGGGGCGTTCGGGGCTTCCGTCGAGGACGGCAGCCGAGACCTGACCGAATGCCTCCCTTGCCGCTTCGATGTTCGCGCCGACGAAGCCGAGCTCCTCGAGCGACGCAGAGACTTCCTCGAAAGCGAGGTCGAGAACCTTGCCGATCGCACCGACCATCGTGGAGTTGACGATCGGCACTGTCCGCGTTCCGAGACCGTGACTGACGGCGATGGCGGTGGCGTCGATCGTGGCAACTCTCCGGCCGGGAAACAGACTTGCCCATTCTTCCGGAGGTTTCGGTGTGTTGAGAATGATCCAGCCTTCATCGGAGAGCCCGGCGAGGATGGCCGGGGCGATGAGTGTGGGGTCGAGGACGATCACGTGATCCGGCTTTCGGATCTGGTTGTAGTTCGTGATCTCGACGTCGTCGACTCTGACGTAGGCCTGGATCGGAGCGCCGGAGCGCTCCGCCGCGTAGACACCGAATGCCTGGGCGTATCTGCCGCGGAGGAAGTACGAGGTGGCGATCAGCTTTGCCAGCGTCACACCTCCCTGGCCGCCACGGCCGTAAAGGGTCATCTCGATCATACGGGCCCCTTTCGTCTGCTCGTCGATGGAAAAAGCAGTACGAATCGATTCTCTGCGGCGGGACCGGGACGGTCGATGCCCCCTGTCACAGGTAGTTGTGATCCAGGACGAGCGGTAGGTTAGTGGGTCGGGCGTCCCGTCCGATGTCAGCCGGCGTCCCGCCGGATGACTGTTGTGCTGGAGCGGAGATGGGGCGGGCTCGCTGCGCTCGCGGGGCATTTTCGGCGGGCGCTGGTAATTGCAAGGGGGCTGGCTGCTGTCAGCCATTGCCGGTGTGTGGTCGACAGAACGACAGAGGCGTCAGTCGCGCGTTTCTCGATCGCCGTGATCGATGCCCCGCGAAGGCCGCAGGCCGAGCCTGCCCCGGCCGCTCTGCGGCCCCGCCCCGCGAGCCCGCCCCTTTTTACTGAAGCGAGCTCACCATACGATCCGCCAGTTCGGCGAGGGCGGTGCTCATCGCAGAGGCCACCTCACCACTGTCGAGCGAGCTCATCGGAACCTCGATCCGTTCGTGTCTGAGGGCGGTCGTGGAGCCCCATTGCGCATCGAGGATGAACAGCGGCTCCGGTCCCGGCGTCAGTTCGTCAAAGAAGATCGAGAACGAGCGGATGGCGCCGGACGGCTGCGGCTGGCCTGGCAAAACGACCATGCCCGGAGGAAGCCGTTCAGACAGGTTCTGTGCGAAAGTGTGGAGGACCATCGTCTCCAGGGTGTCGGTCCACTGGTCCGTTTCGCGAATCTCCAGCTCATGTCTGGTTTTTTTGACGACGATCCCGCGCCGGTCCAGGCCGGGCGGAAGTTCGATCGCTTCGATCGCGACGGGCGCGCCGGCAATCGCCACGGTCTGACTCGCCGGGAGTGACTCGAGAGTGAAGAACTGGCTCTTCGAGCGGCTGAGAATGGAGCAACCGGCGATCGCGATACACAAGATTGCAGCGAGAAGCGTTCGAGATCTCATTTGCCCCTCCCTTTCAGAAGTGCGTCCGGATTTTCCGTGAGATAGCTCGCCAGTGCACGCACGGACTCGGCTGCGCGGGTCAGCTCCTTGATGAGCTCCGCCAGATCGTAGTTCTGGCGGGGACTGCTGCCGAGGAGCTCTCCTGCTCGCGCTGCGGCCTGTTCGGCGGACGTCGCCGCGTTCCGGAGGCTCTCTGCGATCGGCCCGATGTTCTGGTTGGTGGTCTTCGCCGCCTGTTCGAGCTCGGCCAACGCGCTGTTCATTCGAGCGATGCTCGTGTCGAGTGCCGGATCGTTGACGAGCTCATCGACACGGCTTGCAGCGCTGCGGAGATCGGTGGCGATCTCGCGAAGAGGCAGATCCTCGAGTGTGCTTGCGACTCGATTGAGCGATGCAAGAGCTCCCTCGATGCCGCTCCCTCCCGCGGCAGCAGGGATGATGGGCGGATCGTGCTCGACAGCCAGACGTCCGGAGCCGGCGGGCGCGACGTTCTCGAGCGAGACCGCACCGGCTCCCGAGAAGATCAGGCTGCTCGAGAGCGTGGCTCTCGTTCCCTTCCGGACGAGGTTGCCGAGCGCCTCGTTCATACGATCTCTCAGCTCCACTCTCGTCCCGTTCGGCGGCACCTCGATCTCCAGTCGCCGCGGATCGATTTCCAGTGTGACAGGCGTTTCGATGCTTGCGGTCGCGGAGACGTACCTGAGACGAACGTCTCTCACCCGGCCCACTTCCACCCCTCTCATCTTCACCGGCGTTCCGGGACTGAGGCCTCCTACCGCGCCTGGGAAATAGGTGAGGTAGGTCAGATGCGGGCCGTCGGCTGCAGCGATCGCGGCGGCTCGGGAGTCATGGAGTGCGAAGTGGGTGGCTTCCGGAACGGGGGGGCCGGCCAACACGTCGGGGGTGTAGAAGGAAACCCCGGAGCTGAGAAGAGAGGTCAGGGAAGTTTCACCCATCGAGATCTTGCCTCCGTCGAGCGAGATGGCGAGGCCTCCCGACCGGTAGAATCGCGTACTCTCACGGACGTCGGCCGCGAAGCGATCGACCACGAACACATGAACGAACGAGACGCCTTCGTCCGGATCGTACTCGGCACCGAGCACCCGGCCGACACGCATCCCCTGGAACTCGACCGGCGCTCCTATGGCGATTGCACCACTTCCTCCGGTCTCGAGGATGAACGTCTTTCCGGGCTCTGGTGCTTCGAGAATGGGAGGATACTCCTGGCCCTCGAACTCGTCAGCGGGTTCGCCCGGACCCGGAGCGATTCCGACGTAGGTGCCGCCGAGAAGGCCGCCGATCCCTCCTGAGCCGATCACCGGCTCGGCGATCCAGAAGCGCGTTCCGGTGCGGAGTGCGTCGTCCATCTGGGCATCCATCGAGATTCGGAGAACCACACGCTGGAGCTCCTCGTCGATGGTGATCTTCTGCACGGTTCCGACCTTCGCTCCGCGGTAGCGAACGGGACTGTAGCGGTCGAGTCCCCGTGCATCGACGAAGTACACGGTGACGTCTCCGCCGCCGAAAAAGCCGTAGCGGACGACGAGGTATCCCGCAAAGAAAATGGCGAGCGCGGGGATCAGCCAGATCCAGGGAGAAAGCCGGGCGAGCTGTACGTTGGCCTCCGGGATCTCCTCCTGCCGTCGATCCTCGGAGACCTCCGTCTCATCTCGCTGTTCTCCGAAGTCATCGTACTCGCTCATCGTGATACTCCCGCCGTCATCCACATCAGCCGTGGCTCCAGCACCTGAACCGATAGCATCGTGAGTGCCACGATCATGAAGAGGGGGGTGGCGCCTGGTCCCGCAACGATGTCGTCGATTCCATGGAAGTCGATGATCGGGGCGGCGATCGCCGCGATGAAGGGCAGAATCATTGGCCATCGCATGAGGCGATGGAGTATGCGGTACACCCGCGTACGGATCACGAGCCCCTTCCTCTCCGGGAAACGGACACGCACGATCAGCCAGACCATGCAACCGAGCTCGAAGAGGGGAATGATCATTCCTGCCAGAAGAACGATCGCCCCGAACTGCCAGTAACCACGATCAGCGAGCATTTGAACCGTACCGAGGACCGTGTGCTCGAGGACCCCGCTCAACTGGTCGTTCACCATGACGGAGTACGTGAAGGCCGGAAAGAGAAGAGGAATTGATGCGCCCACAGCGGTCACTGCTGCGATGAAGCGCGGCACGATCTGGTGCGCCAGGATCTCGCCGCATCGAGGGCAGGGGTCTCCGGTCCGGCGCCAGCTCACGACCATCTCACAGACGTCGCACGAGGGGATGTCCCGGTCCGGGACCGTTTCGGGATCCGGCAGGATCGCATTCCAGATCCTGCGCCGATCCAGCATGCGGTCACCGGCGAAGGCGAGGGCTGCGACCAGAAGATAAGACCATCCTCCGACCATCACTTCGACGCTCGAGGAGACGGACGCGCGGAAGTACGTGATGAGGCCAGCGATGACCACGACCTCGGTCATGCTCCAGGGACGCAGCTCTTCGCTCCACCGGAACAACCGTCCTCGTTGTGGCAGCCTCCAGCCCCACTTGAGTGAACCGAGCACGAGAGCCTGGAGCAACGCCCGGATAGCTGGAAAGAGGAAGGCGAAGAAAAGGAAGCCGAATGCGAAGGGAAACCAGACCTCGCGATAGATGGTGCCGACGCTCGAGATGAGTCTCGATTCCTGGTGCAGAACATTCCTGAAGGTGGACTGCATCAGCGGGAGAAAGGCGCCGACTGGAATCATGGCGAGAACGGCGATGGCACATGCGAGGGGCAGTGTGAGCCCGAACCGGTGGTAGCGGGACAGCAACCGGTCACAGCGGACGCACTCAGCCTTTCCGGGGGAGGATAGTCTGGGCAGAATCTGCTGTGTTCCGCAATCGGAGCAACTGATCGTCATAGCGCATTCCGATCTGCGCCTTGTGCAAGAGAAGTTCCACGCGGACACGCGGTCTCACCCGATGGATTCAGCTCTGGCGAGCATGCTCGAACAGGCGCTGCGCGCGATGAGCTTCCGTTCGGTGATCGATGATCGGCTCTGGATAAACGAGCTCGGTTGGCCGATCGGAGTCGAGCCCGTGAATGGCCCGGGCGTCGAGTGCCGCGAGCTCGGGAACCCACCGCCTTATGTAGTCCGCCTGAGGGTCGTACTTCTTCCCCTGATTCCAGGGGTTGAAGATTCTGAAGTACGGTTGTGCGTCGGCGCCTGTTGAAGCGGCCCACTGCCAATTGCCGTTGTTGACGGCAGGATCGTAGTCGACGAGGAGTCGGGCGAAGTGCCGCTCTCCCCATCGCCAGTCGATCTGCAGGTCCTTGACGAGAAACGACGCGACGATCATCCGCACTCGGTTGTGCATCCAGCCGGTCACGGAAAGCTGTCTCATTCCCGCGTCGACGATCGGAAAGCCAGTCCGGCCTTGTTTCCATGCCTCGAAATGGGCCGCATCATTACGCCAGCGGATCGAGTCGTACTGCTGGTGAAAGCTCTCGCCGAAGACACGTGGATGTGCGTGGGCGAGCAGGGTAAAGAAGTCACGCCAGTACAGCTCGTTGATCAGCGTGTGATTGCTTCCGAGCGTGTCAGCCACGGCCCAGTAAGTCTCGCGCGCCGAGACGCAACCGAACTTGTGGTACGCGGAGAGAGATGTCGTGCCGTCCTCCATCGCGGGGAGATTGCGTGTCTCGGCGTAGTCCGCAAGCGAGCCGACGCCTGAGAGAATCGACAATGCGCGCGAGCGTCCTCCCCGGACGTGGAGGCGGTTGGAGGGCCGCTCAACCATTCCGTTCAACTCGCCCGGGTCGATCGATCCCGGCACTGTTCTTCCCGACAGCACCTTCCGCCGCAGGAGTCGTGGCCGGGCAGGCTCGTCTTTTCGTGCTTTCCTGGCGAATGGAGAGTAGACCTGGTAAGTGGAGCCCTCGTTGGTCGTGACCTCACCGGGTGCGGTGAGCAGGGCATCGTGACGGCTGACGACCTTCACGCCTCTCCGCTCGCAGAGACTGCGGATGGCATCATCGCGCATCGTACTGAACGGCGTGTAATCGTGATTGAAGAAGACCGCATCGATTTCTTCGCTGTCGAGCAGGGAATCGACGATGCGCCCGGCTTCTCCCTCGAAAATCGCCAGCCGTCCTCCTCGCTTATCGATCTGCCCTCCGAGGTCCTCGAGCGATTCGATCAGGAACTGGAAAGCGTTTGCGCTGAAGTAGCGGTTCTCCTCGGGAGAAGCCTGCCGCGGATCGAGTATGAAGCAGGGAACGACCTCGTCGGAGGCTTCGCACGCCTCGATCAGCGTCGTGTTGTCGTCGAGCCGCAGGTCGCGGCGAAAGATGAAGAGCGAGCGCATGGATGAGTCTCGATCGAGGCACTACACCAGCCTGAAGCTGCGATCCTACTCCCGGCCCACGACATCCAATACGCGCTCGCGGTACCGCGCCGCTGCCTCCAGGATGGCCTGCTCGTCGAGCGTGAGGAGCTTACGGTCGCGCATGAGGACGCGGCCGTCGACGATCGTGTGGGTGACATCGGCGCCGTTGGCCGCGTAGACGATGGCGGACTCGACCGAGTAGACCGGCTGGATTCCGGGAGTGGAGAGGTCGATGACGATGATGTCGGCGCGTTTCCCCACTTCGATCGATCCGATCAGATCGTCCAGTCCGAGAACTCTGGCACCACCGATCGTGGCCATGTGCAGGACGTGTTCGGCGCTGATGGCTCGCGGATCATTCTGCGTGATCTTCTGGAGACGGGCGGCGGAGGCCATCTCCTCGATCATGTCGAGATTGTTGTTCGATCCGGCGGGGCCGTCCGTGCCGAGCCCCACCTCCAGACCCTTCTCCAGCATCAGGGTCACGGGGGCGACGCCGGATGCGAGCATCATGTTGCTCTCGGGATTGTGAACGATGCCGGTGCCGCGGCGCTGGAGCAGGTCCAGATGTTCCGGCTCGAGCCAGATGCCATGGGCGGCGACGACGTCGTCATCGAGGAAACCGATCTCCTCGAGAAGGGCGACGGGGTGTAGTGAGTACTTTTCTTCGATCTGCCGGATCTCGTCTCTCGTTTCGGCGAGGTGGATCAGGATTGGAACTCCCAGTTCGGTCGCGATGGCCCGGACCTGCTGGAGATGTTCTTTCGAGACCGTGTAGGGGGCGTGTGGCGCGATCGCTGGTGTGATGAGAGGATCGTTCTCGAACGCTGCGGCGAACCGTCGCATGTAGGCGACCGCTTCATCCCACGTCTTGTTGTCGGGAGCGGGGAAGTCGATCATCGTCTCGCCGAGAACGCCACGCACGCCGGCGCGCCTGGTCTCCTCGCCGATCGCGATCTCGTAGTAGTACATGTCGGCGTAGGTGGTCGTGCCGGAGCTGATCATCTCGGCGAGAGCGAGCTTCGTTCCCCACCGCACGAAATCTTCGTCGACTGCCGACGCCTCTGCCGGAAAGATGTAGTTCTGCAGCCAGTCCATCAACGCGAGATCATCGGCGATTCCGCGGAACAGGGTCATCGGAGCGTGGGTGTGCGCATTGATGAGCCCCGGAAGAACCGCCGAGCCGGTCGCGTCGATCGTTTCGGTCGCGCGAAATGCTGCATCGAGCTCCGAGGCAGGTCCTACGGCGATGATCTCACCGTCGCGGATCGCGACGGCTCCCTGGTCGATATTCTCGCCGGTGATCGTGACCACCGTTCCGCCGGTGATCAGAAGATCGATGGATTGTCTCTGATCGACGACGGGAGCAGAAGTGGTTGCGCATGCGGACGCAAGCAAGGCCGCGATTGCGAGAACGCGAATGTTCATCAGTCCTCCGGAGAGAGCTCGAAAGGCTCGGGAAAGAGATGCGAGAGCTGGAAGCTCTTTTTCTCGCCCGTCGTGGTGCTGACGAGGTGGACGGGTATGTCGCCGCAATACTCCCACATCAGTTGCCGGCACGGACCGCACGGTGTGGACGGTACATCGCTCTGCGTCGCAACGGCGATCTCCGTAAACTCGCGCGCACCGTCGGCGATCGCCGAGAGAAGAGCGACCCGTTCGGCACAGACGGTGAGACCGTAGCTCGCGTTCTCGACATTGCATCCCCGGTAGATTTTCCCGTCGACCGTTGCGAGCGCCGCTCCGACACTGAATCCGGAGAATCGCGCGCGCGCGTTCTTTCTTGCCTCGATTGCTTCGTTGATGAGTTTGTCGTTCATGAGTGTGGTCCTGCGGGAGGGCGATTGTAGCACTGAGAAGGGGTGGGCTCGCTTTGCTCGCGGGGCGGGCTTCGCGGGGCGGTGCCTTCGCTCCGCTCGGCAGGGGCGCCCGGTTCGATCCTGTAAAAACCGGGCCGTGCTGCTGTCGTTCCATTCGCGTGAGAAAGGATCTGCGAGGATTCATAACGACAGGGGCATTGGCCGCCGCAAGCACAAAAGCAGGTCGTCACCGTCCCGCGAAGGCCGAAGGCCGAGCCCGCCCCGGCCGCTCTGCGGCCACGCCCCGCGAGAGCCCGCTCCTTTTCCTACAGCAACGTCCCGCTCAACAACAGTGCGGCGACGGTGAAGTAGATCACCAGACCGGTCACGTCCACGAGTGTGGCGACGAACGGAGTCGAGGAGGCGGCTGGGTCCGCCCCGATTCGCTGGAGCAGGAAGGGGAGGATTGATCCGGCGAGTGTTCCCCAGAGGACGACACCGACGAGCGAGAGTCCGACGACCATTCCGATCAGGGGCCAGTACATTCCGTACGAATCAAAGGCCATTTCACTTCCAGCTACGCGCAGAAAGCCGAGAGCGCCGAGCAGCAGGCCCATGGTGAGGCCGGCCAGAGCTTCCCGGCTGACGACACGCCACCAGTCGCGAAGCCCGACCTCGCCCGTCGTCAGAGCGCGGATCACGAGGGTCGCGGCCTGTGATCCGGAGTTGCCGCCGCTCGAGATGATCAGAGGTATGAACAGAGCGAGGACGAGCGCCCGCTCGAGCTCGGTCTCGAAATACCCCATCGCCGTGGCAGTGAGCATCTGCCCAAAGAAAAGGAGAACGAGCCACGGTGCCCGCTTCATCATCAGCTTGAAGAAGGGGATCGTCAGATATGGCTCATCCAGCGCCTCCATGCCGCCGATCTTGTGAATGTCCTCGGTGGCTTCGTCCTGGGCGACATCCAGAACGTCATCGACCGTGACGATCCCCAGGAGAACGCCCTTCGTATCGGTGACCGGAAGAGCGACGCGGTCGTAGTTGCGGAAGACCCCGATCGCCGTCTCCTGATCGTCGGTCGCCTGCAGAGCGATGTAGCGCTCGTCCATCAGGTCGCGGATCGTCTGATCGGGATCAGCCAGGAGAATCTCGCGGATGCGGAGATCGTCGATCAGGTGCCATCGGCTGTCGACGACGTAGACGACATTCAGGGTTTCGGAATCCTGGCCGTACTTCCGGATGTGCTCGAGGGCTTCCCGGATCGTGTAGTCGGGACGGAGCGCCACGAAATCGGTCGTCATCAGCCGGCCGATACTCTCCTCCGGGTATCCGAGAAGCATCGTGGCCACCCGACGCTCCTCCGGGGAGAGCATCTGGATGAGTCGCTGGGCAACCGCGCTCGGCAGCTCTTCGAGCAGTGCGGTTCGATCGTCGGGGGCGAGGTCGTTGAGGAGATCGGCGAGGCGCTCTTTTCGTCCGGCGAACGCCTCGATCAGTTCCTCCTGCTTCTCGTGCGAGAGGTGCTCGAACGTGTCGGCTGCGAGCTCGCGAGGAAGGAGACGGAACAGAACGACGTCATGCTGTTCCTCCAGCTCTTCGATGAGGCTGGCGATCTCATGAGGCTCCCAGTCGACGAACGCACGGCGAAGCCCCCACAGATCACGTCTGTCGATGAGGTCCTGAACTTCTGCCTGCAGTTTTGGTTCGTGGGGCTGCATGTCGAGCCAGTGTAGTGTCTCAGCGGCTCGAGTGATTGTCGAGAGGCAAGTCCTCAAAAAAGGGAATACGCCGTTGCAAATCCCGAAATAATCATCGGCGATGAGGAAAATGAGGGCACGATGGGAGACGTTGATCGATCACTCTTATTCGCCTGAACGCAATTTGTTGATTTTAAAGGGGTTGCGAGTTTCGCCCAAGAACGTGTGCAGATAGCTGAAGAGCCGCAGTTTTCGCGGGTTTCCGCGTTTTTCACAGTGATTTCCACACCGTTTTCCACAGTTTCTGTGTAAAGCGGAAATGACCCTCCCGGAGGATTCGAGGTGAAGTCTCTGTAAACTGCACGAGCGTCGAGGGTTGCCCCTCGAGCGTCCCCGCATCGGCGATGCCGGCGACCTGTTTCAAGAGCTCGTCGGGAATATCGACCGTTCGTGTCGCGGCGGGTTCGCCGGACAGATTCGTACTCGTCGAGGCGAGTGGTCCTGTCCTCCGCACGAGATGTCGCAGCCATTCGAGATCGGGTATACGAACACCGATCGAGCTCCTGCCGGCAGACGCAGGGACCGGCTGCGCGAGAGGCAGAATCGCCGTGAGAGGAGCGGGCCAGATCTTCGCGAGCGCCTCGAGAACGTCACTGGGGGCCGTGACGCCCAGGAGCGGCAGCTGGTCGATATCGCTGCAGAGCACGACGAACGGCTGGTCGTCACGCCTTCGTTTTGCCGCGCGGATCGTTTCGACGGCAGACGGACTCGTAGCGAGGCCATGCAGCCCGTAGATCGTATCGGTGGGCAGAATGAGAATCTGCTCCCGCTCGAGAAGCGCTGCCATCTCCTCGATCTGTTCCCCTTCGGTGTGCCCACGCTCGATCGTCCACGTTTTCAAGGTCACGCTCCGAGGTAACGGGAGATGATGGTCCGCGCTTCGGACGGATCGGTCGTTCCCTGAACGATGATGCGGCCGTCGGCGAAGAGCGTCAGCATGCCTGCGTCGAAGAATGCCGAGACCGACTGCTCACTGGTCTCGACACGCCCGGCCGCGCCGAGACGCTCGGCCGCCTGATCGAGATCGATCCTGTCCCTCCCGCTGATCTGCACCGAGTTTCGACCGCAGAGCGTCACGACCTGCTCGATATTCTCCGTCAATGCAGGCAGTTCATTCGTTCCGCAGGAGCGGCACGCGGGATCTCTCGAGAGCTCGCCCATCACGTGCTGGAGGCGCCCCGCCCACGGATCGAAGGTGAAGACCCCTCGAGGGTGTTGCCGTTCGACGATCCAGCGCAACGCCGTAGCCACCTGCCACCCCGCGACGATCGGTGGGATCGGCGTGATGACACCAGCCGTATCGCAACTTTCGACGCTCCCGATCGCCGGGACCTGCTCGAGCATGCAGCGCAGACACGGAGTCTGTCCCGGAACGATGAAGGAGGTGATGCCTCGGGATCCGACCGCTCCTCCGTAGACCCACGGTGTGCTCAACCGTATCGACGCGTCGTTGATGATGAAGCGGGTCGGGAAGTTGTCGGTGGCGTCGATGATGAGATCCGAGTCAGCGAGGAGACGTTCGGCGCTCGCTGGTGTGAGGTCTCTCACGATCGCCTCGATGTTTACGTTCGAGTCGATCTCGCGAAGATGTGTCGCGGCAGCGAGTGCTTTCGGCCGCGCCCTTGTCGCGTCGGACTCGACAAAAAGAGTCTGTCTCTGAAGGTTGCTGAGCTCGACATAGTCGCGGTCGATGATCCGCAGGCGTCCCGGCTCGACCGTGCCCGTTCCGGCACGCACCATCATCTCCGCCGAGTGAGAGCCGAGCGCTCCGCAGCCCACGATCGTCACGCGCGCCCGCTCGATCGCCCGTTGCCCTGCAGCACCGATCCCGGGAAAGATCTCGTGTCTGGAATGTCTGCCCGTGCTCATCGACATTCTAAAGAGTTTTGAGAATCAGAACATTCTGCGATGAATGTGGGTCGCGCGTCCCGCGCGATGTAAGCAGGCGTCACGCCGGCTTACGAGATGACAACTAACTTCGAGCCTTCGAGCCTTTCTTTCGCGGCTGATCCCGCTTGAGCAGCTCGCGCGCGTGCGTGCGGGCCGATTCGGTGATCTTTGCCCCGGCCAGCATTCGCGCCAGCTCCTCGACGCGCTCCGACTCATCCGGCAGACGACGGATGCGTGCACGCGTCCGTTCGTCGACATCCTCCTTCCAGACATGGAAGTGTGTCGTGCCCATCCCTGCAATCTGCGGAAGATGGGTCACACAGACGACCTGCGCACGAGTGCCGAGCGCGCTGAGCTTCCGTCCCACGACCTCCGCAACGCGCCCTCCCACACCGGCATCGATCTCGTCGAAAACGAGAGTGGACGCCGCGTTCTCCGGCGATCGTTCTGCGAGACTCGCCGCGATTGCGAGCTGGATCCGTGACAGCTCTCCGCCGGAGGCAACCTTCTCGAGCGGCTTCGGCTCCTCTCCGGCGTTCGTCGCGACGAGGATGGAGACGGAGTCGACGCCGTCCTGATTGAACGCGATCGGCTGCTGGTCGAGCAGAAAACGCGAGTCCTTCCGCGGTTGGGTCGTCACATCGATCCGAACCCGTGTCCGTTCCATGGCGAGATCGGCGAGATGCGTTTCGATCGCCTGCTGCATTTCACGTGCGGCATTCGATCGCCGCTTCGAGAGATCCAGAGCGGCCTCTCGATAGGCGCTGAACGCATTCTCCTCGTCCTTCGCGAGCCGCTCGAGGTTTGTTTCGTAGTCGGCGAGATCGTCTCTTTCTCTGCGGATCTGATCGAGGTAGGACAGGACCTGCGGGATGGAGTCGCCGTACTTCCGCTTCATGCGGTCGATCAGGGCCAGGCGCTCTTCGACCTCGTCGAGCCGAACCGGATCATGGCGGATCGATCCCGCGATACTCGATAACGTCCTCGCGACCTCCTGAAGCCTGATCAACGCATCTTCCGTGTCGTCGTGCACGGGCCGGAGACTCTCGACTTTCCTTCCGATCATCTCCAGCTTGTCCGAAGCCCGGCCCACGAGCGCGATCGCAGCATCCTCGTTCTCCGAGATCAGTTCGAGCGCCACGGTCACCGCCTCTGCGAGATCTTCGGCGTAAGCGAGCTCGGAGCGCTCCCTTGTCAGCTCTTCCTCTTCATCGGCCTGCAGAGCGGCCGAGGAGAGCTCCTTGATCTGAAACTCCAGCATGTCGAGTCGCTGAACACGATCGCGCTGCGCATCGCGCAGTTCCTCGAGTTTCGTCGCGACTTCCTTCCATGAGGCCCAGGTCCGTCGCGTCGTTTCGATCTCGTCGGTGGTTCCGATCCACTCGTCGATCATCTCGCGATAGGAGCGTCCGCCGATCCGCTGGCTGGACGTGTTCTGACCGTGAATCTCGATCAGCAGGTCCATTACGGCCTGGAGATCTCGAACAGTCGTGATCGCGCCATTGATCTGAACCCGACCGCGGCCGTTGGTGCGCAGCTCCCGCCGGATGATGAGCTCGATCGCTCCGTCCGTTTCCTCGTGGTCGATGGAGAGCTCGTCGAGCAGCGGCGCGATCGATCCGGGGGCAAGCACGACCGCCTCGGCCGTCAGACGCTCTTCTCCTGATCTCACGAGATCAGTCGAACCGCGGGCGCCGCTGAGAAACTGCAGCGAATCGATCAGGAGCGACTTGCCGGCTCCCGTCTCACCGGTGAGCACGTTGAGGCCGGTTTCGAGCTCCAGCTCGAGCGTGTCGACGATGGCGAGATTCCGGACGCGGAGATAGGTGATCATGTCTGCCGCAAAGGATAGGGTGCGGAGCGCCGAAGTTCAAAGTTGAAAGTTCAAAGTTCAAAGAAAGACGTGGACAGAGGCGTGGACGGAAACGTGGACAGAATCGTGGACGCATAGCGGGTGAGCTCGAATGTCCACTCCTTCGTCCACGTTTCTGTCCACGCCTCTGTCCACAAACGTCCACGAGGTCCCGGTGCGAAGCTCGATTCCTACCCTCCGACCGAGCCCTCGGGGGCGGCGCTGCGGGGATCGGTGAACACTACGGTCGTGCCGTCTTCGACAGCGTGTCCGATCTCGCGCGCATCCCAGTTGGTCAGGCGGATGCAGCCGTGGGACGATGCGTAGCCGATCGTCGAGGGTGCAGAGGTGCCGTGGATCCCGTAGTTCTCCTTGCTGAGCTGGATCCAGACGATACCCACTGGTGAGTTCGGTCCCGGCTGCAACATGGCGGTCGGTTCCTCATCCGGAACTTCGTGGAACAGTTTCGGCTGGTAGTGAAACGTCGGATCCCACGCTTTGGCCGTGACGGTCAGCTCTTCACTGGGAGATGGGTCGTACTGGCCTCCGACGGTCGTCGGATAATGAAAGACGATGTTGCCGTTGCCGTCGAGACCGTGAAAGTAGTTGCCCTCGACTGAAATGATGATCTTCGAGACATCCCCCTTCGCGTAGCTCGTGGGGACATTCGGCACGACCAGTTGTGTTCCTTCGGTGAGCGTCGAGAAGTCGACCTCGGGATTCATCTTCTCGAGGAACTCCGGCGTGGTGTGAAAGTCTTCGGCGAGCTTCTCTTCCACGTTCTCATAACAAAGGCAGTCGAGCTCCGCCTTCTCGTAGGTATCGTCCGGGATGTCCACGAACGGTCCTTCGAGATCCGACTTGCTTACTGAATAGCGCGTCAGCGCCGATCCTATGTTTCCTTTGCTCTCGAGAGCCCGGAACGTCTGCTCGTCAATCTCGCCTGTCGGCTCCATTCCATTCGCGTATTGGAACCAGTAGGCGGCGATTGCCGTGTTCTTTCCCCATCGTCCATCGACGACGCCGGGCGAAAAGTTTGCGTGATCGAGGTAGACCTGCGCCTTAAGGACTGACGGGCCGGCGACATCGCCCTTGATCGGCACCAGTACCGGAGCCCCATCGATCGAGTCAATCGACAGATCCTCGATCGATTCCGATCGGCTGGAGCGGTCCGCGAACTGGCTGTTGCTGGCAGCAGGACCCTTCGCAGGCTTCGCCGCTGATCTCGATTGGTCGCTGCGAGCCCGCTGCACCGAGTCGAGAGCACGCCATGCGTCACTGAAACGCTCCCTCTCCATCTCCTCGGGGCTCGGTTCCGATCCCACCGGTGTGCTCGGAGATGTCTGGGCAACCGTCTGTGTCTCCGATGATGGGGGAGCGGTGGACGTGGAAGCTTCGTCTTCGCCGCCTCCACAGGCAGCGAGAGTCAGGACGAGCGTCAGGGCGGCAGTTCTAAGGATCGTGTTCATGCGGGTGGCTATAGCAAGCGGCTTGCCCGCAGCACCCGATGATAAGAATTTGTCATCCTGAGAGGCTGTGAAAAAATCCAGCGCAGGGTACGCTGGATTCTTTCACAGCCTCTGAGCGGGAGAATGGCCCCGCTTCACTTCGCCAGTGGAGTGAAATGAACTGTCATCCTGAGCCGCCGGATCCCGCGAAGCGGGAGTAGGACGGTCGAAGGATCTCGTGGAGCCTACCGGTCCGAAGTTCGGCTCGAGTCAGGAGGTACCCGATCCTTCGCTGCGCTCAGGATGACATCTTATGAAGGCCGCGGCTCGCTCTAGAACGAGACGGAGAGCTCGCCACCTTCGGCCTGATAGATCGTGTCGACGAACCGTACGGTTCTGGTCTTGAGCGAGAAGAAGAGCGACGAGACCCGAACGCCGTGCGCGAAGAAGCGGACGCCTCTGAACAGATCGCCGTCGGTGACGCCGGTTGCGCAGAAGATGATGTCGTTGCCGCTCGCCAGATCTGCCGTGTCGTAGACCTTGTTGGTGTCGTCGTAGCCCATGTCCTTGAGCCTGTGCTCCTGCCACTTCGCGAGCGGCTTGAGCTTCCCGAGCATCCGTCCGTTTAGGCAGCGCATCGCGGCGGCCGTGATCACACCTTCCGGAGCGCCGCCGATTCCGATCGAGGCATGGATGCCGGTCCCGCGGATCGCAGCCGCGATGCCGCCGGCGAGATCGCCATCCGCGATCAGTTTGATCCGGGCGCCTGCAGCGCGAATGCGGCCGATCAGATCGGCGTGGCGCTCGCGATCCAGGACGACGATGGTCAGTTCGTTTACCTGGCGGCCAAACGCATCCGCGATCGCCTTGAGGTTGTCTTCTACCGGTGCATTGATGTCGATGGCGTGAGCGGCCGTCGGGCCCACGACGATCTTTTCCATGTAGACGTCGGGAGCGTTCAGGAGCCCGCCCTTTTCGGATGCGGCGAGGACGGCCATGCTGTTTGGAGAACCGGTGGCGCAGAGATTCGTTCCCTCGAGCGGATCGACGGCGATGTCGACCTCGAAGAGCTGGCGCCGCTCGTCTTCGTCACGTCGTCCCAGCTCCTCACCGACATAGAGCATCGGGGCCTTGTCCCGCTCCCCCTCGCCAATGACGATGCGTCCCTTGACGCGGACGGCGTTGATCTCGTCGCGCATCGCTTCGACGGCGGCGTGATCGGAGTGCTTGCGATCGCCGTAGCCCATCGTCCGCGCGGCGGCGATCGCCGCCTTCTCAGTCGCTCTCAGAAATCCGATTTCGATGCTCGATTCCATCTGTTCTCCTCAGTCAGCCGCGGTTCACTCGCTATCCTGGTGTTTCTTCTCCTTCTGCGCAGCTTCTTCGTTCGACATCGGCGGGTTGTAGGCCGGGATTCCCGAGACCTTGTGACCGATGATCAGATTGTGAATGTCGTGCGTCCCCTCGTAGGTCTTGACCGACTCGAGGTTGAGCATGTGACGGATCACGGGGTATTCATCAGAGATGCCATTCGCTCCGAGGATGTCGCGAGCAATCCGTGCGCATTCGAGGGCGATGTTGCAGTTGTTCATCTTGCCCATCGAGATGTGCTCCGGCTTGATCGTTCCCTTGTCCTTCATGCGACCCAGGTGCTCGGCAAGCAGCTGCGCCTTGGTGATTTCGGTGACCATCCAGGCGAGCTTGTTCTGCACGAGCTGATGCGACGCAATCGGTTGTCCGGCGAACTGGATCCGGCTCGTCGAATACTCGAGCGCCGTGTTGTAGACGGCCATCGCCGCGCCGATCACGCCCCATGCGATGCCGTATCGTGCCTGGCTGAGGCACTTGAGCGGGTACTTCAGGCCACCGGTCTCCGGAAGCACGTTCTCGGCAGGGATACGGCAATCCTCGAAGAAGAGCTGCGATGTGACTGAGGCTCTCAGCGAGAACTTGCCCATGTGGTACGCGGTGGAAAAGCCGGGAGTGTCCTTCTCGACGAGAAATCCCCGAATCCCTTCATCTGGCGTCTTTGCCCACACGACGGCGACATCGGCGACCGATCCATTCGTGATCCACGACTTCGCGCCATTCAGGACCCAGGAGTCGCCGTCACGCCGCGCGTGCGTTCGCATGCCGCCCGGGTTCGATCCGAAGTCGGGCTCAGTGAGGCCGAAGCAGCCGATCTTCTCACCGGATCCGAGCTTTGGGATCCAGTGGTCTCGCTGCTCTTTCGATCCGAACTCGTAGATCGGATACATCACGAGCGCAGACTGGACCGAGACGAACGAGCGCAGACCGGAGTCGCCGCGCTCGAGCTCCTGCATCACGAGCCCGTAGGCCACGTTGTTCAGGCCAGGCAGCCCGTACTCGTCGATGGTCGAGCCGAGAAGGCCGAGCTCGGCGATCTTCGGAACGAGCTCCGAGGGGAACCGTTCCTTGCGATTGGCTTCCTCGATGATCGGAAGCACTTCCTCGTCCACGAAATCGCGAACAGTCTGACGAACCATGAGCTCTTCTTCAGAGAAGAGAGAATCAATATCCAGATAATCGACACCAGGGAAACTCACGTCGGAACTCCTTGAGGGAAATGGGTGCTTGGAAACGGCCGCACGACGGCTGGATCATAACAGAGGAAGGGGGAACGATGAACGCGGAACGATGAACGATGAACGCGGAACGATAAACGGGAGGCGGAGGCAATGAGTTAACCGGAATGGGTGAGCGTCTGTGGCTCCCGAAGAGTCATGCGGCCGTTAAATGCTTTTGTTCATCGTTCATCGTTCATCGTTCCGCGTTCCTACCCGAAGAAGAGGTAGGTCACGAAGATCGCGCCTGCAACGCCGGCGGCATCGGCGGCGAGTCCTGCTGCCACGGCGTGGCGCGTGCGCTTGATGCCGACGGAGCCGAAGTAGACCGCGAGGATGTAGAAGGTCGTCTCGGTGCTTCCCTGGATCGTGCTCACCAGACGTCCGGCGAATGAGTCGGCACCCATGGTCTCCATGGTTTCCAGCATCATTCCTCGGGCGCCGCTCCCTGAGAGCGGGCGCATCAGCGCGGTCGGCATCCCGTCGACCCATCGTGTGTCGAGCCCGGTCATGGCGACCACGCTGCGCAATCCATCGAGTGCCATGTCGAGTGCGCCGCTGGCGCGCAGAATGCCGATGGCCACGAGCATCGCCACGAGGAACGGGATGATCGTGATGGCGACGGTGAATCCCTCTTTTGCTCCCTCGACAAACGTCTCGAACACCGGTTCCCGCTTCCAGGCGGCGAGGCTGAGGAATGCGATGATGACCGAGAAGATCAGGAAGTTCGAGATGATGGAGGTTTGCGTCTGCATCATCTCCTGCGGCAGATTTGCGAAGTAGAGCACGATGGCCGCGATCACTGCAGTGAAGCCGCCGAGATAGGCGAGGACCACGGGGTCCCACAGTCTCAGTTTCTGAAAAAAGCTCGTCACCAGAAGCCCCGTCATGGTCGAGCAGAACGTGGCGACCAGAAGCGGGATGAACACGTCGGTGGGATCGGCCGCTCCCATCTGAGCGCGATAAACGAAGATGGTGACGGGGATCAGGGTGACGGCAGAGGTGTTGATGACGAGGAACAGGATCTGGTCGTTCGTCGCGGTCTCCGGCTCCGGATTCAGCGACTGCAGTTCCTTCATCGCCTTGAGTCCCAGAGGAGTCGCAGCGTTATCGAGGCCGAGCATGTTGGCGGCCATGTTCATGATGATCGAGCCCATGGCGGGGTGCCCCTCGGGGATTCCGGGGAAGAGTCGTCGAAGAAGTGGTCTGAACAGTTTCGCGAGAATGTCGACCGCTCCGCCTCTCTCGCCGAGCTTCATGATGCCGAGCCAGAGGCACATGACGCCGGTGAGGCCGAGAGCGATCTCGAATCCGACCTTCGCCATCTCGAACGCCGCCGTCACCATCTCGGCCCAGACCGTGGCGTCTCCCTGAAACACCCAGCGTCCGAGCGCCACGAGGAACGCCACGATGAAGAACCCGCCCCAGATCTTGTTGAGCATCGAGGCGATAGCTTAGAAGTTCAAAGTTCAAAGTTCAAAGTGAAAAGTGGAACGCCGTCCATGAGACATGAGGGAGAGCTGGACAGAAGCGTGGACAGAGACGTGGACAAAGGAGTGGACGAACCGCGAAACCCAGCGCAGTCTTGTCCACCTACCTGTCCACGTATTTGTCCACGCTTCTGTCCACTCAGAAAAAAAAGGCGGGACCACATGGCCCCGCCTTTCTTCGATCAATCTGAATTGTGCCTACGCGGTGACGAGCGTCTGCTCACGTTCCTTGATCGGAACCCACGATCGTTTGGTTTCGCCGACGTAGATCTGTCTCGGACGGTTGATGCGTCCGGCCGGATCCTCGATCATCTCTTTCCACTGTGCGATCCAGCCCGGCAGACGACCGAGGGCGAACATCACGGTGAACATGTCGGTGGGGATGCCCATGGCGCGATAGATGATGCCGCTGTAGAAGTCGACGTTCGGATACAGTTTCCGCTCGACGAAGAACGGATCGTTGAGGGCGACTTCTTCGAGCTTCTTCGCGATGTCGAGCAG
Source organism: uncultured Acidobacteriota bacterium (assembly GCA_963829355.1). Classification (GTDB taxonomy): domain Bacteria; phylum Acidobacteriota; class Thermoanaerobaculia; order Gp7-AA8; family JAHWKK01; genus CAWHHZ01. Next base: position 54,133 of record CAWHHZ010000021.1, read on the forward strand.
TGGATCCTTGACGCCGAGCTCGCGCAGAACCTCGTCCGCGGCGTTCTTGAGGATCTTTGCGCGCGGATCGAAATTCTTGTAGACGCGATGGCCGAAGCCCATCAGCTTGAACCCCGAGTCTTTGTCCTTGGCCATGTTGACGTACTTCTCGAAGTCTCCTCCGTCGTCCCGGATCTGCTGGAGCATCTTGATCACCTGCTGGTTGGCACCGCCGTGGAGCGGGCCCCACAGTGCGCAGACTCCGGCAGAGATCGATGCGAAGAGGTTGGCCTGACTGGAGCCGACCATGCGTACGGTCGAGGTCGAGCAGTTCTGCTCATGATCGGCATGCAGGATCAGAAGAAGGTTGAGGGCTTTGTCCAGAACGGTCGGCACGAAGTACGGCTCAGCCGGTACGGCGAACATCATGTGCAGGAAGTTCTGGGTGTAGCTCAGATCATTGCGCGGATACGCGAACGGCTGGCCGATCGACTTCTTGTAGGAGAAGGCCGCGATGGTTCTGATCTTCGAGAGCAGCCGCCCAATGTTGAGGTCGCGTGCGTCCGGATCGGTCGCCGCCGGGTAGTAGGCCGAGAGTGATGCGATCATGGCCGAAAGAATCGCCATCGGATGGGCCGAGGGAGGGAAACCCTCGAAGAATTTCTTCATGTCCTCGTGAATGAGGCTGTGGCGCGTGAGCAGCTCATCGAATGACTCGAGCTCGGCCTGATTCGGAAGGTTTCCGTAGATGAGCAGGTAGGCGACCTCGATGAAGCTCGCATTCTCGGCCAGCTCTTCGATCGGATAGCCCCGGTAGCGGAGGATCCCTTTCTCGCCGTCGATGAACGTGATCGTGCTCTCGCACGACCCGGTGTTGCCGTAGCCGCTGTCGAGAGTGATCGCGCCAGACGCGGCACGGAGCTTGGTGATGTCGATTCCCACCTCGTCCTCGGTGCCTCGAACGACTGGGAGTTCGTATTCTTTCTCGTTCAGAATCAGTTTGGCTTTGCTCATTTCGTCGTGCCTCCTGCGAAAGCGGCCCACTCCGACATGGGGGGCCAGATTAGCGAGTTGATTGAGAATCGTATGCCTGTTTCGCCCGTGCGACGGGAAGCGAAATCACGTTCCTTTGTGACGAGGAACACTTTGGGGGACGTCGACTGGTTGTCCCATCTACACCAACAGAATACAAGCGATGGATTCATTCCGGCCCCGGAGGAGCGTTTCGGTTCCTCCGCGATTCGGATACGATCGGTGAAATCACGCCAAACCGCAGTTGTGGAAGGAGGATGTCGATGATCCCCGTGAAACCCCATATCCAGGAAGGTGCTCATGTCTCGTCGCTCGAGGAGTACGAGCGCCTCTACAAGGAGTCGATCGAGAACCCGAAGCAGTTCTGGAAAGAGAAGGCCGACGAATACCTCGACTGGTTCCACCCACCACGCAACACGCTCGATGTCGATCGCGAGGAAGTCGATTTCTCCTGGTTCGGAGGCGGTCGTCTGAACGCGTGCTTCAACTGTGTGGACCGGCACCTGGAGAATGGTCTCGCGGAGAAGACGGCAATCATCTGGGCCGCGGACGAGCCCGGGGAGTACCAGCGCATCACGTACCGCCAGCTCAAGCATCAGGTGGCGAGAATGGCGAACGTTCTGCTCTCGCTCGGAGTTCAGAAGGGGGACAGGGTCTGCATCTATCTGCCGATGATCCCCGAGCTGGCGTATGCGATGCTCGCCTGCGCCAGGATCGGCGCGGTGCACTCGGTCGTGTTTGCCGGTTTCTCGGCGGATTCACTCCGCGACAGGATCCTCGATGCCGGCTGCAAGGTCCTGATCACGGCGAACGAAGGGCTGCGCGGCGGACGTGCCATCCCGCTCAAGGCTACCTCGGATCGCGCGATCGAGGGTGTGTCGATGGTGCAGACGATGCTCGTCGTCAAACGGACCGACACCGAGGTCCCGATGCAGCCGGGCCGTGATCTGTGGATGCACGAGGAGATGAAGAAGCAGCGCTCCACTTGTCCCGTCGCGTGGATGTCCTCAGAGTCGCCGCTCTTCATTCTCTACACCTCCGGTTCAACGGGAAAGCCGAAGGGCGTTCTTCACACCACCGCCGGATACCTCCTCTACGCCTCCATGACGCACAAGTACGTGTTCGATCTGCGGGACGACGACGTCTACTGTTGTGCCGCTGACGTCGGGTGGATCACCGGGCACAGCTACATCATCTACGGCCCTCTGGCGAACGGTGCGACGACGGTGATGTTCGAGTCCACGCCGGTCTATCCGGATGCGGGACGATACTGGCAGATGGTCGATGACCTGAAGATCTCGATCTTCTACACCGCCCCCACGGCGATCCGCGCGATTGCACGTGCGGGTGATGCACCGGTGAAGAAGTACGACCGTGGCTCACTCCGCATCCTCGGAACTGTCGGGGAGCCGATCAATCCGGAGGTGTGGAAGTGGTACTACGACGTGGTCGGCGACGGGCGCTGTCCAGTCGTCGACACCTGGTGGCAGACCGAGACCGGCGGCATCATGATCACTCCGCTCCCCGGCGCAACGCCACTCGAGCCCGGTTCGGCATCGCTGCCATTTTTCGGAATCAAGCCGGTTCTGCTGACCGAAGAGGGGAAGGAGATTCACGGGAATGACGTCAGCGGACTCCTCTGCATGGATTCCCCCTGGCCGGGACAGGCGCGGACGATCTGGGGCGACCACTCCCGATTCATCGACACGTACTTCACTCAATTCCCCGGCTACTACTTCACCGGAGATGGTTGCAGGCGTGACGAGAACGGTTACTACTGGATCACCGGCCGGGTCGACGACGTGCTCAATGTCTCGGGTCATCGACTGGGAACAGCAGAGGTCGAGAGCGCTCTGGTGAGCCACGATGCGGTTGCGGAAGCGGCTGTCGTCGGCTTCCCGCACGAGATCAAGGGGACCGGCATCTACGCGTACGTCATCATCACGCCGGACTACGAAGAGGAAGATCCGGAGGAGCTGGCCGGCGCACTGAAGGAGCAGGTACGGCAGGCCATCGGCCCGATCGCCACACCCGATCACATCCAGATCACCCCGGGGCTACCGAAGACGCGGTCCGGCAAGATCATGCGGCGGGTTCTGCGAAAGATCGCGGAAGGGAAGTACGACGAGCTCGGCGACATCACGACTCTCGCCGACCCGGCTGTCGTCGAGGAGATCGTCGAGAAGCACAAGGAGAGCGGGCGGTAGCTAAACGATGAACGATGAACGATGAACATGAACGATGAACGATAAACGAAGAAAGATGAACGAAAAAAGATGAAAGATGAACGATGAAACAGCCTGTCATCGTGGTCGCGGGAAGATGCGATGTCGAGACGGATTCGAAGGAACTGTCATTCCGAAGGAGCGGCCTCATCGCGACTGAGGAATCTGGGCGGTGGAGTGCATCCACCCGCTCAGATTCCTCCTCTCCCGTTTCGCGGGATCGATCGGAATGACATGCTTGTTTCGGTCTCTCGAGTCCTTTTCACGCGACGTTCCTCTGTTCCTGCAGACGTTTCCGATCCAGTCAATCCGCACCCGGACCTGATCTTCGTCATACCGCCGCCGCAACGCTGGACCGATGATGCAATGCAGAAGGAGGCTTCTCCCATGCGTGTTCTCCGGTTCGTCCCTGCGATTCTCAGCGTGATCGTTCTCGCGGCGCACTTCCTGCGCGACGGAAGTATGGTGGTGGTGGCTCTCACGCTTCTATCCCCCTTGCTGATGCTGATTCCGACGCGGCTCGGTGTCCGCCTTTTCCAGGGAGTCCTTCTGTTCGGATTCGCCGAGTGGGTCCGGACGTCATGGCTGCTGGCGTCCATGAGGGACGCCGCCGGAATGCCGTGGACCAGGATGGCGATCATCCTCGGATCCGTGGCTCTGTTTACTCTGATTTCGGTGATCCTGCTCGAACCGATCGCGCAAAGGAGAAGGAGCGCTGAGGGAATGCTGAATGCTGAATGCTGAAACGGTTCTCCGCTCAGACGCCACTGAAGGCAGGAGGCTGTCATTCCGAAGCGAAGCGAGGAATCTGGGCGGGGGACCGCATGAGGGTCTTTCGACTCCTCCGGAGATTCCTCAGTGGCGAAGAAGCCGCTCCTTCCCTTCGTCGCTTCGCTCCTCAGGGCAGGCGGAATGACAGCAGAGGCTGATCCAGGATGACGGCGCGGCCCGTCAGGACTCGCCGCGATAAATGCAGCCGGACGTGCATGTCTCCCGGACGACGAGCATGGAGAGCTGGGGCAGAGACGGTTTGAGGCGGGTCCAGATCCAGCGGGCGAGGTTCTCACTGGTCGGGTTCTCCAGCCCCTCGATCTCGTTCAGGTAGTAGTGGTCGAGCTGATCGCGAATAGGGCCAAAGGCTCCGGCGATGACGCCGAAGTCCATCACCCAGCCGAGCTGCTCGTCGACCGGCGCCGTCACGTGCACGGCCACACGAAAGGAGTGACCATGGAGCCTCTCGCACTTGTGCCCGGCCTCGACGTTCGGTAGTCGATGCGCCGCCTCGAATCGGAACTCCTTGAAGATCTCCATCGGGCAGGCCAACGCGGGCGGCTGTTCGTACATTCTGCATTCAGCCTTTCCTGTCCCCCGTTCATCCTTCATCGTTCATCGTTCATCGTTCCAGTTGATATGCTTCGCGCCCATGAAGCTCAGCAGGAGACTCGAGGGGCTCGCGCAATCGGATATCCGCCGTATGTCGGTGGAGTGCGACAGGGTGGGTGGAATCAATCTGGGGCAGGGGATCTGTGATCTGCCGACCGAGCCTCTCGTCGCAACCGGGGCGATCGAAGCGATCCGCGATGGTCGCTCGACGTACTCGAGGCTCGATGGAATCGCACCGCTCCGCGAGAAGATCGCCCGGAAGCTGGCGACATACAACGGCATTGACGTCGATCCCGAGACCGAAGTGGTCGTGACCATCGGAGCCACGGGAGGCTTTGCGACGGCGGTAATGGCCACGCTCGATCCGGGTGACGAGGTCATCCTCTTCGAGCCGTTTTATGGATATCACCACAACCCGCTCCGCACACTCGGCATGGGCGTCAATTTCGTGGAGCTCGAACGGCCCGACTGGAGATTCTCCGAGGAGTCGCTGAGAGCGGCCTTTACTGAGAAGACGAGAGGCGTCGTGGTCTGCACGCCGTCGAATCCGTGCGGAAAGGTTTTTTCGATCGAGGAACTGGAGATGATCGGGCGCGTCTGCGAAGAGAATGATGCGTGGATCTACACCGATGAGATCTATGAGTACATCGTGTACGAGGGGAATCGTCACATTTCGCTCGGATCGATCGACCGGTTCAGGGAGCGAACGATCACGATCGGCGGCTTCTCGAAGACGTTCTCCGTAACGGGTTGGAGAATCGGTTACGTCGCGGCCGAAAAAGAGGTCGCCTACGCGATCGGTCTCCTCAACGACATGTTCTATGTATGTGCGCCGACCCCGCTTCAGTGGGGAGTCGCTGCCGGTCTCGAGATCAACCCGTCGTACTATCGCAACATGGCGCGCGACTATCAGAAAAAGCGCGATATGCTGGCTGCCGCCTTGCGAGAGGCGGGGATGACCCCATACGTCCCGCAGGGCGCCTACTATATGCTTGCCGAGACTGGAGCCGACAACGCTCGCGAGGTCGCGGACCAGTTGCTCGCAGAAGCGGGTGTCGCGGCCGTACCCGGAGGCGCATTCTACCGGGCGGAACCGCGGCGATCATCTTCTGCGCTTCTGCTTCGCCAAGAGCTTCGACGATCTCGAGGAAGCGTGCCGGAGAATCAGGGGATGGGGTGGTTGAGTCGTTGAGCCGTTGGGTCATTGAGTCGTTGAGTCATTGAGTCGTTGGGTCATTAAGTCATTGGTCATTGAGTCATTGAGTGGTTGGGTCGTTAAGTCATTTGAGTCATTGAGTCATTAGGGTCGTTGCGACACTGTCGTTGCGCCATTCTTCGTTGCTTTTCAATGACTCAACGACCCAATGACGCAATGACCTCAAGGAGGAAACATGCAGGACTATCACGAACCGAAGGTCGGAGAGCGTGCTCCCGATTTCGATCTTCCTTCCACCGAAGGAAAAGATCTGAGTATTTCTGATTACAAAGGCAAATGGGTGGTGCTCTACTTCTACCCGAAGGACGACACCCCCGGGTGTACTGCGGAAGCGTGTTCGTTCCGCGATCACAGCGCCGACCTGCAGAAGGAAGACGTCGTGGTACTGGGAGTCTCGGCCGATTCGCTGGAGTCTCACGAAAAGTTCCGCGAGAAACACAGCCTGAATTTTCCGCTGCTCTCGGACCACACCGCGGACGTCGCCAAGATGTATGGATCGTGGGGGGAGAAGAACCTCTACGGAAAGAGGTCGTGGGGCATCAAGCGCTCAACGTTCCTGATCGGTCCGAAGGGTCGCATTCACAAGATCTACCGGAAGGTCGACACGAAGACTCACGGCGAGACGCTTTTGAACGATGTACGCGAAGCGAAGAAGAGTTAATGAATCGCGCTCTGTCTTCCATGTTGAACGAGGGGCGGGCTCGCTGTCGCTCGCGGGGCGGGGCCTTTGCTGAGCCCGCCCCCCGTCGATCCAGGAGTCACTCGGACGAATCGTTCAGCTCGGCGGGACGCCGAACCGCTCGACCAGGTGCTCGGCGATCAGGACTGCGTTGAGCGCCGAGGCCCGACGCAGATTGTCGGAGACGACATAGAGCCAGAATCCACCCTCGAAGTTCGGATCCTTGGCGACGCGGCTGACCAGGATCTCGTCCCGCCCGCCAGCATCGACCGTCCCGTATATTTCATCGATCTCCGCGACCGAAAGGCGGGTGATTCGGCGAGGAGAGCGGAGATCTCCTCCTCGAGCGGATCCTCGGCGAGTTGGAGATAGATCGAGATCGAGTGGTTGTGAAAGGTCGCGCCCTTGAGCAGCTGCACGGTCGCGGGGACGCGCCCCCTGGTCACTTCCTCGAGTTGCCGTGAGACATACTCAGCCGTCTCACCGCTTCCCTGACCAGGATAGATGTTGAAGGCAGCGTGCCGCTCGAACACTGTCTGCGGAACGTCCTGAACGTTGAGGACAGCGACAGTCTGCGCGAACATCTCGTCGATACCTGGCTGATCGAGATCAGAGGCTGGCTCGACCACCGTCGCAACGCACATCTCGATTTCGAACGCCTCGGCAATCGGGGACGTCACGAGAGCGATAGCCGCGGTAATCGGGTGGGCGGAAACGATCAGGCTCGTGTCGTCGTCGATCGCTTCGGTGTTGAGACCAGCGACCGATTCCGGCCCTGATTCGTGATGGAGCGACGGTTGCGTCAGATCAATTACAACGAATCCGTGAGCCGTACGCAGTTCAATCCATCGCTCTGTCTCAGCAGCCCGCCCACAGGCAAAGACCAGATCGAGCCCATCCACTTCCTGCTCGTCTGCGGGCCGGACGACGAGCGGCTCGGCGGGCCCCTCCATCAATGTGCCCTCGCTCGCCCCTGCCGTATCGAGCAGCCGCACCTCCTCGGCAGGGAAGCCGCGCTCGCGCAGAACTGAAAGAATCTCCTTCCCCACGAGAGTGGTGGGGTTGATGATCCCGATCCGATATCCACGTCCTCCTACACGTCTCAGCATCAGCGTTTCTCCTCGGGTCCGGTTGTGCTTTTCGTCGAAACAGCAGCAGAGGCCTCGGCCGGTGGAATCTTCTGCGACTTGCGTCGGAAGAGCATTGTCCAGATCTTCCAGAGAGGTCCCGAAATCAGATATCCGACGAACCAGACGAGGAAGAACTCGCGCGGCCAGCGGAACATGATGACGAGCACCAGCGCGATCACGAGCAGATAGATGAACGAGCGCTCTCCCTGTATACCCTGGAGATTGGAGAATTTCTGGCTCTTCCACCGGATCGTCGAAACCATGGAAAATCCGAGCCCGGCAGTGACAAAGAGCATCAGCAGGGCGAAGTGATCGCTCGTGACCGGCTCGGGCGAAAAGTTGATGATCGAGGCGAGCGTCAGAGCCGCAGCGGGAATGGGAAGGCCGACGAAAAACCTGTGGTCCGTCTTCCCAGCCTGGATATTGAACCGCGCGAGGCGGAGCGAGCCGGCGACCAGGTAGAGAAAAGCGATTCCGCCACCGAGACGGCCGTAGACCTGCAATCCCCAGGCATAGACCAGTACTGCAGGCGCCGCTCCGAATGTCACCACATCGGCGAGGGAGTCGTACTCTTTTCCGAACTCGCTGGTGGCGTTGAGCATCCGGGCGACTGCTCCGTCGAAGGTGTCGAAGATCGCCGCGAGAAACAGTGACCAGGAAGCTGTCTGGAAGAAGTAGCCGGCTCTCGTCTCCGCCCCCAGTGTGCTTGCCTGCATCCCCCGCATCGCGAAGAGGATCGCGGTGAAGCCGAAGAACACGTTGACGATCGTCAGAGATGTGGGAACGATGTAGACGCCCCGGCGAAGCTTTCTTTTCATGTGAGTTCCTCCGGCCTCGGTAGCTTCGCGACCACGGTCTGCCCGACTTTCACTTTGTCCCTGAGTGTCACCAGAATTTCAGACGACGGGTGAAGGAAAAGATCCACCCTGGAGCCGAACTTGATCATCCCGATGCGCTCCCCTCTGGCGACGCGATCTCCCGGTTCGAGATCGAACACGATCCGTCGTGCGAGGAGTCCTGCGATCTGTTTGAGTGCGATCTCTCTTCCACCTTCCGCCTTGATGATGATCAGATTCTGTTCGTTCTCGGAAGATGACTTGTCCGAGAATGCGGCCGTCTTTTTCCCCGGATTGTACTGGTAGTGCGTGATTCTGCCCGTGACGGGCGCACGGTTGACGTGGACGTCGAACACCGACATGAAGATGCTGACCTGCCGGGTCAGCCCTTCCCATGGCGGCTCTTCGACATCCCTTATCGCGATGACCGTGCCATCGGCCGGTGAGAGCACATCCAGGGGTTCGGCCGATCCGCGGCGGCTGGGGTCGCGGAAGAAGTTGATGAGGAAGAGCGTCGTCAGCCCTAGCAGAATCGCCACCACGTACAACTGCATCAGCAGTGCGACGGCGGTGAGAATGAGAAAGGGAAGGATGAAAGCCCATCCCTCGGAAGCCAATGGCAATCTTTTCATCCGATGGAGTTCTCTTCCCTTTCGTTCATCGCGCTTCACAAATGCAAAGGGGGTTCCCTGTGCAGGAACCCCCCAGCGAGTGCTTCAGGCGGCGACGCCCCCGCCAATCGCGGATCAGGTCGCTGCGTAGCGCTGCTCCTTCATCGCCATACGGTCTTTGAGGTCCAGCTTCTGCTTCTTGAGCTGCTTTGACTCGAGCTCTTCGTCGGGACTGAGGGCCGCCTTCTCGGCAAGCTCTGCAAGGCGCATCTCATACTTTCGATGCTGTCGTTTCCACGTCCGGAACTCCTCGTCTTCGCGGGACAAGTTACGCCTTACACTGCTGTTCGCCTCTGCCATTCAAAGACCTCCTTTTCATGTTGTGATCGAGCACGATTCTATCACTCTGCCGTGTGATCGAAAGTGGTCGAAAATGGAGTGGCGCCGGAACCAGCCGATTGAAAATGGGCGGCTCACGATCGAGAATGGCTGTCGCCCGAGGGAGAGGAGCGACTCGTCGGGGGGGAGCTCGACGCGTGGCCGGAGACGATTTGAATACGTATGAGCGCAGAGACTGACCACTGGGCACACGAACGACGGGATCGTGCCGCGATCTGCGTACTCCTGGCGCTGATCGGTCTGTCGGTCGTGTGGCCCTCGCCGGTCCTGTGGCTGAACCAGAGAACCTTTGACGCGGAACTGGCAATCGACCACGAAGCCTTTCTCGGCAGGGAGGCCGTCCAGTGGGATGTCGTCTTCTGGTGGATCGCTGGTCTCGCTCTGATCGCACTCGCGCGGACCGACCGGCAAACGGTCCTGCGATCGTTCAGTATGGCGGAAAGATCGTGAGAGGCCGGCGCCGCGGCGTTCCGGGCCGCAGGATTGTCGTCTTTCTTCTCGCGTAGTGTGGCGATGGTCACCCTCCTGGTGCTCGCAGTGGACCCTCTGGTTCAGGAGTGGCTGATCGCTGCGGATCAGTCGAATCTGCTCGAGGCCACGCGCCTCGTCAACCGGTTCGGCGGGGGCATCGCTCCAACACTTGCCGCTGTTGGGATCGGGCTCATTGGAGTCGCGCAGGCGAAGGGAATCTCTGATTCGACTCTTTCTGGTCATTGTCGGCGCTTCGGCTGCCTCGGGAGTTGTCGCACAGGTTGCGAAGCTCGCAACGGGTCGATCCCGACCGGAGCTCTGGTACGGAGCGGGTGATTTCTGGGCGGGCGGTGCGTCCCTTCCGAGCGGCCATACTCTATCGGTCTTCATCATCGCCGCTGCGATCGCTCTCGCCATCCGTTCAGTTCCGGTCAGGTTGACTCTCCTGATCGTGGCACTTGTCGTCGCCGTGACGAGGATCCTCACTTTCCGGCACTGGCCATCGGACGTCGCGGTCTCCGCGATTTTGGCAACCGGCGCCGTGTGGCTGTTTCACCATCACCTCGCTCCCGCGCAAAATGAAACCTCCGGACAGGACGGCCGTAGTTGACCCCGACTGACCGTGATTGCATGCAAGGAGATGAACGATGATCGAGACACAGAGAGAGCGAAACGGATCGGAACCGCGATGGCAGGCATTCGTGTGGGTCGTCACGGTCGCTATCCTCCTGGCGCTGCCCGCCGCAGGCGTCGAACAGGAGATTCGCAAATCGTTTGATGCGAGGCCAGGCGGACTGCTCGAGCTCGATACCGATCACGGATCGATCGAAGTACGCACGCATGCCGAGCCGCGCGTGGATATTCTGGTCCTCATGGAGACGCGGGGTGATCGGGATAATGCCCGTAAGCGTTTCGACGATTTCCGGGTTTCGTTCGAACCGGTCGGGAACGGTCTGAAGATCGAGGGGGAGGACCACGGCAAGTCAGGGGGATTTTTCGGCTTTCCTCGGCTTCTCGAACGAGTTACGTGTCAAATGGGTCGTCACGGTTCCACAGCAGTACGGGCTCGACCTCGCGACCGCCGGAGGCTCGATCTCGGTTCGGGACCTGAAGGGTGATATTGCAGCCCGGACCTCGGGTGGCAGCCTTTCGTTCGGCAGGGTCGATGGAACGGTGAAGGCTCGCACCTCGGGCGGCAGTATCAGGATCGTGGAGACCGGCGGCGAGGTGGACGTCAGTACCTCTGGAGGCGGCATCTCCATTGAGCGGGCCGGCGGAAATGTCAGGGCCCACACATCGGGAGGGAGCATCCAGGTCGAGGAAGTCTTCGGCGCGATCGAAGCGGTCACCTCCGGAGGATCGATCAATGCCTCGATCTCCTCACAGCCCGCCAGTGACTGCCGGCTTTCAACCTCCGGCGGAAGCGTCGTCGTCCGTCTTGCACCGACCGTGGCCGTCGATCTCGATGCGCGGTCGAGCGGCGGTGGTGTAAAGGCGGAGGTGCCGGTGACGGTGCAGGGATCGATGGACAAGAACCGGCTCGAGGGCAACGATCAACGGTGGAGGCCCGGCGCTGGTCCTGAGGACTTCCGGCGGAGGGATTTCGATCCTCCCGCGCTGAGCTCGCGACCGGATCAAACAGGCTGTCATCCTGAGCCGCCGGAGCGCAGCGGAGGACGGTCGAAGGATCGCGTACGTCCCGACTGTCAGGCCGGAAAGAACGCGACTGTCAGGCCGAAAGAGGTCAGAGGCGCACCCGATCCTTCGCTGCGCTCAGGATGACAACGGGGGTATTTTCAGAGGAGCCTCTCAGGATGACGCAATTCTGGTCCGCTACGAGGGCGGCGCCGGCGGGAGTGGTGGAATTTTCGGTGCTCAGGAGCCTTTTCACAGACGTTTGTCGAAGTGTTAAACAAGGAGAAGGTGTGTCATGGCTGAGCTGACGCTGGAAGTCCAACGGCGTGAAGAAACTGGAAAGAGTGCTGTCCGCAAGATGCGTCGGGAGGGAATCGTACCGGCGATCGTGTACGGGGGCGATCGGGATCCGGTCACGATTTCAGTGAACCGCAGAGTGATCTCGGATCTGATCACGAAGAGTGAGCACGGAGTCCGTTCGATCTTTCTCCTGAAGCTCTCCGACAGCGACAAGTCGAGACACGCGATGATTCGTGATTACCAGATGAATCCGATCACGCGTGAGCTGAAGCATGTTGACTTCGTCCGTGTCAATATGAAGGAAAAGATTCATCTCCAGATCCCGATCCACGCTTCTGGTGTGGCCATCGGTCAGAAGACCGGCGGCGTGGTCGACTTCGTGATGCGCGAGATGGAAGTCGAGTGTCTTCCCGGGAAGATTCCCGATGAGATCATCGTCGACATCTCCAATCTCGATGTCGGTGACGCGATCCGCGTCGGTGAGCTCGACGATGCCGGAAGGTGTCGAGTCACTCGAGGATGCAGAAAAAGTCGTCGTGACCGTGAGCGCGCCACGTGCCGCCGTTGAAGAGGCCGAAGACGGAAGAGACCGAGAGCGAGGAGCCCGAGGTCATCCGGAAGGGCAAGGCGGAAGACGAGGAAGAAGAGGACTGATCGTCTTCTCATCTGCATTCAAAACCCCGCTCGCGCGGGGTTTTTCTTTTGGAGGGCGAACATGACCGGATCCCGTCTCTTTCTGGTTCTCGTGCTGGCGCTGATGCTGGCCGGGTGCGGGAACGAGAACGGGCTTCAGCAGAAGCCGTATCGGCGAGCGCCGGATCGAAGCATCGTCGAGATCACTCCGAACCCGGCCGCGGCTGGCTCAGGTGAGCCGTTCCTGTCGTCCGGCGCGGATGGATCGCTTCTCATGAGCTGGCTCGAGCCCGCGGGAGACGATGCCCACGCTTTTCGATTTGCTCGCTACACGGACGGCACCTGGTCACAGCCATCGACAATCGCCGAGAGCCGCGATTTCTTCGTCAACTGGGCGGACTTTCCATCAATCGTCGAGACCGAGTCGCTGCTGGTCGCTCACTGGCTCCAGAACTCCGGGGAGGGCGCGTATGCGTATGACGTGATGATCTCGCGCTCCACTGATGGAGGTCAGACATGGTCCGCCGGAGAAGTCCTGCACAGCGACGGCGTCGAATCTGAACATGGCTTCGTATCGCTCGTCCCCGAGGGGGACACGGTTGCGGCGCTGTGGCTGGATGGGCGCGAGATGACCGAGGGAGCTCACGGCCACGTGAGCCGGGGCGATGACGCTGCGGTTCGCCAGGATTCATCCGGATGGATCGGTGAGTGATCGCCAGCAGCTCGATGATCGCGTGTGCGAGTGTTGCCAGACGTCGATGGTCAGGACGAGCGACGGCTACGTGGCCGTGTACCGCAACCGGTCGGACGACGAGGTCCGCGACATAGGATTCGTCAGGCAGACCGGAGGAGAGTGGAGCGCTCCCGGCATCATCCATGACGACGGTTGGAAGATCGCCGCCTGCCCTGTGAACGGTCCGCAGATCGACGCGAAGGGAAATGCCGTCGCCGTCGCGTGGTACACGGCCCCGGAAGGGGACGGGCGGATCATGCTGGCGTTCGGAGAAGAGAGCGGAGGTTTCGGCGACCCCGTTCGTGTCGATGAGGGTGGGGCGATCGGCCGAGTCGACGTGGTGATGCTCGATGAGGAGCAGGCGCTGGTCGTGTGGCTCGGGAAGGAGGGGGATGTTCTGATGCGAGTCATGCGGAATGATGGCGAAAGCTCGCCCGTGGAATCGATCGGCCGCTCGTCTTCGGCACGCGCATCTGGTTTCCCGAGAATCACGAAGGTCGGTGATGTTGTTCATGTTGCATGGACGGAACCGGAAGTAGACTCCCGCATCCGTCTCGCGTCGATCCACCTGAAGGAGATTGCATGACCCTGAAACTGAAAAAGACCGTATTCGCCGTACTGCTGACTGGCCTGATCGGATGTGGTGCCGAGGAGCCCTCTGCAGCGATCGCCGGCAACTCCGAAGCTGTGAACGAATCGCCAGCCCCTGTCGCGCAGGCCTCTGAGCGTCAGCAGCCCGCGATCTCAGGTACGGCAAGCAAGGTGGGGGACCAGATGCCCGCCTACACGGCCAATGACCTGAAGGGCGGCACGTGGAAGCTCGCCGAGGAAAAAGGCATCACGATGCTCAACCTGTGGGCGACGTGGTGCGGTCCGTGCCGCTATGAGATTCCTGCGCTGATCGAGCTCCAGAAGGAGTACGGTGATCAGGGACTGCAGGTCGTCGGAGTCAGTATGGATCAACCCGGCATGGAGCCCCAGATCCAGTCGTTTGTGAAGAATGCCGGGATCAACTACACGATCGTGCATGATCCGCGTGCCCAATTGGCTGATGTATTCGAGACGACCATCATCCCCACGACCGCTCTGATCGACCACGATGGACAGGTCGTATGGTTCCATGCGGGGATCGTTACGAAGGACGATCCGAAGATGCTCCAGGCACTGAAATCAGCTCTCGCGGGCAAGGACGGAAAACCCGCGCGCGCTCAGTCCTGATCAGAGTCACCCCGAGACCAGTTTTCTCGACGGTCCGGGGTGCCGCGCGGCCGGCTTCTGCGATCGCGTGTGCGACGCACCAGTTCACGAACCTGATTCCCGACAGACCTTCCGACCGCGACCAGGATCATTCTCGCGGGAAGCCAGGCGATCGCCAGAGCAGCAGCGACGGCGACGAGGGCAACGACGAGTATGACGAGGGACGATTGCATGCGAGTCGCTTCTGCGATGCGCGTGCCGAGTCCCGCCATCCCTCCAGACACTGCTGTCATCCTGAGAGGCTGTGAAAAAATCCAGCGTGCCCTGCGCTGGTGGTGCTTACGGTTCGAGCTCAAGGAACGAGGAGGAGTCGCGGTGGTTCCTCGGTGACGACGAGTGACGCGGAGATCGGGCCGTAACCACCACCAGCCCAAAGGGTTACGGGCGGGGCGTCGCCGATCGCAGCGCCTGCCCTGAGCGAGCGTCAGCGAGTAGTGTCGCAGCTCCTTTCCGATGAACCACATCGCTGCGTCACTGCTTCGCGCGCTCGACGTCGCCGCGCCCGTAACGCAGGGTACGCTGGATTCTTTCACAGCCTCTGAGCGCAGCGAAGGATCGGGTGCGTCCTGACTGTCGCGTACTACCGTGCTGAGAGTCGGGCCGTTCGAGATCCTTCGACCGTCCGTCGCTAGGGCGCCTCCTCCCGCTTCGCGGGATCCGGCGGCTCAGGATGACAGCCTGTTTCCAATCGCGTGACTCAAGACTCCGGACCTCGAACTTCCTACGAGAACCAGGAACCTCCGTTGACGTCGATCGTTGCGCCGTTGATGTAGTCGGCGAGCGGTGACGCCAGGAACAACGTGAGGTCGGCGACATCGCGAGGGGATCCAATCCGCCCCAGCGGGACTTCTCCTCGGATCTCATCGCCCCGCTTCGCGATTTCCTCGGCAGCCATGTCGGTTTCGATGAATCCAGGATTGATGCAGTTGGAGGTGATGTTCCACTTCGCACAACCGCGCGCGATCGACCGCGTGAGGTTCATCAGAGCGGCCTTCGATGCTCCGTAGTCGGCGAACTCGAGCTCACCACGCGACGCGGCTCTGGAAGCGATGTTGATGATCTTGCCGCCCCCCTGCTCCTTCATCATGCGGATGGCGAGAAACGCCGCGTTTGCAGCGCCGAAGACATTGACATCGAAGGTCTTTTTCCATCCCGTCGCCCACGCCTCATAATCTCCGCCATCGAACGGGTTGAGCGCGAAGATCGCAGCATTGTTGACGAGCACGTCGAGCCGGTCGAAACGCTCCGCAAGGAGCCGCATGATTCTCGCGACATCGCTGGGATCTCCGAGGTCGCCCTGCAGCAGCAGCGACCTCTTTGGGCCGATCGCGCCGGCGACCTCTGCTGCCGCACCCTCGGACGAGAGGTAGTTGATGCCGACGGACGCTCCCGCCTCGCCGAGACGGATGGCGATCTCGCGTCCGATTCCTCGTGATGCTCCCGTCACGAGCGTGACGATGTTCGACAGATCGATGGGAACTGCCATGAATACGATCCTCCCCTGTGAACCCTGAAGCGGATTCACCGTATCATGACCCTGAATGTTTCGATTCTCCCAGTCGCCGATTGCCATTCTGACGCTCGGAGTGGTGGCGTTTCTCATTGGTCTCGGACTCGCTCTGGTCTCGCTTCCTGAGTGGCGTCTCGAGCCGCTTCCGTCCCACGATTTCTTCATCGCAAAGGCCGATGAGAGCATGGAGCGTCTCCAGCTCCGCAAGCTCGACGAGTTTCATCTCGAGCTCACCGAACGGGGAGCGAACTCCAACACGACTCTCTCGGAAGCTGAGGAGCTCGATCACTATTTCGGGGGAGATTCCGCCACCGACTGGCTCGAAAAGCGCGGCCGTACCTTCTACATCCTGGCGGACACGCAGGTCGAGAATCGGGAAGGCAAGCAGCTCTCGGTCGATCTCAAGTTCAGTCTCAGCGGAGAGCTGGTGTCATTCACTGTCTGGCCCGACGAGATCGGGAGCGAGATGCTCCGTGGTACCGGCCTTCCCGGCCTGGCTCCCGATCAGATCGTGTCCACTTTGTTGAGAGAGGGTGAGGTTCTGGGTGAGAAGACGTCTCGTCGGCCTGTTCGGATCAGACCTGATCGTTTATCCGATTCACGGACCTGACGGAGAGTTCCTTGAGTCGATTCAGCTCGTCAGCCTCGACAGCTTCCCGATGATCGCGGTGTCGCGGAGTCCGGCAACCGCCGACCAGATTGCGGAACGTAGCTCAGGTTTCTCACTTTCTCACCTGCTTCGCGTCGGCTGGAAGCTCGGATCGAGAATGGCATTCGCGCTCTCGATCGTCGTGCTGCTCGCCGTTCTTCTCACGAGGCGGTCGGTCGGGTTGAAAAACGGCCTGGTTCTCGCGACGATTCAGTTTCTGTTGGTGATTCCTCCGGTCATCCGCGGACAGCAGCAACTGATTCAGACCATTGCAATCGACCTGTTGTTTCTGGCCAGCGTCGTCGTGATCTTCATCGGTTGGAGTGCTGCTGAGAGCTGGTATCGGATTCTCTCGAACGAGACCACAACGGGTATTGATCATCTTCGCGAGCGAATCCTCGGTCACGAAGAGGGCAGGAGCCTCGTCGCGGGGTGGGGAGTTGGTGCGCTGATCGCCGGTGGACTGCTGATCTGCGCGTCGATCGCTCACTCTCTGAGATGGCTCACCGCGACGACGGTCTCGATCGACCTGTCGGCTGTTTACCAGGTAAAAAATCCATGGTTCTCAGCCGTGATGGTCACGATCGCCATTCTACTTGCTCGATCGTCCGCTCTCCGATGGTTTTCCTCGAACAGGCTCACACTCGTGTCGCTGGTCGTCGCGACGGTGTTGCTGGTGCCGGTCGTCGGTTTCGCTCCTTTTCCCTTCGCAGTTCTCGTCGCGCTGGGGCTCGGTTCGCTTCTGCTCTGGACCCTCAGTCACTACCGGTTACTCGGTATTCTGACAGCCGCACTCGTATTTCTGTCGCTTCCTCTCGCGATCTTCTCTCTGATTCACCCGGTCTGGCAGCCGCTGGAGTTGTTTGTCGCTACGGCGCTGTCCGCGGCCCCTCTGATCGTCGGTTTCGTCGGTCTCGGGAGAAGCGAGGTGGAGAGCCGGGAGCGCGTGGCGACACCGATGTTCATGCGGCGTCTCGAGCACGAGCGTCGTCTGCGTTACGAGATGGATCTCCTCGCGCGAATGCAGCTCGGGCTGCTTCCCGAATCGCCGCCGGTCCTCGACGAGTGGGAGATCGCCGTCCGCTCGGTGCTGCCGACCGAGGTGGGGGGCGACTTCTACGAGTTCATCGAGGACGAGGAGGGTTGCATCTGGGTCGCCATGGGCGACGTGTCCGGACATGGATACCAGTGTTCGATCGTCCATGCGATGACCAAGGCGGCTCTCCTCAGTCTCGTCTCGTCGAAACTGCGTCCGGGGGAGATCATGGACAAGCTCGATCAGGTGCTCCGACACAGCGGCACCGCGCGAACATTCGTGGCGCTGGCGCTGATGCGGATCGATCCGCGAACCGGCGCCATCGACTACAGCAACGCTGCAAGTCCATTCCCGCTCGTCGTCAAGCCCGACGGCATCGAGGAGATCGAGCTCTCGACTCTGCCGCTCGGGCATGGCCCGGTGCAGGCGTATCACGATCACCAGTTCACGATGACACCTGGTTCCGCAATCATCTTCTGGTCAGACGGCCTGTACGAGGCGAGAGACACACGTGAAGACGAGTACGGCTACGCCCGCGCTGCCACCATCGCGGGGGAGAATCTCCATCACGATGCAGCGACGATCATGGAAGCACTGTTCGACGACTGGACCCGGTTCCGCGGAGAGGCAGAGCTGGAGGACGACACGACGGTGCTGGTGATTAAACGAACGATGAACGATGAACGATGAACGATGAAAGATGAACGATGAACGATGAACGATGAACGATGAACGATGAACGATGAACGATGAAAAGGGCCAGAACGTTCAGGCGTGAGTCTCACTTCACTGGATGATGGTTCTCCTCTCGTATCCCTCAAAAAGAGACTCGCTCACGCTTGTTGATCGCCGCTGGATGGCGCCATTGCCGCAGGTGCCGCAGGCCCTCACCCCAGCCCTCTCCCAGAGGGAGAGGGAGAAACTCTTCATCTCTCATCTCTCATCTCTCATCGTTCATCGTTCATCTTTCATCTTTCATCTTTCATCTTTCATCTTTCCGCCTCCCCCTCTCCTCGATAGAGCTTCGCCAGCGTTTCCGCGGGCGTTCCTCGTCGCCACGCGATCACGATCCGCCAGTTCAGGATCGTGGTGCGGAGAAGCCCCTTCTGGAGAAATCGCCGGCCGGACGTCATGACGGGTGAGGAAAGAATCGCCACGCGGCCACGCTTCTTCATCCGCAGAGCCATCTCGTAGTCCTCCATGATCGGCTGCTCCCGGAATCCGCCGTTGAGCTCGAGCTCCCTCCGGACGATCCATTGGGCCTGATCTCCCCACGGGCAGCGCGAAATCGCGCACCGCGTATTGATCAGGAGCTCGGCCAGCCGGAGTCGCCACGAATGCTCCGCGAAACGGAGACGAAAACCTCCGAAGATACTTCCTTCGTCGACTGCGCTCTCGATGAGAACTGCTGCGTCGTCTGGCAGCTCGGTATCGGCGTGAAGAAAGAGAACGATGTCTGATGTCGTCGCGGCCGCTCCGGCATTGAGCTGGCGTCCCCGAATCGACTCCGTCGCGACCACAACGGCGCCATGATCGCGAGCCACCGCGACAGTTTCGTCGGTGGAGCCTCCGTCAGAGACGACGATCTCACACGCCCCCGCGCGTCGCGCGGACTCGATCGCCGCTCCGATTCTTCGCTCCTCGTTCAGAGCCGGAATCACCACCGCAAGGCTGCGCACAGGCGCGATGGTAACGCACGAGTCGTGTGGGTGGGTCGCCCGTGTGGGTCGCGCGTCCCGCGCGATGCATGCAGGCGTCATTCGCCTGCACCCTGTACCAGGCAGGATCGTTCCACGCCGGCTTGCTGGTAGCTCGCGAAACGATACCTCCTGGTAGTAGTCGCCGGGGCGGGACGCCCCGGGGCATGGGGCCGGAGGCCCGACCCACACACTGTTGCACTAAACTGTCTTGTATGAGGTGTTACATCCTTGCGGGTGGTGAGTCGAGCCGGATGGGGCGGTCGAAGGCGGATCTCGTCCTCGGTGGCCGCAGCTTTCTTCGCCGCGTGATCGACGCAGCAAAGCCGGTCTTCGACGACGTGGTCGTCGTGACCCGAGAGCCCCACGAGATCGATGATGTTCGGGTACTCGTCGAGCCACCCCATGAGGACGCAGCGTCTATATTCGGGCTGCAGGCCGCCCTCGGCGATGCGGACGATATCCGGAACTGGATCCTGGCCGTCGATTACCCGATGATCGACAGCGCGCTCCTACAGATGCTGGCGAGTCGCTACGAGTCCTCGTACGCCGAGATGTTCGTTCCGACGTGGGACGGGAAGCCGCAGCTTCTCTGTGCCGGCTGGGCCAGGACGCTCTGGAAGCCAGTCACGAGACAGATCCGGGATCGCCAGTACTCGCTGCGGGCGCTTCTCGACATGGGACGCACCGAGCTGCTCGACGAAGACGAGCTGCGGATGAGAGTGCGCGGGAACCCGTTCCGCAACGTGAATACACCGGAGGAGTACGAGACCTTGAAGAGCGAACTGGAGCACGACCCGGCCGACGTGAAGATACTGTCGCATATCGATGACGAGGGTGGGGTCTCGATGGTCGACGTGGGCGGCAAGGACGTCACGCGCCGGCGGGCAGTGGCCGAGGGGCATGTGCGGATGAGTGCCGCGACTCTCGAGCTCGTCCGCAACAAGGCGCTTCCGAAGGGTGACGTGCTCACGACAGCACGGATCGCGGGAATCTTCGCGGCAAAGAAGACTTCCGATCTGATTCCTCTGACCCATCCGCTGTCGATCGACAAGGTCTCGATCGACTTCGAGGTCGACGACGAGCGGAGCCGCATTACCATTCGAGCCGAGGTGCGTTGCAGCGGCCGCACCGGAGTGGAGATCGAGGCGATGACCGCGTGCTCGATCGCCGCACTCACGATCTACGACATGTGCAAGAGCGCCGAGAAAGGCATCGTGATCGAGGGGGTCCGCCTGCTCGAGAAGTCGGGCGGCAAGAGCGGGGAGTGGAGAACGGAACGATGAACGATGAACGATGAACGATGAACGATGAACGATGAACGATGAACGATGAAAAGCCGGCCCGCACGTTCCTTGCGCTGGAGTCCTTTATCTGTTCGCGCTGCTCTCGCGTAGCGCCTGCTGGATGGTTCTGAGGATGCGCTGGTTCGAGTCGATCGCCATGTCGACGAGCGTCTGGCGATCGGAGAAGCCGTTGAAGATGACGACGAATCGATCGATGCGATAGGCGACGGTGCGCCCGACGAACTGCTCTTCAGCGGTGAAATTGTCCTCGCCAAGGTTCGGCACCGGATCGAGAAGGCTACCGCTGTTCTCGAAGAAGCTCCTCCACGTGTCGAGGATCAGCTTTGCCGCATCGCGGCTGGGGGCGGGAAGAATCAGGCCCTGGACCTCATACTCGCCGACCTGGAAGTCGGCGACGAACGAGTTGGCGAGATACGGCTGCCCGAGCGCGCGCTCACGCTGGAACCGTTCACTCAGGGGAATCCGGTTCTTCGAGGGCAGAAACCGGAAAGCGCCGGGGAGCCCAGGCGCGGAAGGCATCCCTTCGATCGTCGCGAGCGACAGGTTCTGTCGTGAAGCCTGTTCCCCCTCGCCTCGTCCGGTCACACGTATGAGGAATGGCCCTCGCCAGATCACCGTAGCGTCGCGTGTCGAGATCGCCAGGTTCTCGACGTCGAGCACCTCGGCCGAATCGGGACGGTGCTCTGAGAAGGCGCCGAACGATTGAACAAAGTCCGGAAATCTGAAGATCTCCACGATCGCGAAGCCCTTGCCGCTCGCCGTCACGTACTCCCCGACGGTGAGATCGATCACGTCGTAGAGCTGGAAGATCTCGCTGTCCTCAGCGAGGTACTGGTCGAGGAATGCGCTCGGGTAGACGGAAGGGTCTTCCGTCAGACGCCATCCGGGCGCTTCCTCCTCCCTGGGAAGGAATTGCATGGAGGGAGATTCGAGCGCCTGTGGCTCGAGCTCCTCCACCTTCTCCTCGGCAGGGGGTGGAGCAGGGGTTTCTCGCGGCTCCTCCGCCTCACTGCTGCACGCAGAGAGTACGGAGAGAGCCGCGAAGATGAGCAGCGGCAGGATCAGTCGATCGACTGCAGAAACTCGATCGTTGCGCGAACCCCGACTCCGGTCGCTCCCTTTCGGTCTCTGCTGTTCTTGTTTTCGGCCCATGCGGTTCCGGCGATGTCGACGTGTGCCCAGGAGTCGCATTTGACGAACTCCTTGAGGAACATTGCTGCGGTGATCGATCCGGCAGCGCGGCCGCCCGAGTTCTTGATGTCGGCCCATTCGCTGCTGATCAGCTCACGGTAATCGTCCCACTCCGGAAGCCTCCAGAGTCGCTCGCCTACCTTCTCGCCTGCATCAATCAACTTTCGAGCCAGCTCGTCGTCATTCGAGAACAGTCCCGAGGCTTCAGCCCCCAGAGCGATGACACACGCACCAGTGAGAGTGGCGAAGTCGATCAGGTGATCCGGCTCGTAACGGTCCGCGTAGTGGAGCGCATCGCAGAGGATCATCCGGCCCTCTGCGTCCGTGTTCACGATCTCCACGGTCTTGCCCGACATCGTGGTGACGATGTCACCAGGCTTGTAAGCCGAGCCGCTCGGCAGGTTCTCGGTCGAGGGGATCAGGCCGACGACGTGATGCGGGATATCGAGTGCAGCCACGGCCTGCATGATGCCAACGACCGCCGCAGCGCCGCACATGTCGAACTTCATCTCCTCCATCTGGCTGCTCGGCTTGATCGAGATGCCACCGGAGTCGAAGGTGATTCCCTTGCCGACGAACACGATCGTCTTCTTCGCCTTCTTCGGCTTGTGCTCGAGGACGATGAATCTCGGTTCCTTGTCGGAGCCCTGGTTCACCGCGAGAAGACCACCCATCTTCAGCTTCTCGATCTGCTTTTTGTCGAACACTTCGCACTTCAGCCCGAGCTCTTTGGCCATCGCCTGAGCGCGATTGCCGATCTCGGTCGGCGTGACGAGGTTCCCCGGTCCGTTACCGAGATCGCGGACTGTGCGGACCGCTGCGGCGATCTTCTGAGCCTCGTCAGTCAGGCGTTTGGCAGCCTTCTTGTCGATGGTCAGGGGCGCCACGATCGTCGCGTCGACCTCGAAGTCGGGCGTCTCGCGCTCCATGGTCAGATACTTCGAGTATCGATAGTCCGCGTGTGCGGTGAGATCTGCGATCTGGCGCATTGTCGCGGTCTCATCGAGGCCGGGGAGCGTGTAGGGAAACACGATCGCGATCTTGCCGTCGCGATTCGATTTGGCGACCGTTGCGGCACGGGCGAGAGCAGCTCTGAGGCTGCGGTTCGTGAGGCGTTTGCTCTCGCCGAGTCCGATCAGAGTGATCTTGCGGGGAGACTCGCCGAGAGTGCTGACCAGTTCTTCGTCCCGACCCTTGAATCTGGACGAGTCGATGGCGTCGCGCACCCGTTCGGTGACATCATCGGGTAAATTGAGGGGGCTTTGAGAGTCCTGGGTAAGCAGTACGAAAAGGTTGTCGTACTTCGAGAGCTTCACCTCGGGTTGAATCGATACGTTCACTGTGGTCCTCCGATTCGCATGTTTGGGATCCCCGAGCTCGAATGTTGATACCGGGAGCGTCCGCTGTGAAAGAGGCGGGACTCCTCTCTCGGGGAGAGCGGCGTGATTGTAGCAGAGCCAATACCCCGAGCGAAGCTGGCCGCTGATGGAATGTGGCGTGGAGGGAGATCGAAAGCTATGGGTAAGCGCGTGTTGATCGTCGACGACGAGGCCGCCGTACGCGATGCGATCCGGATGACACTCGAATACGAGGGTTATCAGGTCGAAGAGGCCAAATCCGGCAAGGAAGGGATCGAGAAGGGGGTCGCCGGAACATGGGACGTCATTCTGCTCGACATCAAGATGCCGGTGATCGACGGTATGGAGGTGCTGGACCGCTACCGGGAGGCCGGGGTGAGCGCCCCCGTCGTCGTCGTCTCCGGTCATGGAGATATCCGCACGGCCGTGGAGGCGACCAGGAAGGGGGGCTACGATTTCATCGAGAAGCCACTCAATCGCGACCGCCTTCTCCTCTCCGTTCGAAATGCCTCGACGCAGCACCGCCTCGGAGTCGAGAACCAGGAGCTCCGCAAGCAACAGGAACAGACCTACGATCTCGTCGGAGAGTCAGAGCCGATCCGCATTCTCCGCCAGCAGATCGAGCGAGCTGCACCCACCTCGGCGACCGTTCTGATCGAGGGAGAGTCGGGTACCGGCAAGGAGCTCGTCGCGCGCCAGATTCACGGAGCCTCGGCGCGGCACGACCGGCCGTTCATCCAGGTCAATTGCGCCGCCATCCCCGACGAGTTGATCGAATCCGAGCTCTTCGGTCACGAGAAAGGCTCATTCACCGGCGCCGTCAGGAGGCAAACGGGAAAATTTGTGGCGGCCGACGGTGGAACGATCTTCCTCGACGAGGTGGGTGACATGTCACTGCGCACGCAGGCCAAGGTTCTGCGGGTCCTGCAGGAAGGGGATGTGGAGCCGGTGGGGTCATCGAGCATCGTCAAGGTCGACGTGCGGGTGATTGCCGCCACGAACAAGAACCTGAAGGAAGAGATCGAGGCGGAGACGTTCCGGGAAGACCTCTACTACCGCCTGAACGTCATCCCGGTGCGGACGCCGCCGTTGCGCGAGCGGCGTGCCGACATTTCTCTGCTCGTCGACCACTTTGCGAACCTCTACGCGCGACAGTACAACTTCAAGGCGAAGCAGTTCTCGGAGGGAGCGGCGAGCGCACTTCGCGACGCTCCGTGGAGAGGTAACGTTCGGGAGCTGCGGAACCTCGTCGAGCGGCTCGTGATCATGACACCGGGGGATGTGATCGACGTGGGAGATCTCCCCGCGGAGCTGTTCCAGATCCCCTCCGAGATCGTATCCGGAGCGATGAATCTGAAGACGCTGCAGGACTTCAAGGACTTCGCCGAAAAGAGCTTCATCCTCGCGAAGCTGCGCGAGAACGGCTGGAACGTCTCGAAGACCGCTGAAAGCATCGAGACGCCGCGCTCCAATCTCTACAAGAAAATCGAGCAGTACGGGATCGAGAGGGAGGAGTGAGGTGAACGATGAACGATGAACGATGAACGATGAACGATGAACGATGAACGATGAACGATGAACGATGAACGATGGAGACGATCAGGTCGGCTGTCATTCTGAGCCGACGGATCCCGCGCCGCGGGAGAAGGACGGTCGAAGAATCTCGCAATTACCTGCAGTCAGCCCGTACGCGATCCTTCGCAGCCTCTCAGGATGCCAGCCCGTTCATCGTTCATCGTTCATCGTTCATCGTTCATCGTTCCTTACAGCTTCCTTCCCGGCGGGACCACCGCGTTGGAGACGATGAAGCCGGTGACGAGGGCGACGGCGACGAGGGCCACGTTGAACGCCGTCTCGATTCCTTCGAGGATGTTCTGCTCGAGTAGCGATGAGATGCCGGTGAAGCCGAGACCTCCCGGCACGAGAAGCATCATTGCGGGGACACGCGTGACGGCGGCGGGTCGGTCGAGGAACCGCGCGTGGAGGTTGCTGAACACACCGGCGCCGAGCGCACCCACGAACACGCCGAACTCCGGCCCGAAGGATCGCGAGCCTTCGCTCACACCGAGGTAGGTGATCGCGCAGCAGATCATGACCCACCCGAAGTCGCGTAGTGGCGCGCGGAAGAGGACCGAGAGAGTGAGAGCGGCGAAGACCACGGCGATCCAGGCGGTCCAGTAAGGGAGTGCGACCGGTGCTGTCGGTGAGATGGGACCAAATGCCGCTTTCGCCATCAGTCCTCCGGCCGCCACGCCGAAGCCGATCATGAGAAACACGACCATCGCCCCGCTCAATCGTGATGCGCCGGAGATCAGATTTCTCTGGGCGAGCTCATTGACCGCTACGGTGAGAGTGAAGCCAGGCACGAGGACGATGAGGCCCGCGACCGTGATGATCGGAACCGATGCTCCTCCCACCATCATGGCCGCCGCGACCGCGAAGAACGAGACGAGCAGGCCGCTCAGGGGGTCGAACAGCCGGCCGATGACTGCGATTCGCGGCGCCAGCAGTGCCATGATCCCGACGATCAGACCTGCACCGATCGCCAGCGCAATCTCGATCTGGCCCGCACCAAAAAAGCGTGATGCCGCGCCCGAGGTCAGGGCGAAGCAGATCGTCGTCAGGAGCGGGCCGTACGCGTTTGGGGATGCGACAATCTCGTCGATGATCCGGGACCCGTCCGATGGAGTCAGTCGCCCGTCCGCCACGCGACCAGACAGCTCGTTCAGCTTCGAGAGCCTGGTCAGATCGTAGTCGGTCGACTCGATGCGGATCAGCTCGATCTGCTTTTCGTGTCCGCTGCCGAGACTCGCAAAAATCGCAGTGGGTGTGGAGAAGAATTCTCCCTCGATACCCATCCGCCGCAGCGTTCCGCTCATCGCCTCTTCCAGGCGATGCGACGGCGCGCCATAGATCTGCAGCGCCTTGCCGAGCTTCAGGGCGAAGTCGATCGATTGCTGGGTGGTTGAGTCGTTGGGTCGTTGAGTCATTGGGTCATTGGGTCATTGAGTCATTGTGTCATTGGGTCGGTGAGTCATTGAGTCATTGAGTCATGGGGTCATGGGGTCATTTAGGTCATTCGATCATTGGACCATTCGGGCATGGGGGCGTAGAGGTCGTTGAGTCATGGGCCTTGAATCGTGCGGAAGGTGTCCAGTTTGCATCGCAATCATGGGGCAGGCGCGACTATATGCGATTCTGGATCTGCTGCTGCAATCCGCGATCACCTCAATGACAACGACCCAATGACCTCAAAGACTCAATGACTCAACCGGAGACCCCATGCAACTCAATATCTCATCATTCCAGAACGGCTCACCGATCCCGGACCGCTATGCGATGTTCGTCATGGCGGAGGAGGGACACGTCAAACCGGGACAGAACCTGAACCCTGAAATTCAGTGGTCATCGCTGCCGGAGGGAACGAAGTCGCTCGCTCTGATCGTGGTCGATGAGGATGCGCCGTCAGTTGGCGACGACGTCAATCAGGAAGGGAAGACGGTCTCCGAGGATCTTCCCCGGGCCGATTTCTATCATTGGGTTCTGGTCGACATCGATCCGTCATCGGGCGGGATCGATGACGGGACGGCGTCGGACGGCGTGACCTCAGGTGGAAAGCCGACTGGACGTTCCTCGCACGGTATCACCGGACAGAATGACTACACGGGCTGGTTCGCCGGTGACGAGTCGATGGCAGGAACCTATGGCGGATACGACGGCCCGGCCCCTCCATGGAACGACGCAAAGATCCACACCTACTACTTCCGGCTCTACGCCCTCGACATCGAGTCGCTCGGTCTGACGGGCAGCTTTGACGCGAAACGGGCGCTCGAGCAGATGGATGGTCACATCATCGCCACCGCCGAGCACGTCGGTCAGTACTCGCTGAACCCGAACGCCAGGAACTGGTGACGCAGTCATCCTGACCCCGCTCCGCGGGGGAAGGATCGGGTACGTCCTGACTCCAGCCGAACTTCGGGCCGGTAGGCCCCACGAGATCCTTCGGCCGTCCTCCTCCCGCTTCACAGCCTCTCAGGATAACAGTTCATCCCACTCCACTGGCGACAGCAAAGCGGCGCCATCCCACCGCTCAGGATGACAGGCTGACTCAGACCTCCTCGTAGATCTCCGCGCCCTTCTCGACGAACTCCTTCGACTTCTCTTCCATCCCTTCACGAATCTCTTCGTCCGACATCTCGCGAACCTCCTGCGAGATGTTCATCGAGCAGAAGTGAGGGCCGCACATCGAGCAGAAGTGCGCCCGCTTCGCCCCCTCGGCCGGGAGTGTCTCGTCGTGAAATTCCTTGGCGCGCTCCGGATCGAGCGCGAGATGGAACTGGTCCTCCCAACGGAACTCGAAACGCGCTTTCGACATCGCTTCATCGAGTGCCTGTGCGCCGGGATGTCCCTTGGCGAGATCGGCGGCGTGCGCGGCGATCTTGTAGGTGATGACACCTTCTTTCACATCGTCACGGTCCGGCAGGCCGAGATGTTCTTTCGGTGTGACGTAGCAGAGCATGGCGGTGCCGTACCAGCCGATCATCGCCGCGCCGATGGCCGAGGTGATGTGGTCATAGCCGGGAGCGAGATCGGTCGTCAGCGGCCCGAGGGTGTAGAACGGCGCTTCGCCACACCACTCGAGCTGTTTGTCCATGTTCTCCTTGATCAGGTGCATCGGGACGTGTCCCGGTCCCTCGTTCATCACCTGGCATCCCATCTCCCACGCGATCTCGTTGAGCTCGCCCTGTGTCTTCAGCTCGGCGAACTGGGCCTCGTCGTTTGCGTCGGCGATTGAGCCGGGGCGCAGGCCATCGCCGAGGGAGAATGCGACGTCGTACGCCTGCATGATCTCGCAGATCTCGCGGAAGTGCGTGTAGAGAAAGCTTTCCTCGTGGTGTGCGAGACACCACTTCGCCATGATCGATCCGCCGCGGCTGACGATGCCGGTGACGCGATTCTTGGTCATCGGGATGTAGCGCAGAAGAACGCCGGCGTGGATGGTGAAGTAGTCGACGCCCTGTTCGGCCTGCTCGATGAGCGTCTGCGCGAAGATCTCCCATGTCAGATCCTCGGCCTTCCCGTTCACCTTCTCGAGTGCCTGATAAATCGGAACGGTGCCGACGGGGACTGGGGAATTACGAAGAATCCACTCGCGCGTCTCGTGGATCTGCTTTCCGGTGGAGAGGTCCATGATCGTGTCGGCGCCCCAGCGGGTTGCCCAGGTCATCTTCTCGACCTCTTCCTCGATCGATGACGAGACCGCGGAGTTGCCGATGTTCGCATTGATTTTTACGAGGAAGTTGCGGCCGATGATCATCGGCTCGGACTCGGGGTGATTGATGTTGGCGGGGATGATGGCGCGCCCGCGGGCGATCTCGTCGCGGACGAACTCGGGCGTGATCTCGGCGGGGATCGACGCACCGAACGATTCACCGGCGTGCCGCCGGCCCTGCAGGTGAGCGTTCTGTCGCGAGAGATTCTCGCGGATGGCGACGTACTCCATCTCCGGGGTGATGACGCCCGCCCGTGCGAGCTGGAGCTGCGTGACCTTGCCCTGGCCCTTGAGGCGGGTGCGACGCTCCGGCATGTCCGGGATCGCGTGCAGTTGCTCGCTCTCGGTGATCGTGCATCCCTCACGGTTGCGGATCCACGATTCGCGGAGCGGCTGGAGGCCGCGGCGGATGTCGATCTCCACTGCCGGATCGCTGTAGGGGCCACTGGTGTCGTAGACGGTGACGGGAGGATTCGGCTCAGGAGCCGTGCCTTTGATTCCACGCGTAGGGTTCAGCGAGATGCGGCGCATGGGGACTCGGACGCCGTCGTGCTGACCACTGATGTAGATCTTCTCCGAGGCGGGGAAGGTGTATTTGAAACGATCACGTTCGTTGTCGGAGAAAGGCGCTGTTGCAGTCATGGAACCTCCTGTCGCCGGGAACGGGAGAGACCGCGAAGCATCGCTCCCTCCGCCGGCATTGTCCGGATCAGGTTCGACGGGTCGCGTCTGATGACGCTCTCAGCCACGAAGGCACCCCGGCGAATGCAGGAGCCTATTATAGCAGGGGTCAGAGCGAGGAGGTCAGTAGTCAGAGACCAGCAGCCTCGAGCGAGTCGAATGGGCCGCGTTAGCTGAAGTCTCGGATCGCGCGGAGGAGACGACGCCGTTTCCCTCGGCTCTTTCCGCTGGCTGCGGCCCCAGTGCGGCGAGGTAGCCGTCATCGCGCCAGTTCTCGCTGCGCAGCAAGGGGCGGGGCCGATCCGAACCGGGCTCCGCGACCCAGATATCCCAACGGGTCAGGACCAGGAAGGGAAGGCGTGTGCGCGTGGCCTCCTGCTGATCCTTGTGCGATGGTCTCCGCCAGCCGTTCGGGTGCGTATGAACGGTTGCGATCGTTCCGGGCGGTACCTCTCCTCTCCAGGTGTTCGTTCGCTCGCCTTCAGGAGCGTCCCACGGAACGACGCGGAGGTGGTTCGAGGTGTCGAGGACGACAAAGGCGGCCAGCTCGATCTCGCGGGCATCTGATTCCGTGACGGCGATCATCCGCGCGAATTCTTTCATCAGCGACGGGTGAGCGAGCACCCGCTCGTAGTCGATCGGAGGCGGCGTGGAGCCGAGTGCCGGAGTTGGCGCCAGGGTAAACATGGCGACAATCGCAGTCATAAGGGTCAGACGACGCAGTCCTCGATTGCTCATCTCCCGATGGATAAGAGCGAATGGAGGAAGGCACTTGTACGAACGCGGCGGGTTCTGACGCGAACAGGTTACAGATGGCGGGAGGCTGTCCCCCCGCCTACACGGCTAATGACAAAACTGTAAAGGCGAGAGGGCTGCACCGCCGCTCTACTTGAATCAGAAAAAGAAGAGAGGACGTCCTCCCCAGCTCAGGAAGGGCCACGGAATCGAGAGGAGCATGAGGACCAGGGCGATGGTGAACATGATCGCGGCCTTGCGGTTGCCGTCGATCGGATCGGCAGCTTTCTTCAGTTTCACCCGTCCGATGTGCGCGACGATCGTTGCGATCAGCATCATGACGCCGTGCTCCATCGGCCAGAATCTGATCGCCGACTGACTCATCCCCGCTCCGGGATCGCTCATGAATGTGGCAATGGCGGGAGAGACGAAAAGCAGAAATATGCCGAGAAGGAGTTGAATGTCGACGCTGATGATGAAGAAGATGCTCAGCTTGCCGGTGGTCTCAGTCGTGGACGCCTTGCCGAGCCATTTCTGCCAGGCGACGACAATGAGCATGACCCCGAGGATCAGGACGATCCAGCGGTTCCAGGAGTGTATGCCGAGGAGGATTCTGTAGATCATCGGCGTACTTTAGCAGGAACTGCGGAAGGGATGGGGCCCGAGCGAGTGCCGAGCAGTGATGGACGACACACTCCTTACCGCGCCGAGCAGGCGGCGCGACACACCCACAACCCAGCCCTAATGGCGTTGAGTTAAGGGTGCGACCGAGAGTTGTCATGCCGAGCGGGCGGGTGGGTGGGCAAGCGAGGCAGCTCGCGAGTTTCGTACTCAGTGACGTCTGGGCCGCTGCATGAGCGAGCGCCAAGCTCCACGCCGACAGAGCACGTAACTTGCGAGGCCCCCTTCGGTTTCCCCCTCCCAGCACCCCTCAGGGCAGGCTCTCGCTTGCCCGCCCACCCGTCCGCTCGGGGTGACAATCGCTTAACTCAACGCCATTGCGGCTGGCGCCCTGGGCTAGGTTATTGCGCCCGCCGGCGCGGGCCTGGCCTCAGGCTGAGACGTTCTTTTCTCACCGCTCCAGAGGGACTCGTCGTATTCTGGACCCCAATACCGACGGAGTGGAGAGGCAGGTCCGAATGAGCAGACTCGATGACGTGGATTCAGGTGAGCTGAGTCATGAGGAGCTGAGCGCGGAGATCGCCGGGGCGAGCCCCGGCGATGCCGCGAAATTGCTGGCAGAGATTCCGGGAGGAGTGGTCGTCCAGATCCTCCAGTCGATCAATCCCTCGGTTGCACAGGACATCCTCGATGAGCTCGAACCGGAAAGACGTGCGGCGGTCTTCGAGGCTGCTTCTCCCGAGCAGCGCTCGCAGTGGCAGCGGAATCTGCAGTATCCGGAGGACACGGTCGGGCGTCTTATGGAACCGCCGCACGCCATGTTCTCGCCGGACCAGACCATCGCTGCAGCAATCGAGGGTGTACGCGAGCTCGCGAAGTCGACGCTGGTCACTTACGGGTTCGTCATCGATGATGAGCAGAGGCTTGTGGGTCTCATCACGATGCGGGACCTTCTGCTCGCGGACCGCGAGGCACGACTCTCGGAGGTGATGCTCAGAAACCCCTTCACGCTAGCCCCGGATCTCGAGCTCGCCGAGGCGATGAAGCTGGTCGTGAGCCGTCACTTTCCGGTCTATCCCGTCTGTGACGCGCAGGGAGCGCTGGTCGGGCTCGTCAGGGGTCACGCCATGTTCGAGGAGCAGGCGTTCGAGATCAGCGCTCAGCCGGGTCGGATGGTCGGTGTCGACAAGGAGGAGAGGTTGTCGACCTCGTGGCATCGCAGTCTGAAGATGCGTCACCCGTGGCTCCAGTTGAACCTGCTCACCGCGTTTGTTGCGGCCAGCGTCGTCGGCGCCTTTCAGGGGACGATCGACCGGATGGTCATTCTCGCGGCGTTCCTGCCGGTGCTGGCCGGACAGTCGGGCAACACCGGCTGTCAGGCTCTCGCCGTGGCGCTGCGGGGAATGACGCTGGGGGAGTTGGAGCCCGGGCGAGAGAGCACACTCGTCGCGAAAGAAGGACTTCTCGGACTCTTCAATGGAGCGCTGGTCGGTGTGACCGCTGGAATCGGGATGTTTCTCGCGGCCAGCACGCAGAACAACCCGCAGGCGCTGACCCTCGCGCTGATCGTGTTTGCGGCGATGGTCGTGAGCTGTGTCATCAGCGGCATCGCGGGCGCTCTGATTCCGCTCGTCCTCCGGCGTGTCGGAGCGGACCCCGCCACGGCATCGAGCATATTTCTCACTACGGCCACGGACGTTGCTTCGATGGGAGTGTTTCTCTCTCTGGCGACGGTGCTGGTGAAGTAGGCCACGAAGAAAGACGAGTGACGCTGCTGCAATGCGGGTATGATCAACTCCTCATGAAGAAGAAGACAGGTATGTGGCTGATCATCGGCCTGCTCCTCATTGCAGTCGGCATCGCATCGCTATTCGTCCCGGTTCCGCAGCAGAGGGAGAGCGGCTTCTCGGTCGGTCCGGTCGATGTCGATCTATCCCGCGAAGTCAACGAACCGATCAACCCGGCGATCAGCGCAGTCATCATCGCGCTCGGAGTCGTCGGGGTGATCGCCGGTCTCCGGCGCTGACGAGCTCTTTCAGACCATCACGCTGCAGCAGGTGAGTCCAGCTTCCGCCTTCGCCAGCTCATCGGCGGGGACGTTGCGGACCTCGAGCCCAGCGTCGAGCAGGCGTTGCCGCGTCCGCGGAAATGCCTCGGGGAACAGGACTGTGCCGTTGACCTCCAGCGCATTCGCCGCCCCCGGCTCCGCTGGATCGACATCGATCGTGTCAATCCCGTCGAAGGCCTCCCGGTCGATCCATTCCGGATTGATCAGCAACAGAGGAGCGTCGCCCGCTCGAACGCATGTCACTGCGGTTTTCAGGTGGAGACATCCGGAGAGGTCGAGACACTGCACCGAATAGCCGAACGGTTCGAGCAGCGAGCGGAGCTGATCGACTCCGTCCTGTGTCGTACGCTGGGAGATGCCAACCCAGACGCTCTTCCCCACGCGAAGGACGTCACCTCCGTCGAGAGTTGCGGGAGCCGCGATCCTCACAATCGGACGGTACTCCGAGAGAGTCGGCGCGATGGTCTCGACTTCGGGCTGACGCGAAGGTGCGCCGGGGCGGGTGAGAATCGCCAGCTCGTCGACGACCACGGCTGTATCTTCGACGAAGACCGAATCGGGCAGGTCGTCGAGCGCGGGGAGATGGACGATGCGGCACCCCAGCTCTGCCAGAGCTCGCACGTAGGCTGCATGCTGTTCAGTGGCGATCTCGTGATCGATGGGTGCCCGCGCGAGATGGGTGAGCTCGCAGCGATCGATCGACTGCGGAACGTCCCGCACGATGGCGATGTGTTGCATCGGTTGCATTGTAGTGCAGAGGCGAGTCGTCAGTCGTCAGTCGTGTCCAGTCATCAGTCGTCAGTCATCAGTCGACAGTCATCAGTCATCAGCTGTGGTCGTCAGGCGTCAGGAACATCAGTCATCAGGCATCAGTTCTCGCCAGAGGACTGAGGTTTCACCTGTCGACTCTCGCAGGGATACAGTCTGACGTCTGACGACTGACGACTGTCAGCTGATGACTGACGACTGCAAAGTCCTATAATCCGCTTCGAAGGGAGCTCAAGATGCCAAAAATAGCAGTCGTTCCGGGAGACGGAATCGGACCGGAGGTCGTCGAGGAGGGGATGAAGGTTCTCCGGCGCCTCAACGAGAAGGATTCTCTCGGACTCGAGTTCCAGCAGTTCGACTGGAACGCGGACCAGTACCTCGAGACCGGGATTTCCATGCCCGAAGGGGCGATGGACGACCTCCGCGACAATTACGACGCCATCTATGTCGGAGCCTTCGGGGACCCACGGGTGCCCGACATGAAGCACGCCGCCGACATCCTCCTCGGGATGCGCTTTCAACTCGATCTCTACGTCAACCACCGTCCGGTGAAGCTCCTCCATCCGAGTCTCTGTCCGCTCAAGGACAAGGGGATGGATGACGTCGACATCGTGATCTTCCGCGAGAACACCGAGGGTGCTTACGTCGGGATGGGCGGAATCTTCAAGAAGGGGACCCCGGAGGAAGTGGCGGTGCAGGAAGACATCTCGACCCGAAAGGGTGTCGAGAGGATCATCCGGCATGCCTTCGAGTTCGCGAAGGCGAATGAGCGGAAGTCGGTCTGCATGTCCGACAAGAACAACGTCATGCGATTCGGTGGTGATCTGTGGATGCGCACCTTCGAGGACGTGGCGAGTGAATATCCGGACATCGAGCACTTCCACATGTTCGTGGACGCTCTGACGATGCAGATGGTCAGGATGCCGGAGATGTTCGACGTCATCGTGACGAACAACATGTTCGGCGACATCATCACGGATCTCGGTGCGGCGCTTCAGGGAGGCCTCGGCGTCGCGGCATCAGGCAATATCCATCCCGGAAAAGTCTCGGTGTTCGAGCCGATTCACGGCTCCGCTCCCAAGTACACGGGCAAGAATGTGGCGAATCCGGCCGGGGCGATCCTCACGGCTGCCATGATGCTCGAGTTTCTCGGGTTCGAAGATCAGGCGAAGCGGATCGAAGCGGCCGTCACGAGCGCCATCGGCCATCGGCAGGTCACGCGGGATCTCGGTGGCTCACTCGGCACGACGGAAGCGGGGGATGCGATCCTGCAGCGACTATGACGACGCCACAATCGGCAGATTCTACTCGATGGCTGCTGCCTGTCTATAATGTCTGCATGATTGATCGAAGGTCGTTTGGAAAACTAGTCGCTGCTGCTGGTGTCGCTGCCGTCGCTTCGCCTCGATGGGCTGCGCCCGCACCTTCAGAGAACCTCCGGAGTCATCAAGCCACGGGTGCTCCGAAAGGGTGACACGATCGGGATGCCGGCGCCGGCATCGAACGCCTTCGAGCCGGATCGGATCCGACTCGCGAAGGAACAGGTCGAGGCGCTCGGGTTCAAAGTCGTTCTCGGAAATACGTGTTCGAGAAGCATGGCTATTTCGCCGGTACGGATGAACAGCGGGCCTCGGATGTGAACGCGATGTTTGCCGACGATGCGATCGACGGGATCTTTTTCTTCACCGGAGGATGGGGGACGCCGCGAATTCTTCCGCATCTCGATTTCGAGATGATCCGCCGCAATCCGAAAGTGATTCTCGGCTACAGCGACATCACCGGTCTTCTCTATCCGATTCATCAGGAGACGGGTCTCGTGACGTTTCACGGGCCGGTAGCGGCGTCGAACATCCGTCCCTGGACGCGTGAGCAGCTCGAGCGCGTGGTCATGTCGACCGATCCGATCGGGGTTCTGGGGAATCCGGAAAAGTCTCCCGACGATCTGGTGGAACGATTCTTCCGCATCATCCCGATCCGTCCCGGAGTCGCCACGGGACGCCTCATCGGTGGAAACCTCACGCTCGTCTCGGTCCTGATGGGGACACCCTGGGAGATCGAGACCGAAGGGAAAATTCTCTTCATCGAGGATATCCACGAGGGCCTGTATCGCATCGACCGCATGCTCACGCAGCTCGGTCTCGCAGGGAAACTCGCCAAGGTCGCCGGGGTCATCTTCGGCTACTGCACCGACTGTCCCTCGGAAGGACCGGGGTTCAGCCTCGAGGAGATTCTCCGCCAGCACCTCGAGCCACTCGGTGTTCCTGTGATGTCGGGGCTCGCATTCGGCCATATCAACCAGATGCTGACCCTTCCGCTCGGGCTCGAGGCCACGATGGACGCCGGCGCGGGAACGCTCACAATCAACGAATCCGCGGTGGTCTAGTGTCGCGGGGGTCGGGCCTGCGGCCCGATGTCGTGGGCCCGTACCGGTCCACGACGAAGTGTACCGGAGCGATGGCTACCGTAGGCTGGCGGGACGCCAGCCTACATCGCGCGGGACGCGCGACCCACACGTAGCACTTTTAAGCATCCTCTTCCTCGACGAGGGGAGGCATTGGGCCACCGACGGCTCGTCCGATGCCCCACAGGACGGCTCCGACGGCGAGCCCAACGCCGGCGGCGATCAGGTGCTGTGTATTGAGTGTGAAGAAGAGGCCGAGAGAGATGATGACGCCGAGGATCGGGATCAGCAGACCTCCAGGGGCCTGGAATCCTTCGTTGATCGTTCTGAGCTTCGGCACGGCGGCCGCGGTGAAGAGATACGTCGTCAGTCTTGCGACGGCGGAGAGGATCGCGAGTGCGGTGAATGATCCGATGATGGCGACGGGGATCGCGACTCCCACGATCAGGAAGATTGCAAAGACGGGTGTGCGGGCGTTCTCGTGGATCCACGCCACCCATCGGTATGGCGACCGCTCGAGACCGAGCGCGTAGACCATTCTGGAGGACTCGAGAACCGTCCCGAGATTGGTTCCGAGGATCGAGATGATGGCGCCGATCGAGATCAGCAGGGCGCCACCCGTTCCCATGACTGCGAATGCCGCGTCGGCGATCGGCGTCGTTCGGGCAGAGAGATCGGGGAGGGCGGAGAGGGCGGCAAACTGCACGAGCGAATAGACCGCCGCGATCGCCACGATTCCGACGAGGAGTGCCATTGGCAACTGCTTTCGCGGGTTCTTGTACTCTCCCGCCGGAACCCCCAGATTCTCGAAGCCGGCGTATGCGAAGAGAAGCAGCAGTGCGGCTTCGTTCCAGCGCGCGTCGGCGCCGGGGATCTTCAGCGATGCGGGGATCGGATTCGTCTTCATCACCACGATCGCGATGAGGACGAAAGCGAGCAGGGGGACGAGCTTGCCGATCGTGAAGGCGTAGATGGTGCGTGCCCCGTACTTGACGCCGCTCGCGTGAATGACAGCGAAGAGGCCGAGCGACCCCGCGATGAGCAGCGCCCGGGCAAGGCTGCCGCTCGCGGCAGGGACCACCCGCGCGAGGGAGTCGACGAAACCGTTCGAGAGGGCCGCAAGAGAGGAGATGCGTGCGAGGGTATTCATCCAGCCGGTCTCGAAGCCGATGAAGTCACCGAACGCGGTGCGAGTGTAGAGGTACGCGCCTCCAGGCTGACTGAAGTGGCTCGCCGCTTCCGAGAAGCAGAGAGCCAGGATGAACACGGGGATCGAAAAGAGGAGCGGAGCCCACAGAGAAAACGGACCGATCAGGTCGAACGATCTCGACGGGAGAAGGTACACGCCGCTACCGACCACCGCATTGATACAGAGGGCGACCAAGCCCCCAGAAACCGACTGTGCGGACGAGTTTCGGACCACGAGATCTCACACCAGGCGCGTCATTCATCCGGGTATTGTAGGGAAATTCGAAAATCGACGGCTGGAGGTCCGGGGCCGAAGGCCGCCGGGGGAGGTCTGCTCTGAAAAGGACCCCGCATGTCATCCTGAGCCGCCGGAGCGCAGCGGAGGACGGCCGAAGGATCGCGTTACGTCTCGACTGTCAGGACGGAAACAACGCATCAGTCAGGACGCACCCGATCCTTCGCTGGCGCTCAGGATGACAGACTTGTCGTGCTCGACTCGCAGGTCCCGTATGATGCCGGGATGACGATCGCGCTCAGGAGGGGACCGCTCGGAGCTCTGTTCCGGGCTCTGTTCGCTCGCTTTCACGAGCTGCATGCAGACATTCCGCAGCAGTACTACCGCGCGGTCGTCGCTCTCAACTACTGCTATCTCGCCTGCCTGCTGATTCACATTGCATTGATTCCTACCTTTGCTCTGCTGGGGGAGGTGTTTCTGGCGTGGTTCAATGCGGGGAAGTGTCGTGCTGTTCTCGGTCTGCATCTACCTCAATGCTCTGCGTGGCCAGTACCGTGTGCCAGTGGCGATGGGGACGATCGAGATTCTGGTGCATGCTTCGCTCTGCATCGTCACCTTCGGCTGGGCAGCCGGTTTCCATTACTACGTCCTCGCCCTCGGTGTTTCGACGTTCATCATTCCGTGGTGGAGCGTCTCGAGAAAGCTCGCTCTCGTTGGCGGAATCGCGCTGATCGCCGTTTCTCTCTTCGTCTACTCGAAGCTTCATCTGGCGCTGACACTCCTCGACCCGGTCACGATGTCGACGATCTACCTCGCCAACCTTCTGATCCTTTTCGGCTCACTCGGTTTGATCGGCTTTGCAGTAAGCCTCTCGGCGGCCAGAGCAGAACAGAGTCTGGATCGTGAGCGCAGGCGATCGGAATCGCTACTCCACAACATTCTTCCAGTTCCGATTGCGGAGCGTCTGAAAAGCTCGCCCGACGTCATTGCGGACCGTTTCGAGAATGCGACGATCCTGTTCTCTGACCTCGTCGGCTTTACGAGCATGTCGGAAGGCGTGCCGGCAGAGGAGCTCGTGGGTCTTCTCAACGACATCTTCACCTCCTTCGATCGACTCGTCGACGAGGCCCGGGTGGAGAAGATCAAGACGATCGGGGATGGGTACATGGTTGCCGCGGGCTTCCCGGACGCCGATGAACGGCACGCCGAGTCGATCGCTGAGCTGGCGATCGCGATGCGGGATCGGCTGAGTGAGCTGAACGTCGAGAAGGGAAGGAGCCTGGGATTGCGGATCGGAATCCACAGCGGTCCCGTGATCGCGGGTGTGATCGGATTTCGCAAGTTCGCCTATGACGTCTGGGGCGACACCGTGAACACTGCCAGCAGGATGGAATCGCATGGAATCCCGGGAGAGATCCATGTATCCGAGGCGACATACCAGCTGCTTCGCGATCGCTACGTCTTCGACGCACGCGGCATCATCGAGATCAAGGGGAAAGGGCCGATGTCGACCTGGCTCCTCCGTGGAGCTCGGGCGTCCTCGCCCGATGCTCAGCCGGCGTCTCCGCCGGCTGAGATGCTCCATGAAAAAGGTGCAGTGACAGAACGAAAGGCCTCGTCATGAGTCGCCGTTACCGTCAGGACATCCTCGATCGTCTGGAGACATTTGCCATCTTCCCCCGCCCGCACACCGATCCCGTCATGGTTCGTGATTTCGTGAAATCTCTGCACACCATGGAGATCCGGACGATGCGCGTGGATCAGCAGCGACGGGAGCGGGCCGGCGACAGTAGCGGACGGAAAGAGTACAGGGACCAGGTCATCAGGCTTCGAGAAAAATACGAGGTGCTGTCGATCCCGGTTCAATGGTGGACCGAGGAGTGAGTCGAGAAACGCCTGGGACGGGGAAGCGGCGTGGTCTCGCTCAGCGGGACTCGTCAGGCTCAGGAGTGGCTTTGCCGAAGATTTTTCTCCACGCATCCATCCCTCCGCGGAGTTGTCGCGCCTCGAATCCGTGTCGCCGGAGAAGGCGAACGGCCGGGATCGAGCGGTGGGCCGTCTTGCAGATCGCGACGATGATTGACGAATCGGGTATCTGCAGATCATCGAGGGAGCTTGATAATTGCTGTACCGGAACGGACCGGGCACCGGGAAGATGGCCGCGATCAAACTCGAGCGTGGTCCGGACGTCGAGCAGAACCACGGGCTCGTCCCGCTCGAGCATGCGTCGAAGCTCGTCCGGAGAGATCTCGGGTACCGAGCCGAATGGCAGCCACCACAGAAGCCTCTGAATCATAATAAGTCATCTCTGAGCGAAGCGAAGGATCGCGTACGGCATGACTCGACCGAACTTCAGGCCAGGATAACTCCACGCGATCCTTCACAGCCTCTCAGGATGACAGCCGGCGATTTTCAGAGCAGCGAGGAATCTGCCGATGAGCAGAGCGTCTTCTCCGTACTCGAGGTTTCAGGCGATACTCTCCTCCGACTGCTCGACCCATGCAGCGAACGCGCGGTCGGCTGAACGTATGTGGTTGAGAAGCCAGCGCCGCAGGGTCTCGGTCTCAGCCGGAAGGGCAGCCAGGTCCTCCTCCGCGATCCGCGAGCGAAGCATTCTCAGCTCGTCTGTCAGCCGTCCGTGATCCGCGACGTGATTGTGATAGCCGGGGTATGAGTGTCGTCGCATCAGAATCTGCTCAGCGGCGTAGTGAGCCTCCGAGTAATCGTCGAGCTTCTCGAGCAGCTCGAGTGCGCTCTCTCGATTCGATTCCATCAATGCAGCCTCGATCTCCTCGAGCAACTGCACCTGCAACTGATGTGTCTCGTCAATCTCGCTCTCGCCCATGATCGGCAGATCGAGTGATCTTTCGTAAGCCATTCTCCGGCCCTCCCGGGAGGTTTGTGAAACAAGTGTAGACCACCTTCGAAACTAACTCGATACTCACTCTCGGGTGGTGATGCATATCCGTCCGTTCTGTGACGGCGCTCCGCCCTGCCTTGGCTCGCGCGAGATGGACTTCTCTCAGCTTCGCGTCACTGCGCCCAGCGCCGTAGCCACGGCCTCGTCCTGTTCAGGGAGAATCGTCCGGAAGTCGAGGATGAGTCTGTCGTCCTGGATCCGGCCGAGGACCGGCTGATCCTGGCGGCGGAGACGTTCCGCGAGCGAGGCTGCATCCGACCGGAACGACAGCGCAATGCTCGGAATCGTTTCGGTCGGCGTCGTTCCACCCCCGACGACCGCCTCGGTTTCAACGATCTCGCACTCGTGATCCGCGGCAACTCGAGCAGCCCGCTTCCATAAGGTCTCGATCGATGCGGACAGCATCTGGTAAATCGGGATCTCCGACTCGTAATGTTCTCTGAGAAACGATGCGAGAGCGGCCGTGACGTAGCAGAACGATTCCTTGCCGGGGCGGAACGCTCTCATGAGTGGATGTCTGCGGCACTTCTCGATGAGATCCGCTCGTCCGAGCAGCAGGCCTCCCTGGCTCGAGCCGATCAGCTTGTCGGTCGAGCAGGTCACCAGATCGACACCCATCGCGATCAGCTCGGCGATCGTATCGTGCCGTGGAAGCCCGTATTTCTCCAGATCGACGACACGTCCGCTCCCCTCGTCGAGGATCAGCGGAACATCGTTCGTTTGCGCGATCCCGATCAAATCGCGGATGGCGGGGTGTTCGGTGAAACCGACAATCCTGAAGTTCGACTGGTGGACCACGAGGAGTGCGCCCGTGTTCTGCGTCATCGCATGCTGATAGTCGCGTGGCACGGGTCCGGTTCGTCGTGCCGACTTCTCTGAGGATCGCCCCGCCCTGTTGGATGATGTCCGGCACACGGAATGCGCCTCCGATCTCGACGAGCTCACCGCGCGAGACGATGACCTCCCGGCCTGCGGCGATCGCTGAGAGCGACAGCAGGAGTCCGGCGGCGTTGTTGTTGACCAGCAGTGCTGATTCGCAGCCGAAGAGCGCGGTCGCCACCTTCTCGATGTGGTGGTGCCGCGAGCCTCTCGAGCCGCTGTCGAGGTCGAGCTCGAGGTTCGAGTAGCCCGCCAGAACCTCTTCGGCAGCACGCTGATGAGCGCGACTCACTGGAGAGCGGCCGAGGTTCGTGTGGATGAGAACCCCTGTGGCGTTGATGACGGAGCGAAGAGCGGGACGCTGGGATTCGCTCGAGCTCGCTCGCTGCAGCACGAACGAGCTCGTCGAGATCGAACTCGATGCCCCGGGACCGGATCTCGTCGAGGATTGAGCGGACTTCATCCTTGACGGACTCGCGGCCGTACATGCGCAGCAGCGGATCGATCGACTCGGACGAAAGAATCGTCTCCATCGAGGGGATTTTCCGAAGTCGCTCGGTTTGCTCCTGGGTGACAGTGTCCGCCATGATGAAATTATTGGATGCCCCGAGGGGTCCGTATATTGTAAGGTTCGAAACGATCAATGCGAAATCCCCAGATGGAGCAGATCGCCAAGCTCGAGGAGACGATCCGGAAGCTCAAGACGATGTACGACCAGTTTTTCGCCGGGACGAGGCCTCTTCCTCCATCCGAAGAGAGGAAGCGCGTCGAGCGGGCGATCCGAGACATGGGGCAGGAACGTATCCGGGATAATGCGACACGGTTCCGGTTCAATAATCTCGTCAACAAATGGACCATGTTCCAGGAGCTCTGGAACCGCAAAATGCGGGAAAAGGAGGAAGGTCCCCTCAATTACAGAAAGCGGGTGGAGGCTTTCGAGCAGGCGGGTGAGGCGCTGCGCCGAAGCGCCGCTGCCGATGAGCGCCCTGCACCGAACCGCGTAACCAGCGACGATGGCCAATCGTACTTACAGGTAACGAGCTCTTCGAGCGGGAGTGAGATTCAGGCGCTCCACGACGAGATCGTCAGGGCGTCGAGTGCTGCCGGCACCAAAGCGGCGTCCCTGGGGCAGGTATCGACCATGATCGAATCGCAACTGGAAAAACTGAAGGAACGTTACGGCTCGAGCTCGATCGGTTTTCGAGTCGAGGTCGTCGAGGGGAAGGTCAAGCTGAAAGCGAAACCCCTTGGCGACTCAGGAAGGTAGGAATGAAGAAAAGATTATCAAGCGCTGTTCTTGCGCTTTTCGCGGTCGCCGTCGTCAGCACGGGATGCAGCTCCATACAGAATCGGAGTTGCGAAGGTGATGGATGACGATTCATATGCGGAACAGCCGTTCTACTACCGCTATCTGCATCCCGAAACCTCTGCACTGGATGCCGAGATCGTCAGGACGTACGATGCGGTGCGGAATGACAAGGATTCCGCCGAGTTGCACAATCGGCTCGGAGCTCTCCTGATCGAAAAGGGATTCCCGAAAGATGCAGAGAGGGAGTTTCATCGAGCGACGTGGGCCGATCCGGCGTTCTTTCCGGCGCGCTACAACATCGCCATGGCGCGTCAGGCGAGGGGTGATGAAGCAGGCACGATGCGCGCGCTTCGTCAGACTCTGGATGCGAAGCCGGGACACTCCGCCGCTCATTTTCAGCTCGCCCTGATGCTCGAGAAACGAGGAAGAACGGAACGAGGCACTCGATCATTACGTGACGGCCTACCGGCTCAACGAGTCGCTGCTCGACGTGAGGGTCAATCCGCTGATTCTCGATTCCGGCCTCGTCGATCTCGCTCTGATCGAGCTTTATCCCGATGAGCATCGGTCCGGGCACTCCAGTTCGAGCCGCCCCCGCAAGGTTACATTCGCCCCGAGAAGTGGTCCTGCCGGCGCGCCCGAGGCGCCGTCAGAAATCGCCGAGCCCGAGGAGATCGTCACTCCTGCACCTCCGGTGACGGAGCCGCCATCCCCTCCGCCGGCCGATCCACAGCAGTAACTACGATCAAAAATAAAAAACGCGGCCCGGGAGGGCCGCTTTTTTATTTCGGGAGATTTCCGGGGAATCAGTGGCTCTGTACTGCGTCCGGTTCCTTTGCTCCTAGCGCCTTGTCGAGGGACCGCTCGATCAGATTCTCGGCGGATTCCTCATCGATGCCTCTCACGATCGCGACCTCAGAGACGATGAGGTGCTTCGCGCGCTCGTACATCTTCTTTTCACGGAACGAGAGGGTCTTCCGGCGGGAGATCTGGGTGAGATTCTTCAGAACGTCAGCCACATCCTCCAGGCGTCCGCTCTTCATCTTTTCGAGATTCTCGCGGTAGCGGTCCTTCCAGTCACGAGCCTTGCGGTTCTCCTTCTTCTCGAGCTGGGTCAGGAGGGCCTTGATTTCTTTTTTGGGATAGAGACGCCGCAGTCCGACGCGCTCCGTGTTATGGATCGGAACCATCAGTTTTGAATCGTTGGCGAGAAGCCGCAGATGATAAAACTCGCTGCGGACACCGTCGATGCTGCTCTCACCCACCTGTTCGACGACAGTTACGCCGTGGTTGGGATAGACAACTTTGTCACCGACCTTGAAACTCAATCGCAATGGATACTCCTTCCGGGCCTCGGGGGTTTTACTGGGCAGACTCCTGAC
Organism: uncultured Acidobacteriota bacterium; assembly: GCA_963829355.1. GTDB lineage: Bacteria > Acidobacteriota > Thermoanaerobaculia > Gp7-AA8 > JAHWKK01 > CAWHHZ01. Next base: position 97,859 of record CAWHHZ010000021.1, read on the forward strand.
CGGCTAGAGGGACGAAACCCATGAAAGGGTGCGGCTTCCAACCGCCAGGATGTTGGTTTCGTGGAACGTGGGCTCGAGATGAGCCAATGGCCATTCTAACATACGCCCGGCAGCATTTGAAGGGCGGAGCAGCGGTGGACGGTCGAAGGATCGGGAAGTTTGCCGACTGTCAGGACGGAAAGAGCGTGACAGTCAGGACGGACCCGATCCTTCGCTGCGCTCAGGATGACACTCCTCTTTAGAGTGTTTGGATGCGGGGATGAACCTGATTTCGAGACTTTCCGGTATCCTCTATTGCCTCTGCGCGGCGTCCAGGGCGGTGCTTCTGAGCTCCCGGATGACGGACCGCAGCCGTTCCCTTGCGTCGTCCCGTTCCTCAGGGGTTCCATCGAGAAGATCTTCGATCCGCTCCAGCCGGAGATAGATCTCGAGCACTGGCATCGAGTCGACCGGCACGACTTTATCCGGGACGGCAGCTTGCTGGACTCCGGGCGTTTCGGGGGCAGTTCGGGAGGCCGCGGGTGCGATCGACATGTCGATTCGCCCGGCCATCGAGCTCGCGAGACTCTGCATCGCCGTCTGGTCACGCCGGTCGATCGCTTCCTGAAGGAGCTTCGCGCTCTGGATGATCCCGAAGTACGGGACTGTCGGCATTGTCGACGAGCTCCGCCTTGACGAAGATGAGCTCCATGTTCGATGTCTTGGTATCGCTCCGGGCGTAGACGGTGGCGATGGCGTCGGTAGCAACTCGCGGAAGCTCGAACTCCATCTGGTTTCCAGCCTCGAGCCGCTGATTCACAGTGAACGTCTCGCTCAGGGATCGCCCCTCCTGATCTTCATAGCTGACTTCAATCCGGTCGAGATAGATGTCTCTGTTCCGCGCGACGAGAAGACGCCGGCTCGGAATGTCTACGATCAGTTTGAAGACATTCTTCGCCCGGAACTGGTTGCGGTCGAAGCTATCTCCTTCGTCCCTCGGTTTGACGGTAAACCCTTCCGATACCCGTCCTGACTCGATCGGCTCGAAATGAGCGTGCTGATAGGCCCCGTCACTCTGCTTCCCGCGTAGAAGCTCGATGTCCTGTTCGATGATCCTGTCGAGAAGATCGTGCGGCAGATCGCGACGCGCCACCTCAGCGACCCGTTTGACCACCTGGGCGTCGAGATATACACGCTCGAGCATCTCGTCTTCACCCGCCTCCTGAGCGGCTGCGCCGCTGCAGAGCAGGATCAGGGTCATGGTCATCAGGAGCAGTCTTTTCATGCGATCTCCTATTCTCGTCATGAGAGGTCGAGCCGGCCAAGAAGGCTCTCACCCGGCAGGTGTGCCGCGTCCGCGTCAAAGTAGTGGGCCACGGTCGCGCCGAGGTCGGCGAATACGGGACGGATTCCGAGCTTTACCTCGCGCTCGATCCGTGGGGAGGCGATCAGGAGTGGGACGTACTCGCGGGTGTGGTCCGTGGAGATGTCCGATGGATCGCACCCGTGGTCCGCCGTGATGAAGAGGAGATCGTCGGGTCCGAGTTTTTCCAGCATCACGCCGAGCTCACCATCGAACTGCTCGAGCGCCTTGCCGTAGCCCACTGGATCGTTCCGGTGACCATACTTCGAATCGAAGTCGACCAGGTTGGTGAAAATCAGATCCGCATCGGAGCTCCCGAGGAGATCCATCGTGATGCGCATCCCGTCGGAGTTCGACTCGGAGCGGATCTCGTCATCGATGCCGACGCGGTCGAAGATGTCCGCGATCTTGCCGACGCCGGCGACGCGCTTCCCTGCCGCTCGGATACGATCGAGGTGAGTCTCGGACGGGGGCGAAACTGAAAAGTCTTTGCGATTGGCGGTTCGCTTCAGGCTCCCGGGCTGACCGACGAACGGTCGCGCAATCACGCGCCCGATGTTGTGCTCGCCACGCATCAGCTCACGAGCGATCTCGCAGAAGCGCCACAGCTCGTCGACCGGAACGATCTCTTCGTGAGCCGCAACCTGAAAGACCGAATCTCCCGAGGTGTAGACGATCGGAAAACGGGTGCTGATGTGCTCCGCGCCGAGCTCCTCGATGATTTCCGTTCCGGAGGCGGGCTTGTTGCCGAGGGTGCGGCGCCCGATCCGCCGCTCATACTCGCTGATGACGTCATCCGGGAAACCTTCCGGATACGTCCGGAACGGGTCCTCGGTGATGAGGCCCATCATCTCCCAGTGCCCGGTGATCGTGTCCTTGCCCGCCGATTTCTCCTGCATCTTTCCCCATGCAGCGACGGGCGCCGGCAGGCCTGGCGGGGGCGAGGCGAGCGTATGAAGGAGTCCGAGGCGGGTCAGAACCGGCAGCGACGGATTGGCATCGCGAAGAACATGTCCCAGCGTGTTCGAGCCCTCATCTCCGAATTCGGCAGCATCGGGGAGTTCGCCGACCCCGAGGGAGTCGCAGACGAGAATGATTGCACGTCTCTTATTCATAGGCTCTCTGATTCTATATGTTCGAGCACGAGAGGTGTCTGGGGGGGCGGTCCTTCGGTGATCGAGACCGCAGCCCCGATTCGTTGCACGGCAGCCTCCGCGTCGACTTTCCTGTTGCCGATCTGGACGATGGCAACCAACTCTCCCGCTTCGACCCGGTCACCTTTCCGCTTGAGCATGAGAACACCCGCAGCGGGGTCGATCACATCGTCCTGAACTCGTCGTCCCGCTCCCAGATCGACGGCGGTCAGACCGACCTCCAGAGCGTCGACGGCCGATACATATCCAGCGGCTCGTGCACGCACCTCGAGCTCCTGAGACGGAGCCGCGAGGAGGGAGGGATCATCGACGACGTCCGGATTCCCGTCCTGCGCGCGGATCCACTCGCGAGCTTTCTCGAGCGCGTCGCCGCTCTCGATGGCCCCGTCGAGGGCAGCCTGTGCCGTGGTCGCATCGAAGCGTCCCGACATCACGAGGATTCGCTCCGCCTGGGCACGCGTGACCTCCGTCAGATCGGCTGGTGCGGTTCCTCGAAGCACGTCGAACGACTCGCGAATCTCGTTCGCATTACCGATCGCTGCGCCGAGAGGCTCGCTCATGTCCGTGATCAGCGCCTCGACCCGCGTTCCGGTCCCTTCTGCCGCGGCGACGAGAGAGCGGGCCAGAGCACGCGACTCCTCGAGCGACTGCATGAAGGCCCCTCGGCCCGTCTTGACGTCGAGGATCAATGCCGAGGCTCCCATCGCGAGTTTCTTCGACATGATGGAAGCAGTGATCAGCGGGATCGACCGGACGGTTCCGGTCACGTCTCTGAGAGCGTAGATGCGTCGATCGGCCGGGGCGATGGCGGTCGTGGAGGTCGCGATCGAGCAGCCGACCTCCTCGAGAGTGCGCTCGATCTCGGCGCGGGAGAGTCCTGCCCGGAAGCCCGGGATCGCCTCGAGCTTGTCGAGAGTTCCGCCGGTGTGTCCGAGTCCTCGTCCGGAGAGCATGGTGATCTTCACACCGCATGCGGCAACCCAGGGGGTCAGACAGATCGATACTTTATCGCCCACGCCGCCGGTGGAGTGTTTGTCGGCGACGAAGTCGTAGCGGTCGCGCAACGCCCACTGCTCCCCGGACTCGAGCATTGCCCGCGTGAGCGCGCTCGCCTCCTCGGGGCTGAGTCCATGGATCGCCGCGGCCATGAGAAACGCCGTCATCTGGTAGTCGGCGACGTCACCATCCATGAACCTCGAGATGAACTGACCGATCTCGCCCTCGGACCAGGGCTGATTTTCGCGTTTTCGATCGAGTAACTGGTATGCAGAGAAGCTCATGGTGGGGGATTGTAGCGGGGAAGAGGGCGAAGAGCTCAAAGTTCAAAGTGGGTGGACTGGGGTGGACGAGGGGGGCCTGGTGGACTTTGTGGACGAACGAGTGGACAAAAGCGTGGACAAGAGAGTGGACTGTGGTCACTGCAAGAGGTGTCCACTCTTTCGTCCACGTCTCTGTCCACGCTTCAGTCCACCACGTCCACACCAGTCCACCACGTCCACGTCATTTCTCATTCCTCTTTGAACTTTGAACTTCGTTCCCTCTACACTCCCGCGTGTGAACGCACCCACCAGAGCAGTCGTCCTTCTCTCGGGCGGCCTCGATTCGACGACTCTTCTCGCGATGGCGCGGAGCGAGGGGCGGGAGATCTTCTCTCTCTCTTTCGACTATGGCCAGCGACATCGTCATGAGCTCGAGGCTGCGAAGAGAGTCGCACGGGAGTACGGTTCCGTGGAGCACCGCTTTGCGCTGATCGATCTGCGAGCGTTCGGAGGGAGTGCACTCACCGCGGATGTCGACGTGCCGAAGGATGCGGTGGGGGAAGAGGGCATACCCGTGACGTACGTGCCAGCGCGCAACATGATCTTTCTCTCGTTTGCCGTCGGGTATGCCGAGGTCGTGCGGGCGGACGAGATCTGGATCGGGGTGAATGCGGTGGATTTCAGTGGATATCCCGACTGCAGGCCGGAGTTCATCGACGCATTCGAGGAAGCGATCATGCGGGGCACGAAATCGGGAGTCGAGCGAGGAGTGCCGCGGATCGTCAGCCCTCTGATGACGCTCAGCAAGGCGGAGATCATCAAGCGTGGTCTGGAGCTCGGGGTCGATTATTCGATGACGCATTCGTGTTACGACCCGGACGAGGGAGGACGCGCCTGCGGTCACTGCGACTCCTGTCTTCTGCGGAAGCGGGGATTCGAGGAAGCGGGCGCTCCCGACCCGACGCTCTACACCGACTGATGCGAATCACCGAGATATTCTTTTCGATCCAGGGCGAGTCCTCCCACGCCGGACGACCCTGCACGTTCGTGCGCCTGACCGGCTGCAACCTACGCTGCGTCTGGTGCGACTCCGAGTACACCTTCACTGGTGGGGAGAAGATGTCGATCGACGAGGTGATCGAGCGGGTCCGATCGTATGGTTGCCGTCTCGTAGAGATCACCGGAGGGGAGCCTCTTCTGCAGAAGGACTCGTTCGAGCTCATCAGGCGGCTCTGCGACGACGGCTACGAGGTTCTGATCGAAACCTCAGGCTCAATTGACACGAGCCCTGTCGATGAGCGCTCCACGATCATTCTCGATCTGAAGTGTCCGGGATCGGGTGAAGTGGAGAAAAACCTCTGGGAGAACCTCGGCCGGCTCCGCCCCCGAGACGAGATCAAGTTCGTCATCGCCGACCGGGCAGACTACGAGTGGGCCCGGGAAGTCGTGAAGGACCGTGAGCTCGATCGATGGACAGTCCTCTTTTCCCCGGTTTACGGTTCTCTCGGCCTCGAGCCGCTCGCTCGATGGATTCTCGCGGATCGACTATCCGTGCGCCTGCAGACTCAGCTTCACAAGGAGATTTGGGGCGCCGATGCACGAGGGGTGTGAGGGCAGTCGACAGCCGTCGGTCGTCAGTCGTCAGATCTGGACGGGGTGGACATCGTGGACGTTGTGGACAAAGAATGGACGGAGACGTGGACGTGAAATCGAATGGTTGCCGTCCACGCTCTTGTCCACGCAGTCGTCCACGCCTCTGTCCACACGTCCACCATGTCCACAAACGACCAATGGATGAAAAACAATGACGAAGAACAGCAAGCCTCGCCTCGACCACATCGGCATCGCCGTATCGTCCATTGAAGAAGCGACCATCTGGCGCGATCTCGGCCTCGAGGTCGATCACATCGAGACTGTCGAAACGCAGAAGGTGAAGACCGCGTTTCTCTCGATCGGCGACTCCAACATCGAACTCCTCGAGCCGACGTCGAGCGATTCGCCGATCGCAAAGTTCATCGAGAAAAAGGGCGAAGGCATTCATCACATCTGTCTGCGCGTCGATGACATCGAGGAGCACCTCGAGCGCCTGAAGGAGAAGGGCTACCGGCTCGTCAACGAGTCTCCAGTTCCTGGGGCCCACGGCTGCCGCGTCGCCTTTCTGCATCCCTCCGCCGGACACGGGGTTCTGATTGAGCTGTCCGAGAAGGACTAGGAGCGCCGGCTCCCAGCCGGCGGAGTGGCGGCACCCTTGCCGCCACGCGGAGGCTGGGAGCCTCCGCACCGCCGGCGAGGTGCCGGCGCTCCTCGACTGATAGAATCCCCCCATGGAAGGGTTCGAGCGCGGGGCGCTGGTGATCATCAATCTGGTCAACCCGAAAGAGAAGTTCTGGGGGGCGATTCTGTCGCTGACTCAGGCGGGGGTGACGCTGCGCGGGATCAGTCTCGAGAGTTTTCCGGACTGGGTGCGGCAGATGGGCAACCACGACTCCGAGCCTTCACTCGATCTCGCCACGATGTTCGTCCCGCTGTTCCGAGTCGAGAGAATCTTTCTCGACGAAGCGGTCGGCAGCGTGAAGTCGTACTCGGAGTACTTCGAGGAAGTCGTTGGGACGCATCCGGATCAATTCCTCGGGATCATCGACCGCAGCCGCGATCAGGGAGTGCATTGAATGAAACGTTTCGGATTCGTCATCCTGATCGTCGCGGCGATGGTGCTTGTCTCGTGCGAGAGCGAGCCGGAGATGACCGTGCTCGACGAGTACGAGTCGGCAGATCTTGCAGCGCGAGCGTGGAGCTTTCAGGTATATCCCGGTGCGGAGTTTCTCCCTTCCTACACAGACGCTTTCCGGCGCTCACACTCGTTGATGAACCCAGAGTCGCCCGAGCCACCGCCGATCGCCGTCTACGAGACATCCGATCCGGTGGAGACGGTTGCACGCTTCTACGCCGAAAAGTACGGGTATGCCGCTGTGGCTGCGTCGAGGGAGAGCTCCGAGGCCGCACCTCCTGCCTACTTCACGAGCGGCGATCTCGGAGTCGACACCCGACAGATCGGCGACCTTCTCAAGCGGCTCGGGTTCGCCCATGATCTGACCGATCTCAGCGGAAGCTGGAGCGGTGCGCACATCGCACCGACGGGTCCGTATCCGCGTGTCACGATTCAACGTCCGTACTTCGATCTCGAATCGGGCGAAGTCCGTGACAAGACTCTGATCCTCATGGTGAGGGAGTGAGCACCGCCGGTTCGCCTTCTCTGGCCGTAGTCGGGCTCGGTCTGATTGGTGGATCAGTGGCCCGGCGGGCCACTGCGTCGGGATGGAGCGTCGGATGGATCGACCCTGGAGTCGAAGAGGGTGCCGTACGATCGATCGAACCGGGTCTTCGTCGGATCGAGGGCAGCGAGTTGGGAGCCAGCGATCTCGTGCTTCTGTCCACACCGACCGGCGTCGCCATCGACATTCTTCATCAGCTCGAGTTCGGCACTGCTGTGGTGACCTCGGTCTGCAGCGTCATGCAACCGCTGTCGCAAGCGGCCTCGGACAGATCGGTACGGTTCGTTGGCGGACATCCGATGGCGGGGAGGGAGCACAAGGGGTGGGAGCAGTCTCTTCCGTCTCTTTTCGAGGATCGTGCATGGTTTCGGGAGGATCCGGGCGCGGACTCCGAGGCCTCTGCTCTCGTCGATCGGCTCATCCACGACTGCGGAGCCTCGGTGTTCCCGATCGCTCCGCCTGATCACGACTGTCATGCAGCCGTCGCGAGCCATCTTCCACAACTCCTGTCTTCTGCTCTGGCGGCCGTGATCGAGCATGGCGAAGTTCCCGAACCATTTCTGGGGCCAGGGCTCCGAACGTTCCTGCGTCTGGCGGGCAGTTCCTGGTCAATGTGGGAGCCGGTGTACGCGCTGAACTCCGAGGCGGTGGCAGACTCGCACGCGGCGCTCGCGAAGATGATCCGGAAGGTGATGTCCGGCGAAGGCGAAGAGGTTTTCGATCGCGCGAATCGGCTGTACGAGAGCCTGGGAAAGTAGCACCGCCCAAAGGGTTACGGGCGGGGCGTCGCCGATCGCGTTGTCGCAGCTCCTTTCCGATGAACCACATCGCTGCGTCGCTGCTCCGCGCGCTCGAGACTCGCCGCGCCCATAACGCAGGGTACGCTGGATTCTTTCACAGCCTCTGAGCGAAGCGAAGGATCGGGTACGTCCTGACTGTCGCGTTCTATCCGTCGTGACAGTCGGTAAAGTTCGCGATCCTTCGACCGTCCTCCTCCCGCTTCGCGGGATCCGGCGGCTCAGGATGACACCGGTCTACGAAGGGGAGGACTGGGTAGGCGACCGAACTTCAGCAGCACCCACGACCGGTCATCATCCTGTTACAGCTTTTGCGTCTTCGGAATCTTTCGGCCTGTTTGACCGTATAGTACGCCGTGCTGACCATTCGGTCAGTTCGATATTCTTAACGGTCAATAATGAAAACAAAAGAAGAAGTCATCGAGGAGTTCCGCGTACAGAGCATCCGCGAGGCGGCGACCCGTGTCATCGCCCGGAAGGGTCTGGCGGGCGCGAGCATGCAGGAGATTGCGGACGAAGCGCAGGTCGCGAAGGGCACGCTCTATCTTTACTTTCGCAACCAGCAGGAGCTACTTGCCGCGGCGATCGACCAGGCGTTGATCGAGCTTCTTGGGACACTGGAACAGGCACTGGAGTCTGACGGAAATTTCGAGGATCGTCTCAGGATGCTCATCCGTCGTCAGCTCGAGTTCTTTGCGAGCAACCATGATCTGTTCCAGATCCATCTCTCGACCAAATATGCGGACGGTGTAGCTCAGGGATCGAGCCGTTGCGAGCGTGTATCAAGCAGCCAGTATCAGGTGTACATCGGTCGACTCAAAGATTTCCTGGCTGGAGCGATGGAGCGGGGCGAGATCAGAACCATGGACCCGGGACGCCTCGCGGTATTCATTCAGGAAGGCATGGCGGGCGTTCTTTTTCAGAGAATGAGCGACGGTGCTTCTGCTCCGGTCGAGGATGAAGTCGAGTGGATCTCGAAGATGATTGTCTCTGGAGTGGCAGTGGCAAAACGATCAAGGAGAAAGAATTGAGACGTACCCGATTGGCAGCAGTTCTTCTCACCGCCTCTCTGGCGGTGCCGGTGGTGGCACAGACGCCCGCGCCGCAGCTCACGCTGCGAGAAGCCTTGAACAGGGCCATGGGTGAGAATCCTACGCTGAAGATTGCCGAGTCCCAGCTGGACTTCGCTGAGGCGCGGCGCTCGCAGTTGCGTTCTTCGATCCTGCCCCAGATCAGTTTCGACGCGCGGTCGACCTTCAATGACCGCTCGGTGGAGTTCGACCTGGGTGAGGCGACCGCGACCATCCTTCCGCGCAACGACTGGCGCGCCGAGGTGAAGCTCACGCAGCCAATCTTCTCCGGCGGGCGTGAGCTCAAGGCGATTCGACAGGCCGGTCTCGGGATCGAGGACGCGGAGCAGGGTCTGCGCAATTCGCGCGAACGTCTTCTTCTCGATACGACCGCCGACTATCTGGGGGTCGTCGAGGGGCAGGCGCTCTTTTCCGTCGAGGAGCAGAATCTCGTTCTCGCAAAGCGTCGTCTCGAGCAGGCGCGCTCCTTCTACGAGGCTGGGGAGACCACACGCGTGGACGTGCTGCGGGCCGAGACCGCTATACGGGCTGCGGAGCGACGGCTGACTTCCGCCCTCCAGGCACGAGAGAGTGCGGCGAGCAGGCTTCGGATCGACCTCGCCATGGATGAGCCGCTGGATGTGGTCAGTCCGACGATCGACCTCGCGGAGCTTCCTGAACGGGAAACGCTCGTGGACGCTGCGGTTGCGGCACACCCGGTCGTACAGCGCGCGCGCTTCATGGTGGAATTCAACGAGCTGGAAGTTTCGAAGCAGCGGCGGAAGTATCTTCCGACGATCACGAGCGAGGCGAGCTATGTCGCTCAGGCTTCCGACTTTCCGGCTGGGGAGTACGGTTCTCTGAGCTTCAATTTCAGTGTTCCCATCTTCGACAGTTTCAATATTGCGTCGCAGGTGAAGATGGCGAAAGAAGAGCTGAGGCAGGCGAGGCTGCAACTGGAAGTGGCTGAACGTGCGGTTCGCGAAACAGTGGAGCTGTCGTTGATCGATCTCGAATCAGCGAAGACCAACCTCGCTCTCGCCAGGGAGCAGCTGAACTCGGCACAGGCGGAGTACGAGCAGATGTTCGAGCTCTACCGTGCGCAGGAAGCCACGACGCTCGATCTCGAAGCTTCAGAGACCGCTCTCGCCGAAGCGAGACGTGCGGTCGTGACCACAAATCTAAATCTGGATCTGGCAAGACTTGCCGTGTGGCATGCCGCCGGATCACTCGAGAATGCACTCATGCCGGAGGCAATTCAGTGAAACGACTTCTCTACATTCTGATGATCATCGCGATGCTGGGAGTCGCAGCGTGCTCGGATGACGCCGATGCGACCTCAGCCGAGACCACGGAAAAAGCTACGATGCCGGAGGACGTACGGGAGATTGCGGAGGAGATTGCCGCCCCGAACGCGGTCACGGAAACACCGGTCGAACATGCGGACTCCGTATTCGAGACGACTGGAGAGTTTGCGTCCCCCTCGCAATCGTCAGTAGCTCCCAGGATTCCCGGAATCGTCGCACAGGTCCATGCCGACGAAGGCGAGCTCGTACGAAGGGGTGAGCCTCTGGCCACGCTCAACACCGATTATCTCGGGCTCGAGCTGCGTCGTGCCGAGGCAGATCTGGCTCGCGCCCGTTCTGCCGAGGCCGAAGCGGGTAGGGATCTCGAGAGAAAGAAGGGGCTTCGGGCGAACGACTCGATTCCTCAGTCCACCTACGACAGAACTCTCGCCGCTGCGGAGCAGGCGACTGCTTCGCGGCAGTCTGCCGAGACCGCTCTCGCCGTAGCGAAGCAGAGGCTTTCCGACGCCGTGATCCGGTCCCCATTGACCGGCGTCATCGCGGAGCGGCACGTCGATCCGGGCGAGCACCTCGGAGAGGCGGGTATCGCGTTCGTCGTCAACCAGACGGCCCCTCTGCGCCTGAGATTTGCCGTGCCGGAGCGTCTCCTGAACCGGATCGTACCGGGACAGAAAGTCGTGGCAGTCGTCGACCCGTATCCGGGCGAACAGTTCATCGGTGAGATCCGGACGGTTGGGGGTGTGGTCGATCCGTCGTCGAGAACCATTTTCGCGGAAGCGGAGTTCGCCAATGCGGACAACCGTCTGCGTCCGGGATTGTTTGCGCGGGTGGGACTCGACCTCTCGAGCGGCGGCGAGTGAGCGGTACCGTGCGAGTGTCTCGTCTGTCATTCCGAAGGAGCGCCTCCGGCGCGGCTGAGGAATCTGGGCGGTGGGGGGCTGCGGCCGTATTTTCCCCACCCGGATTCCTTGCCGCGCTCGGAATGACAGGGCGGTGGTTTATATCGGAAATTGCTAGTCATCCTGAAGAAGGAAATTCAAATGCAGAAACTCGCTGAAATCTGTGTCCGGCGTCCCGTCTTCGCAACGGTGATCGTTCTCGCGCTCGTCGTGGTGGGAGGTTTTTCGTACTTCCAGCTCGGCGTCGACCGCTTTCCGAAGATCGAATTCCCCTGGGTTACGGTCTCCACGGTCCTTCCCGGCGCAGCCCCGGAAGAGGTCGAAACCGAAATCACCGACAAGATCGAAGAGGCGGTCAACACGATCAGCGGCATCGACGAGATGATGTCGACCTCGTCGGAGAACGTGTCGGTCGTGCAGATCGGGTTCGTCCTCGAGAAGGATGCGGATGTCGCGGCGCAGGAAGTCCGTGATCGCATCAACACGATTCTTGGAGATCTCCCCGCCGACGCCGAGCCTCCGATCATCCAGAAGATCGAATCGGATGCGGCACCGGTCATCGGGATTGCGCTCTCCGGACCGGCCACCGAGAGGCAGATCTCGGAGTACGCCGACAAGACTCTGCGCAGGCGCTTCGAGACTGTCAATGGAGTCGGTCAGGTCGTCATCGTGGGTTCGCGTCCGCGGCAGATCAACGTCGTGGCCGACGTCGACAAGCTCGCCAGTCTGGGACTCACTTCCGCTGATCTGGTCAACGCTCTGAGAACACAGAACGTCCAGGTACCGGGAGGGCGCGTCGAGAGCGGTGTACGGGAGCTGACGCTTCGGACGTACGGGCGTGTCGACGAGCCGAAGGATTTCGCATCCCTTCCCATTGCAGTGCGCGGTGGAGAGACGATCCGTGTCCGTGATGTCGCGCGGATCGACGACAGTGTTGCCGAAGCAGAATCTGTGGCGACCGTCGACGGAAAGCCGGCCGTCGTGCTGATGATGCGGAAGCAGTCAGGAGAGAACACGGTCGCCGTGATCGAAGCGGTGAAGCAGCGGGTCGAGGAGCTGCGGCCCCAGCTTCCCGAGGGCTGGAAGATGGAGATCGTCCGGGACCAGTCGGAGTTCATCATTGCAGCTCTCGACGCGGTGAAGGAGCATCTGATTCTGGGTTCGATCTTCGCGGCGTTCATTGTCTGGCTGTTCCTGAGGCGCTTCCGCCCGACGCTGATTGCCGCCATCGCGATTCCGAGCTCTCTGGTGGCCACATTCGGCGCGATGGCGTTCATGGGCTTCACGCTGAACGTTCTGACGCTATTGGCATTGACGCTGGCCGTGGGAATCGTCATCGACGACGCGGTCGTCGTGCTGGAAAACGTCTTCCGGCACATGGAAGAGAAGAATCTGACGCCGATGCAGGCGGCCGTCAGCGGTACGAAGGAAGTCGGTCTGGCCGTTCTGGCGACGAGTCTTTCGCTGATCGCGGTGTTCCTCCCGGTCGCCTTCATGGGCGGAATCGTCGGCCGGTTCATGAACTCCTTCGGTGTGACGATGGCGTTCGCGATCGCAGTGTCACTGCTCGTGGCATTCACCCTCACGCCGATGCTCTCGTCGCGATGGCTCACGCAGAAGGACACGGCGGCTGATCAGAGCTCGAAGTCGACCGGCTTCTATTCGGCGATCGAGGGCTTCTACATGAAGATGCTGCGATGGTCGATGGCGCACCGATGGGTGATCGTCCTGGTGATGGTGGTCGTCTTCCTCTCCACCATCCCGCTTTTCATGGTGGCCAACAAGAACTTCCTGCCGACGGATGACGAGGGACAGTTCGGAATCACGGTCCGCGTGCCGGAGGGAGCGAGTCTCGACGCGACGCAGCGGGTGCTGCAGTCGATCGACCGGCAGGTGCAGAAGTATCCGGAGGTCGAGACGACCGTTCTCACCATCGGTGACGACCTCCAGCAGACTCGGAACCTCGGAACCATCTACGTCAAGCTTTCCCCTCCGGGAGATCGTGATGCGGACCAGTTCGACGTGCAGCAGAGGGTCCGTGAGGAGATTCTTCCGCAGTATGACCAGCTCGATCTGCGAGTTCAGGTTGCCCCGATCAACGAGTTCGGTGGCGGCGTCGACGCCGAGATCATGTACTGGCTCGGCGGTCCTGATCTCGACCAGCTCGATACGTATGCGCAGACACTGATGGACAAGATCCGCGATATGCCGGGCGTCACCGATCTCGACACCAACTACGTGGTCGGAAAGCCGGAGCTGGGAATCCGGATCGACCGTGAGAAGGCCGCCGAGCTGGGCGTGGGCGTCAGGGATCTGGCGACGACGCTCAACGTGATGGTGGGCGGGCAGCAGGCTACGAGCTACTACGAGGGAGGCGAGGAGTACGAGGTTCACGTACGCGCCGACAAGACCGAGCGGAGTGACGCGTCTTCAATCGCTCAGATGGAGGTGCCCTCGGCGACACTGGGGACGGTGCGGCTCGGCGACGTGGTCACCATGGACGAGGGCACGGGACCGTCGGTGATCAACCGCATCAACCGCCGCCGCCAGGTGATCGTGATGGCCAACATGCTGCCTGGATACTCGGCGCAGACGGTCATGGATGAGCTCGAGAAAGCCGCCGCGGAGTTGAACATGCCGGCAGAATACTCGTCCGGATTTACCGGACGGTCGAGGGAGCAGGGGAAAGCGATGGTGAACTTCCTGCTCGCGTTCGTGCTGTCGATCATCTTCATGTACCTGATTCTCGCAGCGCAGTTCGAGAGCTGGATCCATCCGGTGACGATTCTGCTCTCGCTGCCGATGACGGTTCCGTTCGCTCTTCTGTCGATCGTCGTGCTCAATCAGTCGATCAATATTTTCTCCATGCTCGGAATCCTGGTTCTGTTCGGAATCGTCAAGAAGAACGCGATTCTACAGATCGACCACACCAACCAGATGAGAGCGGCGGGGCATGACCGGCTCGAGGCGATTCTGATCGCGAACCGCGATCGTCTGCGTCCGATCCTCATGACCACTCTCGCATTCGTGGCCGGTATGATTCCGCTGGTTGTCTCGAGCGGCACTGGTGCGGGAACAAACCGGGCGATCGCTTCGACCATCATGGGTGGACAGACCATGGCTCTGATGCTCACGCTCCTCGGTACGCCCGTCGCCTACAGCATCTTCGACGATTGGGCGAGCGCCCCGGTGTGGAAGAAGCTCGGACGGAAGCTGGGGATGAAACGGGGAGGAAAAGTCTCGGCGCCTCCCACTCCGGTCGAAGGATGATTTGCCGGAGATGCCCCTGACGGGACCATCTGTCATCCTGAGCCGCCGGAGCGCAGCGGAGGACGGTCGAAGGATCGCGAACGGCCCGACTCTGAGGACGAAAATACGCGACAGTCAGGACGTACGCGATCCTTCGCTGCGCTCAGGATGACAAGTCTGTTACTGGATGTATCCGAGGGATTTCAGGTTCTCGTAGTAGTCGTCGCTCACCGGGGTGGTTTCGCGTGACTCCCGTGAGCCGTAGCTGCTGATCCGTTCGGCGGCTGGGGCGAGAGGCTCACCTGTCATCTCGGTCGAGGCAGGGAAACCGTACAGCGCGAGGAGTGTAGGAGCGATGTCGTCGAGCCTGAGATCATTAGATGCGAGATCGAGATTGGTTGCGATGACCGACTTCCCTTCGGAGTCTCCCGCTGTCCCAACGAGAACGACATTCCATCCACTCTCTCCGAGGTGCCGAACCAGCATCGTGATCTGATCGAGCGCCTGGATCGTCGCCGCAAGCCGCTCTCGTTCCGTGCTCGAGATCCGGTTCGTGATGACGTCCAGAGCAGGCAGGTAGATGGTGAGAAAGCGGAAATCGCGATCCGTCGCTGCCGACTCCAGCGTCTCGATGGCGGTCGCGTCGACGCGGATGGCGAGTCCGACGGGATCGATGCCTTCTGAGGCAGCGCGGCGGAAGATGCTCTCCTGGCTTACAGACATCAGTGCTCCCCCGGCGCGATCCTCACTCGTCCACCAGTTGATGGCGAGAGACGGAATCCCTCGCTCGGCGAGGATCTCCCAGACGTAGTGCCGGTCCCTGACTGAGGGGGGGAGTGGCTGCCGTTCTGCAATCCCGATCGCGGGTGCAACGAGACGAAGTGGATAGTCGAGCGGGGAGAGGCTTTGCATGACACGCTCCCGTCCCGCAAGCCGCACCCCTTCGACGGACCGGACGCGGTGGAGTGGTGGCGGCGTGCCAGTGCCGATCGTCGCCCAGACCTCCGGTGCGGAGCTTCCCTCCGGCTCCGGAGCGACAGTGACCTTCCGAAAATCGTGCTGAAGCTCGGGACGCAGCTCGAAGAGCTCTGGTGTCAGGCCATCGACGGCGATAAACGCGATTCTCGAGTCGCTCGGCCGCACGACGACCTGTTGCGCTGCGACCTCCTGCTGGGGCCTGTTGCTGCGAAAAACCTGTCCCATGATCACCGCGAGAAGCAGCACGCCAATCAGGAGAGGCACCGTTCTGGAGCGCCGGTGGATCGTCGGGATCTCGTGGGTCTCGTGGATTGAAAAGGAGAGAAGAGCGGCAGAGATGACGATCGAAGAGACAAGGAAGCAGATGAGCAGAAGTGCAAGGAAGGTCAGGACTTCGCTCATCGCGGGTTCGGTCGGGAAGGCGGTCCACCAGGCGACGAGCGCGAGGGCGATCGTTCCCGAGAGGCCCATCGCGATCACCATGAGCCGGCGCGGGTTCTCGATCCCGAAACCGGGCTTCGCCTTCAGGCCGAAAGCCACGACGAAGTGAAGTGCGAGGCCGAGAAGAAACGCAGCCGAGAAATAGAGGCCGAAAATCGTGATGGATTCGAGAGGCGGCAGACCGGCATTGCGGCTGATCATGACGGAGGTCCCTGCCGCCGCGGCGAAGAAGCCGATGACGAGTGAAGCCTTCGAAGCAACCATGAGCAGCTCGGCCCAGAACGTACCTGAACGCCAGGGGTCGCGCGCGAACCATCGCTCGAGCCCGTGGGAGAGGTATCCCAGGCGCTTGAGCTCGGTGCGAAGATCGTCGACGGAATGGGTCATGGTTGGGTGACGCGGAGTGCTGAACTGTCATCCTGAGCGAAGCGAAGGATCGCGTGGATCATACTCGACCGAATTCAGTTCGAGTCATGCCGTACGCGATCCTTCGCTTCGCTGGATGACAATGCTTACGCCTTCTCATCGAGGTACCGACGCAGCAGTTCGTTCTGCTCCTCCAGGAGGCGGATGATCCGGTCATTCTTCTCCTCGACTCGCGTCTGCGATGCGCGGGAACGCCTCATCCACACCCAACACAACGCCCCGATCCCGAGCGCGATGAGGGGGAGAATCATGAACATGAGGATCTCTGGAAGTCCGACATTGAGTGCCATTTGGAGAGTTTAAAGGATTCGTTCTCTGCCTGCCGGAGGGTCTACCGCTCAGTTCCCCCTCGCACATTCCTTCTTCCCGTCATTCCGACGAGCGCAGCGAAGAGGAATCTATGGTGGGGAAACAGCGAGATTCCTCGCTGCGCTCGGAATGACAGCCTTGTCCACAGCATTCAGCATTCAGCATTCAGCATTCAGCATCAGCATCCAGCATTCATCGTGCATCGTTTATCGTTCATCGTTCCGGAATCTCCCTCCGGGATTGTTCGGCAGCCTGATCCCGTTTCACGAAGTCGACCACGAACCGCGGGTGGCCTGCCGGTGTGCCCGAACTCAGTTGGAGTGATTCTCAATGATCGAAAAGCTACTCACCTCGATTTTTGGCTCTCAGCACGATCGAGACGTCAAACGAATGCTGCCTCTCGTCTCGGAGATCAACGCGCTGGAAGAATCGATGGCGCAGCTCTCGAACGAGCAGCTGACCGCGAAGACGGCGGAGTTCAGGGAGCGGCTCAAGCCGTTCGCCGACCCCGTACGCGAGGCCGAGCAGGTCAACGACGTCGATCGAGCCAAAGAGGCCCGCGTCGCTCTCGCCGAAGCTCTCGATGATCTCCTTCCAGAAGCTTTTGCCGTGTGCCGGGAGGCGGCGAAGCGCGTTCTGAAGATGCGGCACTATGACGTTCAGTTGATGGGCGGCATGGTGCTGCACCGCGGCCGCATCGCGGAGATGAAGACCGGTGAAGGTAAGACTCTGGTTGCAACCCTCGCGGTCTACCTCAACGCACTCAGCGGGCTCGGCGTTCACGTCGTCACCGTCAACGATTATCTCGCCCGCCGTGACGCCGAATGGATGGGCCGCGTCTACCAATTCCTCGGACTCAGCGTCGGAATCATTCAGAACTCCATGGGGGACAGGGAGCGGCAGGAAGCATACGGCTCGGACATCACCTACGGAACGAACAACGAGTTCGGCTTCGACTACCTCCGCGACAACATGAAGTTCGATGCCGCGTCGATGGTGCAGAGGGGGCACAACTACGCGATCATCGATGAGGTCGACTCGATCCTGATCGACGAGGCCAGGACGCCGCTCATCATTTCCGGTCCGTCGGAGCTCTCGGTCGACAAGTACTACACGGTGGATCGGATCATCCCGAAGCTGATCGCCGAGACTGACTACCAGATCGATGAAAAACAGCAGACTGCCGTTCTGACCGAGGAAGGCGTCGCCCATGCCGAGCAACTGCTCGGAGTCGAGAACCTCTACGACCCGGAGATGATGGAGACCCTCCACGCGGTCAACCAGGGGCTTCGGGCGCACACCCTCTACAAGAGGGACGTCGAGTATGTCGTCAAGGACGGTGAGGTTCTGATCGTCGACGAGTTCACCGGCCGGCTGATGCCCGGTCGGCGCTGGTCGGACGGATTGCACCAGGCCGTCGAGGCGAAGGAGGGAGTCAAGATCGCGGCCGAGAATCAGACTCTCGCCACGATCACCTTCCAGAACCTCTTCCGCATGTACTCGAAGCTCTCCGGCATGACCGGAACCGCCGATACGGAAGCTCCGGAGTTCCACAAGATCTACAGTCTCGACGTCAACGTCATCCCGACCAACAAGCCGATGATCAGGGATGACCGAGGAGATCTGATCTACAAGTCGGAGCGTGAGAAGTTCGAGGCGATCGTCGAGGACATCCGGGAGAGGCACGACGAGGGCCAGCCGTGTCTCGTCGGTACGGTCTCGATCGAGAAGTCCGAGAGGCTGGCGGCGTCGCTCAAGAAGAAGGGCATCCCTCACGTCGTTCTCAACGCGAAGCAGCACGAGCGTGAATCCGAAATCGTCGCCCAGGCGGGGCGCAAGGGTGCGGTGACGATCGCGACGAACATGGCGGGTCGCGGGACGGACATCATCCTCGGTGGCAATCCCGAGTTCACTGCCCAGGGGCGGATGAAGGACGTCGAGGATCCGGCACAGCGCAAGACGATCGAAGAAGAGGTCTACTCGAGCTGGAAGAAAGATCACCAGGACGTTCTCGATGCCGGAGGCCTCTACATCATCGGCACGGAGCGTCACGAGTCGCGTCGCATCGACAACCAGCTTCGCGGGCGGTCGGGACGGCAGGGTGACCCGGGCGCTTCCCGCTTCTACCTCTCGCTCGAAGACGATCTGATGCGGATCTTCATCGCCGACAAGGTCGCGATGATGATGGAGCGATTCGGGCTGGAAGAGGGTGTTCCGATCGAGCATCGAATGGTCAGCCGGTCGATCGAGCGCGCACAGAAGCAGGTCGAAGGGCGCAACTTCGAGATGCGGAAGCATCTGCTCGAGTACGACGATGTGATGAACAAGCAGCGGGAGGCGATCTACTCGCTGCGCAAGGATATTCTTCACGGCCGCGAGGGACGATCGTATCTCCTCGATGCCGCCGAGGAGATCGTCGACTTTCTCGTGGATACGCACCTCCCCGAGCAGGAAAAGCGTGACTCCGAGTGGAACCTCGAGGAGCTCGATGTCGAGCTGTTCAACTACTTTTCCCTGAACCTCGAGACGATCGGCGTCGATCCGCATGAGATCGAGCGCATCCAGGTTCGCGACGCAATATGGGAAGCAGTCAAGGCAAAGTATGAACAGAAGGAAGAAGTACTCGGCGCCGAGACCATGGCGCTGCACGCTCGCTACCTTCTGCTCCAGGTCATCGATCAGCAGTGGAAGGACCACCTGCTGATGCTCGATCACCTCAAGGAGGGTATCGGTCTTCGCGGCTACGGTCAGCGTGATCCGCTGACTGAGTACAAGAAGGAATCGTTCGAGCTGTTCAGCCGGATGATGGAGCGCATCCAGGACCGGGTGGTCCAGTTCGTCTGGAAGGCCGAGCTCTCAACCGAGCCTCAGCAGAGACGGCGTGTGGCAGCTCCGCCGAAGAACTACTCGTACTCGGCTCCTGCAAAGGAAGCGGCGGCGCCGGTCAAGCGAAGCGGAGAGAAGGTGGGACGCAACGACCCGTGTCCCTGCGGCTCTGGAAAGAAGTACAAGAAGTGCCACGGAGCGGCCGCTTGAGCGAGGGCTCCACCGGACCGTCTGACGAAAAGCCGTCGCGCTCAATCCTGCAGTATCTCGGACTGAGCGTCCGCGGATTCCTCATGGGGTGCGCCGACGTGGTGCCCGGCGTCTCGGGCGGAACGATGGCCTTCATCCTCGGGATCTACGAAGAGTTGATTCAATCGATTCGAAACGTGGCTCGACCGGTCTTTCTGCGGCCGCTGTCGCGGGGTAGGATCGGCGAAGCTCTCGAGGCGATCAATCTGAAGTTTCTTCTTTCCGTGGGCACGGGCATCATCCTCGCGATTCTGTCGATGGCAAAGCTGCTCGAATGGCTTCTGGAGAGTCAGCCCATCATCGTGTGGAGTTTCTTCTTCGGTCTTGTCCTCGCGTCGGTATTTGTCGTGGCGCGGCGCGCCCGGCGATGGACGTTCTCGACGGTCGTGGCGCTCGTCGGCGGAACGGTCGCTGCGTACTTCGTCGTCGGGATGGTGCCGCTCCAGACACCGGAGACATGGTGGTTTCTTCTCTTCAGCGGGGCTCTCGCAATCTGCGCGATGATTCTGCCCGGCATCTCCGGCGCGTTTGTTCTACTGATCCTCGGGAAATACGAGTATGTGCTCGGCGCCGTCAATGATCGAAATCTTTCGGTGATCGCCCTCGTGGTGGCGGGCGCCGCATTCGGAATCGTGTCGTTCGCCCAACTCCTCGGCTGGCTCTTCCAGAAGTTTCACGACCTGACGATCGCGCTGCTCACGGGACTCATGCTGGGAAGCCTCCGTAAAATCTGGCCCTGGAAAGTCGATGTGGAGTGGATCATCGGACGGCATGGCGAACGGCTTCCGACGGTCCAGGAGAATGTGCTGCCGCAACTGTTCACCGGCGGCGGGTTCAATGGTGAGGTCGGCATGGCGATCGTGCTCGGGATTGCCGGGCTCGTCGCCGTCATTCTTCTCGAGCGCTGGGGCACTCCCGAGGTAGACAGCGAGCACTCGCATCAGACGGACACGAGCGCGGCGGGATGACGGACCGCGGGTTCGCGGTTACGCTGAACCAACGTCATGACCTCCTCCGAGAAGGATTCTTTCGATTTCGACGTCGTCATCGTCGGTGGCGCGTTCAGTGGCGCCTCATCGGCGATCCTGCTGCGACGTGACCGCCCCGGCACTCGCGTTCTCGTGATCGAGAAGCAGCCGGAGTTCGACGAGAAGGTAGGGGAGGCGACCACCGAGATGTCCGCCATGTTCATGGTGCGGCGGCTCGCGATCTGGCATCATCTGGAGCTCGAGCATCTCCCGAAAGAAGGACTGCGCTACTGGTTTCACAACGACGAGGTGACGGGTCACCTCGATGCGAGCGAGACCGGCGGTCAGGTCCGCAGCCCGGTTCCGTCGTTCCAGTTGCGCCGGGACGTGCTCGATGAGTACCTGCTCGAGACGGCTGCCCGGGAAGGGGCCGAGGTCGTTCGGCCGGGTCGTGTGACCGACGTGGAGCTCGGATCGTTCGACCACCGCGTCACGTTCGAGTCGGACGGGGAAACGCGAACAGTCCGCTGCCGATGGGTGATCGATGCGACTGGCCGGACGAGCTGGCTCGGCCGAAAGCTGGGGCTGATCAAGAAGAACGAGAACCATCCGATCGCCTCGACATGGGCGAGATGGCGCGGGGTGCGGCACATCGATGACATCGCTGCACGCGGGCCCGTAGAGTTCTCGCGGAAGAACGTCAGCGCACGCCGCCTCAGCACGAATCACTACATGGGCTACGGTCACTGGATCTGGGTGATCCCGCTCCGGAATGGTGAGACCTCGATCGGCGTGGTCTTCGACAGCAAGCTGATGAACCTGCACGGGTCGCGTGATCGTGCGGCTGCGTATGAGGACTTTCTGAGAGCGAATCGTGCACTCGCCGAGCTCCTCGAGGGCGCAGAGATGCGGCGTGAGGATCTCCGCTCCTTCTCGGAGCTGGCCTACCGGACGGACCAGTACATGGGTGAGGGATGGGCCCTGGTCGGAGATGCGGCCGTGTTCATCGATCCGTACTACTCGCCCGGCCTCGATCATGCTGCCTTCTCGATCGAAGCGACGACCGAGATCATCCGGCTCGAGCTGGATTCGAAGCCGGTCGAGAAGCGGATCGACGAGCACAATGAGATTTTCCTGCGGTCGTACGATCGGTTCTTCGAGAGCGCCTACCGGAACAAGTACCTCTTCATGGACGAGATGGATCTGGTCAGCGCCGCCGTGATGATCGAGACGGGTCAGTACTATGTGTTCGTCGTGATCCCGGCTTACAAGTTCTTCGGCAGGTTCCAGTGGACGCCGGTCCTCGGACCGAAGCCGGCTTTCTCAGCTATCACATGATGCGGCTGTACGAATCGCCGGTTCCAGAAGATCGCAACGCTGCGGCGTGAGAAAGGTGAGGGGGGACGCCGCAACAACGGCCGCAGAACCAACCTTTACTTCGATCTCCGTTTCGCCCCGTTCCGCATGATCGCGAAGGGCCTCTGGATCTGGATCAAAGCAGAGCTCGACGCCCTCCGCCTGAGGATGCTCCCGGAACGCTGACGTGCCGTCATCCTGAGCGCAGCGAAGGATCGCGTACGGCATGACTCGACCGAACTTCGGGCGAGTATGACTCCACGCGATCCTTCGACCGTCCTCCTCCCGCTTCGCGGGATCCGGCGGCTCAGGATGACAACCGGCTATTTTCAGAGCGGCGAAGGATCTCGTTGTTGTAAAAGCGGGAGAGGGGAGAATGCCGGCGGGGACGCCGGTATTCATCGCGTCAGAGACGAGCGCAACGCCGAGCCGGTGCCTGGGCCAATTCGACGTTGTCAGGAGATGGCCAGAGGTTGGATGCGCTGAACCTCGCGGCCGATCTCACGGTCCGCATCCCACAGATCTACCGCTCGTTGTGCATTGAGCCAGAACTCCGGGGAGTTACCAAAGAGACGCGCAAGCCGTAGTGCCATCTCCGGACTCAGCGATCGGCGCTCGCGAAGCAGCTCGTTCACCGTCTGACGGGAGACACTCAACGCCTCAGCTAGTTTCGAAACGGACAAACCGTAGTCGGGCAGGAAGTCTTCGCGAAGCATCTCGCCCGGATGAATCGGTCGTATCCTCTTCTTTCGATTGTTCGGAATACTCACGGTTCTTGCCTCTCCTTAGTGGTAGTCGGTGACTTCGACCTCGTATGCGTCGCCGTCGACGAACCGAAAACAGATACGCCACTGGTCGTTGATCGCTATCGAGTACTGGCCTCCGCGATCTGCCCCAAGCTTGTGGAGCCGGTTCCCCGGCGGCACCTTCAGATCGCTCAGGGTCCCCGCCAGGTCGACGTACTCGAGCTTCATCCTCGCTCGCCGAAGAATATCCGGCGGAAGGCGTTTTGAACGCCCGCTCGCGAACAGCTGTGCGGTGTGCTCATCCGCGAAGCTTATGATCACTTGCCTAAATGTAATGCGTCACGTGACAGATGTCAACCGTGCTTCCGTCCCAGCCATGTTCGGGGCCTCGATTGCGGGTTGACAGCTGCTTCATACTGACTCGCAGTGAGGGCTTGAAAGTCCCCACGACGCCGGTGATCCCGCGGAGCGGGATACGCCAGCGCTCCGGTGTCATATGATGCTCGTGTGGAGGTCTCAGCTTATGAATACCATCATTGAAGGACCACCCAGACCGCGCACCGAGGAGCGTCTCGAAGGTGGAAAGATCAAGGGCGTGATGCTGCGCGGTCACATCAGCTGGATCCGTGAGCAGTACGGCGAACCGGGGGTGCGGCAGATTCTCGACTCACTCTCGGATGAGTCGCGCACCCATGCGGAGTCACCACTGGCAAGCGTCTGGTATCCGTTCTCAGCTTTGATCGAGCTCGACCGGGCGATCATTCAGCAGTGGGGAGAAGGAAAGCCGGAGTTCGTGCGTGTGCTCGGCAGCT
The DNA here is from genome assembly GCA_963829355.1 of uncultured Acidobacteriota bacterium. Classification (GTDB taxonomy): domain Bacteria; phylum Acidobacteriota; class Thermoanaerobaculia; order Gp7-AA8; family JAHWKK01; genus CAWHHZ01. The sequence continues at coordinate 121,319 of CAWHHZ010000021.1, forward strand.
ACTCGGCGAAGAGCGGTCTGAGCACGACGTACAAGCTATTCAAGCGCAGCACGCTTCACGAATTCTTCGAGCGCTCGACCCTTCTGCACTCCCAGTTCCAGGACTTCGGGACCATGGAGTTCAAGGATCTCGGCGAGCGGAAGGTTCAGATGGTCCACGGCAACTACGTCTGCTTCAGCCCGATCTTCTGCGAGAGCGCCCTCGGATACTACGAGCAGGTCGTGTCGCTGCACGGCGACAAGGCGATCGCTGTGCGGGAGGTCACCTGCCGCCCCGCCGGCGACAAGGCCTGCACCTACGAGATCGAATGGACCTGATGCCGTCGTGGGGGTCGGGCGTCCCCGCCCGATGTCGCGGAGCCGTCCCCGGCTCCGCGTATCGACGGGTCATCAGACCAGGCTGGACTTCCTGATCTTCCCACGCTCGTCGACCGGAATCTCGTCGACCAGCTTGATGACCCGCGGCACCTTGTGCGCGGAGAGGATCTGCTGACAACGCTGCCGGATCAACTGGCGCGTCACCCCGGCGTCCGCGACGACCACCGCCATGACGAGCTCGCCCCGGGCCCCGGCGGGTGAGCCAACAACTGCGACCTGACGGACTCCCTCGATCGACTGGATCGCGATCTCCACCTCACGCGGGTTGACCTTCTTGCCGGCGATGTTGATGAGCGCACTCGACCGGCCTGTGATCCTGATCTCTCCGGCCGGCGTGAGCTCAGCGAGATCATCAGCCTTGAATGCATCGCGGGAAAACCGCGAGGCTTCCTCGGCCGTCGCGTTCGTGTACCCGCGCGCAACCGCAGCCCCGGTGATCACGAGTCTTCGCTCCGCGTCGATCCGGATCTCCACGTTCTCCATCGGCTCCCCGACTGTTCCCCGTTCGGCAGCTCCTCCGGTGCGATCGAATGCGATTCCGCCGCACTCGCTGCAGCCGTAGAACGTCTGGATCTCGCTCCCGTGGCGCTCCCGGAACGCTCGCGCAACAGTCGGAGGGAGTGGTGCGCCGGCGGAGATGAAGCGCCTCACGGTCTCGAACCTGCCGTCCTCGTATGGCATCCGCGACAGGTGGTCGTACATCATCGGGATGCCGGGGAGGAAACTCACCTCGTACTCGTTGCACAGCTCGAGGAGGGGGACGGGCATATAGTCGTTGGAGACGACGATGCGCGTTCCCTGGAGGAGGAGAGGCGTCACGAGATTGGAAAAGCCGTAGGAGTGTGAGAAAGGAATCGCGCCCAGGTTGATGTCATCCGGCGTGATTCCCATCGTCTCACAGATGTTCCGGCAGTCGGCGATCAGATTCTCCTCGGTCGTCAGAACACCGCGTGGACGTCCCGTCGAACCGGACGTGAGCTTGATCAGAGCGGTGTCGGAGCCATTGCTCTTCGCCGTGCTTCGGCTCGAGAGCTCGACGGTAATCTCGCCCGTGTCGTCTGTTCGGATCAGCGCACGGGCGGAGAACTGCTCGAGAATGCTATGCGACTCGTTCTGTCGGGCGTCGCGGTCGATCGGGAGGATCGGGGTGCGAAGATGAAGCGCCGCTGCGATCGTCGTCAGGAGAGACGACGAGTTCCGCATCTGTACGGCGATGGTCTCGCCGGACTCGATCCCGTGATTGCGCAGAATGGCGGCCGTCTCGAACGTTCGATCGACGAGCTCGCCTCGGGTGAGCGGCTTCCCGTTTTCGTAAACTGCAACGGCATCGGGATCTTTTGCCGCCATCTGCTCGAAAATCCGGAAGATCGCGGACTCTGTTCCAGTTTCAGTGGCTGCGGCCATACGGGTCACTGGAACAGATTATGGTGTGGAGTATTCACCCGTTCAAGCGCCCGGCTTCTTTCGCCTCCCGAAGTCGTTTCTGCGAACCCGCTTTTCTGTGGGAGGGCGTTCGGAATTGTGTGAAGTCTGCGCGGAAGCTCCTGATGGAAGTAAGAACCGGCTGAAACGTTATGAAGCAGAGTGGTACCCGATGCTGAGGTCGCTCTCTGCGGCCATGCACGGTTCTCCCGGATCGTGGGGCGACGGGTACTTCAATCTGATGGTTTCGGGCGTCGTGTGGGATAGACTACGCCCGGTGGGGACCGAACGGGTACCGGAGGTAAATGTTGTCTGAACAGACTGAACTGAGAACGCGGCTCAAGGAGTTGCTGATTGATCGCCTGAATTTCGACGATATGTCTCCCGAAGACATCGGCGATGACGAGGCGCTCTTCGGCGATGGTCTCGGTCTCGATTCGATCGATGCTCTCGAGATTGTCGTGATGCTCGAGTCGGAATTCGGCATCAAGGTTCGTAACGAGTCTTCGGCGCGCGAGTACTTCCGCTCGATATCGTCTCTTGCCGAGTTCGTTCAGCAGCGAACGTCTGAGGCCAATGCCGGTTGAACAACTGGCTGCAATCCCTGCCGCACCAGATCCCGTTCCGATCAGCTTCCTCGGCTGAGCTCGTCGACGAGAGCACTGCTCGCGGCTCCCGCATGGTGACCGCCAACGATGCGCTGCCCGGACACTCCCCCGAGCTGATGCTGGTCGAAGCGATGGCGCAGGTGGCCGGGATCGTAGTTTTCCGCCAGGGGCAGCGGGGCAGCCTCGCAGGAATCGAACGCTTCTCGATCGAACAGCTACCCTCACCCGGAGACGTGATCGTGATCGAGACCAGACTCGAGGCCGAGCTCGGTTCCCTCTACCGATTTGATAGCCAGGCCTGGATCGGGGAACGTCTGATCGCCTCCGGAAGGTTCTATCTTGGAGGCGGGAACTGAGTCATGAGAGTAGCCGACAAAAACACACGCGTCGCCATCACCGGTATCGGCATCTTCTGCTCGATCGGTAGAAATGCAGAAGAAGTGTGGGAATCGCTCGAACAGATGCGCGACGGGATCGTGCCGATGAGCCGCTTTCCCGACGACACCTTCCCGACGAGACTGGCCGCCGAGATCCCTGAGGACATCGTCGCAGTCGCCGGTATCGGTCAACGTCAGTTGAGGCGTCTTTCGCGGTCCGACCGCTTTGCGATCATCGCGGCGGGGGAAGCTCTCGCGCAGGCGAATCGCGCAGAACGTCCGCTGTTGCGCAACAATGCAGTCGTCTCGAGCGGCACCTCGACTGGTGGTTTGCTCGAAGGAGAGGATTACTTCTTCAGGAGGCGGGACCATGGACATGCAAAAGTCTCGGTTTCCACGGTCCTCCAGCAGCCCACCTCCGGACCCTCCGATGCCGTGGCCCGGACGCTCGGATGTGGCGGAGGGCTCCTCTCGAACGCGACCGCCTGTGCATCAGGAGGCGCCGCGATCGGACTGGCTGCCGACCTCCTCCGCTCCGGACGTGTCGATGCCGCCATTGCCGGTGGAACCGATGCCCTGTGCCGCCTCACCTACAGTGGCTTCAATGTCCTTCAGGCCGTCGATCCGGACAAGTGCCGTCCGTTCGACCGGGAGCGCAAGGGAATTACCCTGGGTGAAGGTGCGGGATACCTCGTGCTCGAGCGATGGGACGATGCCGTCTCGCGAGGTGCAACGATCCTCGCGGAACTGGCCGGGTATGGTGCGTCGTGCGACGCGCACCACCCGACTGCACCGATCGAAGACGGCAGCGGAGCTGCCCGGGCGATGCAGATGGCGATCGACGAGGGGTCGATTGCAGCACCTGTCGACTACGTCAACGCCCACGGAACCGGAACACCGCTCAATGATCCGGCCGAGAGCCTGGCAATCCGGACGACGGTCGGCGAGAATGTTCCGGTCTCTTCGTCGAAGTCGTACTTCGGTCACACGCTCGGTGCGGCTGGGGGGCTCGAGGCCGTGGTCACGGTCCTGGCTCTGCTCAATCAGAGCGCACCTCCCACGCTTCGGCTCGAGAATCCCGAGGAGGGATCGCAGCTCGATCTGATCCGGAACGCTCCGCGGAAAATGAAGATGAATCGTGCGATCTCAAACACCTTCGGGTTTGGCGGCAGCAACGTTTCGCTGCTGATCTGCCGGGCGGGCTCGGATGGCGAGTGATGCGCGGATAGCAGTGTGCGGGCTCGGTGTGATCGGGCCCGGCGCAATCGGCATCGACGCACTCCGGACGGTGCTTCGTGACGGAAAGACGCTCGCCACAACGATCGATCGCTTCGACACGTCCGAGTTTGCTTCGAAGACCGGAGCGTTCGTGACCACTTTCTCCCCGAAGGAGTTCATTTCGGCGGGCAAGATGCGCCGGATGAACCAGCTCTCGCGATTTGGCGTCGCGAGCGCGCAGATGGCCATCTCCGACGCGGGAGCTGATTCGACGTTCCCCGGCTGGGAGAGCGGTGGCGTCGCCATCGGAACGATGTTCGGCCCCGTCGAGACGTCGGTGAAGTATCTCGACGAGTACCGGGAGAAGGGCCCTGCTCTCGCTCCGCCGCAGCTCTTTGCCGAGTCGGTTGCGAATGCGCCGGGAAGCCACATCGCCATCCATTTCGGTTTGCGTGGCTTCAATCTGACTTTCACCCAGCGCGAAGGCTCAGCGATGACGGCGATGACCGCTGCTGCAATGCAGATCGCGAAGGGAAGCGCGGCCCTCGCTCTTGCCGGCGGCGTCGACGAGATCAACGAGATCACCTACGGCATCTATGATCGGATCGGTGCTCTCGCACACGAGAGCGGCGGCCAGCCCGAGATGGCGAGGCCGTTCGACGCGAAGCGGAACGGGCTCGTGCTGGGGGAAGGGGGAGCGATGATGCTCCTCGCTGGCGATCCCGGAAGTCTGCCGGTGTACGGATGGATCGCGGGATTCGCTCAGGGAACGGATCTCACCGCAGGTCTGTCCGATTGGGGGCATGGGACGGAGACCGTCGCACAGGTCATGCGGAGAGCAATCTCCGATGCCGGAATCGCTCCCGGCGAGATCGACGTCGTCTTCGCCTCGGCGAACGGGAACCGCAAGTGTGATGCACTGGAAGCTGCAGCCTTGCTCTCATTGTTCGGCCGGTCCTGTCCTCCGGTCGTCGCGACGAAGGGTCTGTTTGGTGAGTACGCCGCCGGCGGTGGGCTGCAGTTGGCAGCCGCGCTCCTTTCGCTCCGCCATGGAGAGACTTATGCGAGCGCGGGATTCACTTGAGGCGGAGACTGAAGACAACCTCCCGATCTCCACGCGTCACGAAGAGCGGGAGATCCGGTATGCGCTGGTAAGCTCTCTTTCGGCCGGAGGTGGTGTAATCTGCACGGTTTTCGCGAAGGAGAGATCGGCGTGAACGAGCTATCGCCAGGTGGGCGGATCGAACATTCTCTCGTGAGGGTGGTCATTCCTGCTCTCAACGCAGAGTCGACTCTTCCCGGAGTGATCGCGGATTGTCTGGCGGCCGATCCAGCCTGGAAGGAAGCTCTCATCGTCGTCGATGACGGTTCGACGGACGGCACATCGCTAGTGGCCCAGGAGGCAGGCGTGCGGGTCCTGCGGCATGAAGTCAACCGCGGCAAAGGCGAGGCACTGCGCACCGGTTTCGAGCTGGCTCTGCGCGACAAGGCCGAGGCGGTGGTGACGATGGATGCGGACGGACAGCATCTGGCGTCCGAAATTCCGAAGCTGGTTCGCGCGTGGAAGGAACACTCAGCAGATCTGGTGATCGGAAGTCGTGCAGGCCTTTTCGAAGAGATGGTGGGGAGGCGCCGCATTGCGAACCGCTTCTCTGCACGATCGATCTCGATGTTTGCAGGCGTTCGCGTTCTCGATTCGCAATCGGGTTTCCGGCTCTACACTCGGCGCTTTCTGACTGAAGTCGACTACGAGTCTCACGGGTTCGCGGCCGAGAGCGAGATGGTTGTCGTCTCGGGGCGGAAGGGCATGACGATCGTCGAGACACCGATCAGGCTCGGCTACGTCGACGGCGTCGCCACCAGTCATTACCGGCCAGTGATGGATACGCTGCGAATTGCGGGCAGAGTGATCGCAGCCGGAGCACGACCCGTCCTCAGGACTGGCCGCGCCCTCTCGTCGTCTTCCTGAAGATCTCATCGTAGACACCTGGCCTGGGTCCGATCAGGCTGATGCCGGGTCGGAGCTTCGATCTCCCCCTCTGCCAGATGACACGAGCCGTGGGAGTTGAGTGCAGGCGAGGACTCCGAGTATCCCTGCCACAGCATACTGAAGTGGTCGCTCCTGAATTGACGAGATCACGTCCGGGTTCCAGAAGACGGACCAGGGATGGGTCGCCGCGATTCCGTTGACGGCAAAGCCAAGCGATCCAGCGCCCACGATGAGAACCCGCAGAACATGGCTGTCTTCGTAGCGTCCGAGAAGGGAGCACAATGGCACCGCGGCCAGTGGGATTGCCGGAACCAGGAGTCGCGGTCCATATCCTGAGCCGCCTCGCCAGTCCGTCCAGGAGGCGACGAGCAGGAGGTAGAGAAGAAATCCAACCAGTGATGCAGCAAGGGGCGATTGGGAGGACCAGCTGCTGTGAAGCCATCCCACACCCGCGACCAGCACAACGGGCGCAAAAATCAGCAATCCGTTTCGTGGATCGATCATCAAGCCGGTGAGTCCCTCGAGCACGTCACCATACTGGAACGGTTGGAATGTCACGAGCAGACTGCCGTACAGCAATCGATTCTTCAGCAGCCATGCGGCTGCGGACAGCGAGAGCGCCAGAAGGAACCGCGAAGCACGTCGGCGGTCGCTGAGGACGGCATGAAACGCCAGGGGGATCACGAGCAACAGCGACGTCTCCTTGAACCAGAACGCAACCCCGGCAAGCAAGCCAGCCGCAAAGAATCGGTTGCGCTGAAGATACCAGAAAGAAGTCACCACGGCGGTTGCGATATACGACTCGGTCATGAACACCCGGCTGTAAAACCATATTGGTGTGCAGTAGTAAATGGTAAACGCCACCAGTAGGCCGTCGTGCACACCCAGCTGCTCCTTCGCGAGGCTGAACATGGCCAGAAAACCGATCCAACTGACGCAGACGGTGAGAGCGATGAGTGGGTAATCGGGAGCACCGCCAGGAAAAAGAGCGTGCTGGAGGGTGATCAAGGGGGCCGCAAGCATGGCGATCCCCACCGGGTGGATCGGAACAGAGCGGCCGTTCACCTCCCGCGTGTGATGGTCGAGGTCCTGGCCGGCGCGTCCAGCCCCAGCCGCCACACCGCCCGATTTCACTTCCGCGTAGTCGTCTTCCAGATTGAGATCCCGATCCGTCACGATCGAGTGTGTCATCAGGGCATAGTGAGGCTCGTCGCCGCCGATCAGTTTCGGTCGTGCGGCCGCCGGGAGCAGGTGCAGGAAGACGATGATTCCGATGGCGAGCCGGTGTCGACGACGTACGTCGGGAGCCAGTGAAGTTGTGGCGTGGTCCATCGCACTCCCGTCCTCAGGACTGGCCGCGCCCTCTTGTCGTCTTCCTGAAGATCTCCTCGCGCATCTCGATCCCGCGGAAGATTCGATGGTCGCCGAACTCGCTGACCGGACGGTTCTGCATCGCAAACAGTGCCCGCTGCGTCATGTATTGGAAGTTCCGCTCGTAGTCGTCCTCGCGTCTCGCATCGAACATCTTTCGGAGTGTCTCGAGCTGCATCGAGAGGTGGTCTTCCGGCTCGAGAGTGCGCTCGACCGGTTTCTCCCGTTTCTTCGGAGGGCGTCGTGGCTCGAGCCCGATCGCAGTGACCCGCAGATCTTCGAGTTGCTGATCGATGTCATCGACCGGCTTCGCTTCTTTCTGCTGGTGACGAGTCAGAACTGCGGGGACACGGGTGCGGTTCGACTCCTGAACGGTCCGGCTCCGGTTGATCCATCCGAGGTTGGTGACGGTCGAGCGGCTGGTGACGTTCTCGGTGAGGTTCTGGATGAACGGTCTGACGGCCGTCTCGAATGACTCGTCGACACCGCTGAACATGTTCAAAACATAATGCACCTTGAAGAAGTGAAGCACGTTGTTGACCGCACGCGTGACGACATGCTCGACACCGAGCGAGCTTTCGAGATCGTGAGCGAACGCATCGAGGTTAGGAATCGACTCATCGTAGACGTCCTCGGCTCTGTCGATCAGATCGTTGACGAGTCGCTCGAAATCGAGGGACCCGTCGACAAGATCGAAGAATGGGGAGCCTTCCGAGAAGATCATGCGCAGTTTCCGGAAGAGGATCGCCTTGACGATGTCTGAGGCCGCGAGCGTTGCGCTCGGCGTGTGCGGCGTGAAGACCAGAACGCCGGAGTTGGAGAATGGAAGGAAGTCGATGACCGCGTGATCGAGTCCAGCCTTGAGATCGAGGATCACGAAGCGCGCGTCGAGCTCGTTGATGCCATCGATGATCTGCTGCTTCCGGTCGTCGCCGAAGTTCGTGATCTCCTCGATCATGTGCTTCGGGCCAGCGACGAAGCCGAAGTCTCCATAGATCCCCTCGGGATCGAGTCGCTGGTCGAGGGTGGTGATGCAGTCCTCGATGCGATGCCCTTTCTTGAAGAAGTGGTAGAGGTCGTGCCGCACCTCCACTCCGATCGCATTGCGCACCGAAGATGTCCCCGTGTCGAGATCAACCAGAACGGTCTTCCCGTGTCTGGAAAGGGAAAGGGCAAAATTGACGGCGAATGTCGTCTTGCCGACGCCACCCTTTCCCGAAGAGACCGGAATGATTCTCGTTTTCGTAGACAATATTGATCCTCTGTACCGCCCGCCACGGTAGCGGGGTGGCCGTTCGATCGCAAGAGGGTGCTGGAGATTTCATGATGCCATCGTGCGGCCAGCTTGCAAGGGCGACCGTAGTAGAATTGAGAGGCTGGGACAATCCGATCACGTCGGACCGCCTGGCGTTCGAGTTGCTCGCGAAGTCTGGAAGACGTTTGGCCAGGCCGGAGCGGTCCAGAATGAGCCCGGAAGAATTCAGAAGCTTTCCCCTTTTCAGCGAGCTTGACGAGCAGGAGCTCTCGGCGGTCGCCAGCATCGCCCGATCCCGCGAATACTCGAAGGGGGATGTGATCCTCCACGCCGACGAGAGTGGCGATATTTTCTGCCTCATCGAACAGGGGAAAGTGAAGGTCTCCATGATCTCGCCCGACGGGAAGGAGATCATCCTCTCGACCTTCGGCCCGGGAGAATTCTTTGGAGAGATGGCGGTGCTCGACGACGAGCCCAGGTCCGCCTCGGTGGTCGCGATGGAGACGCTCAGGCTCCAGACCATATTCAAGGACGATTTTCTGACTCTGCTGCGTGAGAACTTCGGCATCACGAGAAAGATCCTCGCCGAGCTCTCCGGCCGTCTGCGCGCTGCCTCCCACCGGATCGAGTCACTTGCCACAATGGACGTCTACGGCCGCCTCGCCCGCTTCTTCCTCGATCTCGCCGAGAAGGAGGGGAGGGAAGACGGTCGCGGTTACCTCGCCATCGAGCGACCGACCCACCAGGCGATCGCGAACACCATCGGCACATCGAGAGAGACGGTATCCCGCCTTCTCCACGACCTGATCGAGAGAAAACTGCTCATCGAGGAAGGACGAACGATCTACCTCCAGACCTCCGCCATCGAGGAGTTCCGCGAACAGGCGTGAGGAGGGTTCAAGGGTTCAAGAGTTCAGAGGTTCAGAGGTTCAGAGGTTCAGAGTGACGATCACTCACGACTGTCATCCTGAGCCGCCGGAGCGCAGCGCAGGACGGTCGAAGGATCGCGCCCGGCTATCCTCGCCCTGAGTTCCCTGCGCAGTTTCCATAGAGTCACCCCGTACGCGATCCTTCGCTTCGCTCAGGACTGGAGAAAGGGCTCGGGGACAAGGGCTCGGGGACAGGTCTTTGTTTTTCAAGGGCTCAAGGGCTCGGGGACAGGTCTTTGTTTTTCTGCCTGTTCTACGAGGAGTGGAATGTTCACCGTAATTGGGTGCTGGATTCTACGATCGGTAGAATCGACCGAAAACCAAAGACCCGGCCCCCCGCTTCCGGGCCTCAGTTGTCGTGACATGGAGACACCTCCTCTGGTGGAACCGCGTGCGGTCGCGGCTGTGTGGGTAAGGTTCGGCGGGTGATTTCGCCGGGCAGTGCGTGGAGAGCCTTCGCCGGTGATCAGCTGGCCGACGGCTCTCCTCGGTAGACGCTGAAGTCGATGTCCTCGAGCCGGAGGCTTCGCAGGATGTGTCCCATCGACACGACCATGATTCCCTGAAAGTAGAGGCTCATCAGAATCGCGTCGAGACCGCCAAGACTGAACGCGTCATCAAGGGCCAGTGTCATGAAAAAGATGCTCAGGGCGATGCTCGTATACAACATCGAAGTGACACCTGCCGCCATCTGTTTCGAGCGATCAGCGATCGATTGATGTGGGTTCAGCTTGCGCCCGTATATGCCCCAGGCGGACACGACGGCCATGAAGAGATTTGTGAACGTCAGCACGATCGCTCGCTGAGTTGCATCGCTGGCCATGCTGAACGTGAAGTCGTCGAGATAGAAATCGAACACGATCGCGCCGAAGAAGAGGGCGACCGCCGAGAACAGCAGAGCGGGCGAAGCGAAATCGGTGAAACGGCGTGGTCGCAACTCCGCCTTTCGGGTCGTGGACACGCTCGCGTTTCTCATTGACTTGAACTGGCTGTACTCGGAGAGCTCCAGCATGATGAAGGGAATGAACTGGATCCCGCCGTACGCAGCCGGCCACGCCTCTGAGATGAACCCGTCGTCCGCGAATGTGGCATGGTCCACGACGAAAATCATCGTGAGCAGAATCGCCACGCCGAGCACGAAGACCAGTCGATTGGCGAGCTCGAATCGCCGGCAGGCGGCTCGGTGCGACTCGACAGACCTCGGGTAGAGCCGCGGGTACTCCGACGGTGGATACTGCTCCAGGACGGTCCACATCCTGCCGAGGATGCGATTCGGAAAGTAGTAGGAGATCAGGAAGATCTGTCCGGCGAATACGATGTAAAACACGGTCTGTGTGAGCATCTCTCTCTCCTAGTCGTTGCGGCGGTTCATCACGTCTGCGAACGCGATTCGAATCTCTGAATCGGTCGCGCCCGAACCTCTGAGCGCGGCGATGGTTTTCTCGAACGTTTCGATCAGGAGCTGATTGAGGTCGAACTCGCTATTCGTCCTCGCGTCCGGATGAATGAAGGTCCCGCGATATCCCTTGGTTTCGATGACGGAGTCGCGCTCGAGCAGCCGGTACGCCTTCGCGACCGTCTTGCTGTTGACCTCCAGGTCAGTGGCGAGTTGCCGGATCGAAGGCAACGGGTCGCCTGGGTCGAGGGTGCCTCGCTGCACGGCCCCCTTGATCTGCGCGATCAGTTGAGCGAATACGGGGACCGAGTTGTCGATGTCGATAGTAATTTCCATAGGTTGGCTGGATGTCATTGTACCAGTCGAGGTAATGGTACAACTGGTACGACACGGTGTCAAGGGTTCAGAAGTTCAGGAGTTCAGAAGTTCAGGAGTTCAAAGGTTCAGGGGTTCGGGGTTCGGGAGTTTTAGGAGGTTAACGGGGGCGAAGGTTATGATTCTCAGGCGGGCGTGCGATTTCCGGGTCGCAAGAATGAACCGCGACGAACGCCAGCGCCGCGCAGAGATGGCGGTCTGGACGGACAGGGTGGGAATCGACAGGATTGTGATCCGCTTTTCCGCTTCGGAAGATTCACCGTCAACATTTCGAGAACCCTCTGAACCTCTGAACCCTCTGAACCTCTGAACCTCTGAACTCCTGAACCTCTGAACCTCTGAACTTCTGAACCTCTGAACCTTTGAACTCTTGAACCCTTGAACTCCTGAACCCTTGAACCTCCAAAATGACCGCCGCCAACATCCTCACATCGATTCGACTTCTGATGGTCCCGATCTTCATCGCGGCCTCGCTTGCGCGACGGTTCGATGTCGCATTTTTTCTGTTCGTGGGGGCGGCGCTGACGGATGCGGTGGACGGATGGATCGCACGTCGCTTCAATCAGCGCTCGCGGCTCGGGGCGCTGCTCGATCCGGCGGCGGACAAGACGATGATGGTCTCCGGCTTCATCGTGATGACCATCCCCGGGCTGGCTGCTTACTCCCTGCCGCTCGGTCTGACGATCACCGTGCTCATGCGGGATGTGCTGATCGTTCTGGTCGCGTATCTGATTTTCACCCGAATCCGGATCGAGAAGTTCCCGCCGTCGATCCCCGGGAAGATCTCGACGATCGTCCAGGCGGTTGCACTGGCGGTGACGATTGCGGCCAACATGTGGCTCGCGCCGATCGCGCTGCCGCTTCTGAAGCTCTCGCATGCAGCAGCTCTCGGAATGACGTTATACTCCGGGCTGGATTACATGCGGCGATGGGCGGTCATCATCGAAGGGTGATCCGCTGGTCGTCGAGAATCGCAGCTGAATTTACGAAATTTTCTCGACCCTTTCAGAGGTTTGTCTCCGTCGTTCGCCTCCATAGCTCAATTGGTAGAGCAGCAGACTCTTAATCTGTTGGTTCTAGGTTCGAGTCCTAGTGGGGGCACCATTAATTTCTTCGGCACGCCACTTCATGGATGTGCTGAGATTCGGAGACGGCGGGCGACCGCCGTTTTTCGTTGTTCGGGCGAAAGTGGCGAAATTGGTAGACGCGCTGGACTTAGGATCCAGTGGCCTCGGCCGTGGGGGTTCGAGTCCCCCCTTTCGCACCAGTCGCATCTCACCGCGACGCCACGCAGACGGCAGGCCTTCCGCATGGGAGGCCGTGCCGGAACCAGTTTCAGCCAGTCACCCCAAAAAGAGATCAAGTCAGGAATGAAAAAATGCTGATCGATTACCGAGATGTCTCCAACGTTCGCAAGGAAGTCGACGTCGAGATTCCAGCCGATGTGCTGGGTGAGAGATTCAACGAAGTCTCCCGCGAGTTCGCCCGCAAGGTGAAGGTATCGGGCTTCCGCCAGGGCAAGACGCCGATGGCGCTGGTGAAGAAGAAGTTCGGTGGCGACATTCGGAGCGAGGTGATCGAACGGCTTCTGCCCGTGTACTTCACCGAAGCGCTCCAGGAGAAAGAGGTCAAGCCGATCGGTGAGCCGCATCTCCTGAAGATGGATGAATTCGAAGAGGGCCAGCCCCTCAAGTTCACGGCGACCTTCGAGGTCATGCCGGAGATCACGCTCGGCGAATGGCGGGGTCTCGAGGTGAGCGAGCCGTCGAACGAGGTCTCGGACGAGGACGTCGAGAAGGTGATCGAGAACATCCGCAACCGGGCGTCGAGCTTCACCCCGATCGAGGATCGTGAGGCACGCGAGGGAGACTGGGTATCGGTCGACATCGAGTCTTCGGGCGAGGGTGTCGAATCGCGGAAGAGCGAGGACTACGATTTCGAGTTGGGTGAGAATGCGCCGCTCCCCGAGATCGTCGAGGCTCTGGTGGGCAAGAAGCCGGGAGATACTGCCGAGTTCGAGAAGGTGTGGGGTGAGGATGCTCCAAACGAAGAGGTTGCGGGCAAGACCGTCCGCTACGACCTCGTTCTCAAGGCGATCCGGACTCTGGAGCGTCCTGCAGTCGATGATGATCTCGCGAAGACGGCGGGATGGGACACTCTCGAGGAGATGAAGACGCAACTCCGTGAGCAGATCGGACACCAGAAAGAGCACGAGGCGGAGAACGAGAAGCGCAAGCAGATCGGGGAGCAGCTCGTCGAGCGACACGATTTCGAGGTGCCCTCGGTCATGGTCGAAGAGGAGCTGAACAAGGCAATCCAGGATTACGCCCGCTATCTCCAGTCGCAGGGTGTGAACATCGAGTATGCCGAGATCGACTGGGTGAAGGTGCGGGACGAGTTCCGGACCGAGGCGGAGAATCGGGTCCGGCGAATGATGATTCTCAACGCGGTGGCTGATGCCGAGTCGATCGAGGTGAGCGACGAGGAAGTCGACGACGAGATTCGCTCGAGCGTGCGCGAGAACGAGTATGCGGGCGTCCGCTCCAAGCTCCGGCGCGACGGGACCTTCGAGACGATCCGGCGGTCACTCCGCCGCGACAAGGCTCTGAAGGCTGTCATCGACGCAGCGAATGTGACGAAGAAGGGCTGAGCCGCGTCTCATCGGCAGTTATCCGGCGTTCGTGCCTGATACGACTCTTCCGTAATAGAATTCGATCCGAAACCGAAAGAGGTGGTGAAACCGTGCTGATCCCTACCGTCATCGAACAGACAAACCGAGGTGAGCGTGCCTACGACATCTACTCGAGGCTGCTCAAGGACAATCTCATTTTCCTGGGATCCCAGATCGACGACAACGTCTCAAATCTGGTGATCGCACAGCTTCTGTTCCTCGAGGCCGAGAACCCCGACCGCGACATCTGGCTCTACATCAACTCGCCGGGTGGCTCGATCACCTCCGGAATGGCGATCTACGACGCGATGCAGTATGTCAAGCCGCAGGTGGCGACGATCTGCATCGGTCAGGCAGCCTCGATGGCCGCGGTGCTCCTGGCCGCAGGAGCGGAGGGGAAACGTTATGCGCTCCCGAACTCACGCGTCCTGATTCATCAGCCCCTGATGTACGGGCTCGGAGGGCAGGCGAGCGAGATCGACATCCATGCTCGTGAGATCATGAAGATGAAGAAGCGTCTGAACGAGATCCTCGCGCACCACACCGGCCAGGACGTCGACAAGATCGATCACGATACCGACCGCGACTACATTCTGACTGCCGAAGATGCGGTGGAGTACGGTCTGGTCGACCAGGTGATCTCCAAGCGCGAGTGAGGCGTCATCCTGAGAGGCTGTGAAGGATCGCATACGGCATGACTCGAGCGAACTTCGGGCGAGGATAGCGGGACGCGATCCTTCGCTTCGCTCATATCTGAGAAGCCGTAGAAGTTGTCATCCTGAGCGCCAGCGAAGGATCGCGTACGGCATGACTCGAATGAACTTCAGGCGAGGATAACGAGACGCGATCCTTCGCTTCGCTCAGGATGACATGCTCAGATGGAAGTCCGTTCCTGCGGTGTTCCCGCCCACGGGAATTTTGGGGCGCTGGTTATACCGGAATGAAGGTTGCGAGGGCCTCTGTTTGTGAGGTCGATGCGGATCTCGTCACCTTGACACTCCGCAGGCTGAGTCTGACAATGGAAAACATCGTATAGGACGGGGGCGACATGTCGAAAAAGGGTACTCCTGGAGACGTACTCCGTTGCAGCTTCTGTAATAAGTCGCAACGGGACGTCAAGAAGCTCATCGCCGGGCCGACTGTGTACATCTGTGATGAGTGTGTCGACATCTGCCTCGACATCATTGCGGAGGACCGGAAGGATGAGAGCTCGCCTCTCGATGCTCCGGGCGAACTTCCGAAGCCGAAAGAGATCAAGGAGTTTCTAGATCAGTACGTCGTCGGTCAGGAGAGCGCGAAAAAGAAGCTCGCGGTCGCGGTCTACAACCACTACAAACGGATCGAGCACTCGACACGTCAGCAGGACGTCGAGCTCCAGAAGTCGAACATTCTTCTCGTCGGCCCGACTGGTACGGGCAAGACGCTTCTCGCCCAGACGCTCGCGAAGATGCTCGCGGTTCCGTTCACGATCGTCGATGCGACGACTCTGACCGAGGCCGGCTATGTCGGCGAGGACGTCGAGAACATCATCCTCAAGCTGTATCAGGCGGCTGGCAACGACAAGGAAAAGACCGAGCGTGGCATCGTCTACATCGACGAGGTCGACAAGATCTGCCGCAAGGGCGACAACCCCTCGATCACGCGCGACGTATCGGGTGAAGGTGTCCAGCAGGCGCTTCTGAAGATCCTGGAGGGGACGGTTGCGAATGTCCCGCCGCAGGGTGGGCGGAAGCATCCTCATCAGGAGTTCATCCAGATCGACACGACGAACATCCTCTTCATCTGCGGCGGTGCCTTCGTCGGTCTCGAGGACCTCATCGAACGGCGGATGTCGCAGACGACGATGGGTTTCGGAGCCAAGATCAAGGGGAAGAAGGAGCGTCGCGTCAGTGAGATTCTTCAGCACGCTCATCCGGAAGATCTGATCAAGTACGGTCTGATCCCGGAGTTCGTGGGACGAGTTCCGGTGATGGCAACGCTCACCGATCTGGATCAGGCTTCGCTCGTCGAGATTCTCAAGGAGCCGAAAAACTCGCTGGTCCGGCAGTATCAGACCATGCTCGGGTTCGAGAACGTCGATCTGAACTTCGACGAAGACGCCCTCGAAGCAATCGCCGAGGAGGCGCTCAAGCGCAATGTCGGAGCGCGCGGGCTCAAGATCATCATCGAAGAGCTGATGCTCGATCTGATGTACACGGTGCCGTCGCAGAACTCGATCTCCGAGTGCGTGATCACGAGAGACGTCGTTCTGAACAGAAGCGAGCCCGTGGTTCTGTTTCGCAAAGCCGGCTGATTCCCTGGTTCCGTGGCAACGGCGAGCGTCCCTCCTCCCGCGGGAGGGGAGGCGCTCCATTGAATGGAGTTGAATGAGCGAAAAGAAAGCGAATCTCCGTCTCCCGCTGGTCCCCCTGAGGGACATGGTGGTGTTCCCGTCGATGATGGCCCCGTTCGTGGTCGGTCGAAAGGCTTCGATCCTCGCACTGGAGGCAACACTCGGAACGGCTGAGAAGAAGATTTTCCTGGCGACGCAGAAGGATCCGAAGATCGACGATCCCGACATGGGTGAGATTCACCCGGTCGGCGTCATCGCCACGGTCGTACAGAACCTCAAGCTCCCGAACCAGAACGTGAAGGTGATGGTCGAGGGCCTTCAACGCGCGAGAATCCTGAATTCTGAGGAGACGGACGGCTACGTCGAGGTCGATGTCGAGCTGATCGACACGCGATCCCGGCCGAACGAAGAGGTCACGTCCTATATCGAGAAGCTCGTCGATCTTTTCGAGCAGTACGCGAAGATGTCGCATCATCTGGCATTCGAAGGCGTGGTGCCTTCGCTCAAGCTCGACGACCCTGACCGGTTCGCTGACGCTCTCGCGTCGCACATGCTCATCACGACGGCCGAGAAGCAGCAGCTTCTCGAGATCACCAGCCCCTTCGAGCGCCTCCAGAAGCTGCAGGATTTTCTCGAGATCGAGATCGAAAAGATCCAGATCGAGAAGCGGATCAACTCCAAGGTCAAGAAGCAGATGGAGCGGGCGCAGAAGGAGTACTACCTCAACGAGAAGATCAAGGCGATCCACAACGAGCTGGGTCGCAAGGATGATCGGACCGACGACAACGACGAGCTCCGGAAGAAGATCGAAGAGGCAGGAATGCCCGAAGAGGTCAAGGAAAAGGCCCTTCAGGAGCTCAAGCGTCTCGAGGCGATGCCGGGTGTCTCCGCAGAGGCGACCGTCTCCCGCAACTACATCGAGTGGCTGACCTCGGTTCCGTGGAAGAACGCGACCGAGGAGATTCGCGACATCGAGAAGGCCGAGGAGGTCCTCAATGAGGATCACTACGGTCTGGAGAAGATCAAGGAGCGAATTCTCGAGTTCCTCGCCGTCCGGCAACTGGTCAAGGGGCACAAGGGAACGATTCTCTGTTTCGTCGGACCTCCCGGAGTCGGAAAGACCTCGCTCGCACGATCCATTGCGCGGTCGACCGGACGGAACTTCGTCCGGCTTTCGCTCGGTGGAGTACGGGACGAGGCGGAGATTCGTGGTCACCGGCGCACCTACATCGGCGCATTTCCCGGACAGATCATTCAGCGGATGAAGGCAGCCGGATCGATCAATCCCGTCTTCCTGCTCGATGAAGTCGACAAGATGTCGATGGACTTCCGTGGCGATCCTTCGTCGGCTCTGCTGGAGGTTCTCGATCCTGAACAGAACCACGAGTTCGTCGATCACTATCTCGACGTCGAGTACGACCTCTCGAAGGTCATGTTCATCGCCACGGCCAACGTGACGCACACCATTCCTGCGCCGTTGAAGGACCGGATGGAGATCATTCATCTTTCCGGCTATACGCATCTGGAGAAGAAGGCGATCGCCGACGGGTTTCCTCGTTCGAGAAGCAGATCGGTGATCACGGTCTCGATCCGGAGAAGGTGAAGATCTCCGACGAGGCTCTCGATGAACTGATCGCTTCCTATACGCGTGAAGCGGGAGTCAGAAATCTCGAGCGCGAGATCGGCTCGATCTGCCGGAAGGTCGCGCGCCGGGTGGTCCGCGAAGGGAAGCGATTTCGAGGTCGAGGTCGGCAGCGCCGAGGTCAAGGAGATGCTCGGCAAGCCACGCTTCCGCCATCACAAGCTCGCGGACGAGAGTGAGATCGGCGTCGCAACGGGTCTTGCATGGACCGAAGTGGGAGGCGAGATCCTGCATACCGAAGTCGTGCTCAGCCGGGGCAAGGGAACTCTGACTCTGACCGGTAAACTCGGTGACGTGATGCAGGAGAGTGGGCGTGCAGCTCTCTCGTACGTGCGGGCACGTGCCGAGATGTTCGGGCTCGATTCCGACTACTTCGACAATATCGACGTCCACATTCACGTTCCCGAGGGAGCGATCCCGAAGGATGGTCCGTCGGCAGGCATCACGATGGCGACGGCTCTGCTGTCGGCCGTCACCAAGATTCCGGTGCGTCGGGACGTAGCGATGACGGGTGAGATTACGCTCCGCGGGAACGTACTTCCGATCGGTGGGCTGAAGGACAAGGTACTCGCGGCATCACGTGCGGGGATCACGACCGTTCTACTTCCGAAAGAGAACGAGCGGGACCTCGAAGACATCCCGAAGGACGTCAAGGACGTGATGGAGTTTCATCTCGTCGAATCGATGGACGAGGTTCTCCAGATTGCGCTCGACGGGACGATCCTGCCTCCGGAAGTCAAAGAGAAGCTGCCGGAGTCCGAGACTCGCGGCGGTTTGACGACGCACTGAGGCAGCTTTCAGTCTGACAGTCGACAGTCGTCAGGGTCCACAGTCGTCAGCGGAAAGTACGTGGGTCTCTGGTCATCAGCCTTCGCGAGTCGCTGGAGCGGCTGTCATCCAGCGAGGGCTGTGAAAAAATCCAGCGTGCCCTGCGCTGGTGGTGCTCACGGTTCGAGCTCAAGGAACGAGGAGGAGTCGCTTCGCTTCGGAATGACAGTCCGGTGTTTCGAGAGACTTGGAAGTGGTGTCATTAGAAGCCGCCGGATCCCGCAAAGCGGGAGGGGGACGACGGTCGAAGGATCGCGTCGAGTTATCCTCGCCTGAGTTCACTGGGCGATGTACGTCGAGTCAGGACGTACGCGATCCTTCGCTGCGCTCAGGATGACAGCATGGCTGACGACTGCCGACTGTGGACTGTGGACTGACGACTGTGGACTGACGACTGCCTCGCGGAAATTTCTTTTGTTTCGGCGGGTTGAATCGTCTATCATTGGTTCGTTCCGATCCATCACCGGCCAGTAACCGGACCTCAGCTTCGCCAATCCCGTAGTTCGACCACTCCACCGTGGAAATCCAAACAGTTCGTTTTGCACTCGCAGTCCATACACGCGAACAGTTGCCCAGAGACGGGCGACCACAGGTTGCGATGGTGGGACGATCGAACGTCGGAAAATCGACGCTGATCAACGCTGTATTGAAAAGACGCAATCTGGCTCGGACGAGCCAGACCCCTGGTAAAACTCGAGCCATTCAGTTCTATCTCGTCAATGAGCGGTTCTATCTGGTCGATCTTCCTGGGTACGGATTCGCGAAGGTATCGAAAAGCGAGCGGGAAGAGTGGAGAAAGCTGATTCTCGGCTACCTCGAGAGCGAATCACCGATCGACCTGTTCTTCCTGCTGCTCGATGCGCGGCGCGAGCCGAATGAGCTCGATCTGATGATGCGTGACTGGCTGGTCGAATCGAGCGTGAACTGGAATCCGGTGCTGACCAAGACCGACAAGCTGTCACGGAACGAGATGAATAAACAGAAACTGATCATTGCAAGGCAACTGGGATGCAATCAGAGCGATCTCATCCTCTTTTCCGGCGTCAACAAGACCGGAACGGATGAGCTCAGAACGCAGATCGGAAAGTCCTTGAAAGGAGTTCGCTAGCGGCCGGTTTTCCGGTCGCTCGGGTGAGGCGGCATATGGAACAGGAAAACAGTATCGAAGTCGAAGAGATCAAGCCGGAGCAGGAAGAGACTCGGGATTCCGAGGTCTCCGAAAACGAGGCAGCTCCTGCGGAGCCGGAGCCAAAGAAGTCGAAGAAGAAGAGCTCGAAGGCCGCCCGTTCCAACGGGCAGGCCGCGGCCGGACCGGCTTCCGAAGGTGAGCCGAAGCCGAAGAAGGGGCGCGGCGACAAGTGGCGCAAGGCGAGTGAGGCCAGCGACGACACTGATCAGGAAGAGGAACCGACCCTCGACATCCGTGAGCTGAAGGAGATGAAGCTTCCAGACCTGAATCAGCTCGCCAAGGATCTCGGCGTCGAGAACGCGGCAGGACTGCGCAAGCAGGATCTGATCTTCGCGATTCTCCAGGCGCAGACCGAGCGTAGTGGTCTGATCTTCTCCGAGGGCGTACTCGAGTGTTTGCCTGACGGCTTCGGGTTCCTGCGCGCCCCCGAATACAACTATCTTCCGGGACCTGACGATATCTACGTCTCTCCGTCCCAGATCCGCAGGTTCGACCTGAGGACCGGTGACACGGTTTCCGGGCAGGTGAGGCCTCCGAAGGAAGGCGAGCGGTACTTCGCTCTGATCAAGGTCGAGGCCGTCAACTTCGAGCACCCGGACATCGCGCGGGACAAGATTCTGTTCGACAACCTCACGCCGCTCTACCCCGAGGGTCGTATCAGGCTCGAGGTGGCGGGGAACATGTCGTCCCGCGTTCTCGATCTCGTGGCTCCCATCGGAAAGGGACAGCGCGGTCTCATCGTCGCGCCGCCACGCACCGGTAAGACGATGCTGCTGCAGTCGATCGCGAACTCGATCACGACCAACCACCCGGAGATCTCGCTGATCGTCCTGCTGATCGACGAGCGTCCCGAGGAAGTCACCGACATGCAGCGGTCGGTCGACGGGGAGGTCATTTCCTCGACGTTCGATGAGCCCGCCTCGCGGCACGTACAGGTCGCGGAGATGGTGATCGAGAAGGCAAAGCGTCTCGTCGAGCATCGCAAGGACGTCGTGATTCTGCTCGACTCCATCACCCGTCTGGCACGCGCCTACAACACGGTCGTACCTCCTTCGGGGAAGGTGCTTTCCGGCGGTGTGGACTCCAACGCACTCCAGCGTCCGAAACGGTTCTTCGGTGCCGCAAGGAATGTCGAGGAAGGTGGCTCGCTGACGATCATTGCCACGGCGCTGATCGACACCGGCTCGCGCATGGATGACGTGATCTTCGAGGAGTTCAAGGGCACGGGCAACATGGAAGTCCACCTCGACCGCAAGCTCGTCGACAAGCGCGTGTTCCCGGCGATCGACATCAACAAGTCGGGTACACGAAAGGAAGAGCTCCTTCTCGACAAGAGCGAGCTCAACCGCATCTGGGTTCTGCGCAAGGTGTTCAGCCCCCTCTCCACCGTCGAATCGATGGAGCTCCTGGTCGAGAAGCTCGACAAGACCAAGTCGAACACGGAGTTTCTCAATTCGATGAGCGCGATGTAGGGAGGCAGTCGTCAGTCGACGGTCGTCAGTCCTCAGTCACTTGTCCAACTGGGATTCCGTCACGGCCTCGTAACCTGAAAAGACTGTCATCCTGAGCGCCAGCGAAGGATCGCGTACGGTATGACTCGACCGAACTTCAGGCGAGGATAACTCCACGCGATCCTTCGACCACTGATGTCTGACGACTGCCCCACCGGCCTGTCATTCCGAAGCGAAGCGAGGAATCTGGGTGGGGGATCGAGTGGTGCCATTTCTAGGCTCTAACCCGCATTTCTCACCAGCTATCTACTGCGGCGACGGATAGCGGCGCGGCTGCTGCGTTGCACTCGATTCGGCTCCTCGACATAGTGTCGACTATGCCTGCGGGGCCGAACCGTCGCGCGCCTTGCATCCGCACCACTCTCCGCCGCCTCGCTACGATACCTGGTGAGAAATGCGGGCTAAATGTTTGCACTCTTGGATGGTTTCACAGAGGCTTCGGAGCCGCCCAAACGTTCGGAGACGAAACCTGGCAGCAGTTTCTCAGTCATACGGGGGGGAACGTTCCCCGGGGAGTTCCGTTCTCCAGACAAACATGGCTAAGAAGCAGACAATCAGGCGCTTTCTGTGGCGTCACGCGACCACCATCTCGATTGCGCTCTCGATCGTGTTCATTGCTGGTCTCGTTTTCGTGGGGTACAGCTACTACAAGGTCACCTCGACGTTCGATACGTCGCGTATGTGGGATCTTCCGAGTCGCATCTATTCGGATGCAACACCGATTCAGACGGGGCAGAGCTACCCGCGCGAGATGCTCGAGCCGAAGCTGAACTATCTCGGCTACTTCGAAGTGGACGGAAAGCCTGAGCGGCCGGGTGAGTATCGTTTCGCATCCGGAGATTTGCAGATCTACCTCCAGGAGTTTCGCTATCCGGATCTGGACTTTCCCGGTCTTCCGGTCGAGATCGCGATGAAGGGAAGCTCGGTCACTTCGATCCGCCGTCTCGATGATGGCTCGAAACTGAAGGCCGTGCGGCTCGAACCGGAGCTCGTCACGTCGATCTTCAATGACGAGATGGAGGACCGGATTCCGATTCCTCTTCAGAAGGTGCCGCAGGATCTGATCGATGCAATCGTCTCGATGGAGGATCGAACTTATTTCGAACATGAGGGCATTTCGCTGCGTGGAATTGCTCGTGCGGCATGGCGCGATATCCGGAACCGATCGCTCGAGCATGGTGGATCGACGCTTACTCAGCAGCTCGTCAAGAACCTGTATCTGACTCCCGAACGGACCTTGTCGCGGAAGCTCTGGGAAGCGATGATGGCTCTCATCCTCGATGCGCGCTATTCGAAAGAGGAGATTCTCGAGACCTACCTCAACGAGATCTATCTCGGACAGAACGGTTCGGTCCAGATCGTCGGCGTAGAACAGGCGAGTCAGGTGTACTTCGGAAAGCGGGCGATCAATCTCTCTCTTCCCGAGGCCGCGACACTTGCTGCAGTCATCCAGTCACCCAATTACTACTCGCCGCTGAGGCATCCTGACAGAGCGAAAGACGCGGCGCAATCTCGTCCTCGAAGCGATGGGCGAGACCGGTGCCATCACGGCTGAGGAGCTCGAGCGGGCGAAGAAGGCTCCGGTCGCGGTGAACCCATACCCCCGTTCGATTCGCAGCGCTCCCTACTTCGTCGATCTCGTGTTGAGAGAGCTCAGGGAGACTTACCCGGAGACGCAGTTGACGACCGAGGGGCTGCGCATCTTCACGACGCTCGACACGATGATGCAGCGGGCGGCGGAAGAGACGCTCGCAGACGGGCTCGCCCGGCTGAAGAAGGATTATCCGCGGATCGCCCGAAACGAAGAGGCGCCGGAGGGGGCGCTGATCACGATTCAGCCCGGGACCGGCTACGTCAAGACACTCGTCGGTGGCAGCAGTTACGGGAAGAGCCAGTTCAACCGTGCCATTCAGGCGAAGCGGCAGCCCGGGTCTCTGTTCAAGCCATTCGTGTATCTCACGGCAATGGATCCTGCGCGCGGGCGACGAGGCACTCACCGCGAGCTCGATCCTTCACGACAGGCCGATTACCGTGAGAACCGGCTCCAGTTCCTGGAAGCCCCAGAATTACGACAATCAGTTTCACGGCAACGTCACCGTCAGGGAGGCTCTCGTCAAATCGTACAACATTCCTGCCGTACGCGCTGCAATCCAGGCCGGGGTGCCGAACGTGGTGGAGACGGCATCGCGGATCGGTGTGCAGAGCAAGCTGGAGCCTTATCCCTCGATCGCGCTCGGCTCGTTCGAAGTCACACCGCTCGAGATGGCGTTCGCTTACTCGGTGTTCGCCAACCAGGGAGTGAAGGCTGAACCGGTCACGATCCTTTCGGTGATCACGAGAGACGGAGATGTTCTGCAGAGCCGGGTGGTCGAGATGCAGCGCGTCGCGGACCCTGGAGTGATGTACGTGATCAATGACATTCTGCAGGATGTGGTGTCTCGCGGGACTGCGGCACGCGTTCGTTCGATGGGCTTCACCGAGCCATTCGCGGGCAAGACCGGTACGACCAACGACTACAGAGATGCATGGTTCGTCGGATATTCTCCGCGGGTTCTCACTCTCGTGTGGGTCGGCTACGACGACGGCCGCAACATGGGCCTTTCCGGCAGCTCTGCCGCGGTTCCGATCTGGACCCGTTACATGAAGCGGATCGATGGCCTGATCGCCGCCGAAGATTTCCGGCGTCCTGAAAACGTGGTGACTCGAGAGATCGATCCGACGACCGGCTTTCTGACGACACCATACTGTCCGGAGAGCATGACGGAGCTCTTCGTGGAAGGGACTGCTCCGGAGAAGTTGTGCCCGGCACACTCCGCCTATGATCGTTTCCCTTACTGGGGTGGAGAGCCCGATCCCAACGCCCGCGAGGAACGTGAACGCCGCCGGGAGCGGAATCCTCTGCGTCAATTCTTCGAAGACCTCTTCGACTGATTTCGAGTGGCATGAACGACGTCAAGGTGGCATCATCGGCGCGATGAGGAAGATGCTCAGATACATTGGGGGGCTCACCGATCTGACCCTTCAGACCGTGGTGCAGACCTTTCGTGGGCCTCTCGAGCTGCGGACCCTGGTCGTACAGTTCGATCAGATCGGCGTACGCTCGACTTCGATCGTCGTGGTCACGGCGGTGTTCATCGGAATGGTCCTGGCTCTTCAGACTGCGTACGCCCTGGAAGAGTTCGGCGGAAAACTCTTTATCGGAAAGGTCGTGTCCCTTTCTCTGGTTCGTGAGCTGGCGCCGGTACTGATGGGGCTGATGGTCGGCGGACGGGTAGGAGCCGGGATGACGGCCGAGATCGGAACGATGAAGGTGACCGAGCAGATTGACGCTCTGCGCGCGTTCGCCACGAACCCGGTCAGAAAACTCGTCGTCCCGAAAGTCCTCGCGACCACCCTGATGCTTCCCCTCCTGACGACCATCGCGTGTGCGGTGGGCATCCTGGGAGGCATGCTGATCGCGACGGTGACGTTGGATCTCGGCGCAAACTTTTATTTCCGGAGTGTGATCACGACGCTGACCTTCAGCGATCTGGCGTCGGGAATCGGCAAGACATTCTTTTTTGGCGCAGCCATTGCCCTGATCGCCTGCTACAACGGTCTGGAGACCGCGGGAGGAGCAGACGGGGTCGGACGGGCCACCACCTCGACGGTCGTCACCGCCTCGATCTCGATTCTGGTCATGGATTTCTTTCTGACGAAGCTGTTTCTCCTTCTGCTCTGATATGGACGATCGATCTCAGGAAAAGAGCGCGTCGGGCGCGTCGGACGCATTCGTGGAGTTTCGCGGCGTCGAGAAAGCTTTCGGAGCGAAGAAGGTTCTCCGTGGCGTGGACCTGATTGTCGAGAGAGGAGAAGTTCTCGTCATCATGGGAGGTTCGGGCTCGGGTAAGTCTGTGACCTTGCGGCACATGCTCGGTCTCGAGACACCCGATGCGGGCACGGTGTGGGTCGAGGGGGAGGAGATCTCCAGCCTCGCCGAGGAGGAGCTTTATCCGGTCCGCCGTAAATTCGGAATGCTGTTTCAGAGCGGTGCACTGTTCGACTCGATGAATGTGTACGAGAACATCGCCTTCCCTCTGCGCGAGCATACGGACATGGATGAGGAAGAGATCAGGAGCACAGTCGACCGCGTGCTCGATCTGGTCGATCTCCCGGGGACACAGGAGTCGATGCCGGTGGATCTCTCGGGTGGGATGCGGAAACGGGTGAGTCTGGCGAGATCGATCGTTCTCAATCCGAAGATCATTCTCTACGACGAGCCTACGACGGGACTCGACCCGATCACCGCGGACACGATCAACAGGCTGATCGTTCAGTTGCAGCGCAAGCTCGAGGTCACGAGCGTGGTGGTGACGCACGACATTCAGTCGGCGTTCAGTGTGGGTGACCGCATCGCGTTTCTTTCGGAGGGACGTTTCGAATGGGTTGGGTACTCTCGACGAGGCGCGACGATCGGCACCTCCCACGCTCACCGAATTTCTCGTGGCATCAAACGTGGTTTCGGCGCAACCGGTGGCCACCGACAGATGAGAGCGAGACCGCGGAATGCAGGGGATTATCGAAAGATGGCACCAGGTTTGGGGGTAGTTGATGGCGGATAAGGGTGGACAGCGTCTGGTGCGGATCGGAGTGCTCGTCGCGATCTCGCTGGTCGTCCTGATGGCGTTCCTGTTTTTCATCGGCTCCGAGCGAAGGATTTTCGCGAGGAAGATCGAGTACAAGATAAGGCTGGATTCCGTGACGGGGCTGGCCGAGGGGAATCCTGTCCAGTTGTCCGGTGTCACGATCGGGTCGGTCAGCGAGATCCGTCTCCCTCAGGCCGCGCAGGAGCGACGGGTCGACATCACGATCACGGTCGATCGCAAGTTCTCCGACCTGATCCGCTACGACTCACGGGCGCGGGTGAGAAAGCTCGGCCTGATCGCCGCTGACAGCTACATCGACATCACACCCGGAAGTCCGGAGCAGCCGCTTCTGCCGCCAGGATCGGTCATCCCCGCTCAGAGAGCTACAGATGTGGACCGCATCATTTCCTCTGGAGAGGACCTGGTCGACAACCTCGTCCAGATCTCGTATTCGCTCAAGAACGTTCTCCAGCGGATTGATGCAGGGGAAGGGCTCATCGGCGAGTTGACCACACAGCCGGAGACCAAGGAGCGGATTACCGATACGCTCGTGGAAACTCTTACCCGCGCGAACGACGTGCTCGAGCAGGTCCAGAGCGGCAAGGGAACTCTCGGGAAACTGGTCTATGACGAGCCATACGGGGACGAGCTCACCGGCTCGCTCAACGATGCCATCAGTTCACTCGCGAGTGTTGCGTCGTCAGTCGAGACGAGTCTGCAGAGCGGCGAAGGGGTTCTTCCGGCTCTTCTGCACGACCCTGAGACTCGCGAAAGCTTCAATGAACTGATCGTGAACCTGAAGAACACCTCCGAGAACCTCGCTGCGTTCAGCGAGGGCCTGAGCAGCGGCGAAGGACTTCTGCCAAGGCTGATCGAGGATGGGGAGTACGCCGACGACACGCTTGGCGAGTTCAACCAACTGGTGGCAAGACTGAATGAGGCGGCCCGCAAACTCTCCGAGGGTGAAGGGACGGCTGGCCGGCTTATCGCAGATCCCACCGTGTACGAGTCGATCAACGACATTCTGATCGGGATCAATGAGTCTCGACTTCTCAGATGGCTGATCCGGAACCGGCAGCAGGCGGGCATCGAAAAACGTTATGATGCGCAGCAAAGTTCACCGGAACAGCGGGAACCGGCGGAGCCGGATGCCCCTCCGGAAGAGGCTCCCACCCCCGAGGATTCGGGTGGTGATGCCGTCGATGAGCTGCCGGACCTGTCTTCCGTTCAGCTCTGGTAGATACCCCAAAGAGGAGAAATCATGAATATTGCGGTCATTGGCACCGGCTATGTCGGTCTCGTCACCGGCGCCTGCCTCGCCGACTTCGGCAATGACGTGACGTGCGTCGACGTCGACGAATCAAAGATCGCCCGTCTCAACGGGGGAGAAATACCTATATACGAGCCGGGGCTCGATGCGCTGGTCGAGAAGAACATGGAAGAGGGGCGGCTGCGTTTCACAACCGCGATCGCAGATGCGGTCCGTGCGGCGCGCGCTTTATTCATCGCTGTCGGGACTCCTCCGGGCGAGGATGGCTCGGCTGATCTCAAGTACGTCAAACAGGTCGCCGAGACAATCGCGGCCCACGTGAACGGCGAGAAGCTGGTGATCACCAAGTCGACCGTTCCGATCGGGACCGGTCGTATGCTCGAGGCCATGTTCCGGGAGAGCGGTTGCGGTCATCAGATATCCGTTCTCTCGAATCCGGAGTTCCTCCGCGAAGGCTCCGCGATCGAGGACTTCATGAAGCCTGACAGAGTGGTCATCGGTGCGACGGATGAATCGTCGATCGCCCTGATGAAGGAGATCTACGGCCCTCTGCATTCGCTGGAGTTTCCTTTCGTCGTCACCAATGTCGAGTCCGCCGAGCTCATCAAGTACGCATCGAACGGCTTTCTGGCGACGAAGATCTCGTTCATCAATGAGATCGCTGCTCTTTGCGAGTCGTTCGGAGCCGATGTCCAGGCCGTTGCCAAGGGTATGGGACTCGACCAGCGAATCGGTCGCAGCTTTCTGCAGGCAGGACCGGGGTACGGAGGGTCGTGCTTTCCTAAGGACGTTTCCGCGATGGTCGACATCGCTCGCAGAAGCGGTCGTCCTTTCCGTATCCTCGAGGCGGTCGTCGAGGTCAACGAACAGATCAAGCAGAGCATGGTCGACAAGATTGCCAGAGCGTTCGATGATCATCTCGAGGGGAAGACGATCGGCGTGCTCGGGCTCTCGTTCAAGCCCGAGACTGACGATATGCGCGAGAGTCCGGCGATCACGATCATCGACGGGCTGACCGGACGGGGCGCAGCCGTCCGCGTTTATGATCCGGAGGCGATGGAGAATGCGATGCCTCTGTTTCCCGCAGCGACCTTCTGCCAGGATGCGTATGAGGTAGCTGCCGGATGTGACGCGCTGGTCATCGCTACCGAATGGAACGAATTCAGGGCACTGAACCTGGAGAAGTTGAAATCGGCGATGAGGCGTCCTCTGCTGATCGATCTACGGAACATCTACGATCCGGCTCGTGTCGTGGAACGAGGGCTCGAATATATGTCAGTCGGCCGGAGTGATATGCCCGCAAAGAACGAGGTGAAGGCATGAGCGGGCGCGTCGTCATCACGGGGGGCGCGGGGTTTCTGGGCTCCCATCTCTGCGATCTCTTCATCGAGAAGGGATTCGAGGTCGTCTGCCTGGACAATCTCATCACCGGCAATCTGGAGAACATCCAGCACCTTCGATCGCGGCCGGAGTTCATGTTCGTGCACCACGATGTGACGAACTACATCGATGTGGACGGTCCCGTCGACTACGTCATGCACTTCGCGTCTCCCGCGAGTCCGATGGATTATCTCGAGATGCCGATCCAGACGCTGAAGGTCGGCTCGCTCGGAACACACAAGGCTCTGGGACTCGCGAAGGAGAAGAATGCTCGATTGCTTCTGGCTTCCACGTCCGAGGTTTATGGCGACCCGTTGATCCATCCGCAGCCGGAGAACTACTGGGGCAATGTGAATCCGATCGGACCCCGTGGTGTCTACGACGAGGCGAAGCGCTTTGCCGAGTCGATGACGATGGCGTATCAGCGCTACCACAAGGTGGAAACTCGCATTGTGAGAATTTTCAATACGTACGGCGAGCGGATGCGCATGAGGGACGGACGCGTCGTGCCGGCATTCATGTCACAGGCGCTCAAAAATGAGCCGATGACGGTGTTTGGGGATGGCTCACAGACCCGCTCGTTCTGCTATGTGAGTGATCTCGTGGACGGGATCTTCCGACTCCTGATGTCCGAGGAGAAGGAGCCGGTAAACATCGGAAATCCTCACGAGATGACCGTGCTCGAGTTCGCGAAGAAGATCCGCGATCTGACTGGCTCATCCTCGGAGATCATTTTCCAGCCGCTTCCGATGGATGACCCGAAGGTCCGGCGGCCCGACATCTCGAAGGCACGGGAGGTACTGGGATGGGAGCCACGGGTCGGTCTCGACGAAGGACTCGACCGCACGGTCCGCTATTTCGCCGGAAAGCTCGAGGTCGAGGAGGATCGTGCGCCTGAAGGTGGTACGGAGTGATCGCGATGGACACAGGACGGGAACTGAAGTGGCTTCATCCGGAAGTCGGACGACGGTATTACGAGCTGCGTTCGGGGGACGATCTCCTTGCGACGCTCGAATGGGATGAGAAGGACGGCTCGACGGCAACCGCAACAGCCGGCGACAACAGATGGACGCTCAGCCGCCTCGGCTTCCTCAACCCCCACGTCATCGCGGTCGATTCAGCCGGAAAGCAGATTCTCCGGTTCGACGCCACGATGAGCGGCGGAGGGATGGCACACGCCACCGATGGACATCTCTACCGGTGGTTCGCCAATCTCTGGCGTGCCGAGTGGGGTTGGATGGACACCGCGCAGAACGATCTGGTGAAGTTTCATCGCAGCTTTGACGTGAATGAGAAGCAGGAAGGGACCCTCGAGCTCCTCGATGCCGGCCGCGACACCTCGAATCTCGAACTGCTGGTCCTGCTAGGGTGGTACCTGATCATCACGATCTCGGAAGCGACTTAGGGGAGTCGTCAGTCGACAGTCGTCAGTCGACAGTCGTCAGTCATCAGACGTGCCTGCTGTCATCCTGAGCCGCCGGATCCCGCGAAGCGGGAGGAGGACGGTCGAAGGATCGCGTGGCGTTATCCTCACCCGGAGTACTCTGCTCAATTCACCTGAGTCCTGCCGTACGCGATCCTTCGCTTCGCTCAGAGGCTGTGAAAGAATCCAGCGCAGGGCACGCTGGATTTTTTCACAGCCTCTCAGGATGACCAGGCTGCACCTCCGCGTGACGACAGTGCACTTCCCACTTTGAACTTTGAAGTTCGAACTCTTAAACTGACCTCCATGCAGGCTTACCTCGAGCTCCTCCGAAAGATCCTCGGCGAAGGGACGAAGAAGGAGGATCGGACCGGTACGGGAACCCTCAGCGTATTCGGCTATCAGATGCGGTTCGACCTCACCCGCGGGTTCCCCCTGCTGACCACGAAGAAGCTGCATACGCGGTCGATCATCCACGAATTGCTGTGGTTCCTCAACGGCGACACGAACATCCGCTACCTGAACGAGAACAAGGTCACGATCTGGGACGAGTGGGCGGATGAGAACGGTGATCTCGGGCCTGTCTACGGCCACCAGTGGCGGTCGTGGCGTAGTGCGGATGGGCGGACGATCGACCAGATCTCGCAGGTAGTCGAGCAGATACGGCACAGATCCGGATTCGAGACGGCTGATCGTGAGCGCATGGAACGTGGGAGAGATCGAATCGATGGCGCTTCCCCCGTGCCATGCACTGTTTCAGTTCTATGTCGCAGACGGACGGCTCTCATGTCAGCTCTACCAGCGCAGTGCCGACGTGTTCCTCGGCGTGCCATTCAACATCGCCTCGTACGCGATGCTGACGATGATGATGGCGCAGGTGACCGGCCTCCAGCCTGGCGACTTCGTCCATACCCTCGGCGACGCTCATCTGTACTCGAATCACCTCGATCAGGCTCGAGAACAACTCGAACGTGAACCGCGGCCTCTTCCCACACTCAGACTGAACCCGGACGTCCGTTCGATCTTCGCGTTTCAGTATGATGACTTCACGATCGAACATTACGATCCGCATCCTTCGATCAAGGCGCCGATTGCCGTATGAGGACAATCTCGCTCATTGCTGCCGTGTCGCAGAACCACGTCATCGGACGTGAGGGAGACCTGCCGTGGCATCTTCCTCTCGATCTGAAGTGGTTCAAGGAAAAGACTACGGGTCACCATCTGATCATCGGCCGGAAGACGTTCGAGTCTTTCGGCTCGAAGCCCTTGAAGGGCCGCGAGATCATCGTCGTCAGTCGAAGCGGTGGTCAGGCGCAGGAGGGGGTGCGGTGGGCGGGTTCGCTACTCGGCGCGCTCACCATGGCCGAAGGGGATCAGGAGCCGTTCATCGGCGGCGGTGAGTCGATCTTCCGCGAAGCGATCGAACTTGCTGACCGGATGTATCTCACACATGTGAGGGCGGAGGTCGAAGGGGACACGTTCTTCCCCGCGTTCGTCGACGAGGAGTGGAGGGCGGTTTACCGCGAACCCCACGACTCGGACGAGCGTCACGCCTTCCCCTTCACGTTCGTCATCTACGACCGCGCCGCTGACCGCCGAAGAAACCATCGCAACCGCGACATGTAATCCCGAGCCTTTCTACGACGCGTCGATTGGAGCGTAGGAAACCCGCGGTCATCCCGAGCCGCCGGAGCGCAGCGGAGGACGGTCGAAGGATCTCGTGGAGTCATCCTCGCCCCGGTCCCGTCGGCAAGTTCGCCTAGAGTCATGCCGTAAGCGATCCTTCGCTTCGCTCAGGACGACGTCAATTCGGGGCGATGTTTGCCGAGAGGTCGATCTCGGCACGTGCCTCTGCATTTGCATCCGACGTGAGCACGACCGTCTCGTTCAGATCTCCGGCCTCGGCACGCGCACCATCGACCGTAATGGCGAGCTCGGCAGACTGGCCTGCAGGAATGTCCGGAGGATACTCGTACCAGAGGCATCGGCATTCGGAACGACTGGCCGAGATCGGAAGCACCTGATCCGTGCGGTTGTGGATGGTGAAGCGGTGAACGCTGCGTGTTCCCTTCTGAATGATCCCGTAGTCGTAGCTCGACGGCTCGACTCCGAGAACCGTGGGAGGGGCCGGCTTCTGCTCGGTTTCACTCTCTTCTACGACCGTCTGGCTCGTAGCAAGATCCGGCTCAGCCGTCTCCTCTGAGTCAGGCCAGAACAGGAAGGCGCCGATTGCGATAGCGATGAGAATGATGATGCCGGCGACCCACGCGACGACAGAATTTCCTCCCGGTTCTGAACTGCCGGTTCGCGAGGCATCCTCCGTCTCGTCGCGAACAACCGGATCATTCCAGCTCCTCTCATGAGCTGGGAACTCGGCATCCTCGAATGATTTCGCTCGGTCCGGCCGCGGCGACTCCAGGCACGATGGGAGTGGCGGATGGTTTGATCGACCGGGTTTCGTTTGGATCAAACTCCGGCTGTGCCTGCTCGAGCGTGGACTCGCGATCGATGCGATCGAGCTGGTCGATCGACTTCTGAAGATCGGTCAGTGTTGCTTCATAACGCGTCGCGAGCCGTTCATCGGGGGCGGTCTGCAGGAGATGGCGGATGGTCCGCCGGTGCTCGTGGTAGCGCTGTCTCAGATTCTCGAGCTCTCTTCGGCCCTCTAGCGAGCGATCATCAGCCATGGACTTTCCTCCGTCGTGTTCTCCCTACAAGAATGAGACCGTCATTGATTGTAACGGCAGCGCGTGGAAATGGTTACGCCGGTGAGGGTCGGAAACACCGGGATCCGATCGTGCCAGCGACCGAACTCGCATATCGTCACGGATGCTTCCTCGGCAGACGGGAGCCGTGTTCTGAACTGGAATCCCCGCTCCGCCCGGTGTATACCTCGCCCGGAGGTTGCATGGAGGGAGTGCATGAAAATCTTTCTTGGTCAGATCAATCCGACCGTCGGCGCGCTCGAGGCGAACTACGAGCTGATCCGCGAAGTCTACGAGCAGGGAGTCCGGGCGGGTGCTGATCTCGTTCTGGTCCCGGAACTGGCGATCACCGGATATCCTCCCCGCGATCTCCTGGACAAGAAGGTGTTCGTCGACAGAAACCTCGAGATTCGTGACCGTTTGGTCGGGATGACGCATGAAACGGCTCTCGATATTCGGCTGCGTCACATGGAACGAGGGACGCGGCAAGCCTTTCCACAACACGGCCGTCGTGGCTCAGCGGGGCGATGTCGTTCTGGAGCAGCACAAGACGCTTCTGCCTACCTACGACGTGTTCGACGAGCTCCGTTACTTCGAGCCGGCGACTGATCGGCAGGTCATCGAGCTTTGCGGGAAGAAGCTGGGCGTGCTGATCTGCGAGGACTTCTGGTTCGGTGACGAAATTCTCGGGCAGACCTCGATACAGCGGCAATCCCGTTACGGATGTCGTCGAGCAGGGGGCCGAGATCCTCATCAATATCTCCGCCTCCCCGTTCAATGTCGGGAAGCGGTCCACGAGGTACGACATATTCCGCGAGATCGCCGCGTCCCATTCGGTGCCGCTCGTCTACTGCAACC
Organism: uncultured Acidobacteriota bacterium; assembly: GCA_963829355.1. Lineage (GTDB taxonomy): Bacteria > Acidobacteriota > Thermoanaerobaculia > Gp7-AA8 > JAHWKK01 > CAWHHZ01. Next base: position 155,071 of record CAWHHZ010000021.1, read on the forward strand.
AGGTCGGGGGCAACGACGAGTTGCTCTTCGATGGATCGTCGATCGTGATCAACGCCGAAGGCCGGACAGTGTTCTGTGCATCGTCTTTTGCCGAAGACAGGACGATGGTCAAACTCGATGGGCCGCTCTGCGAGTCTGTCGACACGATGCCTGTCGAGCAGGAAACGGCGGAAGCGCTGATACTCGGACTCTCCGACTACCTTCGCAAGACCGGTTTCCGCGACGTCGTGATCGGACTTTCAGGAGGAATCGACTCGGCTGTGACGGCCGCGTTGGCCGTCAGGGCACTGGGATCGGATCACGTCACCGGCATCGCCATGCCGTCGCGATTTTCGTCGCAGTCCAGCATCGACGACGCGAAGCAGCTCGCGGACCGGCTGAATATCCCGATCCACATCATCGGGATCGACGGCACTTACGCCGAGTATCTGAAAGCTTTTCAGGGGATGTTCGGCGAACGCCCATTTGGCGTCACTGAAGAGAATGTTCAGGCACGGATCAGAGGAAATCTACTGATGGCCTGGTCGAATGAGAAGGGAGCGATGGTGCTGGCCACCGGCAACAAGTCCGAACTGGCAGTCGGCTATTGCACTCTCTACGGCGACATGTCGGGGGGGCTGTGCGTCATTGGAGACGTCTACAAGACTGACGTTTATCGGGTAGCGGAGTGGTTGAACCGGGACCGCATCGTCATTCCGGAATCGACGATCACCAAGCCCCCCTCTGCAGAGTTGCGCCCCGACCAGACGGATCAGGACTCGCTCCCCCCGTACGACATCCTCGACGGAATCCTGCGGCTCTACATCGAAGAGTGGCTCGAGATCGACGAGATCGTGTCGCGCGGATTCGATCGGGCGATCGTCGAACGTGTCGTGAGGATGGTCGATGGAAACGAGTTCAAGAGACGACAGGCAGCGCCGACGCTGAGGGTATCGACGAAAGCGTTCGGGAGTGGCCGCCAGATGCCAATCGCAAACGGCTGGCGGAGGGGGAGCTGAGGAAATGAGGACTGAGAAGATTCGGAAGAACAGGGGTAGACCTTCCTGTAGTCGGACTGGGGACCTGGAACGTAGAAAACGATGATGAGAAGGAGGTCATCGCGGCAATCGAGGCCGGTATCGAAGCCGGAGCCACTCATGTCGATACTGCCGAGATGTACGGACGTGGAGAAGCCGAGCGGATCGTTGGGAAGGCGATTGACGGTCGGCGGGACGAACTGTTCGTCGTGAGCAAGGTACTTCCATCGAACGCGACCAGTCATGGGATGGTCGATGCCTGTCGCAGATCGCTCGACCGACTGCGGATCGACTCGCTCGATTGTTACCTGCTCCACTGGCTCGGTTCGCACCCGCTGGAGGAGACCATCGCAGCCTTCGAAAAACTGGAGAGCGAGGGGAGGATCCGTTCATGGGGCGTCTCCAACTTCGACGAAAACGCTCTCGACAGGGCGCTGGAGATTGCCGGCCCTGGTCGCATCGCATGCAATCAGGTCCTCTATCATCTCCAGGAGCGGTCGATCGAGCACAAGGTGATTCCGTTCTGTCAGAAGAATGACATCCCGGTGGTGGCGTACAGCCCGTTCGGCTCCGGCGACTTCCCTGACCCCGAATCCCGACAGGGGAGGGTCCTCGAGGAGATCGCGAACGAGCTCGGCGCATCACCCCGTCAGGCGGCCCTCGCCTTTCTTCTCCGCCACGACGGCATGTTTGTTATCCCGAAGTCCTCCGATCCCGACCATGCCCGGGAGAACGCCAAAGCAGGTGACCTCGAGCTGTCGCAATCGCAGATCGATCGCATCGACGAAGCCTTCCCGCGCGGCGAGTGGACCGGCGGTGTGCCGACGCTGTGATCAGTCTTCAGTCGACAGTCATCAGTCAATCAGTCTTCAGTCGTCAGTGCTGCGGTTAAATCCCGGTAGGACAGGATGCATTTTCGTGGACGCTGAGGACAGTAGAGTGGAAGCAACTACGCCGAAGTGGATCCCTACGGGTCCACTCTTTCGTCCACGCTTCAGTCCACGCCTCTGTCCACCTCGTCCACCCTCTCCACATCCTCCACGAACTGAGACTGAAGACTGAGACTGACGACTGAGACTGAGACGACTGCTCCCCTACGGCTGGACCAGGTTCCACGGGACGGCGTAGAGATCGCCGCCCGTGGCGAGGCTCTGGCGGCGTACGAAGTAGAGCGTCTGCCCGTCGGGTGAGAATGAAGGGTGATAGTCGTCGGCGGGAGAGTTCGCCCACGGATTGAGGTGAACGGGGAAGCTCCAGGTCGGGCCGTTGCTCCAGCTTGCGTAGAGATCGCCCATTCCGATGTTCTCGGTGCGGCCGATCGCGGTGAACACCAGGTAACGTCCGTCCGGCGAAATCGTCGGATTGAACTCCCATTCCGGAGAATTCACGTCGTGCAGATTGACCGGAGCGGAGAACCCTGTCGCGGTCGGCCGTGCCTTCCAGAGATCCCAGCCGCCGCGGCCATCCGGCCGATCGCTTCCGAAGTAGAGGGTTCCATCCGGGGCGAGCGAGGGATACAGCTCGTCCGAGGAGGTGTTGACTGCGGCGAGATGGACCGGTTCGGACCACCCGTCGCCCTGCCTGTCGACGTACCAGATGTCACTGTCTCGTCTCTCCTCGCCATCGACGGGGCGAATCGATGCGAAATAGATGCGGCGTCCGTCTCTTGTGATGAATGGATCGATATCGGGCCATCTGCCGGAGAAGGGAGCGGGCTGGGGCGGAGTCCATTGGCCGTTCTCGTATTGCGAGACGAGGATCGTCGCTTCCCGGGAGACCGGAAAGAAGGCGCGGCTTCTCGCGAAATAGATCGTCTTTCCGTCTGGCGCGAAGGTGATTCGATACTCCTCGAGGGCCGTGGAGATCACGTCCTTCCCGAAGAGGGCAGGGATCGTCCCATCATCGCGGCTGCTCGTGCACGCCATCAGCAAGGCCGGGACGAGGATGATCCATACGCGTCGTTTCATCGGTAATCCTCCATAGTCATCCTGAGCGAAGCGAAGGATCGCGTCAAATTTTCTCGACGGAGCCGGCATCTACATCCGACACGATCGGTCATCCTGAGAGGGTGTAAAAAATCCAGCGTGCCCTGCGCTGGTGGTGCCGATTTGGAAACCATCGACAGCAGATGTCATCCTGAGCGCAGCGAAGGATCGGGTGGGTCCTGACTGTGGCGTACTTTCCGTCCTGACAGTCGGACCGTACGCGATCCTTCGACCGTCCTCCGCTGCGCTCCGGCGGCTCAGGATGACAGCCTTGGCCGGAGCACAGCGCCGTCCCCGTCGCCGTCGGGAACTCCCGTTAACCGCACGCTGTTCCGACTGGTCAATGGCACGCTATCAAGATGTACTGGACCGGGCCGACACACATTTCCGCCGGGTGCTGGACGAGCAGCCCGGGGCGATGCAGTGCAGGCTCGGCTGCACGCTCTGCTGTCAGGGTCTCTTCGAGATCTCCGCGGCTGATCTGGTCGTGCTCATGGAGGGCCTCCGCCAGCTCGATCGGGAAGCCCTCGTTGATCTCGTGCGGAAATCACTCGGATCGATCGAGAGGCTGGACCACCCCGACCTGTCGAATCTGGACGAGGCCGGAAAACGGGAGTTCTTCGACGGACCTGCAGCCGTCGAACCGTGTCCGGCGCTCTCCTCGGAGGGTGCGTGCACGATCTACTCTCATCGTCCTCTGCTTTGCCGCACCTTCGGCCTGCCCGTAAGGGAGGGCGAAGAGTATCGCGGGGAAGAATGTGAGCTGAACTTCACCGCCAGTTCCAGAGCCGACAAGGAGCGTGCCGCCTGGGATCTGGAGTGGGAAGATGCGGTGGATTCGCAGGAGCTGCGTACGATACCCCAGGCGATCGTACTCATTGCGAGCATCCTGAAGAGAGAAGCCGCAGAGGACGAAATTGGTCCTTCCATTGCAGAAGTGGGCGCAACAGAGGATTAGACCAACGTGATGTACAGAATCGCATGCCCCTCGTGCGGGGAAGAATTCGAGGCAACGACTGCCGCATGGTGTCGTTGTCTGAACAAGGAGCGTTCTCTGGTCTGCTCTTCCTGTAGACAGTGCTTCTGTGACGCGTCCAGCACGTTTCGTAACCAGTTCTGGCGCGATGCACCTCCGGAGCTGTGGGAGGCCCGGAAGAACGCGCGGTCTGCCGATGAGCTCCATCCTCCGATTCTGAAGAAGCCGCTCGTCCTCGTCGTCGACGATGATCCTGGAATCCGATCGCTCGCCTTGGAGCTGATCTCGAGATTCGGCTACGGCTGTGTTGCGGCATCGAAAGCCACCACGGCACTACGGCTCGCCCAGCGCTACCACCCGGACCTGGTGCTGACCGATCTGCTCATGCCTGGTATGGACGGGCGCGAGCTAAGTCGTGAACTGAAAAAGGGAGAAGGTTTCCCTGCGCCCAGAGTCCTGGTCATGACGTCCGTGTACCGCGGGGAGAATTACCAGAGCGAAGCGCGCGACGAGTACGGGGTCGACGGCTATCTCGAAAAGCCGATTCCCCTGGAGGAACTGAGGGCAAGACTCGCGGAGTTGCTTCCCCCTCCTGATGAGAGTCAGGCGGTTCTGTCCCCCTCGTCCGAGGGATCTCTCCTCGACTCTCTCGATGATCTTGATGCCCCCGGCGACGACATCGTCACGATCATCGGCTGAGAGATCGAGTTGCTCCGATCGTGGCGAAGCGGGGCGGTTCCCGCCCGGCGGGACGGCTGTGGTAACGGTGCACCATTGTCGTGCGGAGAGATTCACTGTCCTGAAGCCGAGGCCGGGATCTGGAATCGGTGAAACACGCGGGTTAGACTCAAGCGGATGAAGACGATCATCGTGGTGGGCGCCGGAGTCTCTGGTCTGACGAGCGCGGTCCGTCTGTTGGAAGCGGGTCATCGGGTTGCGATCGTCTCGAAAGAGGCCATGGACAGCACGACGTCAGCTGTTGCCGCGGCTCTCTGGTTTCCCTTCCGCGCCTATCCTCTGGAGAAGGTGATCGGCTGGAGTCTCGTCAGTCTCGACAGATTTCAACGCCTGGAGCGGGAAGACGTTCCGGGAATCGCGACGCGGCAGGTGTCGGAGCTGTACCGGAGCGGCCTTCCGCCCGCCGGCTGGAGAGAGCGGCTCGCCGGTTTCAGGCAGCTGAGAAGCGACGAGTTGCCGGGAGGTTTCGAAGGTGGCTATTCGATGGAGGCCCCGGTCATCGACTCGAGTCTGTATCTGCCGTATCTCCTGAAGCGTGTGCTCGAGACCGGCGGGACCATGGAGCGACGCGACCTGCAGAGTCTGCACGCACTCGAATCGCAGCCGGACCTCGTCGTGAACTGTTCGGGGGTCGGTGCTCGCGATCTCGCGGATGATCCGCTCGTCGTGCCGGTACGAGGGCAGGTACTGCGAGTGGCGCGCACCGGCATCGATGACGTGACCGTTGACGAAGGGTCCGCCGAGGCAGCCTACATTGTCCCGCGGACGAACGACATCATTCTCGGGACGACACTCGAGAACGGTGTCTGGAGTCGCGTACCATCCGACACGAGCACGGCAGACATCATCCGTCGTTGTGGAGAGCTCGACCCTCGAGCACGCGACGTGGAGGTACTCGAGGCGCGTGTGGGCTTGCGCCCCGGCCGTCCGGAGATCAGGTTGGAGGCGGTCGAGGAAGATGGACTGAAGGTCGTCCACAATTACGGCCACGGCGGCTCGGGATTTACGCTGAGCTGGGGATGCGCCGAGGAGGTCGTCAGACTCGCCGAAGAGTTCTGATTCGACGCCGGGAGCGCTGCCTCCCAAGCGCTTCCCGATGGCCCGCCGCCGCGGCCAACACCACCACGGTTCTGCCCCCGCCGGTCCCGTATCTGCAATAGGGAGGGGCATGATCTGCATATTGCACGGGTATCTGCTCGAAGGGTCGGGGAGCAACCTCTGGACGAGATCGATCGTGGAGGCTTTGAGCAGGCAGGGGCATACCGTTCACCTGATGGCTCAGGAGAACCATCCGGAGCTCTACCCATTCATCTCGGAGGCCTGGCTGTACCGCCGGGATGGCCGCCGTGAGCAGATCCTGCAGCGGGAGGTCGAGGGGAAAGGGCGTTGCATTCTTCACAAACCCGAGCTCGGTGATCTTCTGCCCGTGTATGTGCGCGATCGTTATGAGGAGTTCTCGGAGGTCGTTCCGATGATCGAGCTCGAGGACGAGCAGATCGAGGAGTATCTGCAACGTAACGTCGATGTCCTGAGGCAGGTGGTTCGCTCTAACGGGATCGATGTGATCCACGCAAACCACGCGGTCCTCATGTCGGTCGTGGCGAGGCGGATTCGCGCGGAGCTCGGGATCCCGTACGTCGTGATGCCTCATGGAAGCGCGATCGAGTACGCAGTGAAGAAGGACAAAAGGATGCTTCGGTTCGCCGAAGAGGCCGCCCGCGAAGCTGACGGGTTGTTCGTGATCGGTGAAGAGATGCGAACGAGGGTTCATTCGGTCTTGTCGGCTGTGCCGGACCTCGACTCGAAGCTCTCGACACTGCACCTCGGCGTGGATACCTCGCGGTTCCAGCCCGTTTCCCGGAGCGAAAGAGAAGCTGCAATCAGAAGACTCGATGCATCGGTCGAAGACGTCGATCGAGGGAAGGAGCCCCGGCAATCGGAGGTGCTGCTCGAGGCGGTGGAGGCAGACGTTCCGCTCGAATCGCTTCAGGACGTGATGGAAGAGACCTCGGACTACGAGCTCAAGGAGCCCGATGCCGATCTCGAAGAGAAGCTCGACCTGGTCGACTGGGAGAGAGACCGGATGCTTCTCTACGTGGGACGTCTGATCGCGAACAAGGGGCCGCAGAACATCCTTGCCGCGTTGCCGTTCGTGATGGAGAAAGAGCCTTCGCTCCGTTTCGTCCTGGTGGGGCACGGGCCCTTGCGTGAGCCGCTCGAGGCGCTGGTGACGGCGCTGCACGAGGGGAATGAGCCGCTCGTCCGCGAGATCGTCGAATCAGGTCGAGCTCTGGAGGGGGAGACGGGCGAAAATGGTCCGGAGGATTTCGTCGAATGGAAGGCTTATCTCCGGCAATTGGAAGAGTCCAACCAGCTCGAAACGTACTTCCGTTTGGCTGCCGAGCATTTGTCTCCGGAGCGGGTCATTTTCACCGGCTACCTCACTCACAACGAACTGCGTCATCTCTTCCCATGCTTCGATGCGGCCGTGTTCCCGTCGCTCGTCCGGGAGGCGGGTCCCCTGGTCTTTCTCGAAGCCATGGCGTCCGGCATCTTTCCTCTGGGGACGTACTTCGGCGGGATGAAGGCCAGCATCGATTCGTTGCGGGGAGTGATCCCGGAGGAGGATCTCGAGTCGATGAGAATCGATCCCGACCCCGAAGCGTTGGTTGCGGACCTGGCCGGGAAACTTCCCCCCGCATTGAAAATGGGGGATCGCTGGCGGGAGGAGCTGAGGACTGCGGCGGTGGAGAACTACGACTGGCGCAGTGTGGCCGGAACGCTTCACTCCACGCTTCTCGATATCGCAAGCCATCACGGGGGCTGAGCGAGGATTCGTGGCCTCTATCTCACATCATCGGATTCGATGACGCGCCATTCGATCGGGGATCGAAGGACCGGGTAAAGATCATAGGCTCGGTCTGCGCGGGTGTGCGTCTGCACGGGGTTTTGAGCTTCGACGTCGCGCGGGACGGATCCGACTCGGCGTCCGAGTTGATCGCAGCCGTGAATCTTTCCGAGCATCTGCAGCTGTTCCGTTACCGAGAGAGTCGGGGGCGGGCGTGACCAACGCGCACGAAAGTTGCGTGAGAGAGGGACATGGACGAAAAAGAGCGAGACCCGATGCCAGGGAAGCAATCCGGTCAGGAAGGCCGCAACGCGCCCGAGCCGGGCACAATGCCGGAAGAGTACATCGAGGAGAATGCGGGAAACCGCTTCAGCCCACCACCACCCCCGAAGGACACTGAAGAAGACGCGCCGCCGCGCGATGACCTGAACAAAGGGGCCTGAACGCGCAGACGCCGCGCAACGGATTGCGCGGCGTCTCGGGGCGACCGAACGTGCGGCGCCTGAAAGCGCTGGGGACACTGTGGAACCCCGTTCCAGTTCGGATCGTGAGAGGGTCAGCTCGCTGCCTTCGTAACGGAGGGGAGTTTCGCCTCCCGTTCGTCCGGTCCGTCCCTGCTGAATACCGTATCAGGATGCAGGCTGGAAGTGAAGAGTCGCGGGTCACGCGTGAGGGTGAGGAAGCGGACTCAAGCGGCTCGTGTGATTTGTATCCAGACTCACATCACCCTCTCCCTCTGGCAGAGGGCCGGGGCGAGGGCCGAGAGCGTAGATCTACACGCGAGCTCACTCTGTTGGAGCACACTGGTCGAACCACGATGTCGCAACTCCAGCGTGGAGTCGATTGCACGTCTCAACGTGCACCGACTCGTTCGTTCGTTTCGTTCTCACGAGCCGGATCGATTTCAGCTCGTGCCAGCCCTCACCCTACCCTCTCCCAGGCGGAGAGGGTGAGTCGTCTGATTGACGCGAATCGTCATCGAAACCGATCATGTTCGGTTCCGGGACGAGCTCGAGCCTGAATAAACGCCTCGTTCGGTTCTGAATCTGTTCCACGAGCTCCCGGACCTCGGTCGCGGTGCCGCCGCCGCGGTTTACGATCGCCAGGGTGTGCTTGCTCGAGATGCCGATATTTCCGTGCTGGTGCCCTCGATGAAAGCCGGCGTGCTGGATGATCCAGGCCGCGGAGAGTTTCACGAGCCCTTCCCCCGCAGGGTAATGGGGAACCGACTCTCCTTCTTCGAGAACATCCGCCCGTTTCACGAGCAGGAGGAACTCCTCGAGCTGGTCCTCGGGAATGATCGGATTCGTGAAGAACGAGCCGGCGCTCCTCGAGTCCGGATCATCCTTCGACACGACCATACCCTTGGCAGACCGCACGTTGAGGACTGTCCGTCTTACGTCCTGAAGGGTCGGGCTCGTAATCCCTTCCTCCTCGAGATGTCGCATCAGGTCCGGGTAACGGATCGTCGGGGGGGCATCCTTTTTCAGCCGGTAACGAACAGAGAGAATGACGAATCTGTCGCGGTCACGACTCTTGAAACGGCTCTCACGATACGCGAACCCGCACTCCTCGTTCGTGAATGTCACGACCTTCTCTTCGGCACGATCCCAGGCCTTCAGGTCGACGATCGTTTCAGCGACCTCCTGCCCGTACGCGCCCACGTTCTGGATCGGCGTTGCCCCGACGCTGCCAGGGATGCCGGAGAGGCACTCGAAGCCGGCGAGACTGCGATCGACGCAGGTCTGAACGAGCGAGTCCCAATCCTCGCCGGCATGGGCTTCGACGATCACCGAGGATCCGTCGAACTGTTCGAAACTGGTACCCAGGAGGTCGAGGTCGATCACGAGTCCCTGGAATCCCTCATCCGATACGAGCATGTTGCTCCCGCCGCCGAGAATGAGCACGCGTTGCTGATCGCGGGATGCCCAGGTCAACGCGCTCTGGAGCTCGTCCAGGGTGCCGACTTTCGCAAAGAAGTGCGCGGGGCCCCCGATTCCGATTGTCGTGTGATCCGCGAGGATCACGTCTTTTGATATCGTAAGGTCGGTCTGAGTCTGGGTCATCGTGTGATCATCTCTGCAAGGCTCATGTCGTTACGGATGGGTGAGGTTGTCGCAGAAGAGTGAATCGATTTTCCGATCTTCCTTGCTCACCCGTGCATCTTTTTCCTATCCTACGCCAGATCCAACATCTGCCGGACAGTCTCGAACTGTGGAGCCGGCGGAGAGAGGTAGTGAAAACATGGTAAACGAGCGCGACGACGAAAAACTGATGGAAGAGGGAGCGACCACCGCCGACGTACCACCGGCAGAGGGAGGCGGACTCCTCTACCACGAGGCACAATGGTTCGGTCACCCGCGTGGTCTCTCCACACTGTTTTTCACCGAGATGTGGGAGCGGTTCAGCTACTACGGTATGCGTGCGCTGCTGGTGCTGTTCATGACGGCTCCGTTCGCCGGCAGCAATCCGGGACTCGGTTTTGGAGTCGAGAAGGCCTCCGCGATCTACGGTCTCTACACCTCGATGGTCTATCTCCTCAGTCTTCCGGGAGGGTGGATCGCGGATAAGCTGTGGGGCCAGAGACAGGCAGTATTCGTCGGCGGCTGCATCATTGCGGCGGGTCACTTTTCAATGGCTGCCCCTCTTCTCGGCCTTCCCGATCAGCCGTTTTTCTTTGCCGGTCTTCTCCTGATCGTCATCGGCACCGGACTTCTCAAACCGAACGTGTCGACGATCGTCGGCGATCTTTATCCTCAGTCCGAGACGAGCCATACCGACGAAAAAATGGATGCGGAGGCGGAGCAGTGGGGAGCCAAGCGCGACGCCGGATTCTCCATTTTCTACATGGGTATCAATGTCGGCGCCATTCTCGGTCCGATGCTCTGCGGCTGGCTGGGCGAAAACATCAGCTTCCACTGGGGATTCTCCCTGGCCGGTTTCGGAATGGTCTCGGGCCTGATCCAGTACAAGCTCGGAGACAAGTACTTCGGTCCCGCAGGGTTGCTCAAGGGGGATGATTCCGCTGAGGTTCTCTCGAAGCGTGGAAGAAACTTCTACCTGATCGCCGGCACCATCGCGGCTGCCATCGCCATCTACGCGTATCTCGGAATCACCGGGGCAGTCTCTGCCGATCTCGTTCAGATCGGGACCTGGATCGGCTACGGCATCCTTCTCCTCGTCCTCCTTTTCTTCGCCTACCTGATCTTCGACATGAAGTGGGCCGCTGCCCTGCTCGTGCTCTGGACCGTCCTGGTGTTCATCTTCGGGCCGGGAACCGATCCGGATCTCGCTGGTCGTAACGCGACTCTCGGCACACTCGCCGTCTTCATCGTGATGTGCTTCGCCTTGATGATCTGGAAGCGCAATGCCGTCGTCACGCAGCGGAAGCGCTACATGGTGATCTTCTGGCTCTTCCTTCTCGCGGCGATCTTCTGGTCCGGCTTTGAGCAGGCAGGATCTTCCATGAACCTGTTCGCACGTGATCTGACCGATCGTGTGCTGTTCGGATGGGAAGTCCCGACGACCTGGCTTCAGCTGGTCAACCCGTTCTTCATCGTGATCTTTGCACCAGTATTCGGCTGGCTCTGGACCTGGCTCGCGGCGCGTCACAAGAACCCGTCGATTCCGGTCAAGTTCGGTCTCGGACTTCTCGGTCTGGCTGCAGGATTCTTCGTCCTCGCATGGGGCGCGGCGAATGCGGGCGAGGCCGGCAAGGTGGGGATGAGCTGGCTCGTCGTGACGTACTTCCTGCACACCGTCGGCGAGCTCTGTCTGTCGCCCGTCGGTCTTTCATCCATGACGAAGCTGGCGCCTCGGGGCAGAGTCGGTCAGATGATGGGGATCTGGTTCGTGGCGGCCGCGCTCGGCAACCTGTTTGCCGGACTCGTCGCGGGTCAGCTCGAAGAGCTCGCCCCCTCGGCGCTCTTCAACAGCGTGTCGATGTTCATCGCCGGAGCGGGCATCGTGGCGCTCATTTTCTCGCCGTTCGTGAAGAAGCTGACCGGCGGCATCGAATAGAACCACGCGAGACGCGCGACCCCGTCTGTGGGTCGCGCGTCTCGAGCGATGCAGACCGGCGCTGCGCTGTGATTACCCCCAACTGTCATCCTGAGCAAAGCGAAGGATCGGGTGGAGTGATCCTCGCCTGAAGTTGGGGCGAGTCTTTCCGTACGCGATCCTTCGCTGGCGCTCAGGTTGACAGTCCTGGCTCCGGCTTCGCGCTATTCGATCATGTCGGTCACGGGACTTGATGCCGTCGCGTACAGTTTCCGGCCGATCCGACCGGCACGGTAGGCGAGGCGTCCTGCCTGCACCGCGAGCTTCATCGCCCGGGCCATCGCCACAGGATCCTCAGCGCCTGCGATCCCGGTGTTCATCAGCACCGCGTCGACTCCGAGCTCCATCGCGATTGCGGCATCGGAAGCCGTGCCCACGCCCGCATCGACAATGACGGGGACGTTCGCGAACTCGCGGATAATCCGGATGTTCGTCGGGTTGCGCAGGCCCATTCCTGAACCGATCGGAGCACCGAGCGGCATGACGGCGGCGCAGCCGATCTCCTCGAGTTTTCGGCAGACGATCGGATCGTCATTGGTGTAAGGGAGCACGACGAACCCTTCCTCCACGAGAACCTTCGCGGCCTCGAGAAGCTGCTCGTTATCCGGGAACAGCGTACGCTGATCTCCAATGACCTCGAGCTTGATCCAGTCCGAGAGTCCGACTTCTCTGCCCAGACGCGCATAACGGATCGCCTCCTCGGCCGTGTAGCAGCCAGCCGTGTTCGGGAGAATGTGAATCGTTTTCGGATCGAGGTAGTCGAACAGCTTCGGCTGCTTTGGATCGGCAATCGAGGTTCGTCTCGTGGCGACGGTCACGATCTCGGCTCCTGAGGCCTCGATCGCCTCGGCCATCAGTTCCATCGTCTGGTACTTTCCGGTTCCGACGATGAGTCGAGATGAGAATGATTTGCCGCCGAGCTCGAAGACGTCGGTGCTCGTGGTCGTTTCGTTGGCTGCTGTCATAATTTCCTCTGAGTATCGAGAGCGTCCACTCGTTTCAGCCCTTGAATTTCTTGTTGAAGCGTTTGATCGCGAACTCGTTCACCTCGTCGAAAATCGGGTCGAGGATTTCTTTCTGTTTGATCAGGAGCTCCTGAATGCCGCTCTTTGCGAGAGAGATCATGGCGGTTGCTTCCTCGTCGGTGAAGGAGCGTCCTTCCGCTGTGCCCTGGAGCTCGACGAATCTGAGATCGTCATCGGCGACGACGTTCATGTCGACGTCTGCGGAAGAGTCTTCGACGTAGTTCAGATCGAGGAGTGGTCGTCCGTCGACGATTCCGACGGAGATCGCCGTGATCCACTTCTCCACCGGCCACGCCACGATTCTCTGCTCGAGATACTCTTTGGCAAGCGCGAGTGACATGGCGACGAAGGCACCCGTGATCGCAGCCGTCCGTGTCCCGCCGTCGGCCTGGATCACGTCGCAGTCGATCCAGACGGTCCGCTCGCCAAGCGATTCGAAGTTGATTGCTGCTCGCAGCGCGCGGCCGATCAGACGCTGGATCTCGAGCGTTCGGCCGCCCTGCTTCCCCTTCGACGCTTCCCTCTGCATGCGAGAGCTCGCCGAGGCGGGGAGCATGCCGTACTCGGCGGTGACCCACCCCTTTCCCGTTCGGTGAAGAAACGGGGGAACGCGCGACTCGATCGACGCGGTGCAGATCACCTTCGTGTCGCCAGCCTCGATCAGAACCGAGCCGTGGGCGCTCTTCAGGTAGTTGGGACGGATGATGACCGGGCGGATTTCATCGTCCGCGCGGCCGTCGGAACGGCTCTTTTCGTCTTTCATAGGAGATTCCTTCGTTGTGCCGGGATCATTCGGGAGGAATGATCATACCCTTCGGGACCACGACGATACCGGAGTCGGTCACGGTGTAGCGTTCGCGATCGCGTTCCAGATCGTATCCGATCCTCGCGCCCTGTGGCACCTTGACGCCCTTGTCGAGAATCGCGCGTTTGATCTTCGCGTGACGACCCACCTCGACTCCGTCGAGCAGGATCGACTCCTCGACCTCTGAGTACGAATTGATTTTAACCCGCGGCGAGAGCACCGACCGCAGGATCGAGCCTCCAGAGATGATCACACCGGCCGAGACCATCGAATCGAGCGCCTGTCCCGCGCGCTTCCCTTCGACGTCCGACCAGACGAACTTCGCCGGAGGGAGGTTGACCGAGTGCGACACGATCGGCCAGAGCGGGTTGTAGAGGCTGAAGGGGGGATCGACCGAGATCAGGTCCATCGTGGCCTCAAAGTACGAATCGACCGTGCCGACATCACGCCAGTAGCCCTGGTTCTTCTCGGGCTCGCCGGCAACGCGGTTTGTCGCGAAGTCGTACGCCTGCACCTTCATGGTCGGGTACATCGCCGGCACGATCTCCTTGCCGAAGTCATGCGCCGCATCGCGCAGAGCGTTGCTCTCGAGCGCGTCGATGACTGTCCTCGCCTTGAAGATGTAGTTACCCATCGAGGCGAGCACCCATCCGGGGCGGCCGGGGATTTCCTTGGCGCCCTTTCTTCGGCTTCTCGACGAACCCGGTGACACGACTCGACTCATCCACCTCCACGATGCCGAAGTGATAGGCCTGTTCCACGGGGACCGGAATGGTGGCGATCGTGAGATCCGCATCCTGATCGAGGTGGTACTCGAGCATGTGGTTCACATCCATCTTGTAGATGTGATCGCCTCCGAAGACGCAGACGTGCTGTGGGCTCTCGTCGAAAATGAGTTCCAGGTTCTGATAGACCGCGTCGGCGGTGCCCCGGAACCAGAACGGGCCCTTTCGCATCTGGGCAGGCACGATATCCACATACTGTCCAATGGCAGTCGTGAGCCTCCAGGTTCGCGTGACGTGCTCGATCAGCGAATTGGACTTGAACTGGGTGAGGACCTTGATCTTGTGGAAGCCGGAGTTGATGAAGTTGCTCAGAACAAAGTCGATGATCCGGTACCTTCCGGCGAACGGTACGGCCGGCTTGGCCCGGTCGCGTGTGAGTGGGAACAATCTCTCGCCCATGCCGCCGGCGAGAACCATCGTAAGGACATTTCGAAACTTGAATGATCCATCCATGCGCTTGCTTATCCGATGCACGAGCCGGGCCGTTCAAGGATAACAGGTAGCAGGTATGCATGGCAGAGGGAACGTGAGTGTGGAGAGATGCGATCGGACGCGATGACCATGATGCCGGAGGACGAGTGCCCCTTTCGCGACGGTCTTGAGATAGAGTTCACGTGATGGCAGATCGTGGTTATTACGACGTCCTGGGCGTCAAGAAAGACGCCTCCGAAGAAGAGATCAAGAAGGCTTACCGGAAGCTCGCCCGCAAGTACCACCCGGACGTCAATCCCGACGACAAGGAAGCAGAGAAGCGATTCAAGGAGATCTCCGAGGCCTACGCGGTGCTCAATGACAAGGAGAAGCGTGCGCAGTACGACCGGGTAGGCAGCGAGCCGTTCAACTTCGGACGTGGTGCAGGCGGACCATTCGGCGGGGCCGGAGCTCAGGGCTTCAATTTCGATTTCGAGTTTCCGGGCGGCGCCAGGGGAGGACGTTCCCGTCGTTCCGGTTCTCGATCGGGCGGAGGAGCGGGAGGATTCAGTGACATTTTCTCCGACCTGTTCAGCGGAGGCGGGGGCTATCAGCAGGGTCCTCGCAAAGGCAATGACATCGAAGCCACCACGACCCTCGACATTTGGCGACGCGGTCCGGGGAACGACCGTGGCGCTCACGATGCAGCGTCAGCGGGAGTGTCCGCGATGCCACGGACTTGGCCACGTCGAGAACACAGTCTGCCCGCAGTGTGGCGGTTCAGGTGTCGTCGCGTCGCCGGAAACAGTCAGAGTGAAAATCCCCGAAGGAGTACGAGACGGGCAGAAGATCCGTCTGAGCGGCAAAGGCTCCGCGGGTGTCCAGGGTGGACCTCCAGGGGATCTGCTCGTGCGCATCAGCGTCCGCCCCCACCGGTTCTTCGAGCGACGCGGAGACGACATCCACGTCGAGCTGCCGGTCACGATCGGCGAGGCGATGCGTGGTGGAGAGATCAGCGTGCCGACGATCCAGGGGTCGGTGCGTGCGAAGATCCCTCCGGCGACTCAGAGTGGGCAGGTGTTTCGTCTCACCGGCAAGGGCGTACGGAAGGCGAAGGGCGGACATGGAGATCACTACTACAAGGTCCAGGTCGTCGTGCCCAGATCATCTTCTCCTGAGATCGCCGAGGCGCTGGAGACTCTCGAAGCAATGTATGAGAGAAATCCACGCGAAGATCTGGAGACGGAGTTGTGAGTCCTCAGGCTGAGGAGCATGAGTCATGATCAAACGCGATTCGATCATTGTGATCGGCGATTCGCATATCGGCCTCGGCGATGGCGCCGAGGAGCGAATCGTCGCCTGGCTGGACCGTCTCGAGCAGACCAGCCCGCGGGCTCTCTATCTCAACGGCGATGTGTTCCACTACTTCATCGGTGATCGAAAGTTCCATACAGGCTGCGGTGAAAAAGTTTCTCGATCGTCTCGCAGTCATGAAGAGCCGGGGCATCGAGGTTTACTACATCGAAGGGAACAGGGATTTCTTCGTTCGAGGGTCGTACGCCGAGCCTTCCGTCACGAGGGTCACCAGCCGTGAGAGTTTTACGCAGGAGATCGCCGATTCTTCCTGACTCACGGGGACATGATCAACGATCGGGACTACCCCTACCGCTTCTGGCGGCGGATCTCGAAGAATGTGGTCACGAGATTCGCCGTGAGGCTCTGGCCGGAGCGATCCGCGCGCCGCTTCGTGGACAGTGTGGAGCGACGCCTGCGCAATGCGAACTTCAAACACAAGCGACGACTGCCGACGGAACTGATGGAGGAGTACGGCAGAAAGCGCTCCGCCGAAGGCTACGACGTCGTCGTCTTCGGCCATTTTCATCACAAGCTGCTTCTCGAGGCACACGGCACGACCGTCGCCGTGCTCCCCGCATGGTACGAGACTGAAGAAGCGATGGTGATCTCGCCCGAGACGGGAGAGTTCAGCTTCGAGACGGTTTCGTGAGTCTTTGAGTCATTGAGTCATTGAGTGGTTGGATCGTTGAGTCATTAGGCAGAGCAAGGCTTAGACGGCAATCGTTGACCGACAGTCGTTCAGGACGCTCCGTACGCTAAACTTTGTCATTCCGGACCGACTTGGCGATATCCGCGCCTGGCCGAGATTCCTCAGTCGCGCCGGAGGCGCTCCATCGGGATGACAGTGTGAGCTTGCAGAGATCCGACGCAATGACTCAAAGACCCAAAGACCCAAAGACCCAAAGACCCAACGACTCAATGACCCAATGACTCAATGACCCAATGACTCAACCCATGAAAATCACCTTTCTCGGCACAGGCACCTCCACCGGCGTACCCGTCATCGGGTGCCGGTGCCCGGTTTGTACGTCGGATGATCCGCGTAATCAGCGGCTTCGGCAGTCTGCCCTCGTCGAGACGCGGGGGAAGACGATCCTCATCGACACGACACCTGATCTTCGAACACAGCTTCTGCGGAATCCGGTCGAGTGGATCGATTTCGTACTGTTTACTCACTCACACGCCGATCACATCATGGGGCTCGACGACATCCGCCCGTTCAACTTCTTTCACCGGCGCTCCATGACCGGATTCGCGAACCACTGGACCGCTCGTGCGATCAGAGAGTCGTTCAGCTATATCTGGGCGGATACGCAGATTGGCGGAGGAAAGCCGCGCCTGGAGCTCGAGGAGATCGAGGGGCCGTTTGAATTCGCGGGTATCCGTGTGACTCCGATTCCTGTGACGCACGGCAAGTGGACGATCCTCGGGTTTCGGATCGGCGACTTCGCCTACATCACCGACACGAACGGGATTCCGCCCGAGTCGATGCCGTTGCTCGAGAATCTGAAGGTGCTCGCGCTCGACGGACTCCGGAATTCCCCTGCTCACCCGACCCACTTCACGATTCCGGAGGCGATCGAGGCCGCCCGCCAGATCGATGCAGAGATGACCTACCTGATTCACATGAGTCACGACGTCGACCATGAAGAAACCTCACGCGAGCTGCCGGAGCGGTTCGAACTGGCGTGGGATGGGCTGGTCATCGAGCTGCCGGACGGAGACCTCGAATGAAGGAGATCCGCAGAATCGAAGATGTCGCCGGGTCGGTCGCGGCACCGGCGTCGAAATCTCTGACGAACCGTGCGCTGCTGCTCGCGATGATCGCGCAGGGCGACACAACGATCGTCGATCCACTCGACAGCGATGACTCGCGTTTCATGCTCGAATGCGTGCGAAGGCTCGGATTCGAAGTCGGGGGCAGCCTGCGGAACTCAGTCACAGTCGGGCCGCGCGTGAGAATGTACGCGGAGGCGGTCGAGCTCTTCGTAGGGAACGCGGGGACGGCGATGCGGTTCCTGACGGGCTTCCTCCCATTCGTCCCCGGCAGGTATCTTCTTCGCGGCGAGCAGAGGATGCACGAGCGGCCGATCGGTCACCTGGTCGACGCACTCGGCGCCATCGGGGCGGAGATTGAGTATGTCGAGAAGGAGGGTTATCCGCCGATCCTGATCAGAGGCCGGATGATGCGCGGGGGAATGCAGGTGCCGGTCGATGGCAGTCTCTCGAGCCAATTCATCTCGGCTCTGATGATGGGAGGCGCCGCGGTCGAGTCCGGGATGATGATCGACATGCAGAACGCCGTCTCGATGCCGTACGTCCATCTCACCGCCGGGATTCTCCGTGATTTCGGAGTCGATGTGACGTTCGAGGGGAGTCGGATCGGCATTCGTCCTCAATCTGTCGAGCGATCCGAGTACCGGGTCGAGGGAGATTACTCCTCGGCGTCGTACTGGTTCGCGCTGGCCGCGATCAATGGCGGGCCGATCGAGGTGTCGAATCTGCGGAGCAACTCGTCGCAGGGGGATCGCAGGTTTGTCGAGGTGCTCGAGCAGATGGGGGCAGGGATCGAGCGGCGAGAGGGATCCATCGTCATCACTGGCGGTTCGCTCGAAGGAGGAACCTTCGACATGAACGATATCCCCGATATCGTTCCTACTCTGGCGGCGATTGCCCCTCTCGCACGCAGTCCGGTTGAGATCGTCAACGTCGCGAACCTGAGAGTGAAAGAGTCGGATCGTATCAGCGTCCTGGCGAGCGAACTGAGAAAGCTCGGTGCCACTGTGGAAGAGCGCCCGGCCGGACTGCGGATCGAACCGGGATGGAGCGATGAGCCCGCGACGATCGATCCGCACGACGATCACCGGATCGCGATGGCCTTCGCCGTAGCCGGGACCGTACGGGGGAATGTCTCCATCGAGAACGAGAGAGTCGTCGCCAAGAGCTATCCTCGCTTCTGGCGAGAGCTCGATCGATTGTGCGAATAGTGTGACGACCGTGTGGGTCGGGCGTCTCGCCCGATGTCATTCGGCGTCTCGCCGGATGACGGCGTGCGCGTACGAGTCGGGCGGGGCCGCGGAGCGGCCGGGCCAGCCTTTCGCGGGGCGCGAATGACGGATTGGTCCGCAACATCTTCTCCCGAGAGAATCGAACGACAGTAACCTCAATCGTACGTTCACCATCACTAGCTGGAGATTCATGCCCCGGCCGAGCGCAGCCCGCCCCGATTGCTGTGATTCAACGGTCAGCCGGCGGGACGCCGGCTGACATCGCGCGAGACGCGCGACCCACACCGAGACCCACACCCACACCACTAGTGCTCGTCGGCGGCGCTTTTTCTGGGAAGCTCTCCATGGGCGAGGTAGTAGAAAGCGCGTTCCATGGCGGCGTGGCCGCCGTGCAGGACCATATAGTCGCCACCCTGGACGCGGAAGTCGCCGCCCGGTGCCGGGTGTGAGTGGTCGTCCCGGACGATGACGATGATCGATACGCCGGTCCGATTGCGCAGATCGATCTCGACGAGCGTCTTTCCGTCGACTGGCCCTCCGCTGCTGACGCGATAGATGTCCGTCGCTCCCTCTGTGAGGATGTCGAGCACCGCCTGGGAAACCTCGCGCTGCTCGCCACGCATGACCTCGTAGCCCTCTGCCTTCAGCACCCGTCTCTGGGCCTGAATGACATTGCGTGGGATGTGGTAGCGCTCGAGAACACGCGTAAAGATCTCGATTGAGGTCTCGAACTCTTCCGCGATCACGGTGTCGGCTCCCAGACGAAGGAGTCCTTCGATCTCCTTGACGAGTCTCGTCCGGACGATGATGCTGATCTCCGGGTTGAGCTGCCTCGCAAAGGCGACGATCCTGCGAGCTGCATCCGGATCCGAAATTGCCACGACGATCACTCTAGCCTCGTGAATTCTCGCGAACTCGAGGATGTCTCGTCTGCTTGCGTCGCCGAATGTGATTGGTTCCCCGTCCTTACGCGCGCGCTCGACGGCTTCACCGCTCAACTCGAGAATCGTGTAGGAGATCCCTGTCTTTCTGAGAACGTGTGCGGTGTTGGCACCGGCCAGGCCGTATCCGATGAGGATCACGTGATGCTGCAGAGATCCGGCGGATGGAGCCACCTCTTCGCCGCCGACTCGGGAGGGAGTGAAGCGTTCTGCCAGCGTGGCGAGCCGGGGGGAAAGCTGGACGAAGAACGGGGTGATCATCATCGTCAGCACCGAGCCCGCGAGGAAAGCCTGGAACTGCGCCGCTGAGAGCATCTCGACTCCGATCCCGACGTTGGCCAGGATGAAGGAGAATTCTCCGATCTGAGCGAGTCCGATTCCGGTCATGAGGGCGGTCCGCATCGGATACTTCATCAGGAGGACGATCGTTGTCACGATCACCAGCTTGAGAACGATCAGGCTGAACGCGGCGATCAGAACGGCCGCGACGTTTGCCCTTACGAAATCGAGGCTCAGCAGCATTCCGATCGAGATGAAGAAGACGCTGAAGAAGACATCTCTGAATGGAAGAATGTCGGCGACGACCTGATGACTGTACTCCGATTCAGAGATGATGATGCCAGCGATGAAGGCTCCGAGCGCCAGTGAGAAATCGAGCGATTCCGTCAGCATCGCCATGCCGAGACAGATGAACAACGCACCGACGACGAGAATCTCGCGGATTCCGGTGCGAACGATCAGCCTGAGGATGTGCGGCATCAGGTGCCGGGCCACGATGAACACCAGGGCAATGACCGCCACGCCTCCACCGAATCGCATTGCGATTGACGCGGGCGACGCCTCGACGGCACCTGCGAGCACCGGCGTCAGGATGATCATCGGTACGACGAGAAAATCCTGAAACAGAAGAATGCCGAGGATCAGCTTGCCGTGGGGCGATTCGAGCTCTTCGCGGTCGCCGAAGACTTTGAGGACGAGTGCGGTGCTGCTGAGGGTGACCAGAAACCCGAAGAAGATCGCCCGCTCGATCTGAAAACCCAGGTACATCGAGACCGGGATCATCACAGCGATGGTGAACAACGCCTGCAGTGAGCCGCCGACGGTGAACGCTCTCCTGATCTGCTTGAGCCGCTCGAGCGAGAATTCGAGGCCGATGACGAAGAGCAGTGCGACGACTCCGAACTCCGCGAGGATCTCGACCTGGTGTACGTCGGAGATGAGACCGAATCCGCTCGGACCGATGATGATACCGGTCAGCAGGAACGCGACCAGAGCTGGGATCCTGGCTCTGTGGCTCAGGAGAATGACGATCGTCGCCGCACCCAGAATGACGACGAAGTCTGCGAGAAGAGGGATATGTGTCATCGTTGATGAGCCTGCTCGAAAACCTGAAAGCGGTGCGGCATGGGACGTGCTCGAATCTGGAGCGTCTGGAACCGAGGCTGTATTAAAACAGGATTCGGGCCAGTTCGTTTCATTCTTCACCATACAATAGAGTTCGAGCGGCTCAGATATTTTCCGGCCAGCTGCGAAATCGACTGCGACTGATGAACTATTTTCTGGGAATCGATGGCGGAGGTTCGCACACGCGTGCAGTCCTCGTCGATCAGGATCTGAAGCCTCTTGGACGGGCCGAAGCAGGACCCTCGAACTACCTGCGTGTTGGAATCGTGTCGGCGACCAAAGCGCTCACCGAGGCAACCCTCGGAGCCCTCGAGCGATCTGCCTGCAAAGTCGAGGACGTGGCCTGGGCGTATTGCGGCATCGCGGGTTCAGATCATCCCGTCCATCGAGACGTTCTGATCAAGGCGATGGCAAGCGTGTTTCCCGAGGGAAACTTTACGGTGGACACAGACGCGCGGATCGCTCTGGAAGGTGCCGTCGGTCCCGGTCCCGGAGTCGTCGTGATCTCAGGGACCGGCTCTGTCGCCTTCGGCAAAAACGACAATGGGCGAGGAAGCGCGCGCTGGCGGATGGGGGCCGACTCTTGGCGACGAAGGAAGTGGCTACGCGATCGCCCGTGCAGGAATGACAGCGATCGTGCGCGCCTCGGATGGTCGTGGTCCGCAGACGATGATGACGGACGTTCTCTGCAGGCTTTACGAGATCTGCTCCGCCGCCGATCTCCGCTTTGTCATCTACTCCGACGAGAGTGACGCCAGTCGTATCGCGAAACTCAATCGAGTCGTCGTGGTCGCAGCGCAGGAAGGGGACGACATCGCCGCGGCGATTCTGAATGATGCGGGACGCGAGCTGGCGCTGTCGGTGATGGCGGTCGCCCGTTCTCTAGAGATGCTCGACGTACCGTTCAACGTGTCGTATGTGGGCGGGGCCTTCGAGGCGGGTGAGCCGCTGCTCGCCCCGTTCAGGCAGGCCCTCACCGAGCAGTGTGCAGCGTGCCGGATCGCGCCACCCCTGGCCGAACCGGTGATGGGTGCCGCACATCTGGCCCTCGCGAGCTGGCAGGAGTTCGGGCGGGAACGTACACCGGCCAGTTGAGGGAATGACAACACTTCGTGGTCGGATGAGGTCTGCGCAGAAAAAGGGGCTGTCATCCTGAGCGGGGGAATGACGCCGCTTCGCTTCGCCAGTGGAGTGAAATGAACTGTCATCCTGAGCCGCCGGATCCCGCGAAGCGGGAGTAGGACGGTCGAAGGATCGCGTGGAGTCATACTCCTCGGTCCCCTCCGTAATTCACTTCGAGTCACCACGTAGGCGATCCTTCGCTGCGCTCAGGATGACGAAAGTTGCCTTACGATTTCCCAGGAAAAGATTTACGGCGAGCCCATACCCGGTCTCGGAGTCGAACTCGATATCGACGTTGTCGAGGTTTCCAGGATCTGTGTTCTCGATCGTGGTGTCACCGCTGAGATCGATCCATCCGTAGCGGGCCGTGATGTCGAGGCTGCGGGCGTGAAGTGGCGCGGCGAGCGCGAGCAGGGTCAGAGTCAGTGCGAGTCGTTTCATGTCATCTCTCCTTCAGGCCCGGCCGGTGCAAGAGACCGGCCGGACCGGAAGGCCTGGTATTCAATCTTTGCTTCCGCTGTGCCGAAGTTCGCCTCCTCCGGATTGTGAGGCTGAGACGACCACGCGCTGCGGCGTCGCCCGCGAGAGGGAGGGTTCCTTCGAAAATGCTGCTCTCTCCTGCGTAAGTGAGCGTCGCCTTTCCGGAGCGCGTGCCGTCAGAGGCGTATGCCGTCGCCATGATGTCGATCTCGTCCGCGTCCCAGAGCCCGCCGGGCTCGATGGGGCAGCCTCACGTCATGCGGAGTCGTACGCGGACGTACAACTGTTCGCCTGTCGTCTCTCCGCCCCGCGGCTCCGCGTCGAGTATTTCGATGATGAATCCATGAATCTCGAGCAGGATGCCTTCGCCGCGTACACTTTCCCCAGGCAACACCATCATCGTCTTCGAAGCCGATGCTGCGGCTTGTGGATGATCGAGCGGTCCGACCGCCTCGATCGTCACACGAGTGGGGGTATCGAGGAGCACCGTCGCGAGAAATGATGCCGCACCTTCAGTGTCGTAGACCACGCCGTCGCGGGGATGAGGTTCACGAACGATTGACCCTGTGTCTCCCGTGCCCCCGGTCTGCAGTCCCTCGACGAGCAGCTTGCCGGAGTCGGCGTCTCTCACCGTGATGCGCGCGCCGCCGACCCCCGAGCCGATGATCTTCGCGTCTCTCGAGACCGCTCGGATGACGAGGGTCGTGACCTTCGGCGCCTCGGGCGAGGTAAAGACGGACGCCGGAAGCTCGGCCGGAACCGCGATGTCGCGGAAGACGATGCTGCGTCCTCCCTCGGGCGGGACCCGTTCGCTCGCCAGCATGATGTTGCCGTACGGGCGCCACGGCTTCCAGAGGTACGCCCGGGCTGGAGGTTCCTGCCCTTCGAGGACGAACGCCCAACGATCCATCAATCCCGTCTCGCGGTCGATCCACGCCCAGTACTGATCGCCCGGAGTCAATCCCACGTGCTCGAAAGAGAGGTGGAGCCGGTCGTACGTCTTCTCGCCGATCGTCTCCTCGCCCTCCCAGGAGAGATGTACGCCGGGATCGGTCAGTTTGTACGGCATGAGGAACCAGTACGTGTCGTTGACCCACATCGCGTAGGCGCGCTCGAGCCAATTGTCGAGCGCTTCTCCCGAGACCGGTTCGCCGTCGAGCCATGCTTTTCCAGTCTTCGATTCCAGATTTTCGACGACCACGTAGCGCTGGCCCTCGTTCGTGACCCCCTCGACGCGGTGCTGCTGGTCCCATTTGTCCCAGAAGTGAGTGCGCTCGGTGAGGACCTCACCCGCGTCCTGCACGGCGAACGTGAAGACCAGGTTGCGAGTGGAGTCCCACGCGCCGGCTCCGCCGAGTGATTGCATGACCCGGTCGGCGATTGCCAGCGCACGGTCGTCGGTCTGACCGTAGAGCGATACCGGAACGAGGATGACGCAGAAGAGAATGAGGAAAATACTTGCCCGGGTAGCCGAGCTCGAACAGAATCGCATCCATGACCTCCGATCGATCGAATCGCGATCGCCTCATCGTATCGCAGCAGGAGTTCGAACAGCTCGTCGAGAAGGCACTCGCCGGAATCCCTCAGGAGTTTCTCGACCTGCTCGACAACATCGCCATCGCCGTGGAAGAGGAGCCGGATCGTGCCGATATGGACGAGGGAGAGCTCGACGAGGACTCGGAACTGCTCGGGATCTTCCGCGGCATCCCGACTATTCACCAGAGCTGGGAGAGCTTCGGCGAGCTTCCGGGCGAGATCGTCCTGTTTCGCGGACCGATCCTCCGCTCGTGCGACACGCGCGAACAGGTGATCGAGGAAGTGCGCGACACCGTCGTCCACGAGCTCGGCCACTACTTCGGCCTCGACGACCACGAGATGCCGTATTGAAGGGTTCGAGAGTTCAGAGGTTCAGAGGTTCAGGGTTCAGAGGTTCAGGGTTCAGAGGTTTGGAGTTCAGGTTCGGGATCCTGGGGTGGTGATGGAAAGGGATGTGCAGAGATCGATGGCGGAGGATCGTCGTCAATACCAAAGATGGACGGTTCCGAGAATTTCGATAAACTCTGCTGCTCATTCGAACCCTCGAACCTGAATCCTGAACCTCTGAACCTCTGAACCTCTGAACCTCTGAACCCCTGAACCTCCCCACATGCTTTGTCCTAAATGCCGAACGAAGTCGCTGAAGCCGGAAGCGTTGCCGGGCGTAGGGGGCGTGGCGATCAGTTGCAGCAGGTGCCACGGCCTGTGGGTGCTCGGTCTCGAGGAGGTCGTTCACGAGCTTCATCCTGATCCTGAGGCCTTCGATCAGGTTCCCCCTCACAATCGCGAAACGGATAGTCGTGCTGGTCTCTGCCCTTACGGTCACGGCATTCTTCGGCGCGCGCAGACGCATCTCGACCCGCCGTTCTATCTCGAGAAGTGCTCGATCTGCTCCGGAGTGTGGTTCGACCAGGGGGAGTGGGAACGGGTGGCGACCCAGGGTCTGCTCAACGGGCTCTTCGAGATCTGGGCCCCCGCCTGGCAGATGAAAAAGCAGGCGGCAGAGAGAGAGAAGCGACTCGTGGAGGAAGCTCGCGAGCGTCTCGGTGACGAGATCCTTGCAACGATCGCGGAGCTTGGAAGGACTTTGCGCGGTCATCCGGGAAGCTCTCAGGCCGTCGCTCTCCTGCTCGAGGTCATCCGAGGAGAGCTCGAGCTCGTGGAAAATTCGAGCGAGCAGATCGTGTTGGAGCGGGACGATGACTGAACGCGATCTGTCCCGGGAGGAGCTTCTGCGCTACAGCCGCCATCTCGTCATGCCGGAGGTGGGCGTCGAGGGGCAGATGAGACTGCGTGAGGGGCGGGTGCTCTGCATCGGGGCGGGCGGTCTCGGATCACCGGCCGCGATCTATCTGGCTGCCGCCGGAGTCGGGACGCTCGGACTGGTCGACTTCGACGAGGTCGACGTCACGAATCTGCACAGGCAGATCCTCTACGGGGCGAGCGACGTCGGACGTTCCAAGACGGATTCGGCCCGGCGCCGGCTCGAGGATCTGAATGACACGATCGATGTACGCACGCACGACGTCCGGCTCGACTCATCGAACGCGCTCGAGATTCTCGCCGACTACGATGTGATCATCGATGGCTCCGACAACTTCGCCACGCGATATCTGGTGAGCGATGCGTGTGTGATGCTCGGAAAGCCCGATGTCTACGGAAGCATCTTTCGCTTTGATGGACAGGCGACCGTGTTCTCGATCGGCGACGCTCCATGCTACCGGTGCCTCTATCCGGAGCCCCCCCCGCCCGGAGCAATTCCGAACTGCGAAGAGGCGGGGGTGCTCGGCGTGTTGCCTGGTCTGGTCGGTACGATTCAGGCTACCGAAGCTCTGAAGCTGCTCCTCGGGATCGGGCAGTCTCTCGAGGGACGGCTGCTGATCATCGATGCGATGACGATGGATTTCCGCACCGTCCGGTTGCGGAAGAATCCGGATTGCCCGGTATGCGGCGAGACGCCGACGATCCGTGAACTGATCGATTACGATATTTTCTGTGGAGGAGAGAAAGTGACCACTGAGGACCAGCAGACAGACCTTCGCGTGACTGAGCTGAAGGAGAAGATCGACAGGGGAGACGACTTCCGCCTGATCGATGTTCGTGAGCCGCACGAGGCAAAAATCGCAAATATCCCCGGATCCGATATTGATCCCCGTGGGCGAGCTCAGGGACCGTATCGAAGAGCTCGACAAGGAGAGCGAGATCATTCTCTTCTGCCGGACTGGTGCGAGAAGCGATATGGCGGCACGCTTCCTCCGCGACCGCGGCTTCAGGGCAAGGAATTTGATCGGCGGCGTCCACGCCTGGTCCGATCAGGTCGACCCGACGCAGCCGAAGTACTGAGCAGGCGTCAGTCGTCAGTCACCAGTCGACAGTCGACAGAGACGTCAACACCGACACTCCTCACCGCGCCGGAAATGGCCCCCAGGGGCTGTCATTCTGAGCCGCCGGAGGACGGCGAAGAATCTCGTCGTTGAGCTCCAGGAGAGCGAGATATGGCTGTCATTCCGAAGGAGCGGCCTCATCGCGACTGAGGAATCTGTGCGGCGGACGTGCATCACCCAGGCAGATTCCTCCTGACTCGAGTTCGGGCGAGGTAACTTGCACGCGATCCTTCGACCGTCCCCTTCGGCTTCGCTCAGGGCAGGCCTCCTCCCGCTTTGCGGGATCCGGCGGCTCAGTCACCATCAGATTCGCCGAAAGTCGCCCGGATGGACAACTCCCTTCACCAAACAATGTCCTGAAAGATCACACCTAACGACTAACGTCTATCAACAGCATCCTTCAGCCACTTGCCGATATCCGTATTGTCGATCCAGCCAGTAAAACGCGCTGCGCCCGGGCCGTAGGCGAAGATCGGGAGCGCCTGGCCGGTGTGGTGACCGGAATACCACTCCAGCTCCAGATCTCCCTCTTTGGTCTCGGCGATCTGCAGCGCGCCGGTCTCGTGATCCCCCACGAACAGGACGAGGGTATCGGGATGACTTCGGGCGAAGTCGAGGCCGAGATTGACGGACCGGTCGAGCGATTGAAGACTCTGCAGCACTTCCTTCGTCTGGTTCTTGTGGCTCGAGCCGTCTGTAGCCTCGCTCTCGATCATCAGGAAGAACCCATCGGGATCGTTCGACAGGTGATCGAGCGCGTATCGCGTCAGCACCGGAAGCGGAGCCTCGGGGTTGTCGAGCTCCATGGGCGGACCTTCGAATACCGCGAGAACGTTTCCGTCCCGAGGCTCGAGAGCTTGCGGAGTACGAAAGGTCGCGTAGCCGCGCTCGGCAGCGATCGCCATGAGGGATGTGAGTTCGTCCTCGGGGAGCTGTTCGGCGCCATTGCTGATGATCAGATCGACATCGTGCGACAACATCTGGTCGATGATCGTCGGTGCGTCCTTCCGGTCGAGAGTGTGCGCCGCAAATGCGGCTGGCGTCGCGTCCCAGAACCGTGTCGTCGTGACGAGGCCTGTCGCCATTCCGTGTCGTTCGGCGATTTCGAGCACGGTCTCGACCTCGTCCCCGTCGGGGGTGACCGAGAGCGCGGCATTGGTGGTCTTGACCCCAGACGCCATCGCCGTGGCGGCGGCGCCGGAATCGGTCACTGCTGAGCTTGCCGATTGCGTCGTCACCATGGCCGTGCTGGTGAAGCGGGGGAGACTCGACTCCTCACCACGGATCCGGGACAGCAGGGTGAAGTGCGAGGCTCCCATCCCGTCCCCGATGAACAGAATGATGTTCTTCGGGACCTCCTCCGGTGCGACATCAGGAGGCTCGACCGCCGAGCGGCAGCCAGCGGCAAGAAACGAGATCGAGATCAGAAGCAGGAGAGGGAGAGGGAGAGGGAGAGGGATGGGTCGTACCATTCAGGACTCCGATGAACGATGCAAGATGAACGATGAACGATGAACGATGAACGATGAACGATGAACGATGAACGATGAACGATGAACGATGAAAGATGAAAGATGAAAGATGAAAGATGAAGGATCAAGGATCAAGGATGTAAGAATATTATTCTGAGGCGCTTCTGCGACACGGTGAGACGATCCGGATGCGAGGAAACTGTCATTCCGAAGGAGCGGCTTCATCGCGACTGAGGGGGAGCAGATGTCAGCACGATTTCCCCCACCCAGAAGCGAAGGATTAGCCAGAGATCGTTCACTTCGCCCAGGACGGCGGATTTTCGTCTTTTATCTCCATCTTTCATGTTTCATCGTTTATCTTTGATTTCTCGTCGTCATCGTCTAGAGCGCTTTCGGCGGCGGCGAAACTCGTAAGGTCCGGGAACTCGTGATCGCAAGGGCCTCGCCCGACGGTTCTTCACCCTTTCGATTGATCCATACCGTCTCGATACTGAGCTTCGTCGCCGGCTCGATATCGTGGAAGTAGCTCTGGGCAACGTGAATCCACCGGTCGTTTCGGATCGTCTTCCGCGCCTCGATAAAGTGATTGTGGGACGGCTTGTACGAGCGAACCTGCTCCGCCGTCACGACGAGATCGAACTCGACAGCGAACTGCTTCCGCGTTCCTGCGATCAGATCGTCGTCGACGTTGGAGAGAATCCCGAGGCTCCAACCCGCGGAGCGCAGTTCCTCGAGCGCAGGATTGGTCTCCGGAAACGGGGGCCAGTTCCTGACGCTGTCGGGGAGGAACGAGGCGCGCCGGGCGTCGATCTGCCAGTCGAGCTCCCGTGCGATACGAAGAGCGACCATACGCAGAACCTCGCGATATCGCCGGAACGACTCTGCTTCGACCTCCGGCTCGATCCGATGGTAGAGCTCCATCAATCGCTCCGGATCGATCTCGACGCCGTCCCGGGACGCCTCGCTCCGGAACGCATCAATGATCCCGCGTTCCCAGTCGATGAGTGTTCCGTAGCAGTCGAATGTTAGGTATTTGGTCATTGGTCGTTGAGTCATTGGGTCATTGGGTCATTGAGGTCATTGGGTCATTGAGGTCATTGAGGTCATTGGGCCATTGGGCCATTGGTCATTGTGTCATTGAGTCCTTGTGTCACTGGGGTAATCGCGATCGTTGCGCTGGGCGCACCGGCCACTAACACCATGGACGCTGTCCCGTTTGCTGGTCATGATCACGCCCAATGACCCAAAGGCCGAACGACCCACTGGGCCCAGCAATTCAATGACCTCAACGACTCGACGACTCAATGACCTCAATGACTCAATGACTCAATGACTCAACGACTCTCCTCTTCCACGTAGTCTGCCACCTTCTCTCGTACCTCATCGGGTACCCGGCACGGCTCGAATGACCCTTGCCTGACAGCCACGAGGATGTACTTCCCAGATGCGACGCTCTTCGAGCGGTCGAGCTTTCGTTTGACTTCGAAATTCAGGTGGAGTGATTTGTCGCCGAGATGCCCGAAGTACGTTTCCACGATCAGGAGCTCGTCGAGACGCACCGGATCGTAGAACTCGCATTCTACCCGGACTCGCGGGAGCCAGATCCCGATGTCGTCGAACAGGTGCTGGTAGTGCAGGCCGCATGCGCGCAGCATCTCCGCCTCCGCCAGTCCGAAGAATCGGAGATACGCCTGATAGTTGATGATACCGGCCGCGTCGATGTCTTCCCACCGGACGTACTCCTCGACTTCGTAGCGCGCCATTCAGACTGCCTCTCCACTGCCGCTTCCGGTACTCGTTTTCGGGCGTCTCCTTTTCGTCGCCGGTGCCGTCTTTTTCGACGAGGTCCTCTTCGATGGCGCCTTTTTGGAGGCCGTCTTCCTCGAGGACGTCTTCTTTGCGGATCCAGCCGTTCTCGCCTTCCCGCTCCTGGTTGCGGCACCCCTTGCACTCCGGGCCGATGTCTTCTTCGCGCCGGTTCTGACACTCTTCCTCGAGCTCGATCCGGAAGTCGCAGCGCCCTCGACGTTGTCGCCCTCCCCGATCTGCTTCTGGTCCTGGCCCTTCGCCGCGAGCTCTGATGAGTAGTACTCGATGGCGATCTTCCCGGTGGCCTGCACCGCCATGTAGTTGAGCCCTGCGCCCGCGACGCTTCCCACCAGTGGAGCGAGCGTCGGCAGGCGGCGCGCCATGAAACGTCCGGCGACCTTCTTCATGATCCCTTCTGCCGTCGTCCCGGTGAGTCCCTTCGCGATCAGGTATCGGACTCCCTGTCGGGTGGCCGAGGCGCCGGTGGACATGGCGAGAACGGCGAGCACCTCACGGAATCGTTCCTCGAGACCGGGCTTCTGGCCGTAGAGGAAGGCGATGGAGAGAACGAGGCGGCTCTGCGATCGCACGAGGTTGAAGATGTCGGGCGCAGCCGCCAGCAGGCCAAATGACCCTCCGGCGACGCCTGCCGTGGCACCGACGAGAGCCGTCTTCTTCGCGGTCCTGCTGATCAGCTCCTGCGCGATCTCCTCGCGTGAGAACTTCGGCTTCTTTTTCTGGAGTGCTTCGACTTCTGCCTTGATCGACTCCTGATCGAGCTCACGGAAGAGCGTCTCGATGAGTTTGTAGAAGCGTTGTCCCAGATCCTCTTTCTTCTTTGCCATACGGTTCAATCCTCCGGCGAGGCCTCATGATGCGAGCTGTGCGCCCGCGCCCGGTTTTTCATTTCAGCGTCGGCCCCCTGCCACTCGACGATCCACTGCGGCATCCGTACCGCTTCGGCCGCGTCGTGGCCGAGCTCGCGGAACATCCGTGTTGGTGCAATCGTCCCCTCGGCGCCCTTGAATACTCCCTGGATGATGGCGGCCGCCATCAGCTCACCATCTTTCTCGAAACGATGGGCGATGTACATCCACTTCTCGTCCCACCCCACGAGTGACGTGTAAAGGTCGTAACTCCGGAAAGCATCGATCGGTCTGCGGTAGCGGATCATCGAGCTGCCGACGACAGGAAACCATTTGCGCGTCCACATGATCCTGCCCAGACCATTCCGGATTACCAGGTCGAACCGCCCGAGGTCCATCATCGAGAGATAGCGGCCATTGTTCAGATGGAGATACGCATCGAAGTCATTCGGCCAGACCCGAAGCCTCAGCCTGCTCTCCTCGAACAGCCCAAGCTTCGAGCGAAAGAGAGCCCGAACAAACGTCGTGACCATCCGAACAAAGACATTCATCCCCGGGAGTGTAATGGAACGCTGGTGTATTGCCTCCGGCAATCACCGGCGTCGTGAGGACCTGCGGCCCTCGGTGCGAGAGAGGGAGAGTTTGAGGGTTCAAGAGTTCAAGGGTTCCAGAGTTCAAGGGTTCAAAGGTTCAAAGCTGCAAGATGCCCGAGATTCGTGACTGTGCCGGAATTCCTGCAGTCTACACAATGTAGATACACCTGTGAGGACTCGTCTGCAGAAGTGGGGAAACAGTCTGGCCGTCAGGATCCCGCAGCCCTTCGCGAAGGAGACGAATCTCGATGAGAACTTTCCTGTCGAGCTCAGCCTCCGAAACGGAGCTATCGTAATCACGCCTGTACGAGAGCCGGCACTCGCGCTCGAAGATCTCGTCGCAGGCATCACGAAACGCAACCGCCACGAGGAGGTTCTGACGGGAGAGCCGAGTGGCAACGAGGCGTGGTAAATACATTCCGGATCAGGGCGATGTCGTTTGGTTGAGCTTTGATCCTCAGGCTGGTCGTGAACAGGCTGGCCGCCGTCCGGCGGTGATCCTTTCCCCTCGCGCGTACAACAGCAAGACTGATCTCGCAATCTGCTGCCCGATCACCTCGAAAGTCAAGGGCTATCCCTTCGAAGTCGCCATTCCTTCGGGATTGCCGGTAGAGGGAGTGGCGCTGAGCGATCAGCTGAAGAGTCTCGACTGGAATGTCCGCCGCGCCGAATTCATCTCCGCACTACCCGATGCCACCATCCTGGAGATCCTCAACAAGGCCTCGCTCCTCGTCTCGCCGGCCGGATGATCAGTACAAGGAGTTCAAGAGCTCAAGGGATCAAAAGTTCAAGAGCTGAGATCTGAGAGCGGAGATTCGAAGTGAATCAGCGATCGTTCGATCCTGCCATCCCGCAGGCTGTACACGCAGACCCATGAGCTGTACTCCAGAACCCATGAACTGTACGTGCAGAGCCATGAACCGTCATCCCTTCGGGCGGCTCGATGCAATCCACGGCGCGGCTGCGTTAGAATTCCGGCGGAAAGAAAGTCGGAGAATGGTGCTGTGGAAAGCAGGGAGGAGATCGCCTGGTGGCAGTTCTGGCGCAGGAGCCGTTGAATGCCGCTCGGAGCTGAATGACAATTCATGCCGTAGACCGGCAGCTCATGCCGGAAAACGACAGTTTGTGCCGTAGAGCGACATCTGTCGGCGATATGGTTCTCTCTCCACGTGTGTAATCTAAAACGTGTCGGCTTTCAGCGCGCGCAGATGCGGCAGCAGTTCGGGCACGTCATCCTGGATGATGCTCCATAGAGTGTCGTTGTCGATGCCAAGATAGCCGTGAATGAGGCGGTTTCTGGTGGCGATGATCATCCGCCAGGGGATCTCGGGATGCCCATCGCGTATCTCGTCCGGGAGGTGAGTAGCGGCCTCGCCGATCATCTCCAGATTACGGAGCGTGGCGTCGTAGGCGAGGCCGTTCGCCACGAAGTGTTCCTGGTCCAGCCCTTCTGTGTAGGCGAGCACCTTCCCGACGTCGATCATGTCGTCGAGATAGAAACGCCACTCGCGATCGGTCGCATCAGACATTGACCTGCTCCCGCTCGATGTAGGGGCGCAGTTCCGGCCGAAGCGCTTTCTCCGTCACGAGATCGACCCCGCAGCCGAACAGATCCTCCAGATAGAACTGGACGCCGAAATAGCGTCTGGAGGTCGCCGGACCATCGAAAGCAACGAGAATATCGACATCGCTGTCAGGAGATGCTGTGCCGCGGGCCGTGGAGCCGAACAGCGCCAGCCGGGTGACGCCGAAACGTTCCTCCAGTTCCGGCTTGCTGCGAGTGAGCAATTCGATGGCTTTCTGTCTATTCATCGTCGGACCTCCCCAGGGCGCTGCATTTCTGCATCTTCCGCACCGCCAGCCTGCGAGTGCCAGGCAGGGCCCTCAGGGTGGTTCGACGATATAGTATCTGCCATCGATTCGGCCACTTCTGACGGCATCTGCGGAATCGGCCCGGAGGTATCGTTCTTCCGACAGCTTCTGTCGGTGAGGGTTGGGTAACCGTCACGACGCCCCTTCGGTTCCCGCCGCCCTCACCCCTCAGGGCAGGCTCTCGCCGGAGGCGAGATGTCAGCGTTCCGCTCGTGTCAACGCGAGGCCGATGAGGCCGACGATGGCGCTCGAGAGGAGGCCGTAGGTGGCGGTGACGGCGGGGTTGAGCAGGCCGAGCTGGATCGCGCTCGTGTCGGCGATCACGCGGATCATGCTGGGCCACTGAACCGACAGTGCCTTCAGATCCACGCCGCTCGACATTGCCCAGCGTCCGAGCCATGAGAGCCCGAGATGGAGGCCGATTCCCGGTCACGGCTGCGGCGGTTGCGGCACGTGCACCCATCTTTGGAAAGAGGATGCCGAACAGGATCGGGACCGTGCTCGCGGCGACGATTCCGTAGACGCCGAGCTGGCCGAAGATCCCGAGAAGCTTCGGGGGATGGAGAGCGATGGCAAAGGCAGCGATGCCCATCAGAACGAGGATCACCTGGCTCGCACGATGGCCGAAGTGGCTCCGCTCCTCGGCTGTTCGCGATGCGAGCCTGCGGTGGCCGAGATTGAGCACGAGATCATTGGCTGCGATCGAGGAGAGCGCGACGAGGATGCCGTCGAGCGTGCTCATGCCGGCCGCGAGGATCGCGACCGTCACGAAGGCAAGCGTTCCGGCGCTGAAGGTCTTCGCGAGATACGCCGCCATCACCAGATCCTGCCGCATCGCTCCTGTCGCCGGATCGATCAGGGCCTCGGGTGGTATGCCGGCAACTCGAGCCCACAGACCGACGAGCAGAAGCGCGGAGAAGAGCACCGAGACGCTGATGCAGACGGCAAGATACTGACGGACGGCACGATCGGTCTTCACGTAAAGCGCCTTCGACATGATGTGAGGCTGACAGACGAGCGCGACCCCGATCACGAATCCGCAGACCCAGACGGCGAAGAAGCTGGAGAAGAGCGAGCTCGACGGATTGACGAGGAGAAGAAGATTCGGATCCTGCTCACCGATCCGGCTCAGCATGTCTCCCGACATGTGTTTGAAGCCGCTCGCGAGAATCATCGCCGCAACGACGACCATGATCACACCCTGCAGCGTGTTCGTGTAGGCGTGAGCGTAGGTGCCACCGATGAAGATGTAGCTGAAGACGAAGACGATCGTGATTGTGAGGGCCTCGAGGTTGGTCAGGCCCATGACCTGCTGCATGACGATCGAGATGCCTCCGACGATGAGGACGACGAAGGTCAGACTCAGCAGGTTGATCGCCGCAAAGAACACGGCCATCGCGCGCGAGCCGTAGCGCTGACCGATCCATTGCGGCAGGGTGATCGCAGCCGTCTTCTCGCCGATTCTCCGGAAGCCGACGCTCATCACGACGAGCCCGAGGACGATGCCGAGGCCGGCTGCGACTCCGAGATGCATCAGCGCCGACATCCCGTGCACATAGACGAAGCCGGGATTGATGACGAACGTTGCCGTCGAGGCGATCGAGGCGGCGAGGGTGATCCCCACGACGAACGGAGACATGTCCCCCCGTCCGATCGAGAAGCTCGTCATGTCGTCAGTCTTCTTGTGCCCCCTCCAGGCAAGCCACGAGGTGCCGACGAGATAGACGAGAAAGAGGCCCCAGACGAGGGGCTGATCTGTGATGAGGTCGAGATAGCGCATGTCTTTTGAACGATGAACGATGAACGATGAACGATGAAATTGGAACGATGAACGATGAACGATGAACGATGAAGTTAGGACAACATTGGTCGTTGCGGCGCCTCGAATGAGCTTCTTATTCGAGGCGAACAGACTTCCATTCCGAAGCGAAGCGAGGAATCTAGGCGGAGGACTCGAACAAGGATTCCTTCCCCCACCCAGATTCCTCAGTCGCGATGAAGCCGCTCCTTCGGAATGACAGCGGGGGTCCGTTCTATCCTGTGCGGAATTGTGCCTTCGGCCTGCTGTTCATCGTTCATCGTTCATCGTTCATCGTTCAACTTCATCGTTCATCGTTCATCGTTCATCGTTCCAACTTCCCTTTCTCCACTTTTCCGTACGGCGTCCTCGGTAGTTCCTTCAACACATGCCACTGGTGGGGGAGTTTGATTTTGCTCAGGCGCTCGCGGAGCCACTGCTGGACCTGCTCGAGATCGATGGACTCTCCTGGTGCGGCGACGATGAATGCGGCGCCGACCTCTCCCCACTTCTCGTCGGGTACGCCGATGACGGCGGCGTCGGACAGCGAGGGGTGCTGGACGAGCTCGGCTTCGATCTCGGCGGGGTAGACGTTGACGCCGCCGCTGATGAAGAGCTCCTTCTTGCGCCCCGCAATGTAGTAGAACCCGTCCTCGTCGCGCCGGGCGCAGTCGCCGGTGCGAAACCAGCCCTCATCGAGATACGACTTTGCAGTCTCTTCCTCGTTGTTCCAATAGCCGCTGCTCACGTGCGGACCGCGCAGATAGAGATCGCCGACTTCTTCGGGGGCGCATTCGCGCCCGTTCTCGGCGAGCAGTCTCGCTCGGGTATACATCATCGGACGCCCGATCGATCCCGGCTTCCGGAACGAATCCTCCACCGTCATCGAAAAGCAGTTCACACCAACCTCGGTCATGCCGAAGCCCTGCTTGAAGATGATCCCCCGCTGCTGATACGCCTCGATGATGAAAGTCGGGAGAGGAGCGCCACCGGAGATGAACCAGCGGACGTGCGAGAGATCGGCAGTCTCGAACGCTGGATCGTCCATCAGGATCTTCCAGATCGTCGGAACTCCCAGCACGACCGTACATCGCTCGCGCTGGATGACTTCCCATATCTCGCTCGCGTCGAATTTCGAATGGAGCACGATCGTGCCGCCGATCGTGATGATCGGGACGAGAAAGGCTCCCAGGGCGCCGGCGTGGTAGAGCGGAGTGAAGAGAGGACTCCGATCATCTTCGCGTAGGCCCCAGTTGATCGCGGTGTTGTAGCCGTTCCACGCCACCATTCGGTGGGGGATCATCACGCCCTTCGGCTTGCCGGTCGTCCCGCTCGTGTAGAGGAGAGCATAGATGTCGTCGGGTGAGTGAAGTGGAAAGTCCGCGCTTGCGGGATCGACGTCAGCGGTGAGTTTCGAATAATCAAGTGCGTCGAGGGAATCGGGCTCGAGACGAACGAGTGTCCGGAGCCCGCAGCGACTCGCAAGCTCGGTGGCCGCCTCGCTGAATTCGGGGCCGTAGATCAGCGTCTGCAGACCGCTGTCGCGAACGATTCCCTCGAGCTCGTGCACCGTGGCGCGTGTGGAGAGCGGGACGATGATGACTCCACTCTTCCCGGCGGAGAAGAAGATCTCGAGGAACTCGACGCAGTTGTGCGCGAGCAGTCCGACGCGATCACCTTTGCGCGCGCCGAGGGTTCCGGTCAGCGCGAGCGCCGCACGGATCGCACGCTCATCGAGCTCTCCGTAGGTGAGCCTGATCGCACCGTCACTCGTGACGAGCGCTTCACGCTCCGGAGTCAGCCGCGCCCGCTCCCCGAGAATGTCACCGTGAAAGATCATGGAAGGAACGCTGAACGATGAACGATGAACGATGAAGGAGTGCGGGAGTCTTTCTCCCTCTCCCCGAATGGAGAGGCTGGACCAAACGAGGTTGCTGGCGGGGAGAGGGGGCCCATCATTCGGCTCCCAGCACTCGGTTCAGCGCCTCGATGAACCCTTCGGCGCATTCGTTGTGGGGGATGTGACCGCAGCCGGGGATGACGGTGAGGGTGGCGCCTTCGATCATTGACTGCATCCGCTCGGCGTAGGCCAACGGAAGAACTCCGTCCTGCTCTCCCCAGATCAATGCGGTGGGCACCTCGAGCTCTGGCCAGCCGGTCGTCGAGCAGGAACTCCTCCCACGAGCGCTCGGCGAAACGGGCGGCGGGACTCGTCGGCGCGCGCCGCACGAAATCTTCGAGTACGGGATCCGGGATGAGACCGTCCGGGCCGATCGCTGCGTCGAACGCTGCTCTCGCCTCTTCGATCGTGGTCGGAACGAGCGTGACGCTCGGAGGCGTGTCGAGCGAGATGCCACCCGAGCTTTCGAGGACGAGTTGCCGGACACGCGCGGGACTGTCGAGCGCGTAAAGGAGAGAGGCCCAGCCCCCCATCGAATTGCCGATGAGGACCACCGGCTCGTCAGGTGAGACGGTCTCGACGATCGTGGCGACACCGTCCTGCATCATCTTCATGTCGAGAGGTCCCTCCGCGGGCGCGCTCTCTCCGTGTCCCGGCATGTCGATCGCCACGACACGGTAATGACCCTTCAGTGCAGCAACGGTCCGCCACCATAGTCCCGCCTGATCGTTCGTTCCGTGCACCAGCACGACGACCGGTCCCTCGCCGGCGGACCAGTAGACGAGTTTGCCGTCCGGACCGTCCACGGCGTGCTGCTCCGCGCCACTGTTCTTCAGACCGGCGCGACTCATCGCTTCGAGGAACTCGAGAGGTGAGGGCTGTGGCTTTTCGCTCGCCATGGCTAGCGGGGCGAGGCAGAGGAGAAGGATGGTCGCCAGGACTGCACGAGGGCGGAGCGACTGAGGCGCCGACTGAAAGGAACCTGCCTCGTCACCCCGAGCGGGTGGGCGGGCGGGAAAGCGAGGGGCCTCCCCATGTGTGATTTCCGCAGCACACGAAGAGAAACGGTGACGTCCCTTCGACTGCCGGCTCGTGGGCTCGGTAGCTCGCCCTTGGAGAGGCCCTTCGCTTTCCCGCCCACCCGCCCGCTCAGGGTGACCGCCCGGCCCGTCTCCCAGACTCCTCAGTCGCGCCCCCTCGCTCACACTCGGCGCAAGCGGAAGCGCTCCGTCGGAATGACAGATGCTGGTTACATCTACCTCTGACATCCGCATTTCCTCATCACCACCTCATTGCTGTTGCGGCCTGGTTGTATCCTACGCCGGAGCCGACGAGGACGACCAGGTCGCCGCGCTTGATTAACCCCTTCTGTACGGCGTCGTCGAGCGCCATCGGGATGCAGGCGGAGCCGGTGTAGCCCCACTCCTCCATCACCATATGGGTCTTCTCCATCGGTATGCCCAGATCTCCCATCACCAGCTCGATCGTCGGCTTTCGAACCTGTGTAAAGATCACGAAGTCGATGTCGTCCATCGTGAACTCGTTCTCCTCCGCGAGGCGTCGCACGAGTCGCGGCCAGCCCTCATTGTTGATCTCGGGAGGATAGCGTTCGAGCATCTTCACGGTCGTGCGCTTCTGTTCGACCGCTTCGACACTGGCCGGTTCTGCTGTTGCTCCCGCGAAGATTCCCCATGCCTCCGCGTAAGTCCCGTCGGCCTGGAAGGCGGCGCCGATGAATCCAGGCTCATCCGACTGTTCGAGAACCGCAGCGCCCGCGCCATCTCCGTAAAAGAAGATCATCGGATCATCCGGATCGGCGAGCTTGTGCATCATGTAGACGCCGACGACGAGCACGTACTTCAGTGCCCTGTTGGTGGCCATCAATCCGGCGGCGGCGGAGAGGCCGGTGGGGAAGGAAGCGCAAGCACAGCCCACGTCAAAGGTACCGGCTTTGACGGCGCCGAGCTTGCGCTGGAGGATGACTGAGGTGGATGGGGTGAGGTAGTCGGGGGAGTCGGTACCGAGGATGATCAGGTCGATGTCGGCTGGGGTGATCCCCGCCCGCTCGATTGCCTGAGTTGCTGCACGAAGCGCGATGTCGGAGGCTGCCCAGTCATCAGGCGCCCACCAGCGCGCCAGGATTCCGGTCGAGGCTTCCATCTTGTCGACGAACTCCGGGACGGAGCTGTCGAACCGCCTGCGGAGGTCGTCATTGGTGACCTCGATCTCGGGGAGATACATGCCAGTGGATCGGATCTTTGAGTGGTTGGCCATAGATGTCGTTCTCATTGTCATCCTGAGCGCAGCGAAGGATCGCGTGAATCCAACTCGAGGTAACTTCACGCGATCCTTCGCTGCGCTCAGGATGACTGTTCTAGGTCCCCGTAACGATGCCGCCATCGACCGAGAGGACGGTTCCGTGTACGAAGGTTGCCTGGTCGGAGGCGAGCCAGACGTAGGCGTCGGCGATGTCTTCCGGTTTTCCCATGCGTCCGAGGGGGGTGCGGGAGACCATGCCATCGAGGATCTTTTGCGGCATTGCCTGAACCATCTCGGTGGCGATGAATCCCGGGGCGATGGCGTTGACGCGGATGCCGAACTTGCCGAGCTCCCGCGCCCACGTTCTTGTCATGTTGATGACGGCCGCCTTGGTCGCGGCGTAGTTCGTCTGTCCGAAATTGCCGTAGAGTCCAACGACTGAGGACGCATTGAGAACGACGCCGCTCCCGGCCTTGATCATGTGAGGGGCGACTGCGCGGGTGCAGACGAAGACGCCGCGGAGATTGACGCGGATCACGGCGTCGAACTGCTCGTCGGTCATGGTCGACACGATCGAGCCTTCCTTCACCTTGACGAGCTGCGCGTCGCGGAGGATTCCGGCGTTGTTGATCAGAACGTCGATCCCGCCCCATTTCTCGACGACGGAGTTGACCGCATTCTCGACATCCTCGGCGCTCGAAACGTCGACCTTCTGAAAGATCGCATCACCGCCGGCGCTGTTCAGTTCTTCCACGAGTTGTTCGCTGGTGGAATCGGAGACGTCCCAGGCTGCGACCCTGGCGCCTTCCTTCGCAAAGTGGAGGGCGGTCGTGCGGCCGATGCCGTTTGCGGCGCCGGTTACGATGACAGTTTTGTCTTTGAGGCCGGTTTCTTTCATTGTCTTTCCGGTGGGTCTTTCTGGTCAGGTGGACGGTGGACAGGAGCGTGGACAGAGGCGTGGACGGGGAGTGGAGTGACGTGCGAGATATCTCGCTGTCAGTCCGCTCTTTCGTCCACGTCCCTGTCCACTCCGTCCACAGAGCGTCCTAGAACGATACATTGACGCCGAGCTGGATCTCGCGGCCCGGCAGCGTCGCGCGGTAGTTGCCGAAGTTCGGGTTCGGAACGTAGGCGGCTGCCGGGTTGGCGAGGGTCGGTCCGGTGAGGAACTCGGCGCTGTCGATCGAGTTCACGTCGTAGTTGGTCGTATCGAAAAGGTTGAACGCTTCGGCGATCAGTTTGACCCGTTGGTCGCCGAGGACGAGGGCCTTGGTGACGCGCAGGTTGAACTGGGTGAAGCGAGGCCCGTCTTCGCTGTTCCGGTCGACTCCGGTCGGTCGATCGGAGTTCTTGCCGTCGCCGTTGAAGTCGTAACCGAGCCGGTGGTTCCACGGCTGACCTGAGCCATACTCCCAGATCGGAGCAATCGTGATGTCGTACGGGACGCGGAAGACGCCCGACATGACGATCCGGAGCTCTTCGTCGGCGCGGCTGCGGCCCCATTCAGCGTCGATGTTCGCTGGATCATTCGGGTAGCCGAAGGGAAACTCGGGGCTGAAGTCGTCGTTGATGTTCTTCTTGTCGCCGTAGGTCACCGAGGTAGTGAGGATGTGGCCGCCCGGAAGCGTCCCATTGAGCCCGAGGATCAACGCGGTGTACTCCGAGCGACCCTGGTTCGTGTACATGTTGATCTGGTTGAAGGCCGGGTTCGGACGAGTCGGATTGGCATTGCCGCGCCAGTTCGTATCCCGGACGATCCACTCGTTGTCGCCCTCGACGTAGAGGCCTTCGAGGTCGAGATAGAGACCGGTTTGCCCGAGCCTGCGGGTGAACCCGAGGCTGAACTGATCGGACTCCGGGGCCTCCAGGTTGTCCTGGAGGAGTGTGATGTCGGCGGGGAGCGGGATGCCGGTGGTTGTCGGGTTTGCCGGATCAAGGGCGAATGCCGGAAGGCCGAGGATGGCACCGTTGAGACGCGTCTGGAGCACGCGCCCGCTGATGCCGTTCTGCTGGAGCTCCGTGAAGGAGGGCACGAGCAGGAAACGTCCGGTGAACCGGCCGGCACCACCTCGCATGACCCAGTCGCCGTCGCCGGTGAGATCCCAGGTAAAGCCGAGTCTCGGCTGAATATTGTCGTCGTCAGCGCTGCGGTCTCCCGTCAGCGGGTGCTTGAAGTCCGGATTGTTGGCGTCGGTGTTGTAGTCATATCGGAGGCCGAGAGTCACGGCGATGTCGGAGGTCGGACGCCATTGAT
Source organism: uncultured Acidobacteriota bacterium (assembly GCA_963829355.1). Taxonomy (GTDB): domain Bacteria; phylum Acidobacteriota; class Thermoanaerobaculia; order Gp7-AA8; family JAHWKK01; genus CAWHHZ01. The sequence continues at coordinate 196,773 of CAWHHZ010000021.1, forward strand.
CCTCGATGAACGCACTGTAGACGCTCGTGTCGATCGAGACGTCCGCCGAACCGAATCCCTGCGCATAGGCCAGGGGGAGGAGTCTGTTGTCGAGCACCCAGAGGAAGAGTCCGTTCTGGTAGACGGGGATGTCGGAGCGTTCGTCGATGTACTGGAGGCCGAGGCCGCCCTTGAGGTTGTGGGTACCGTCGGCGAGGCTGGCGTGGTAGGTGTCGCGGATCTCGTAGAAGTCTCCCTCGCCGAGAAGATCGCCGAGGATGTTGGAGCCGGTCTGGAGAGTGGAGCCGGAGGAGAACCACTCGCCGACGGCGTCGCTGTTCGTCGGCTCGAAGTACTTGTGGTGTCCGCCTTGTGCGCGCAGCTCGTTGAGGCGGCCGCTCGAGAGAATCCAGGTGTGGGAGCCGTTGATGTTCCAGTTCGTGCGTTCGAGGGACTGGCCGTAGGAGACGTCCGAGATCCCTCCGACCCGGAAGTTGCTCTCGCTGTAATCCTCGTAGACGAGTTTTCCTGAGAGGCTCTGCTCCATCGAGAGCTGGTGATCGAGGGAGACGAACCCGAGATACTGCGTGAACGGGTGCTCGACATCAGTGGCCAGATTGGTGAATGCGCCGCCCGGACGGACGAGAGAGATATTTTCCTCGTCGATGTACTCGAAGGCGCCGAAGAAGTGGGTTTTGTCGAGAACGATCGGGCCGCCGACGGTGAAGCCGAGCTGGTAGCGCGAGTAGTCGTTCGTGTCCTGCTCGAGAGCGCCCGGCTCGCGGAGAGCTTCGTCGCGAGCAAAACCGAACGCGGAACCGGAGAAGTCGTTCGTGCCTGATTTCGTGACGATCGAGAGCGCACCACCGGACGATCCGCCGATCTCGGTGTCGAACCGGTTCTGGATGACGCGGAACTCCCGGATGGCGTCCTGCGAGAACTTCGTGCGGGACAGGCCGAGAGCGGGATCCGTGTAGTCCATACCATCGACGAGGATGGTCGCCTGGGAGGCGTTGCCGGAGCCGCCGATGACCGGGCCGCCGCCGATGAAGCGGAAGCCGCCGCGCTCACGCTGCACGCCCGGGGCGATGAATGCGAGCTTTTGGAAGTCGCGGTCGGCGACGGGGAGTGACTCGATCTGCTCGGGGATGATGTTCGATGAGGTGTCGCTGCGGTAGACGTCGACCACGTCGGAGCTCGCTTCAACCGTGATCGTCTCGGAGGATTGTGGCCGGAGGATGAGAGTCACTCGGCTCGTCTGTCCCGTGCGGAGCGTCAGACCTTCCTGGCTGACCGACCCGAATCCCGAGAGCTCGGCATTCACGGTGTAGGTGCCCGGCTGGAGAGCGAGGAGACGGGCGAGACCATTGGCGTTCGTGACTTCGACGGCCTGGAAGCCCGTGTCGGGTCGCTCGACCGTGACGGTGACGCCGGGTACGACGCCTTCGGTCTCGTCGAGAACCAGAACCTCGATGACGCCGCGATCGACCTGCGCCAGGAGCGGGAAGGTAAACAACGTGACGAGAGCTGCAGCAAGGATGATGAGAAGCCTGGGACGGGACGTTGATGCCATGGATCGATCCTCCGGTAAGGCTGTCAATAAAAAACGAACACTCGATATGTTTTTGTAACAGTAAGACTGGGGACGCGAGTTGTCAATGCGGTCTTTCGGTTCTCAGTTCTCGGTTCTCGGTTCTCGGTTCTCGGTTCTCGTCCCGGTTCCAGGTTCTCCGCTGCTCGCTTGTTTAGTGCCACAGCCGATCTGTTCTTTGAGTCCAGTTCTCGGGTTCCTGCTCGTCAGGGTGCCGTTTTGACTCGTCGTCTGTTGCCTCCCTCCCTTGCCTTCTCTAAGCCGCCCGCGGCTGCTGGATCGCCTATCTCCGACCGAGACCAGGAACAGAACCTTCAACCTCGAACCGAGAACCGAGAACTGAGAACCGAGAACTGAGAACTGAGAACCGAGAACCGAGAACCGAGAACGGCGCTTGACAGTTGCTCAGCACCGGCAGAACATATCGGCTGTTCGGTTTTTTATGAGCCATGTCCTTACGCATCGCCTCGACGGCGACGGGCCGCCCCTGATCCTCCTCAACGGGGGGCTGATGACGATTCCCTCATGGGAGCCGTTGATGCCGAGCCTCTCGGCAGAGTCTCGCGTCATCCGGTGCGACTTTCGCGGTCAGCTCCTGTCGCCGGGAGATCCGCACCTGTCGCTCGACGGTCACGTCCGGGACCTCATTTCGCTTCTCGATCAGCTCGCCATCCCCGAGGTCGACGTGTTCGGAACCTCGTTTGGTGGTGAGGTAGCCCTGATGCTCGCCGCGCAGGTTCCACACCGGGTTCGGTCGCTCGTCGTCCTCACTTCGACCGACCGGCTCACCGATGAGATGCACCGTCAGTCACACGGACTGATCGAGCTCGCCGAGGCGGCCGCGGGAGGCGGAGACGGAGGCGCTGTCTTCAAGGCGCTCGCTCCGAACACATTCAGCCGCTCCTGGCTCGACCAGCAGCCGCCTGATTTCATCGAGCGACGGGCCGAGCAGATCAACCAGCTTCCTCCCACGTTCTTCGAAGGCCTCGCTGGCCTGATGCGCGCGCTCGAGACGCTCGACCTGGCCGGTGCCCTCCCTCGGATCACCTCCCCGACGATGATCGGGGGAGCAGAGCTCGACATGGTGTTTCCAGTCGATCACTCCCGGTCTCTGGCGGACGCCATCGCCGGTGCAGAGCTGGAGATCATCGAAGGTTCCGGGCACGCGGCGATCGTCGAGGCGACTGATCGGGTGCTCTCGTTGCTGCATCGATTCCTCAGCAGCGTAAGGGAGAAGTCGAATGCCTGAGCTCACGCCTGACAGATCCGGAATCGTCGGGCACGAGGGGCACGAGCTGTACTGGGAGATTTTCGGGGAGGGACAGCGCCCGACCGTCTGTCTGCTCAACGGTCTCGCGATGCACACGCCTGCCTGGTACGGCTTTCTCGATCGCCTTCGACCCGACTACGACGTTCTGCTTTGGGATTATCCGGGCCAGGGGCGGTCCTCCTCGCACGATGTTCCGTACTTCATCGACGGGATCGCGCGCGGATTTGAAGCGATCCTGAATGAAGCCGATCTCGATGCCGTACACGTCATGGGAGTCTCCTGGGGAGGATTTGTGGCGCTGGAGTTTGCGCGTCTGTGCCAGGAGCGGATCCGCACGCTGACGGTCTCCGGAATCCTTCTGAGCCAGGAGAGGCTCTTCGAGATGTACCAGGAGCTCTCTCTCCGCTTCTACCGCGGGGGACCGGAAGTTTTCGAGCTTTACACGCACTACATGTACGAGAAGATCTTCGGCGAGGACTTCGTCCGGAGCGCGTGGACCAAGCTGGAGACGATGCGCGAGAAGTTCCACGACCGCTATCGCCACCGTATCCATGCGCTCATCCGTCTGACCGAGGCGCAGAATCCGTTCTTCGGCGCCCTCGAGGAGAACATGCCTGGCTACCGGGCAATCGCCGTCCCGACGCTCGTCGTCGCCGGTGAGGACGACCGCTGCATCCCGATCCGTGCGCAGCGTAAAATCGCCGACATCATCCCCAACGCCCGCTGGGAAGTCATCCCCGGAGCCGGCCACGTGGTGTACCTCGAGAAACCGGACGAGTTTTTTGCATTGCTGCGGGAGCAGATGAAGTGGAACGATGAAGGATGAACGATAAACGATGAAAAAGAGACAAACGATGAAGGATGAACGATGAACGATGAACGATGAAAAAGAGACAAACGATGAAGGATGAACGATGAACGATGAACGGCTGAGAACCATAGACTGTCATTGAGCGAAGCGAAGGATCTCGGGCCGTTATGCCCGGTGCAGAAGGACTGAGATCCTTCGCTCCGCTCAGGATGACAGATCGTTCGTTGAGCCGTTCCCGTGTCGCCTTTTTCGTTCATCGTTCATCGTTCATCGTTCATCGTTCCACTTCATCGTTCATCGTTCATCGTTCAAACTATGAGACAGATCCTCAAATCGGAGCGGAGCCGGCGGCAGATTCTCGATGCTGCTCTCGAGCTGTTTTCCCATCGCGGCTTCGGAGCCACCTCAGTGCGCGACATCGCCGAACGGGCAGGGGTGTCGACGGGAAACGTCTATCACCACTTTCCCGAGAAAGAGGCGGTGTATCTGGCGCTGTTCGAGGAGTACTGGGCGGCGATCGCGGATCCCGAGTTCCCGTTCAACAAGGCGCTCGCGTCCGGCGTCTTCCCCGACAATCTCGAAGAGATCGGGAAAGCATCGGAGAAGATGGTCCGCAACTACCGCAAGTACATCGCGCTGATCTACGTCGACGTCGTCGAGTTCGATGGAACGCATGTCAGAAAGTTCTACTCGGAGATGTCGCAGCGGTTCGAACGTTTCGTGGCGAACCACGGGAAAGACGAGCTCGAGTCGCGTCTTCGCCCGGAAGTCTCTCCCGTCTCGGCCATCATGCTCGCCACCCGCTTCTACATGAACTACTTCTCGGTCGAGATTCTCTTTGGTGTGAAGAATCATTTCGGAAAGAAGAACGATGAGGTGATCACCGAGATCGCCGACATTCTGCGTCGGGGAATGCTTCGGAACGATGAACGATGAACGATGAACGATGAACGATGAACGATGAAAGATGAACTCCTTCCCTTTCGTCGCTTCGCTCCTCAGGGCAGGCGGAATGACAGGCTCGGGGTGGGGCGAACGGCGCCGCTCGATTCGCCGCGCCCGGGTTCCTCGCTTCGCTTCGGAATGACAGCCCGGGCCGCTTGAGCCGCATTTCTCACCAGCTGTCTATTGCGGCGGCTTCCGCGAGTTTGCACCCGCCCGCCGGATTGCATCGACTTCGATGAAGATGTGCCGGAACTGAGGATACTCCTGCCGGATCCTCCGCTCGAGCCGATCGATGGCGGCTTCGACCTCGAGGATCGTCAGGGTGGGCAGGAACTGGATGTCGAGGTTCAACAGGATCTGTTCCGGTCCGAAATGCATTGTGAGCGGCTTGCGAATCGCGGCGACCGATGGATCGGATCGTGCGATCGTCTCGATCCTCTCGATGACGGCCGGATCAGCGCTCTCGCCCAGCAGGAGTGCGCGGGTTTCCCAGGCCAGCAGCGTTGCAACCGCGCAGAGGACGACTCCGATCACGACCGATGCAGCGCCGTCCAGGATCGGTGCGTCGAGACGATGCGCCAGGTAGACTCCGATCAGAGCGACGACCAGCCCCAGCAGAGCTGCGGAGTCTTCGAAGAGGACGGTAAAGAGCGTTGGATCCTTCGTCGTACGGATTGTCTTCCATGCACTGCGACGGCCTTTCGCGGCAACGAATCCCTTCAGGGCGAATCCCCAGGAAGCGCCCTCGAACAGAATCGCGAGCCACAGCACCACATAGTTCCAGAAGGGATTCTGCATCGGTTCTGGATGACGCATGTGAATGATTCCTTCGTAGATCGAGATCCCTCCGCCGACCGCGAAGATCAGAATCGCCACGATCAGAGTCCAGAAGTAGAGCTCGAGTCCATAGCCGAAAGGGTGACTGTCGTCCGCCGGCCTCCGGCTCAAACGGATTCCGAGAAGCAGCAGAAGTCCGTTGCCCGTGTCCACGACTGAGTGAATCCCTTCGGAGATCATCGCCGAGCTGCCTGTGATTCCTGCCGCAATGAACTTCGTGACGGCGACCATCAGGTTCCCTGCGATCGCCGCGAAGATTGCAATTTTCGATTCGGAAGCCATTCAAATTCCCAGGTCGTAACGAGTGGTGTCGTGTGCCGCGGTGAATCTCGTGAACAGCTTCACGACGGCTCTCTGCATCACAACCAGAAGCGCGATGACCAGCAGAGAAAGAAGGAAGAGCACCAGCGTCTGGGCGTTTTCTGATCTGAATGCAAAGGTCAGCGCCGTGGAGACAGCTGGAGGGTGGACCACGTCCAGGACGATCATGAGCAGAATGGTCACTGCCATCGCCGTGCCTGCCGCGACATATGAGTTCCCGAGAATCGCGTCGATGATCAGGCCCGACACCGCCGCCGTGAGATGTGACATCGTAAGAGTCCGGACTGTGTTGGTCCCGTGCTGCGGGTCGAGGTAGATCAGAAATGCACTGGAAGACAGCGACGCGAACAGAATACGCTGCGTGCTGAGGGCATCGATCAGCGCCAGGACCACGATGACCAGAGTGGCGGGAACGAGCGCCAGCGCCAGTTCGTCCTTGAGCCGAAGGCGCCTCCTTCCGGTGCGGGCACGCCCCTCGATCGGTTCCAGACTCTTGTTCGGTGCATTCATTGTCCTTTCCTACGGCTCCTTCGGAAACAGGGCGAGATGTCGGATCGCGGTCCGGCTCTCGAGACCTCCGGCAAGTGCGCCGGTCGCCACTCCGATCGTGCTGATGAACGCGGCGAGACGGATTTTGTCGAGAAGGGTGACCGTCGCAAGATCGAGGGTCGGCCAGGTGCGGATCAGTCCGGGGGGAAAGATAAACATCTCGAGGATCAGCATGAGTCCGGAGAGCATCAGAAACAGACCGATGATCGCAATCAGGATGCTCAGAACGATCGACACGTTCACGACCGCGAGATGTTCGGTGATGATCCGCTTTTCCTTCCTCGGAAACAACAGGTTCTGGACGGCGATCAGATACCACGTCGCCGCCAGGATCGTGGCGGTCGCGTACCAGAACACGACCGTGGGCGACATACCGAGTCCCGCGTCCCAGATCTCAGCGGTAAAGATGAGAAGAATACTCGGAGCCACCGCGGCAGTCGCGAGGCTCGGAAGCGACAGCGGGAGAAGAATCGCCCGACTTCGAATCAGTGGGCGGAGCAACTGGATCGGATGGCGGAGTGCAGATCGGAGGTGAAACAGGAGGTCGTCGAATGCCCCGCTGCTGTCGTGCTCCCTGTCTGGCAGCTCAGCGGCAGCATCACGAAGCCGTTGCGAGGGGGTAAGCTCGGGCACGCTCCGCCGTTCTCGATCGAACCGGAAAGGACGCATGACCGGGTCATCCCTGTCATGCTCGAGATCGAGAAGATGTCCGATCAGATGGAGCAGCAGTGTGGCTGCGTTCCAGCGGACCGAATCGCTGTCAATTCGTCTCGTGGCCTCGCCGCGCGGAGTCATGGTGAGCTTTCTCAGAGAGATCACGGCGACTCTCGCAACCGAGGAGGCAATCCCGGGGATCAGTTGCTGTCGGCGGGAGACGAGTGGCAGATCCGTCACCACGATCAGCGCGTCGTACGGTCCTTCCGCCATCACGGCCGTAGCTGCGTCGAGAAAGTCGGCCGGCAGCTTCGATCCGCCAGTGTCGGCTCGAACGGGATCTTCGGGATGGAGATGCCATGAGGCACCGGTGCCGCGGTTGAGCACCTCGCCCACCATCGCGATGAGATGCGCGGAGATGCCCGCGAGTACCTCCTGATCGGAGCCGGGAGATGCGAGCGGGAGGAGACCGATGTTGATCAGCGGTCCGCTCGACTCTCCATCTGCCGCCTCTCGAGCGGTTGATCGCGTCGCAATCATGAAGGGACGCTAATGCAAAGGGCGGGCAACGCCGCGCGTTCCGGGATGGGCGAGCACCTTCGAACGCAATGGAACAGGCTGTGCAGCGATGGAGGAGATGTGAAGGATGTACGAGAACATCGCCCCTCGACCAATCCCGCCACCTTTGCAGGACGTGTCTTTCTCGGTCTGCTCATCATCGTCGGTTTCCTGGCCGTATGGAAAGCCCGCGAAATCGTCCTGATTGCACTGCTCGGAGTGCTGTTCGGCGTCGGTCTGACGCCGCTGATCGACTGGCTCGCGCGGCACAAGATCAGGCGGGGATTCGGTGTCGTGCTGGTTCTGCTGGTTTCTGCCGGAATCATCTGGGGTCTCTGGGCACTCGTCGGGGCCTCGCTGTCCGGACAGATCAGCGAGATCAGACAGCAACTGCCGCACGCGATCGACAACGCCTATGGATCGATCCGTCAGGCGATCCCGATCGTCGACCTGCCGCCACCGGGCCAGGCTCAGGAGCAGGTGACTGAATCGATCGCCAGCTCGCCCGGGGCTCTGGGAGGACGCCTCTTCACGTTCTTTCGCGGATTGACTGGTGTGATCGGCGGGATTGTTCTCGTGATCTCGATGGCGCTGTACTCGGCAGCTCAGCCGCACGTCTATTCGCGTTCGATGGTGATGTTGTTCGGAGAAGGTAACCGCCGGACCGCAGGAGCCGTTACGCGTGACATTGCACACACCTGGCGCCAGTGGCTGTTCGCACAGTTGATCAGTATGAGTCTGATCGCGGTCCTCACGACCCTTGCTCTCTGGCTGATCGGAGTCAGAGGAGTCTTCGCTCTCGGACTGCTTGCAGGCATTGCCGAGTTCATTCCCGTATTCGGTCCGATTCTGAGTGCCGTTCCGGCGCTCGCGATCGCGTCACTCGACTCGCCACAGCAGGCGCTATGGGTGCTACTGGCCTACATCGTCATCCAACAGATCGAGAGCAACATCATCACCCCGCTCGTCATGAAGGAAGCAGTCGAGATTCCACCGGTCATCACGATTCTTGCGGGATCACTTTTTTTCATATTCGCCGGGTTCGCCGGGCTGCTCATGGCCGTGCCCCTTCTGGCAGCGCTCATCACGGCAGGCCGGCACTTTCTTGGAGACGAGTTTCTGCAGCCCTGACTAAGGTCATGAAAATGATGAGAACATTCGCGTTGGTCATTGTGGTCCTCCTCTCGGGATGTTCCGATTTCCCGAGGGATCCGGGAAGCTCACTCGAACAGGCATCCGGGGGGACTCTCGAAGTGGGTGTTTCCGAGAGCTATCCGTGGGTCATCAGGAATGGTGATGACGCCGCCGGAGTGGAGCCGGAACTGATCCGACGGTTTGCCGACTCGATCGACGCAGACATCGAATGGGTCTGGGGCTCGCCGGAGGAGCACTACGCGGCGCTCGAACATTACGACATTCACATCGCCGCCACGGGCGCAACCACTGCCTCGCCCTGGCGCAAGCATCTCGGCTTCAGCCAGCCGTATCACACGAGCCGGGTGATCGTCGCGGCGCCGGATTCGTACGGACCCGTTCTGGAGATCGAGGATCGGAAGGTGATGGTCAGGGGCAGAGGGCCGAATGCCGGACTCGTGCGTGATCACGACGGGATCCCGGTCGTGTCAAAGGTGTTGAAAGATGTAGATGGTCTCGCGGCGATCGAGGACTGGGAGCTCGACGATCTCGATCTTCGTCGAACCGGAATCGTGCTGAAGAAGAACGAGCATGTATTCGCGGTACCGCAGGGGGAAAACGCACTGTTGATGGCACTCGAGAATTCAGCTCATGGTGCAGACATCACTGAGCTCATCCGCGATGCCGTGCATCGATACGAGAGACCAGATTCGCATACGGTGCCACAACCTGTGGGGGCAGCCGAATGAGGATCCGCGAGCTCTACAAGATACCGGAAGAGAAGCAGAAACAAGTCCGCAAAGCGAGGCGGCTCGAGTACTGGACGATTGGCTTTATGCTGACGATCATCGCGGTCATGTTCTACACGATGGGATCGTCGCAGGCGATGAAGACGGCCTGGATCGAGGACGTTCTGAGCCTCATCCCGCCACTCGCATACGTTGTGGCGAGTCACATGCGGGAGAAACCGCCGAACGAGAAATATCCGTACGGGTTTCACAAGACGATGATGATCTCTTTCCTGGCGGCGTCTTTCGCCCTCTTCATCCTTGGCCTGTACATGATGTACGACTCGGCGATGGGGTTGATCCAGATGGAGCACCCGACAATTTCGCATCGCGAGATCCTCGGGTTTCGAATGTGGTCGGGCTGGCTCATGATCGTCGCGCTGATCTACAGCGCCATTCCGCCAGTCATTCTGGGGCGTTTGAAGCAGCCGATCGCCAAAGACCTTCACGACAAGACGCTGTTCGCGGATTCGGACATGAACAAGGCTGACTGGATGACCGCTGTCGCGGGCGTGGGGGGAATCATCGGTATCGGTTTCGGTCTCTGGTGGGCAGACTCGGTTGCGGCCCTTTTCATTTCATTCGACGTGCTCCGCGATGGTCTGAAGAACATGAAGGGAGTGATGTCGGATCTTCTTCAGCAGCATCCCACCTCGTATGACGAGAAGAAGCCGCTCGATATCGTGGACAGGCTCGTGCATCTGCTCGAGGGTCTGGACTGGGTCCAGCAGGCAGACGTCAGGCTCTACGAAGAAGGAATGCTCATGTCAGGGGAAGCGTGGCTGGTGACACGAGACGGCTCAGTCCGTTCGGACCAGCTCAATGAAGCGAGTGAGCTCGTGCACGGGTTTGACTGGAAACTCCACGATGTCGTCGTCACCGTCGTCGATCATCTTGGCTCTCGAAGCGTGGGATCCGGCAAAGAGTCAAACCGCTGAGATCAACTCCGTACTCTGAGATCTTTGGCTACTCCTCCGGCCAGCCTTCCTCCCCGACGAGGGGGACGAAGCGGACGGCTTCGAGCCGCTCCTCCCTGAATCCGTGGTCAGTCCGCGTGAGCCGGATGAGGCTCTGATCGAACGTGCTCGATCCGACCGGGATGACCATGCGTCCCCCTGATTCGAGCTGCTGCTTGAGCGCCTCGGGGATTTTCGGCCCTGCGGCAGCGACGACGATGGCATCGAACGGCGCCTTCTCGGGCCACCCCCTCGTGCCGTCTCCGTGTCGGATGTGAACATTTCCGTAGCCGAGCCGCTCCAGTCGCTCCGAGGCGGTTCTCGCGAGCGCTTCGCGCCGCTCGATTCCGTACACCTCGTCGGCGATCTCTGCAATCACGGCCGCCGCATATCCGGAGCCGACGCCGACTTCCAGTACTCTGTCGTCCGAGCAGAGCCGGAGCGACTCGATCATGCTGGCGACGATGAATGGCTGAGAGATCGTCTGCCCTTCGCCGATCGGAAGCGGTCCGTCCGCATACGCCCGATCCCGAAGCTCCAGCGGGACGAACTGTTCCCGCGGGACGTGTCGCATCGCTCGAAGGACCAGCGCGTCAGTCACACCGCGGGCAGAAATCTGTCTCTCCACCATCCGATCCCTTGCTGACTGGCTTTCGTCCATGGTTCCTCCGATTGATCCTCTGCCGGACGCTCTCCTCTGTTTCGACGCAAGCATCATTCCCCGAGCACATCTGATTGATAGAATCACCCGATGAGCCGACTCTCCGTCTTCGTGCTGTTGCTGTTTGCGGGATGTGCCTCGGGAGGGCCAGGATTGAAAGAGACTCTTGATTCGGTAATGCGGGATTATCAGGGAGAGGTGCCGGGTGCCTCCGTCCTGGTGGTTCGAGACGGGCGCGTGATCGCGCAGGAGTCATGGGGCTTTGCCGATCTCGATTCGATGACGCGAGCAACGCCTCGGACAAACTACCGTCTCGCTTCGGTCACCAAGCAGTTTACGGCGGCATCCATTCTTCTGCTTGCCGAGGATGGAGCACTCACCCTCGATGATCCGGTCGGCAAATGGCTGCCGTCGCTCCCGACCCGGGCAGCAGGAGTGAGGGTGCGGCATCTTCTCAGTCACACCTCTGGCCTGCTCGACTACGAGGATCTGGTCCCCGACGATGCCGTCGAGCAGATCCACGATCGTGATGTGCTGGAGCTCCTCGAGACGCAGGACGAGCTCTACTTCGAGCCGGGCACCCGCTATCGCTACAGCAACTCGGGATACGCTCTGCTCGCCCTCGTGATCGCACGAGCCTCCGGGATGAGCTTCGCGGAGTTCCTGAAAGAGCGAATCTTCGAACCCCTCGCCATGCACGACACGGTCGCCTTCGAAGAAGGTGTCTCCGTCGTTTCGAACCGTGCTTACGGCCACAGCCTCACGGCGAAGGGATGGCAGCGCGATGATCAGAGCATCACGAGCGCGGTTCTCGGAGATGGCGGCATCTATTCATCCGTCGTCGATCTCGCAAGATGGGACGCTGCACTGAACGATGACCGGCTGCTCCGGGACGACTCGCGGCGCCTTCTGTTCACTCCCGTGATCGCGACCGACAGGCCGGGGGTCAGCTACGGCATGGGATGGCGGCTCAGCGGCGGAACAGCATGGCACACTGGCGAAACGCGCGGATTCAGCAACGCAATCATTCGCGATCCCGCGTCACGTACGACCGTGATCGTCCTGACGAACCGCGACGAAGGAGAGCCTTACGCGTTGGCGAAGGAAATTCTCGCCCTGGTGGGTCGGGCGTCCCCGCCCGATGTCAGCCGGCGTCCCGCCGACTGACGAACTGCGCCACGACGGAGAGGCAGCTCTCCGAGTCACTCGACAGGGACAGCTGCGCTGATCTCCGAGGTTCGAGCGTAGTTGCCGTCTCCATGATGTCTGGTCCAGGTGGAGGTGATCACCTGCCCCCGAAGATCGCGCTCGATCAGGACCGAGAAATGCTGAACATCTTCTTCCGGGACGCCCGGAACATAGACCTCGGCGATCAGCTCCTTTGCTTCACCGAAGCCGCTCGGGTCGGCCGCAGTGTTACGGAAGATCTCGACAACTCCACCATTCAGGCCCCACGATTCGACGATGCCTTCGACTCGCGTTGCGTTTACGCTCTCGTCCCAGTAAGCGGAGAGTAGTACGGGATAGGGAGGCAGATTTTCCGGCCGATCGGGGTCATCGTTGAAGGTCACCGAATCGAGACCGTAATCAATTCCGATCCCCCCGTTCGCGAAGATCGAGTTCGCCCGGATCGCGACATAGCTCTCTCCGCTCGAGATGGCGACGCCGAAGTGCGCACTGTTCGCGATGATGTTCGAGGAGATCTCCGCTTCATTCGGCTCCCTGAGATAGATACCGCTGGCGCCATTCGGAACCGGCTTCGCCGAATCTCCGGCGGCAACTCCGATCTGGTTTGCGATGATCCGAAGCGACGACTGCTCGAGAGCAGTCACCGCGCTGCGCCCATTTCCGCTGATCACGTTTGATCTGACGTCCACGACACCACCAAGAACCGACACGCCCCACCGTCCGTTCGGCGCCGGCATCTGCCCCGTTGGATCCGTTCCGATGTAGTTGTCCGCGATCATGGATCGGGAGCCGTAGTCGCCGCGCGTCGTCACGACCACCCCGTCGCGGGGAAAGCTGTTGATCGTCAGCCCACGTATGCTTCCCTGCCGGCCAGACAGCTCCAGACCGTCCCCTTCGGTCAGCAGCGATCCGTTGAGCACAACCGCTGGTCCGATCGCATTCGCGGCGGCAATGCGTGGCTGCGTCCGTCCATCGATCTCGTAAGCTGAACGGGTGTGTGAGGGAGTTCCGGCTGGTGGCAGGGGCGTTAGAGGACGGATCACTGCGGCTCCGGCTTCAAGTTCCTCCACCGGAATGTCGAAGACGATCTTGCAGGGAACGTCGCGACACCCTTTGTTCAGTTGTTCGATGGCCGAACGCAGCGAGCCGGGTCCGGAGTCGCTGACTGTGGTAACGGGTATCTGTTTCCAGGTTTCGAAGAACGCATAGACATGAAGCTCTCTCGGCTCGCCTTCGCCCGATGTGATCGTCGGAGATGTCGCTCCGCCGCCCCAGTACTCTGCCGGAGCGTTCACGGTGAAGGTAAAGGATTCGATCGAGCCCGCCGCGACGAGAGGAGTGTGGCAGACGATCGCCGAGTCGATCTGTCCGCACTGCCAGTGATCGCCGTGACCGGTTCCGAGCGACCATCCCTCCGGGATCGGTAGTGTCACTCGGACGTCCGGCGTGTCCAGACCGCTCTCATGTTCGAGAGTCATGTCGAATACGATCTCGTCGCCGGGATCGGCGATCTCGGAGGTTTGTCTCAGATGTGCGTTCCAGGCTGGCTCTGCGGTGACATCGAATGCCACCACCGCCTGATTGTCCGTCGTGTTCGTATCTTCCGTCCCTGACGACACGACTGCACGGATGACCTGACGAACTGTCTCGAGCGGCGTGCGGGTCCTGATCGAGACCGAGCTCCGCTCCGCGACTTCGATCGTCCCGAGCGCGCAGCGAACTCGTCCCCCCAGGTTCGCGCATGGCTGGCTCGCATCCATCAGTGTGACAGCACCATCTGCCTGAATCTCAACCACGACTTCCTCGGCGGTGTGAGGTCCGAGGTTGGTTACTGAGAAAGTGATGCTGTCTGACACTCCTGCGGGAACAGGATCTCCCCAGTGGGTCCCTTCGATCGAGAGGTCTGCGCCACGGGGGAGGGAGTCGGAGGGATGAATCGGTTCGCCCGCCTCTCCCTCGGATCGCGCAGCTCGACTCATCTCCGAGGTCCAGAAGTAAGCTGTGTCCCAGCCGTAGGTGATCTTCGTGCCAGTGGCTGTTACGTAGCGCCCGCTGAGGTCTCCATCGTGACGAAGTTCAAAGCTGTTGTCGGCTGCGACGGGCACTTCTCCGATCGGGATCTGAGCTTCGCCGTAGCCGGATGGATCGGGAGCGTCACTCGCGAAGATCTCCACTACATTCTGGTTCGCAAACGGAGAGCTCCATGTGCCACGGATCGCTGTGATCCCGCTGTCCGCGTCGAACCGCACGGAGGTGATGACCGGAACAGGTGGAGCGTGGGGTGAGATACCCTGGGGGCTCACTCCATCGAGACCGTGATCGATGGCAAGCCCACCATTGCCGAAGATTGAGTTTCCTCGAATCCTCACACTCCCGGCATCGCGCGCTGTGCCCACTCCTGCATGCCCATTGAATGCGATGACGTTCTTCTGCACCAGGGCTTGCGTCGCTCCAGGTCCGAAGTAGATGCCGCTTGCACCGTTCGGCAATGGCCGCAGCTCCGGACCGGCAGCGACTCCGATCCGGTTTCCGATCATACGAACCTCAGTGTGGCCGATGACGAAAACTCCGCTCCGGTTGTTTCCGCTGATGAGGTTGTTGTTGAGTTCAATGGGAGGATACGTGGACGCGTCTGATGTGACGGTCACGCCTCGCAGCCCATTCGGTACGGGATGGCTTCCCGTAGCATCCGCCCCGATGAAACAGTTCTCGATCGTCCCTGGGGCAGCAACCAGCACGCCGTTTCGGGGGAAACCGTTGACCACGACGTTACGGACTGTGAACCGCTGGTGCGATGATTCCTGGCCGAACTCGAAACCGTTTCCTTCGTGGAGCAGGGAACCATTGATCTCGATTTCAGGACCATCGGCGTTCGTGTCCCCGATCCGCTCGGTCTGTGTCGCCCCCTCAATCGTGATGCCGCCAATGACGATAGCCGGGAGTGGCGTCAGTGGCTGAATGGTCTGGACCGGTCGACCGTCGTACGGAATCTCGAAGACGATCCGGCAGGGAGGTCCTGTGCCACACTCAGTGTTCGCCGTCTCGATTGCCTTACGCAACGAACCTTCCCCATCATCGTGTTTGTTCTTCACCGCCAGCTCGCGGAACATCGACAGGGGAAGGATCGAGTGATCATTGTTACCGAAGACGCCGTCCCGGGTCGTCAGGGTCACGCGTTCCTGGTGGAGTGAGCCGTCAGTCTCTTCCGGCGCTTCAAGATCGAACTCCACCCGTTCGGCGGCTTTCCCCTCGAGGTCTCCCATCGAACACGCGACCTCTCGACCGTCGGTCGTGCAGTGCAGAGACGGGGACAGGGAGCGGCTGAAGCTCCACCCCTCCGGGAGGTGAAATGAGAAACGAACGTCACGCGCATCGAATGAACTGTCGTTGAAGAGGCTCGCCTCGAACCGGACCGTCTCTCCGGGCGCTGCCGGTACCTCACCGCTGATCCAGAAGCGGAGCGAGGGGGCACGGACCGTGGTGATCTTTGTGAAGATGTGGTTGTTTCGAGGGGCGGGATCATGGACCGGCGATGAAACGCTCGCTTGGAGGGTGACTTCGCCAGGGAACGTCACGTCCAGGATCTCGACAGCCAGCCCGATACTGTCGGAGACGTCCGCTCCCAGGACCGGGAAGAAACACCCTTCCGGCGAGATGTGAGGGCAGTTGGTCCACCGGAGAGTCCCGGCGCTGGAACGCACTGAAACCAGGACATCCCGAGCCGGATCCGGACCCTCGTTTCGAAGAGTCCACCCCCACTGGCGCGCTGGATCGTTGGTCGTGAACAGGCGAGACCCATCCAGCGACAGATCGGCATGTGTCTGCTGGGCAGTGACAGTAACGGGAATGACCAGGAGAGCGGACGAAAGAAGGAGAAGGCGGGAAAGGCGTGAGATCTCGAACATCAATGGAATGGTACGTCTCGTGGAACTTGATCGTCTAGGAGAACAGGACTTCCACATTCCAGGCGCCTGCTTCGCAGACATTTGAGTCACCATCTTCCTCGGAGTTTGCGACCCGCGCCTGTTTCAATACAGGCACCCGGTGCTCGGGCAATTCGTGCGGAGCTAGACGCAGATCCCGCCTAATCCGTATCTTCTGGTGTGCTGACGAGAACGCTTGCCGCGCTGGTGATGACCGTGTTGGCGCTGCCGGCGTTCGGCGAATGGGAAGTTCCTCACTATCAAATCGAGGTCGGGGAGAGTCGCGAGATCGAAGTCCGGCTCGTCAGCGCGATGACCGGGTACTTTGCGGTGTCGGGTCGTCCTGACGTTCTTTACGTTTACGGTTCCGATGATCTGGCAGGCCCGCAGGCTTGTGCTTTGGTGAGAGGGCTGTCGCCGGGGGTGGCGGAGATATACGTCCCGTTGCCAATCATGGGACGAGCTCGAGGCTCCACCCAGGGAGCGGTGGTGGAGGTCGTCGAGGGGACGACAGATAGACCGAATGTTGAAATGACGCGTCGACGCGCAACAGCCTCACGAGCTCTGCTGAGCTCCTTCGACAAGGTCCTCTTCGTTGCGGCACATCCGGATGACGAGCTACTCGCCGCGCCTCTCCTCGGTGCTCTTTGCCTCCGCTCCCGTGCGAGCTGCGCTCTGCTCAGCGTGACGGAGGGGGAGCTGGGATGCGACGACCCGGAATCGTGCAGTCAGATACGACGGGACGAGTTGCAGAAAAGCGCAAGCTTCCTCAACCTCGAGGCTACGACCTGGTCGTGGCCGGACGGTGGGGGCTGCGTGGCGAGCAGCAGCGGCTGTGGATGGGAGGATCAGGCGGGCGGACGCGATGTCCTGGTCGCACAGCTGCGCAATTTCATCGAGCAATCCGGAGCGGACCTCGTTCTGACTCTGGACCCTCGTCACGGTTCCACCTGCCATCCGGACCACCGCGCCATTGGGGCGTTGACCATCGAGGCGGTCAGAGAGATGGAGAGTCCGCCGCAGCTCTGGCTCAACGAAACGGTTCTGAGCGGCGGCGACGTGGGATCGTTCAAGTTCCGCTCCTTCGGAGATGATCGCTCCTTCATTCCGGTTCGCGCCGACCTCTCCGTCGGGTGCTCGCTCAGCGGCTGGGAGTTGGTCCACCAGGTGGCACGACGACACAAGAGCCAGTTCGGCGAACAGGAGCGGGCCGCCCTCCGGCAAATCGAGACGAACGGTTTCGTCAGTTTCTCGTGGCGAGTCTTGACGCCCGACTTTACGTGGCCGCTCGTGAACAATTGTCCATTCGCGTTCTGATGCCCTGTTGAAGGCGTCTGGTGGTTCTACGTACGTTCGACTGGTGCCTGATCATCTCGCTCGCAGGCTGCATCATCCTCACTGTTTCGAGCGCCCGGCACGGGGCGCGAGGAGGGGACCGCTCACGTGGGGACGCCGAGGCGGGGAAGGATCCATAGCTGGAGAGCGAAGTAGATCCCGAAGATCGCTGCGATCAATAGAACGTCATTCATCACTATCTATAACTGTATGCACATTGAGTAATTCCTCGTGAATGGAGGTGGGGGTCGGGCGTCCCCGCCCGATGATCACCCGGCGTCCCCGCCGGGTGACGAACGCCGAGTCGTCTTTCAACTCGCTTCCTCCCGCAGGAGTTTCCGCGTTACCCTTGTCATGTGAAGAAGCTGATCATTCAACGCGGACGCGAAAAGTCGCTGATGCACCGTCATCCATGGGTGTTCTCTGGCGCAATCGCCTCGGTCGTGGGCAATCCGGGCGCGGGCGACACGGTGAGGCTCGAGAGCAGCGATGGGGGCTTCCTCGGCTGGGGGTCGTACTCTCCCGAGTCGAAGATAAGAGCTCGCATCGTGAGCTTCGACGAGGACCGGCCACTCGATGAGGCTCTCATTCGCGAGCGGGTGCGTGCCTCGGTAGAACGCCGCTCTCCCCTCACTGTCACCGACGCGATGCGCCTGGTCTTTTCCGAGTCCGACGAGCTCCCGGGACTCATCGTGGACCGGTATGGGGATTGGCTGGTCTGCCAGTTTCTCAGCACGGGCGCAGAGGCATGGAAGAATGTGATTCTCGACGAGCTCGAGTCGCTCCTCTCGCCCCGAGGCATCTACGAACGGTCCGACTCGGACGTCCGGATCAAGGAGGGTCTCGAGCCGCGCAAGGGGTTGCTCCGAGGGGAGGAGCCTCCCGGGCTGATCGAGATCTACGAATCGATGATGAAGTACCTCGTGGATGTTCGTGAGGGGCACAAGACCGGCTTCTATCTCGATCAGAGAGAGAACCGCGCCGCCGTGGCTCTCTTCTCCCGCGGGCGGCGTGTCCTGAACGCGTTCTCCTACACGGGCGGCTTCGGCA
The DNA here is from genome assembly GCA_963829355.1 of uncultured Acidobacteriota bacterium. Classification (GTDB taxonomy): domain Bacteria; phylum Acidobacteriota; class Thermoanaerobaculia; order Gp7-AA8; family JAHWKK01; genus CAWHHZ01. The sequence goes on from CAWHHZ010000021.1 coordinate 215,323, forward strand.
TTGCCGCCGCGGTCGGAGGCGCGGAATCGGTCGTGAATGTCGACGTGTCGGTTCCCGCACTGGAGATCGCTGAGCAGACTGCCCGGCTGAACCGCATCGATCCCGATCGCTTTACGACGGTCGAAGCGGATGTGTTCAAGCAGCTCCGGCTGCACCGTGACAAGGCTGACCAGTTCGATCTGATCATTCTCGATCCGCCGAAATTCGCGGAGTCGAGAAGCACGGTTGACAAGGCGTGCCGGGGCTACAAGGACATCAATCTCATCGCGCTGAAGCTTCTCGCCGAGGGTGGTTTGCTTTTTACGTTCTCATGCTCGGGAGCTGTCGATCCGCTCCTGTTTCAGAAGGTTGTTGCAGGGGCCGCCGTGGACGCCAAACGTCATGCGCGAATCGTGAGGACTCTCGATCAGCCGAGCGATCATCCGATCTCTCTCGCGATGCCGGAGAGTCGGTATCTGAAGGGGCTGATCGTGCAGGTTTAGTCGTCAGTCGTCAGTCGTCAGTCGTCAGTCAGTAGTCGTTAGTCATTAGTCGTTGATCATTGATCCAGGGCGCCAGCAAGGCGGCGACTGGAGTGAGCTCGAAGGAGACAGAGATGAAATCATCTGACAGGAAGTTGAAGAAGATCGGGCCGGTCATCACGGCTCCGGTTGCGGCAGCGGCGGTTTCGTCAGGGGGGACCGCCACGGGTGCGCTGGCCATCGGCGCGCTGGCGATCGGGGCCTTCGCACTCGGTACGATGGCGATCAATCGGGTGTACGTGAAACGTCTGCGACTGGGATATGTCGAGATCGAGCACCTGAAGGTGAAGAAGCTCGAGATCGACGACGAATGAGCGAGGTGGCGGGCGCGTCGTCTCATCACCACATCGATAGCCGTAGCTCATCATGAGACGGATCATTCTCACTGTGCTTCTCGCAGCTGTACCCCTGTTCGGTCAGGAGGTGTTCGAGGAGCGTGTAGACGTCGAGCGGGTGATCATCGACGCCTACATCACCGATCACCGGGGCAACCCGGTCAAGGGGCTCACTCCCGATGATCTCGAGGTTCGGATCGGAGGAGAGTTGGCGGAGATCGAAGCGGTCGACTGGATCCCGGTGGAGGAACGGATGACCGTGTCCGGCTCGGAAGAGCCTGTGGTCGTGCGGCAGGGGCGTCTGATTGTTCTCTTCTTTCAGACTGACTTCGGCAGAAACAAGGCGCGGCTCAGCGGTCACATGAAGATCATCCCGCGGGCGAAGGCTTTCCTGGATGTCCTCAATCCCTCCGATCTCGTTGCAGTGGTGCAGTTCGACTCGCACCTGAAGGTCCGGTGCGATTTTACGAATGATCGCGACGTGCTGGAACGCACGATCACGCAGTCTCTGGTGATCGACGAGCCCGACCCGATTCCGGCGAGCGAGGATGTATCGCTCCTCGAATACTTTGATTCTGGTGCCGCCCGGAAAGCCGCCGATCCAGAGCGAGCGCTCGTGATACTCGCGAGTGCTCTGAGCCACATTCATGGGGCGAAAGCGCTGGTGATGTTCGGCTATGGACTCGGAATCCAGACGAAAGGCCAGGTGAGCACGCGGCCCGGTTATCAGCTTGCGCGCAGGTTGCTCGAAACCTCACGGACCACTGTATTCGCGCTCGACATCACCGAGGCGGACTACCATACGCTCGAGGCGGGGCTGAAGACGGTGGCGGGGGACACGGGAGGGTTCTACGCCAGCACGTACCAGTTTCCCTCAATCGCGCTCGAACGCCTCGCCAACACGCTTCAGGGCCGCTACGAGATCGTGGTCAAACGGCCGGACATCAGTATCGGGCGGCAAGATGTGGATGTCCGGGTGGACCGGCGCGACGTCTATGTCCAGGTGCCGCGTTCGCTCCTGATCACGGAGTAGGAACAGCCTGTCATCCTGAGCGGGGGAATGGCGCTGCTTCGCTACGCCAATGGAGTGAAATGAACTGTCATCCTGAGCCGCCGGATCCCGCGAAGCGGGAGTAGGACGGTCGAAGGATCTCGTGGAGCCTACCGGCCCGAAGTTCGGCTAGAGTCAGGACGTACCCGATCCTTCGCTGCGCTCAGGATGACAGCGCGTGTCTGCCCAGACGGTGCTCTACTCGCTACGCTGCTGTTCCGGCTCCTCGTCGCGTCTGGTCAGGACCCGGCGGATCACTTCTGCTCTATCGTCTGCTTTTCTGGCGCGCTCGTCGAATCGATCGGACGACCATCGGTTTCCGCGGTCACGCTCGCGAACTGAGAGCCTGCGCGAGAGCGATGCACTCTCGTCGAGTATGTTGAGCGCCGTCCAGAGCGCTTCCTCGACGTCGTCATTCTGAGCCTGAACCATCGTCTCGGTCGAGTATGCATGTCCGATCCGGCAGCGGAAGCGAAGAACACTGTGATCCTCGAGCTCCCAGAGCACACCTCCGCAGTCTGGACAGGAAAATCCCGAGGGCTCGCCGGGATGATTCAGATTCTTCAGCTCATCAGACATATTGAGCACCTCCGATTCCTGTTCAAATGGCACCAGATCCCCGTCAGGATGAACGCCGGCGTGCGTCCTCCATGGATCGCTTTGTGAGGATCGCGGGGATCTCAGAGAGTGGGGCGGTGTGGTCAGCGTCCACCGCGCGCAGGGCAGCTTCCGGCATACCGGGGGCGACTGCGTCGGTGGGATCCTGAACGACTGCCAGACCGCCCTGACTCTTGATCGCGGCGAGACCGGCCGAACCGTCATCGAGATATCCGCTGAGGACGACACCGATCACGCGCGGGCCGTGATGAATCGCCGCACTGCGAAACAGGGGGTCAACAGCGGGCCGGTGACGATTCTCTCTGGGACCCCTGACGAGTCTCATCACCTGCTTTTCGAGAACAAGATGGCAGTCCGGAGGTGCCACGAACGCCGTGTTCGGGGTGATGGGAGATTGATTCTCCGCGACCTTCACCTCGATGTTCGATGCTCGGGAGAACACCTGCGCAAGACTTCCGGGTGAGGTGGGCGACTGATGCACGACGATGAAGATCGCCGAAGCCAGATCTTTCGGAAGTGCAGACAGAAGCTGCTTGAGTGCCTCGATACCTCCTGCAGAGGCACCGATCACGATGATGTCTCGTTTCGACACGGGTTTATCCAATCTCAACTGGCGGAGCAAAAACAGCGCCGTAAATCAGTTGCGGCTACGGCGGTACGTCGAAATGGCGCGACTGTCATTCCGAAATCGGGGTGGGGAAAACCGAGATTCATCGCTACGCTGAAAATACCAACGCATGTCATCCTGAGCCGCCGGATCCCGCGAAGCGGGAGTAGGACGGTCGAAGGATCGCGTGGAGTCATACTCGCCCGAAGTTCGGCTAGAGTCATGACGTACCCGATCCTTCGCTGCGCTCAGGATGACAGGCCTGGGCTTCTCGAGAGTCCCTCTCGGGGTCGCTTCGGAGTTGTTTCGGTTTGTTACTGGATTGAAATAGACTACGCCGCGATGTCAACGCGGAAAAAAGGAAACGCGAAGAAGACTTCTCGGAGCACCAGGAAAGAAGCTTCTCCCGCTGGATTGAAATCCTCAAAGGACAGCTCCGGGAAGAGCGACTCAGAGCCCCGGCTCGTTCCCGTGATCGGCGTTGGAGCGTCGGCAGGTGGACTCGAGGCAATCACAGAGATCGTACGAAATTTACCATCCGATCTCGGAATGGCCCTGGTTCATATCCACCATCTCGATCCCGATCACGAGAGTATGCTGAGGGAGATCCTCGATCGCGAGAGCAGCATGATCGTCTCCGAGATCAGTGACGACGTCGAGATCGAGCCGGACCACCTCTATGTCATTCCCCCCGGCAAGGTCGTTCGCGTGGAGGATGGCCGCCTGCGGATTTCGGAACGTGATCGATCGACAATTCCGATGCCGATCGATCTTTTTCTTCAGAGTCTGGCGGAGGATCAGAGACATCGTGCAATCGCAGTGATCCTCTCTGGCAGCGGCAGTGACGGCGCTCTCGGTGTGAAAGCCATCAAGGAACACGACGGATTTACGATCGCTCAGGATGAAAGTGCGATCCATCGCTCGATGCCGAATGCCGCGATTTCTACAGGACTGGTGGACATGGTCCTCAATCCTTCGGCCATTGCCGCGGAACTGGTTCACCTGTCAAAGGACCCGTATCTGCGGAGGGCGACTCTGGAATCCACGGCACCCGGCGCAGGCGACCAGAGAGCCTTTGCCAGAATATTCGAGACGATCCGGAACGAGACCGGGATCGATTTCGCCGAATACAAGTCCACGACGATCAACCGTCGCGTGCGCCGGCGCATGGCCGTTCATCGGATCGAGAAAGTGTCCGACTATGCAGATCTTCTGAAAGACAACGCAGAGGAGTGTGAGCAGCTCAGAGAAGACATGCTCATTCGCGTAACCGGATTCTTCCGGGACCCGGATGTCTTTTCGTTTCTCCGGAACCAGGTGCTTCCGGGTCTCCTCGAGGAGAGGTCGGTCGAGGACCCGCTGCGAGTATGGGTTCCCGCCTGCGCTACCGGAGAGGAGGTCTACTCTCTGGCGATCGTCATCGCCGAAGCTTTGAAGGCGAGTGGTCAAATTGTCCCTTTTCAAATCTTCGGCACCGACATCAGCGAGCGATCCATCGAGATGGCGCGTGACGGAATCTATCCGAAGAACATCATGCAGCAGGTGCCGGAGCCGCTGCTCGAGCGTTACTTCTCGAGTCGGGATGGATCGTACGTGATCAGCAGAGCTCTGCGAGACGTGTGCATCTTTGCAAAGCAGGATCTGACGAGGGACCCTCCCTTCTCGAAACTCGATCTGGTGAGCTGTCGTAACGTCCTGATCTATCTCGAATCGAGTCTGCAGCGTCGCGTCTTTTCGGTTCTCGAGTACGCCCTGAAGTCAGGAGGCATTCTCGTGCTCGGCAGTTCAGAGACCACAGGCGCTGCGAGTGAATCGTTCACGCCGCTGCACCGTCAGTTCAGAATCTACGAGAAGAAGACCGAGGATCGCAGGTTCCCCCTCGACCTCGGAACGTGGGAGCGGAACCCGCTTCCTGCCACGAGAGCCAGACGCCCAACTATGTTCAGAGAGAATCAATCAGTCATCGAGCAGGCGGACGAGATCATCCTCCACCAGGTAGCACCACCAGGTGTCGTCATCAATGAGAACTTCGATGTGATCCAGTTCCGAGGCCGGACGAGCCGGTATCTCGAGCCGCCGCCCGGCTCTCCCAGCTTCAACATCATGAAGATGGCGCGCCAGGGGCTGTTGGCCGAGTTGAGAACTGGAGTCGAGCGCGCAAAGAGATCGGGCGAAGGGGTGAGGCGCCAGAACGTGCGTGTGAGGCTGGACGACGACTATATTCTCGTTGATCTCGAGATCATTCCTCTGGCTACCGCCGAGAAGGAGCGTCACTACCTGCTGTTGTTCGAGGAGCGTGCTGCCATCGCATTACCCGCGCAGGAAGAGGAATCCGAGGAGGATGGCCGAAGTGTCTCGCGTCTGAAGAGGGAGTTGGAGTCGACCAGAGAATATCTGCAGTCGATCATCGAAGAGCAGGAGGCGATGAACGAAGAGCTCAGGTCGGCCAACGAAGAGATCCAGTCGAACAACGAAGAGCTGCAGAGCATGAATGAGGAGCTGGAGACTGCCAAGGAAGAACTGCAGTCGAGCAATGAGGAACTGACTACCCTCAACGACGAGCTCGAAATGCGGAATCATGAGCTCAATACGCTCAATGACGACCTGTCGAACATCCTGACGTCGATCGAGATCCCGGTCATCATTCTAGGCCGCGATCTTCGAATCCGGCGTTTCAACCCCTCAGCGCAGGAGCGGCTGAACCTGATACCCGCTGACGTCGGCCGGCCGTTGTCGGACCTCAGGGCGAGCCTCGAGATCGAGCGGCTCGAGGAGACCGTTCTCTCGGTGATCGAAACGCTCAGTCTTCGCGAGATCCCTCTCGAAGGTCCCCGAAGGGGAGAAGCAGTATCTCCAGGTACGCCCCTACAAAACGACCGACAACCGGATCGACGGAGCGGTGATCGTTCTGTTGAGGAATAGCTAGGGACTCAGTCGATTCGACCTTTGACGGCCTCGATCTCAGCGCGGAGCATGTCGAGCTGCGCAAGCAGCTCCTCGACCTCCATCGCGAGAGATGTTGCCCGCGCGCGACCTTCGAGCCGGGCCGTGCGGCTGCCCGCCGCAAGCTGTTGCCAGAGACGCAGGCGTTCTGCGCGATCGAGTACCTTGAGCTGGCGGAGCAGTGGATCAATGGGATCGTTGTCCTCGCCGGTCGCTCCGATCATCGCTGCCGGGTCGACCTCCAGAATCCTCGCGAGCATCATGAAGGTTCCCACCTCGACCGGCTGCTTGCCGGTCTCGATTCGTGAGAGCGTCGAAATACTCATCGATGCCTCGCCGGCCACAGTGGCCAGAGACAGCCCGGCGTCTTTTCGTGCCTGCCGGAGGCGATCACCTACTGTTGCTGTAGCTGTCATTGGTAAACCTTGCCGGATCTGCCTGACCATGCCCCAGAATTGGGAAAGAATTCGTGCTGTGCTGTGGTGGAGATCCTCTTTTAAGTAGCAACCGGATTTGCAGTAATTCTCTTCCGGAGCAACAATTGTCTCACGGGAGAAGAAAAATCGCACGCGAGCCTCGAGCAGCAGGCCCGAAGGCAGCATCCTCGGAGGCTCAGAGGCCGATCTCTTTGAGCGCGTCGCGGTACGCGGAGCCATTCATCTTCCAGTAGGGGAGGCGGGCGCTTCCGCGCAGCACTCCTGACTCCCCGTCATCCGTCTCCCATTTCACGATCCGATGGGGCGGCGCGCTCTCGACCCAGAATGTCCAGGTCGGGCCGCCCGAGACGACTGCCTGCTGGACGGAGGTCTCGAATACTCCCGCGGGAACCTCGACGGACTCGGCGCGCAAGTCGCGCCGCAGAACGACTTCCCGCGTCTCGACCGGCTCATGACTCAATCTCGTCTGCAGAAGGGAGGGAATCATTGGTAGCTTGACGGGCCCGTCCGAGGATGCTGGCAGGGCAAAGCCGCGAGCCCAGTGGAAGAGTTGATCCTCGGTCCACAGCTCTGCCGTTCTGGCGATCGAGAACGAACGATCGGCCTCGGCGCCGAAGTAACTGTGGCTGACCAGATCGATCCGGTCCCGATGAAAGATTGCCTGTTCCCAGACCTGCCCGCACCACTCCTGCGAGGAGAACGTGACCTTGGCGGGAGCTCCTGCGGGAAGACCGGCAAACGGCTCGAGACCGACGAACGTGCTCGTCATGGTGTTGTAGTCGTAGATGCCGGTCGGAAAATCGCGCACCAGATTCAGCTTCATCACCTGAAACAACGTCCCTGTCTCAGCGTTCGGGCCGTCCGCCTTGACCCGTGGCTCGACCGTGAACGGCTCGGTGACGAAGATCAGAACGGCAGTTCCGTTGCGGATCTCACCATAGCGTGGAAACTCGAGATCGTATCCCGAGAGCTCCGCCTTGCCATCACCCCAGTACGACCAGAAGGTCTCACCGAATTCGAGGGCGGGAGACTGGGCGAAGAGGGGCGCAGCGGCGAACAGGATGATCAAAGCGAGGGGTGAATTTTTCATCAGAGAGTCCGGGGGGTAACGTTCAAAGTGGACGGCGGTGGACAGCATGGACAGGGGTGGACAGAAGCGTGGACAAAGGCGTGGACAGAAGAGTAGACAGCGTCACCGCGAAGCCACGCACGGTCCACGCTTCTGTCCACCCTGTCCACTTTGACCTTGAGCTTCGACTCTTCTTCTACCCGATCTCCGTTTTCAGAATTGCGCTCAGATCGTTGGCGATCTCCTCGATTCTCTCCTGATCTTCTCCTTCGACCATGACGCGGACGAGGTTTTCGGTGCCGGAGTAGCGGACGAGAATTCTTCCGCGGCTGCCGAGCTCCTGCTCGTAGTGGTTCGCCGCTTCCTGGTACTTCTGGAGGCTGTCGAGCGGAGGCTTCGAGGCGACTTTGGTGTTCACGAGAATCTGCGGGGCAGGCTCGAAAGTCTCGAGCTCAGAGAATTTCTTTCCACTTCCCTTGATGACACGAAAGACGGACAGAGCCGTGAGAATCCCATCGCCGGTGGTGTGGTGGTTGAGATCGATGACGTGTCCCGACTGCTCTCCTCCCAGCACACCATCGTTCTCGATCATCTGCTCGAGGACGTACTTGTCACCCACCTTTGCCCGGATCAGATCGATTCCCATCGATCGGAGAGCCTTCTCGAATCCGAGGTTCGACATCACGGTCGAGACGACGAGGCGGTTGCGCAGCTCGTCACGGCGGTCGAGGTCGCGCGCCCAGAGAAGCAGGATCTCGTCGCCATCCCGGATCGTGCCCTGGTCATCCACCAGAATCGCGCGATCGGCATCTCCGTCAAAGGCCACGCCCGCATCCGCCCCCCTGGCCCTGACCGCATCTGCCAGCGAATCAGGATGGAGTGCACCGGAGCGCTCGTTGATGTTTTTTCCATCGGGGGCATCGTTGATGATGTCCACGTTCGCCCCGCACCGTTCCAGCACATGCCGCGCGATCTGGTATGCGGCACCGTGTCCGGTGTCGGCGATGATCGAGAGTCCCTCGAGCGACCCTTCTCCCACGATGGAGACGAGGAAGTCTTCGTAGGTGCCGATCAGCTCCGGCCGGTCCACGGCCACAGAGTCGGGGACCTCGATCGCCTCGTCCCTGAGGGAAAGGAGGTCCTTTTCGATCTTGCTCTCGAGCGAGTCGGGCAGCTTCATGCCGTTCGAGCCGAAGACCTTGACACCGTTGTCCTCCCACGGATTGTGCGACGCGGAGATCGAGACACCCGCGTCAGCCTTCGTTTCGCGGCAGAGCCACGCAACTCCCGGGGTCGGGATGACGCCGAGAAGTTGCGCGTGACCACCTTCGCTCTCGATTCCAGCGGCGAGCGCTCGCGCGATCCGCGGGCCCGATTCGCGCGTATCCATCCCCAGCAGAATCGTGGGGTTCCCTTCGAGATCGCGGGCGAGCGCACGTCCCAGCGCGTACATCGTGGCGTCATCGAGGGGATAGGAGTCCGCATGCCCGCGGATCCCGTCGGTTCCAAAGAGCTCTCTGCTCATTCAATCTCCTGTAGCCTGGTCTGTTCGTTCTGTTCATCGGTGATCGGCTCAGGTATGTCGAGTACGACGATCGTCACCTGGACGGTCTGAGGCTCGACCCGAACGAGCGGGTCGTCGGTCACGACCGACACCCTCTGCAGTGTGAATGAGCTCCTTCGCTCGGAGAGGATGATCCGTTCAGTCGCCACCTCCGTGGTCTCCTCGATCGCGGAACGCGGTCCCGAGATCATGACCTGTGCAGGATTCACGCTCACCTCGCCCAGCTCGTACCCGGCTGGAAGAGTCCCGACCGTAAACGGCCTCACCGGCACGATTTTCTGATCGCGTCGCTCGAGCTCGAGAGTCACCCTCGGCGGGTCGATCGAGACGATCTCGAGAGGATCTCGAATGTCGATCTGTGCGTCCGATATCGCCTGGTCGATCTCACCAGCTGTCGCCTGCGAAAGATCCACCTGGACGCTGCGGTTTCTGGCGGAGAAGCTCTGTATCCGCGACTCCGGTCCACGGATCCGTACGGTGATGTACTCCGGCAGATCCTCGGAGGTGACGATCAGACCCTCGGGGATTCCGGTGAACTGCAGCGGAAGCCGGAATGCCTGCTCGGTCACCTGTTCCCGTCTCTGAGCGGATACGATCATCCAGAGTCCGGAGGCGAGGACGAGGGCCACGATCTTGAGGCCCATGTTGTTGGAGAACTTGTCGAGCATCAGTTGTCTGATCCCTTGGAACCGACGTGAATCCGGATCATTTCAGCCAGCGTTTCAGGACTGAGGTTCTCGTAGAGCACTCCGTCGAGTGCGACACCGATGGAGCCATTTTCTTCGGAGACGACGACCACGAACGCATCGGTCTCTTCGCTCAGACCGAGTGCGGCCCGATGCCGGGTCCCGTACTGCTTGGAGATGTTGGTGTTGCCGCTGAGCGGAAGGAAGACTCCCGCGGCGACGAGACGGTTGCCGACGATGACGCTGGCGCCGTCATGGAGTGGCGTATTGTGCGTGAAGATGCTGACGAGCAGCTCGGAGGAGACGATCCCGTCGATCCGCTTTCCGCTGTCCGTGAACATCTTGAGTGACTGCGTTCGTTCGAGCACCATCAGAGCGCCCGTGCGGTCGTCCGACATTCTCGTCGCCGCTTTCACGATGGCATCCGAACGCGTGGATGTGTGGCGGTCCGCCAGGAACGACGCGAGCGGCGTTCGACCGAACGAGGCCAGCGCTCGCCGGATCTCGTGCTGGAAGAGCACGATGATCGCAAACGGGATATAGAGGAGCAGAGCTTCCGAGAGAGTTTCGAGTGCGAGCAGTTCGACGGTCTGGGCGAGGAAGTTCAGGGCGAACAGCGCGAGCAGGCCGAACAGCATCTGCATCGCACGCGTCCCCTTGATGAGAAGAAGAAGGTTGTAGAGAAGGAGCGCGACGATGATGACGTCGATCGCGTCCCGCAACCCGATCTCCAGGGCCGAAATCCTTTGAAAAAACTCTGTCATCCCCCTGCGTTCCGAATCGAATCGAATACCCTCAGAAAATCAGCCGTCTCCCGCACGTCGTGGACTCTCACGATCGCCGCGCCGCGAGTCGCTGCCGCGGCGACGGCCGCCAGAGAGCCGGCCATGCGCTCCGGGCCGCTGTGGCGGCCCGTCAGATGCCCGATGAAGCCCTTTCGCGACGCTCCGATGACCACCGGTGCAATTCTGGCAAAACGGTCGGTGTGGGCGAGAAGCTCGAGATTTTGATCGAACGTCTTACCGAAGCCGATACCGGGATCAATCATGATGACCGCCGGGGAGATTCCCTTCTGCATCGCGTTTCGCGTCCAGCTCTCGAGCTCGGCACACACTTCTCCGATGACATCATCGTAGTGAATGTCGCTCTGCATCGTCTGCGGCTCGCCGCGCATGTGCATCAGTATGACGGAGGTGCCGGTATCGGCCACGACTCCGGCCATTTCCTGGTCGTAGCGCAGCGCCGAGACGTCGTTGACGATATCCGCTCCGGCCTCGATGGCGCGTCGGGCAACCGAGGCCTTCCGCGTGTCGATGGAAATTGCGACGTCGGATCGTGCCCGAACGCCTTCGATGACCGGCACGACGCGCCGCAGCTCTTCTGCATCGTCGACGGGGTTCGCACCTGGTCTCGTGGATTCGCCACCAATGTCGATGATCGTGGCACCCTCGTCAATCATCCGGAGGGCCGAATCGATTGCCGCCTGCTGGTCGAAATGAGTGCCGCCGTCTGAGAACGAGTCGGGCGTGACATTCACGATCCCCATGACGTGGGGACTTCCAGAGAGCGGGAGACGCCGCCCGCGGGGCAGGAGAATCTCCCGGGTACTGCTTTGGAGCTGGCCGGCCAGCACGCTCAACGATCCTCCTCTCGGATGATGTGAGCACCGAGCGCGTTCAGTCTCTCGTCGATGCGCTCGTAACCGCGGTCGATCTGGTGGATGTTGTGGATGACACTCTTGCCTCTCGCCGCCAGAGCCGCGAGTAGCAGCGCCATGCCGGCACGGATGTCGGGGCTCGTAATGTCGGCTCCCTGGAGCTTGTTGCCGCCGACCACGATCGCGCGGTGAGGATCACAGAGGATGATGCGCGCGCCCATTCCGATCAGGCTGTCAACGAAGAAGAGCCGTGATTCGAACATCTTCTCGAAGATCATGGAGGTGCCTTCGGAATGTGTGGCGATCACGAGCATGATCGACAGAAGATCGGCCGGGAACTGCGGCCATGGCCCGTCGTCGATCTTCGGAACCGCAGCCCCGAGCTCGTAGCGGACGCGCAGATCCTGATCCTTCGGAACACGGATGTTCGAGCCTTCGACGACGATCTCCACGCCGAGCTTCCGCAACATCAACTCGACCGAGTACATGTGCTCCGGAACCGCTTCCTCGATCAGGATCTCACTGCGGGTCACGGCGGCGAGCCCGATGTAGGAGCCGACCTCGATATGATCGCTCGGGATGGTGAACTCCCCGCCATGGAGGGAGTCGACACCCTCGACGATGATCTGGTTCGTCGAGATTCCTTCGATCTTCGCTCCGAGGAGGTTGAGAAACTTGCAGAGATCCTGGACGTGCGGCTCCGCGGCGGCGTTGTAGATCGTGGTGACACCCTGCGCAAGAACGGCCGCCATCACCGCGTTTTCCGTGGCAGTGACGGAAGCCTCATCGAGAAACATCCGCTTTCCGATCAGCTCCTGCGCGCTCATGCGGTAGGTCGAGGCATCGACCTCGATCTGCGCACCGAGCGCTTCGAGTGCGAGAAGATGCGTGTCGACCCGCCGGCGACCAATGGCGTCACCGCCCGGTTTCACGACGGTCGCCCGTCCACACCGTCCGAGCAGCGGTCCGGCAAAGAGAATCGACGCTCTGATCCGCTTCGAGAGCGCCTCGTCCGGAGTCGTTGCGCACTCGCCTTTCATGTGAACCCGGACGACGTTTGGCTCGAGATGCTCGACCGATCCGCCGAGCTGCTCGAGAATCTCGAGCATGATCCGCACGTCGCGGATGTCGGGGAGATTTCTCAGGACGATCGGATCGCTGCTCAGTACAGTGGCCGCGAGAATCGGTAATGCGGCGTTCTTGTTGCCTCCGGGACGGATTGATCCCGACAGGCGATGCCCGCCTTCGACGATGAAACGCTCCATGCTCTCCCTTTCCTGATACGATGAATGGCCGGTCGCCCGGACCGGACCGATCGGTCTGTGGACTCGTCCACACCCTTCTCACCCGCTCGCTTCGAGCCGGTTCCGGAGCATCTTCTCTGCAAACGCACTACCGATTTCGCGCGAGCTGCTTTAATCTTAGTACAGGGGTCGGCGCGAGACGCGCTCTGCGCGGCCCCTTTTTTGGACATTCATGCTTATTTCTCCACTAGGTACCGGTAGTTCCGGAAACTCGCACTTTATCGAGTCCGACGGCACTCGCATTCTCGTCGATGCTGGATTCGGCATCCGCACGACTCAAAAGCGACTCGAGCAGATCGGCCGGTCGATCGAGACGATCGATGCGATCGTTCTGACTCACGAGCACAGCGACCACATCAAGGGAGTCGCTTCGATCGCAAAGAAGTATTCTGTGCCGGTCTACGCAACCCGCGGAACCCTCGACGGCACCGCGCTCGATGAACGAGAGATCCGCGTCGTGGAGATCCGCAACGGCACGAGCTTCCGTATCGGGGAGCTCGAGATTCACGCCCGGGCGACCAGCCACGACGCATTCGATCCGACCTGCTACGTCGTCGAGGCAGTCGACGGGACGAGGGTCGGGGTCGCTACCGATCTCGGCTTCGTCGATCCGGGCGTCGTCAAACACCTTCAGGGATGCGATGCCCTCTTCTTCGAGGCCAACCACGATGTCGATCTCCTGAGGCGGGGATCCTATCCCTGGGTCCTCAAGCGCCGGATCCTGTCGAGGGTCGGGCACCTTTCCAACGATGATTCGATGGCCGCTCTGAAAAGAATCCTCTGCGAGAGGTTGCAGATTCTGACGCTCATTCACCTGTCGCGCGAAAACAACCACGAATCGATCGTGCGCGAGATGACCCACGAGATGCTCGATCGTCTCGGCGTGAAGCTGGACGTGAGAATCTCGAAGCAGGATTCGCCGGCTCCGCTCCAGGAGATCTCCAGATCTCCTCTGCCCGCGGCGGCGCCCCGTCCCTATCGCCAGCTCAGCCTGTTCTGACCATCAAACGACCGGAGACCCAATTGAAAGCTACCGTCATCGTCGAGCTCAAACCGTCGGTTCTCGATCCCCAGGGAAAAGCGATTCAGCACTCACTCGACAGCCTCGGGTTTTCAGAGGTGGAAGATGTTCGCGCCGGAAAGGTGTTCCGAATTTCGCTGAATGATGATGCGACGAACGAACAGATCGAGACCCGGATCAAGGAGATGTGCGAGCGCCTCCTCGCCAACACGGTCGTGGAGAACTACAGCTACACGCTGGAACGATGAACGCGGAACGATGAACGATGAGGAAGGCGTGGGCCGCTCATCGCTCACCAGATTCCTCCGTTCATCGTTCATCTTTCATCGTTCTGCGTTCATAGGCCTGCTTCTTTTCTCCTTTGCGCACTCGCTTGCCGCGACCACGATCGAGTCCGTCTCCACGCGCGGGAGAAACGTCGTCAAGCAGTATCAGCTCGACGGCCGGCCGGCTGGCATTGCCGTCGGTGCTGACGGTTTGCTGTACGTCGGCATGGCCAACGATCAGTCGGTGATCGCGATCGATACGGCAAAGGACGCGATCGTCCGCGAGGTGGTTCTCGACGATCCCGACATCGCCGCCACCAAGGAGCTGCGGACGTTGCGGCTCGACAGGAGGCTCAACCGGCTGATCATCGCTCAAGGGACCGACGAGAGCGTGAGCATTCTGACTCTCCCGGAGCTGGCGATCGAGCGCGAGATCACACTCGAGGGAGAGCTGATCCGCGATGCCGTTCCTGATCCTCTCGGACGCTATCTCTTCGTTCTCGGACGTGATCTGCATATTTTCGATGCGAGCGGGGACCGGGTCATACGTACGATTCGGGAGATCGCCCCGATGGCAATTGCGGTCTCCGATGACGGCAGCACACTGGCCGTCGTCGGCTCGGAAGAGTTCTCTGCCGGGAAAGCCACCGTGGTTTCGCTTTGGGACCTCGCAGAGCTGCGGGAGTCGAGCCGCGAGCCCCTTCAGACTGACCGGGACATCCGCGCCGTCACCTTCGCCGCCTCGGGACGCGCCCTGATCGCCGTCGCGGACGACTGGCTCGGAGAGAAGTCGCTCGGCGCGCGCTCGGATGAAGCCACAATGAAAAAGGATTCTACCGGGAATCAGCGGATGGAGGTCTCATTCGGGGATCTCGTCAGCAGTGAGACGATCTGCCTGTCTGGTTCAGCCGGAGCGCAATCGCTCGTCACGAATGCAGACGGCACGATCGTCTACTTTCCGGAGAAGCGCTGCGGTTCCAGTGGCACCTTCACTGGATCGAAGAGGCTCGTCGTGTCCGCCTCGGTCTACGGTGTCGACGCTGCCGCGGTGGAGCGTGAGAAGAGATCGGGCCGGTTGTGGGTGAGCGATCCAGAGGGTACCGTGACACTCTACGAGACGCCCACCCCCGCTCGCAGGTAGCGCGGCAGCTTGAAACCGGAACGAAGAATCACCAAACTGTGCCGATGAAATTCGCGATTGTCGTCTTCCCGGGCTCCAACTGTGACCACGATGCCGAGCATGTCGCCCGCGATGTACTCGGGGCGGAAGTGGAGATGCTGTGGCACGGGGACGAGGACCTGCGGGGCGCGGATTGCGTAATCATTCCGGGCGGGTTCTCATATGGGGACTATCTCCGTGCCGGCGCGATCGCAAAGTTTGCTCCGATCATGAAGAAGGTCCGAGAGCACGCGGATCGCGGCGGCCTCGTTCTCGGGATCTGCAACGGCTTTCAGGTTCTCACCGAGACCGGTCTGCTGCCGGGAGCACTGATCCGGAACGAGCATCTCCGGTTCGTCTCGCGCGATGTGTGGTTGCGCACCGAGACCATCAGAACCCCCTTCACCGAGGCCATGGAAGAAGGCGAGCTACTCAGTCTGGCGATTGCACACGGCGAGGGAAACTATTACGCCGACGAGGCAGTACTCGATGCGCTCGAGGACAACGACCAGGTCGTTTTCCGCTACTGCGACGCCGAGGGACGGGTCACACGCGAAGCAAATCCGAACGGGTCCGCGCGCAACATCGCCGGTATCTGCAACCTCGGTCGCAACGTCTTTGGTCTGATGCCGCACCCGGAGCGGTGCTCGGAGGACGTGATGGGAAGCGCAGATGGATTGAAGATCTTCCGATCGATCATGGACGCTGGGGTTAGAAATTGAAAATTGAAAATTGAGAATGGAAGGACCGTCCAGGGTTTGGAGGAGCGACGAACTGTCAGGATGACAAGCGAACATTTTCCATCAGAACGGAGGGGCCGCGTGCACTATTACAAGAACGATCATCTGGCGAAGTTCGGTGAGATCGAAGAGGGGGCGCCGGAGCTGGCGAAGAAGTTTTTCGACTACTACGGCGCCGTGTTTGCCGCTGGCGCGCTCTCTGAGAGGGAGAAGGCGCTGATCGCTCTTGCGGTGGCGCATGCGGTCCAATGTCCGTACTGCATCGACGCCTACACGAAGGAGAGTCTGCAGAAGGGGGCGGATCTCGAGCAGATGACCGAAGCGGTCCACGTCGCCTGTGCGATCAGAGGTGGGGCTTCGCTCGTTCACGGACTCCAGATGAAAGAGCACTCCGAGAAGGCAGGGATGTGAGCGAGAGCTTCGACATCCGGGCGCTGCTGAAGGCAGCCGAGGCTGGTGAGCCTCTGGAGCTGGAAGGGCCGAAGACGACGAAGTCGCTTCGGTACAGGCATTCCGCGCTCGCTTCACCGGCTGCCGAGCTGGCGATCCTCGATACGTTGCGTCTTCCCGATGGAGCCGTTCTCGATTTTGATCGGCGGCTTGAACAGACGGGCCTCGGACTTCTCACGCCGGCACCGCTCGAGATTTTCCAGATCAATCTCGGGAAGCTGTGCAACATGACCTGCCGGCACTGCCACGTCGATGCGGGTCCGGACCGGTGGGACGCGATGATGACTCGCGATACGGTCGACGCCTGCCTCGATGCTCTCGACAGGAGTGGCGTCCATACCGTCGATCTGACGGGTGGTGCGCCGGAGCTTCATCCTGACTTCCGGTATCTGGTGGATGAATGCGTCCGTCGCGGCGTCCACGTCATCGACCGCTGCAACCTCTCGGTTCTGCTCGTTGGGAAATGCCGCGATCTGCCCGAGTGGCTCGGCGAGCGCGGCGTGGAGATCGTTGCATCCCTGCCGCATTACAGGAAGCGGAATACGGATGCGCAGCGGGGCGACGGAGCGTTCGAGAAATCGATTGAGGCATTGAAGCGGCTCAATGAGGCGGGGTACGGGAAGGGAGATCCGAGGCGCGTTCTGACCCTCATGAGCAACCCTGCTGGCGCGTTTCTGGCGCCGAATCAGAAATCGGTCGAGAGAGAGTGGCGAGAGGGGCTCGAAGCAAATCATGGCATCAGCTTCGACAGGCTGTTTGCGCTCAACAACATGCCGATCTCGCGGTATCTGGAGTGGCTCGTCGAGTCTGGAAATCTTCAGGAGTATATGGAGTTGCTCTCCCGCTCCTTCAACCCCTCCGCGGTCGCCGGACTCATGTGCCGCAACACGATCTCGATCTCATGGGATGGCAGGATCTTCGACTGCGACTTCAATCAGATGCTCGATCTCGAGGCGCAGCCGTCATCGGGGAGTGCGCTGATCGGCGACTTCGATCTCGAAGAATGGCAAGACCGCGGCGTGGTCACTCGCGCACATTGCTTCGGATGCACGGCAGGAGCGGGCAGCTCGTGCGGCGGCGCCACCGCCTGATATCAGGTTTCAGTCGTCAGTCGTCAGTCATCAGTCATCAGTGAGGCTGGCGCACGAACTGCTGGTAGTCCTGACTGAGGGTCGAACAACTGCGCCCTGCACCGACCGACAGCTGACTGCTGAAGACTGACGACTGACGACTGACGACTGAAAGACTGATGCAAAGACTCATTCAATGGAACGACATGCGGCTCCTGGTCGCGGCGGAGCGGATCGAAGCGATCGCCCGCCAGAAGATCGGAGAGCAGCAGATCCCTGTGCGCGACGTGGAGATGCGTTTTTTCGACTCGCTGCTGGAAATCAACGGAAAGCTTGCGAAAGTGATCCCGCTGCCGTTCCGGGTCGAGATCCGACGGATCGACGTCGAGGGCGGTGATGTCGTCGTGCGGCTCGATCGGATCTCGGCGGCCGGACTGCCCGTGCCGATGTTCCTCGGGAAGCTTTTCGACCGGCAGGCAGCGGGTGGTAATGTGGTGATCGAAGGGGAAGGGCCGTCGATTCGCATCCGCGTGGACCGCTTCTTGCCTCCATTCATTGACGCTACGATCACGGATATTCGCATCAGTAGCGAGGGGATCGTCGTGATTCTCGGAGCAGGAGGGGCGGACCCGCCCGAAGGAGCGATCTGAATGGCAACGAAAAAGAGCTCGAAGAAGAGTGGAGAAGAGACGCTGGACGAATCGATGGACTCGATGACCTCCGCGGTCGACGTGAAGAGCAATCTCACCGACGATAAGGCGGGCCGCTTCTACGATCGGCTGCGTGCGTCGATCGGTGCGTACGTCGACAAGCGCGATGCCAAGCTCGGCAAGGTCAAGGGCTATCTGCTCCTGGTTCCGGACGTCTTCATCCTGTTGTTCCGGCTCTTCCGCGATGATCGCGTCAGCGCTCAGGACAAGGCGATTCTCGGGACGGGACTCGCGTACTTTGTGTTTCCGCTGGATATCGTCCCCGAGGGGATCATCGGCCCGATGGGCTATCTCGACGATCTCGTGTTCGCCGCCTACATCCTGAATCGGATGCTTCTCGACACGGACGAGGAGATCCTGCGCGAGCACTGGAGCGGTGATGAAGATCTGCTTCAGATGATCCGGAGGGTACTCAAAGTTGGCGACAGTCTCGTCAACAAGAAGTTCGTCAACAGGATCAAGAAGATCGTCGGCTGAGAGGGCAGTGTACCGGCCGTCATCCTGAGCCGCCTCATGGCATCGCGTCGCCGTGAAAAGGCTGTCATCCTGAGCCGCCGGAGCGCAGCGGAGGACGGTCGAAGGATCGCGTCGAGTCATTCTCGCTTTGAGTTCCCTCCGCAATTCACTTCGAGTCATGCCGTACGCGATCCTTCGCTTTGCTCAGGATGACGTGCCCGGCCCGCAGCGCGTCGTACGTCATCTCTCCTTTTCCCGTACAATTCGCGCCAGCACATGGATTACAAATCACTCTTTTCCCAGGTCCAGAAGACGATCTCCGAGTTGAGCGTCCCCGGTGAGGGCGTCGCTGCGATCACGGCGATGGCCGAGACGATCGCCGACAACTTCCGCGACGAGCTCGGGATCACGGGGGCCAGGCTCTATGCGTACCGGGATGACGACTACGAACTGATCTACCGTATCGGCCGCAAAAGGAAAGACGAGCTCGGCATCATGATCTCCGAGCAGTACGCGCCGATCCAGTCTCTCTTGCAGAACGGTGTGATCGTGATGGATCGCAAGGATCCGGAGGTCAATACCGAGCTCGAGAAGCAACTCGGCGCCCGGCGCTTCGCCGCGATCAGCGTCGGGGATGATGACTACATCCTCAGTTTCGACGTTTCGCCGGCGTCGAGCCGGGAGGATATTCTGTTCTCGCTCAACATCATTCGCACCTCGATCAACCAGCGTCTCAGGGTCGACCGGTACGTTTCGATTCTCGAGGAGGCGAAGCACATCCAGCAGACGATTCTTCCGAGTCGTCCTCCGAAGTTCGAGGGATTCGACATCTTTGGCCGCACGATTCCCGCTGAGGTCGTCAGCGGCGACTACTACGATTTCATCCCGTTCTCGAAAGACTCTCTCGGTATTGCGATCGCTGACGCTACGGGTCATGGACTGCCGGCGGCGTTGATGGTGCGGGATGTCCATATGGGGCTTCGCATGGGTACCGATCGCGATTTCAAGATCGTCCGGACGGTACAGAAACTGAACGAGATCATCCATCGCTCGCGGTTGACCACAAAATTCGTCTCCCTCTTCTACGGCGAGCTGGAGACCTCGGGCACGTTCATCTACACGAACGCCGGTCACACGCCGACACTCCACTTCCACGCGGGGCGCACAGACGAGCTGCGTCATGGCGGAGCCGTACTCGGTCCCACGCCGGACGCGAGCTATACCCGCGGCTACGTGCACATGGATAAGGGAGACATCCTCTGCCTGTATTCGGACGGAATCGTTGAGGCGGCCAATCTCAAGGGAGAGGAGTTCGGGGTGGATCGTCTCAAGCGGATCGTGCGCAGCCGGCGTGAGGAGTCCGCCGAAACGATCTGCAATACTGTTCTCGAGCGGGTCGCGAAGTGGGGAAGTCTCGACCCGGATGACAGAACGATCGTCATCGTGAAACGGGTGCCGGACAAAGCGAAGTCTTGACCAACTGTCCGGCGTGATCGATCCGCGGCGGTCCTGGTGCCGCCGTGATGACCTTCGAAATGATGCATGGCTGACATCCTGTATTTCAACGGGCGCTTCACCACCACTGACGAACCGGTCGTCAATGTCGAGGACCGGGGTCTGCAGTACGGTGATTCGC
Source organism: uncultured Acidobacteriota bacterium (assembly GCA_963829355.1). Lineage (GTDB taxonomy): Bacteria > Acidobacteriota > Thermoanaerobaculia > Gp7-AA8 > JAHWKK01 > CAWHHZ01. The sequence continues at coordinate 235,623 of CAWHHZ010000021.1, forward strand.
TCTATGAGGTCATCAAGTTTCTCGAGCGCTCGCCGCGGTTTGCCCGGACGCACTGGGACAGGCTTTCGCGTGGGATGGAGTATCTCTCGATCCCGTCCCCCTGGAAGGGATGGAAAGAGTATTCTGATCTTCTGACCCAGCTCCTCGAGCGGACGCAGTTCGACGAAGGAATCGTGTACGTGCAGGTTACGCGAGGCGCTTCCGAGCGAGCTCACTTCTATCCGGATTCGATGGAGCCTACGGTGATTGCCTACTCGAGACGGTTCGACTTTCCCGACGACCTCAGGCGGCGTCGCGGTGTCGAGGCCGTCACGTTCGATGATCTTCGATGGAAGCGATGTGACGTCAAGAGCGTCAATCTTCTCCCGAACGTGCTTGCGAAAACTCACGCCAGACGCTCAGGCGCGGGGGAAGTGATTCTGATCGAGGATGGCGTGGTGACGGAAGGGGCGAGCTCGAACATCTTCGTCGTCTCCGGGGATCGGATCATGACGCATCCTGGCAACTCTGAGATTCTCTCCGGTGTGGTTCGCGAGAAGGTCATCGGGCTCGCCATCCGGCACGGGTTCAGGCTGGATGAGCGGCCGGTGCGAGACGATGAGCTTCTCGCGATTGATGAGTTGTTCCTGACGAGTACGACACAGGGCGTCATGCCAGTCACTTCGATCAACGGCCGGAGGATCAAGGACGGTACGCCCGGTCCCGTGACGGCACGGCTTCAGATTCTGTTCGAGGAACTGGAACGGTCCGAGGATGCGATCGATCCGGCTCCGGGCACGCACAGATCTGACGAGGGGATGAGCAATGGTCGAGCGATTTGATGTCATCGTGATTGGAGGCGGGACGGCGGGTCTGGTGACGGCGTCCGGATGCGCGCGCCTCGGTCGCCGTACCGCCCTGATCAGCAGCGAGCCGCTCGGTGGTGATTGCCTCTGGACCGGCTGCGTGCCGACGAAGTCTCTGGTAGCAACCTCGAAACTGATTCACAAGATGCGGAATGCTGAGGACTTCGGGCTCGCGCCCCATGATCCGGCGATCGATCCTGTTCGCATCATGGAGTCGATGCGTGCGGCCCGCGCCAGGATCGAGCCGCATGACGATCCGCAGAAGTTCAGGAATCTCGGGATCGAAGTCATCTTCGAGCGCGCGGAGCTTCTCTCGCCGGAGAAGGTCAGGGCGGGTGATCGGACACTCCAGGCGAAGAACGTCGTCATCGCCACCGGAGCTCGCACGATGGTCCCGCCGATCGAAGGCCTCGGCGAGACCGGGTATATCGACCACCGCTCATTCCTCGAGCAGGACCAGTTTCCGAAGAGGCTGCTGATGATGGGGGGGGGAGCGATCGGGATCGAGTTCGCGCAGATCTTCCGCCGGTTCGGTTCCGAGGTGACGGTGGTCGAGTTGTTCGACGAGATCCTGCTGCGTGAGGATCAGGACGTCATCGCACGGGTCCGGTCGATTCTCGAGAGCGAAGGTATCGCGATCCGTACCGGATGGAAGGTGACGCGTGTGGCAGGAAGCGCCAGCGGGAAAGTGGTGACGATCGAGAACCGGAAAGGGGAGACCGAGCGACTCGAAGTCGACGAGGTGTTCGTTTCCGCCGGCCGCCGCGGGAACCACGAGAACATGGGCCTCGAGTCGGCGGGCGTCAAGGTGGAGAAGAATCACGTTGTCGTCGACCCGTATCTGCGGACTACCGCGGAGGGCGTGTGGGCCGTGGGGGACATCAAGGGGCCACCGCAGTTTACCCACGTCGCCGCCTACGAGGCGGTCAAGCTCGTCAGGAACATGCTCTTTCCCGGCAAGTCGAAGGTCAGCTACGAGCACATCCCCTGGGGTGTCTACACCGACCCCGAGGTGGGACACATCGGGCTGACCCAGAAGGAAGCTGAAGAAAAATACGGGCAGGAGAATATTCGAATTTATGCAGTCGAAATGTCCGACGTCGACCGAGCCGTTGCCGAGCGTACGCCGGAGGGTTTCCTGAAGATGATTCTCGATTCGAAAGGACGGATTCTCGGCGCTCACGCCCTGTGTGAGCATGCGACGACACTGATTCAGGAGATTGTCCTGGCCCGTCAGAACAAGATGAAGATCGGCGATCTCGCGGGAGCAACATCATCGTATCCATCGCTGGCGGATGCCGTCGGAAAGATCGGTTCGCTCTACTACCAGGACGTCGGCGCGAGCTGGCTCGGGTCGGTGGCGAGAAAGGTGGCTTCCTGGTCGTAGCCGTTCGAAAACTCCAGTTCTTCGCGATGATGGCGGCGTTTGCCGTGCTGGGACTGATGCCTGACCCCGGGATGATCGGGGGTGTCACCAGAGGTGATCTGATCGCACACCTCGTTGGATGGATCGTCGGGGCAGTCAGTGGCCGCATCGCCTTCCCGAGAGTGCCATCTCTCATCCTCGGACTGATCCTGCTTTCCTATTCAGTATTGATCGAGATCGGTCAGATCTTCGTCCCCTCGCGATCGTTCGATCCGCTGGATATCCTCGCGAACGGCGCGGGTGTGGTTGGTGGGCTCGTCCTGATGTCAGTTCTCATACGCCGACAGTAGAGTCGCCGCCGCCTCCGGAAGTTTGTCATCCTGAGCGCCAGCGAAGGATCGCGTGGAGTCATACTCGTCTGAAGTTTGGTCGAGTCACCACGAACGCGATCCTTCGCTGCGCTCAGCGGTCGAGTATAACCGCACGCGATCCTTCGCTGCGCTCAGGATGACCGTTTCGTGGTCCTGAATTGCAGGAGATTTACTCACCTGTTGTAGTCTCTGAGGCATGCTGGCTCCCGCTCGTCGCCCTCGAACCCTGGCTGGTCTGTTTCTCTCTCTCTTCGTTCTGTCCGCTCTTTCTCTGCACGCGAAGAGCCTCTACTGGAACCGGCTCGATGTCGGCGCCAGGCTCGACGCCGAGGGATCCCTCCACGTGGTGGAGCGGCAGACGATCGTCTTCGATGGCGACTGGAACGGAGGGGAGAGAATTTTCCGGCTGGACCCGGGTCAGGACATCGATCTCGAGTCGATCGAGAGAATCGATCCGGCCACGGGAGCTCGCGTCCAGCTCGAGAAGGGGGACCTGGACGAGGTCGATGAGTACAGGTGGACCGATTCCTCGACCCTGCGATGGCGCAGCAGATTGCCCGAGGATCCCCCCTTCGAGTCAAAGACGATCATCTACGAGCTCACCTACGTGATCCACGACGTTCTCGTTCATCAGGTGGAGAATCAGTTCCTTCTCGATCACGATTTCGCATTCAGTGATCGCGACGGCGTCATCGAACATTTTCGGCTCGAGCTCGAGCTCGATCCGGTGTGGCAGGCATCGATCCGCATGGAACCCGTCACAGAGGCTGAGAACCTGCCACCCGGCGATGCCATGATCACCACGCTGCCCCTCGAGTACACGGGGCCAGGTGATCCACCCGGTGTCGTTCGTCCCGCACCCGTCTGGGCTCGGCTCGTCCTCGCCGCGGCTGTTCTGCTGGTGTTCGGACTCGCATTGCGGTCTCTCCTCTATCGGGAGGGAAAGAGGGGGCGTTTCGCGCCGCTTCGTCCTCCGTTGAAAATTGACCGGGCATGGCTGGAGAGCAACCTGTTCTCCCTTCGCCCCGAAGTGGTCGGTGGATTGTGGGACAGCAGAGTCTCGTCAGCCGAAGTCGCTGCAATGCTGGCGCGGCTGGTCGAGGAGAAGAAGCTGTCGAGTCGCGTGGAGACGAAGAAAGGGTTGTTTGCCGGGGGCGACGTCCTGCATCTGGAGCTACTCGTCTCGCGCGAAGAATTCGATTCCGCCGAGCGAAAGCTGATCGACTCGCTTTTCCCGAACAAGAGGACGGTAACGAGCACCGAAATCATCAGGGAGCACTACAAGAACAAGGGATTCGATCCCGCGTCGAAGATTCGCGATCAACTCGAGAAGGCTGGTGCGAAATTGTTCAGGAAGGATAGGGGGAAGGACGTTCCTCCGATTCTCGGAACGAAGTGGATCGTTTTGATGCTCGTTGTTGCGACCGCGGCGGAGGTCGTGACGGAGATATGGGCAACAGAGATTCGTCTGCCGATGCTCGTCGCCTGGGGTTTCACACTCATGGCGTATTTCGTGGTTGCAATTGTCGCTGCCACCGGGAGAAACCGGATCGAAAAACTCGCAGCGTGGGTAGGCGTGCCAGCCGCATTGCTGCTGCTGATCGTACTGGCCGCTCTCGTCGTATCGGTCATGGTGTCTCTGACGTTGATCGCAGCGCTTGCCATCGATCTTTTTGCTCTCGGCCTCTCGATGACCGGGCTGAGAATGATGGCGACCACGAACTCACCTTCTCAGATCGAGATCAGAAAGCGGCTCGCATCGGCCCGAGGCTATCTGGCGCAGGAGCTTCGCCGTGAGAAGCCGGATCTGGAGGACGCGTGGTTCCCCTGGATTCTTGCGTTCGGTCTCGGACCGCACGTGGACAAGTGGTTCCAGTCGTTCGGTGGGGCAACCGCGGCCAGCTCCTCGATGTTGCGGTCCTCGGGGAGCAGTTCCTCCGGTGGCATCGGCTCATCGGGATGGAGTGGCGGTGGCGGCGCGTTTGGCGGGGCGGGAGCGACGTCGAGCTGGGTCAGTGCCGCGACTGTCATGTCGTCAGGCGTCTCCGCTCCGAGCTCGAGCGGGTCGAGCGGCGGCGGGAGCAGCGGTGGAGGAGGCGGCAGCAGCTCAGGTGGTGGTGGGGGAGGAGGGTGGTGAAGCGGTGGTTCGATCGAAGCGAACTGCGGTACTGCCGGTCGCCTCGTTGCTGATCGTGGCGGCCGCGATGATCCGGTGCTCGTCCGGCATGTCGTGGGAGGTGCGGGAGTCTCCCGGGCCACCCGGTAATCGCTGCTGGGGATCGACCAGTCAATCGGTTTCCGTAGACCCCGAGGGGCTGATTCACCTGCGACTCGCGGAGGTGGATGGGCGCTGGTGTCAGGCAGAGCTCGCCGCCCCGGGACCTGCCTCTTATGGTCGCCACCGCTTTCAGGTGATCTCCCGGCTGGACAGACTGCACCCGTCGGTCGTTCTCGGCATGTTTCTCTACGCGGATGATCGTCACGAGATCGACATCGAGATGTCGAGAGCGCTCGCGGGTCCGGGCTACCTGGGAGTCTACGCAGTCCAGCCCACCGGTGGAGATCGCGTGCATCGTTTCCCGGTGGCACTATCAGGCGATTACACGACTCATCAGATTGACTGGAACTCCGATCGTATCCGGTTCTCGAGCTGGCACGGGCACTGTGATGAAGGGCCGTGTGCGGGCTGGATCGAACAGTGGGATTACACCGGTCCGGGTATTCCCGTCGAGTCGGACAGGCTCTCGGTGAGAATGAACCTATGGCTGAAAGGTCAGCATGAGCCGGATGAGCCGCAGGAGGTGGTGTTGCGCTACACGTACGAACCACCGGCGGAGAGGCTCGGGGCGGGTTCTCCCTCTCCCTCTGGCAGAGGGCCGGGGTGAGGGCCGAGGACGTTCACACGCGAGACTTCGTTTCGCTGGAGAATTCGCCTGATGGCGACCCACCCAAACGGAACGCAGCATCTCTCTTTTTTTACTCGACTCGACGGCTCTCGTTCGTTTCGCCCTTGCCAGATGACTATATTGCCGCTCCACCAGCCCTCCGCTAGAGTGAGCGTCCCCCTGGATCGCATTGCCGGGCCATTCTCAGGCGACATCGTTCTCGTTGTCGTACATGCAGGAGAGTAGCTCTGCCAGATAGCGGCAGGCGTCGGTAGCGGTGAAGATGCCCGAGAGTCTTCCCTCGTGAACGACCAGTGCAGAGCCGATGTGACGGCGGGCCATCTCGCCTGCGACCGCATCGATCGGAGTGAGGCTCTCGACCACGTACGGATCGGGAACTACGGCTGCCTCGATGGTCATGCCCTCACGATCGGCAGGGGTGAGCGATGCTTTGAGCACCTGGAGATCCCTGTGAGAGAGAATTCCGGTCAGTTCACCGCCCTTGGTGACCGGGAGGTGGCGGATCTGGTTCTCCGACATCACGGTCTCGGCATCGATAAGTGATGCGGAGATATCGACGCTGAGAGGGAACGGGGTCATCGCTGCACGTACGTGAGGGCGGCCTTCGGGAAGTTTGTCCATTGAAATATCGTCGCGGTCTGCGGTGGCTGGTGTCAACCGGGGCGTCGTCAGCTCTCAGTCGCCGGCAGTGGGGATTGCTACCGCACAGGAACAAAACGTTTCGACTGTTCCCGCAGCTCTGCGAGGTCTTCGGCTCGGGACACCGAGAGAGGAATGGTACTGCTGATCTCTTCGAGGATCAGTCCGGTCGAGAGGCTCAGACCAGCATGGAGAGCACGGTAGATCGAAGAGACGATCGTCTGTTCGATCTCGGCACCGCTGAATCCATCCGTCGCTCGGACTAGCTCGTCCATGTCGAATGATTCGTGGTCGTGCTGATTTCGCGCGCGAAGATGAATCTCGAAAATCTCCCGGCGCTCTGCTCCATCGGGGAGATCGACAAAAAATATCTCGTCGAATCGTCCTTTGCGCAGAAGTTCGGGGGGGAGGATGTCGAGCTGGTTCGCCGTGGCGACGACGAATACCGTTTCCTTTTTCTCCTGAAGCCAGGTGAGGAGAGTGCCGAACAGCCGCGCCGAGAGACCTCCGTCCTGCTCGGACGATCTGCCCGAACCGAATCCCTTCTCGATCTCGTCGATCCACAGGACGACGGGCGCCATGGTCTCGGCGATGCGGATTGCTTCGCGGAGGTTCTTCTCGGACTCTCCGACGTACTTGTCGAACAGACGTCCGGCGTCGAGCTTGAGCAGCGGCATCTGCCACTCTCGTGCGATCACCTTTGCAGCGAGCGATTTGCCGCATCCCTGAACCCCCACGAGCAGAACCCCTTTCGGGGGACGGAGGTTGAACCTCCTGGCGGCTGGAGAGAAGCCGAGCTTTACGCGATCGAGCCATTCGCGAAGACGTCCAAAGCCGCCGATCTCGAAAAGGTTCTGCTCGGTCGGGTAGAGCTCGAGGATGCCGGTGGAGCGAAGGATGTGGGCCTTCCGCTCGACGATCGTCCTGATGTCTTCCACGCTGAGCAGACCGTCATCGACGATCGCGTACGACAGAGCCTGCCGCGCCTGGTCTACTGTCAGTCCGCTCAGGCACTCGACGAGCGCCGTGGCGTCGTCAGGGTTGAGCTGCACCCTCGCTCCCATCCGGGAGCGCAGTGTCGAGACGACCGATCGCAGAAGGTTCCGCAGCTCCTCCCGGTTCGGGAGTGCGAGATCGAGATGCACGGAGATTTGATCGACCTCGGCCGGCAGGACGACGGAGTGCCCCGTGATCACCATTGTCGAGTGTGATGACGAGAAGCGTGCGGCGACCTCCCTGAACGCCCGGGCGACTGTCTGTTTCTCGAGATGGGACGTGAAGTCCTTGAGATGAACGACCGCCTCGAGCTCCATCACCCGGAGGTGTTCCATCACGCTGGAGGGGGACGTGGTGCCCGGGATCCCTTCTCCGCTCACATTCGTGAGACCACGAGTGACCGACCACTGGAGAAACGGAAGAGACAGCTCTGCCGCGGCGCGGGCGATGATGTCGTTGGCGCGATCCTCCTCGACCGTCTCGATCGCTACGATCGGGTGAAAGGAGAGAATCAGGGTCTTGAGATCATGGATCACTTCGACGACAGTTTCGTGGCAGAGCAAGGCGAAGTGCAAGTCCTGCCTGGAACGATTGAGCCCAGCCCCCACTCTCGCCCCTCTGAAAAAGACCCGTCATCCTGAGCCGCCGGAGCGCAGCGGAGGCCTGCCCTGAGCGAAGCCGAAGGGACGGTCGAAGGATCGCGTACGGCCCGACTGTCAGGGCGGAAAGAACGCGACAGTCGGGATGGAAAGAACGCGACAGTCAGGGCGCACCCGATCCTTCGCTTTGCTCAGGATGACAGTCGTGTTGAGGCCGGGTACGTTGGGCCTAGCGTGCGGGGGTCGATTTTCCGGAGGGCTTTGTCGCTCTTTTCTCGAGCCATGTATGACGCATGTGACCGAGAACCTGGTTCATCACGTTGTTGCGATGGAGAAATGGTATGACGGGCGTTCTGCGCATGCCGATCCGTGTTCGAAGGTCCTGGAGGAGTTTCGTCTTCGGGAAACGCTTCAGAGCATCATCGATGGTGTTGATCGCCTTGACGCGGCGGTTGGCCATCATCAGCACTTCCACGAGATTGATCCAGTTGGCGGGATCATCCGGGCGTTCGCGAACGGCGTGCTCGCACATCTCGATCGCCTGACGATGCTGCTTTCGCACTCTTCGAGAGACAGAATCCGTAGTAGGAGAGCCCGCTGACCGGTTTTGGCAGATCCTTCGACTTGTAGACTTCCTCGAACCTGCGAATGGCGGAAGCGTGGTCGCCTGCGCGCATGAGAGCGACTCCGTCTTTCAGGATGAGCGTTGACCGCTCGAGCGCCATGGCCGCCGGATCGCCGATGTTGAGGTCCTTTTCCGTGGGCTGGTCTGCCATGCAGGCGATTTTACACGACCGGGCCCCCAGTTTTGGATAGTGCCGGTCAGCCGGCGGAAAGAGGGCCGTCTACTCCGGCCGGCTCGTCACCGTCAGGACCGGCACCGAGGAGTGCCGGATGACGTGTACGGTGGTCGAGCCAAGTACCGTTGTATCGAGAAAGCGCCGATGAGTCGCGGCGAGGACAATCAGATCCACGCCATTCTCCTCGGCGTAGCGCAGGACGACCTCGTCGGGTACTCCCCGCAGGACGATGCGGCGGACTGCTCCGCCGCCGGCGACCGGTGCCACGCAACTCTCCAGCGACGAGCGCTCCTGCTCACCATCCGCGTCCTCCTCGGCGACGTGAACGACAATCAGCTCGGCGTTCAGCAGTCGCGCCAGTGCAGCGGCGTGCTCCAGCGCAGTCTGTGCAGCCCCGGTGAAGTTCACCGGACAGAGGATCTTCCGGATAGGGGAGTGAGACGGGCTCTTCGATCGCACGGTGAGCAGAGGTACCGGGCTTTCGCGAAGAACCCGCTCTGTAACCGAGCCCAGCATGAAGCGGTTCATTCCGCTCCGTCCGTGCGTCCCCATTACGATCAGGTCAGGGTCATTCGCCGTAGCCCAGTCCACGATGGCCGGAACAGGGAGGTTCTCGATCACGACCGTCCGGTATCGCACTTCCTGAGCGACACTGGCGGCGACATGCCGCTCGAGCTCATCCGCGGCAAGACTCTTCGAGTGATCGAGATCCTCGGCAAGTCTCTCGATCTGCGACGAGGTGAAGTGGGGTGGAGGCAGAAACGGATCGGCGTACAGAACGACCAGCTCGCCGCCGCTCCTTTCCGCAATCTGCGATGCGAGCGCCAGTGCACCGTCCGAAAGATCACTGAAATCCAGCGGAACGGCTATCTTCTCGAAGTTCAGTGACGACATGATCTCTCCTTCAAACCATCAGAGGTGCTTCGTCGTGGACGCCGCGATCCGTCGGAGCTCCTTCGAGCTCTCCAGGACCTGTTTCCGCCCGCTTTCGTTCACTCAGGTAATAGAGAATCGGAACGGTCACGCGCGAGAGAAACAGAGAAGCGACCTCCCCCGCCATCAGAGAGATGGCCAGTCCCTGGAAGATGGGGTCGAACAGAATGACGGATGCTCCCACCACGACTGCCGCAGCGGTCAGCATCATCGGTCTGAATCGTACGGCGCCGGCATCGATGACGGCCTCGGCGAGGGGCATCCCCTGTTTGATGCGCAGTTCGACGAAGTCGACGAGGATGATCGAGTTCCTGACCACGATTCCCGCGCCGGCGATGAAGCCGATCATCGATGTTGCGGTGAAGAAGGCTCCCATCGCGGCGTGGGCCGGGAGGATGCCGACCAGCGAGAACGGGATGGCGGCCATGATGGCGAGCGGGGTCTTGAATGACTGGAACCATCCAACAACCAGGATGTAGATCAGCACCAGAACCGCGGCAAAGGCGATACCGAGGTCACGGAACACTTCGTACGTGATGTGCCATTCGCCATCCCACTTCATCGTGAAGGTGGAGGTCTGCTCAGGCTGGCTCGCCACGTGACGCTCCAGGCCGTACCCTTCCGGAAGGACGATCTCATCGAGCGTCTCGTTCAGCTTCATGATCGCGTAGACCGGACTTTCCTCGGTTCCCGCAACGTCAGCAGTCACGTAAACGACGGGCATCAGGTTCTTGTGATAGATGCTCTGCTCGGAGACTTCCTCGCGGATCTGCACGACCTCACCGAGCGGTACGAGTGATCCGTCCGCGGCGGTCATTCGAATCGACTGCAGATCACCGAGCGCCGACCTCTGCTCGCGGGGAAGACGGAGGATGATCGGGACGTCTTCTTTCTCCAGAGGGTCGTGAAGGAGACCGACGTCCATGCCGGCGACGGCGATCCGGAGAGTTGCCGCGAGCTGATCGGGCGTGATGCCGTGCAGCGCCGCCTTCTCACGGTCGATATCGAACCGATAACTGGTCTGATCGGCCTCGAGATACGAATCCACATCGACCACACCGCTGGTTTCATCGAAGATCTGCTGGATCTGCCCGCCGATCTCCCTCTGACGTTCATAGTCAGGTCCATAGATCTCGGCCACCAGCGTCTGGAGAACCGGCGGGCCGGGCGGAACCTCGGCGACCTTGACTCGAGCGCCGTACCGCTCCGCGATCGGACGGATCATCTCGCGGACTTCCTTTGCGATGGGGTGACTCTGTCTGTTCCGCTCGTCCTTCGGAACGAGGTTGACCTGGATGTCGGCCACATTAGGACCGCGACGGAGGAAGTAGTGCCGGACCAGACCGTTGAAGTTGTACGGCGAGGAGGTGCCGACGTAAAGCTGATAGTTGAGCACCTCCGGCACGTCTCCGAGGGCGAAGGCGATCTCCTGGGTGACGGCCGCGGTTGCTTCGAGTGTCGTGCCCTCCGGCATATCGACAATGACCTGAAACTCGCTCTTGTTATCGAAAGGAAGCATCTTCACCCGGACGAGCTTGAACGCGAAGAGCGACACCGCCGCCAGAAGCAGAACGGCCACGCCGACAAGAAAGATCGTCCGTGTCTTCGGATCCGTGACCAGTGGTCGCATCGCTCTGCGGTACATGCGGGTCGACCACGTTTCCTCGTGACCGCCATGACTGCTCCCGGCTTTTCGCTTCAGGAGGCGCAGGCTTGCCCAGGGCGTCACGACGAATGCAACGATCAGAGAAAAGATCATCGCCGCCGAGGCTCCCACTGGAATCGGCCTCATGTATGGACCCATCAGTCCAGAAACGAACCCCATGGGCAGAATTGCGGCAATGACGGCGAAGGTGGCGAGGATCGTCGGGTTGCCGACCTCGGCGACCGCCTCGACCGCGACTGCGCTCAACGGCCGATCGTGGTTTTCAGGGAGACGGTAGTGCCGGACGATGTTCTCGACGACCACGATGGCGTCGTCGACGAGGATTCCTATCGAGAAGATCAGCGCAAAAAGCGTCACCCGGTTGAGCGTGTAGCCGAAGAGGTAGAACACCGCGAGAGTCAGTGCCAGCGTTACGGGGATCGCGATGGCGACGACCGCAGCTTCCCGGCGGCCGAGAACGAGCCAGATGAGAAGGGCGACCGACACGACTGCGATCATCATGTGGAAGAGGAGCTCGTTCGACTTTTCCGCGGCGGTCTCTCCGTAGTCACGCGTGATGGTGACATCGACTCCGGGAGGAATGACGGACCCCTCGAGCTGTTCGACTTTTCTGATCAGCGCGTGCGAAAGATCGGTCGCGTTGGTGCCTTTCCGTTTCGCCACCGAGATCGTGATCGCCGGGCGGAGCTCTCCGGCGGGTTCGGCCTCTCCCGCTTCCTGATCGGACGCTGAACCGCCGAAGAACACGTAGTTGGTCGGTTCCGCCGGACCGTCGCGGATCTCCGCGACGTCTCTCAGGTATACAGGGCTACCCTGATGAACGCCCACGACCACGGATCCCAGCTCTGCCTCGTCGTCGAGGAATCCGCCGGTCTCCACCAGATACTCCGTGTTCGACGATGAGAATGAGCCGGCCCGGGTCTCGCGGTTGTTGCTCTGGAGGAGCTGAGCGAGGCTGGCGGGAGCGACGCCGTAGGCGGACATCTTCTCGGGGTCGAGGACCACGTTCATGCTGCGGCGTTCGCCCCCGATGATCGTGACCTCGGAGACGTTCCCGACCTCCTTGATGGAGTCGTGAACCTGCGCCGCGATTCGTCGAAGTGTGAAGTGGTCGTACTGGTTGCTCGAAAGGGTGAAGGCAACGACGGGTACGTCGTCGATCGAACGCGGTTTGACGAGCGGCATCGATGCGCCGCGCGGCATCAGATCCACGTTGGCGTACAGCTTCTGATTCAGCCGTACGATCGCCTCTTCCTCGTCCTGGCCGACTTCGAACCGCACGATTGCCATCGACAGACCGGGGGAGGACGTGGAGTAGATGTATTCGACTCCTGGAATCTCCCAGAGGAGCTTCTCCATCGGTCTCGTGACGCGTTCCTCGATCTCGGAAGGAGAAGCGCCCTGCATCTCGACGAAGACGTCGATCATCGGAACCACGATCTGCGGCTCCTCCTCGCGAGGCAGGAGGGCGACGGCGCCGAGTCCGACCAGGATCGACGCGACGATCAGAAGGGGAGTGAGCTTCGAGTTGATGAACGCCGCGGCGAGTCTTCCTGCCATCCCCTGATGGTGGTGATTCGACTCGCTCATGACTCTTTCCTCCCTCTGGTCTCGACCGAGGCAACGGGCTTGCGTTCGAGGTCGCGGGGCATCTCACCGGTGACGATCTCGTCGCCCGCGTTCAGGCCTGAGAGGACCTCGGTATTCTCGCCAGTCGCATTGCCGGTCCTGATGAGACGGAACTGCGCTTGTCCGGTCTCACCGAGCACGTAAACGCCCTCGAGCTGACCGCGCTGACTGATCGCCGAGGTCGGGACCAGGAGCGCCTGGCGCTCGCCGGTGGAAAAGTAGGCGCGCGCGAACATTCCGGACTGGATTCCCGAGGCTGGCGGAAGAGCAACCTTGACGAGGGCGCTGCGCGAAGCGGAACTGACCGCTGGTGCGACCGCTTCGACGGTTCCCTTCGTCTGCAGCCCGGTGGAATCGACGACCACTCCCACCGGGTCGCCAACCTGGATGTGGGGGAGGCGTGACTCGTCGACCTGAACGTCGAGCCGGTAGTCGGTGGGATCGTCGATGCGGAAGAGTGGCAGACCGGGACTCGCCTGATCGCCCACGTCGACGAGGCGAGCCGTGACGATGCCGTCGATAGGGGAGGTGACGCGCGCCCAGCTGCCGTACGTCTGGGCAGTCGCCACGTCAGCAAGTGCCTGCTGTCTGCGCGCCTGAAGACCTTCGAGCTGGCGCGCACCGCGTTCCCGCTCGGCCCGTGCCGCCTTGTAGCGTGCCTCGACTTCCTCGAACTCCTGAGGGCTCACCGAACGCCGTTCCCGAAGCGATTCATAACGTCGGTAGGTGGCTGTCGCGAGATCGAGATTTGCGTCAGCGGCAGAGAGCGCCGCCTCGGCTCCCTGAATCGCCTGCTCGACTTCCGCCTGCCCGGCATGCGCTTTTCTAACCTGAGCATCGACGTCGCGGGCGTCGATCTCGACAAGGAGCTGCCCTCGCCTGACGACGTCTCCCTCGTTTGCCGAGACGGATACGACGGTTCCCATGAGTCTCGACGCGACCGTACTGCGGGTGGTGGACCGGATGCTCCCGAGAGCCTCATACGTCTGGGGAATCGTCGCGAACTGCAGCTCGACGGTCTGAAGGTTCGACGGAGCGGTCGCCGTCTTCTCCTCGGGCTCGGTACCGCAGCTCGTGAGGAGCGCCGCAGCGAAGAGCATGATGGTCGTCGCGACCAGGACAGGGGTTCTGCTACTCGACGAAGGGTTCAACATCCTGAAGTCTCCCGGTGGCCCAAAGCAGTCGGGCGTATCCGATTGTGGTGTCGTGAATGGCGGCGAGGTGGTTGAGCTCGGCTCGAGTGACGGCCGTCTGCGCTCTGAGCTGCTCGGTGATCGTCACGAGGCCTTCTTCGTAGCGGTCACGGATGATCCTGACGGACTCTCTGGCCTGTGTGAGCGAGCGTTGCGACACGTCGAGACGCTGACGCGAGGCCTGGAGGGTTTCCCATGCCGAGACGATGTCGACCGCGACCTGATTCTCCAGAAACTCCAGCTCGGCGTCGGCAGCTCTCTCCGCCGCTCGGGCCTCTCCCACTCTGCCCGCGCGCCCCGGTTCGAGAATGTTGAGCGAGAGCCGGAGTCCGTAGAGCTGGTCATCGCTCAGGTTCTCACCGAGCGAGTCGCCGTTGCGGGCATAGGTGGCGAATCCGTCGAGTCGGGGCAGATAGCGAGCCCGCGCTTTTCTGACATCGAGTCCGGCTGCGCCAGTCTTATGTCTGGCCGCCTCGAGAGCGGGATGTTGCTCCATCCCGAAGGCAATCTGTGCGTCGAGACCCTCGACCGCAGCCGTCACCTCACGCAGCGGGGAGGTGAGCTCCAGAGACTGGCCGGGAGAGAGATTCAGGAGAGCCCGGAGTCCAGCGGTTGCGACCGCCACCTCACCTGCCGCCGTGATCTCCTGCTGACGGAACTCTGCAAGCTGAACTTCCGCCGACAGAAGATCCGATTCCACGAGGAGTCCCGTCTCGAAGCGGTCACGAATCGATTTGACGTCCGACTCGGCAGCCTTGACGGAGTCCTGAGCAACTTCCAGGGCTCGACGGGCTATCAGGACGCCGTAATAGGCGCGGAGAGTCTCGTAGCGCAGGCGCTGGTGAGCGGATTCGAGCTCGGCAGCAGAGCCCCGCACGCCGAGCCTCGCCTGTGAAATTGATGAGATTCTCTGGAGCTGGTCGAAGATCGGAAGCCGCAGGTCGACCGCCAGGCGGTAGTGATCGATCGATGGAGGATCATTGAGGAACGCCGGATCAAAGTTGGCTGCTCCAAACTGTCCCTGCTCGAGTAGAGAGCCGAAGACGAAAACGGGATGATCGCCGTGGCTCCATGTCTGTGAAGCCTCGATCAGAGGCAACCAGGTCGAACGGGCCTGCGTCAGCCGCGCCTCGGCGATCTCCCTGCCTGCCAGTGCCTGAACGGAGCGGGGATTCTCGGCGAGCGCCAGCTCGACTGCTCCCTCCAGAGAGAGAGCGACCGGTTCTCCGCTCACCGTCTGCGCAACGGCGGGAGGCGAACCGATGAGGATGGACAGGGTGGTTGCGATGATGGCGGAACCGGTACGGAGCATTCAGCGACCTCTTCAGACTCTCTGCGTTCCTCGCGGATCACTTGCGTCAGGAACCTTCAGGCTCCGTAGGATCGACATCATCGGGCACCAGTTCGTGAATGCGGACTGGATGAGGTTCAGTGCGACGAAGCCGGTGAAGAGAAACCAGGCGGGATGGTGGAAGTAGCCGAGCAACACGGAGGCGAGAATGAAGGTGCCGGCAATGAGTCTCAGGTAGCGATCAACAGTCATGGTAGTTACTCCTTTCGCTTTCGAGGCGTTCTAATCGCCAACTACTATACTATATTCCCATACAGTTATAAAGCTCGGGGCGGATGATGAGCGGGCATCGGGAATCTCCCGTCTCCGGGATACAGACATAACGCTTTGATCCCGTGAGGGCCATGACCGGCATCACCGGGAGACGTGAACCAGGGCGGGGGGAGCGAATAAGATAACTACGCGTTCATGTTCGAATGATCATGGCAGACAAGCACAGGCTCGATCCCGCCGTCGTGGAGCTGGTTGCAAATCGGTTCAGGATTCTCGGAGAGCCACTCCGCCTCAGCATTCTGCAGGTTCTCGATCGTGAGACTGAGATGAACGTGACGCAACTCGCCGAGGAGATCGGTACGACGCAACCGAACGTCAGCAAGCACCTGAAGATCCTGCAGGAGGCCGGCCTCGTCGGCCGGCGCCAGGAAGGGAATACGGTCTACTGTTTCGTGGCCGACCCCTCCGTCTTCGAGCTCTGCGACGTCGTTTGCGGCAGTCTTTACGAGCGCTTCCGCGGCCAGTCCGAGATCGTCAAGGCGCTCGGCCGCACTCGGAAGTAGCGGATCGAAGGTTCAAGGGTTCAAGAGTTCAAAGGTCCAAAGGTTCAAGGGTTCAGAGGTTTGAGAGCTCGACGATCCGGCCGGCCGTGCGGTCATCCTGAGCCGCCGGATCCCGCGCAGCGGGAGGAGGACGGTCGAAGGATCTCGTGGAGTCCTACTCGCCCTCGGTTCTCTTTGCAATTCACTTTCAGTCAGGACGTACGCGATCCTTCGCTGCGCTCAGGATGACTGGGGCCATGGCTCCTCGTCTACCCGGGTTGGCCTCGGCCCCGAAGATGGGGGAGAATGGGTCACGACCAGAATCTTCGGGGAGGGTGGACGTGAGGAAAATTTTCTTTGTTTTGGTTTCGATGCTGTTGTGCAGTCCGTTGGCGGGACAGGATTTCAATTTTGATCCTGACATTACCCAGGACGAGTTCGAGGAGTTTTCTCTGACACTCGGCCGCGCTATCTATGCGTCTCCAGTGGAACCGGCCCACGGAGGGAGTGTCTTCAGCTTCGACATCGGCGTCGCGGTCACCGCCGTCGAGGTGAACGAGGACGCCGCCTTCTGGATCAAGTCTGTCGACGACAATATCCTCCAGAACGGATACCTCCTCGCGCCCCGGATCATCGCCTCGAAAGGTTTCGGCCGGATCAATATCTCCGGTTCGTACATGACGATCCCCGACACCGACGTCAAAGTGTGGGGCGCGGCTATCGACATCCCGATCCTCCGAGGCGGCCTGACCACTCCGACGATTGCAGCGAGAGGGACCTGGGCCGACGTGCGAGGGGTCGAAGAGCTCGATCTGCAGGTCATAGGGCTCGAAGGCTTCATCAGCAAGGGCTTCGGACCCATCACTCCTTACGCGGGTTTCGGCATCGCGCAGACCGAAGCGACGGGCGTCATCGAGCAGACAGAGCTCACCCCGGAGATCCTCCTCAACAGCGATACGGAGGAGGAGCGGATCACCGTGGGTGTCAAGCTGTCGCTCCTGCTCTTCAAGGTCGTCGTCGAGGCCGTTCAGACGGACGAAACCGCATATGCGGCCAAGTTCAGCTTCAGCTTGTGATGCGGGACATCGATCGATGGCTCGTAGCCTGTCATCCTGAGCCGCCGGAGCGCAGCGGAGGACGGTCGAAGGATCGCGTACGGGCCGACTGTCAGGACGGAAAGAACGCGACAGTCAGGACGCTACCCGATCCTTCGCTGCGCTCAGGATGACAAGCTTTTCGTGGTCGGTGGTCCGGGGGCGAATTCCACCGGACAGGGTCTGCTCTGAAAATACCCCGCCTGTCATCCTGAGCCGCCGGAGCGCAGCGGAGGACGGTCGAAGGATCTCGTACGGGCCGACTGTCAGAACGGAAAGAACGCGACAGTCAGGACGCTACCCGATCCTTCGCTGCGCTCAGGATGACAGCTCGTTTTTCTTCGCTCAGCGACGACGGCTCCGCATCACACGCTACTTCGTGAAGAGCTGGTCCAGATACGCCTCGAGTCCGCTCCCGTCCTGGCCGTAGAAGAGCGTTCGGCCATTGACGAGGATCGTGGGGGTGGCGAAGATGTTGTTCTCGAACGCCTTTCCGGTCTGCCGATTGAGCCTGCTCTGTTCGCTGGGAGATTCGTAGTAGCGAACGAAAGTCTGCCAGTCGAGACCGCTTCCTTCCACGAAGTCGCGAACCACGCCATCGATCGACTCCGCCGTGATGTTCGGCTGGTTCTCGAAGATGTAGTTGACGTATCCCCAGTAGTGTTCTGGCGAGATCTTCTGGAGGGCCCGTGCGCCGAGGGCCGCTTTCATCGACCAGTCGTGGTGGTCTGTGATCGGCAGATCGAGGCGGAGATAGCGAATGCGGTCGCCGTACTGTTTGACATAGGGCTCGAGGATCTGGTGAGCACGGCGGCACGCCGGGCACTGGAAGTCGGACAGCTCGAGGATCTCCACCTGAGCATTTTTCGGCCCCCGCGAAGCAGCGCTCTCGACATCGAGCGAGTCGTATAAAGTTGTCGACGGATTCTCGGAGAGATTTCCCCGGCGCCCCAGGATGAAGAACTGCTCGGATGCGTCGAGGTACCCGTAGATAGTGACATCTCCGGTCGGGGAGCTCTTGCTGATCTTGACCTTCTTTACACCGTCGGGGAGTTTTTCCTCGAGCACTCGGGTCGTCGCGTCGAGCTGCATCCGCTTTTCCACCAGATCCTGAACTTTAGCGGCGGTCGGGCGTGCGGAAGCCTCCAGAGGAATGATTTGACCCGAGATGACCTGCCCACTCGCGGGAGAGTAGAGGGCGTAGGTTCTTTCGCGGCAGTTCTCGTCATCCGAGCTCATCGTGATGCGATAGGCATCGAAGTTTGCCGGGCCCCGGACGTCGACCGTCTCGAGAACTGATTGCGCCCCGGGACAGACGGTCAGATTCTTCTCCAGATAGGAGTGGAGCTTCGGGTTGTTCGCGGGTCCGGCGAGAGCAGAGGCTGCCACGGCAACACCGATAGCCGCGAGTGCGAGGTTCTTCATGCGTTTGAAATCCTTTCGAAAGCTCCGGCAGACAAACGACTTCAGAGCGTCAACTACCCTTAACACTCTTGTAGCCGAGGTCAATCCATCGCCGGATTCCTCCGCGGATCAGGACGAGATTCCTGAAACCGGCCGCTCGCAGGGTGGCGAGCGCCTGCTGGATCTCCTCCTGAGCATCGCCGTAGACGAGCACGGTCTGGGAGCGGTACGGCATGATCTCGCCAATCCGCTCGTCGATCCTCTCGATCGGCACCGAGAGGGCACCGGCGACGTGGCCGAGCTCGCCGTAAAACTCGTCGAGCGGGCGGATGTCGAGAACGACGATCTGCTTGTTGTCGAGAATCATCTCGTAGGCGATCGTCGGTTCGACCACGGCGTAGGGCTGCTCCTCGCGGCTCACCCCGACGGTGCTGCACGCCGTGCTCAGCAGGAGGATTGCGATGACGGCCCGGAGCCCACGGATCATGAGAGTCATGCTACAGGAAGGTCAGGTCGAATTCAGCCTTGACCTCTCCGACCACTTTCCCCTCGATATTCCTCACCGCCGGATCTACGAACTGATCGAGCTCCCCACTCGGCTCCGGCGGATAGCCGAGAAGCTCGAGCGTCCTGAGGACCACCGGGTTGCGCGAGCGCTCACTCGATCCGTCGGCGATCTTGATTGCGATCCCGAGAAACCGACCACAGCGGATGCCGTGCTGCTCCTTGATCTGCGCTGTCGCCTCCTCGTCGAGCGCCATCGCGTAGAACCCCTCGGCACCCTCCTTTGCGAGCACGTGCCCGCCGAGCCCGCGCATCAGCGGTGTTGTCAGACTCCACCCGCCTGCCACGTACTCGGGAGCTCTCGTCATGGCTTCGAAGATCAGGCGGCACTCACGGTGGTACGGCGTCGCTTCGTCACGCGCTTCGCGAACGAGCCTTGCGTAAGCTGAGGCGGCTCTGGCGATCGGCATGCGGAAGGCAGGGATGCCGCACCCGTCGATCGCCCGGTCGATCTGACCGATCGGAAGTCCCGCGAATTCGGCGAGGGTCCGCAGCACCTTGAGCTGTACGGCCGCGTCCATCCCTGCGTACGACTCGGGAGGCTGGTCCATCAGTTGTGAGCAGAGGAGCAGTCCGGAGTGATTACCGGAGCAGTTGTTGTGCAGTGATGTCGGACTCTCGCCCGACTGGCGCAGCTCGGCGGCCGTCTTCTCGTCGTACGGTTCGTGCGGCGCGCAGACCAGATCACTTTCGTCGAAATCACCTTTGCGGAGTATCGCAGCAGCGGTCGACACGTGATGGTTCTCGCCCCCGTGCGATGCGCAGATCAGCGCGATCTCGCTCGCAGTGAGGTCGTACTCCTCGGCGCCGCCCGCCTCGAGCATGGGGATCGCCTGCAGAGGCTTCGCCGCGGAGCGGATGAAGGTCCGAAAAGACGGATCCCCCGCCCAGGCAATCAACCGCTCCTCGTCATCGACGACCGCAATCGATCCCTCATGCACCGACTCGAGAAAGCCGCCTCGATACACGTTGACCATCGGAATCATGGGAGCATCATACCTTTGGGCGGGGTTTCAGGGTTTCAGGGGTTCAAGGGTTCAAGGGTTCAAGGGGGAGAGGGTGGAGCGGGGTTGAAGGTACCCGTACTGTCATTCCGAAGCGGAGCGAGGAATCTGGCCCGGGGAAGTGTGTGACTCCTTCCCCCGCCCGGATTCCTCAGCTGCGAAGAGGCCGCTCCTTCGGAATGACAGGCCCGGTTCGCTTTCTCTTCGGCCGAGTTGGCCGGCTAGTCTTCGTCTTGCGAATCCTCGCTGCGGCTGGTGGACTCCTCAGCGCCGATCGCCTCTTCTTCGGTCGAGTAGATCTTGAATACGGAATCGAGTTTCGCCAGCTTGAGAAGCTTGAGGATGCGCTCCGACGGATTGATCAGAATCAGCTTCCGGTTCTGGTTGCTGAACTTACCGAGATAGCCCACCAGCTCGCCGATTCCGGTCGAGTCGATGTAATCGATCTTGGTGAAATCGATCATCACGTTTCCGCTTTCGTTCTTCAGCACATTCTCGAGAGCCTGAGAGAAGAACTCGGCGCTTTCCCCGAGCTTGATCAGTCCCTCGACATAAATGACGGTGAAGCCGTCGCGGTGCTTCTTTTCTACGATCAACGTAGCCTCCTTGGCACGGTCCTCTGGTACGTCCATGTCGAGACTCCGGCAGCAAATCATCTGCCAACCGCCTCTGCTGGAGGGGGGATCGTTATCTCAGCGGATGATGCGGCAGGCAAGAACGCCGTTCAGACCACCAAACCCGAAGGAGCTCGATATGAACGTCGATGCCTCTGTAGGACGGGGACCGTCGCTCACGTAGTCGAGATCGCACTCGGGATCGCGACTGTCCAGATTCAGTGTCGGCGGAAGAAGACCGGCGCGCAGACTCACGATCGACAGTGCCATCTCGATTGCACCCGTCGCACCCATCGCGTGTCCGTGCATCGATTTGGTCGAGCTGACGGCAAGGCTGCGGGCGTGATCACCGAACGTTCGATGGATCGCCCGCGTCTCGGTCAGATCATTGGCGCGCGTGGCGGTCCCGTGAGCGTTGATGTAATCGATCTCCGCGGGCTCGAGCCCTCCATCTTCGAGAGCCAGTCGCATTGCGGCGGCGGGCCCTTCGACTGTCGGATCGGTGAGATGTCCCGCATCGCTCGAAAAGCCGGCTCCAAGGATCTCGGCGAGGGGAACTGCTCCTCGCTTCCGCGCATGATCCACCGATTCCAGAATCAGCACGCCGGCTCCCTCGGCCAGCACCAGTCCTCTACGATCTTTCGCGAAGGGGCGGCAGGCGGCAGAGGGATCATCGCCGGCTGGGGCGAGTACCCGGAGCGCCTCCCAGGCCAGAATGATTCCGGGCTGCAGCGGCGCATCGGCTCCGCCCGCGATGACCACATCAGCCCGTCCGCACCGGATCCAGTCGAGCGCCTGACCGATCGAATGCGTCGCCGAGGTGCAGGCGGAGACCGTCGCCCAGGCGGGACCCCGGGCATCGTATGCCGCCGACACCGCGCTCGTCGCCGCGTTGTACATCGCGGAAGGGATCGTCAGGGGAGGGAGGCGGTTCGATCCGCGACGGTAGAGACGGTGGTAGTTCCGCTCGAGAGTCTCCGATCCGCCGAGTCCGGTACCGATCGAGACCCCCCGCCGGCAGGGATCTCCGTTCCAGTCCTGCCTGCTCGACCGCCTCCGAAGCTGCGGCAAGAGCCATTCTCACGAAGCGGTCATGGCGGGAATCGGTCGAGCCAGTCGTCGTCGACCTGTCCGCCGATCCAGTCCGGTTTCACTTCGTCATCAGGCTCGAGGCCGGTGAGCTTTCTGATCCCGGATCGTCGCGTCCGCACGGCGTCGAGCGTCGCCTCCCGACCCCTGCCGAGAGAGGAGATGATCCCGACACCGGTAACGACTGCGGGGCGGCTGCTCACGACGGATCCGGCGAAAGATGTGCCGACAACGGCATCGATCAGTGCGCTCGATCGTCCGTAGCGATCGTGCTTCGTCATCGTCGACAGTGATCGAAAACTCTTCCTCGATGGCGAAAATGATATTGAGCGCATCGAGCGAGTCGAATCCCAGATCCTCGAGTGAGCGACTTTCGTCGTCGAGAGCATCCTCAGGAAGTGTTTTCTGCTCGTGCAGAATGGCTCGGATCTTTCCTGCCACGTCGTTGCGATCAACCATGATCTGATTATATCCCTGCCTCCTCCCGCGGCGTCGCGCACATATGAAATACTTCCGGGCGTCCGGAATCAGCAGAAATCTTTCAGGTGAAAATCTCCCGATCCAGTCGAACGCTCGCCGTCGTGCTTCTGGCGTGGACGGCCCTCTGCGGCGCAATGTTTTTCGTTGCGGTGCAGTTGGACACGCCTGTCCGGTCAGCGGGGTTCGGTCATCGCGAGGCGGAGGCGCTGGCGCTGGCAGAGCTGATCGGC
Organism: uncultured Acidobacteriota bacterium; assembly: GCA_963829355.1. Taxonomy (GTDB): domain Bacteria; phylum Acidobacteriota; class Thermoanaerobaculia; order Gp7-AA8; family JAHWKK01; genus CAWHHZ01. The sequence goes on from CAWHHZ010000021.1 coordinate 258,151, forward strand.
AGGGACGCGAAAACCTATGGAGACTACATGGTGATCAATTCCGCCCGGTCGGACGTCGGAAGCACCGACGGTCGCGAGCGATGGGTCGTGCTCTGCAATCGTGTGCGGAGCGGGAGCCCGGAGACGGCCATCGTCGTGGAGCTCGAACTGAGCGGCCGTGACGTTCTCGGCTTTCGACGCCCCGGGCAGAAGACGCTGGAGCCTTTCCTCCCGTGAACCGTCCGACGAAACTCACGCCGATGTTCGAGCAGTACTTCGAGCTCAAGAGACAGGCCGGCGACGCGATCGTCTTCTTCCGGATGGGCGACTTCTACGAGATGTTCTTCGAGGATGCCGAGACGGCCGCTCCCGTTCTCGACCTCGTCCTCACCGCCCGTGGCAAAGGAGGGGAGTCGGAGGCACCGATGTGTGGCGTGCCGTTCCATTCGGCGGAACAGTACGTCGCCAAACTGATTCGCAAAGGTTACCGGGTCGCAATCGGCGAGCAGGTCGAGGATCCGAGCCAGGCCAAAGGCCTGGTGCGGCGCGAGATCGTCAGGATCATCACGCCGGGTACGGCCGTCGATGGAGTGATCCTCGATCGTGACTCCTGTTATCTGCTCAGCGTGGCAAGAGACTCCGGGACGATCGGTGCAGCGTGGATCGATGTCTCGACCGGTGACTTCTTCGTGACCCGCTACGATTCAGAGGATGTCGGGCGGCTCGAGGACGATCTGGTCCGGTTCGCTCCACGTGAGGCGATCGTGCCGCGGGATGCCGCGAGCAGCGATCTCCGAGAGGTCCTTGGCATCTCTGGCATTTCCGTCACTCTCGAGGACGACGTTCGTTTCGATCAGCGCACAGCGCTGGATGTTCTGACACGGAAGTTCGGAACACAGAACCTGCGCGGTTTCGGCCTCGAAGACGATGATCCGCGGGTCGCAGCAGCGGGGGCCGCACTCGATTACGCCCAGTCGAGACACAAGCGTGAGCTCGATCACGTCAGCCGTCTCCGTCTCGAGGAGAGCGGATTCCTCGGACTCGACGCGGCGACTCTGAGGAATCTCGAGGTGTTCGAGGCGCGCGAGACGGAGGGGAACGCGAAGGCCACGCTCTGGGGTGTGATGAACTCCACACGTACCGCCATGGGAGGGCGGATGCTCCGTCGCTGGATGGCACGTCCGCTCTTCGATCGCGAGGAGATCTTCGACCGCCACGACGCCGTCGATGAGCTGACTCGAAACGGTGCGCTGCTCGACCGCATCGGAAAGACGCTCGCTTCGATCGCGGATCTCGAGCGTATCGTCGCCCGGATTACGCTGCGATCGGCAGGGGCGCGTGAGTGTCTCACGCTCTCCCAATCGCTCGCCGGGTGCAGGTCACTGGTCGAGATGATGGGCGAGATCTCCGGACCGCTGCTCCGGGACCTGCGCGGAGAGATCGATCCGGGCGAGGACATCTCCGGTAGGATCGAGGAAACGCTGGCAGACGCTCCTCCGCAGAGCTTCAAGGATGGCGGCGTCATCCGTACCGGTGTTCACCCTGAGCTCGACGAACTTCGCTCGATCTCGCGCGACTCGAAGGCCATTCTGCTGAAGCTCGAGCAGGAGGAAAAAGCGAAGACCGGGATCCCGTCGTTGAAGATCCGCTTCAACAATGTCTTCGGCTACTACCTCGAAGTCTCGAAGACGAATCTTTCGAAAGTTCCGGACCGGTACATCCGCAAGCAGACTCTCACGAATGCGGAGCGCTACATCACACCGGAGCTCAAGGAGATCGAGGAGAAGATCCTCGGAGCCGAGGAGCGATCGATCGCGATCGAACAGCAGATCTTCAACGAGCTTCTCGATGAACTGGCGAAGGAAGTGGGGCGGGTTCTGCAGACTACAGCGGCCGTCGCCAGGATCGACGTCCTCGCGTCGTTCGCGTCGGTGGCGCTCCGGCGCCGGTATGTGCGTCCTCAGCTCGATGTTGAGCCGGGGATCGACATCCGCGAGGGTCGTCATCCGGTCATCGAAGCGATCTCGGCGGAGCGCTTCATCCCGAATGACACGTGTGTGAAGATCGAGGAGAACGGCATTCAGATCATCACCGGTCCGAACATGGGTGGAAAGAGCACTTACCTGCGGCAGGTTGCGCTCATCATCCTGATGAATCAGATCGGCAGCTTCGTCCCTGCAGCTTCCGCTTCGCTCGGACTATTCGACCGGATCTTCACGCGAGTGGGTGCGTCCGACAATCTTGCTCGCGGCGAGTCGACGTTCATGGTCGAGATGCAGGAGACGGCGAACATTCTGAACAATGCCTCGAGCCGTTCGCTGATCATCCTCGACGAGGTGGGGCGGGGAACGGCGACCTTCGACGGCCTATCCCTCGCGTGGGCTATCGTCGAGTACCTCCACGACACGGGCAAAGGCATCACGCTGTTTGCCACGCACTATCACGAGATCACCGACCTCACACAGACGCGCGACCGGGTCGCCAACTTCAGCCTCGCCGTCAAGGAGTGGAAGGACCAGATCATCTTTCTCCGCAAGGTCGTGAAGGGCTCTGCGGACAAGAGCTACGGGATTCAGGTCGCGCGGCTCGCGGGGATCCCGCGTGTGGTGACCGATCGCGCGAAGACCATCCTCGAGACGCTCGAGCGGAAGGAACGGGACGTCGTCGACGAGACACGGGCGAGCTCGGACCGGACCGTGCAGAAGCCGTCGTTCGATCAGCTTCCGCTGTTCGGAGGCGGGGCAGACAGCGAGCTTTCCAGAACGCTGCGAGAGCTCGATATCGATACACTCACACCGATCGAGGCATTGAATCTGCTCCACGAACTGAAGCGTAAAGCTGGGGAGTAGCTCGAATGATGAAAAGAAGTGTTCTTGGAACTGGTCTCACCGGAGAGACCTTGACGGATCTGGAGAGGCGGATCCTGGACGAGATGACGCCGTATTCGGTGATTCTGTTCTCGAGAAATATCGGCACCGAGGAGCAGCTCGTATCGCTCGTACGAGACATAAAATCGTATGGGGAGCGTCCTCCTCTCGTCGTGATCGATCAGGAAGGGGGGCGGGTGGATCGGTTGCGAACGCTGATCCCCGGCGTGCCTGGTGCAGCGCAGACGGCGTCAGTGCGCAACGCGGAGCCGGTTGCGCACCGTCTCGGTGAACTGATCGGAGAAGCTCTGCGCTTTTTCGACATCGACGTGAATCTGGCGCCGGTCGTCGATATCGAGAGGGAGGAGCCCGTCAAGGGACTCGAGAGACGCACGTGGGGCAGGGACGTCAGCAGGGTCGTCGCCCTATCCGGCGCATTCATCAAGGGGCAGCACCGGATCGGAGTTGGCTCGTGTCTGAAGCATTTTCCCGGCCTTGGCGCGGGATATGGTGATCCTCATTACGGAGCATCGCTCGTGGAGGTTGATGCCGACGAGCTCGAAACGGTTGATCTCGCGCCTTACCGGCAATTGGGCAACGAGGCTGGGGCCGTGATGATCGGCCATTCCCTCTACCCCGCTCTCGAGGACGAGCATGTTCCCGCTTCGCTGAGCCGCAGAATCTCGACCGGGCTCCTCAGAGAAGTGATCGGCTTCGAAGGCGTCAGCTTTTCCGATGACATGGAGATGCACGCGGTCTCGGATCTCGCCCCCTTCGAGGAGATCGGAGAGCGGGCGCTGAGTGCTGGGAACGACGTCATCTTCTTCTGCAGCCAGATTGAACGACTTCCCGACATCACGAAGCATCTCGATCGACGCCGGGAGTCGGATGCAGCATTCGCCGCACGATTCGAGCAGGCGAGCGACCGCGCGGAAGCGTTTCGCGATAGGTGCCAGACGTTGCGCACGGAGAGCGCCGACATCGGCCGGAGCTTCGACCAGATCCGTGAGAGCTTTGCAGAGTTTTGCGAAGAATTCGATCGCGTCTGCCACACCGAAGAAGAGGACCGTCGCGCCATCCCCCGTACACCCGGCACCGGCAAGACGGGCCGAGAGGAGTGGACGTAGGGGACTGTCGTCAGTCGTCAGTCGTCAGTCGTCAGTCATCAGTCGTCAGTCTTCAGTCGTCAGTCGTCAGTTGTCAGTCGACAGTCTTCAGTCGGCGGTGTTCGGTCTTCGGATTTGTGGCCCTGCAGAGACCTCGGTCTGACAACGTCCAATCTCTTTGCTCACAGCTTAACGACTACGTCCGACGACTGAAGACTGAAGACTGAAGACTGAAGACTGACATACCATTGACGTCGCGATGGAAACCTTCGACGACGTCATCATCGGTTCAGGATTCGGCGGCAGTGTCTCGGCGCTGCGGCTGGCCGAACGTGGTCGCAGGGTCGTGATCCTAGAGAAGGGGAAGCGCTTCCGGGACGAGGATTTTGCGAAGTCGACCTGGGACCTCCGGCGTTACCTGTGGTCTCCGGTACTCCGCTGCTTCGGAATCCTGCAGATCACGCCGTTCCGCGATGTGGTCGTGCTGCACGGCGCTGGTGTCGGGGGCGGAAGTCTCTGCTACGCGAACGTCCTGATGCGTCCGGACGAGAAATCATTCGCGGAACCGGCATGGAGCAGGCTCCAGGACTGGAAATCGATCCTGGAGCCGCACTATCGTACCGCTGAGAGAATGCTCGGCATCGCCGTCAACCCGAAGCGAACGCCCGCCGACGACGCTCTCCACGAGATTGCCAAGGAGATGGGAGTCGAGAGCTCCTTCCGTCCGACGACCGTCGGCACATTCTTCGGCGAGCCGGGGCGGGAGGGTGTGGAAGTCTCCGATCCGTTCTTCGCCGGCGAGGGACCACCGAGGTCCGGATGCATCCACTGTGGGGCCTGCATGGTTGGCTGCCGCCATAACGCAAAGAACACGCTCCCGAAGAATTACCTGTGGCTGGCCGAGAAGCTGGGCGCAGAAATCCGGGCGCAGTGTGAGGTGAGGGACGTGAGGCCGCTTTCGCCAGGGAACGCTGACGGCGCGCGGTACGAGGTGATCTACAGGAGCAGCGTCGCCTGGCCCTTTCGGCGAACGAAACGCATCAGGGCGAGGAACGTGATTGTTTCTGCGGGTGCAGTCGGGACGATGAAGCTCCTGTTCCGGTGCCGTGAACAGACGCGGTCTCTTCCGCGGATCTCGCCGCGTCTGGGCGATCTCGTTCGGACCAACAGCGAAGCCTTGCTAGGTAGCATCAGTCGCTCGGCCGAGAAGGATTTCTCACAGGGGATCGCGATCACTTCGATTTTTCAGGCCGATTCCGTCACCAACATTGAGCCGGTGCGTTATCCGGCTGGTTCTGGCGCGATGCGATTTCTTGCCGCCCCTCTGGTCGAGAGCGGCTCCACGCCGGCGCGGTTTCTCAAATCTCTCGCGAAACTCCTTCTGCATCCCATCGATACTCTGCGGATGTACGTCCTTCCCGGCTGGGCCGAGCGTTCCACCGTGATTCTCGTCATGCAGTCGATCGACAACCGTGTGCGGATGAGACTCGGAAGGGGAATGTTTACCGGATTCCGCAAGGGACTCGTCTCCAGACCGGACGAAGAAGCCATGATTCCCCAGAAACTCGAGATCGGACACGAAGTCACCAGACGTTTCGCCGCGAAGACGAAGGGTGTACCTGTGGGTTCGGTGAACGAAGGTCTCCTGAACATTCCCATGACCGCGCACCTTCTCGGAGGCTGTCCCTTTGGCGAGACTTCCCGGGAGGGTGTCGTCGGTCTCGATTGCCAGGTTCACAATTATCCGGGCCTCTACGTCGTCGATGGCTCCATCATGCCCGCGAATCCCGGTGTCAATCCGAGCCTGACCATTACAGCACTCGCCGAGTACGCGATGGAGAGCATGAAGGACTCCGCGGACTGAGCGATTTCGCGGCGAGTCCGTCCCTCGTTCCGGGCTGTTGGTCCCTGATCCATGACGCGGATAAACCCGCGACGCCATGATCCGTATGAACCGGAGGCGTCTGGATACCACCCCTGTAAAACTCTAGATCAATGAAAGAGAAGAGGTACGTCTGATGAAGAAGCTCTTTGCCATCGCCCTGGTCACCCTTTGTACGGGAGGACTTGGTGCGGCGGACACTGCCGGAAAGTCTGAATACAAATCGAATGCACGAGGACTCGACAAGCGCAACATGGATACGTCCGTGGGCGCCTGCGAGGACTTTTATCAGTACTCCAACGGGAAGTGGCTCAGCCGCAATCCGATCCCGTCTGACCAGAGCTCGTGGGGAATCAGCTCGGAGCTCCGCGAGCGAAACTACGAGCTGCTCCGAGATATCCTCGACGAGGCCGCGGCGGCCGACGCGCCGGCGGGCACCAACAAGCGGAAATCCGGGGACTTCTGGCTTGCGGCGATGAACACCGCAAAGATCGAAAAGGATGGCCTGAAGCCGATCGCCGCCGACCTCGAGAGGATCGCGAAGGTGAGCTCGATCGAAGAGCTTCAGGCGATCATCCGTGATCACCACAAGGAAGGTCTTTCGACGCTGTTCTCCGCGGGTGTCGATCAGGATCTGATGAACAGCGATCAGTACATCGTCTACGCGACCCAGGGCGGACTCGGTCTGCCTGACCGCGATTACTACACACGGGACGATGCGGAATCTCAGGAGCTTCGCACAAAGTATGTCGCGCACGTTTCAAAGATGCTCCAGTTGCTCGGCGACTCGAAGAAGGACGCCGATGCTGCCGCCGCGGCCATCATGGCCCTCGAAACGAGGTTTGCGGAAGCGTCACTGACCAACGTGGAACTGCGCGACCCGTCGAACTACTACAACATCGTCACCGTCGAGGCCGCGGACGAGCTCACGCCGGAATTCTCATGGAGCGACTATCTCGATCACCTGGGTGTGGACGTCGAGACCTTCTCGTATGCACACCCGAAGTTCTTCGCCGAGATGAACAAGGCGTTCGAGGATGTCCCTCTTGCGACGTGGAAAAACTATCTCCGCTGGAACGTCGTCAACGCCGCCGCGGATTACCTGCCGGAGCGGTTCGTCCAGCAGAACTTCGACTTCTACGGACGTACGCTCAGTGGCAGCGAAGAGATGCGACCGCGCTGGAAACGCGCTGTCGACCAGACGAGTGGCAGCCTCGGTGAAGCACTCGGGCAGGTTTATGTCGAGAAGGCCTTTCCCCCGGCGACCAAGGAACGCGCGGACGAGATGATCGAGAATCTGCGCGGAGCGATTCGCGTACGTCTGCAGGAGCTCGCATGGATGGGGGACGAGACAAAAGCAAAAGCGCTGCAGAAACTCGATTCGTTCGTCTCGAAGATCGGGTATCCCGACAAGTGGCGTGACTACTCGGCTCTCGAGATTGGCCGTGACAGCTACCTGGCCAATGTCCGGGCCGCAAACACCTTCGAGATGCGCCGCAACCTCGACAAGATCGGTCAGCCGATCGATCGCAACGAGTGGGGAATGTCACCGCAGACCATCAACGCGTACTACAACCCTCTGATGACCGAGATCGTCTTTCCCGCCGCCATCATGCAGCCGCCGTACTTCGACGGCGAGATTGACGACGCGGTCAACTACGGGGCGATGGGCGGCATCATCGGCCATGAGTTCATGCATGGTTTCGACGATCAGGGAAGCCGCTTCGATGCAGACGGGAACATGATCAACTGGTGGACGGACGAAGACCTCGCCCGGTTCGAGGAGCGGACTTCAAAACTGGCCGCGCAGTACGATGAGTTCGTCGCGATCGACGATCTGCACGTCAATGGCAAGCTCACTCTGGGAGAGAACATCGGCGACCTCGCGGGCATGACGATGGCGTACTACGCGCTGCAGAACGCTCTCGAGGGGAAGGAGAGAGAGGTGATCGACGGATTCACACCCGAGCAGCGATTCTTCCTCTCCTGGGCGCAGACGTGGCGTCGGAACTACCGGCCCGAGGCCCTCAAGCTTCAGGTCAACACCGACCCGCACTCGCCGTCGAAGTTCCGTGCAAACGGGCCGCTGGCGAATATGCCGGAGTTCGCGAAAGCCTTCGGCTGCAAGCCGGGAGATCCGATGGTCCAGGCCGAGGATCTTCGCGCCGACATCTGGTAGAACCTCGAGATCTTCGCATACGAATCGTGCAGCCTTCATCGGAACCCCCGGTGAAGGCTGCACGTGTTTCTGGTCCATGCTAACGTTCCTCCGTCATGAACAAGACCACAAAGCTCGTCTACACCACCGATCCTGAAGAGGCCCGCCGTCTTCGCGAGTCCGGAAAGATGCCCACGGCGACGGATGCTCCTCCCTCTGCCCAGACGATCCGGGTCGGCATCGACAGGAAGAAGCGCCGCGGCAAGACCGTCACCGTCGCATCAGGTTTCGATCTGACGCCCGACTCACTCAGCCGTCTCGGCAAGGAGCTGAAGAAGAAGTGTGGGGCGGGGGGAAGCGCCGAGGGCTCCGAGATCGAAGTCCAGGGGGAGCACGTCGATGCGGTCGTCGCGCATCTGGAAAAGCTCGGCTACAAAGTGAAGCGCCAGTAACGCTGAGGTGACCGGCGTTCGTCGGAGGATCGAGGCTCGCCCTGTCATTCCGCAGGAGCGGCTTCATCGCGACTGAGAAATCTCCAGCCGCGTTGTGGTCAGTGTGAGAGGGGGCTGTCATCCTGAGCCGCCGGAGCGCAGCGGAGGACGGTCGAAGGATCGCGTGGAGTTATACACGCCTGAAGTTCGGTCGAGTCAGGACGTACGCGATCCTTCGCTGCGCTCAGGATGACTTTTTGAAATCCCGGAACAAAAAAAGCAGCCTCCACCATCAGGCGGAGGCTGCTATTCCGGGAAGTCTCATCCCGATCCTTGTCATGCGTTAGAACGGCACGTCATCGTCCTCGGGTGAGTCCGCAACCGACGACATCCCCTGCGATGAGTAGGAGCGATCGTCTCCGCCGCCTCCGCCACTCGAGCCCTTCGAGTCGAGCATCTGCATCTGATCCGCACGGATTCGCGTCTTGTACATCTTCTTGCCGCTTTCCTTGTCCTCCCAGGAGTCTGTGCGGAGTTGCCCTTCGATGTAGACGAGCGATCCTTTTCGAAGGTACTGGCCACAGATCTCGCCGAGCTTGGCCCAGGCCTGAATGTTGTGCCACTCGGTCCGCTCCTGGCGCGCACCACTCTTATCGGTGAACTTTTCGTCCGTCGCGATGCTGAATTCGGTGACGGTGGTGCCGGACGGGATTGAACGTACTTCGGGGTCGCGGCCGAGACGACCGACCAGAATCACTTTGTTGACGCTACCAGCCATGATGATGTCTCCTTGAATTGTGTTCGATTAGAAATATCCTCGTCGCGGGATTCGAGCGCTATTCGATTGAACCGGCATGAATCGGGCGTGACGAGCGGTTTCGTGACGCGCTCGTCTGTGAGGACCAGGTGATTGAATAGATTGTACCTGAAACTGCAGATCGTCTACGAGGGGTAGATTCGGCAATGAGATGTGTGATCCAGCGTGTGAGCGCAGCGAGAGTGATCGTCGAGGGGCGGACCGTGGGGGAGATTGGACGGGGACTTCTTCTTCTCGTCGCGGTCGAGAAGGGAGACGCTGTCGAATCGGCCGATGCCGCGGCGTCGAAGATCGCGCAGCTCCGGATCTTCTCTGACGAAGACGGGAAGATGAATTTTTCCGTGCAGGACGTGGGAGGGTCGCTCCTTGCGGTCTCGCAGTTCACCCTCGCCGCATCGATCGGGAATGGCCGCCGTCCTAGCTTCAGTCGCGCCGAAGATCCAAAGCGGGCGAGAGAGCTGTTTGATCACTTCGTCGAAGCACTGCGCAGGGAAGGGCTCGCCGTGAAGACGGGAGAATTCGGCGCGATGATGCAGGTCGAGCTCACGAATGACGGTCCTGTGACCTTCGTTTACGACTCGTGAAAAGCTCAGCGGGGGCCGAACATTTTCACGAGCTTGTTGTAGACGCCCATGATCAGCAGTGTCGGAGCCCACATTCCGACGAACCTGCTCATTCTCTGATTTCCCGAGACCTCGAACAGCGCTGAGGCGGTCATCGCAAAAAAGGAAGCAACGAGGAAAACGGGCGAAGGGATCCTGGCGGTCTGCTGCTCGATCACTCGTGTGAACGACCCTTCCAAATGTTCCCGCCGGTTGATCGGTGCCGGTTCGTAGGCGCGCAGCGAATCGTGAGTTGCCGGATTTTGCTCCTGCTCGTTCGACTGACGTAGATCGGCGAGCCCGGGCTTCATTAGAGAGACGACTCGATCATTCGTGTGGTAATAAGAGTCTGTCGTGCTCAGCCACTACACGAAAGCACTCTCAGTCGCTCTCGGTTATCGCGATGCGTATACGCTTCTGCATTCCGGGCGCGTGGTTCAGATTGCGACCGGGATGGCGGATCAGATCGGCGTTACCGGAGGGGATTGTGAGATCCTTTCGATCGCTGCGGCATTTCACGACGTCGGGAAGCTGGGCATTCCCGATCGTGTCCTTCTCAAGCCAGGACGGCTCGCCCCCGAGGAGCGTGAGGTGATCGAGCGCCATTCGGAGATGGGCGCGGAGATCATCCTGGCGACCGGTCTCGATGGCTGCGAAGGCGTGGCCCGGGTGATCCGCCATCATCACGAGTGGTGGAATGGTGAAGGATATCCGGACCGCCTCGCCGGGAATGACATTCCCCTCCTGTCGCGCATCATCGGCATCGCGGATAGTTACGATGCGATGGCAGTGACTCGCAGTTACAGCGCGAGCCGATCACACACCCAGATCATGGCGATCCTGGAAGAAGAGAGTGGGAGAAAGCATGATCCGGCACTGATGGCGGTCTTTCGAGACGTGGTCCGCACCATCGTGCGAAAGCCCGCGACGGCCTGATCCCGGGATCCTGCCTCCTCCGCTCAGCGAGTGTACTTGCTTGTGAGCTCCTCGAGTACTTTGGAGGCGTTCAGGACTCCGGAACCCGGAGACTCGACGATCTCTGCAACAGCGGTGACTGAGCTGCTGCGCTGAAGCCTTGTTTCAGTGCTGTATGGATCGCGTGTCGGATCGAGCGAAGGCGTCCGGGGCGTGCCGGAGCTCTGCTGCCGGGCGATGCGCCGATCCGTTTCCGCCTCTTCGAAAGTGAAGTAGGAGCCACCCTTGTCGATGATCAGTTTCGCGGTGTTGTACAGAAGGTTGTCGCGAGCCTGTTCGAGCGACATCCCGTCTCCCTCGAAGCTGACCCACCAGGTGCCGCTTCCAGCGGGGCTCGCGGCAAATCCTTCGCTGCGCAGCGCACTGGAGGTCGTGCAGGAGAGCATCAGCAGGACGAGGGGGATGATCGATGTCTTCATGTCCGGAAGTTTACCTGCAATTCGGCGACCGCTGTTGAGGAGCTTTCCACTTGTAAAGGGTGCCAAATCTACCATCGGGTATGACGGATGTCATGTGCGGGGACCGCGGCTATCTCTAGATTGAATCCAGCGCCCCCGGGTGCTGTATGTCAACACTCATCGGAGGTATTGAAACATGGTCAGTATCGATCCATCGAGCTCAATTGGTGAGGTAGCAGTCAAGTACCCGCAGGCGATTCCCTGCCTCGACCGTTTGAATCTGGAGTTCTGCTGTGGAGGCGAGCGTCCGCTGTCCGTGGTATGTGAGGAGGCGGGAGTATCGTTCGACCAGTTGATGTCAGACCTTGCCGCGGTCTCCGAAGATGGTCCGGAGGTCGACTGGACGAGCCGGTCTCTGCGCGAGCTGACCCGGCGTCTGATCGACCATTATCACGTCCGCACACGGGAGGAGCTCGAGTCGCTCCACACGCTGTCAATGAAAGCGGTTTCGCACCACGGGCACGGGAACGCGGAGCTCGTTCGCGTCAATCGTCTCGTCGACGCCCTTTCATCCGACATCTTTCCGCACATGTTGAAAGAGGAGATGACGCTGTTCCCGTGGGTCGAGCGTCTTTGCGCGGTGAATGCAGGGGATGAGATCGACAAACCGTTCTTCGGGTCCGTCCGGAACCCCGTCAACATGATGGCGCTCGAGCATGAGTACGTAGATGAGCTGCTGGCGGAATTGCGCCATCTCACGCGGGGGTATCAGCCTCCTGAGATGAACTGCAGCAACATCGATGCGCTTTACTCCTCGATGAAACGATTCGATCTCCATACGAAGCTTCACATTCATCTCGAGAACAATGTCTTCTTTCCTCGCGCAATCGAGCTGGAGGACACCATCAGGATCGTGGACATGAGGGTGGCCGAGTGAGCACCGCCGGTCTCCAGCACATCTCTGCTCTCGACGATCGGGTAGTCCGTCGGCGCAGGATCAGAGCAATCCTGTTGCCGGTCGAGCATGGCGGGTGGGGGCTGACGCTCGAGCCTCTCGTGGCAGGGATGATCGTGGCCCCGTCGATTGCGGGACTGGCGATTTCCGTGGCAATTCTGATGGCCTTTCTTTCACGGCAGCCCCTCCGGATCGTGACGCGAAGGGGTGCTGACCCGCAGCGCCTCCGGATTGCCATCACAGCGCTCGCGTGCGAGGGCGTGGTTTTCGTCGGGATGCTGTTCACGGCATTCATGCTGGCTGGCCGCGAATCACTCCTGCCACTCGTTGTGGCGTCACCCCTGGCGATCCTGCTGCTCTATCGGGATCGAGAGAGACGATCACGCGATCTTGCGGTAGAGATTGCGGCGGCGCTCTTCATGGCTACCGGTGCAGTTGCGATTGCCGTGGCGGGAGGAAAGCCGTGGCTGCAGCGGTCGTGTCTCGGCGCGATGATCGCGGCGCGATCGATCGGAGCGGTGCTTCACGTCCGCGAGCAGGTGAAGGTGATGAAACGACGTTCGGTGTCCCGATCGGCCTCGATCATCGTTCATGCCGCGGCGCTGGCCGTCGCCATCGTTGCGGCGGGATATGGAGTGGTAAATCTTCTGGCCCCGGCCGCGTTCGCGGTTCTGTTTGGCCGAGCCGTCTATCCACCGTTTCCGACGGGCCCTGCGCAGCTCGGATGGGTCGAGGTGAAGGCGGGAATCGCAGCGGTGGCCCTGATCAGTTTTTCGATCTAGAGCGAGATTGTGGGCCGGGGTCGGCCACAGGCGAGATCAGCCGATGTCGCGTAGCTCTTTGCCGGGCTTGAACCGAATGGTATTGCCCGGCGGGATGCGGACCTCGACCCCGGTCTTGGGATTGCGGCCGATGCCCTTCTTCCGCTCCTTTACCTGAAAGACGCCGAAACCACGAAGCTCTATGCGTCTGCCGTCAGCCAGGGCCTGCCTCAGTGCACCGATGATGACGTCGACGGCCTCCGCCGCAACCGCGCGCGGAACGCCTGTCTGCTCGGTGACGTGATTGATGATATCGGCTTTGATCATCGGTCCTCCAACGGGAGCGAAATTCTAGCGGAGAGTGAGGGTGGGGTCAACTAAGTAGCTGAATTATCAATATCTTTGCCAGCCCTGCTGGGCCGTCCTGCCAGCGGTGGGGGGCGCCGTCCCGAGACGGTGATCATCACTGGCGTCCCTTGAGTCTGCGAAGCTCCCGAAGCTCTTTCTTGTTGAGTTTGCCGCTCGTCAGGCGCTGGGGCTCGGACGGCCACTCCTCTTTCTTATCGGGACGCGGTGTATGGTCCTCGTAGTGTTCACGCGCATCTTTGCGTGGGACCTGTTTCACGGGAACGGACCTCACCTCGATCTTCTGCACGTGGTCCGCTCTCGTGATGTCGATCGAGTCGCCCACCCGGACAGGGGAGGCCGGCTTCACACGATTGTCGTTGATCTTGACGTGCCCGGCCCTGACCGCATTGCCCGCTTCCGAACGGGTCTTGAAAAGGCAGACGTACTTGAGCCAGAGGTCGATACGGCTCGTCTCATCAGCTTCATTCACGACAGGTCCCAATCAGTTCGAGTTGTGCCCGATTCCAGAGGCGCGATCGGTGACGGCCAGAGTGTCCTGCGTGTCTTCTCATGCCTCAGACGTTCGCGTACTTCCGGAAGTCCACGTTCAGGATCAGCCCGATCGCGAGGAAGAACATCATCGTCGACGAACCCCCATACGAAATCAGCGGCAGCGGGATTCCAGTCGTCGGGAAGCAGCCCGATCTGCATCGCCACATTGATGAGAATGTGGAAGACGAAGAACGAGATGAGGCAGATGACGAGAAATGAGCCTCCACGATCGCGGGACTGTTTGGCTATGGTCAGTGACTGGATGATGAGAAAGAGATAGAGGGCGAGCACGATGGTGACGCCGACGAATCCCCATTCTTCGCCCACGACCGCAAAGATGAAGTCGGTGTGACGTGCTGGGAGGAACTCGAGTTTCGCCTGTGTACCCTGGGTGAATCCCTTTCCGGTGATTCCTCCGGAGCCGATCGCAATTTTCGCCTGCGTCACCTGATAGCCGGATCCGAGCGGGTCACGTTGCGGATCGAGAAAGATCAGGAGTCGTTCCTGTTGGTAAGGCTTCAGAAAGAAGTTCCAGCCCACTGGAATCGCGATGGCTGCGATAAGCAGTGCGATCACCCAGTAACGCGGTTTGATTCCTCCGAAAAACATTGCCGCGGCCATGAGAGGGACGAACGTTGCAGCCGTTCCGAAGTCTGGCTGGATGGCGATGAGGGCCACGGGCGCGCCGACGATTCCGGCGACGATGGCGAACGACCTGAGATCGAGATAAGCGCTGTTGTACGAATCGAAGAACTTCGCCAGTACGAGTGCCGTGAAGATCTTCATGAATTCGGATGGCTGAAACTGAAAGCCTCCCCCGAGATGGATCCACGACTGAACGTTCGCCGTGACCTTACCCCAGACGAGAAGGTAGACGAGCAGAGCCATCGCGATGCCGTAGAGGACCGGAGAGATATCCATGAGCATCCTGTACTCGACGCTCACCGCGATGGCCAGCAAGACCAGACTGATGGCGATCCAGATGAGCTGCTTCTGTACGTAGAACGATCCGGAAGTGAAGTAGGTCGCCGAATAAATTGCCATGACGCCGATGGCGGCGATCACGAGCGTGGTCCCGAGAAGATTGAAGTCGAGTCTGAGAATCGAGCGGCTGTCGATCATCGCGTCTTTCGTTTCGGTTCCCGGCTCGGGAAGGTCGCCTCGTCTGATCTGCTCGAGAGTTTCGGGATCTTCGAGGTTGAGTTTGTTCTGGTCGATCTGGCCCCGGAAGTAAGCCTGGTAGATCTGCTTTGCGAGGGGGGCCGCATCGGAGCCGCCGTGTCCGCCGTGCTCGACGAATACGACCACCGCCAGCCGCGGATCGTCGCGCGGTGCGAAGGACGCGAAGATGGCATGGTCGCGGTACTTGAAGGGCAGCGATTCGGTCCTGATCCAGGTCGCCTGCTGGATGACCTGAACGGTTCCGGTCTTTCCTGACACATCGAGCCCCTCGATACGCGCATTGCTCCCGGTTCCTCCGGCTTCATTGACGACCTTCCACAGCCCCGCGCGCACCGATTTGAGCGCGTCTGGCTGGAGCTCGACTTCACTCAGAGCTGCCGGGACCACACGCTTGCGCTCCGCACCTCCATCCGGCTGAACCAGATCGACGGCCTTCAGAACGTGCGGTCTCATGACCCTTCCGCCGTTGGCGACCGCGGCCATCATATTGGTCGTCTGCAGAATGGTCATCAGCAGCGGCCCCTGTCCGATCGCGACCGAGATGGTTTCGCTCGGGTACCATTTGCGCCCCTGCTCCTCGGCCCATTCCTCCGACGGAACCAGACCGATCTTTTCACCCGGAAGATCGATTTTGGTCGAACTTCCCCAGGTGAGCTTGGTCGCGAACTCGTGGATGTTCTCGATTCCGAGAAGCGCGCCCACCTCGTAGAAGTAGATGTCGCAGGAGACCTTGATCGCGCGCTCGAAATCGACCGCACCATGTCCCTCCCGCTTCCAGCAGCGGAACCGACTTCCGAAGAAGACCTTGCTTCCGGAGCAGTAAAACGTCGTCGAGGGGGTGATCACGCCCTTCGAGAATCCCGCCATTCCCATGACGGTCTTGAATACCGAGCCGGGCGAGTACATACCCTGGATGGCGCGGTTGACCTCGATCCGGAAGGGGTTGGAGAGGATCTTCTTCCACATGTCCGGTGTGAACCGCGTGGAGTAGACGTTCGGGTTGTAGGAGGGACTCGAAACCATCGCCCGTACTTCGCCCGTCTGTCGGGTCGAGGGCAACGGCAGCTCCCACAAGTTCGCCCTCGGAGAAGTATTCTTCTGCGATGCGCTGGAGCTCGAAGTCGATCGTGAGGGTGATGTTCGAACCGGGTACCGGTTCCTTTCGGGCATCCGGATACTCCGATAAGCGTCCGCCCACGACTGTCGACGACCATATACCGGGCACCATCGACCCCACGCAGGAAGTCGTCGTAGATGAGCTCGACCCCGCGCTTTCCGATCATGTCGCCGCGCTCGAGATTCTCATTCGTTTCGAGATCCTCGGGGGTGACTTCTCCGATGTAACCGAGCACGTGTGCGGCCAGAGTGTCGTAGCGGTAGTTCCGCCTCTGCTTGACCTCGACCGTCAATGCCGGGTAGAGATTCTGGTGACTGCGCAGGGTGGCGATCTGCGGCATCGTCAGATTCTCGAACAGTGGGAGAGGCTGGGTGATGGGGACGTCATTTTCCCGCTCGATCCGGCCGAGGACTTCCTGCGGCTCGAGCTCGAGCGTGTGCGCCACGAACGCGAGCATTCTCTCCTGGTGGCCCGGATCGTCCTCGAGAATCTTCCGGTAGTCGCGGCGGAGCAGGCTGAGCGTATATGCGGGGCGATCATCGACGAGAATCTTGCCGTTCCGGTCGAGGATCAGGCCTCGTTTGGCGGGGATCTCCACCTCCCGGAGGCGATTGCTTTCCGACAGGCCTCGATATCGGTCTGCCTGGACGCCCTGGACGTACCAGAACGATCCCGCAAGGAAGATGAAGGAGAGGACGACCAGCCATATGACGAGGTTGATCCGGAACGACAGGATCTTCTGGTCGGTTCGATAAGCTCTTGGTCCGGCTCTTAACATGAGATTTGCGGTCTACCTCTGCGAATTCAGTTCCATCCGGCCTTCCTCTGTGGAGCGGGCCGTAAGACTGTTCCTCGGCGGCCTCAGAAAGTCTTCGCCGGCCGTGCAGGCACTCGCCTGACGAACAGCGCAGCGAGTTGATAGATCAGAGCCCCGAGGAGCGAGCTGATCACTACTTTCAGAATGAGCTGCTGTCCCGCGAGCTCGATTCTCTGGGGTTGAAGAATGTTGACGAGCAGATAGATCACCAGCTCGTTGACCAGGACCGCGCCGGCCAGCGCCGCCCCGAAGGCGAGTGAGCCCCGCAGAACGATCCGTGATGCAACAGTCGCGACGAGGTAGCCGCACAGGGTCAGCGAGAACGCATGCAGGCCGAACACCGAGCCCGAGAAAGCGTCCTGAACGAAGCCCGCGGCAACTCCGGCGATGATGGCTCCCACGAGATTGCCTCCCATGGCGTAGTAGATCACCAGAATCACGTACACGTCCACGAATGCGAGGGCGTTCGGAAAGAAGTTTTGCAGAAGCGAATGAACCGTCAGCGCGAGGAGCAGCCCGATGAAGAACTGAAGGAGTCTCAAGGGTCGTACCTCACCACTTCCTGCGGGATCTTTTCAGTATCGAGAATGAGCGCATCCTCGAGCGTCTGAAGTGAAGCGGCAGGTGCACAGATCACGCTTTTGAACAGATCATTCCCTTCTTCGACCTCCATCACGATGGCCGCCGGGATTCCTTCCGGATAGATGCCATCGATTCCGGCAGTGACGATCCTGTCTCCGGGGAGGACATCTGCCAGTGCGGGGATGTTCTCGAGCACCAGTCCGCCGCGGCCATCGCCGCGGAGAACGCCGTGCCGGCGCGTCCGTTCAATCTTGCAACCGACTGCCGACTTCGGGTCGGTGATCAATTGAACCTTCGCAAGGTCAGGCGTCGTGAGCACCACCCGTCCGAGCAGCCCGGATGGCGTGACGACGGTGTCGTTGAGTCCGACCCCCTGTTGTGAGCCGCTGTCGAGGATCATCGACTTGTAGTGACCCGACACGTCGATCATCATCACGTCCGCGAGCTGAGCGGAGAATCCGCTTCGGACCGAGTAGCCGAGCATCTCGCGCATCCGTGCGAGATCATCGGCGTCGTTGCGAAGCGTGAGGTTTTCCTTGGTGAGCTCCTCGACCTTCCGGCGCAGGACTCTGTTCTGATCCACTTCACCGCGCATGTCGATGTAACCGTGGTAGACGTCAGAGGCGCTCTGGCCGATCCACGTCACCCCTTTTGGAATTGGGGAGAACACGGTCATGACACTCCGCTCGAAGAGTGTTCGAGTCGTGGCGAGGCCTCTGGTCTCGTCGCTCAGGCTCATCAGGACGAAGAGGCCCGCGAGGACGATGATCAGAAACAGTGTTGGTCTGCGCTCGACGGCAATCTGCATTGGCTCAGGTTTCCAGGGCTGTCACCCCGAGGTTCGGCTGGTTGAAACATTCGTGCCGAAAAGGGATCAGTCGATCGAAATCTTTCGCAGCAGGTTGAAATCCGTCAACATTTTTCCCGTTCCGAGTGCCACGCATGCGAGTGGATCCTCGGCGAGCGTCACAGGCAGTCCGGTTTCCTCCCGGAGGCGTTTATCGAGATTCTTGAGCATCGATCCGCCACCAGCGATGATGATCCCCTTGTCCATGATGTCCGCGGATAGTTCCGGAGGAGTCCGCTCGAGCGCGACTCGCACCGCCTCGACGATCGTCGAGACAGGCTCGGAGAGTGCCTCACGGATTTCCTCGTCCGAAATGATCAGGGTCTTCGGCACACCTTCGACGAGATCGCGTCCCTTGATCTCCATGGTCATCTCTTCGTCGAGCGGGAACGCTGACCCGATCTCCATCTTGATCTGCTCGGCCGTACGCTCACCGATCAGCAGGTTGTACTTTCTCTTGATGTACTGGATGATCGCGTCGTCCATCTCGTTGCCGGCGACACGAACCGATCGCGAGTAGACGATGCCGGCCAGTGAGATGACCGCGACGTCAGTGGTTCCGCCGCCGATGTCCACGATCATGTTTCCCGTGGGCTCGGTGATTGGCAGACCTGCTCCGATCGCAGCCGCCATCGCCTGCTCGATCAGATAAACCTCGGTGGCGCCGGCACGGAGCGCGCTGTCCTTCACGGCCCGCTTCTCGACCTGTGTGATCTCGGATGGGACGGAGATCACGATCCGAGGTTTGACGAGAAACGATCGCCCGTGCGCCTTCTTGATGAAGTAATCGAGCATCTTCTCGGTCACTTCGAAGTCGGCGATGACGCCGTCCTTCATTGGCCGGATCGCCACGATGTTGCCGGGGGTTCGTCCCAGCATCTCCTTGGCTTCCTTTCCGACGGCTTCGACCCGTTGGGTGATTTTGTTCACCGCGACGATCGACGGCTCACGAACCACGATTTCCTTGTTCTTTGCGTAAACAAGGGTGTTCGCAGTTCCGAGATCAATTGCGAGATCGTTGGAGAAAATCGAGAGTAAAGACCTGAATGCCATATTGATTAACGTTCCTCGAGTCGTTTTTCCGGTGTGGCGACGGGCAGTCTGGCTGCAAAGTCTCTGCCGCTTCGGCAAAGCCGGATAGCTTTATGTGTGGATTCTTTGCTTCGTGCTGCAGGGAGAGTGCTTGTCGAATCACTCCTCGACCAGTACCCGCTCGCGTTTGATCGTCTGGTTTCCGGCTGGATCGACCGCTTTGACGATGACGTCGTTGTACCCGACTTTTCCGAAGCTGATCAGCTTGCGGAACGAACCATCAGAGCTGACTTCGACCTCGAGATCGTTGACGAAAACGCTGGCTCCCGGCTCCGCCTGACCTTCGATCAGGTAGAACTCGCCACCGAAGGGAATCGGTGATTTGACCGAGAGGGTCGGCGGCTCCTGGTCACGCGCCGCGGCCGCCGCGGGACTGTCGCCGATCCCGGTGACGCGGAACCGGCGATGAGGCGAGAACGGCCCGGCCTCGCCGTTCTCGTTGATGGATGCGACTCTCCAGAAGAATGATCCTTCGGAGGTGAGCCGGACGCGGGCGGAGGGGCGGTCCCGGCGCGCGTCGATCTCGGTGTGACCGAAGAGCCGGGAGCGCGAAACCTGAAGGACGTATGCGGCGGCTGCGCCGACCGGCCGCCAGTTCAGTTCGATGATGCGGCCGCTCGTGGCCGGGATTACTGAATTGTCTGGCGGGGTGGTCAGGCCCGGGGGCGATACGTAATTCTCAACGGCTCCGAGCGAGCCGGTCCCCGATGCCGTCACTCTCTGTCCTTCCCGGATCGCGAGACTCGAGCCGCCGGAGCGAGGTTGTACTGCGGCAGAACCTCGAAGGGCAGCGACCTCGGTCGACTTCGTGGCCTCGTCGACATCGACGAGGGTGGTCGAATCGGAGTTGACCATGACTCGCGTGCCCGGTGTGGTGACCAGAGAATTCACGTCGGCCGTGTTGACCTGGATCGAACCGATCTGCATCTTCACCGACTCCGGGCGCGCAGAGGAGGAGCCGGTTCCCGTCGGGTAGATCTCGAGAAGCGCGTCAGAGCCGATCGTGTAGAGCGAGCCATCTGCGAAGAAGAGCTCTGCCGAAGAGCTCGATCCTGTACGGACCCAATCACCCTTCTTGAGCTTCGTGCGGACCGTCGCACGACGGAACTCTCCGCCGCCTGCCTGATACTCGACATTTCCTTCGACATTGAGAAACTGGGCCGCAGACTGCTTCTCGCCCGATACACGCGCCAGCGCGGCGGCGATGATCGACTGAGCTTCGAGCGCGGCCTGCTCCGCTCCGCGATACTCGGCAGCGTTGAAGCGTTGCTGCGCCGTGGTCAGCTCCGCCTGGCCGGCGTCGAACTCCGATCGGAACTCCTGGAAGTCTTCAGCCGCGGCGAGCTCGTTGAGTGACTGTTCCGCGTCCTCGATCGCTGCAGCGGCTTTCGACTTCGGAGAGGCCGCGAAGAGGTCCCGATAGATGAAGGCGCCAACAGCGATCGCGATCACGATCAGAACGATGCTGAACTTCTTCAGCTTGTCGAGCGAGATCAGATACCAGTCGATAGTCGAATCTTCTTGAGCCATAGCGTTCGCGCGGCAGTGATATCCCTCGAAAGCTTATAGCATACGGCATCAATCCGGCGCGAGGGAGAGCTGCGGCTGTGTTAGACTCGTCACTTCGTCACCGGGCCGAAACGTCCCGGCTCCAACGAGCCTGGAGAATCGTGCGACGGATGCAGTCGGATCCAGCGGAATTCCTCAACTACTCCCGCGGGTTTCCCGGGGCGCCACCTCACCTTAGGAGGATTCGTTCGCCCATGCTCAAAGCAATGCGCGATAGCTTTCAACACCTCAAGTGGATCTTGCTGCTCATCGTATTCGCCTTCATTCTCCTGGTCTTCGTCGACTGGGGCGGTGCAGGACGGACCGGTGGAGGAGCGGTCTCCGGTGTTGGATATGCCGCAAAAGTAAACGGAGAAACCATTACGCTCGAGGACTTCCAGCGGGCGCTCGTCATGCTCGAGAGGCAGTATGAGCAGGCCTACGGCCAGCGATTGACCGAGCAGGATCGCGAGGCGATGGGATTGCAGCGCCAGGTCCTGCAGGGCCTCGTGAACCAGAAGCTTCTGCTCCAGTCGGCCCGTCAGATGAATCTGGCGGCGACTCCGGAGGAGATCCGTCAGGAGATTCTCGCCCTGCCGGTTCTCAATCCGAACGGACAGTTCGTGGGAGCGGAGCTTTACGAGAGATACGTGAAGTCCGCGCTGAATTACACGTCGGCCTCCGCGTTCGAAGACGATCTCGCCGAAGACATCACGCTCTCCAAGATGGAAAGCGCAATTCAGAGCTCCGTCATCCTGCCCGAGAAGCTGGTCGAGGACGAGTTCCGCCGCCGGAACGAGTCAGCCTCGATCCGGTACGTGCTCGTGCCGGTCGACACCATGCTCAGCCAGGTGCAGGTCACGCCCGAAGAAGTCGAGCAGCATTACCGCTCGAACGCGTCGAACTACACTCATCCTGCACAACGCCGGGTGAAGTATCTTCAGGTCGATACCGAAGCGCTTCGCTCTGAGGTGAGATGTCACCGATGATGAGCTGCGACAGGCCTATTCGGCATCGCAGGCGAACGACGAAGTCGCCCGCGCACAGCACATCCTGATCTCCGTTCCGCAGGGAGCAACCGAGGCCCAGGAGTCCGAGGCGCTGCAGAAGGCGCAGGAAGCGGCCCGTCGCGCCCGCGCCGGCGAAGACTTCGCCGCACTGGCTCGGGAGCTCTCGGATGATCCCGGCTCGGCCAGTCAGGGTGGAGATCTCGGCGAGTTCGGTCGCGGGCGAATGGTCCCCCAGTTCGAGGAGGCGGTATTTTCACAGCCGATCGGTGAGGTGGGAGATCCGGTTCGTACCCAGTTCGGCTACCACGTGATCAAGGTCAATGAACGGGGAGCCCCGAAATTCGAAGCCGTCAAGGCGGAGTTGCGCGAAGAGGTATTGGGCAAAAAGCTCCAGCAGGAAGCCCTGGATCGTCTGAGGGCTGCTCAAGCTCGACTTCCCGAGGAAGGCGCGACCGAAGAACAGATGCGGGCTCTGCAGAGTGACGTACTCCGCTACAACGAGACTGGCTGGTTTGGTGAGACGGATCCGATCAGAGGTCTCGGTCGCGTACCGCAGCTGAACGCCTGGACGTTCTCGGCAGATCTCAACGATATCGGTGACGTCATCGAAAGCCCGATGTTGAGTGGCCCGATCCTTCCTCATCTGGTCGGAACACGCGAAGCAGGCATCACCCCCCTCGCCGAGATCCGCAATCGGGTCGAGGATGATCTGAAGCGCCAGAAAGCGAGAGAACAGGCGGCAGAGCAGCTCCGTACGGCCGGCGCAAGTTCGCTCGATGCGCTTGCTGCAGCACGGGGATTGTCCGTACAGACCGCGACCGTCAAGCCGAACACTCCGGTTTCCGGACTCACCGGCTCGACCTCGGAGCTCACGAAGGCCGTATTCGAGGCGGAGCAGGGTAGCGTGAGCGGTCCCGTGACCATAGGCGAAGGTGCTGTGATGTTCGAGGTGACGGACGTGACCCGTTTCGACCGTACTCGTTTCGAAGCGGAGAAGGCGACATTGAGCAGGGACCTCAGGCTTCAGGAATCTCAGAAACTGCGCGCCGCTCTGATCGATCAACTGCGGCAGGGAGCCGAAATCGAGATCAATCAGGACGTCCTCCCGCAGTCGCAGAGATCCCTCTGAGGGCGACGATTAGTGGAGATCCTCCCCAAACCGACCGAGCCGGCGATTCGTGTCCTGATGATGCCACGGGACACGAACGCCTACGGCACCATCTTCGGAGGAGTCATCCTCTCGTACATCGATCAGGCTGGTGCGATCGAGGCGAGACGGCAGGGCTCCACGAAGATGGTGACCGTGTCGATGGACAAGGTCGTGTTCCACGCGCCGGTCCAGGTGGGCGACCTCGTCAGCTTCTGGACCGAAACGATCCGGATCGGAACCACGTCGGTCACGGTTCGGGTCGTCGTCGAGGCGTGGAGACAGAAAGCCTCGGTCGAGCCCGTGACGGTCACCGAGGCGCAGGTCGTCTACGTCAATGTCGGAGAAGATCGCCGCCCCACCCCGATCGAGCGCTGAGGAGAGTCCGGAGTCCTGAGTCCTGAGTCGCGAGACTTCGGACTTTGTCGGCCCCTCCGAGAAGTGCTGTCATTCCGAAGGAGCGGCTCCGCCGCGACTGAGGAATCTCGTTTTTTGCACCTCCGGGATCTCTTCTCGCTGCACTCGTTCGGAATGACAGGCGGGCGGGCGAGCGCCGCACGGGGAATCGTGTCGCCCGCCTTCGCGGGCTCGGGATTGTGGAGTGGGTCTGTGTCCCAGTGTCCCAGGGCTTACGCCGCTGGGCTATTATAGCCCGCATTTCTCACCAGCTTTCTACTGCGGCGACGGATAGCGGCGCGGCTGCTGCGTTGCGCTCGATTCGGCTCCTCGACATAGTGTCGACTATGCCTGCGGGGCCGAACCTTCGCGCGCCTTGCATCCGCACCACTCTCCGCCGCCTCGCTACGATATCTGGTGAGAAATACGGGCTAGGTTGTTTCGGCCCGCCTGCGCGGGCCTGTAGGGAAGGGACCGTCTGCGCGGGCCTGTCAGGTGGAAACGAAGCACGGCGGACTCACGACCTCGGACCGCGGACTCAGGACCTCTGACCGCGGACTCAGGACTTCTTTTTCTCCCGGAGCGACTTCCACTTCTCGAGCCGGTCGGCGATCTCTGTCTCGGCCGCGGAGCGCTTTGCCTCGTAGAACCGCCTTCCCTCCAGCTCATCGGGAAGGCACTGCAGAGAGGTTGTCTGTTCCGCGTGGTCGTGCGCGTACTGATATCCGCTCCCGTAGCCGATGTCCTTCATCAGCCTCGTTGGTGCATTTCTGATGGCGAGCGGGACGGGAAGGTCGCCGCTCTGTCTGATCTCCCGTACGACCTCACCCCAGGCGCGGTAGACCGAGTTCGACTTCGGTGCGCCAGCGAGATAGACGACGAGCTCGGCGAGAACGACTCCCCCCTCTGGCATTCCGATGAAGTGCACTGCATCTTTTGCGGCAACCGCCAGCCGGAGAGCATCCGGGTCCGCAAGTCCAATGTCCTCGGCGGCGGCACGCACGAGTCGCCGTACCACATACAAGGGATCCTCTCCTCCCTCGAGCATACGACCGAGCCAGTAGAGCGACGCGTCGGCATCACCGTTGCGGATCGACTTGTGAAGCGCCGAGATCGTGTCGTAATGCATGTCACCGCTCTTGTCGAACCGGAGCGAGCGGCGATTGAGGATCTGTTGCGCTCGCTCGACGCCTGCGGAGGATCCCTCAGGAACGGTTCGCGCCAGGATCTCGAGCCCATTGAGTGACTGCCGGGCGTCGCCGCTGGAGATCGACGCGAGATACCGGAGTGTCTGTTCGGGAAAGTCGACGCGTGCGGAGCGGATGATTTCGTGCTCGAGTGCGCGCTTCAGAATGGCTACGACCGCATCCTCGGAGAGCGTGGGGATGACGATCACGCGGCAACGCGAGAGAAGCGCCGAGTTCACCTCGAACGACGGATTCTCCGTCGTGGCGCCGATCAGCGCCACATCGCCTGCCTCGACGAACGGGAGGAAGGCATCCTGCTGCGCACGATTGAACCGGTGAATCTCGTCGACGAACAGCAGTGTGCGGGTTCCCCGCCGGGCGCGCTCCTTCTGCGCCCCCTGCATGATCTCGCGAACTTCCTTGATGCCGGAGGTGACCGCGGAGAACGGTACGAATCGCGAGCTCGTCGAACGAGCGATGATGCGTGCGAGAGTCGTCTTCCCCGATCCCGGCGGGCCCCAGAAGATGATCGAAGGAACACGATCGGAGCTGATGGTCTCGCGCAGGAATGTTCCCGGGCCGACGATCTCTTCGAGCCCGATCAGCTCGTCGAGATTCTCGGGGACGCATCTGTTCCGCGAGTGGGGCGTCGGCGGGAACGTGGTCATCCGCGGCGCCTGCCTGCAGGTCGAAGAGGTTCGGCTGATCGCTCATCTCATGTTGCTGAACAGAGCGAAGTCGAGATTTCCTCCTGAGACGATGACAATGACGGGGGGGACCAGCTCCGGGATGCGGCCGGAGAGCACGGCACTGAGCCCGAGTGCGCCCGTGGCCTCGATAACGAGCTTTGTGCGGGACATGGTGAACGAGAGAGTCTCGAAGGAGCTCTTCGTCGGTTACGGTCACGATGCCGCGGACCCGTTCTCGAATGATGGCGAAGTTGCGCTCACCGATCGCGAGCGTGCGTGCACCGTCAGCGATCGTATCGGGAGGCTCGATCGTCACGATCTTGTCACTCTCGAGACGAGCGCTTCCCGTCGTCGCCTGCCTCGGGCTCGACTCCCCAGACTGCAATCTCATTCACGTACGGAGGTTGCGGCGAGAGCGGTTCCGGAGAGAAGTCCACCACCGCCCAGCGGAACGACGACCGAACCAGCGTCCGGACATTGCTCGAGGGCCTCGAGGACTAGCGGTTCCGGCGCCCGCGATGATGTGTGGGTGATCGAACGGCGGGATGATCGTCGCGCCGGATCTCCGCGGCGATTTGCTCCGCGATCGTGCGGCGGTTCTTCCCGTCGACCCCTTTCTGAACCACTCTCGCGCCGTAGCCCTGGGTGGCGGCAACTTTCGCCTGCACCGAATTCTCCGGCATCACGATCGTGGCGGGCATTCCGGTGAGCCGTGCTGCGAGAGCCACGGCCTGTGCGTGATTCCCGGAGGAATAGGCGACCACTCCCGCAGCGCGATGGTCCTGCGGGATCTGAAGGAGCGCGTTGAGCGCCCCTCGGATCTTGAACGATCCGGTCCGCTGCAGGTTCTCGCACTTGAGGAATACCTCGAACCCCGCACTCTGACTGATCGACTGATTTTTCAGCAGGGGTGTCGGATGAATCAGACCGTGGAGGCGCTCTGCGGCCTGGACGACATCGGCGAGGACGGGGAGGGGACTCATGGCGGAAAGTTGCTGAACTCACAGTCCGTAGTATAATGTGCGCCGTCTGACGAATCGTCGTTCGCGGCGTTTTGCGCAAGCGATTTGACTGTTGACTGGACGGAGCGCTATTGTTACTCAACGTTCCATTCAGAAGAAGGGCATTTTAGGGCTTGGAGGTGTGGGTCATGTGGAGCAGGGTTGCCCGAGGCCTGGTTTTAGTCGTAGCAGTTTCCTTCCTCGTACCTGCGGCGTACGCGCAGGACTTTTTGGGTTTCATCGAGAAACCCGTGGCGGGCGAAACCGTCAACGGCATGGTCCTGGTTCAGGGCTGGTCGCTGACGAATAGCCAGGTCTCGAAGGTCGAGCTCTACATTGACGATCAGTTTCAGTATGAAGCGCTGATCGACATTCCGAGAATCGACATCACCGAGGCATATCCGACCTGGTCGGGGATTGAGACGCTCAAGCCCGGTTTCCAGATCGGGTTCAGTACGTCCCGGCTATCGAATGGTCCCCATACGATTCACGCTGTCGTGGTCACTGAGAACAACCAGTCGATCGAAGTCGGACGGCGAACGATCACGGTCGATAATTCTCTGAACCAGAGTCCCTTCGGTCGTGTCGACATCCCGGATACGCACTCGGTTCACAGCGCGAACGGGTCGTTCCCGATCGTCGGGTGGGTCACGGACACCGATGGCATCGAGAGAGTCGACATCCTCGTCGACAACCTCGTGATGCAGGCGGCAGTCTATGGCGATCCCCGGCCGGACGTTGCAATCACGTTCCCCGACTTTCCGGGAGCGATGTTCAGCGGATTCGTCGCACACATGGACTCGACTCGCCTCATCAGCGGCATCCACACTCTGACGGTACGCGCGACTGACCGGCTCGGACTCTCGCGCACGATCGCCGAGCGGAAGATCCAGGTCTTCAATACCGAGGAGAATCTTCGGCCCTTCGGATTTCTCGACGAGCCTCTCCGTGATGACGTGCTCTACGGCACGAACTGCGGACCGGAAGATCAGGGATCTGTCGGCTACTCACCGACACCGATTCCCGGAAACGACAGACCCGAGAGCTATATCTCGGCCATCCGTGGATGGGCACTGGATCTCGGCACGCGTCGTGACGTCGGTCGGGTTGCCTACGTCGAGCTTCTGATCGACGGAGTGCGGTGGCTGTCGACGAGCGATTGCTTCTATCACGATGGCATGAACGCGTATCTCAACTGCTACGGTCTCCCGAGGTTCGACGTGCAGCGGTTCTACCCGAATTATCCTGATGCACCACGAGCCGGCTTCATGTTCGGTCTCGACGTCGGTGCGCTGCTCGCGGTTGGTGTTCCTCCGGGACATCACGACATGAAAATCCGCGTCGGCGACAAGGAACAGACGTTCGCCGACATCCCGGGCACTGCCGGAATTCCGGTGTTCTTCGAATGTGCGGACGACATCGACAACTTCGCGTCATTCGGATTCATCGACTACCCGACTCACTCGGACTTCGTCAGCGGCGATGTGACGTTCCGAGGCTGGGCGCTCGATCGTGACAACGGCGGAGTCCAGAGCGTCGAGATCTACGTCGATGGCGTTCTTGCCGGCCTTGCGCAGTACGGTCTGGCCCGCCCGGATGTGCAGACGCAGTATCCGTTCGTGAACAACGGCCTGAACAGCGGCTGGAGATTCACCTTCGATACGAGACAGCTCTCGAATGCTCACCACCGTCTGACGGTGCAAGTATTGGACGGCGAAGGAGCCTCGAGCATCATCGGCTCAGTCGACTTCTACACGGCGAACGAGAAGTAGTTCACCGAACATCGATTCTTCGAAGCCCGGCTCGAAAGAGCCGGGCTTTTTTGTGAAGGTTCAGAAGGTTCAGGAGTTCAGAGTTCAGAGGTTCTGAGGTTCCGAGAGTTGGAAGGGTTCAGGAGTTGAAGGACTTCGGGGCGTTGAGAAGTTGAAGGTTTGCGGTGATCGGAGGGTATGCGCGCTCTGGCCTGGTTCTTTCCGCACCCGCCGCAGCCATCCTCCGACCGTTCGGGAGCGTTTCCCCGGAAGCTTCTGAAGAAGTCCTCCAAGGCGATGGGGACTTCCAACTTTTGTCCGAGCCTGAACGCTCTGAACTCCTGAACGCTCTGAACTCCTGAACCTCTGAACCCCTGAACTCCTGAACTCTTGAACCCTCGAGCGCTCCTCAGTCGAAGAGTTTCAGGAACAGGACGCTGGCGACAACACCATCCTGGGAGTTGTCGCCGACGCTCTTGCCGACGTCGAATCGGATCAGGGTACCCCAGGGGCCAATGGTCTGGCCTGCGAGTCCGACGCCCTGAAAGATCTCTCCGTCGTATCCCGAAACTTCGTCATCGAGCCGCGCTGCGTCGTAGAACGCCTCGACCCGCAACTGGTCGGAAAGAACGAGCCCGTACGAGAGGTGGGCGAACCATCCCTCCTCGGCCTTCACACTCGATGACGAGAAGCCGCGAACGCGGGTAGAGCCCCAGAAGTCGATCGAGTACTTCGAGAAGCGGTCGAGATCGTTGCCGCCGACCCACTCGAGACCGGCGCTGATCCGCTGGAAGTTCGGCAGATGAAAGCTCTTTGAGATCGATGCGCCGAACTTGTCGAAATCCTTCTGCTCGTCACTGTATTCTGCGAGTACGCCCCACGGTTCCCAGTCACTGCGGGTGTTGTACTCGTAGTAGGTCGCGACCGAGTATCCCCAGCGGTCGTAGCGTATGTTGAGTGCGGGGCTAAGCACGAGTGTGTCCGCCGGGATGCCGTAGTCCTCGCGTGTGGTTTCTGCGCGACCGAACTTCACCCACGTCATGCCGATGGAGGCATCGATCTTTCCGAATTCCGCGAACGGGTGACCGGCTCTCAGGCTGAAGCTGAACGGATGAGCTTCGATCGCCTCATCCTCGACTTCCTCTCCGCCTCGGTAGATCGAGTTCTCGAATGGTATTGCAAGAGCGAAAGCATCCACGCCGACATTGAATCGGCTCCCCATGAACGAAGGGTCGGTCGCATTGGCTGCCAGGATGACGCCGGCAAAGAAGACGTTCGTCTGGATGCCGCGGTCGAACAGATCGAAGTTGAAGTAGTCGACTCCGCCGAGAGGGAGGACCCCGTACTCGAGACCGTCATCGTGCTGCAGACCGCCGAGCAGGAAGAGGCGGGAAGAATCGATTCCCTCCTGAACGACCCGCTCGTCGCCCTCTCCAGGCTCGAGATAGCGAAGACCTCTCTCAGTGTCCCGGACCATTCGGAACTGGGACGCGTGCGCCTCGAGCCGCCTCTCTTCGAAATGATCGGGCTCGATCTCGAACGACGAGAAATCCGTCGATCGAAGAATCGGTGTCGAACGCCCGGCGACCGAGAAGGTCTGCTGTGCAGCGATTCTGACCGGCAGCCAGAGAAGCTCTCTCGGATCGCGTGACTTACTCTGCTCCACGGTGAGCAGGGTCCAGTCGTTGCGGTTGAACGGAGCGTAGGAGATTGTTTCCTCGTTGGAGAGAACATCTCCGGACAGATGGAGCTGCACCATGGACAGCGCAACCCGCGCATTCGTCCGCTTGTCGATCCAGACCCGTCCTCTGTAGAGCGGGAGGGAATCAGGAGCGTCGAGAGGTGGCTCGAAGCCGACTTCCCACGTCTGGTAGCCGTCGCGCTCGGTTTCCCGGATCAACTGATACCGGTAATCTCCGGAGAGGTGGATCTCGAGCGGCATCTGTGTGACCTTCTCCGGCTGGATCAGGGGGAGCTCCGGTATTCTTCCGTACTTCCATCGAACGCCGTTGATGTAGAGCTCTTCCCAAAGCCAGTCGCTGGTGCTCGGGCTGAAGAACTGCGGGCCACGGATGGTCGATTCGACGACATCCCCGGAGGTTCCGATCGAGAAGCGAAGGCTCGTCTGATTGTTCGCGATGTAGAGGGGCTGCTTGTCGCGCTGGAAGTCCCAGTACGCCTGGTGCGCCCGGACGATCTCCTCGACGGGCACGGTGCGCACACCGGCCACGTCGACTTCCTCGCGCTGGATTGACGGATCGTCGATCCGGGGCCGGTCGAAAAGGAGCGCGAACGGCGAGTCCGGGGCGGGGATGCCCACGAGCAGGCGCCCACCGCGCTCGCCCGTGTCGGTGGCGGGGGTGATCTCGCGGCGGATCAGCCGCGGATTCGAGAGGTCGCGTCCATCGACAGAGAGGATCGTGGCGCCCGCCGCCGATCCGGAGGGGATGACGAGGGTGCGGAGATCTTCGCCACGCACGAATGTGACGGTCTGCTGCGACGCATCGTCCTCGCCCTTCGACGACAACATGGTCGAGCTGCTCGTCGAATCGGCTGCCCAGTCTCCCGTAAGCACGCCGTCGACGCTCGCGACCACTGTCTGGTCGACGGAATCGGGCGGAAGATAAGCTACCGTGGCTCCTGCTGCCAGTGCGGTGGCCGCGTCGAACAGTGGATTCAGGTTCGTCACGTTTACGAGTGCATGGATACGCTTCGAGGGATCATGCTCCACCGTCCAGAGAAGTGCTTCCTCGACCGGTATGGAGTCGACCAGGATGATGTCGAAGTACGGAACGACATCCATCGGAACGAGTGCATCCAGGCTCGACACCGCCGCCGGGGCAACGATCATTCCGTTCGCCGCCTTTTCCGACTGAAGGAGAACCGAGAAACGGCGGGCTGCCCAACCGAAGTTTGCCGACGGTTGGGATGGTACGACCAGGCCAGCCGCCGCGACCGAGCCGCCCTCCGCAATGGACTGAGCGATCTGCCGCAGCCTCTGGTCAATCACCCCGAGATCCTCACCCAGCTCGTTCAGATCGATGACGAGCACCAATCTTGCTCTATCCGAGGGCTCGAGGGATTCGAACAGCGGGGTTGTCCGGATCTCATCTTCCTGCAGGCGGACCAGATGAGGTACGTCGAGTGAATCGGGGGCACCGTCAGCGCTGATGCCGATACAGATCGAACAATCATCTGCCTGCACCGGTTCGCCGGGGGCGAACAGGCAAAGCGCGACAGTGAGACTCAAAAGGAGATTTTTCATAGGTAAGGACTCGATAGTGAAGTACGCTCGCGCCGGCTCGTTCAACGCGGCGCAAATCGGCGATTATTCTTTGATGAGACGATCATGACCAGGATTTGTAACGGTGCGCTCTACTTTAATCCCGCCTCGGGGAAGGGTCTGGCGAGTGCCGCCGAGGTCCGTGCGAAGCTGGAAACGGAGGCGATCGATCTGGTCGAGCTGGGCGGGGATCTCGACATCCCCGCCGATGTCCGTGAAAGGCAGGAGCGCGGCCAGAAGACTTTCATCGCTGCCGGGGGGGACGGCACTGTGCACCATGTGGTCCAGGCACTGGCGAATACGGATTCGGTGCTGGGCGTGATCCCTCTCGGTACGTTCAATCACCTCGCGCGCGATCTTCACCTTCCGGAGGAGTGGTCCGCAGCACTCGATGTGGCCCTGCACGGCGAGGAACGGCACGTCGATGTCGGGAGAGTGAACGGAGTCTACTTTGCGAACAACATCTCTCTCGGACTCTATCCCCAGATCGTGCTCTATCGTGAACGGATGCGCCGGAGAGTCGGCAAGTGGCTGGCCTATCCTCTTGCTCTGGTGGTTGCGCTGCGGCGGATTACGAAGATCTCGATGACCATCGAGGCGCCACCCCATTTCGAGCTCATCCATACACAACTGTTCTTCGTCTCGGCAAATCCGTACAACCTCTCGCATCTCGGGGTGATCGCACCGCGCGAGAGTCTCGAGGGAGGGAAGCTGGCAGTCTATTGGTTGCCGGAGAGTTTTTTCGGGCGGAAGCTCTTCCGGGCCCTCTTTCGCTATGCGAGAGGGAAGGGTGCGAAGATCGACAAGTTGCGCCGTCTCCAGACCGACGCACTCAGGGTCCACTCATCCCACAGCACCATGAGGATCGGGATCGACGGCGAGCTGCAGTCTCTCGCGCCGCCTCTTCAGATCGCAGTGGCGAAGAGTGCCCTTCTCGTCAGAGTGCCGCGCTCCTGAGCTCGCCGGGAGATCTGATGACGGCGCTCATTCATTTGGATCGTCGCGAGCAGAGCAACTATAATCGCGAGGCCTCGGGGTGAACTACGCCCCAGTTACCGCACCAGCGAGAGTTCCCCGTGTCGCGGCTGGAGTTCTGCCCGCGGTCCGCATATAACAGAAAAGGCCAGAGGTACTGTTGCAATGATGATTCGAGACCTTTCCCACTACGTCGATAGCCGAACCGAGATCCGGGGCTGGCTCTACAATAAACGCGGCTCCGGAAAGCTGATCTTTCCGATCATTCGTGACGGCAGCGGCTACCTGCAGTGTGTCGTGTCGCGGAAGGAAGTCTCCGAGGAGAGCTGGAACGCCGCCGAGAGTGCGACTCAGGAGTCGACGGTCAGGGTGATGGGAACGGTTCGACGCGAGCCGCGCGCACCGGGCGGAATCGAGATGCACGTCGACGAGGTGGAAGTCCTCGATCTGACCGAGGATTATCCGATCACGCCGAAGGAGCACGGCACCGCGTTCCTGATGGATCGGCGCCACCTGTGGCTTCGATCCTCGAAGCAGCACGCGGCGCTGCGCGTGCGCAGCGAAGTGGAGCAGGCGTGCAGAGACTTCTTCTACGAGCGCGATTTCGTGCTCATCGACTCGCCGATTCTCACACCAGCCGCTTGCGAAGGAACGTCCACCCTCTTCGAGACAGACTATTTCGGGGAGACCGCATTTCTCTCACAGTCCGGGCAGCTCTATCTCGAGCCGGCAGCCGCGGCTTTCGGAAAAGTCTACTGCTTCGGTCCGACCTTCCGGGCGGAGAAGTCGAAGACCCGGCGTCACCTGATGGAGTTCTGGATGATCGAGCCTGAAGTCGCCTTTCTCGACTTTGCGGGGCTTCTCGATCTCGCGGAAGAGTTCGTCTCGGCGATTGTGTGCAGGGTGCTCGACCGGTGTCAGGAAGAGCTCAAGACGCTGGAGCGAGATATCTCGAAGCTCGAGAACATCAACGCGCCATTCCCTCGGATCCGCTACGAGGAAGCGATCGAGATCCTCAGGAAGAGAGGAATGGATGTTTCATTCGGTGAGGATCTCGGCGGCGATGAGGAGACTGCGATTGCGGAGGCTTTCGATAAGCCGGTGATGATCACGCACTACCCGTCGAGCATCAAAGCGTTCTACATGCAGCCGGACCCCGAGAATCCGGAACGAGCTCTGGCCCTGGACATGATTGCTCCGGAGGGTTACGGGGAGATCATCGGCGGGTCGCAGCGCATTCACGATCATGACCTGCTTCTCCAGCGGATCAGGGAGCACAACCTGCCGGTAGAGGCCTTTCAGTGGTACCTCGACATCCGGAAGTACGGAACCTTCGTCCACTCCGGTTTCGGCATGGGAATCGAGCGGATGGTGGCGTGGATGACGGGCGTGAAGCACCTCCGCGAATGCATTCCGTACCCCCGGATGCTGACCAGGATCTATCCCTGAGACCTGGCGTCCTGCACGAACGGACTCGAGCATCTTCTGCCGAGGCCGCGAGGAGAATAGCCGTGAGCGAACAGCAAGAGCGGACGCTTCGTATCGTACCTCTCGGTGGTCTGGGTGAGTTCGGTTCGAACACGATGGTGTACGAGACGCCGGGCTCGGCGATCGTGGTCGACTGCGGAATGAAGTTCCCTGACCCCTCGATCCTCGGCGTCGACGTCGTGATTCCCGACATGTCGTATCTCGCATCGATCCGCGAGAAAGTGGTCGGGATATTTCTGACGCACGCCCATGAGGATCACATCGGGGCCGTCCCGTTTCTCGTGGAGATCGTCGACGCGCCGATTTGGGGAGGCCAGATGGCGCTCGCGTTCATTCGGGAGAAGTTTCGAGAAATCCAGCCTTCCCGGCAGGTGGAGATCAACGAATTCGAGGCGCGTGCGACGGTCCAGGTGGGAGACTTCACGATCGAGCCGATCCATGTCACCCATTCGATCGTCGATTCCTATGCACTGGCGATCGAGACTCCCGCGGGCATCGTGTTCCATACCGGAGACTTCAAGTTTGATCAGACGCCGGTGGATGGCGTGACCACTGATTTTGCGAGAATTACCGACTACGGCGAACGGGGAGTGCGCGTGCTCGTGAGCGACTCGACCAACGCCCTGCAGTCCGGGATCTGCGGCTCCGAAGCGACCGTCCGCGACACACTACGGAGCCTGTTCGATCACTCTGAAGGACGAATCCTTCTCACGACGTTTGCCTCGCACATCCACCGTGTTCAAACGGTGGTCGATCTCGCCGAGGAGTTCGACCGGCATGTGTATTTTGTGGGGCGTTCTCTCGTGCAGAATGTCGCCATCGCCGAGAAGCTCGGGCATTTGCATGTTCCTCGGTCAGTCAGGCCGATGTCGAAAGATATTGATGCCGAGGACGAGGATGCTGTGATCGTCTGCACCGGTTCACAGGGCGAACCTGCCTCGTCGCTTTCGAGAATCGCAAGGGACGAACACCGGCAGGTCTCGGTGGGGCGCGGTGACACCGTCATCATTTCGGCGCGCACGATTCCAGGAAATGAGCGCGGGGTCATGCACGTGATCGACAACCTTCTGCGTCGCGAGGTGAATGTCGTGTACGAGGAACCGGGGATCCACGTCTCCGGTCACGGTCATCGGGAGGAGCTGAAGTTGATGCTCAGCATGACCGATCCCGAGTTTTTCGTTCCGATGCACGGCTCTCTGCTGAATCTCGTGAGACACGGAGAGATCGCGGCCGCGACAGGAATCGAGCGTCGCGACATCTTCGTCATCACCAACGGCCAGGTCGTCGAGATCGGCCCGGATGGCGGTGAAATCCTGGAGGAGACGGTTCCCGCCGGCAAGGTTTTCGTCGATCAGGAGTTCGCCGAGGTTCCGAACATCGTCGTGCGCGATCGCCGGCATCTGGGGGAAGACGGATTCGTCATCGTGGTTGCCGCTCTTAGCGGCGGGCAAGCTCGCGCGCGAGATGGAGATCATCACGCGTGGGGTGTTTCATGTGGACGAGAGCCTGGAACTGATCGAGGAAGTGCGCCATCTGCTTTCCTCGCAGATCGACGAGGCGAGGAGGGACGACCTGCGTGACATCGAGAACGTCCAGGAAATGATGCGAGCGACTCTCAAGAGGTTCTTCAGGAAGCGCTTCGGACGGAGACCGATGATCCTTCCGGT
Organism: uncultured Acidobacteriota bacterium; assembly: GCA_963829355.1. Classification (GTDB taxonomy): domain Bacteria; phylum Acidobacteriota; class Thermoanaerobaculia; order Gp7-AA8; family JAHWKK01; genus CAWHHZ01. The sequence continues at coordinate 293,761 of CAWHHZ010000021.1, forward strand.
GGTATGGGAGATGTGATCGTGTGGCAATCGGCCCCTGTGGTTGCCGATTTCGCAGGTCGGGATAGAATGGTTCGTTCAGTAGCATCCGACAGATGGTGCTGGCGTATCCACATTCCTGAGATCTCAGCCGCGCGAGGAGAGTTGTCGAGATGTCGAGGAATCACGCCAGAAACGAGACGAGTCGAACGAATTCAGCTCGGGATTCCGATCCTGGCGAAGATGAATGGCTCGGACGTCGTCATGCTCGACTTCAGCCTTCGAGGGTGCAGGCTGGAAAGCCATGTCCCGTTCAAGGTCACGACCAAGGTGGCCGTTTCGTTCGACTGGGGTGACGAGCACATCGAGCTGACGGGGGAGGTCATCCGGTGCAAACTGGACAGTGCCTCGGGTGGAAAGATCTTCAACACGGGAATCATTTTCGACGCGCAGACGACGGAATCGCCGAAGCTGCGGCAGGTCATTGGACGTCAGCTCGAGCGAGCTCTCGAGGAGCAGAAGGCAAACGCGAGAGGAGAGCTCGCCGAGATTCTCGACCACATGCCGATTTTTTCGGTGGGGGGTACGCTGACTGCGAGTCCGAAGCAGATTGCGGAGGCGTACGAAGGAAAGAACTCGCTGCTGCCATGGACTCGAATTGCCCGGCAGCGTGGGTACGTCAAGTTCTCCTACGACGGATCCCAGTGGAAGAGGGTTCGCACCTCAGACCCCATGCAGCCCGAGGAAGGGTTTACCGTCTGGGCCTTTCGAAGATACGGACGATCTCGAGAAACTCAAGAGGGTCTACGAGAAAGCAGACCGTGAAACGCGCGCACTGATCCGTCTGTGCGCCGAGCTGAGCCTCCACGTCGATGACACGCTCCCCCCGCAGCGATTCGTGCCGTAAGAGCAGGGCGCGAGGGTTCAAGGGTTCAAGGAACGGTCGCTCCGTTCGAAATGACACGATGTCATCCTGAGCGAAGCGAAGGATCGCGTACGGCACGACTCGAAGTGAATTGCGGAGGGGACTGAGGGCGAGTATGACTCCACGCGATCCTTCGACCGTCCTCCTCCCGCTGCGCGGGATCCGGCGGCTCAGGATGACGAGCGTAGGACTTTGCTCTGTTGAACCCCTGAACCCCTGAACCCCTGAACACTTGAACCCCTGAACACTTGAACTCTTGAACCCTTGAACCTCTGAACCTCTGAACCTTCGACCCTCTACTCGTTCCGAACGCGCTCGATCTCGTTCTCCAGGACCAGGTTCATTGAGAAATTTTCGAGTGAGATCGATTTCGCTGCGGTCTCCAGCAGCGCCTCAGCGGGAGCGAGACCGATCAACTCGCTCGAGATGATTTCGATTCCGCGCGACTCTGCTTCCCGTTTCACTGCGCTGAACGCCTCCCACATCGACGTTTGCCCGTAGTCGAGCAGATTCATCGATACCTGGACCAGTCCACGTGAGGCAAGTCGTATCGGTATGGCGCGTACCGCAGGTAGTCCTCCGCTGATCTCCCGGACAGCTCGTGCGATCTCCTCCGCGATGCGCATATCGTCAGTCGACAACTGGACGTTGAAGGCAATCAGTGGGCGGCGAGCGCCGACGATGGCGACCCCAGCCGACGGGTGAGGCTCTGTGGAACCGAAGTCGGGCTTCCACTCGGAAGTTGTCATCTTGCGACTGAGTTTCGAGAGACCTCCGCTCCGGATGGCCGGGAGCGCGCGTCGGTAGTCCGCTCTTGCGGCGTATTCGTAAAGAAACACCGGGATGGAAAACTGCTCCGCTATGGCTCTGGCAACGTCGATCGAGAGATCCACACATTGCTGCATCTCGGTACCAGCCAGGGGTACGAACGGAAGGACGTCGACTGCGCCGACTCGTGGATGTTCTCCTTCCTGTGTGCGAAGGTCGATTCGCATGAGGGCGGCCTCGAACAGCCGGAGCGATGCTTCGCGCAGCCTTGTTGGGTCGGCCGAAGCGTAGCTGAGGACGGTTCTGTTGTGATCGGGATCGGGTGCCGTGCCGAGGTAGATGATTCCGGCGACGGAGCGAACGGCGGCCTCGAGAGCGGCGATGACCGCGGCGTCCCGTCCTTCACTCACGTTCGGGATGGCTTCGATCATTGGAGGTCCGGGATCAGTCGATCACGCGGATGTCGGGTAGATTGCGATAGCGCTCGGCGTGGTCGAGCCCGTATCCGATCACGAAATGAGGATCGATCTGAAAACCGACGTAGTCGGGGGTGAACTCGACCTTGCGGTTGGCGGCTTTGTCGAGAAGTGTGGCGAAACGGACCTTGGATGCGCCGCGGTTGAGAATGTATCTGTGGACTTCCCGTGCCGTGAGTCCCGTATCGACGATATCCTCGATTACGAGCACGCTTTTGCCATGCATGTCGAGCTGCGGCTCCTTGAGTACGGTGACGACGCCGGACGAGGTCGTGCTGTCACCGTAGCTCGAGACCTGGAGGAAATCGATGGCCACTTCCCCTCCGATTGTCCTCACCAGGTCAGTCGTGAAGAAGACTGCCCCCTTGAGGACGCACAGGGCGATGATTTGATCGTCTCCGAAATCACGACGGATTTCCTGTCCGAGGGCGGCGACTCGTTCCTGGATCTGCTGGCTGGAAATTATGGTTCTTGCGCTCATTTGTGCCAGAATTCTAGCAGACCGAAAAAGTCGGGAAGGTGGGGGAGGTATGTCGGTCGAAGAAATCTCGGCACTGCACAATCGTTTCGTCCGGCTGTCAGACAAGTTCAAGTCGATCTGGACGTACCACCAGTTCGCTCAGGGGGTCTTCAAGAACCTGATCGAGCACAAGCTTCCGTACAACATCGATTTTCAGAGTGTCTATCAGCCACTCAAGCAGGCCCAGCCACTGATTCAGTCGGCCCGCCCCGATTCTGCCCGCGATCTCCTCAATGCTGCGCAGCGCGATCTGGAGAAAGTGATTCACCAGATGATGCCGGCGGATCAGTTCATTTCCGCCTCCGTGATGCGGCGTTTCTTCGAGCGACTCGACAGGCAGGACGACAAGATCATTTTCTACCTGATCAAGTTCTATCTGTTCATCGAAACGATCGAGGATGATCAGGTGGATAAACTCGACTTCCTCTTCACGCGCATCGCTGAGGACTACATTCAGGAGCGCGAAGAGTACGCACCGCGCGATTCGCTCGCTCTGCGCCAGACCTTCCAGAGTCTGCTGTCGGTCAGGGAAGTCGAGCAGCCGGCCCAGGACGATCTGATGCGGGTGATCTCGAAGCTCAGTGATCTGAAGGACGAGATCGACCACGTCGAAAAGTTCGATGATCTGTCGGATCGCAACATGGTGGGGCGGCTCAGAGAAATGAAGCGCACCGCCGGTGAAGCGTTTTTCCATCCGGATGTGTTGCTCGCCATCGTCCAGGCAAACATCAGCATGAAGAATCGTTCACGGGTTCTCTTCAGCCAGGAAGAGGCGCTGATCCTCAAAAACGCACAGCGACTTCTCGAAAATGACCGAAACATCAAGGAGGGCTTTGCGGCATCGGATCCGAGCATCAGCGCCGAGTTGGAGAGATTCCGGGAGTTCAAGCAGAAATTCGACGAGTCACGAGCCACATCGAATCTCAAATTCGACGCGCTCACGCGGTTGAAGGAAAGCATGAAGAAGCTCCTCGGCGACTTCGACAAGCAGGAAGTCCCCGACGTCGATCAGGTCGAGCCGGCAATCGAGCAGGCCGAGCGTATGCATCAGGTCGAGCGTGTGTTTGGCGACGATCCGCTGCTCAACGATCACCTGATCCAGATCGTCGAGGCGCTCGCACCGTGGGCGGAGAGGGTAGGTCCGGCCGGCCGGCTGGCAGAGGAAGTCGTGAGTGATCTCCGCCTGGAGAAATGGGAAGCGGAGGCGTGGTTCAGGCTTTCGCGGAACGAGCAGTCGGAAGATCTGCTGAACGAGCGCGATCGACTCTATGTACGAGCGGCCGCGCTGCGGGCACGAATAAGCGTGGAAGCGAAGGAGCTCTCGCAGCGGATGGATGGCGTCAGGATGGAACAGAACTTCCTGATCCACGTCAAGTCGACTCTTTCGGCCGCAGAGCGGTTCGACGGTGCGTTTGGCTCCATGATCCAGGCGGTCGGTCACCGTTGGCGGCCGGAAGACCTCCGGCGCCTCCACCGCTCGCGCATCCGCCTGTTCCGCGAATTTTCGGGGCTTTGGCTCCTCTACGACCAGTTCATGGAAGAAAACCCCGGAGATTTCACACATTGAAGATCTGCCGCGTCCTGATCGCCGGAGATCAGTACCCTCATTTCGCCGTCCTCGCGGGGGAGTCCGTCCGGATTCTCGAGAACGATCCCTGGCTTTCGACAGAACTGCATGAAGGAAAGATCAGTCGCGAGGATGTGACCCTCATCGCGCCCGTCGTCCCCACGAAGATCCTCGCTATCGGCAGAAACTATGCGGCGCATGCGAAGGAGCTCGGAAACGTGGTCGGCGATGTTCCTCTGCTGTTCTCGAAGCCTCCGTCCTCGGTCGTTGGGCCGGACGACGCGATCGTTCTGCCTCCTGAGTCCGAGCGCGTCGACCACGAGGGGGAGCTGGCAATCGTCATCGGCCGCCGGTGCCGCAGAGTACCTCGCGAACGATGGAGAGATGTTGTCCTTGGATTCACCTGCGCGAACGATGTGACGGCGCGTGATATCCAGAAACGTGACGTTCAGTTCACTCGCGGGAAGGGCTTCGACACCTTCTGCCCGATCGGACCATGGATCGAGACGGAGCTGGATCCCTCCGACGTCCGCGTCACCACGCGAGTCAACGGAGAGCTCCGGCAGGATGGCCGAACCTCCGATCTCGCATTCCCCGTCCCGTATCTCATCGAATTCGTGTCTGCCTGTATGACGCTGGAGCCGGGCGATCTGATCCTGACCGGAACTCCAGAAGGCGTAGGCCCGCTCACCCATGGCGATGTCGTTGAGGTCGAGATCGAAGGGCTCGGCAACCTGACGAATCGAGTCGAAAAAGAAAAGTGAAGAAAATTGAAAGAAAAGTCTTCAGGTAATTGACATCCGCCCTTCTCGAGCCGACATTTCAGGCAGGAGCAGAAATGCTTCTGGCTTCATTCCCGGAGGGTTCGGGAAGTTCGCCCGAGGGCGCGACCGTGATGGTCCCGCACGGCACGAAAGGTGGTGAGACTCGATGGCCGAAAAGAAGACGAAGAAAGAGACGAAGAAACCCGCAAAGAAGAAGTAATTGAATCAGGCCCCGGAAACGGGGCCTTTTTAGTTTTCAGTCGTCAGTCGTCAGTCGACTGACCCTGTAACCTTCGGCGGTTCGGATCGTTCTAATGGAGAGGGAGGGTGAGATGACGAAACGATTCGCGATTGTGCTTGCGGGGGTAATGCTGTTCGGACCAGGAGTGTCCGCGTCGGAACCGGAGACGACGGAGATCTCACACCGCTATGAGAGTGGAACCGTGCGGCGTGTCGAGATCGAGTTGCCTCCCGGGACGTCACTGATCGTCAGAACCGCCAGGGAGCCGGTCATCTCGATCGAGGGCACTGCGAAAGTCAATTTCGAAGGTTCCCCGTCGCGACTCAAGCGAAAGGCGATTCTCGAGGGGCTCGATGTCGAAGGGATCATCGAGAGCTCGAACCGCCTCAGGATTGTCGATACGCGGGAGGGGAAGGCGAGGAGCGGCTGGGCGCGGCGTCTCCTGACCGAGTACGCGGTCACGATCACTGTCCCGGAGTGGACAAACGTCGAGGTCCAGCAGCGCGATGGAAGCGTCACGCTGGACGGCGATTTCGGAGATGTGATCGCAGATCTGCGTGCTGGTCAACTCAGCGCGAAGCTTCCGAAGGCCCGAGTCAAGGATCTGTCTGCGCGTACCCGGGCGGGCGAAGTCAGAGCAGATTTCGGACGCGTCACCGAGGAGCGGCAGGGTCTGTTCCCGGGCGAAGCGACGTATGCGAATCCGTCAGGCCAGACAACAGTCAGCCTGACGGTCACCTTCGGTGAGATCGACGTCAAGCTCGTGGAGTAGAGTTCTGTCGGTCGTTCCTCCGCGTCGCATGTTCACGAGCCATCAAGACATCCTCGGAACCCGGCGGTTCATGGAGATTCAACGTCGCGTGGAGGTCGTGTTGGCTCGGGGGGATATGCGCCGTCTGATGACGGTGCTCATGTCAGCCGACCTGCACAGTCAGCATGGAGACGGATCCGCCGTCGATGCCCTCCACAGGAAATGAAACCGCCTCTTCCGGCTCGGCAGCGCCGAGGACGTAGAGGAGGGGGAGATAGTGCTCAGGGGTGGGGGCAGCGAGCTTGGCGTCGTTGCCCAGCGACTCATAGTCGACGAGCGGTTGAACGTCTCCGCTGGTCATGAGCCTGCGGGCCTTCTGCTCGAACCGCACTGCCCAGTCGAACGGATCGGCCGGATGGCGTCCCCACGAGTAGCTATGGAGGTTGTGGATCAGGTTCCCACTGCCGATTACCAGAACTTCCTCCTCACGCAGGGGAGCCAGTCGCTGGCCCATCTCGTAGTGCCAGCGGGCAGGCCGAGTCTCGTCGATGCCGAGTTGCACGACAGGGACATCTGCATGGGGAAAGACGTGGCAGAGAACCGACCATGTGCCGTGGTCGAGACCCCACTCCTGATCGAGTCGGACCTCGACCGGATCGAGAAGGTGCCGGACCTGCTGTGCGAGCGCCGGGTCTCCGGGAGCTGGATAATCCATTGCGTAGAGCTCGCGTGGAAAGCCGCCGAAGTCATGGATCGTACGCGGTCTCTCCATAGCCGTGACGGCGGTGCCGGGGAGATACCAGTGCGCAGACACGCAGACGATACCGCGAGGTTTGCCCGCCGACCGGCCGATGCGCTTCCACCCTTCGGTCCAGGCGTTGCGCTCGATGGCATTGAGAGGATTCCCGTGACCAAAGAACACGGCCGGCATTCGTGACGTCATGACTGGCTTCCTTAGAGGTGGTTATGGGCCGCGGGCTGTGAGAGTGACTATAGCAATCGGCGTGCAGCCGGGTCAGCCGTCAATCGTTCGCTTGCGATACTCTGGTGCTCCTCCGACCGAAGGTTCAAGGGGGGCCATCGAGCTGCCGCCGGATCACCGACGTGTCGTTCGAAGGGATTTTACACACGAAGTTCTCGCAGATGTAGGCTGTGGCTCTGCCCTGGATCGGCTGGACGTACTCTACAAAAGGCATCCAGCGGCTGAGCCGCTTCTGCTCGCGGTCTCCGTCGACGAGAATCAGCAGGTGGTCTGGCAGATATCTCTCGTGGACGAGCCTGAGCAGCCGACGGGTGTTCGTCGAAGACCGGCTGCCGGCGATGATGATCTGCTTCGGCTTCGACAGCGAGCTCGACAGCCCGGCCATCATCAGTGGCATCGTCTGAGGATTGGAGCGCAGCGTGCCACTGAAAGCGGTGAGAATCGTGCGGGACCTTTCCTGCCATGCCTCGGTGCCGGTCAATTGACCGAGCCTGGAGAGATTCATGACTGCCACGGAGTTGTGGGAAGGCAGAACCGAGTCAACGTCACCCGGGACGTCCACTACAGGGGAGTTCTCTGACTGCGCCGTGAGCGAGTAGTACCCCTTCGCGCCGCTCCAGAACAACTCGTCCTGCTTCTCCTGAAGATCGCGCGCGAGCTCCACCCAGTGAAGATCGAAACTCGCTTCATACAGGTCGAGCAGGCCCGCGATGAGAAACGCATAATCTTCGGCAAAGCCATCGACCGCCGCGTCTCCGTCTCGCCATCGGCGCCACAGATGCCCATCTTTTCCGCTGCGCAACCGTCTCTCGGCGAATCGCGCCGCGTCCAGGGCAGCAGCCAGGTAACGCTCGTCGTCGAGGACCTGTGATCCACGCGCAAGTGCGCTGATCATCAGCCCGTTCCACGACGTCAGTATCTTGTCGTCCAGATATGGAGCGGGCCGCCCGGCGCGTGCGTTGAGGAGCTTCTTTCTCGCAGTCGCGATCGCAGCATCGACGTCCGCGGGCGGCAGGGAGAATCGCTTCGAGAGCTCGTCGACGGAAACACGCCGGCTCAGCACGTTACGTGTCGCGAGATCTCCGCCGGGGTCGAGAGCCGGGTCTACATTGCCTGAGTCCTGAATCCCGTAGGCGGCCGCTATCAGCGGCCACTCATTCTCGTCGAAAAGGCGAGAGGCCTCCTCGGCAGTCCAGGTGTAATAAGCACCCTCGCGCTTCTCACCGGCTCCACTCCTCGGAAGACTGCTGGCGTCGAGAGCCGAGTAGAAGCCCCCCTCCGGTGATCTCATCGACAGGAGAACGAAATCGAGAGTCTCGGTGGCCACACGTTCGAACGTCTCGTCTCCGGTCAACTGCAGCGCCGAGATGTAGATGTTCGCCAGTTGCGCCTGGTCGTACAGCATCTTCTCGAAGTGAGGGACGAGCCACTCGTCGTCGGCCGAGTAGCGATGGAACCCCCCGGCGAGCTGGTCGTAGAGTCCGCCCGCGGCCATGGCTCGCAGCGTGGAGAGGCTCATCTGAGCCGCGCGATCGTTGCGGTTCCGGACGTGGTAGCGAAGAAGAAACTCGTGGATCGAAGGCTGCGGAAATTTCGGAGCGGGACTGAAGCCCCCGAAGTTCTCCTCATATCGGGAGCTCAGCTGTTCGAAGGCGGTGGTGACGAGGGTTTCTTCGAGAGCTTCGTCAGAGGAACGAGGAGCGCTCAGAGAGGCGATCGCGGCGCTCATCTGTTCCGCCGTCGCTTTCACCTGATCGCGATGATCGCTCCAGGCGGTCGTGAGGCGGGAAATGATGGAGTCGAGACCAACCTGACCTCGCCGGTCTGAAGGCGGAAAGTACGTACCTCCGTAGAAAGGCTCGAGCTCCGGTGTCAGGAAGATGTTCGCCGGCCATCCGCCGTCACTTCCGGTCGCGGTCAGAAATGCCTGATACATCGCGTCGATGTCGGGCCGTTCTTCGCGATCGACCTTGATCGAGACGAAGCCTTCGTTCAGGAGGCGGGCGATATCCGGGTTTGAGAACGACTCCCGTTCCATCACGTGGCACCAGTGACAGGTCGAATATCCGATCGAGAGAAAGATTGGCTTGCCTTCACTCCGAGCCTTCTCGAACGCCTCCTCGCCCCATGGATACCAGTTGACCGGGTTGGAGGCATGCTGAAGCAGGTAGGGGCTCTTTTCGTTGATCAGACGATTGGCACGCCCGTCGACACCGGCGCCGGAAATGGACGGGGCGACAAGGATCGGGAGGAACAGAAGAAGCAGTTTTCTCATGGGAACCAGCGAAGCGGACTATCGTCTTCGTCTAAACCCCTCTCACTGGTGGTTATTCTCACGTTCATTCCTGCTGTACATCGGGCGTCGCGTCTCGGTTACACGAAAACTTATTTATAGAATGTGGCGTGACTCTGGCAATGCCGTCTATCCGAACAGCGCGGGATACCGCTCCGCCATTCACAACTCAAGCCTCAAGAAAGGGACTCATTCATGAAACAGCTACTTCTCGTTACATTCTCATGCATCGCTCTAGCCGTTGCCTTACCCGCCGGAGCCGCGGAAATTGACGTCTTCGGCAGCTACATGACCGCAGACGATTTCGACAGCTCGTGGGGCGCGGGTGTGCGGACGGGCTGGCAGTTCGGAGACAGTCCTCTCGGCATGGAGCTGCGGGGAACCTACTACCCGGAGCTCGGGACCGAGCTCCAGGACCTGGTCGACGAGATCGACGCACCGGGTGACTTCTTCGACCAGCAGGACGCTGAGGCGATTCCGATCGACCTGGGTGTGACATACCAGATTGCCGATACGGTCCATGTCGGTGGTGGTGTCAGCTACGTGATGCTCGACTCCGACTTTGCGAGCCTCGATGACGAGACCGGTTTCTATGGTGTGGTCGGGTTCCGCACTGCCCAGGACAGCGGCATCGGTTTCTTTGCCGAGGGCATTTATCGAAAGATCCAGGCGAGTATCAATCCCGACGACATCAATGACGTGGAGGATCCGGACCAGATTCCCGACCTCTTCCAGGATACGGTCGACCTCGATCTCGACGGGTTCTCCGTCAACGCCGGTGTGACTTTCCGCTGGTGACATGATCGGTGGAGGCGCGGGATTTTCCCGCGTCTCCATTTTTTCTCTTTCCTCCTTCGGAACAACCAGCCTTGCCGGGGCGTTCGGAATCCCGAGCCATCTGGTGCATCCCACCACTTCTGGCCGGAGTCTTGACCTTGGCAGTTCCATACAACAGAAAGAAAATGAAAGTCGGCCTCGAGCTGACCTCTCGCTGCAACCTCCGTTGCGGCATGTGTCCCCTTCCCGTTCTGCGACGGCCGTATGAGGACATGGAGTGGTGGCTCGTCGAGAAGGCGGAGCGCGAGATCCACGGCATGGGTCTCGAGCTGAAGTGGCTCCATGAGATGGGCGAGCCGCTCCTCTACGACCGGGTCGACGACGCGATTCGTCTCTTCCCCGAAGCGAGTCTGTCGACCAACGGTGTCCTTCTCACTGAACAGATCGGCCAGCGGATCCTCGATGCGGGCCTCAAGCGGCTCCGGATCTGTCTCGACTCGATCAATCCCGACGTGTACCCGCACCTGCGGACCGGCGGCGACTGGAACGCTGTCGTCGAGCGGACCCGGGAGTTTCTGGAGCTCGCGAAGGGGTACGCGATCCGGATCGAGATTCAGAAGATGCGCTCGCGGATGACGCTCGACGAAACAGTCGAAGATTTTCGCGCGATGTTCCGCATCCGCGACTACAGTAACGCGCGGATCATCGAGAAAACGTGTGAAGGCCTCGACGTGAACGAAGAGACTGATCTTCACGGCAAGTTCTATGGATGCGTTCAGGGAAGCTTTTTCAACTGGATCGTCATCTACGCGGACGGGCGGGTCACACACTGCTGCTACGACGCCCATGGCGATCAGGTGATTGGAGATCTGCGTGAGCAGACACTCCCCGAGATCATCGAAAGTGAACGCTTCGAGAAGATGTACCAGGCCTTCAAGGCGGGCGACCTCTCCGGTCTTCCCCGCTGCGGCGAGTGCTTCAAGCACGGCTCCGACTCCTCGGCGCTCAACACGGTGGTCCAGAAGCTCCCCGACGGAGCGAAGGACCTCGTGCGCAAAGTGATCGACCTCCGCTACCGCTGAGACCGGTATCAGCCACGTCCGACCGCAGACGTTACAATGCGGGAGTGGCGACTCTCGACGACCTGCCGACCCCTGCCTTTCTGGTCGATCTCGATGCAGTGGAGAGAAACTGTGCACGAGTCCGGGCGAAGGCGAGAGCATCACAGGTACTGCTCCGCCCCCATGTGAAGACGCACAAGACGATCGAGGGTGCCCGTCTGCAACTCGGCGGCGAAACAGGACCAATCACTGTTTCGACACTGGCCGAAGCGGAGTTCTATGTGGACGCGGGCTTCCGCGACATCACTTATGCCGTGCCTCTCGCACCATCGAAGCTCGATCGGGTTCTCGACCTGCAGCGGAGAATTGATGCTCTGCGTATTCTGGCCGATCATCCTGATACGGTGAGAGCCGCGGCAGAAGCTTCCGCGTCGCGCAGGCAATCCCTTTCGGTGATGATCAAGATCGACTGTGGCTATCATCGCGCAGGAGTCGATCCCGCCGGACCACTCGTCATGGATCTCGCCCGGCTGATCGCAAGCTCGCCGGAACTGCGGATGGGAGGGTTTCTCACTCACGCCGGCCACTCGTACCACGTTGAGGGGCGCGATCAGATCGCGCTGATCGCCGCCGATGAAAAGAGAGCCGTGATCGAGGCGGCAGCACGTGCGGAGGCAGCAGGCACCGGCGGCGGAATCAGAAGTGTCGGGTCCACCCCGACAATCGCAGTCGGAGAGGATTTCAGTGATGTCGATGAGATCCGTCCCGGGAACTATATTTTTTTCGACGCCTTTCAGGCCTCGATCGGAGCGTGCACCTGGGCCGACTGCGCCGCGTCGGTACTGGCGTCGATAATCGCGATTCATCCGGACCGGCGGCAGATCGTGATCGATGCGGGCGCCCTGGCACTCTCGAAGGATCTTGGTGCGCATCACCCCGAGAGGGCGACCTACGGCGTGGTGGTGTTCAAAGGACGGATGCAGCCGGCCATGAAACTCCATTCGCTCTCGCAGGAGCATGGGCAGATCGAAGTCACTGATCCGGCGATCCTGCGGGAAGTCCGGATCGGGGATAAACTGCGTATCATTGAGAATCACTCGTGTCTCACCGCCGCAATGTATGACCGCTACTACGTTCTACGGGAGGATGAGGTCGTCGCCGAATGGCGGCCGACCCGCGGATGGTGAGCGTGGAAAGGGAGCACCGAATGTCAGAAAAGAAATCAGAAGAACTGAGTGTACCGACGGCTGAAGAAGCGATGAAGGCGGGAGTCGAGCCCGAGACGGGCCGGCCGAGGTCGTCCCAGGTGATCGGCGGAAGCCGCTCACCGCTCGATGATGCGGCGAGCAAGAGGGCGGGAATCTTCACCCCCAGCGCGCCCGCGGCAAATGCTGGCCGTACGGGAAAGAAGCTGTCGCAGTGGGGTGCCTCCTCGCGACGGGGCAGTTACTGGAAAAAGCACTACTACTGAGACCTACGGAGAACGGATCGGGGATACGTGCGTGAACGGTGAGTGATGCGGTGACAAACCAGCAGGACAGGGACTCCAGGAGCCCGAGCATCGGCTACTTCCTCGGGTTTGAGGAGTTGGTGACCTCTCTCTCGACCCGCCTGATCAACATCTCGTTCTCCGAAGTCGATACTGTCATCAATGAGGCCCTCGCCAGAATCGGCGAGTTTTCGGGCGTCGACCGCTCCTACGTCTTTTCCGCGGATTCTGGCGGGACCGTCACGAACACCCATGAATGGTGCGCACCTGGCATCGAGCCGCAGATCGATCATCTCCAGAAGATCCCGGCCGGCTCGATGCCGTGGTTGATGTCGAGGCTGAATGCGCTCGAGAGTGTCGCGGTCGATTCGCTGAAGAACCTCCCGGAGGAAGCATCATTCGAGAAGCATCTCCTCGAGTCCCAGGACATTCGCTCGTTCGTGGTCGTGCCGATGGTGCTCAACCAGGAGCTGATCGGTTTCCTCGGGTTTGATGCAGTCCGCAGTTTCAAGGCATGGCCTGAGCGGATGGTGACGCTTCTGAGGATCGTCGGCGAGATGATCGTCAATGTCCTTCAGCGTCGGCGGACCGAGGAAGCTCTCAGTGGAAGTGAGCTGAGACACCGGCAGCTCGTGGAACTGCTTCCGCATCTGGTTCTGATTCACGACGCTGGGGAGATCCGGTTCATCAATTCCGCTGGGGCACGACTTCTCGGCGTCGCGTCGAGAGCGGACATCGTCGGACGTTCGGTCCTGGATTTTCTCCATCCCGAGGATCGACCCGCAGTGCGAGAGAGGATTGAAAAGATTCTCGCCGAGGACCATGAGGTCCGAGGCACACGCGAGCGCTTCGTCGCGACCGATGGGCGCGAGGTGATTGTCGAGGTGACGGCGAGTCGCTTTCCGGCCGAAGGGGAGCGAGCAGTTCTCGTCGTGGCGCGCGACGTGGGCGAGAGGGACCGGGCCGAGCGCGATGTCCGGCATTCGCTGTCTCTCCTGAAGGCCACCCTGGAGTCCACCGCCGATGGGGTTCTCGTGATCGGCTTCGACGGTACGATTCAGCTCCACAACCAGCGTCTGTCCGCCATATGGGATATCTCCGAGTCAGTCCTCTCGTCGGGGAACGACGGGGACATCCTCAGGGCGGCGTTGCGCAACGTGATGAACCCCGCGGCTTACCTGGAGCGATGGCGCGAGCTGCATCAGGATCCCACCGCTGTCTCGCGCGACCTGATTCTCATGCGGGATGGACGCGCAGTCGAGCAGTACTCGGTTCCCCAGATTCTCGATGGCCGCCCGGTCGGGCGGGTGTGGAGCTTTCGCGACGTCACTGAGCAGCGGGACGCCGAAGCGGCGCTCCGTGAATCCGTAGAGAGGTACCGCCTTCTTTTCGAGCGGAACCTGGCCGGGGTCTACCGGAACACTCTTCATGAAGGAAAGTTTCTCGATGGTAATGACGCGTGCGCCCGGATTCTCGGATACTCCTCACGAGAAGAGCTGATGGGAACGGCCGCGGTCGACGCCTACTACGACCCCGCGGATCGGGACCGATACGTCCGGGAGATCACGACGAAGGGTGTGATCACCAACGTCGAGGTATGTCTGAAGAAGAAGGATGGCGCTCCGGTGTGGGTGCTCGAGAATGCGACACTCCTGGACGCTGCCGAAGGAGAGTCGCTGACTGTCGAGGGAACCTTGATCGACATCAGTGAGTTCAAGCGGGCGGAGGCGCTTCTGCAGGAGAGCGAAGAGCGTTATCGCCTCATGGCTCAGTACTCCACCGACATGATCGCCCGGCTCACTCCCGATTGGATCTTCATGTACGTCTCGCCGGCGTCTTTATCCATTCTCGGGTACGAGGCGACGGACCTGGTTGGTCGCAACATAGGGGACCTGGTTCACTCGGAGGACCGCAGGACCCTGGCCGCAGTGCAGAAGTCTGTCGTGGAGGAAGAAGACGTCATCACAGTGAGCTACAGGATCCGCGATAAGGCGGGAGAGTTCGTATGGCTCGAGAGCACGTGCAGGCCGATTTTCGCTCCGGACGGTGGCCAGGTGCTGGAGATCATCTCGGTCTCCCGCGACATCAGTGAGCGTCGCGAAGCGCAGGCAAGGATCGAATATCAGGCGTACCATGACCCGCTGACCGGGCTGCCGAACCGGATGCTTTTTCTCGACCGGCTGTCAGTCGCTCTCTCGCATGCGCGCCGAACCGGTTCTCCCGTCGCGGTGATGTTCTTCGACCTCGACAATTTCAAGTTCATCAACGATACCCTCGGCCACTCGGTGGGAGACGCCTTGCTCCAGGGGGTTGCACGGCGGCTCAGGGCAATCACGCGTGGCGAGGATACGGTGTCCCGAATGGGTGGGGACGAGTTCACGCTCATCTCACAGGTCCAGTCCCTGGACGACGCCGGACGTATTGCGGAAAAGATCCTCGAGGTCGTGTCGCGTGCCTTCGAGATCGAGGGGCATGAACTGTACGTGACCACGTCGATCGGTATCTCCATCTTTCCCGAGGATGGCGAGAACGAGGACACGCTCCTCAAGAACGCCGACGGCGCGATGTATCGTGCGAAATCGCTCGGCCGGAACAACTATCAGCTCTGCACTCCGGAGATGAACGACCGCGCGATGGAGCGGCTGACGCTCGAACGGGATCTGAGAGGAGCTCTTGCGCGGGACGAGTTCAGATTGCACTACCAGCCACAGGTCAGCCTCGAGACGGGACGGATCATCGGACTCGAGGCGCTGCTCCGTTGGCATCATCAGTCGCGCGGCCTCATCCCTCCTTCCGACTTCATCCCGATCGCCGAGGATACGCGGCTCATCTTCGAAATTGGGGAGTGGGTTCTCGAGCAGGCGTGCGAACAGGCGAGAGAGTGGCAGATCTCGGGCATGGGGGACGTGCGGGTCGCGGTCAATCTGAGCGGCAGACAGTTTCAGCATCGCGGTCTCGTCTCGACGGTCGCGGAGATTCTCGATCGGACTTCTCTGAGTCCCGAGCTTCTCGAGCTGGAGATCACCGAGTCGATGGCGGTTCAGAACACGGACTGGAGCGTCAAAATGATCCAGGACCTGCGGGCGATGGGGATCCGCATCTCGATGGATGACTTCGGCAAGGGCTACTCGTCTCTCAACTACCTGCGCCGATTCCGTCTCGATACTCTCAAAATCGATCGTGATTTTCTTCTGGACGTGCCGGAGCGGAAATCGAGCTCCACGATTGTCGCCGCGATCATCCGAATGGCCAGAGGACTCGACATGAACGTCATTGCCGAGGGCGTCGAGACGGAGGAACAGAAGAAGTTCCTGACCGCGGAAGGGTGCGATGCGATTCAGGGATTTCTCTTCAGCAGGCCGCTACCGCCCGACGAGCTCGCGCCACTGTTGCGCGCTCATCTTTCTATCTAGGCGTGCATCGCTCGAGCCCGAGCGCTGCCACCGGAAGGAGGTCCCAATCATGATTGAAACAGAGAAGAAGGAAAAGCGGATGCAAGCGGCCGAGTCTCAGCACATTCCCCCATCACCTTCGGTGTCATACTGGGAAAGCTCCGCTTCTCTTCGTGCGCTACTGGTCTCAAAGCTCTCGGCTGATGATCTCGAATGGTCCCGGCCACATCTCGAGTCGATCGGCCGTCTCGCTGGATACGAGGCGAGTGGTCTCGCGCAGATCGCAGATCGGGAAGGGCCTCGTCTGCTCCAGTGGAACGAGCGAGGGGAGAGAGTCGATCACGTGGAGTATCACCCCGCCTACAGGCGGATGGAGGAGATCGCCTACGGCTCCGGAATGATCGGTCTGAAGTACGAGCAGGGGACGAACCGGTCGAACCGAACGCTGCAGCTCACATGCTTTGGAATGGGATACCTTTTCGCCATGGCGGAGATGGGTCTCTACTGCCCGGTATGCATGACCGACGGCGTGGCGCGCGTGCTCAGCAGGTATGGCAACGGCGAAAACACGCAGCGCGCCATTGCCAGACTGACCTCGACCAATCCTTCGAGCGTCTGGACGGGCGGGATGTTCCTCACCGAGCGCGCCGGCGGATCGGACGTCGGTTCGAATGAGACGGTCGCGAGACGTGGCGACGACGGGCAGTGGCGTCTCTATGGCCAAAAGTGGTTCTGCTCGAACGTTGATGCCGAGGCGGTCCTCGCGACGGCCCGGCCGGAGGGTGGTGCGCCGGGTACGCGGGGGATCCGGACGTATCTCATCCTGCCACGAGAGAGCAGTGACGTGACGATTGATCGACTCAAGGAGAAGCTCGGTGTGAGGTCGATGCCGACCGGTGAGGTCACGCTCGACGGAGTCGCTGCGGAAGAGGTCGGAGGCTTCGACGCAATCGTCGAGATGCTCAACCTTTCCCGTCTCTACAACTCGGTGGCATCGGTGGCCGTGATGGGGCGTGCACTCCTCGAGGCGCAGTCGTATGCGAGAGAGCGTATGGCCTTTGGCCGCCCCGTCGCATCGCATCCTCTCGCCGAGGAGACGCTCGAGGATCTGCGTGCGGAGCATCTGGCGAACCTGTTGCTGACCTTTGAAGCGATCGATACGCTGGGAAAGCTCGACGATGGTGATCGCGATGCCGCACTGAGGTTGCGGATTCTGACGCCGATGGTCAAAGCCGTCACGGGCAAAGTCGCCGTCGGATTCGTCTCGGAAGCAATGGAGCTGATCGGGGGCAACGGGTATATCGAAGAGTCTCCGCTTCCACGACTTCTGCGAGACGCTCAGGTTTTGCCGATCTGGGAGGGAACGACCAACATTCTGGTGCTCGACACGCTCCGTGCGGCGAAGAAAGAACGCGCCCATGAGCCGTTGCTCGACTGGATCGGCTCGCACTGGCCCTCCGAGGCGAAGGTGATGCTGGATTCGCTCGATAGTCTCGACGAGCGGGATGCGCGTACGTGGGTCGATCGTCTGGCGCGGCTGACGCAGCTCACGCTCCTGCTCGAAGCGGGTCAGGACGACGTCGTGGAACGGCTGCGTCCGAGACCAGTCGGCTTGCCTCCCGGTGCACGTGTGGACTCGGCGGTCCGCCAGGAGCGGATGCAACAGAACTTGTCATCCTGAGCGTCAGCGAAGGATCGGGTACGTCCTGACTGTCGCGTACTTTCCGTCCTGAAAGTAGGGCCGGACGCGATCCTTCGACCGTCCTCCGCTGCGCTCCGGCGGCTCAGGATGACCCCACTTCCAGATGTCTCAAAACACGGGGCTGTGATTCCCCCGCTCAGAGGCTGTGAGAATCCAGCGTACCCTGCGTTACGGGCGCGGCGAGTCTCGAGCGCGCGAAGCAGTGACGCAGCGATGTGGTTCATCGGAAAGGAACTGCGACAACGCGATCGGCGACGCCCCGCCCGTAACCCTTTGGGCTGGTGGTGGTTACGGCCCGATCTCCGCGTCACTCGTCGTCACCGAGGAACCACCGCGACTCCTCCTCATTCCTTGAGCTCGAACCGTAAGCACCACCAGCACAGGGCACGCTGGATTATTTCACAGCCTCTCAGGATGACATGTGGTGGTGAAGGGCGGCCAATCTTCCTACGCCGTGACTTCCCGCTTCTCGGCCGACTTTCTCATGCTGTGGTCGAGGATCCGTTTTCGCAGCCGGATCGAGTGGGGTGTGACTTCCACGAGCTCGTCCTCGTCAATCCACTCGAGGCACTGCTCGAGCGACATGATGCGCGCCGGAGTAATCTGAGCGGCCATGTCGGAACCGGACGCGCGCATGTTCGTCAGGTGCTTCTTTCTGCACGGCTGCACGACCAGATCGTTGTCTCTCGAGTTCTGCCCGACGACCTGTCCTCCATAGACCTTGTCGCCCGGTCTGACGAAGAGCTCAGCCCGTTCCTGGAGCTGCTCGAGAGCGTACGCTGTAACGTCGCCTGCTTCCTTGCTGACGAGGGCGCCGTTGAGACGTCCCCCCACCGGACCGCGGTGTGGACCGTACTCGAGGAAGGTGTGGTAGAGCAGTCCGGTGCCGCGCGTCTCCGTGAGGAACTCCGTGCGGATGCCGAAGAGTCCGCGGGTCGGAATGCGGAACTCGACCCGGATGCGTCCCGTGCCGGGATTGATCATATCGGTCATCTCGGCCTTGCGTGACTGGAGCTTCTCCATGACTGGTCCAAGGTGATCCTCGTCGATGTCGATGACGAGGGCTTCGTATGGCTCGCAGAGCTTACCGTCGACTTCCTTCGTGATGACCTGAGGGCGCGAGAGAGCGAATTCGAAGCCCTCGCGCCGCATGTTCTCGGCCAGGATGGAGAGATGAAGCTCTCCGCGTCCGCTGACGTTGATCTGGTTCGGTGCGCCAGTTTCCTCGATGCGGAGTGCGACGTCCTTGCGTGCTTCCTTCTGAAGGCGCTCGAGGATATTGCGGGACGTGACGTACTTCCCTTCGCGTCCGGCAAAGGGGGAATCGTTCACCATCCACTGGATCGAGACTGTCGGCTCATCAATTGCGACCGGATCGATCTGGTCGGGGTTCGCCGGGTCGGAGAGGGTGTCGCCGATATCGATATCGGCAAACCCCGCGATCGCGACAATTTCTCCCGCGGCAGCGTGCGTGACCTCGGTCTTGGTGAGGCCTTCGAAGACCGTCAACTTGGAGATCCGTGCTCTCTTGTGAGTTCCGTCCTTGAGAATACGAAGGACCTCCACTCCCTGTCGGATCGTGCCACGCGCCACACGGCCGATTGCGAGGCGGCCGACGTATTCGTTGTAGTCAATCGAGCTCACGAGAAGCTGGAAGGTACCATCCGGATTGCCGATCGGCGCCGGGATGCGCTTGAGGATGGTATCGAGAAGGGGACGGACGTCGTCGTTGCCGTCGTCGGGATCGAGTCGGACGTATCCATCGCGGCCGGAGGCGAAAAGTACCGGAAAGTCGGCCTGCTCGTCGGAAGCGCCAAGCTCGACCATCAGATCGAAAACCTCATTGACGACTTCGTGAGATCGCGCGTCGGGGCGATCGATCTTGTTGATGACGACGATCGGAAGGAGTGCGAGTCCGAGCGCCTTCCTCAGAACGAAGCGGGTCTGCGGCATCGGTCCCTCGGCCGCGTCGACTAGGAGGATTACGCCGTCCACCATCGACAGAATTCGCTCGACTTCACCGCCGAAATCAGCGTGACCCGGCGTGTCGACGATGTTGATCTTTACCTCGTCAGGGTGAACGAAGTCGGCCGGCAGTTCATGTCCTCCTGCGGTCGGGATTGCCTCGTGGTGAGGCGCATGCCCCAGGGCGTCCTTCTCATCGACCCGGTAGCGGATCGACGTGTTTTTCGCGAGGATGGTGATGCCGCGCTCACGCTCGATGTCGTTCGAGTCCATGACGCGTTCGCCGACGTTCTGGTTGAGGCGGATCGCGCCGCTCTGTCGCAGAAGAGCATCGACGAGCGTAGTCTTTCCGTGGTCGACGTGAGCGATGATCGCCACGTTTCTGATGTCGTCTCTGAATTGCATGTAGTTTCCGATCGGCGCGAGTTGGCACGCAGCCGTTGTCTAAGGTCAAAGGATGCCCCAGGTCGGGTGCATCCGGCTGGGATTGCGATATTGGTACTCGAGCGAAAGAACGGCGCGACTACTCCGGCTATTTCTGAGAGGCTCCCGGAGCGAATGCCGTCTCTGAGGAGGGCGCGTCTGCAGACCGCTGGAAACCGCCTGAACCGGGGCCCCTCCGGCCTCTTCGCGCAGTGATCACTACGTTGGTGCCGTCGCGGGCTGTTCGTCAACGCGGCTGCTCTCCACATCAGCACGCAGAGCAAGACTCTTTCGCTTGAGCGCGGGGGCTACGATCAGCGCCACGCCGTAAACCAGAAATGCGGGGACGTGTGTAGCCGCCCGGCCGACTCTCACATTCACCAGTACAATCAGAACGGCAGTGAGAATCAGCACGATATTGACAAGCGATCCGATCGTCCTCGCGCGCGGGTAACGTGTCAGCCACGCAAGCAAGATCGCTCCCGCCGAGAGAACGATCGTTCTGGCTGAGGCTACGGCTCCGGCGTCCTCAGCGGCCCAGCCCAGCAGTGGAAGGCTCACCTGGAGAAGGTGAATCCCCAATCCGATTGCAGCACCGACGACGATCAGGGACGTCACGGCGTTGATTACCCATCGGTGAAATCCTCTTCCGCCCGTCGGTGGGTCTGCGGCGAGGAGAAAGACCAGTGACGCAACGATGACCACGATCGCGGCCACGGAGGGAAGCACGGCCGAAGCGTCAGGAATGGTCACGAGCGCTTCGCCGACCCACCGGAAGAGTCCCGATCCCCACGATGCACCGATGATGAAGAGCGTCGAGGACTCGTAAAGAAGTCTGTGGCCTGACCGGGCGAGGAGGAAGCTGACGGTCGCCAGTATGAGCCAGGTGATCGCATTCATCATCGGACCGAGCATCGATGCCGTCACGGCCATGACCAGCAGCGAAGTCAGAGTTACGAAGGTGACGCTTCGTCGATCTCTGTCTCCGGCATTGATCACCATCCGTGACGCGTAGATCCCCGTCGCAATCGCAATCGCGGCGCAGATCGGAGCAAAGAGAAACTCCAGTGACATTCGATAGCCTACGTAGAGGCTGCCGCCGGCACCGAGGACGAGAACGGCAGCGATGTGCGCGAGGAGAAGGAAACCGGGTCGGTTCGGAGATCTTCTGGCGTCGTTCATCACGATCCCGATCCAGACGGCAACGAATCCCAGCAGCGTGATGATGGCAACCGCCGCTCCGGGGGGCGCGCGTTCGACCAGGCCGAGATTGACGAGTGGCACCGCCAGCAGGTTGCTGAGTATGGCGGGGGTGATGATGAAGCCGCGATTTCCGAAGCGTTCTGCAAGCACCATCGATCCGGCCGCAACCGCGAGTAGAGACCACATGCCGAGGCTGAAGCTCTTCGAACCTACCAGCAATGCGATGAGGCTTGCGACAGTGATGCTCTGAACGCACCAGGCAAATGGCTGGAGTTTCGACCGAATCGCGATTGCTGCGACGACACCCCCGAAGATCAGAAGGATGGCGTATGCCAGCTCGACGCTCATCTGGCCGAAGCGCACCGCCGTTTCGACGGCGAGTGGCATCGCGATCAGCGTCGCAGTCACGCCATGGAAGGTCGAGCTCACCCTTGCTGACTCCGACTGTCTGAAGGCCCTCACGATGAAGGCTGTGGCGTAGGCCAGTCCGCAGAGGGCTCCAATCGTGACGGGGAAAGCTCCTGATTCTGTGAGCGCTCGCAGAAGGTAGGCGCCGCTGATGACGATGAGGCTCCGTCCAATGAGACTGACTAGCGACTGACGCTTCAACTCGACGGTGTCGGACTCCAGCGGGCGCTCCGGCTGGACTCGAGCCGCGGAGCTGGAAACAGGTGCGACCGGCCGGGGCTCCGGCACAGCGCTTCCCTGCTCGAACATGTTCTGTTCGACACGGGACAGGCGAGCGTCGATTTGAGATATCGACTCCTCCATTGTCCGGATCGAATCCATTAGCCGATCGAAGTCCGCACTCATGAGAGTTCCCGAAACTGATTGTGCTTTGGAGAGAGACTAGAACGGAATGTAACAGGACTCGGTGGCGGGGATCACTGAACCGTGTGAGCTGTCATGAAGAAGACCGGCTGGCGGAAGGTTCGTGAGAAAGCGGGAGCTCGCCAGACCGGGGTCTGGCGAGCCGTAAGCTACGGGGGGTACGGTCGCGTTCAGTAGTTGACGCGGTACTCGTACTTGAACTCCATTGGCTGCCCATTCTCGTCGATCATCGGGAAGAATCGCGCCTTGAGCAGTGCCTGGCGATTCTGCGATTCGAGAGCGGCGCTTCCAGTGGTGTTCGAGATCGGCCGTGCTGCTGTGATCGTGCCTTCCTTATTTACGGACACCTCGAAGACGATCTCGCCCTTGGATCCGGGAGCTGGGACTTTGGTCGGCGGTATACGGAACCGCGCCATCTCCGGAGTCGAGACAAACGAATCCCTCGAATCCACGATCTGATCACTCGGCACCCAGCCGGTCTTTCCGACCAGGCGGATCTCGGACCATCCATCCCTGTCCTCCAGAACGGAGACAGTTTCACCACTCGTAAAGGAGGCGACGACCTCAGCGGTCGGCTGGGGCTGCGCCCGAACGTCGAGTATGTTGGGTACCACGTAGCGGATCGCGATGGCGTCGCGAAGCTCGGGGCGGTCAATGACGGGTTCTTCCGCGCCTGCGCACGAAATCAGAAGAAGAGCGGCGGCCAGGGGGATAAGAGTTAAGGATTTAGCCAAGGACATCCCTCCTCGTGTATTGAATGAAGGCAATCACCAGCGCGATGATGGCCCATACAGCCAGCAATGTTACACAAAAAACCAGGCTCATTCCCTCATACGGGGGAGCCTGCCCCGAATAATACGCTGCCAGCGGCAATCCGGAAACAAATAGATATTTTCCGGCGGTCCAGTCAGGACTCACCCGAGTAAGAATCGTACCAGCGATGAGGAATGCCAGCATCGTACCGATCGATGCGGCACTCGAGCGGAAGATCACGGAAAGCAGGATCGCGAGCGCTGCGACGCAGAGCAGGGCGAACCACTCCAGCCCGTAGGCAATGATCGTGTCGAGCCAGAGTGGCAGAACACGGATCTGCTCGAACTCGAGGCCATCCGGAGAGAACTGGAATCCCGCGAAAACAGGAGCAGCCCAGCCTCGGGGCTCGAGCGCGATTGAAGAGACCAGCCAGGAAAGCGCGCCCCCGAGAAAGATCGTGATGGTGGTGAAAAGACCCAGAGCAGTGACCTTTGACGCGAGTATCTTCCACCGTTTCACCGGCCGGGTGAGCAGAAGTTTATCGGTACCCTCCGCCGCTTCCGCTGACACGATGTCGCTACCGAGAACGGCGATGAGGAGAGGAAGCAGAAGGAAGCTGGCGGCACTCGCGAAGTTACGGGCGAAGTTGGGTGCGGTCGGAGCCTCCGGATCGATGTCGGCATCGAGGTAGTAGCGCAACCGGTCCGTCTCGGCGCGGAGCGAACGCGCCCACGATTCGTTGATCTGTCCTCGGCGGAGCATGTTCTCGTAGCGGGCGATGCGCTGCTCGGCCGTGATACGCCAGTCGCGCTCACCGCGCCTCTCGAGCTGCCGGTACTGTCCGTATGCGATCAGGCAGATCACGGTGAACATGATCGTCAGCACGATGATGAACCGCTTTCTGCGGATCAGTTTGAGTGTTTCATTTCTTACAAGAGCAGGGAATCGCATCAGTCCACCGTCTCCCCGGCGGTCGCTTCGAGAAACAGTTGTTCGAGTGTCGGAAGCCGCGGAGCTGCCGAGTAGACGACGACGTCGTTCCGGATCAGCGTCTCGATCAGCCGCGCGCTCTGAACATCGTCAGCGGTGATCACCATGGTCTCCTCCGTCACTCGTGGAATCCAGGCCCTGCTCCGAAGCGAAGCCGGTCGCGCGCTCGATGTCGTTCACATGGAGCTCGATGCTCTGCTGGTGGACGATCAGATCCTGAACTGATCCGATCCTTTTCAATTCGCCCCGGTGAATGATCGCCACCCGGTCACACACCTGCTCAACTTCCCCGAGCAGGTGGCTCGAGATGAAGATGGCGACTTCCTGGTCCTCCACCAGCCGCCGTATCAGCTCTCGCATCTCGCGCATTCCGGCGGGATCCAGACCGTTTGCGGGCTCATCGAGGATCAGTAGCCGCGGTGATCCGAGAAGCGCGATGGCAATGCCGAGCCTCTGTCTCATTCCGAGGGAGTAGGTTCGGACTTTGTCCTCGAGCCGGTGGTCGAGATGGACGAGCTCGGCGAGCCGCTCGATCTCGGCCGGATCGATCGGTCCGAGCATCCTCGCGAAATGCTCGAGATTCTCGCGGCCGGACATGAACTTGTAGAGATCGGGCGTTTCGACGATGCATCCGATCGAACGGATTGCCTGCTCGAACTCCGATGAAATGTCGTGGCCACCAATCGTGATGGAGCCGGAGGAAGGTCGTATCAGCCCGACGAGCATGCGGATCGTCGTCGTCTTGCCCGCTCCGTTCGGTCCCAGAAAGCCAAACACTTCCCGGGGGCGAACCTCGAACGACAGATCATTGACGATCAGACGTTTGCCGATGACCTTCGAAATGTTTCTGACCTGCAGAATCGGTTCACTCAAGAATAGCCACCTCACAGCGGACGGTTCTCTCGGTTCATGCGCCGCCTTCTGACATGGTACCTCCCTCTCGTGACCGGCATTGCAGTCTCAGCCATATTTGCGTGGGGCTTTGCGACGGGGATGTCTGGAGATGCGGGGGAGATCGTTCGCGAGTCGCCCGCATCCGCCGCCGCAACATCGCCGGGCGAAGAGGAGCTCGAATCGGAGGAGCGGGAAGAATTGATCGTGCTTCTCGGCGACTCTCTTGCGCGTGGGACGGGTGACGAGCTGGGCGAAGGGATCGGCGGGACGGCTCAGTGACATTCTTCACGACCGGGAAACGGAGCATGAGATCGCCAACCTGGCGGTGAATGGCGCAACGACAGAGGATCTGATGGCGCAGATCGA
Organism: uncultured Acidobacteriota bacterium; assembly: GCA_963829355.1. Lineage (GTDB taxonomy): Bacteria > Acidobacteriota > Thermoanaerobaculia > Gp7-AA8 > JAHWKK01 > CAWHHZ01. Next base: position 318,870 of record CAWHHZ010000021.1, read on the forward strand.
ACGGCCCAGCGTGAGACGCCTCATCTCGAAAAGCTCGCTGGTCCTCGTTTCGATCGGCGGGAACGACTTCTTCGGTGAGCGGGACGAATTCGGTCCGGCCGAGTCGATCCCGGAAGACCCCGCGGAGGTGACAGATGCCATTCAGGACCGACTTGAAACAGGTGGTCGGGTCCATTCGTGAGGCAAATCCGGACGTCGACCATTTACCTTCTCGGGCTTTACAATCCGTTTCGTGGAATCGCCGCAGGGAGATCGGTTCTCGTCGCTCGTTGCTGCGTGGAACGCTCAGCTCATCGATCGCTTCTCGAGCGATCCCGCGGTCGTGGTCGTACAGACCTCCGATCTTTTTCTCACGCACGATCGCCTTTCGGCTGACCGGTTCCACCCCAACGGCGAAGCGTACGGGCTGATCGCGCGCCGGATCGCGGACAGCCTCTGAGCGCAGCTCTGTGCAATCGGCAGTGTAAGAAACGCTGTCATCCTGAGCGCAGCGAAGGATCGGGTACGTCCTGACTGACGCGTTCTTTCCGTCCCGACAGTCGGTAAAGTACGCGATCCTTCGCTGCGCTCAGGATGACATTTCTCCGTCTCTTCCGCGAGCGGGATGGACCATCTTCCAGGGCTCGGAATGACATGTAGTGCCTCCGATCCCTATAATCAGCGGTTCACACTCGGAGAAGAGGTTGTCGAAGGACCTTCCGCAAGACCTATGACCCGATACCACTGCCTGCCACCCGCCGAGCTCTCGAGATTTCTCGAACGATACAAGGCGGCGATGGCGCTCGATCTGGACCTGAAGCTCGACGAGCTTCTTGCCGAGATTCTTCGGAAGGCGAGCGAGTTCGTCCCCTCCGAGGCGGGTTCGATCCTGCTCGACGATCCGCAGAGAAAGCATCGGGACCGCTCGAAGAACGAGCTTCGCTTCATCGCCACATTCGGGGCGGGGAGCGAAGCGCTTCTGGGAAGGCCTCTGTCGGCCTCGGAGGGTATCGCCGGGGAGGTTTACCGCACAGGAAAACCTTATCTTTCAGAAGACGTCGCGAATGATGATCACTTTTCCGGAGAGATCGATGAGGAGTTCGGATTCCGAGCCCGCTCGATCGTATGTGTGCCGATCTACTTCGGAAAAACCGTGTGTGGCGTGATCGAGCTCATCAATCGCCAGGATGGGGAGCGATATACGGAGCGCGACAAATTGCTGCTGGAGATCTTTGCCGGCTACACGTCCTATACATTCCAGAACGCCCTGGATGCGCGCCGCGCTCATGAGCTGGCAAAACGGGATGATCTGACCGGACTGTTCAATGACCGGTGGCTGCATTTCTGTTTGAACCAGGAGTTCGAGGCGGCGATCGAGCAAGGGGGAAATATCGCTCTGATCTTTCTCGACCTCGACAACTTCAAGTCCGTCAACGACGTCCATGGTCATCTCGCCGGCAGCCAGGTTCTCCGCGAGGTCGGTTTTCTGCTCGCCCAGACCGTCGATGTCCGTGCCACGATCTCGAGATACGGTGGAGACGAGTTCGTCATCGTTCTTCCGAACAGCACACTCGATGAGGCGCGTCGCGTGGCATCTCTTGCAGTGGATGTCATTGCCGGTCACAGTTTTCTGAGCACCGCACAGGGCCAGGAAGTTCCGGCGCTGAATCTGAGGGGCCTGATCACTGCCTCTGTCGGTCTCGCCATTTCCGAGACACCATCGAGCTCGGCTGAGATCCAGGCGGCGAAGAGCGATCTCCTGCAGCGTGCCGACGCGGCAATGTATGCGGCAAAAAGTGCGGGCAAGGGACGGCTCTTCATAGACCAGCGCGGTGCCGTACCGGTTCCCGGGTGAGAGCGTAAGTCGCCTTCGGAGATCCGCCGTCCATTGCGCCGTTTTACTCTCGACATCAGATTGGCGAAGTTTTACAGTAGGCGAAAACGCCCCCGATGTCAGCGGGTCTCCATTCCCTAATTCAGAGGACTGTCCGGCGCGCGTCTTGCCCATTTCAGCGCACGTCGTCCTGCGGAGCTGTTTTCTGGACGCGATGAAATCGAGAAGGCACGAACCCATACCCGCTCACTGCAAGAAGGAGGATCAGACGTGGAGAAAGTATTAGCCGAATACATCTGGATCGACGGTCAGAAGCCGACCGCAAAGCTGCGCTCGAAAACGAAAGTTCTGAAGGGGCCGATCAAGGATCTATCCGACCTGCCCGAATGGGGCTTCGACGGATCGAGTACGTATCAGGCCGAGGGGCGGCACAGCGATCTGGTTCTGAAGCCGGTTCATATGCTCCGCGATCCGATCCACGGGTCGGACAATGTGATCACTCTCTGCGAAGTTTTCAATCCGGATGGTACGCCGCACGAGAGCAACAACCGCGCACGTCTCCGCGAGGTCGTGGAGAAGCACAAGGACAAGGAGCCGATCTTCGGCATTGAGCAGGAGTACACGCTGTTCGACGGCAATCAGCCGCTCGGCTGGCCGGAGAAAGGATTTCCTGCTCCCCAGGGCGGATACTACTGCGGCGTCGGTACCGACGAGGTGTATGGTCGTGAGGTGGTCGAAGCGCACCTTCATGCGTGTATCGATGCTGGCATCGCGATCGACGGGATCAACTCAGAGGTCATGCCGGCGCAATGGGAGTTTCAGGTGGGACCACTTCCCCCTCTCGAGGTTGCCGATCAGATCTGGCTCGGTCGCTGGCTCCTCTACAGGATCGGTGAGGAGTTCGACGTGAGCGCGACGCTGTACCCGAAGCCCGTCAAGGGAGACTGGAACGGAGCTGGAGCCCACACGAACTTCTCGACCAGGGAGATGCGTGAGGATGGGGGCATCAAAGCCATTCGCGACGCGGCAGAGAAGCTCGGGAAGCGCCACGCCGAACACATCAAGGTGTATGGAGCTCACAACGAGGAGCGGCTCACAGGGCTTCATGAGACCTGCTCGATCAATGAGTATCGCTGGGGTGTCGCAGATCGCGGGGCCTCGATCCGCGTCCCGCTGCACGTAGAGAAAGCCGGAAAGGGCTACTTCGAAGACCGGAGGCCCGCCGCGAACATGGACCCTTACCAGGTCTGCTCGATCATCATCGAAACCGTACTGGACTGAGGCTGAATGATGAAGCGCCGGCGCAAGCCGGCGCTTCGTGCTCAACTGCCCTCCAGCGCGCGCTAGATGTCAGGCTCAGGCGAATCCGGAGCGACGCCTTCGTCCTCCGTCATTCCCGGAGGCCCCTGCAGTTCCTCGTTGTCCTGCGGTACGTCGGGTCGTGGATCCTCGTCTCCCTCCCAGTACATCTCATCGAGCGCGAGAAGAAATCCCGCGGGATACATCCGGAATCCTCGGAGGCCCTCCTTCATCACCGCCACGTTCGAGCGGTGATAGAGAGAGTAGTAAGGCAATTCTTTCGCGACGATGTGCTGAATCTCGTCGTAGATCGCCTTCCTCTGCTCGCGATCGTAGGTGACGCGGCCTGACTCGATCAGTTCGTCCACTCGGCTGTTCTCGTAGAAGCCCCGATTGAGGCCGGTGGGCGGCATGTTTTCGCTCAGGAAGATGTAGGTGTAGAAATCGGGGTCGTTCAGTCCCGCCCACTTCAGGGAAAACATGTCGAAGTTCCCTTTCGAGATGTCTTCGTAGAAGACGCCGAACTCATTCGACTGAATCTCGACCTTGATCCCGACCAGGCTGAGCATCTGCTGGACCATCTGCGCCTGGAGATTCGCCTCAGTGTCAGTCGAGGTACGGAAGCTCAGAGTGAATCGAGGTTGTGGCCCGTCTCCATCCGGATCGGGATAGCCGGCCTGATCGAGCAGTTGCTTCGCTTTTTCCGGATCGTAGTCGTAGCTGACGAGACCATCGGCGTGGGCCCAGTGGTCCTCCGGGAATAGAGAGTTCGTGACGGCGCCGAAACCGAGAAGAAGGTCGCGCACGATTCGATCACGGTCGATCGCATGGGCGATCGCCTGTCTGACCTGGAGGTTCTTCAGGTACTGATTCCGAAGATTGAACGCGAGATACTGGTACTGCGAGCCCGGCTCGGCCATCACCTGAATCCCGCCGACTCGCTTGAAGAGTTTCACCGCGTCGTACGGCACGGCGTTCAATCCGAAGTCGATGCTTCCTTTGCGAAGCTCGAGGATCCGTGTCGTGGCATCGGGAACGACACGGATCACGACGTCCATGATGCCTGGCGGCCCTTTCCAGTAGTCCTCGAAGCCACGGAGGATCACCCGCTCGTCCACCCTGTATTCGACGAGCTCGTACGGTCCAGCGCCGACAGGCGCGGATTTCATCACGTCGGTCTCGGATCCTTCCGGGATGATTCCCAGCGTGAGGTTGTCGAAGATTCCGGCGTTCGCCTGCTCGAGGTGGAAGATCACGGTCTGATCGTCCGGCGTCTCAATCGAAGCCACATCGGCGTATCCCGAAGACTTCGCTCCGGGAAAGCCCTCCGCCATGAGCGAGTCATAGGTGTACTTCACATCGCGGGCGGTGAGTGCCGAGCCGTCATGGAAGACGAGACCGGGCCTGATGTGGAAGACAATCGTCGTGTCGTCGGGCATCTCCCACGACTCCGCCACGACCGGCTCGTACGTGCCGTCGGTCGCCACATGGACGAGGCCGATGTAGATCAGATCAAAGATCCGTCCGGAGTTCTGATCATTCCCGACCCGTGAGTCGAGATTGGTCGGACTCCCGTCGAATGCGATTCTCAGCGGCCGCTGGTCCGGAGGAAGCACCTCCTTCTCGCCACAGGCAGTGATCAGGAACGCGAGGAACAAGAAGATCAGAGGTCGTTTCATCATGGGAATCGTACCCCGGAGGCTACAAGGAAGATGCCAATGGGGAGAAGAATTGAAAATTGAAAATGAGAGCCGAACCTGTGGAAATGGGAAACGTCACAATTCCATGGGCGTTCTTCATGCCGATGTTCGCCGCTTCGCTCAGGATGACAATCCTTGCCTTTCAGGCACTTTGCCAAAGAGGTTCATTCGAAGCCGCCGGGGGACCGGGAAGAATTTCGGTTGACGGATCATGTTGACTCCGTTGGAAGCTCGAAGCGGCACCATCTGCAGTTCAGGGCGACAACCTTATTGGTGATCGGGTCCTGAGTCACAGGACCGCTGGGTGAAGCCTTTCGCTGCCGATGCTCGACGTGGAGGCGTTGCGTGAACTTTCTCATTTTCAATTTTCAACCTTCAATTTTCAATTCTTCTATGGGGTCAAAATGAATCGTCGCATCCAGGGAGGAGCTCTTGCTCTGGCCATCGCACTCGCGATGATCGCGCTTGCAGGCCAGGTCGTGTCGCAGGAGAGCCCGAAGCCGAAGGTGATAGTCCTCGGGTTCGACGGTGTGGATGCAGATCTCACCGAGCAATGGATGAACGAGGGGCAGCTTCCAAACATGGCGCGCCTCCGTGAGCAGGGAACGTTCCGGCATCTGAGACCGACAATTCCCGCTCAGACGCCGGTCTCGTGGTCCACCTTCGCGACCGGCATCGATCCGGGACGCACGGGCATTTTTGATTTTCTACGTCGTGATCCCGAGACGTATCTGCCGGTCTTTGCAGCCTTCGACGAGGGAACGGAGCCCCTGTTGTTCGGGGAGGCCAACCGGTGGGCCGGCGGCGGAGTCGCGGTGATCCTCGCCTTCGGTCTGGCTTTTGTCGTACTCCGTCTCTTCCGCCTGCCGAAGAAAGCCGCTCTCGTCGTCGCAGTCGTCCTCGCGCTCGCCGCCGGCCATCTGGCGCGTGTTTTCATCGAGAAGAACATTCCGACGAAGCGCCCCACCGTGACGAACAGACAGCAGGGGATTCCGATGTGGGAAGCGCTTGCCGGCAGCGGGGTCAAGGCCACTGTCTCGCGGGTTCCCGTAACCTTCCCCGCAAAAGACTTCGACAATGGTCATCTGCTGTCCGGTCTCGGCGTCCCCGACATATCCGCCCGCGTCGGAAAGCCGTTTTACTTCACCTCGGAGCTCAACTTCAATCGAGGCTCATCGAATGAATTTTCGATCGACGTCGTGCAGCTCATCGACAATCGGGGTGAGCTTCCAGTCGAGATTCAGGGACCGCCGAACAAACTCTTCGACGACCCTCCCTACATCAGCATACCCATGACGATCACGGTGGCCGAAGATCGAGGCTCCATCGAAATTGCGGTCAGCGGCCAGACCATCACGATGCGCCCGGGAGAGTGGAGTGACTGGGTGAATTTCGAGTTCCCCTTCAGCTCCGTCGTCAGCGTAAACGGGATCTCGAGGTTCCACCTCATTTCAGTGCAGCCGGAGATCAATCTCTACCTCTCTCCGATCAATCTTGATCCGCGCAGCCTTCCCCCCGGAGTGCGCGTGACGACTCCCGAGAATTGGGCGCCGGAGCTGGCCGAACAGCACGGGCCATTCAAGACCATCGGCTGGGGAATCGACACTTGGGCGATCTCCGAGGGATTTGCGGACGAGCAGATGTTCTGGGATGACCTCGAGTGGACGGTCGCGCAGTTTCGCGGGCTGTTCAACTCTTTCCTCGAAGGGGACAGCGATTTGCTGATTCATTGCTTCGAGTTCCCCGATCGTGTGGCGCACGTCTTCTATCGGCTCCACGATACCGAACATCCCGCGTACGACGAAGAGCTCGCGGCGGAGTGGGGTGACGCGATTCTCGACGCCTACAAACTGATGGACCAGATCGTCGGGGAAGCGATGGCCGCGGCCGAGCGCCACGACGCGGCACTGATCGTCCTGTCCGATCACGGGTTCTCGACCTGGCGGAAATCGGTCAACTACAACACCTGGCTCGTGCAGAACGGCTACCTCGGCCTCAAGACGGGTGTCGAGGCGAGAGAGCGTAATCTCGAGGTCCTCTTCGACCATGGCGAATTCTGGGAGAACGTCGACTGGTCGAAGACCAGGGCGTACGCTCTCGGTCTCGGCGACATCTACATCAATCTCGCTGGACGCGAGTCCCAGGGCATTGTCCAGCCTGGTGCTGAGTACGACGATCTGAAGAGCGAGCTCCAGCAGAAGCTTCAGGCTATGGTCGATCCGGAAAATGGGCGGCGGCCAGTCTCACGCGTCTTCACACGCGAGGAGGCGTATCGTGTGTTCGATCCGAATCTCATCCCGGACCTGATCGTCTCGAACTCGGAGGGGTATCGCGTCTCCTGGCAAACCTCTCTCGGGGGTGTGCAAAAGAATGTCTTCGAAGAAAACGCGAACGTCTGGAGTGGGGACCACTGTTCGCTCGATCCGGAGATCGTAAAAGGCATCTTCTTCTACAACCGTAAGCTCGAGACGGACCGGGAGCCGTACATTGCGGATATCTATCCCACTGTTCTCGGTCTCTATGGGGTGGATCCGCCATACGAGCTCGACGGGAAAGAGCTGCGGTGAAACGACAGCGCGGTCAGGCGGGACTCGTCGCGGAGTTGCAGCGAATTGCCTGCAGTACCTGAGCTGAAATTCATGTAAAGTCGCTTCGATGACTCCTCTCGGACGCCTCGTAGTCGTGACGCTGATGGGCGTTGCTTCGGTTGCAGTTCATCCGGCCGAGGATCCTTACGAGCTCGCGCAGCGAAAGGTCCGGGTATTCACCGATCGGGATGGTCTTCCTCAGAACTCCATCGAGAGAATGACGATCGGTCCGCTGGGCCGGCTGTGGGTCACGACGCGGGAAGGACTGGCGATCTACGATGGCACGAGGTGGAGCACGATGCCCCTTCCCGAGCGTTCGTTGTCGAACTGGCCACGCGCCATTGCCACAGACCATGAAGGGTCGGTGTGGGTTGGTGCAGAGCGCGGAGGAATCTATCGTCATGCCGATGGTAAGTGGAGCCGGTACGCGACTGCGGAGGGTCTTCCGTCGGACCGGGTGCGGTTTGTCGCGGAGGTCGAATTCGATGGTGCGTCGAGTCTTCTCGTGGGCACGACGGGCGGGCCGGCGATCCTTGATCGAGAAGCGAATCGCTTCTACCCGATTCCTGATCTCCACGGCTTCGAAGTCACGTCGGCCGCAGCGTTTGACGACGCATTGTGGCTCGGAGCCAGTCCGGGAGGACTGTTTCGCTACGCCGACGGGTCGTGGAGCAATGAGACGCCCCCCTCGTTCGACGAGCTCTCCGTCACGGCTCTTCTTTCAAGCTCGGAAGGATTGATTGCCGGAACATCGCGTGGGCTCTATGCAGTGTCGGAGAGGGGCTGGGAGCGTCGGGGGTTGGAGCAATTCGGTGATGCCGCGGTTCATTCCCTTCTCGAGATCACCGACGATGGTGCCCGGAGTCTCTGGGTCGGAACGGCCGGACATGGTATCTGGATCTCCGACGACTCCGGCTGGAAGTCGATCGACGTCTCGGATGGCCTGTCGAACAACTTCGTCTTCAGCCTCCTTGCATGGCCCGCCAACGAATCTCCCAGGCATGTGTACGCCGGCACTCTCAGCGGGATCGCCGAGATCGGCATCGGTTCCTGGCGGACCGTTGATCCCGCCGACCTGCCGGACCGGTCCGTCGTTTCGTTTCTCGAGAGCGGCAGCGAGCTCAGTCCCTCGTACTGGATCGGCACGACTCATGGTCTGGCTCGCCTAGAGGGTGGTGAGTGGAGGGTCGTTCTTCCTTCCGCCTCGGTATTCGCTTTGATGGAGACCGCCGACGGGCGCATTCTGGCCGGGACGGAGAACGGTCTGCTCGAGCTCCATGGTCAGACATGGCTCCCGGTCGAAGGGGGACTTCCGAAAGGATCTGTGGTTGCCCTTGCAGAGGAGCACGAAGGAGACGAAACACGACTCTGGGCAGGCATGTACGGAGAAGGTCTCTGGGTGTGGGGAGATGGAAGATTCCGAAAAGCGGCAGCCCTGAGCGATGATCGGATCGAGGCGATTCTTCCGGTGCGCCTCGGAGATCGCAATGTCGTATTGATCGGCACCAACCGAGGACTCGTGCTTCTCGACGGTGGCGATCTGCAGGTATTCACCGCGGAGCACGGACTCCCGAATGAGACGGTGCGATCGCTCCACGTGCACGAGCGCGCCGGTCGACGGCAACTCTGGGTGGGCACCGGAGGAGGTGTTGCCTGGACCTCACTCGAAGAGCCGTTCGAGTGGCATAGTCTCACCGACGAGTCCGCTCCTCGTCTTCCGGGAAATACTGTGTACAGAGTCGAGGAAGATTCTCAGGGGCGCCTTTACCTGTTCACGAGCCGCGGCGTGCTGCGCATCGAGTTGAACGAGGCGCTCGAGCCGGTATCCTCGACGATCTTCACGACGGAGCAGGGTCTCCCGAGCAACGAGATCAATTTCGGCGCGACGATGCGGGACAGTCGTGGCCGCATCTGGGCGGGCACTCCTCTCGGCGCGGCGATCTTCGATCCGGCGGTCGAGAATCCAGATCCTCCTGCAATTCTGACTGTCAGGGGAGTTGAGATCGACCATCATCCGGTACCGCCCTCGGACCTGTATCGGATGAGGGCAGACCAGCATTCTTTCAGCATGGAGCTGCTACTGGTTGATCTGTCCGGGGGGGAATCGGCGCAGTATCGAGCATGGCTGGCAGCCGACGGGCCTGATTCTCATCCCTGGAGCTCGAATTCCCGGATCGAGCTCGAATCGCTGGCGCCGGGAGATTATGAGCTGCAGGCCGAGGCAATTGATGATGGAGGCCGCCACTACGGGCCGGTCACTCTCATGATCGAAGTTGCGGCTCCGGTCTGGATGCGGTGGTGGGCGATCACGCTTTACCTCATTCTCGTGATGTTCATCATCGCCGGCGCGGTCTACTGGCGGATGAGGGCGTTGCGCCACAGGGCACGAACGCTCGAGGAAATCGTGAGGAGCCGGACCAGGGATCTCGAGAAAAGCAATCGTGATCTCGCGAACGCGAACCGCGCCCTCGCCGCCATGAGTGAGACCGATCCACTCACCGGCGCGAGGAACCGCAGATGGGTCACACTTTACCTGCAGGCGGAAGCGGACCATGTCGCACGGTCCACGAGGCGGTCGGATGAACTGTTGTTGATCCTCGTCGACATCGATCACTTCAAGAGCGTGAACGACAGCTTCGGTCACGCGATCGGTGACGAGGTCCTCCGGAGATTCCATGACGTCCTCGCCAGAAGTGTTCGTGATACCGACACGATTGTGCGTTGGGGCGGGGAAGAGTTTCTCATCATCGCCCGCCGGGCATCGCGTACGGAGGGAACCCTGATTCTGAGTCGAATCATGGAGGAAGTGCGGTCCGAGCCATTCGACGCAGGAGAGGATCGTATCGTCCACCTTACCTGCTCGGCTGGTCTCGCTCCATTTCCGTTTGAACCGGCCGACCCCTCACGCCTTACGTGGGAGGAGGTACTCGACATTGCCGACCATGCTCTCTACGCGGTCAAGCAGAGCGGGCGTGACGGATGGGTTGCGATCTTCGAGGGTGAATCGCCAACCCCGTCCGATCTTCTGTCGCAGCTCCGGTCGGATTCGAGCTCACTGCTGGATCGCCACAAAATCCAGGTCGACAGCTCGTTCGGTTCGAGCCGTCTGTCCTGGCCTGCATAGGTGATCTCATCAACGGTGCTCGATCACCATCTCCCGAGGCGGTGGAGGCGGAACATCGTGAGGGATCAGTCCGGCTACGAGACCTGCGGCAAGCCCCCCGAGGTGCGCCGCGTTGTCGATGCCGGGATAACTGAAACCGAGGAAGATGTTGAGTCCCGCCCAGAAGAGAAGCTGCTGGAACAATCCCTTCGTCCAGCTCTCGTTCCGCCAGCGGGGCGAGCGCCTGATGGCAACGATGAGCGCGCCGAGAATTCCGAATATCGCACCGCTTGCGCCTGCGGCGATCGATTGGGTGAAAAGAACGCTCGCGAATGATGCGACGATGCCCGTGATCACGTAGGTAAAGACGAAGCGCTTCGTTCCGAACATCATCTCGAAGAGTGCGCCGAGTTGGTAGAGAGCCCAGGAATTGAAGAGCAGGTGCAGCAGACCAATGTGGAGGAACATCGCGGAGACGAGACGCCACCACTGTCCGGTCTGTGGGATATTGGGAACGATCGCTCCCGAGTGATAAAGAGCAATCATGTCGGCCTTGGTTCCAACGCCGACGATCGGGAACGCCGTTGTAGAACTCCCACGCGAATCCGATCAGAATCAGGACGAGAATGAACCGGGTCGCTGGTGCACGTCTCTTCAGTGTTTTCTCCTTTCGACTATCGACGAGACCTTCCTCATCAGCCAGTGTGCCGAGCGGGGAGCGAGCTCCTTGAACCTCATGTACATTCGTGCGGTTGTCGGAATGATGATCCGGTAACTTCCGTGCTCGATGGCTCGGCATGTGGCCCGTGCCACATCTTCCGGGTCGAGTCCCCGGACGAGGCGCGAAGCCGCGGGGATCTTACCCCGCTCCGCGTAGATAAAGAACTCCGACTCCGTCGTTCCCGGGCAGACCAGAATGACCTCGAGCCCCCGGTCGAGCACTTCGTCCCGCAGAGCTTCGGTCATTCCAGTCACTGCAAATTTCGTTGCGCCATACATGCCCATGCCTGCCGTTCCCATCAGCCCCGTGATCGAGGAGATGTTGACGATCGTGCCTCGGCCGCGCGCCAGCATGAACGGCAACTGGGCCTGGATGCAGTGGAGCATCCCAAAGACGTTCGTATCAAACATCCGTCGTACGTCCTCGACGTCGGCCGACTCGATCCGGTCGAGCAGAGCGAATCCGGCATTGTTGACGAGAATGTCCACGGGGCCGAACTGTGCTTCGACCTCCTCGATCAGACCGTAGCAGTCATCCCGTGAGGTGACGTCGGTACGCCGCACGAACACATCGGCCGAGAACTGCCGGCAGTCGGTGGCGGTCTCCGAGAGGCGGTCGGCCCGACGGGCAGCAATGGCGACGTTGCAGCCGCGTCGCGCGAGCTCGATTGCGATGGCTCGTCCGATTCCGCTCGATGCTCCCGTCACGACGGCTGTGCGACCGCTCAGTTCCACAGACACCTGCTTTGATTGACTGAGTTTTCAGCCACCACCTATACTCCGAATGCCATTCTGTCCGTCCACAAGTCAGCCGCGCGTCGAGGAGGTTTCCACCATGCCGTTCAAGAGTATCAAGAAGATCTGGATGAACGGCCGGTTTGTCGACTTCGAGGACGCAACGATACACGTACTGAGCCACGTGGTGCACTACGGTTCAGGGGTCTTCGAGGGAATTCGATGCTACGAGACCGCTGACGGTCCCGCCATCTTCCGGCTCTCCGATCACATCCGCCGGCTCTACGACAGCTGTCACGTCTACAGGATGGAGATCCCGATTCCACGTGAGAAATTCGAGGAGGCTTGTCTCGAAACGATCCGCGTCAACGGCTTGAGTGGCTGCTATATCCGGCCGCTGGTGTATCGCGGGCTGGGGGCTGCCGGGCTGTTTCCCGAAAAGAGTCCGATCGAGACGATGATTGCAGCGTGGGCGTGGGGAGCCTATCTCGGGAAGGAAGCACTCGAGCAGGGAGTCGACGTTCGCGTCTCTTCGTGGAACCGGATGGCGCCGAACACGTTTCCGGCGATGGCAAAGGCTACCGCCAACTATCTCAACTCCCAGTTGATCCGCGTCGAAGCGTCGCTCGACGGGTATGCCGAGGGGATCGCACTCGACGTTGATGGGTACGTCTCCGAGGGGTCGGGCGAGAATATCTTCGTCATCCGCGACGGGACCATCTACACCCCGCCGCTCGGAGCTTCGATTCTTCCAGGCATCACGCGAGATTCGGTCGTGAAGGTGGCCGCGGAGCTCGGCTATCAGGTCGAGCAGCTCAGACTGCCGAGAGAGATGCTCTATCTCGCCGACGAGGTGTTCTTCACCGGTACGGCGGCAGAGATCACCCCGATCCGGTCGATCGACCGCATGAAGGTGGGAGAGGGAGTGAGGGGACCGATCACGGCCGAGATCCAGGAGCTGTTCTTCAAGCATCTCAGCGGCGAGGTCGAGGACCGGCACGACTGGCTGACTTACGTCCGGTAAGACGTCCGAAGTCCCTCCGAGGAGCGCCGGCACGGGTGCCGGCGGAGCGCGGCCGCGCGATCACGTGACAGCAGGGTACCGCCACTCCGCCGGCTGGGAGCGCACCTGAACAGAAGGGTGAGAGTCCGTTCCGGCCGGTCGGCTCACTGGTCGACACCGAAAGTAACTGCGTCGCCGCGTGGCGGGTGGAGAGCGCGATCGCGCTCTAAAGGAACGCGGTCTTCATCGGAGATCACTGGGGCGTGACGATCGTGAACTCCTGTGTCTGGTTGTTGGTCGTGCTCGTGAATGCCCACAGGCCGTGCGGTGTCTCCGATGTGTCGTGCACTTCCACTCGGATCGCTTCCGGACTTTCGGGGAAGTTTGTCGTCTGTGAGTAGTAGGGGAGCACTTCTGATCCGCCGTGCAGGACTAACTGTTCCTCGCGCAATACCAGATTGTTCGACGGTTGCACGTACCTGACGGTCACCACGACGGGCTCGTATGCGTACACGCGCAGCATGTTGCGGTACAGTATTGACGACTCTGCCGGTACATTGACGAGATAGACGACACCGGTTCTGAATTCCTCTTCGCGTACGACGGGTACCTCTATCCCGGCTGACAGTCCCTGGCGTGACAAGTCCTGTACGCGCAAAGAGAAGTGCAACCCCCTTCCGTGGTCGAGCAGTCGTACGACACGCCCCGGCGCCCCATCGAGGAGACCCGGCGTGAACGTGCTCTTCGGCAAGAGTGTCACCTCGGGCAATGCACACAAGACCGGACATATCGGTTGCACGCCCGCGATTCGCAGTGGTTCCTCGCTACTGTTGAAGATTCTAAGGTGTGAAACGAAGTCGGACCCGAAGGCAGCTTCGGTGCGTACGAGTAGCGGGATAAGCACTCGTTCCTGGGCAGTGGCCGACGGTAGTCCGGACACCGCGACAATAATTGCCGCCACCATGGTGACACGATACATTGCCCGATTATAGCTTCCGCCGGTGCTGTGGCTTCTGCCGCACGGGCGGGAAGGTCGCCAATCCTCCCGCCCAGATTCCTCGCTCCGCTACAGGAATGACAGTGCAGTTTTCGTGCTGATGATTGGCAGCCGAAGTCGAACTCAGGACTTTCTCCAGCTCGCGTCACAGTTCCGTGACAACGACGGGCCCATTCGAACACAAATCGTGAAACATAAGCCCCGCCTGCGGCGTATCTAGACCCGAACCACTCAAGTCCAATTACGAGGGGATCTCGGAGGATTCGCGATGTTCGAGCAGCAGGAAGAGACAACGAAGAAGAAGAGCCGGAAAAGCCTTTTCATCACGATCGGTATCATATTGGTTCTGGCGATCGGAGCCTCGATCGCTCTCTCCTTCAACGGCAACGCCGATCCGGCTGATGCCGGCGAAGAGGCTGACCGACGAGGAGAAGAAGGACGAGAAGTCGCCGGTTCCGGTCGAGGTGACCGAAGCCCGGATCGACGAGATTTCCTCGTACATCACGGCGACGGCCAATCTGACCGCGGAGAACGAAGTTCAGGTTCTCTCCGAATCCGAAGGTCTCGTCTCGCGCTACAACTTCCAGGAAGGAGACCGGGTGAGCCGAGGAGCAGTGCTGGCGACGCTCGTCGGTGATGAGCAGCAGATCATTCTCGACAAAACCCGGGCGCGTGCCGAGAACGCCCGGGCAGCTCACGCGCGAGCGCAGGAGCTCTGGAGCGCGGAGCTGATCAGCAAGACCGAGTTCGACAAGACCGCGATGGAGCGGCGCGTGACGGATCAGGAGCTCGCGGAAGCCGAGTACCGGCTGAGCAAGACCGTCATCCGGGCACCGATCAGCGGTGTCGTGTCCCTCCGGCAGGTCCAGTTGGGCCAGCATCTCCGCCCCGGTGATCAAATCTACACCATCACCGACTTCGACCCGCTGATCGCAGACATCTTCCTCCCCGAGAAGGAAGCGATGCTGCTGACACAGGGGCGTGAAGTGAAGCTCGTCCCCAAAGCGGATCCCTCCCTGAGCTTCCCTGGCCGAATCCGGATGGTCTCTCCCGTGGTCGATCGCCAGACCGGAACTGTGAAGGTCACCGTCGAGACGAGTGGAGTTCCCGAGGCCGTGCGGCCGGGATCCTTCGTCCAGGTCAACATCGTCAAACAGACGCGGAACGGCTCCGTCCTGGTTCCCCGTGAGTCAGTCATACGAGAGCTCAGCAGCGCTCATCTTTTCATTGTCAGGGATGGCAAGGCTCTACGGCGGGAAGTGAAGCTCGGCATCGAAGAGGGTGATCTGGTCGAGGTTCTGGAGGGTGTGAAGCCAGGCGATCAGGTGATCGTCGCCGGTCAGGGTGGCCTCAAAGACGACGCCTCGATCAAGGTCCTCAGCGACGCAGCGTAGGCCGGACCGCCAGACCCGAAAGATGACCGAGAGGATCCAGCAGACATGAATGTCGTCGAGTTTTCAGTCAAGCGCCGTGTCACGGTAACGATGGTCGCGATTGCGATCGTGATCTTCGGGTTCGTCGCGTACACCCGTCTGCCGATCAATCTTCTTCCGGACATCGCCTATCCGACCCTCACGGTCGAGACCCGGTTCGAGGGCGCGGCGCCCGGCGAGGTCGAGTCTCTCGTCACCCGGCCGATCGAGGAAGTCGTCGGGATCGTTTCCGGCGTGCGCAGGCTCACGTCCGTGTCGCAACCCGGTCTGTCGCAGGTGACCCTGGAGTTCGACTGGGGGCGCAACATGGACTTTGCGGCGCTGGACGTCCGACAGAAACTCGAGCTTCTCGATCTCCCGCGGGACTCGGCTAAGCCAGTCGTCCTCCGATTCGATCCGTCGAACGAGCCGATCATCCGGCTGTACGTGACGGGAGGGGAAGATCTCTACCAGCTTCGCTACGTTGCGGAAGAGGTCCTCAAGAAAGATCTCGAGTCGACTGACGGCGTGGCGGCCATCAAGGTCAACGGCGGCTATGAGGAAGAGATTCAGGTCGAGATCGACGAAGGGAAGCTCGCGCTGGTCGGTCTCACCATCCAGGACGTCAACAACCGCCTGAGCCGTGAGAACGTCAACCAGGCTGGTGGAAGTCTTTACGAGGAAGAGGCGCGATATCTCGTCCGCGCCCGGAACGAGTTCACCGGTCTTCAGGACATCCTCGATACCGTGCTCATCGGCGGCGACGGCAGAAATGTCCGGATCTCTGATGTCGGCACCGTGGAGCGTGGATTCAAAAAGCGCGACGTCATCACCCGGTTCGGTGGCAAGGAAGCGGTCGAGCTCGCGATGTACAAGGAGGGCGACTCGAATACCGTTTCGGTCTCCCGCTCGATCCACTCCAGGCTCGACAGGGTAAGGGAAGAGCTTCCTGAAGGGATCGAGGTCATCGTCGGAGTCGATCAGTCGAAGTTCATCGAGTCCTCGATCCGCGAGGTGCTCAGCAACGCGATCGTCGGTGGATTGATCGCGATCATGATCCTGCTGCTGTTTCTCAAAGACGTTCGCAGCACGCTGATCATCAGCGTCTCGATCCCGTTGTCGATCATCGCCACATTCTTTCTGATGTACCAGTTCGGGATCACCCTCAACATCATGTCTCTGGGAGGACTGGCGCTCGGTGTCGGCATGCTCGTCGACAACGCGATCGTCGTGCTCGAGGCGATCTACAAGCGCAAGGAAGCAGGTCTGAATGCGCTCGACGCGTCGCGGCTGGGTGCCTCGGAGGTTGGCCGTGCGGTCATCGCGTCGACTCTGACCACGGTGGCGGTCTTTGTGCCAGTCGTGTTCCTCGAGGGCGTCGCCGCGCAGTTGTTCCTCGACCAGGCGCTGACCGTATCGTTCTCCCTTCTCGCGTCACTGGCCGTCGCGCTGACACTGATCCCGATGATGGCCGCTCTGGTTTTGCGAGATCGCACGCCGTCCGAGGACGAGGTGATCGTCGCTGAGGGTGGGGGGAAGGCTCGCAGAGCAGGCAGGGCGGTATTTTTCAAGTTCCCGTCCCTGGTTCTGCGGCTGCTTCGTCGAGGCGGAGCCGTGCTGGCGCGCGGAGCAAACTTCGCTGCCCGTCCTTTTGCGGTCGTATTCGATTCCCTCCTCGGATCGGTATCGAACCGTTATCCCGGAGTTCTTGGCTGGTCGCTACAGGCCCGTTGGCTCGTTCTGACGATCGCCGTCGCAGCGTTTCTGCTCTCCATCGCGATGGTGCCGCAACTCGGGCTCGATCTGATCCCGGCCTTCTCGCAGGGTGAGTTCAGTTTCGCCATCGAGCTCCCGGAGGGAACGCCGATCGAGGTCACGGACCGCTACATTGCTTCGATACAGGAATCGCTGGAGAACGACCCGCGTATCGCCTCCTTCTCGAGCGTAGCCGGCGGCGCGGGTATGACCTTGTCGAACACAGGCACGGAAGGGGAAAACAGCGGCCGTATCTATGTACAGATGGCGCCTGGTGCGTCGACCGCGGAGGAAGAAGCCGTGGCATCGCTGATCCGGTCGCGGCTTTCCGAGACGGACGAGTCGCGCTTCAAGTTCGAGCGGCCGTCACTCTTTACGTTCCGCACGCCGATCGAGGTCGAGGTGTACAGCGACAGTCTTTCGGAGATCCACGCGGCATCTGCGCTCGTCAAGCAGGTGGTCGAACAGACGCCGGGAGTGGTGGACGTCAAGTCGACCGCAGAGCTCGGAAATCCGGAGCTGCAGGTCACCTTCGACCGGGACCAGCTCAGCCAGCTCAACCTCAATCTCTTCGAGGTGTCGCAGACCATTCGCAGCAAGATTCAGGGACAGGTTGCGACGAGGTTCATGCAGGGAGACCGCGAGATCGACATACTGGTCCATTCGGTCTCGATCGGAGACGCTTCGGTCGACGACGTGCGCGATCTCATCGTCGCGCAACGCGATGGGCGGCCGATCTCGCTCGGCTCGGTGGCCGAGGTCACGCTCGTCGAAGGACCCTCGGAGATTCGCAGGATCGGGCAGAAGCGTGCTGGTGTGATCTCCGGAAATCTCGAGGGACGCGACATGGGGGTCGTGTCGGGCGAGATTCGTGAGCAGCTTCGCAAACTGGAACTGCCGGGAACCGTCACCGCAATGCTCAGTGGGCAGGAGGAGGAGATGAGCCGGTCGCTCAACTCGCTGCTGTTTGCAATGGCGCTGGCGATCTTCCTCGTCTATCTCGTGATGGCTTCGCAGTTCGAGAGCTTCCTCCACCCTCTCGTGATCATCTTCACGCTTCCGCTCGGAGCGGTCGGTGTGGTGTGGGCGCTGCTGCTCACTGGAAACTCCGTCACAGTCGTCGCGATGATCGGCGCGGTCATGCTCGCGGGCATCGTGGTCAACAATGCGATCGTGCTCATCGATGCGGTCAACCAGCGGCGCGAAGAGGGACAGGAAAAGGGCCGCGCAATCATCGACGCGGCGCAGGACCGTCTCCGTCCGATCCTGATGACGTCTCTCACGACGATCCTGGGTCTGCTCCCAATGGCGCTGGGAATCGGCGAGGGCGCTGAGCTGCGAGCCCCTCTGGCGATCACGGTGATCGGTGGTTTGTCGGTGGCGACTCTGCTCACGCTGATCGTCATTCCGGTCGTCTACTCGATCTTCGACCGCAAGGTGTATGAGGCTGATCTGAATGCGGAGCCGGTCGAGCCCGCTGGACTCCCGGTCTCGCTCGGCACTGAATCGCCGGAGGCCGCACGATGAGTCTGCCAAAGCTCGCCGTCAACCGGCCCGTCACCACGGCGATGATTCTCCTGAGCGTCATCGTCATCGGGTTCATTTCGATCAGCCGGATCAAGCTGGCATTTCTGCCGGAGATCGATGCTCCGTTCATCGGAGTGCAGATCGCCTATCCAAACTCGAATCCGAGCCAGATCGAACGGGAGATCGTCAAGCCGGTCGAAGAAGTGCTGGCCACGCTGCCGAACGTCAAGAAGATGAGCTCATCGGCCACAGCCGATCAGGGACAGGTGTTCCTGGAATTCGAATGGGGCCAGTCGCTCGATGTCGTCCGGATGCTCGTCAGCGAAAAGATCGAGCAGGTCAAGCCTTCTTTGCCTGAGGGTATTACCGATCCGGTCATCTTCTCTTTCAGCACATCCGATATCCCAATCATCCAGGCACGCATTTCTGCGCAGGGAGTTGATCTGTCGGAGAGCTACGAACTGCTCGAGAGCCGGATCATGAATCCGATCCGCCGGGTCCCCGGCGTGGCGCGTGTCGATCTCGGTGGCGTGGCCCCAAGGGAGATCAATATCGATCTCTCGATCGATGCGATCAATGCGCACAATGTCGACGTTGGATCGCTGATCCAGAAGCTTCAGGGCGCGTCTTCCAACATGGTTCTGGGCGAGGTACGCGATGGCGGTATGCGCTACACGGCTCGGGCGCTCGGGCAGTTCGACTCCGTGGAGGACTTCGAGGGGCTCGTGATCAGGGAGGATGGTCTTCGCCTCGGCGATGTGGCCACCATCACCTACGAGGAGCCCGCCCTGACGTACGGTCGCCATCTCGACGGCAAGTACGCGATCGCCCTCGAGGTCTACAAGGAATCGACGGCAAACACCGTCGACGTCGTCCACGCGGCGATGAAGGTCATTGAGGAAGATATCGGGAAGGACCCGCTGCTGCAGGGGATCAATCTTTTCGTGTGGGAAGACCAGGCGGGGGAGATCACCAACGGAATCGAGGGACTGCAGAAAGCGGGGGCCGTGGGTGGTCTTCTCGCGATCATCGTTCTCTACTTCTTTCTGAGACGACTCGACTCGACTCTGATCGTGTCGCTGACCATCCCGTTCTCGGTCATCGCAGCGATCGGCATCATGTTCTTCATGGGAAAGACCCTCAACATTCTGTCGATGATGGGGTTGATGCTCGGGGTCGGCATGCTCGTCGACAACGCGGTGGTCGTGCTCGAATCGATCGATCGAAGTCACCGGGACATCTCCGACAGGAAGACCGCCGCATTCCAGGGTGCCCAGTCGGTGACAGTGGCAGTGACGGCCGCGACATTGACGACGTTGATCGTCTTTCTGCCGCTGATCGTTGGAGAGAAGAACGATCTGACAATCTTTCTCGCTGAAGTCGGTCTCGCGATCACGCTGGCACTCGCATGCTCCCTCTTCTCGTCACTCACCCTGATCCCGCTGATGTCGGCGCACCTGCTGCGACCGAAAAAGCCGAAGCCGATCAAGGTGATCACGTGGCTCGAGGAGCGATACGTGCGGATTCTTCGATGGACGCTGCTCCATCGAATCAAGATGTTGTTCATCGTGATCGCTCTGTTCGCGATTGGAATCGTTCCCCTCGCGTTGGGGCTGGTCGAGACCAGTATGTTCTCCGCGACGGTCAACGAGCGTCTGTACCTGAACTACGAATTCTCGAGCTTCACCTACAAGTCCGATGCTGAAAAGGCGGTCAACACGATCGAGAAATACCTGCGAAAGAACGAGAAGGAGTTCAAGGTCGGATCGCTCTACAGCTACTACGGGGAGAATGAGGCGGGTACGACGATCATCCTCTCGGAAGAAGGGCTGTCGGATCGACAGATGAAGGATCTCCGCAATGCGATCCGTGAAGGGATTCCGGAGATTGCGGGCGCACGCATCTTCTTCGAGGACGACTCCGAGAGTGGCGGGAGCAGTACCTATTTTGCGGTCAAGCTGTTCGGCCAGGATACCGGAGTCCTGCAGGGACTGGCTGAGGAGGCACAGCGAAGAATCGAGACGGTCGAGGGAATCGAAGACGTGAGCAGCTCGCTGAGCAGCGCCCGTCAGGAGATCCAGGTCGCGATCGACCGGGAGAAGGCTCTGCGAAGCGGACTCGATGCCCAGAACGTCTCCGACATTTTCGGGTTTACGCTCGGCGGCATGCGGTTGCAGCGATTCAACGCTGGCGATCGTGAGGTCGAGACGTGGCTCGCTCTGCAGCCGGAGGATCGTACGAATCTCGAAGATCTGCGGAGCATCGTGCTGCGTGGTGAGGATGGTGGGGAGATCAAACTGAGTGACATCGCGACGTTCACTGTCGTGAACAGTCCGGAAGAGATCCGCCGTGAGAACAGGAAGGTCCGCGTCGCCGTGAGCGCAACCTACGACGGTGAGAAGTGGGACGAGGCGAAGCAGGAAGTGACCAGGCTGATGGACGCGTTCGAGCTGCCGCCCGGATACTCATGGTCGTGGGATGACCGGATCATCGAGCAGGAAGGGCAGGGAGCGCAGATGGGCATCAACATGCTGCTCGCGCTCCTGCTCGTCTACATCGTGATGGCCTCGCTGTTCGAGAGCATCACGCAGCCACTGTCGATCCTCGTCTCGATCCTGCTCGCGATCCCCGGCGCTGTATGGCTGCTCGCGATCACCCGGACGCCGCTGAACATGATGGGTCAGATCGGTATGCTCATTCTGATCGGCATCGTCGTGAACAACGGCATCGTGCTCCTCGACCACGTCAACCAGTTGCGCGCGACCGGTATCGGCCGCCACGAGGCGATCCTGCAGGGGGGCCGTGATCGCATGCGCGCCATCCTCATGACCGCGGCAACGACTGTCACCGGACTTCTCCCGCTGGCCCTCGGGACGAGCGCCGTGAGCGGACTGATGTACTACCCCATGGCGCGAACGGTAATGGGAGGACTGATCAGCTCGACGTTTCTCACGCTCGTCATCCTGCCATGGGCGAGCGACGTCATCGAGAGCCTGACGAACTGGGCCAGCCGCGTCTGGAAGTACTCGAAGCCAGGAGTGAAGCCAGTCGCGATACCGGTCGCGGAAGAAGCGTAGCGCCGCTTTGCAAAGCGGCCGGGCCGCCGGTTTGAAACCGGCACATCCGAGCTCCAATTGCGATCGAGCGCTCATGAGATCGTCCGCACCGATCGAGATCGTTCGTGACTCTTCCTCTGGCGCCTGCGAATCCGAATCTCCTCCGCCGGTTGAAAACCGGCGGCCCGGCCGCTTGCAAAGCGGCGCTACGCTGATCAGGAACACCATTCCGTGTTTCCCGGTTGATGGGTCCGTCGTCCGCAAATCCCCAGGAGAGAACGAGACCGAATATGTGGCCCACCCTGATCAAGATCGGCAGTTTCGAGATCACGACCTTCGGATTGATGATGTTTGCCGGCTTCCTCGTCGGAGCCTGGCTGATGACCAGAGAGTTCCGGCGGCTCGGCATCGATGAGGAGCTCGCCTCCAACATCCTGATTGCCGCGGTGATCGGCGGAATCCTGGGCGGGAAGATCTACTACGCGATCCTGTACGGAGATATGAGTCTGGTCTTCAGCCGCGCAGGCCTCGTCTGGTACGGCGGTCTCCTCGGCGGATTCGTTGCCGCTTCCATCGTCGTGCTGCGGAGCAAACACGATTACCTGACCGTCGCTGACGGGGTCGCTCCGGGCCTGGCGATCGGCTACGCGCTCGGACGGATCGGGTGCTTCCTGGTTGGCGACGACTACGGCAGGCCGACGGACAGTTGGGTCGGAATCGCCTTTCCGAAAGGGGCGCCGCCGACTACGGCGAGAAGTCTCAGAGCCTTCGGCGTCGACATCGATCCCTCCATCCCTGGAGATGCGCTCCTGCAGGTTCACCCGACCCAGCTTTATACGGCGTTTACATTCTTCGCGATTACAGCAATTCTGCTCTGGGTGCTGCACCACCACTACTTTCGCGGGCGTATCTGGTCGCTGTTCCTGATCTCTCCTGGGGACCGAGCGTTTCTTTGTCGAGATCGTGCGCGCGAAGGACGACCGATTCTTCGGGGACTTCACGCTCGCCCAGCTCATCAGCATCGGCATCGTCATCATCGGCATCGTTCTCATGACTGTCCGGGAGCGTGCAAGAGCTCGTGAGGCCGAGGCATGAGCGGATTCAGGTTCGTCACCGCCGGAGAATCACACGGGCCGGGACTTACCGTCGTCATCACCGGAGCTCCCGCCGGCCTCATCCTCGACCGCGAACGGATCGACCACGACCTGAAGCGCCGCCAGCACGGTTACGGCCGCGGTGGTCGCATGAAGATCGAAAGCGATGCCGTCGACATCATCGCCGGCGTACGGGGAGGGGAGACGCTGGGCTCTCCGATCGCCATCCGGATACCGAACCGGGATTTCGAGAACTGGTCCGCGGCGATGGGCGTGTGGGAAGTCGACGAGCAGGATGCTGCTAAGCGGCGCGTGAATGCACCACGACCCGGTCACGTCGATCTGATCGGCGGCATGAAGTACGACCGCACCGATCTCCGCGACGTTCTCGAACGTGCCTCGGCCCGTGAGACGGCGGCTCGGGTCGCGGCTGGCGCGATCGCGAAAGAGCTTTTGCGTCCGTTCGAGAATCGAGATTCGGTCGGGAGTCGTCGCGGTCGGAAGCGCTGGCGACCCGGACGCTCAACCGAGCTGGCAGGAACTGCTCGACGTCGACGATACCTCACCCCTTAGGGCGGTAGACCGATCGACCGAACAATCGATGGTCGAAGAAGTCGAGGCGGCGAAGAAGGATGGGGAGACCCTGGGGGGCGTCATCGTCGTCGCCGCGCACGGTGTTCCCGTCGGTCTCGGAAGCTACGTCCAGTGGGACGAGAAGCTCGACGGGAGAATCGCGCAGGCGATCATGTCGATCCATGCCGTCAAGGGCGTAGCGATCGGAGACGGAATCGCGGGGGCGCAAAGGGTGGGTTCCACGGTTCATGATCCGATCGAGTACGCCGATGGCAGCTATCGCCGGACGTCGAATCGTGCCGGAGGCCTGGAGGGAGGCGTCACGACCGGCGGAGACGTGGTCGTTCGCGCGTTCATGAAGCCGATCTCGACACTGCGAAAGGGTCTGCCCTCAGTCGACATCGACACGAAAGAGACGCACCGCTCACAATGGGAGCGCAGCGACGTGACCGCCGTCCCCGCATGCGGCGTCGTCTGCGAAGCGATGCTCGCGCTCGTCCTCGCCGACGCCATGCGCCAGAAGTTCGGCGGCGACTCGCTACGCGAGATGCGTCGGAATTTCGAAGGGTACGCCGAGCAGGTTCGAGAGTGGTAGCCTGAATCCCGCGATCACCTGAGACACAGGGATGGCCTGGTTCCGGGGAGCGCCTGCTTGCCATGTCATCCCGACCGAAGCGGAGGGATCTCTCCGGTTACGTACTCAGGGATGGCGGAATCGGTAGCTGTGGTGTGCCGCCATTTCTTCGATGGCGTTACTGAGTACGCAGCTTGCGAGATCCCTCCGCTTCGCTCGCTGCGCTCGCTTCGGTCGGGAGGACAGTGGGGGATGGCTGACATCGGTTTCTACAGTCACCAGAGGAGAGTTCGCGCGAATCTGCGGTGTCCCGAGCGGATGTTAGCTGCTATCCTTGAGGCAGGTTATTTATGACTAATTATATTCTTCTGATCGTCCTGTCGGCATTGTTCCTGTCTCTTGGTCTTCTCCTCGGATGGCTCCTTGCCGGACGCCGCTCGAGCATGGTTCGATCGAAGCTCGACCGGGTCGAATCGGAGCGCGATTCCGTTCTGCGTGAACGGGAGCGGGTCGAGCTCGAGGTGCGTGAGCTGCGCGAACAACTTGCGCTCGTGCACCGGTCGCAGGCGGAAGTCGAGACGCGGCTCGAGGAAGCACGCAAGATGTCGCGCTTCCTCGAGGATTCGAAGGCGCAGCTCGAGAGCACATACTCACAGCTCTCGCAGAAGGCGCTGAAGGAAGCGGTGGAGAGTCTCCAGCAGCACGTCACGCCACAACTCCAGAAGACGAGCGGCGAGATCTCCTCCAGTCTCGACAAGAAGAAACTCGAGATCGATGCGATGCTCAAGCCGGTGCGGGAGATGCTCGAGAAGTACCGTGAGGAGATCACCTCGTCTGAGAAGTCGCGGATGAGTGCCTACGGCGGCCTTCAGGAGCAGATCCAGCAGATGATGGGGGCGTACCACACGCTGCAGGCGGAGACCTCGCGTCTCAACACGGCCCTCGAAGCGCCGGCGATCCAGGGAAGCTGGGGAGAGAACACCCTCCGCCGCTGCGTCGAGCTCTCGGGGATGAGCGAGTACTGTGACTTCGATATTCAGATGACCTTCGAGAACGAAGACGGCGGCCGCCTCCGTCCGGACATGGTCGTCAATCTTCCGGATGACCGGGTGATCGCCGTCGACTCAAAGGTCCCGCTCGATGCCTACAAGAGAGCGTCAGCCGAGACCGATGAGAAGCGGCGGAAGGAGTGGCTCGCCAAGCACGCGGTCAACGTTCGGCGCCACATCGATCTCCTGAGTCGCAAGGAGTACCAGGAGAACGTCGGCACGCAGCTCCGCAAGAGTCTCGACTTCACGATCCTCTTCGTTGGAGGCGAGCATTTTCTCTCCTCGGCGATGGTGACTGATCAATCGATCTGGGACTATGCGACGTCGAAGAAGATCGTTCTCGCGTCGCCGACGATTCTCGTCCCGCTTCTGCAGGCGCTCAGCACGGGCTGGAAGGCCGAAAAGATCGAAGAGAATGCACAGCAGGCGCTGACGGTGGCGACGGAGCTCTACGATCGGTTCTGCCGTTTCTGTGAGCTTCTCGGTGGGGTTGGAAAAGGGCTGGAGTCAGCCGTGGCCCGCTACAACGAGGCGATCGGTTCATTCGATCATCGCCTCGAGCCGACGGGCCGGAAGTTGCAGGAGCTCGTTCACAGCCGTCGTGAGCTGCCCGACATCTCGAAGGTCCAGAAGGGGATCTTCGGATCACAGAAATTGACGGAGATCGCGGCGGCGAGCCAGGACCTTTCGGATATCGATTCCGAGAACTGAATCGCATGACGACGACACCCCCGAGCGAACCGCTACCGGAGACCGCGGACATCCAGAGCCCTTCGCGCGGACGTCTGCGAGGTTGCTGGATCATCGGTGGGGCAGCCTTCCTGCTGATTCTGCTGACGATCTTCCTGACTTACACCGTCGCGCGCCGAGCGGTGGAGAATGTCCCCGACCTGGTCGGCTCGGTCGGTGACGAGATCACCGAGAAGGAAGAGAAGCAGATCGACATCAGTGCCGTCGTTACGGAGGTCCGGGAGCTGGCAAGGCTCGAGACCGCGAAGATGCGGGTCGTCCACATGTCGACGATCCGGCAGTCGTACAAGTACATCCCTGACGCTCTCGCAGGCGATGAGCTGACGCTCGTTGCGGAAGGGGAAGTGATCGCCGGAATCGATCTCAGAGAGGTCACGCGCGACGATGTCTGGCTCTCCGAGGACGGAACTCTGACGATTCGACTGCCACGGGCAAAGATCCTAGTGTCGCGCATTGACAATGAGAAGACCAGAGTGACGAGCCGCGATACCGGCGCACTGCGGAAGAGCGACATCGATCTCGAGTCGAAGGCGAGAGAGAACGCGGAACGAGGCATACGTGCCGAGGCACTTCGCAAGGGGATTCTCGACACAGCACAACGCAACGCTGAGACACGACTCGCCGACTTCCTGATGACGCTCGGAGCAGAGAAGCTGCGTTTCACCGACGAGACGAAGCCGGCGGGGGAGTCAATGAGTCATTGAGTCGTTGGGGTCATTGCGTCGTTGAGTCGGGGAGATCGTTGCGACGTTGGGGATGAGCGCCCGCGGAGCGGGCAAAAGGTAATAGCCCCCGGCTTCAGCCGGGGGGACCGTTCGTCCAAACACCATCGAGCCCGCAAAGCGGGCGACAGACATCGCGGGCCTCGCGCACGTCTCTGTCGCCCGCTTCGCGGGCTCGCGTGATTTCAGGACGTGCGCGGCACCCCCGGCTGAAGCCGGGGGCTACTACCTTTTGCCCGCTTCGCGGGCTTGATGGGTCCGCCGTCGTAACGTACCTCAATGACTCAACGCCCTATCGCCGTGCTACACGCCACTTTGCGTCGATGTGCTCGGCAAACTCGGCAGTCCCGCTCTCGAGCCACTGCTCGACGACCTCGGCGATGACCTCGTCCTCGAGCTCCGGAAGAATCTTGACGTGGGCGAAGGAGGCGAGGCGTGCGATCTCCTTGTCGAGCGTGGCGAGGCGTCCCGCGGCTTTCAGAAACTTCCAGCCGAGCTCGACGTCGTGATCCATCCGTACCATGCGGGAGCCGACCCGGGAGAGGAACGTCGCGGCGGCGCGGTTTGATCGATTGGCTTGCGGCCACGGATCGATGACGTCCGCGATGCCGTGCCGGTGTGCGACTAAGGCGAGGTGGCGCTCGGTCGCCAGATGAATGCGCTCGAGATCGCCGTCGAAGAGTGTCGCCCACGTCTCTTCGTCGAGCTCGTCGTTCATGGCGGCGATGGCACCTCGCGCCTTCGCATCGAGCTCGATCGACGATGACGCAATGAAGGCTGCGCCGTTTTCATGCGCCACAGTGGTGGCGGTGTCGAGCACCTCGAGATCGGTCGTTACAGGGAACATCACCGGAACCAGAAGCCCCCAGTCCATCGCTTCGCCCGCGGCCTCTTTCGCAACCGATTCGAGCGCCGCCAGATCGAGCGGCCAGAGGGTGATGATCAGAAGAGGTTTCGCCGCGGCCATCCCCCGCGGGATGTCGCTGTCCGCCGAGAGCAGGAGCATCGGTCGTACATCTGCCGGGAGCTCGTGCAGAAGCTTGTCCCCACGTCGATAGATCTGCTCCTGCGCCCCCCAGGCATCGATGAGAATCGGTGACGGGAGCCGGTCCAGATCGTCATCGAACCGCTTCGGGACGGAGACATGAATCGACTTTTGTGCCGAGGCTTTCAGCCGGAGGAAGTCGATGGCGAGCGGTGTCGACCGCAGGTTCGGAGAGTAGACGTGGACTGTGGTCGTCTGCCAGAACGGCTGCTGGATCTGACGGCTCTGATGGAAGCGCACTTGACCACCCTTCGCGTAGTGAATCAATCGCGGCCCTCCAGATAGCGGCTGAAGAGGTGGCGTGCATATTTCGCCATGATGTCGAACTCGAGGTTTACTCCCTCGCCCACGGTACTGCGTCCGAGGTTCGTTCGCTCGAGTGTCTCGGGGATCACGGCGACGGAAAAGCTTCCCGTGTCAGGCTCGACGATCGTCAATGAGATGCCGTCGACGGCGATCGAGCCCTTGTCGACGACGAGATCGGCGAGATCTGTCGGGTAGCTCCAGCGGAATACAGCAAACTCTCCCTGGCGGTCGATCGAGAGCAGTTGGCCCGTCGCGTCGACGTGCCCCTGGACCAGATGCCCTCCAAGGCGCGCACCGAGCGCGAGGGATTGTTCGAGGTTGACGATCGATCCCTCGGTGAGACTTCCGATCGTCGTGCGCTGTAGCGTCTCCGGCGAGAGGTCCGCGTCGTAGCGACCGTCACCCGCTGGCAGCATGGTCAGGCAAACGCCATTGACGGCAACACTGTCGCCGCGCGCGGCATCGCCGAGCTCTGCCCGCAGGCGCAGTTTCGCGCCGCCCGCGTGATTGATGTCGAGGGATTCGATAATCCCGGTCTTCTCGATGATTCCAGTAAACATTCAGGACTCCGGATAGGCTGTGATCAGAAGATCGGAGCTGATTCTCTCGACCGCGTCGAACCGCAGACGATGAGCGCGGCTGAGATCGTCGATTCCCTCTCCCCCGAATATCGATGGCGCAGCGGCTCCCCCGACGACCATGGGCGCGACGAAGATCTGCATCTTCTGCCAGAGCCGCCCCCGAATCATACTCGTAAGGACCATCGATCCGCCTTCGACGATGACCGATCGGATCTCGCGGGTTCGCAGATCCTGCAGCACACGTGTCAGGTCCAGACCATCCGGACCCCGCACCATCTCCACGGCCTCGGTGGCACCGGGCGAGCGGTAGCGCTCTGGCGTCGTCGTGTAGATCAGAGTCGGTTTCCCATCGTTGAACAGTCTCGCGTCCGGCGGGATCTCTCCCTCGGCGTCGACCACGACGCGTATCCAGGGCCGGATGCTCGTGTTGAGTCCGAGGCGCCGCGTCAGTTGGGGATTGTCGGCGATCACGGTTCCCGCACCGACGAGTATGGCGTCGTACTCTTCCCGAAGACGCATGCTGCGGTCGCGTGACTCGGGAGAGGTGATCCACTGACTGCTGCCGGTGGTCGTAGCGAGCTTGCCGTCGAGTGTCATACCCGCTTTGAGAAGAACGAACGGGGTGAGGTGACTGGCGGAGTGGAGAAACTTCTCGTTCTGACGCTCTGCTTGCTCGCGGCACACATCGCGTACGACTGTGAGTCCTGCCGCGGAGATCGCTTCGATTCCCTTCCCTCCGACGTGAGGGCTCGGATCCTCGGCTGCGATGACGACTTCTGCGATTCCTGCTTCGATCACGGCGTTCGTGCACGGGGGAGTTCGTCCGTGATGACAGCACGGCTCGAGCGTCACGTAGAGTGTGGCGCCTCGCGGATCTTCCTCGGCAGCCTCGATCGCCTCGATCTCCGCATGAGCTTCCCCTGCCCGGGTGTGCCATCCCTCACCGATGATGCGCCCATCGCGTACCAGGACCGCTCCGACCATCGGGTTGGGACTGACCGAGTATCGGCCGTTTTCGGCGAGCTCCAGCGCTCGTTTCATGTAGGAATCATGGTCCGTCATGAGCTCCTCAGGAGTATGGAGGGGGCGAAGGGATCATTGCAACCTGTGGAGGTGGATTCGTGAGGGTGATGGATGGATTGGTGGTGCGCGCTCGTGATGTAGGTGCGCCAATGTGGCCGTGTTCTGTCGCCCGCTTCGCGGGCTCGAGGGCTGAGGTCGCGACCGTCACCCCCGGCTGAAGCCGAGCCGGCGCTAATAGCTGTCGCCGCCTTCGGCGGCTCGACGGGGAGGGCGCGAAGCGCCCGAAAGGTAATAGCCCCCGCCTTCAGGCGGGGGTTCACGTCGGGTTTTCCGGACAACCGAGCCCGCGAAGCGGGCGACAGAAATCCGCTCGGACATGCGACGCTCCGCCAACAAAAAAAGCGGGCCTTGCGGCCCGCCTTTCGATTGTTCACTGCTGATGCCGGTCTTACGGAACTTCGATAATTGCGAACGATGAATTTGACTGACCTCTGCCGAAGAACCTCGTGATGTAGAGTCGGAGGAAATCGCCGCTTTTCGCATCTTCGACGATTCGCCTGAAGTCCGCGATCGAGCTGATCGCCCGCCCGTTGACCTGCGTGATGATATCGCCACGCGAGAGACCCGCGTCGGATGCGGCGGAAAGTCCGCGGACGTCTGTGACGATCAGCCCCTGCACGTCTTCAGTGATCCCGAGCTGGCGCTGCGCAGCAGCATCGAGCTCACGTACCGCGAGGCCCAGCTTCTCCTGCGCTGGCTCTACGCCGCCATGGCGGTCAGAGTTGGCGGCAAGGGCGAGGTCGGGGCGCTCACCAACCTTCACGGGAATCTTCTCGCGCTTGCCGTTTCTGATCACGGTAAGCTGCACGTTGGCCCCCGGGCGCTTCGAGGAAACGTAGTCGATCAGGTCACGCGTGTTCTCCACTGCATGGTCGTCAACCCGCACGATCACATCGCCGGCCTGGACTCCTGCGTCCTGTGCCGGTCCTTCATTCACCTGCTGAACCAATGCTCCGTCACTCGACTCGAGGCCGAAGGCGCGTTGCTGCCGGGAGTTGATGTTGCCGATACTGACTCCGATGTAGCCGCGAACCACACGTCCCTCGTCGCGCAGCATCGGATAGATCCGCTTCGCAACATTGACCGGTGTAGCAAACCCCAGATTCTGTGCGTAGGCACGGATCGCGGTATTGATACCGATGACCTCTCCGCGAATGTTGAGCAGCGGTCCACCGGAGTTACCGAAGTTGATGGCGGCGTCGGTCTGGATGAAGTTCTCGAACGAGGAGGTCTCCGGACTCATGTTGAGCGACCTTCCCTTTGCGGAGACGACGCCGACGGTGAGGGAGTTCTCGAAGCCGACCGGGTTTCCGATCGCGAGCGCCCACTCGCCGATCCGGACCTTGTCAGAGTCGCCGAGTTTGACGGTCGGCAGCGGATGATCCGATTTGATCTTGATCAGAGCGATGTCGGTTGCCGGATCGCGGCCGATCACCTCGGCCTGGTACTCGCGATCGTCCTCGCCGAGGTGGACCTCGACTCTGTTTGCATCCTGCACGACGTGGTTGTTCGTCAGGATATAGCCGTCAGGAGTAATGATGAACCCGGATCCGCCGCTGACCTGCTCGCGCTCGTCGAATGGCTGGTCCTGCTGGTCAGGCGTCTGCGGTCCCCGGAAGAAAAAGTCGAAGGGATTCATCCCTGGTTGCTGTTCCCGGGCCGTCACGAGCTCGGTCGTCGTGATCGAGACTACGGCTGGCATCACGCGTTCAGCCACATCCGCGAAGGATGGAACGACCATCGTGGCTTCTGTTGAAGTCGCCGAGGGCAGCTCGGTCTGTGCATTAGATTTCGGAGTCAGCCCGAGCTCGGCGCTGATGACCATACCCGCAATAACGGATGTGATCACAAGAGCGAGAAGGGGCAACCAGTGCTTCGTTCTGAAAGCCATCGCTTTGATTTCCTCCCTGTAATTTCTGAGCGTGCACCGCCGGTGCCATGGCGAATGCTTCGCTGTCTCATAGATTTCGTCACGTTCCTTTGACGGCCCGAACGGAAGATTGTTCCGCGGCCGAGTGTTAGGCAACGGTTACAGTAACAATCCCGAACAGCCGCCAAGTTCCATGAAATCAATCATGCTCAAACCTTTTCACATCCGGGACATCCTCATCGATCCGCCGCTCGCGCTGGCGCCGATGGCGGAAGTGACCGACACCTACTACCGCTCTCTGATCAAGGAGCTCGGTGGGGTGGGGCTCGTCGTGTCCGAGTTCGTCTCGGCTGAGGGTCTGACCCGAAAGAACCAGCGCAGCCGCGACATGCTGACGTTCAATGAGAACGAGCGCCCCGTCGCGATCCAGATCTACGGCGGCGACCCTGAGCGCATGGACGACGCCGCCGCGATCGTCGAGGATCAGGGCGTCGACATCGTCGACATCAACATGGGATGTCCGGTGAAGAAGATCGTTCGCTCAGGTGCCGGCTCTGGAATGCTCAAGGATTTCGACAAGGCAGCACACGTCGTCGAGAAAATCGTGAAGCGTGTTTCGATTCCGGTCACAGTCAAAGTTCGCAAGGGATGGGAGAGCGACGACGTCCTTCCGCTCCTGAAGCGCTTCGAAGAGATCGGTGTATCTTCGATCGCGATTCATGGCCGTACGCGCCAGGAGGCGTACACGGGCGCGAGCGACTGGGACTACATCGCGCGCGTAAAAGCCGAGCTCGGGATCCCCGTATTCGGAAACGGTGACGTAAAGACTCCCGAGGATGCGGTCAGGATGTTCGAGCAGACGGGCTGTGATGGCGTCATGATCGGTCGCGCCGCGCTGCACAATCCGTTCATCTTCCGCGACATCAACGCGCATATCTCCGGCGAGACCGTCGAGGACGAAATCGATCGTCGAATCGAAGCGATGCGACGATACCTCGGAAAGATCGAGAATGCTCCCCAGGTCGATCGCTGGAAACTCCACAAGGCCCGCACCGTCCTCGGATGGTTCTCCAAGGGGATCCCCGGAGGTAAGCACATCCGTCAGGGACTCGCATCCATCGAATCGATCATGGACGTTCTGGTGCTCCTCGACCGCTACCAGGCGCTCGGTTACTCCGGCCTCTCTCTGGACATGGAAGAGCAGTCAGGCGGTCGCTGCTGCCTGCTGAGCACCTCGCATGTTCCCAGAGCACATCGACCGGGTGCTGAACGAGTTCGGGGTCACGTCCGAAACGAAAAACGCGCTCCACGATCTCTACCTGTCGATGGGAGAGGACGTGTTGGAGGCGTTCGCCGATCTGGCCGCTCGACAGCGACGGGCGGGTCGGGGAAATCCTTCCGGAGGACCTCGCGACGCTTCGCTGGTCGGTAATCCGCCGCTACCTCGGCAAACATCATCCCTCGTGGCTCAACGGCTCTGCCACTCCGAGCTTCTACCGGCCGCGTGACCTTCAGGGACAGGCCTCCGGAGTGACGATTCCCCTCGGTCAGATCGGTGAGGACCAGTCGTCCCTGACTGAGGAGATCGAACGAAACATCAGCTGCCGCTGTTGGTGAAGGGCAGCCGATTCCGACTGGAATCGTCACGGTGACCCATCACGGACACTACAGTGGAAGACAGGGGACAATCTCGTTCGACATCGTGCCGGCCGATCTCGAGATGGCGATCGAAGTCGGATTGTCTGAGGGTCGACAGCACACACTGCCGGGCTCGGTCGGGGAGACGACCGGCTCGTACGAAGCCGTGGGTCGCGTTGCAGTCCTGTGGGAGATTCAGCCAAACGTCTTGAAACCTGGGGAAGGCCGCAACGCCACCATCGCGAAGGAATTTCGAAAACACAGGAACTGGCATGTCGCGACGCTGATCGCCGCGATCGAGTGGCTGAGTCAGCGAGACGCGGAGATCTTTATCCTTCGCGGCGCTGCGTTGCCAGCGACCCATCAGGTGAATCCGAACGCCGTCCTCTCCTCCACGATTCAGGACCTGCACGAGCGCACCGTTTCTCGTGTCGATCCGCAGCTCTCGGCCGCGAGCTCCTCGACCCTTCCGAGGCCGAGGGGAAGGGCATTGCGGATTCGGAACTGCTCAATGTGGGTGCCGGAGACTTCATCCGCCTGCACGGCGCCGCCGCGGCGCTCTGGAAGCTGGTGTAGAGGACAGGGTTCAAGAGTTCAAGGGTTCAAAGGTTCAAGGATTCAGGGATTCAAGGGTTCAGGGGGCGGGCCTCTCTCGTCCTCAAACGCTGTGTAAATTCTCTCCGCCGTCACTCTGACCCCCTCCTGTCATTCCGAACGAACCCGCGCAGGGGGAGAGGAGGAATCGGGTGAAAAGGTCCACCGCCCAGATTCCTCAGTCGCGATGAGGCCGCTCCTTCGGAATGACAGGGTCGCCAGTCCCGCATGAACACCGGGATCCCCGGAGCCGCCGAAGCATCGAGCAGGCCGGGCGTCATCCCTCCCGACCTACCTGAACACCTTGACCCCTCGACCCCTTGAACTCTGAACCCCTGAACCCTTGAACTCTTGAACTCCTCCTTCGCGGAACACCCCACCGCTCCGCGATGTTTACCCCGCCGCATGACAATGACTGAAAAGAAGCAGGCGCCGAAGCGCGTCGGAATGATCTCCCTCGGATGTCCCAAGAATCTGGTGGACGCCGAGATCATGCTCGGACAGCTCCAGAACGAGAGCGAAGTGGAGCTGACGAACGATCTCGATCAGGCTGACGTCGTGATCGTGAACACGTGCGGGTTCATCGACGCGGCGAAGCAGGAGTCGATCGACACGATTCTCGAGACCGCGCAGCGTAAAGGAAATGGACTGCAGCGGCTCGTCGTCTCGGGATGCATGGTGCAGAAGTACCGGAGCGAGCTCCAGGATGCCATTCCGGAGATCGATTCGTTCGTCGGACTCGACAATCTCGAGCAGATTACCGAAGCCGTCACGGGCACCGTACCTCCGGCGGACTCCGCTCCGGTCAGGCGAAAGATGTCGACGCGTCTCTATGAAGACCTTCCGCGGGTTCTCGCGCAGGGACGGACGCACGGGTATCTGAAAGTATCCGAGGGATGCTCGAACGCCTGTACGTTCTGTGCGATCCCGCAGATGCGAGGGAAGTTCCGCAGCCGCACGATCGATTCGCTGGTGCGTGAAGCACAGCAACTCGAGAAGTCGGGCGTGATGGAGCTCTGCCTCGTCGCACAGGACACGACGCGATACGGGCAGGACATCGGTTTGAGCCAGGGTCTGACGCGGCTCGTCGAGCGGCTTCTCGGTGAGACGGACTTCCGCTGGATCCGCTTCCTGTATGCGTACCCAGGCAGCCTCGACTGGAGCCTGTTCGAGCTGATGGGGCGGGAGAAGCGCTTCGCCTCGTATTGCGACATCCCGCTGCAGCACGCATCGAAGAGTGTTCTGGAAGTGATGCGCCGTCCCGGCTCGCCGCAGGAGTATCGCGACATGATCGCGAAGATGCGCGATCTCGTCCCGGATCTGTCTCTGCGGACGACCTTCATCACGGGACATCCCGGTGAAACTCCGAAGGATTTCGGTGAGCTGTACGATTTCACCGAGTGGGCGCAGTTCGATCAGATGGGAGCTTTCGTGTATTCGCCGGAGGATCACACGCCGGCCGGCCGCATGACCGACATCCCGACCAGGAAAGCGGCCGAGAGACGGCGCGACAAACTGATGGCGCTCCAGCAGGAGATTTCGCGATCACGAAACGAGGCAAAGATCGGCAAGCAATTCGAGGCGATCATCACGGGTGTCTGCGAAGAGACCGAGCATCTGCTCGAGGGAAGGATCATCGGTCAGGCACCGGAGATCGACGGCCGCCTCCTCATCAACGACGGTCTCGACAAGCTCCCCGATCTTCCGGCCTTCGCAACGGTCGAGATCAACGACGCCCACCCCTACGACATCGTGGGTCGAATCGTCTGATTGCGGGCTTTTGGACCTGTCGAACAGTTTGTCATCCTGAGCGCAGCGAAGGATCGGGTACGTCCTGACTGTCGCGTACTTCCGTTCCGAGACTCGGCCGTACGAGATCCTTCAACCGTCCGTCGCTTCGCCCCGGCCTACTCTCCTGATCGGTGCACTGCGTCGTCCCCACGGCTCAGGATGACAACGTGTCCCGATTCGGTGGTGTCGATTCGTGACTAAGGCTGACTGATCGGGATCCTCACCTGTCGTGACGGCGCTGGTGGGGGAGGCTCATGCAGTTGCGGGCTGAGCGTGTCGACCAGCTCGCGGATCTCGGGCGATGTCAGTCCACGGAAGCGTTCACCGGCGAGGCGAACCGAGTTGTCCCCGAACCGGATCTCGACCTCGTTGCCGTCGAAGTCCTGCGCAATTTTTGTCAGAGCTTCCTCGGCCTTCTGCGTTTCGTCGAGCTCCTCGATCTCGAGCACGACCGATCCGGGTAGAACGAAGTACTCGTAGTGTGCAGCGATATCGAGAAGCGGAGATTCCGTATCGGACGTCAGCGCCTGATCGATCGGGATCTGCAGCATCGAATAGTTGGTGGCCCAGCCGATCGCCACGAGCAGCAGCGGGGTCCCGGCGACCACGAGTCCCATCTTCTTCCTGTTGCTCGAGCCGAGACGGATCGTCTCGATCCCGAACTGCCGACGCAGGAAGCGGTTCAGTCTCGACTGATGATGCGGCTTTCTTGCGTAGCTCTTGGAATCATCATCCCGCTCGTCCTCCTGTTCATCGTCCGGCTCGATATCTGGAATCCTGATCGCGTAGTACGCGATCGACAGGAGAAGCCCCGCGATGATGGCGATGACTCCCACCGGCCGGAAGACGAAGAGCATCAGAAATCCGAGAATGTAAGCGATCCAGCTCGCGTAATTGACCTGCGCCCGGATCTGCCGCGCTCGTGCCGCCCTGTACTCCGGGTCGATGATCTCGCCGCAATGGAGGCATCGCTGTGCATCCTGTTCAATCGTCCCCCGGCAGATGCTGCAGGTCGTCTTCGTCAGGTCGCTCGCGCGACGGCGATCGCTCTCGCGTCTCTGAGGATGTCCTCCGTTGACGAAGAGGAGGCCGCATGCGTGACAGGAGGATGCGGCCGCGTTTCTCGCGACTCCACATTCCGGACATCTTGCACTGGTGGTGATCTCGGTCACTGCTTCCTCATCCACGCAATGAATGCGATCAGCACGCCGATCGAGAGAAGCATCAGCACGATCGCGTTGTCTCCGACGAAGTCGAGCAACGTACCGGACGTTTTCCGGTCACCATCGAGGGCGGCGGAGCGGGCAATTTGTCTCTGCGGTTCGAGACTCGCTTTGATCTGGCCCCGGAAGTCTTCGATCGATCTGGTCGCCTCGGCAGGGACGACCTTTCCCGTCTGGTCGTCATAGAGGATCAGGTTCGACAGCGATGGGCGGACGAGAAGACGATTGCGACCGTCACGAGAGACGTCGTACACACCCTGCTCGAGATAGAGAGGAACGGCTCCCTCAGGGGTGTTTTTCAGAAAAATGATCTGCTCCTGTCCCGTGGCGAAGCTCGGCGCGCCGATTGTTTCCTGATGGATCCCGTCGACGACGCCTCCCGGGGTCACGACCGTCACCGTGGCGGGCGCTCCCGATCCCTTCATGACCTCGTCCACCCGGAACGTGGACCAGGTTCGGATCCAGCGACCGTCGGGGTCACGACGCGATTCGCTCGCGATCAGCTCTCCCCTGACGATGGAGTCCGCTTGCCCGACCTTCTGCTCGAACGATTTCCAATCTGCCACGACTGCCGATGCAGAACCTGCGACCATCAGCCCGAGCAGAACGATAACGAGCCCACTCTTCGAGAACTTATTATGCATAGCCACACTCTTCAATGAGCAAACGAGGGGCCAGATTCCCGGGTGGAGGAATGCTCAAAGATGAAAGATGAAAGGGATGCTGAAACTGCAATCGCAGATGGTTGTGATCCTGAGCGCAGCGAAGGATCGCGTGAACCCAGCTCGAGGTAACCCGGACGCGATCAGGAATGGGGCTGCGCAGGCGACCGCTGATCATTCAGCATTCAGCATTCAGCATTCATCGTTCAGCGTTCCTCGTTCATCGTTCATCGTTCCTCGTTCCTCGTCCACCCTGCTATCCTTCGCCTCCGTAGGAGGAAGTCGCATGCGTTCGTTTCTCATCACAATCGTTCTCTGTTTATCGGCCTTCGGCGGATCTGCCCAGGAGCCGGCGATGGCGACTCACGGCATTCGCACGTGGGAGTCGCGGACTGAGCTCTTCACAAACGCCCGCATCGTTGTGGCTCCCGGGCGAGCGCTCGATAACGCGTCGATGCTCGTGGTGGACGGCGTGATCGAGGCAGTAGGTGTGGATCTCGCCACACCGCCTGGCGTCGTGCCCCATGACCTTGGTGGTCGCACGATTTACGCCGGGTTCATCGATCCCTACACCGAGTATGGGCTGGAAGATGTTGGACGGCTGAACGAGCGCAAGTCCGATGGCGCGCCTCGCTACGAGGCGGATGATCGAGGCCGCGCACACTGGAACGAAGCGGTCCATGCCGAACGCGAATGGTCGGACCGTTTTCGACCAGATCCCGAGGCTGCCGGGAAATTGATGGCGCGCGGGGTATCGACCGTTCAGACGGGCAAGATGGATGGCGTATTTCGAGGCGCCGCGTTCGTGGCTTCGCTCGAACAGGACAGGTCGTCCGAGCTGATTCTGAAGCCGATCTCGACGCAGTGGCTCTCTTTCGACAAGGGCTCCTCGCAGATGGAGTACCCCTCCTCGCTGATGGGCTCGATCGCTCTGATTCGTCAGACAATGTACGACGCCCGCTGGGCGCGGCAGTATCCCGCGGCGGCGGAACCGGTTGCCGATGCCGTCAGATCGATATCCTCATGGAACGGGCCCTGGGTCTTCGAGAGCGGCGATGAGCTGAGTCTCCTGCGGGCCGCGGCGATCGGGCGTGAGTTCGACCTGCCTCTGATCTTCATCGGCTCGAACAGGGAGTTTCAGCGGCTCGACGCAGTCCGGGCCGTGAATGCGCCGATCATTCTGCCGCTGAGTTTTCCCGAGGTGCCGAAGGTCAAGACCATCGAAGACGAGCTCGACGTCACGCTCGAGGACCTGCGGGTCTGGGAGCGGGCGCCTTCGAATCCGGCCGTTCTTGCTGAAGCCGGAGTGCGATTCGCGTTCACGGGGCATGGCCTCAGGAAGGACGAGGATTTCCTGGCGAATCTTCGGACCGTGATCAAGCGCGGCCTCCCCGCTGAAGCGGCTCTCGCAGCGCTCACGACGATTCCGGCCGAGTTGAGCGGGGTGAGCAATCTTGTGGGAACCTTGGAGAAGGGGAAGCGCGCTGACTTTCTCGTGGTCGATGGCGACCTGTTCGCCGAGGAGGGAGAGGCGACGATCGAGTCTGTCTGGATCCGGGGGAGGCTCGCCAAAGAGCTGATCGACGATGACGCTCGCGATTTCCGCGGGACCTACGAGGTGACGCTGGGTGACCGTACCTACACGGTCCGGCTCACGGGCGAGAAGGCGAAGCTCGAGGGCGAGATTGCGGAAGGGGAGACGGTGGTCGAGCTCGAGAACATCAAGGCCTCTCTCGACTCGCTGACTTTTCAGGCGCCGATGGACGAGTTCGAT
Source organism: uncultured Acidobacteriota bacterium (assembly GCA_963829355.1). GTDB lineage: Bacteria > Acidobacteriota > Thermoanaerobaculia > Gp7-AA8 > JAHWKK01 > CAWHHZ01. The sequence continues at coordinate 357,907 of CAWHHZ010000021.1, forward strand.
GTCGAGGGCGTCGCACGATTCTCGGTCAACGCGGTCCGCGACGAGATCGTCGGAAAAGCAAATCTGCCCGGCGGGATGCCGATCGCGGTCATGATGGGACGGAAGCCTGTCGAGGAAGAGAAGCCGGAATCAACGGTCGCCGTCGCGGATGCGACCGTCGGCGATGAAGAGAAGGAGACGGTGCGCGACGAGCCTCTGATCTCGCGGACGACCTACCCGAACATCGGTCTCGGCTATGACGCAGTTCCGGTTCAGGAAAATGTTCTCGTGCGGAATGCCACGGTCTGGACGATGGAAGATGACGGAGTCCTTCCGAACACGGATGTTCTGTTCGTCGATGGGAAGGTGAGCCGGATCGGCGCCGATCTCGCCGCTCCTGCCGGAGTCCGAGTGATCGATGCGACGGGCAAGCACCTCACGCCGGGAATGATCGATGAGCACTCGCATCTGGCAATCTCGCGTGGCGTCAATGAGGGAAGTCACTCGGTCACGGCGGAGGTGAGAATCGGCGACGTCGTGAACTCTGATGACGTCGGGATGTATCGGGCGCTGGCGGGCGGTACCACGATGGCGCAGCTTCTCCACGGTTCGGCCAATCCGATCGGCGGTCAGGCTCAGGTGATCAAGTTCCGCTGGGGACATCCTCCCGAGGAGCTGAAGTTCGACGCTGCACCACCTTCGATCAAATTCGCTCTCGGCGAAAACGTCAAACAGGCGAACTGGGGCGAGGATTATCGATGTCCGCTATCCGCAGACCAGAATGGGCGTCGAAACGATCATGAAGGATCGGTTTCTCGCTGCGCGAGAATATGCGGATCAGTGGCGTGCATGGAATGCCGCATCGCAGCGAGAGCGGAGCACGATGACGCCGCCGCGGCGCGACCTCCAGCTCGAGACTCTGGTCGAGATTCTCGAAGGAAAGCGGTTCATTCATTCGCACTCGTACGTGCAGAGCGAGGTGCTCATGCTGATGCGCCTTGCCGAGGAGCTCGGGTTCACCGTGCAGACGTTCACCCACATCCTCGAGGGCTACAAGGTGGCACCGGAGATGGCGGCGCACGGTGCCGGAGGGTCGACGTTCTCCGACTGGTGGGCGTACAAGTTCGAGGTCTACGACGCGATCCCGTACAACCCGTGTCTGATGCAGAAGGCCGGTGTGCTTACCTCGATCAATTCGGACTCATCCGAGCTGATCCGCCGCCTCAACCAGGAGGCGGCGAAGTCGGTGATGTACTGCGGCATGGATGAGGTCGATGCACTCGCAATGGCGACGATCAATCCCGCAAAGCAGTTGAAGGTCGACCATCGGGTGGGGAGTCTGAAGGTCGGTAAGGACGCGGACTTCGTGATCTGGAGCGATCACCCCCTCTCGATGTACGCCATCGCTGAGCAGACCTGGATCGAAGGGACGCCGTACTTCACGCTCGAGAAGGATCGCGAGCTTCGTCAGCGGCTGACCGAGGAGAAGAGTGCCCTCGTGCAGAAGGTTCTTCGAGCCGGGGGCGGCAAGGAAGCCGGAAAGAGCAGCGGTGCTTCCGCCTCGCGGAAGGAGATCGACTACGAATGCGAAACGAGTCTGGACGTGTGGGCTGTCGGGGGAGAAGGACGATGATGAAGAGAACGATATTCGCGAGCTTCTCTGCGCTTCTGATCGTGTCATCGATCGCCGGAACTGATGAGATTCCGGGCGCTCCACAGAACAATCCCGTGCTGCTCAGAGGCGGTGATTTGTACACCGTTTCGCACGGAGTACTTCCGGCTACCGATCTCCTTTTCGCGGATGGAAAGATCGTGGAGATCGGGAAGGGGATCACGGCTCCGGACGGGAGCCGAGGTGATCGACGCTTCGGGGCACCGCGTCTACCCGGGACTGATCGGCGCGCAGACCTCTCTTGGACTGGTCGAGATCGGTGCCGTCCGGGCGACCAATGATTTTGAAGAGGTGGGAGATCTGACGCCGGAAGTTGCGGCCCACATCGCGTACAACCCCGACTCGGAGATCATCCCCACGGTGCGGGCGAACGGTCTGACGACGGTCCAGGTGACGCCGGGAGGCGATCTCCTGCGAGGACGCTCCTTTCTCGTTCATCTGGATGGATGGACGAAGGAAGACGCCGGCATCCGGCTGATTGACGGAATGTCGCTGAACTGGCCGTCGGTCCGTCCCGCAACCGGCTGGTGGGTGCAGACCTCTGAAGAAGATCAGCTGAAGAAGATGGCGGAGGAGCGGAGAAAGCTCCGGCAGTTCTTCGACGATGCCGTCGCTTACAGACAGCTGAAAGCAGACGGTCGGGAAGTCGAGCGAAACCTCCGCTTCGAGGCGATGCTTCCGCTGCTCGATCGCAAGATCCCGCTGTTCATCGATGCCGATGACTACAGGCAGATCGTCGAGGCGGTCGCGTTTGCAGCCGAATATGACTTGCGGATGATCCTGACCGGGGGGCGAGAAGCGTATCGTGCTACAGACCTGCTGAAGAGGAACAAGATTCCGGTGATCGTCGGAACCGTTCAGGCGCTGCCGATGCGTCAGGATGACGGCTATGACCAGGCTTACAGGCTGCCGGCACAGCTCCACGAGGCGGGAGTTCAGTTCTGCCTTTCTGAACCTTCTTCGTGGTCGGCGAGGAACCTTCCGCTCCAGGCGGGGCATGCTGTCGGCTTCGGGTTACCACAGGATGTCGCATTGCGATCGATCACCCTTTCGGTCGCGGAGATCCTCGGCATTGCGGAATCGGAGGGCTCACTCGATATCGGCAAGGATGCCACGCTCTTCATCTCGACCGGCGATGTCATGAACACGCTCGGCCATCAGGTGACCGACATGTGGATCGAGGGAAGGAGAGTCGACCTCGACAACCGGCACAAGGAGCTGTACCGGAAGTACGAAGAGAAGATCGACCGGGTGAGGTAGGGGAGGTCGAGCGGACCTGTCGTCCGGCCAAGCGGCCGAGCCGCCGTCTTTCCCGTGGCGAGTGGTGGTTCTGTCGCCCGCTTCGCGGGCTGGTGGATTTCAGGTGGCGCGAGGTACCCCCGGCTGAAGCCGGGGGCTATTACCTGATGCCGCCTTCGGCGGCTCGATCGCAGGGCGCGAAGCGCCCGAAAGGTAATAGCCCCCGCCTTCAGGCGGGGGTCCAGGGCGCTCTCGACATACAAGCCCGCGAAGCGGGCGACAGAAGAGACGCGCGCACCCGCCAAACAAAAAAAGGCAGGCCCGAGGGCCTGCCTTTCAGTTTTAGACCTTTTGAATGGTCTTAGACGGGGACGACGTTCGAAGCCTGAAGGCCCTTCGGGCCGTTGACCACTTCGAACTCGACCGCCGAACCCTCCTGGAGGGAACGGAAGCCGCCACCCTGGATCGCGGAGTAGTGGACGAATACGTCCTCGCCATCCTCAGTGGTGATGAAGCCAAATCCCTTGGCGTCGTTGAACCATTTAACGTTACCGGTCTTGCGCATTGCGGTGAATCTCCTTTCGTTCGTGTTGCCCAACTGGAGATTCGAAGCTACGAAACACTCACAAGCCGGCAAACCACTCTGATGGAGCGAGCAACTGAGGGATTCAGCTCTTTAATTCCTGCAAAATGAAAAATTTTTCGGGAGGGCAGTGGCGCAGGGCGAGGCGAGTTTCTTCGCCCTTCCCTCTGCGGTCCTGCAACCCGAGATTCTGTCATTCCGCTGGAGCCCGGATTCCTCCTCGCGTGTTCGAGACTGTGTGAGAACCCGATCGGCCTTCGCCACCGTTTCTTTGGAGTGCTGAGCTCGCCGAAGGACGAGCTCAGCTTTACATCAGGCCGCCTTGCAGACTGCGGCGCGTTTCAAATTGCAGGGGAAATCTCTCTTGATTGGTGCCGATTGTGGCCTCGATGGCGGTTGCCACGGGATCCAAAGCGGTGCTCGTCCTTCGGCGAGCACCGCACTCCAAAGTCACAGGCCTCGATTCTCGACTCCATGAAAAAAGGCCGCCCGGGAGGGCGGCCTTTGAATCAACTGCTGTGGTGCGGATCAGAAGAGGATGCGGACGGCCGCCTGGTACTGGCGCGGGAATCCGTTCAACTGATCGACCTTTCCAAAGTCCTCGTTGCGTTCGAAGGTCCACTTTCCGCTACGGAAGCTGGCGTCGAACATTGACTGGTTGTAGATGCTCACCGAAGCGTTGTCTTCGTTGAGCGCATTGAAGACCTCTCCGATCAGCTCGATTCCAATCTGGCCATACACGTTGAACCTCTTCGAGATACGCAGGTCCAGGTTCGAACGATCCGGCTGACTCTGCGAGTTGCGCTCATCGATCACGGCGTTCCGTTCGGCGAGGAACGACGCCAGTTCTTCCGGCGTGGAACCGTTCGCCTGCGTGAGATCGATCACGTTTCCGCTTCCATCGACGAACACGGGGGTGTTTACCGAGACCTGGAAGAGCCCGTTCATACCGTTGCTGCCGGCGTAGATCTCGCGAGTGTAGGGATAGCCGCTGTTCCAGCGGTAGATGCCGGAGACGAGGATCCCATAAGGGAGCTCATAAGTGCCGGAGAGCACGACGCGATGTTCGACGTCGTAGTCGGCCCGGCCTTCGCTGAGCTTCGGGTTGAACGGATCGTAACTGCGTCCTGCGGAGGTCGAACGCTCGTTCGAGTCCTGATCGATCGCCTCGGCCCATGTGTAGTGGGCGAGCCAGGAGAAGCGGCTGTCACCAAACGCGAACTTCCGCGTTCCGAGCGTAAGGGACTTGTAGGTTCCCTCCGCATCGCTGACGTGCATCTTGACGTCGCGGAACTCGGGGAACAGCGAGTCGTCGGTGCCGGCGCGATAGGTCGGCAGGTTTCCGTAGACGATATCGGTCGGTGCTGCGTTGACGTTGATCAGACGCTGCTGGTTCGTCAGATCGGCATAGACGCCCTCGACCGAAACGCTGTAGCTGCGGCCGAGCTGCTGCTCGTAGCCGAGCGAGAAGCGCGTCGACTCCTGCGCCTCGAGATCGGGCGAAACGATGGTGATGTCACTCGCCGAGCGGACGTACTGCTCGAACTCCGCCGGTGAGAGGACGTTCGGGTAGGTCGGACAATCATCGCTCGAGCATCGGAGGCTGATGCGGTTGTAGAGACCGCCGACTTCAGCCGTCGGTGCAGCGTAGAGAATGGCCGGGATCGGATTGTAGAACTTTCCGACGCCGCCTCGAATGACCGAGCGACCATCGTTCATCACGTCATAGGCAAAACCGAGCCGTGGCGCGAAGTTGTCGTCGTCATTGTTCCAGTCGGCAAACTCGGGATACTCGGGGAATGCGTTCTGTTCCGGCATCGGGATGTCCGAGAGGTCGTAGCGGATTCCGAGGTCGAGAGTGAGCTGGTCGGTCAGGCTCCAGGTGTCGTGGACGAAGACTCCCCACGACGAGAAGTCGAAGACATTCAGGCCGCCAGTCGGACCGTATCCCTGATAGAAGTTGCTCGGCTCCCCGGCGAGGAAATCCTCGACGGTGCTGAAGTTGTACTCGCCGCCTGCCTCACGCGGAAAGAAGTTGTCGATATGCGTGTCGAGGTACTCGAAGCCGGCTTTCAGGTAATGATCGCCAAAGAAGAAGTTGACCTTGTCCTTGAACTGCCATTTCTCTTCGTCGGTACCGTTCGGCAGGAACTCGAGACGGCCGAACTGGTAGCCGATGTCGAAGATGTTGGTGTCGGGAACGTCGTTGACGAGCGCGTTGATCGGCCGCTCCTCGACGCCGTACTGCAGGATCGCCTGGTTGAAGAGTTGCGGACCAAAGACTGATTCCGCCTGCAAAACCGTCGAGTTGACCGTGTTGAACTCCTCACCATTGTTCGAAAGCGGATCGATGCCCTCGCTCGGGAAAATTGTTGTAGTCGGAGTAGTTGTGGCGGAGCGAGATGTGATGATTCTCCGCCGCATTCCAGTCGAGCTTGACGAGATAGGTCTCCTGATTGTCCTTGCTCTTGAAGTTGAACTCGCGGTCGAAGCCCCACGGAAGGAGGCCGAGAATCTTTTCGGTCAGCGCCTGCTGCGTCGCAGGCATCGAGCTCGAGGAAATCATCGTCCGTTCGAAAGTCACGAACGTTGATCGGCTCGCTGATGTCCTGGAAGTCGGCGTTGAGGAAGTAGTGGAGCGTATCGGTAACGATCGGACCTCCGAGGGCGAAACCGTACTGGTCGGAGTCGCGAGCCTCGAAAAACTCGTCGATCGTCTCGCCGCCGACGGTCTTCGACCGCTCGTCGGCCCAGCCGGCGTCGCGGTGGTACCAGAACACCTGACCATCAATGTCGTTGGTGCCGCTCTTGGTGACCGCGTTCATCGTTCCGCCGACACCCTTGTTGTACTCGGCGCTGTAGCTGGAACGGATGACCTGGAACTCCTTGATCGCCGCCTGTGAGAAGACGAACGGAGCGGATGTTCCACCGCGCTCCTCACCGAAGAACTCCGAGTTCGCCTCGGCGCCGTCGATGTTGTAGTCGGTCGTGATGCCGCGTCCGCCGTTGAGCGAGATGCGGTCGCCGAACGCCTCGGTCACGCCGGGCGTGAGAAGAACGAGATCCTTGAAGTCACGTCCGAGGATCGGAAGATTCTGGATCTGCTCGTCGGTGACCGATTCCGTGAGGTCGGCCGATGAGACGTCGACCACCGGAGCGTCTGCAGTGACGACGATCTCCTCGGTGAGCTGCGGGTTGAGGGTCGAGGCGGACCTGACTGGCGACTCCGAGACGGACGATGACGTCGGTTCGGGTCTCCTGTCCCAGACCGGCCAGCTCTGCGGTGACGCTGATAGGTGCCGGGAGGAAGAAGGGCGACGACATAGCTGCCGTCCGAGTCGGTCCATACGGTACGGGTGAGGCCGGTGTTTTGATTGACGGCGGTAACGGTGACGCCCGGAAGCGCATCGCCGCTCCCGTCGGTGACCCGACCCTTGATCTCACCACTCGTCTGGCTCGTCTGAGCGAAGGCGGCCGATGGCGAGGATCAGGCACACCAGCACGAGCAGTGCGGTCTTGAAGCGGTGCAACATGGAATCCTCCTGAGAATTTGATGCGGTAATCTGATTTTTTCAAGCAGGTTTGCGGGGGAACGATTTCCCGAATGAACGGAGTTCGAGCCGAAGTCCGTTCAGAGAGATGGGCGAAGGTTATCGCAAAATGACGGATGGCGGAACCCACCGGTTCGGTTCTCGGTTCTCAGTTCTCGGTTCTCGGTTCTCGGTTCTCAGAGGCAGATCAGTCTGCGGCGGCTTCTCCCTTCTCGTTTCGCAGCTCAGGACCTGTGCAGGGAGCTATTAATAGCCCGCATTTCTCACCAGCTATCTACTGCGGCGACGGATAGATAGCGGCGCGGCTGCTGCGTTGCACTCGATTCGGCTCCTCGACATAGTGTCGACTATGCCTGCGGGGCCGAACCGTCGCGCGCCTTGCATCCGCACCACTCTCCGCCGCCTCGCTACGATACCTGGTGAGAAATGCGGGCTAGCGTACCGGCGTATCACACAAAGTCACACCGCCGCGCCCAGCAAGTTCTCCTCGGGGAGGGTGCCGACGCTCCAGATATGCAAGCACCGCGGAACGCCCAGAACGCCGGATTCTGCGCTCAGGACTCGACACCGCCCCTCCTCGGGAACGACGAGAACTGAGAACCGAGAACTGAGAACCGAGAACTGAGAACCGAGAACTGAGAACCGAGAACTGAGAACTGAGAACCGAACTAGAAGCTGTTCAGGAAGTCCTCGTTCGTCTTGAATTTCTGGAGTTTGTCGAGGAGCATTCTCATCGCGTTGGTCGGATCCGTACCGGCCAGGGCGCGACGCAGGGTGTGCACCTTCGGCAGGACCTCCGGCGGGAAGAAGCTTCTCTTCCTTCCGGGTCCCGGTCTGCGGGATATTCATCGCGGGGAAGATTCTCCGCTCGAAGAGTCCCCGTTCCAGGACGATCTCCGTGTTGCCGGTTCCCTTGAACTCCTGGAAGATCACTTCGTCCATCCGTGAACCAGTATCGACGAGCGCGGTCGCGATGATCGTGAGTGAGCCCCAGTCCTCGGCATTACGTGCGGAGCCGAAGAACCGGCGCGGCTTCTCCATCGTGCGGGCGTCGATTCCTCCCGACATGATGCGGCCACTCGAGCGCTGCTCATTGTTGTAGGCGCGCGACATGCGGGTGATGGAGTCGCAGAGGATTACGACATCCTTCTTCATCTCGACCAGCCGGCGGGCTCGTTCGATGACGACCTCCGCGATCGCGATGTGGTTTCCGGCCGTCTCGTCGGAGCTCGACGCGATGACCTCGCCCTTGACCGAGCGACGGATGTCGGTGACCTCTTCCGGACGCTCGTCGACGAGCAGGACCATCACGATGACTTCCGGATGATTCGTCTCGATGCCGTGAGCGATGTCTTTCAGAAGTGTCGTCTTTCCGGCCTTGGGGGGAGCGACGACAAGGCAGCGCTGACCACGTCCGATCGGAACGAGAAGATCGATCACGCGTGTCGTGAGACGATCCGACTCGGTCTCGAGCTTGAACTGCTCCTCTGGATCGATCGAGATCAGATCCTGGAAGGGGCGTCTAAGCTCCTGGTACTCCTCGGGGGGCATCTCCTCGATCTGCTCGAGCGTCTGGAGCTCCAGTCCGGTGCTCCTGTAGATGCCTGTGCCGCTGAGCCGGATACCTTGTTCGAGGCGGTGCTTGTCGATGATTCCGCGAGGAACCAGAGCGTCGCCCGGTGCCGGCGAGTAGTTGTTCGACGACTGCACGAGCAATCCCTGGCCGTTCGGCTTGACGTAGAGGACGCCGTCGACCGGAGCGGTTTCGCCCTGCTGTGACGGAGGGATGCGCTCGGTCTGCTGTGGTGCGTTGGAGCCCCGCCTCCCTGCCCCCGCTGCCGCCACGCCGCCTGCGCCGCTTCTTTCTGCGGCCGCGACCGTCCCCCCCGGAAGACTGGGACTGTGCCTGATTCTGATTGTCCGGCTGAGCTCCATCGCCCTTGCCGGATTTACGTCGTCTACGACGCTTTCTTTTCTTCGGTTTCTGATCGTCAGTAGTCATATCAAGGATGCCATTATCTCGAGCCGATCGACGTACACGTCCAACCGTGTGTACGTAATCGCTCTGATCACCGGGATTGCGACTTCATTCGAGCGGAGGATTTCTCGACGCCCGAACGATCTTCAAACGAGAAGTCGTCGCTGGTGTGCTGGTTTAGTATAGCGGAAACAGCCATCGTCATTGCAAGCGTGCGATGCATATGCAAAAATTGCGACGTTCCCGGTTCTGGAAAACATGACCCATAACATTCTTGTCATCGAATACGAACCCCGTTACATCCAGAGGATCGAAGAAGCTGCTGCCGGCAGCGGTCTGTCGATAGCCGTGGCCAGAACGGGAGATGAAGCCATCCAGGCGCTCCCCCGGAGCCGATACGACCTGATCGTCCTGTCGACGATCATCCCCCGTTACAGCACCGCTCAGTTGATCCGTTCGATCAGGAATGACGCCACTAACAGCGCTGTGCCGGTCCTCCTCACGACCTCGGGCTACAGCGGAACTGATCCGCGCAGCGACGCGATGAAGATCGGTGCCACGGATATGCTGATCAAGCCATATGCGCCTCCGGACTTCATACAGAAGGTCAGATCGGTCCTGAATCTTCCCGATGACGATTCGGCGGAGGACGACGAGTCGGTTGCGGAGACTGTCCGGCTCTCCTCCAAACAGATCTTCGGCGACCTCCTCGATGAATCGCATCCCGCGCCACGAACGGTCGAGCAGCCGGTCTCGCAGAAGCCCGAAGAGACTGTAAAGATGGCGAAGGTCACTCCTCCACCGCCGGCGGCCGCGCAGACAGATACGGACAATGCGGACGAGAAGCGTCGTCGGGCTGCCTCGGATGATGTCGATCGCATGCTGGCCGATACTCTTGCGGGCGTACGGCTCCCGTCTCCGAAGAAAAGAAAGAAGCCGGCGGCTGCCGACGACGTCGACAAGCTGCTCGAGAACACGCTCTCAGGTCTCGAGCCGAGCCGGCCCAGGGAGGCGAAGGCCCCGGCCAGCCCGCCGGAGCAGGAAGAACTTCCCGTCGCGAAGCCCATCGAGGTTTCCGAGTCCGAGCCGGACGAGGTCGAAGAGGAGCCATTTCCCGATCTCGACGAACAGCCGTCCGACGCTGCACCGGTGGAGGAGCCGGAGGAGCCCCCGTTCGAGGGAGTGGGCGAGCGTGCAGCCGGGGATCCGGGCACGACTCTGATCCGCGAAGAAGAGGGGCCCGTCGAGGAGCCCCAGAAAGCCGGCCGCCTCGACAGCGTCAGATGATTCCGGGCACTTCGGGCAGTACGTTCTGCTCGAGAAGATTGCCACCGGCGGGATGGCCGAGGTGTGGAAGGCGAGGATGAGGGGTCTCGAGGGCTTCGAGAAGATCGTCGCCATCAAGAAGATCCTTCCTCATCTTTCAGACAACAGCGAGTTCATCGACATGTTCGTCGACGAGGCGAAACTCGCAGCGCAGCTCAGCCACAACAACATCATTCACATCTATGATCTCGGCAAGATCGACGGGTCGTGGTTCATCGCAATGGAGTACAACGATGGCTACGATCTGAAGAGTCTCCTGGCGAAAGGAAAGTCGGCAGACCGCCCGCTCCCTGTCTCGTTGAGCCTTTTCATCGCCTCGAAGATCGCCTCGGCGCTCGACTATGCGCATCGCAAGCGCGGATTCGACGATCAGGAGCTCGGCGTCGTACACCGCGACGTATCCCCTCAGAACGTCCTGATTTCCCGTGAGGGGGATATCAAGATCTGCGATTTCGGAATTGCAAAGGCCGCGAGCAAGGCCTCCCATACGCAGGCGGGTGCGCTCAAAGGCAAGCTTCAGTACATGTCACCGGAGCAGGCGTGGGGTCGTCACGTCGATCACCGCTCCGACATCTTTGCGACTGCGGCGGTTCTGTTCGAGATGATCAGCGGGCGCAAGCTCTTCACGGGCGACAGCGAGTTGTCGGTTCTCGACCAGGTACGTGAGGCGCGAGTGCCCTCACCGTCGACGTACAACCCGGAGATTTCTTCGGAGATCGACGATGTCGTGGCGAAGGGACTGGAGAAGGATCCGTCAGGAAGATTCTCGACGGCTGGCGAGATGGCGAGAGCGATCGACGCCCTGCTGGGGAACTACAAGCCAGCACCGACCAGCAGCGACCTGTCTCGCTACATTGCCGCGATCGAGAATCCGGAGAGCGTGCCGATGCCGTCGATGCCGGTCGCGCAGAAGACGCAGGAAATCGAACGTCCTCAAGATGTCGAGGAGCCGCCGGTCCACGATGTTTCGCCGAAGATTGTTCCTCCAGTGGTCGTGCCGGCACCGATTCCGGATCCGGAACCCGAGACCGCCACGAGTCCCGATCCCGGTGACGAGACGATCGCGGTTGGTGAGCAACCCGCTGCGGCAGGAGAGGACACGGTCGCAATCAGGTACGAGCCTCGTCCGGAGGAGCAGGATTCCAGCGCTGACGAGGAGCCAGCCGTTGCCGCCGCATCTGTCGCGTCGGCGGCACCCTTTACAGCGACTGCAGACGCGGATGAAGGCCCGCGGCGGAGCAAGGCGTTACCGATCGCCCTTGCGCTCATAATTCTCGTTGCAGTGGTGGCGGGCGGTGCGGTGATGATGACGCGGCGCGGCGCGGACGAAGGGGGAGCGCAGACTGACGCGACCGCAGCGCCGGGCGCAAACACGACGCCTCCTCCCCCGGCAGCCGCGGAGGCGATTCCGCCGACAGATGTAATCTCCGAGGAAGCACTGAGCGAGGAGCAACTGGCTCCGGCACCCGCTGCCCTCGGGGACGATGATATGGCCCTGATCGAGCAGGCTGTGAGAGACCGCATCGAGGCGGAGCGGCTCCGGCTCGAGGGACAGAACAAGCAGGCGACGCCCGCAAAACCGCAGCCGGAACGCCGGGAGCCTGCGGCGGAGGATCGCCCCGCCGAGACGCCGCCGCCGAAGCCCGTTGCGGCCTCTCCGGCAACCGATACCGCGAAGGCGGAGGAGCCGGCACAGAAACCGCCGGCTGCCGCGACGAGTGAAGCCGCGGTGCCTCCGGCATCAGAAAAGAGCCAGCCAGCCGTCCAGCCCCCGCCTGCCGCCGCGGCGAAACCAGCCGTCCAGCGTGGGCAGATGGTCGAGCCCGGAACGCCCGGTCTCGTCGATCCCGAGATGGTCAGTCTCAAGCGGGTGTCGTATCCACCCCTTGCGAGACGAAACAAGGTTGAGGGGCTCGTCATCGTGCGGGCGCTGATCTCCGAAGACGGGAAGGTCCTCGAGACGGAGCTCCTTCGCGGAGTCAGCCAGAACGTCGGTCTGAACGAAGCTGCCCTGGAGATGGTCAGGGGAGGGACGTTCAAGGCGGGCACGATGCAGAATGTGCCCGTGAGGTCCTGGAAGACGATTCCAATTCCATTCAAGATGGAGTAGGCTTCGACCGCTCCTCCAGGGGGAGTGAATAGAGACGGAGGTAGTCAAGACATGCCCGCATTGACCGATCAGCAACGCGAATTCTACGAGAGCATTCTCACGAATACGCGGCAGGAGATCGAAGATCTCAAGGAACAGATCGAAGAAGAGCTCTCGAAGGTGAAGGAACGGATTGCGGAGCTCCAGTCCGCGATGGGTGCCTCCAAGCAGATGTACGAAGCCGCCTGCAACCGCCTCGGGGTGCCGAACGACCTCGACGAGAGCGAAGGGGAAGAGTAGACGGGAGTAGGGTTCAAAGGGTTCAAGAGTTCAAAGGTTCAAGAGTTCAAAGGTGGGTTCTTCGGATGCTGTCATTTCGAAGGAGCGGCCTCATCGCGACTGAGGAATCTGGACGGGTGAAGGAAGCCCTGTTCCATCCTCCCCCCGCCCGGCTCCGCGCTTCGCTTCGGAATGACAGCCTTTTTCTCTTCGGTCAGGCTGGCAACCCTGAACCCCTGAACCCCTGAACTATCCCGCGTCCTCGCCGCGTTCATAGTGGAACATGGAACCACGGCATGAGACTCGCGAGGGTGCAGGGCTGACATGATCCGGTTCGAGGATATTCTCGAGACCGTCGAGTCGTACAAGCCCGACTTCGACGAGGAGCTGCTCCAGAGGGCTTACGTCTTCTCGGCCCTGGCGCACAAGGGGCAGATCCGCCGCTCCGGTGAGCCGTACCTGATCCATCCTCTCAACGTCGCTCTGATTCTCGCCGAGATGAAGCTCGACGAGACCTCGGTCGCCGTCGGACTCCTGCACGACGTCCTCGAAGATACCCTCACGACCAAAGAGAAGCTCGCGTCCCTCTTCGGTGACGACGTGGCCGAGCTGGTCGACGGCGTGACCAAGATTTCGAGATATGCCTACGTCTCGAAGGAAGAGCAGCAGGCCGAGACCTTCAGGAAGATGCTCCTGGCGATGGTCTCCGATCTTCGGGTGATTCTGGTCAAGCTCGCCGACCGTCTCCACAACATGCGGACGCTCGAGCATCTCTCGGAAGATCGCAGGAAAGCGATTGCCGGGGAGACGATGGAGATTTACGCTCCGATCGCGAACCGTCTCGGGATGGGAGCGGTCAAGACCGAGCTCGAGGATCTCGCATTCCGGAATCTTGCGCCCCGGCGGTACACCGAGATTGAGAAGGCGATCGAAGAGAAGATGAAGATCTCCCGCGGGGTCGTCGAGGACGTCCGCGGCTCAATTGTAGAGAAGCTCCATGAAGCCGGCCTTTCCGCGGATGTCGTCGGCCGGGTCAAGTCGATCAGTTCGATCAATCAGAAGCTGACGCGGCAGGGAATCGAGCTCGGCCAGCTTTACGACTACCTCGCGTTCCGTATCACCACGAGCTCGGTCCAGGATTGCTACGCAGGTCTCGGCGTCGTTCATCAGCGCTGGCGCCCCGTCCCGGGAAGAATCAAGGACTACATCGCGATGCCGAAGCCGAACTTCTACCAGTCGCTCCACACGACGGTGGTGGGAGACTACGGCAATCCGTTCGAGATTCAGATCCGGACGCGCGAGATGGACCTGATTGCCGAGCAGGGCGTTGCGGCGCACTGGAAGTACAAGGAAGGGAAGATCGACTCGTCGTCTGACGATGACCAGAGCTTCCTGTGGCTCCGGCAGCTCGTCGAGTGGCAGCAGGAGATCAAGGACCCGCGCGTCTTTCTCAATTCACTCAAGATCGATCTCTATCCCGACGAGGTCTACACGTTCACGCCGAAAGGAGACGTCTTCGCCTTTCCGCGTGGCGCCACCCCGCTTGATTTCGCCTACCGGGTCCACACCGACGTCGGGCATCACTGCATCGGTGCCCGGGTGAATGGAAAGCTGGTACCGCTCAAGACGCCGCTTCAGAACGGGGACATTCTGGAGATTCTGACGGGGGCGCATCAGAAGCCCAGCCGCGAGTGGCTCAATCTGGTGGTGACGGCTCGTGCCCGCCACAAGATCCGGCACTGGCTCAATACCGAACAGAAGACCCGGTCGATCGAGCTCGGCCGAAAGCTTCTCGAGAAGGAAGCGCGGCGCTTCCGGCTGAACGTGAAGAAGCTTCTCGCGGACCGGGCGTTCGACAAGGTGCTCTCCGAGAGCGGATTTGCAAGGATGGAGGATCTTCTCGCCGACATCGGCTACGGGAAGACTTCGTCCCGAACGTTGCTCGAAAAGATTGCGCCGGGGGAGGCGCGTGACCGTGTCGAGGCGGCCGAAGGGAAACTTCAGCAGGCGGTCAGGCGCATCCTGCCGTTCGGATCGAGAGGCATCACAGTCAAGGGGCAGGACGACTTCATGTCGTACCTCGCCAAGTGCTGCAATCCCCTGCCGGGGGAGGAGATCACCGGATACGTGACGCGAGGCAAGGGCGTGGCGGTGCACACGGCCGATTGCCCGAACGTGAAGAACCTGATGTTCAACCCGGACCGGCAGATCGAAGTGTCATGGGGCGAGCGATCAGATGCACGCTCAATCGTGGAGCTCGAGATCGAGACCGAGGACCATCCAGGAATCCTGGCGACGGTGCTCTCCTCGATTGCCGAGCTGAAGATGAACCTCCGGCAGGTCGAGGCTCGATCGAGTGAGGGTCGGGGAAAGATCGATCTGACGGTCGAGATCGCTGACGTGAAGCAGCTCGACCGCGTGACGAAAACGATCACGGGAATCGCCGGAGTCCTTCGAGTTCAGCGGAAGTACAACATCCGCCAGGTGGCCGGGTAGCGGTAGAGGCAGCCGACAGTCATCCGTCGTCGGTCGTCAGCAGAGGCGATGCATCCCAGCCCGAAAACAGACCACATCTTCCTTACAGCGCCGCGAAGGCGGCGCGACACAACCCAGCCCAGCGGCGTAAGCCCTGGGACATCGGTCACGTCGAATCTCGAGCCCGCGCAGGCGGGCGATACGCCTACCGCCGGCATAAGCCCTCATTGTGGCGGCCGCCTGCGCGGCCTCCCGAACTGCTCCAGCGCCGTGTGGTCCCAGGGCTGGCGCCCTGGGACCACACTAGGTTGTTGCGGCCCGCCTGCGCGGGCCTTCATGATGGACTGGGCATCTGCGAAGGATCGCGTGAGGCCACCTCGAGGAGGATTCACGCGATCCTTCGCCGTCCTTTCGCTGCGGTCCAGCGTCTCAGACTGACAGGAGCGGTTCACGTCCATCAGTCGCGGCAAACGCTCTGACGACCGAAGTCTGACGACCGACGACCGACGACTGATGACTGACGACTGAGGACTGACGACTGAGGACTGACGACTGACGTCTGAGGACTGCCTACCGGACTGCCTTCTGAATCTTGCCGGAGCGGATGCAGCGGGTGCAGACCTTGATTCGCTTGACACCACCGTCGACGACCGCGCGGACCTTCTGCAGATTCGGCAACCAGCGGCGGCTCGTCACGTTGTGGGCGTGACTGACGTTGTTGCCGAATACCGGCTTCTTTCCACACACTTCACACATTCTTGCCATGACTTTCGTTTCTCCTCTCGAGAGTGTTTCGAACAAACGCGCGATCCGGCGGACAAACTCCCGCCGTCGCATCGGGATGTCCGAAGCGGTGCTGTACAACCGAGCAGGCGAGCAAACTTATGCCCGCCCCCGACGCCATGTCAGGTTGACACGACTATTAAAACGGTGTACTTTCCGTGCAAGTTCTGCCATTACAATGGTTGAGTGCTAGTGAGAAGTCAGTGAGATGGATGGGGTGAGTGGTGTTCTTCTCAAAGAGCAAGAATCTCGTCGGCCTCGATATCGGTTCCTCAGCGATTAAGCTCGTCGAACTGAAGGAGAAAAAGGCCGGTCAATTTCAGCTCGCGAAGATCGGGTTGGAGCCGTTGTCTCCAGAAGCGATCGTCGACGGGTCGATCATGGATTCGTCGCTGGTCGTCGATACGATCAGCCGGATCGTCAGCGAGCAGGGGATCAAGAACCAGAATTTCGCGACCTCCGTGTCGGGTCATTCTGTGATCATCAAGAAGATCACCCTGCCGGCGATGTCTCCCGAGGAGCTCGCCGAGTCGATTCAGTGGGAAGCCGAGCAGTACATCCCCTTCGACATCAACGACGTGAATCTCGACTATGTCCCCCTCAATCAGGGTGCCGACAACGTCGACATCATTCTCGTCGCGGTGAAGAAGGAGAAGATCGCCGACTACACCTCGGTGATCACGCAGGCCGGCAAAGCTTCGGCGCTCTGGTGGACGTGGACGGGTTCGCGCTCCAGAACGCGTACGAGCTCAACTACGAGGTCGACTGTCACAAGACTGTGGCGCTGGTGAACATCGGCGCATCGGTGACGAACGTGAATATTCTCTCAGGGGGCGATTCGCTCTTCTGGAGAGACATCACCTTCGGCGGCAATCAGTACACGGATGCGATTCAGCGTGAGTTGAATCTGTCGTTCGAGATGGCCGACACACTCAAGCGCGGACAGCCGGCGGGCGACTACACGGTCGAGCAGGTCATTCCGGTGCTGAACTCCGTGTCGGAGGACTTCGCCGGCGAGCTGAGGAAGACGATCGACTTCTTTACGGCCACCTCGGGTACCGACGGTGTCGACGAAGTCGTACTTGCGGGGGGAGGGGCGGCTGTCCTGAACCTGGAGTCGATTCTCTCTGAGAAGTTCGGCATCCCGGTCGAGACGATGAATCCGTTCCGGAACATTCAGATCAATGAGGGCGACTTCAATCCGGAGTGGATCTCCGATGTCGCGCCGAGTATGGCGATCGCAGTCGGGCTCGCCATCAGGAAGCTGGGTGACGCGTGATCAAGATCAATCTCGTCTCCGAGGGGAAAACCGTCCGGGGTGCCGGCGCTCCTGCGATGAGCGGGGTTACAGACGTTCCGTCCGGCAACCTCAATAACAAGATCCTGGTCGGGCTGACCATTCTCGGTCTGCTCGCGGCTGGTGGTTACTGGTTCCTGCGGAACAGCACACTGGCCTCGACCGAGGAAGTCGCCGTGCAGAAACGTGCTGAAGCAGCGAGTCTCGAAAAGATCATCAAGGAAGTCGAGCAGTTCAAGAAGCGGAAGGAAGATCTCGAGAGCCGGATCGCGCTGATCAACGACCTCAAGAGGAACCAGAAGGTCCCGGTGCGGGTGATGGACCGGATCAGCCAGGATCTACCCGATCTGGTCTGGCTCGACAAGATGCAGATGGAGGGGCGTTCGGTGGAGTTGGCGGGTCGAGCCCTGAACGAGAACGCCATCGCACTGTTCATCGAGAATCTGAAGAAAGATGGCCTGTTCAGCGAGCCGATTCTCAAGCGGATTCAGCGAACGGCTCCCAATGTCTATACATACGAGATGAGCTTCACATTCTCCGTGCCGAAACCGGCGGCGGAGGAAGGGGGAGCCGGAGAGCCTGCTGCGGCTCCGGCTCGGTAGGGGAGGAATGGCGTGACGACTGGTCTCGAAGATAAACCTCTCTACTACGGTGTTGCCGCAGGGCTTCTGGTTGCGGTTCTTCTGATCGTGGGCGTGCACTATCTTTTCGTCGTTGGAATCAACGAGGAGATCGCGACGCTCGAATCCGAGATCGATCAGCTGGAAACGAAGATCGAGCAGGGGCGGGCAGCGGAGAAGGAGCTTCCGCAGTTCCGTGAGGAAGTCGCGCGGCTGGAGCTCGAGCTCGAGAAGCTCAAGCGCATCCTTCCTTCACAGCGAAATACCGAGGAGATCATCAAGAAGCTGAAATCGCTGGTCGACGAGGGCGACTTCGTTCTCCGCTCGCTCACGTTCCCTGACCTGCAGGCGGCTCCCGAGAGTGAGGTCTATCAGGAATGGCCGATCGAGGTCGCCGTCGATGGGCGGTATCACGATCTTGCGATCCTGTTTGACAAGCTGAGCAACTTTTCGAGGATCATGAACGTGGAGCGATTCAGTATTTCCGCGCTCTCTGGTCAGGACGAGCGAACGATCTCGACACAGTTCGTCGCGAAGACGTTCGTCTATATCGAAAGCGAGCCTGAGGGGGCACCCGGTGGCGGATCCGCGAGGTAAGATGCTGATGATGACGAAGAACTTCCAGTTCTCGATCTGGCCCGTGCTGGCGTTTTTGCTGCTGCCCGGATCGCCCATGGCCTTTGCCCAGGATGCGGCCGACGCCGACGTGGCGACCGGTCCTGCCGCGACGGCGGCGTCCGATGATGCCACCGCGGCAGAAGGTGACGAGGTGCTCGAGGATCTCCAGGGGATTCTCGAGGACGAGGGCACTGACACGTACCGCTACGACCCTCAGGGACGCCGGGATCCGTTCCGGTCTCTGATCGGGCCGGCGAGACAGAATATCGAGAGGGATGATGCTCCTCCCGGGGTTCCGGGATTCCTGATCGACGAGCTCGACCTGCAGGGTATCGTGAGAACTTCGAGAGGATATGTCGCGACGGTCAAGGGGCCTGATAATCTGGGCTACACGATCCGCGCCGGAGACAGCCTCTATGACGGGGAGGTTCTGCGGGTTACTGCCGACGCCGTTTACTTCCGGCAGGAAGTCAATGATCCGACCAGGATCGAACGGCAGCGGGAAGTAGTCAAGGAAATTGAGAGAGGGTCGCAGGCAAAGCGTCCCTGACGCTGCGCTGACGAGCACCGTGTGATGGTGGAGGTGGGAATGATGAACAGAAAGGTGCAACACATCCTGGTGGGAGCCCTCGTGCTGCTCGGGATGGCGTGCTCGACCGCGAACACGGTCGCTCCGGCACAGGACGCTCCGGGACAGATTGCGAAGGGGAAGAGTGCAGCGAGCGCGACGACCCTGACGACGATCAGATCGGAGCTGACGCCGGATCCTCGGCTGGTGCTTCAGACGACGGAACCGCCGGCATTCACGTCGTATCGTCCTCAGTCGGACGTCTTTGTCGTGGACCTTCCGCGCGTGGTGAAGGCCTCGGATCTCGAGATTCCAACGAATCTCCCGGGGTTCATTGCGAGCATCTCGGCGGAGGAAGTCATCGAGCTCGGTGCGCCTCTGACCCGTGTTACGGTCCGATTCATGGAGCCGATGAGCTCGACGGTCGGTGCCCTCGACGGGGCGGTCGTCATTTCATTTGACGAGCCCGCCTCCGCGGTCGCCGCAGCAGTGAGTGAAGATCCGATCATGGTCGAAGAAGTCGACGACGTCATTGCCGTCGACGACATCGCTCCCGAAGAAGCACCATCGCGGGTTGCGGAGTCTCGTCCGGTCCAGGCTCTCCCGAAGACACCTGCAGCGATCCCGACCTCACCGGCGAGAAACCTCACCGCGGTCGAGTACGAGGGAGCGGGAGCCGGTCTGTCAGTCCTGCTTCGCACCGACGGGCGCAATGACTACAACACCTTCGCGCTCGACAATCCGCTTCGGCTCGTGGTCGATCTCAAAGGCGTGGTCAACCGCGTCAAAGGCGGGCAGTACTCGTTGAGTGATCCCTTCGTGAAGCAGATCCGGGTTGCGCAGTTCGCCTCGGAACCCGATCCGGTATCGAGGGTCGTTCTCGACCTCTCGGAGATGCCGGAGTATTCGCTGTCTCACACGGCCGAAGGGCTGAAGATCAACTTCGGATCCTCACAGGAGGTCGCTTCGATCTCCCGTCCAGCGAAAGTCGAGATCAAGCCCGTCGCCGAGAAGCCGGTACAGGTGGCGTCGTCACAGCCGGAAACACCTTCAGCGGCACCGAGGCTCGAGCCGATCGCGGCAGAGCACGTTGTTCATGCGCCGCAGCAGGGTCCTGCACCGCCGCAGTCACCGCGCCCGACGGAGCTCTCGCAGCAGAGGGTCGACGAAACACAGTCCGGAGTCATTCGGTCCACTCTCCGGGCCGAGCCGGTCGAAGATGTTTTCGGGACACAGTCGCGGGAACCGATCAGCGGTGGCAACGTGAGGCAGCCGGGCGAGAGCTCAGTAGTCAGCGGGGCCGAGCGCGTCTACACCGGCGAGCCGATCGACCTGACCCTCACCAATGCCGACATCATTGATGTGCTCCGGCTCTTCAGTGAGCTCACGGGGCTGAACATCGCGATCGATCCGGGAGTGAGCGGCACGGTAACAGTCGATTTCACCGGTGTTCCATGGGATCAGGCTCTCGAGCTGATTCTCAGGCAGAACAACCTCGGCTACAGGCTCGAGGGCAATGTGATGCGGATCGGCACCGTACAGAGACTTTCGCAGGAGGAAGCGCAGCTACGGCAACTCGCGGAAGAGCAGCGGCTGAACGTGCAGCTCAACACGGTGATCAAGTATCTCTCGTACGCGAAGGCGGAGGACATCCAGGGAATCCTGTCCCAGATGCTGACGCCGCGTGGAAAGATCGTGGTCGATCCAAGAACCAACCAGTTGATCATTACCGAGATCCCTGAGAATCTTCAGACCGTGCTGAACCTGATCGAGACAGTCGACATCCCGACGCCTCAGGTCATCATCGAAGCAAGGATCGTCGAGACGACGAAGACCTTCGCGCGTCAACTCGGCATAACGTGGGGTTTCACGGGGTCACTCGATCCTGCACTCGGAACCGGGACCGGACTGTCATTCCCGAACACGGTGGACGTCATCGGTGGTCCGTTTGATCTCGGCGTCGGCAACCCTGTTCTCGATATCAGCCTCGGCAACGTCCTTGGAACGTTCAGCCTCGACGTGCTGCTGACGGCCGCTGAGAGCGAAGGACTGGTCAAGGTCGTCTCGGCGCCCAGGGTCACCACGCAGGACAACGAGTCCGCCGAGATCCAGAGCGGTGTTCAGATCCCCGTCCAGACTCGAGTCAACTTCACCACGACGGTTCAGTACATTGACGCGACCCTCCGGCTGACGGTCACACCCCAGGTGACGGCCGAGGGGACGGTCATCATGGAGATAGAGGTACAGAAAGTTGAGCCGGCGCTCGGTCTGACCGTGGTCGGCGGCACGAACTCGCCCCTCATCACTCGAAGGGCGAATACGAAGGTGATGGTCCGCGACGGCGGAACGACGGTGATCGGCGGCATCTATCAGGCCACTGACAACGATTCCCAGTCACGGGTCCCGTTCCTGCACAACATTCCGATCCTCGGGAACCTCTTCAAGAACAATGACATCAATAAGCGTCACGACGAGCTGCTCATATTCATCACGCCGCGAATCGTGAGAAATCCGTGACGGGAGCGGGAGGGGTGAAGATGAGAACAATGAGACTATCGCTTCTTGTAGCGCTGTCGATCTTCGTGCTGTCGTGTAGCGAGGTCGCCAGGGAAGCCACCCCTGTCGAGCTGGTCGCGACGACGACACAGGATCTAACCACGATCGATCTGGCCGGAGGCGCTGGTTGTGAGCAGAGCCTCGGCACGATCACGCTCCGGGCGATTCAGAAGAATCCTGATGCGAACCCGACATTCCTCGCGGTGGACCTCGAGCGGATGAGAGTTTCCTACGCGCGTACGGACGGGGGAACCCTCACGCCGAGCTCGTTCACCCGGACGATCGACGGCTTCATCGAGGCGGGAAGCACCGGAAGCACGCTGAACAACTTTGTGATCTTTCAACAGGACGCACTGACGCAGGCCCCGTTCGCCGCGCTGCTCCCGGTCAACGGCGGAATCGATCCCGAGACGGGTCGACGAAGTGTGGATCTGGACGTGATCGTCGAGATCTACGGAGAGACTCTCTCGGGTGAGGACGTTTATGCCCAGACCCGCTTTCCGGTGGAGTTCTGCTACAACTGCGGAGGATGCAGGTGAGTCATAGAGGGTGTGAGACCGGCGTCTTGCGGCGGCGGTCAGGATTACGGGGGTCGAGATGATGAGAAAGAAGATTCGGCCGGGAACGATCGTTCTGTTTGCAGCGCTGCTGCTGATCGGAGCCTGCTCCAGCGATTCACCGACGGCGCCGCCTCCGGGTGGTGGCAGTAACGGGGGGAATACGCCTCCGACGGGCGCGAGCGTCACGCTCGCGGTCTCGAATGACAATCCGCTGGTCAATTCGACCTCGACGATTACCGCGACCGTCACCGAGAACGGGGCGCCCGTTCCGGATGGTACGGCAGTCGAGTTCCAGACGAGCTTCGGAGCATTCGTCGTCGGACAGGCGACTGACACCGTGCTGATCAAGACGACGACGAACGGGGTCGCTACGGCAACATTGACGTCGACCTCCGCCGGCGAGGCGGTCGTGACCGCCAGGGTCAACAACGTGACGAAGCAGACCTCGATCACGTTCAAGGCGCAGAGCACCGATCCTACGCCGGGTGAGCCGGTGCCGATCATCACGACCATCGCGCCCCAGGAGGGTGCGCCCGAGGGCGGGACAGTCGTCACGCTGCGAGGTCAGAATTTCGAGGGCCCGGTGCGCGTACTCTTCGGCGACAAGGAAGCCACGGTGGCATCGGTGACCTCGACCGAAGTGAAAGTGATCGCCCCGAAGGTGAATTTCGAGGTCGGCGAGGAAATCCGGGAAGTGCCGATCACCGCGATTTTCGAAGCAGGCACGACCAAGGAGAAGAGCGTCCAGGCTCCGACGACCTTCAGATACCAGATCGAAGCACTCACCCCGCAGGTCATCGGTGTCAGCCCGACCAGCGGACCAAACGAAGGCGGCACCGTCATCTCGATCGTCGGCAGCGGCTTTCAGTCGCCAGTCAAGGTGTTCTTCGTGGCCCCACCGGCGAGCAGGTCGAGGCCGTGGTGCAGCAGGTCACGTTCAATCAGATCATCGCTGTCACACCGAAGGCGGCCGGGCTCGGAGCCGAGCTCGCGAATGAGCAGGTCGCCGTCCGGGTGGTGAACACTTTGACCGGCAAGGACGTCGTCTCCGGAATCCTGTGTTCCGGTACGGACCAGCCATGCGGATTACGGGCTTCAGCCCGGGAGCCGGGCCGGCGACCGGCGGTACAAGGTCACGATCTTCGGCTGGGGTTTCGATGATCCGGTTGCGGTGTCCATCGGTGGCGAGGCGCGTTCCCGATCAAAGTTTCCGGGACAGAGATCGTCGCGATCACACCGTCACTCGCATCACCCTGCAGTGGAGGCCGGCGGCGACGTCACCGTCACGAATCTCGAAGATGGGACCACGTTCTCGTCGAGTCCGAGTTCGATTCCTCGAGGTCGACCCCGTGATCGTCGCAATTTCGCCATCCGCGACGACGCCAGGATCGAAGTCAACGTGATCGTCGCGAATGCAGGCGGCGGAAATGTCCGATTCAGATCGGTGACTCCGCTCGGAACAATCGGGCGGCACGGTACACGAATGAGGGTCTCGCGGTGGCGGGAACGAACGATTTATTCGGTATCGGTGCCTTCCAACATCGAGTTCCCGAGCAATGCGGTGCGGGCGGAACAGGAGAGAAATGGTCGGTCGACCTAACTGCGACTTTCACCAACATGACCACGGGTGCGAGACTCAGAATGAGTCACGGTGACAGTCAATCCTCTGGACACGAGTTGTCGTCTGCCTGCCCTCGCTTCGGTCTCACCCAGCACGATTGCGTTCGGCGACCAGGGTGAGGCGGCGGGTGCAACCGCGCCGCGGCAGATCACCGTCAGCAACGCCGGCGGTGGAACGCTCACCGTCCTCGGGGCGAGCTCGGATGACCCGCAGTTCACGGTCATCGGAACGTTCCCGTCCTCGCTTACGGCAGGACAGTCCACCAATCTGACGACCACTTTCGATCCAGCATCAGTCGGGCCGCAAAGCGGCAAGATCACCATCGCAACCAGCGAGGGAGACGTCACGGTCGCGGTGAGCGGAAACGGAATATAATCACACCCCGGGGCGGCCGCGCGGCCGCCCCGGACGTCTTTCGGTTTGAGACCCGGTGAATGGCAGAAGAGGAAAATAACAGTCGTATTGCGGAGTTGAAAGCGAGACTCGAGGGAGATCCCGGGTCTCGCGTTTTTTATCAGTTGGGCGAGGAGCTCCGTAAGTCCGGCCGCCCCGACGAGGCGGAGAGTGTTCTTCGGCATGGGCTCGAGACACACGCCTCCTACCTGTCGGCATGGATCAGTCTCGGCCGTGTCCTGAAGGAGAGGCGGCCGCAGGAAGCCATCGAAGTCCTCAACCGCGCGTTCGAGCTCGATCGGCAGAATGTCGTCGTCGCCCGGCTCCTCGGCGAGGCCTACTCCGAGATCGGCGAGCATGTGGAAGCGATCAAGAAGTACAAGCTGGTCGCTGCACTCCATCCCGCGGACGAGGAAGTTCAGGAACGGATCACTGAGCTCGAGCGGATCCTGCGGAGTGAAGGCAGGCTCGAGGAGCATGCTCCCGGAGACACCGAGCGGAACCTCCTCCTCCGCCACCGATGCCGGAGCCGGAGGCTTCTGCGGTTGATTCCGCCTCGGAACCCTCTGATCAACGGGACACAGGCGCCGAAGAGGATTCGTTTCATGCGGCTGCTGCGGCCGACGAGCAGTCTTCTTCCGAACCGGGCACGGCATCGACGACCACGCGCGCGAAGAGATTGCCGCGGAAGCGTCGGAGGAGCCCGTACCGGAATCCGAGCCCGACACCGGGCGACCGGAAGAGGATGAGGCGAACCAGTCGGGGGTTGCGGGACATGATGAGGACGACGTGGTCTCTACGATCACGATGGCGGATCTCTACGCCCGCCAGGGACACGTTGACCAGGCGAGGGAAATCTACAGGAGCATTCTGGAGCGGGAACCCGGCCATGGAGAAGCGCGCGAGAGGCTCGATTCTCTGCCTGAGGAGGGTCGTGGTCCGGACGACGGCGACGCGGGACCCTCTTTATCGCAGGGCGCGAAGGTGCGCCGGCTGGAAGACTGGCTCGGGAAAGTTCGGCGTTGAGGGGGTAGAAAGTGTTCCGAGAGGTATTGCAGCAGATCGCCAGTCGTGTGGAAGGAACACTCGCACTCTCGCTACTCGACCTGGAGGGTATCTCGGTCGACTCGATCAATCCGGGGGAGATTCCTCTCGAGCACGTGTCAGCGGAGCTGACCGCCGCGTTCAAGTCTATCCGTGTCAGCAACACGGGGGTAGATACTGGTGAGGTCGAACAACTGAGCGTGAGCACGGACCGCTATCAGATTTTTCTATTTTCGATAACTTCCGAGTATTACGTTTTAATGGTAATGTCCCCGGAAGGAAATCAGGGACGGGCACGCTGGGAGTTGAAGCGAGCGAAGCACGCCCTTCAGGACGAGTTGGTATAAACAGTGGCAATTCTTACGTTTGAAGAGATTCTGAGTCTGATCGACAAGATCTCCGAAAAGGAGATCTCACTTGTCGAGATCGAGAGTGGCGGCGTGAGGCTGCGGATCGAGGGGCGTGTCGCCGTCGCGGCCGTTGCTCCGAGCAGCGATGTGGCGACCGGTGGATCCTCACAACCGGCGGCGCCGCCTGTCGGCCAGCCCGTTTCCGATTCCGGCACCGCCTCCGGTGCTGAAGCGGAAGAAGAAGCAGGGCTGCATATCGTCACCTCCCCGATCGTGGGGACGTTCTACCGGTCGCCCAATCCCGAATCCGAGATGTTCGTGAAGGAAGGGGTGCGCGTCTCGAAGGGAGATGTCCTCTGCATCATCGAAGCGATGAAGCTCTTCAACGAGATCGAGAGCGACGCGGACGGCATCATCGCCAAGATCTATCCTCAGAACGGGCAGCCGGTCGAATACGGAGAGAAACTCTTCGCCATTCGTTCCGCGTGACATTTTTCCGATGACAAAGATTTCGAGAGTGCTGATCGCGAATCGTGGCGAGATCGCGCTGCGGGTGATTCTCGCCTGCAAGGAGCTCGGTATCGAGACGGTGGCTGTGCATTCCGAGGCCGACCGAGATGCCCTTCACGTCAAGTACGCCGACCAGGATGTCTGTATCGGTCCTGCGACCTCACGCCAGAGTTACCTGAACATCTCATCGATCATTGCCGCTGCCGAGATCACCGGAGCCGATGCGGTGCACCCCGGCTATGGATTCCTCTCCGAGAACGCCCACTTCGCGGAAATTCTCGAAGAATGTGGCATCAAGTTCATCGGTCCCTCGCCTGAGGCCATTCGTCTCATGGGAGACAAGGCGAAGGCGAGGGAGACGGCAAAGAACGCCGGTTCTCCGGTGCTGCCAGGTAGCGATGGTCCTGTCCGTACAATCGACGAAGCGAAGGAGATTGGCAACGAGATCGGCTATCCGGTCATCCTCAAGGCCTCGGCTGGTGGCGGTGGTCGCGGGATGAGGATCTGCCGCAATGACGAAGAGCTGCTTCGGGGATTCGAGACGGCGAGAAGCGAGGCGGAGCGCGCGTTCGGACTCGCCGACGTCTACATGGAGAAGTACCTGGAGCATCCTCGCCATATAGAGATCCAGATCTTTGGCGATACTCATGGCCGAATCGTTCATCTCGGTGAGCGCGAGTGCTCCATTCAGCGGCGGCATCAGAAGCTGATCGAGGAGTCACCGTCTCCGGTCATCACGCCGGAGCTGCGCAAGCAGATGGGCGATGCTGCCATCAAGGTGGCGAGGGCGGTGAACTACACCGGCGCCGGGACGATCGAGTTTCTCTTCCAGGATGACGAGTTCTACTTCATGGAGATGAACACGCGTATCCAGGTCGAGCATCCGGTGACCGAAGAGGTGACGGGGCTGGATCTCGTGAAGGAGCAGATCCGCGTCGCGAGGGGTGAGCCGCTTTCGTTCCCGGACGAGATCCGTATGGAAGGACATGCGATCGAGTTCCGGATCAACGCCGAGGATCCCGTCACATTCGGCCCTCAGCCGGGACTCATCACCGTCTACAATCCCCCGGGTGGGCCGGGGGTGCGTGTCGACACCGCCGCGTATCGCGACTACATGGTGCCTCCGCACTACGACTCGATGATTGCGAAGCTGATCGTCTACGGCAAGGACCGGGAGGAAGCGATTGCCCGGGGACGCAGGGCCCTTCAGCTCTTTACGATCGAGGGGGTGAAGACGCTGATCCCTCTCCATCTGCAGATCATCGAGACCGAGGCCTTCCGGGCGGGGCGTCTCTCGACACGGTTCATGGAAGAGTTCTTCAAAAAATAGACGTGGCGATCGAGCGATCCCATGTACCGTCTCTGTACGCTCTGACACCGAACCTCCCTTCTGCCGATCTACGGATGTGTGTCGGACGATTGGTTGCCGGGGGAGCTCGATGGATTCAGATCCGGGAGAAATCCACTTCCGACGCCGCCCTCGCCGGGGACATTGCGGCGATCGTAGGCGAGCTCGGATCCCGCGCGACCATATTCGTGAATGACCGCGCCGATCTCGCGATCGGAACAGGAGCGGCCGGCGTCCATCTCGGTGACCAGGATCTTCCGCCCGAGGTTGTCGCCAGGGTGCGTGGGATCCGCGAGCTGATCATCGGGGTCTCCACACATTCGGTCGAGGAAGCCGTCTGCATGGCAGCTCTCGAAGAGGTTGACTACGTTGCGCTGGGTCCGATCTTCAGTTCGCCGACCAAGATGGTCCGCGACGCGCTGGGGACTGGTGCGCTCGCACAGGCGCGAGAGCGGATCGACAAACCGATCGTCGCGATCGGCGGAATCGACCGCACCAACATCAAGGAGGTCCGGCTGGCGGGTGCAGACAGCGCGGCTGTGATCTCGGCTTTGTACGAGTCGGACCGGATCGAGGATAATGTTCGAGAGCTGATCGATCGGGCGGAGCTTAGTTGACCGCCGATCCGAATCAGTCGAGGCTGGCGCAGGTGAGAATCTATCTGATCGGATTCATGGGTTCCGGAAAATCGACGGTGGGGGAGGTTCTCGCCGAGCGACTCGAGGTGCCCTTTTTCGATATCGATGAGCTGGTTGAAACGGCGGAGGAAGCCTCCATCCGGGAGATCTTCGCCTCGCATGGAGAACCTTACTTTCGCAGAAGAGAACGTGACTTTCTCCTGATGACCCGGCATCTCGAGCGCGGAGTCATCGCGACCGGCGGAGGAACATTCACGTTCGAGGAGAACATCGAGTTCATTCAGGAGAACGGAATCTCGATCTATCTCTCGGTGCCTTACGAAACCTGCCTTTCCCGCGTCTCGGTTTCGGCGGCAGAGCGGCCCATGTTTCACGATGAGCTCGCCCTGCGCGATCTTTACAGATCTCGAAAGAACAACTATCGGCGTGCCGATCTCGTGCTCGAGGTTGGCGAGAAGGATACACCCCGCGAGATCTCCGGTCGTATCGAGAAACTGCTCCCCTTCGAGGCGCGCCGAAACTTCCTGTCGAGCAAAGGATTCTGATGAGGTCGCTTCTCATCAGCGATCTCCACGGGAATCGCGAAGCACTCGGAACGATCCTCCGCCACGTCGCCAGGAAGAGGATCGGGAGGATGATCTGTCTCGGTGACATCGTGGGCTACGGCGCTCATCCGAATCAGGTCCTTGAAATGTTGCGCCGGAGTCGCCGGAAAAAGGTGATCATCAGGGGCAATCACGACCGGGTAGCGATGGAGCAGCGGTGAGCCGAAGGACTTCAATAGCGCGGCTGCCGAGGCCATCCTCTGGACCAGAGATCGCTTGAGCCGCAGAAACCTTTCGTACCTTCAGGGCCTACCGGTCGGACCAGTGGAGACCGAGCCGGGTCTTCTGCTCTGTCACGGGTCTCCGGACGATGAAGACGAATACCTAATGAGCGACTATCAGGCGGGACGGATTTTCGCCAAGTGGCCACATCGTCTGGTCCTCTTCGGCCACACTCATCTCCCCTACATCTTTCGGCTCTCTGGAGGAGTCGTCGAGGGTATGCTGATCGAGGACACCATGACCATTCCACTGGAACCTGGGTGCCGGTATCTGATCAATCCCGGATCGGTCGGGCAGCCCCGGGACCGGGACTGGCGAACTTCGTTTGCCATCTGGGACGACGAGCGCGACACGGTCAGGTACTGCCGTCTGCAGTACGACGTCGCATCGACACAGACCGCGATCCTGGAGGCCGGCCTTCCTCCGATTCTCGCCAACAGGCTGAGCTCCGGGTTCTGAGAAGAGGCGCACGTGCCTTCTTCGCGTGTGGTCATACCCTCCGGGCGATTCACTCCTGTCATCCTGAGAGGCTGTGAAAAAATCCAGCGTGCCCTGCGCTGGTGGTGCTTACGGTTCGAGCTCAAGGAATGAGGAGGAGTCGCGGTGGTTCCGCGGTGACGACGAGTGACGCGGAGACCGGGCCGTAACCACCACCAGCCCAAAGGGTTACGGGCGGGGCGTCGCCGATCGCGTTGTCGCAGTTCCTTTCCGATGAACCACATCGCTGCGTCACTGCTTCGCGCGCTCGAGACGTCGCCGCGCCCGTAACGCAGGGTACGCTGGATTCTTTCACAGCCTCTGAGCGAAGCGAAGAATCGGGTACGTCCTGACCGTTGCGTACTTTCCGTCCGGACAGTCGGTAAAGTTCGCGATTCGACCGTCCTCCGCTGCGCTCCGAAGGCTGCTAATGAACATTTTCGGATCTCCTTGAACACGCGGGACCAGGTCATCCCGACCGGAGTGGAGGGATCTCACAACCTGCCTACTGGTGCTGCCAAGTGTCATAGGGGTGGTTGTGCCAGGACCTTCCCCCGAAGCGTTACCGAGTACAGTGTCATTAAGGTGTGAGATGTACTCAGATGGGGACGCCACCGTCCTGAATCGAGGAGATTCCGAGTAGCGATGGTCGAGGGCGAAGCGTCGTAAATATTTGAACATGATGAGTTTGTGGTTTCGGTATCAGTGGCATGGCGGACGCAGACGAAAAGTCACCGGAGGTTCACGATGAAACGGCTCTCATACTTGATTCTGGCACTCGCTCTGACGCTCCCGGCATTCGCTTCCTACGAGGATCAATCGTATCTCTCGTACGACAGCGGGGATACGATCGTGGTGCAGGGCGTCGACAATCGTGAGATCGAGGTCGGGGTAAATTCCCCGGTCTTCGGTGGCGATCAGGTGGTGACGGGACGCCGCGGTCGCGTCGAGATCCGGTTGGCGGACGGAAACGTGCTCGCCCTCGATAGCCGTACCTCCGTGCTTTTCCATGCGATGCAGGGAGCTACGAGAGCGAAGACGAACAGACGATCGCCGAGCTGGTACGCGGGAAGCTGATCGTTCACCACACGAATGAGGACTACGTTCCGGTAAGAGTCGATACACGAAGTGCGTCGTATCACAGCGTGGATGAGTCTCTGCTGTCGATCGAGACAGATGGCTACCGCGATGAGGTTTCGGTGTTCGGCGGGCTCGTCGAAGTGCGAACCCGGGAAGGTGTATATCGTCTCCGAACGGGTGAGCGTGTGTTCGTTGGAGAGGATGGAATCTACGAGAGCGCCGGCCTCGCACGGGACGGGATGGATGATTTCGAGCGCTGGTATCTGCGCAGGTCGGACGATACACGTGCACACCGGGCGCGTTATATCGATGGACGCAACTCCTACGCCGAGCCGATGCTGGACGTGTATGGTTCCTGGGTCTACGTGCAGGACTACGGCGACTGGGTCTGGCGCCCGCGCGTGTCGGTCGGCTGGAAGCCTTACCACGACGGCTACTGGCGCCGAGGCCGGAGTGGTGCGCTGGTGTGGGTATCGTATGAGCCGTGGGGCTGGGTGCCGTATCACTACGGTCGCTGGGCTTACAGCTCGTTCCATGGCTGGGTCTGGGTTCCAGGATCGGTCTACGCTCCGGCGTGGGTGTATTGGGCCTACGGTCCCTCGTGGGTCGGTTGGGTGCCTTGTGGTTACTACGACTATTACAGCCCATACCGGAGATTCTTCGATGATCCGCGCCGGACGATCCGGGTGGGAGTCGGATTCGGTTTCTGGGGCAAGGTCCATGTTTCGGACCGCGACCTCAACGACTGGGTCGTCGTGGGTCCGGACCACCTCGTGTCGACCCGTGTCGACCGGGCCGCGCTGACGACCGACAGAATCCGCGAGCGACTGCAGCGGGATGGGAATGGCGCGACCTTCACTGATACTCCAGCAAGATTTACCAGAGACGAATTAGAGAATCCGGCAGAGAAAGTGCGCAGTATTGCGCGCCGAGCTCCCGGAGAGGGTACCGGCACCGAGAGGTCGGGGTCAGAGGTGGTCGACGCGACAAGCTTCTTCCGCCGCGACCCCGAGCTCTCGAATTCCGTTCGCGACCGTCTGGTCCGTTCGAGGACTGTCGAAGCGGGAGGTTCTGAAGGTGCGACGGTACGTGCAGCAGCCAGCGGCGATCGAACCGGACGTACGATCTCGGCCGGTGATGCCTCGCCCGATTCAGGCACAGTGAGCCGGACACCGGCGGGCGGAAGCGCCACGGCGCCACAGGAGCGGCCCGCGACACGAACCATTACGACACGTGACCGCACACCCGGTGAGGTCAAGGTCATTCAGCGAGGCGAGAGGTCCGCGGGGAGTTCTTCGGACCGCACGCCGAGCGCAACACCTGATCGTTCCCGGCCAGTGGTCGTTTCTCCAGAGCCCCGTTCGCTCCCGCGAGACGACGCGGAGACGGTCCGTCCCGACAGCCCCGCTGAGCGTTCGAGCTCATGGAGGGATCGGTCAATCGATCGGAATGCGACAGAGCGCCGGCAGCCGGACGCTCGTTCGAGCGCAAGCGATCGCTCATCGACCGACAAGAGCTGGCGCGAGACACCCGTACCGGGGCGGGTGATCGACTCGATCGGAGGTGCCCGGCTCGTGCCTCGAGGTTCGACCGATCGTGGCAGCAGCGTCGATCGGAGTCGTGAGCCCTCATCGACCACGCGGGTCGTTCCTTCGACGACGAGACCCAGCACGATCGATCGAAGCAGGTCCTCCTCCTCGACCAGCCGTCCGTCCACCAGCGGGCGGTCATCGAGTCGGAGCTCGTCTGCGGATCGACCGAGCTCATCGAGTTCCTCGAGCAGTCGAACGACCACACGCTCCGACTCCTCGTCCAGCTCGAGCTCTGCGAAATCGAGCTCGTCGAGTCGGAGTTCCTCGTCGTCGTCCTCGCGGGGTCGTGTCTCGCGAACGAGGCCGGATGATCGATAGATGGCGTGATCGGTTTAGACGCGCAGAGTCAGTGATCATTGTTCCGCGGCCATAGTGTCCGTAGAATGCCTTTGATGGCCGCGACACTGCTTTTCATACTTTACTGCCTCGAAGCCGGCGTGTTCTTCATCATTGCGCCGTGGACACCTTTCTGGACGTCGAATCCGCTGTTCCAGTCGACTGAACTGATGGCTCTCGTCACCGAGAGCTTTTATCTTCGGGGTCTGGTGTCGGGGCTCGGAATCGTGCACATTCTCCTGGGAGCTCGTGAAGCAGTCATGCTCTTCGTCGACCGGAGATCGGCACAGCATGGCTCGGGGGAGCACGGGAAGTGAAATCCCATGCGATCGCAGACCTTGCCAGCGCTGCCGACCCGGAAGTTCTTCTCGATCGAGTCGAGCTTCTCTCCGATCTTGGTGTCGACATCATCCAGTTGCGTGCGAAGCAGCTCGATGACCGGGACCTGCTCGAACTGGCGGTGCGCTGTCGCGAGAGAATCGGCGCGGATGTCCATTACCTCCTCAACGGACGCGCTGACATCGCGGTCGCAGCCGGCGCGGATGGGGTTCACCTGCCGTCGGACGGCATCCCGGTGTCGATCGTAAAGAGAGTGTTCCCGGACCTCGTCGTTGGTGTTTCGTGTCATTCGATATCCGAGGTTGTGGCGGCCGCAGCCGCGGGAGCCGATCTCGCGGTGGTGGGGCCCGTGTTCGCGGCTCGTTCGAGCGAGAAGGCGCCCGTCGTACCGGTCTCCTCGCTTTTGGAGATCGATCGGTACGGGATCGATGTCTACGCACTCGGCGGGATTACGGTCGATCGGCTGCCCCTTCTCGAGGGGACGGGGGTCGCGGGCGTTGCAGCCATCACCATGTTCATGGCCGACGAGCCCGCCGCGGAAATCGTCGCTTCCGTACGTGAGGCCCGGATATGAGGACGATTCTGCTGGTGGAGGACAAGCAGTCGCTGGCGGAGATGATGACGGAAGCTCTGACCGCGGAGGGGTACGAGGTCGTCCGTGCTGAAACGACTCAGGAGGCTCTCCGAAGACTGCGCGAGCGCGGTCACTATTCACTCGTCCTGAGTGATCTGCGACTCCCTGGCGAGGGTGGACTCGCAGTGCTGCGCGCCGTGCGCGATCATGATCCTCTCTGTCCGGTGATCATGATGACCGGATACGGCACCGTGGAGGACGCCGTGAGCGCGATGCGGATGGGCGCCTGGGACTTCATCCAGAAGCCGGTCGACATTGACCATCTGGTTCTTCTGATCGAGCGGTGTCTCGAGCACCACGCGCTTACCCGGGAGAACATCCTTCTTCGTGAGGAAGCACAGAAGCGAAAAGGGATGCCCTCGATCCTCGGCGAATCAGAAGAGATCAGGAATGTTGCGAGGCAGATCCAGAAAGTTGCCGCGACCGATTCGATCGTGCTCCTCCAGGGAGAATCAGGCACTGGCAAGGAACTTTTCGCACGAGCCATTCATGAGATCTCCAGACGATCAAAGGGGCCCTTCGTTCCGATCAACTGTGCGGCCATTCCGGAGACGCTGATCGAGAACGAGCTGTTCGGCCACGAGAAGGGGGCCTACACGGGCGCGGGAACACGAGCGGCAGGAAAGTTCCACATGGCGGACGGCGGCACGATCTTTCTCGACGAGATCGGAGACCTCGGACTCTCTCCGCAGGCGAAGGTTCTGCGGGTTCTCGAGGACCAGACCTTCACGAGGGTGGGCGGCACCGCGCCGGTCGAGGTCGATGTCCGCATCGTGTGCGCCACCAATGTAGATCTGGATCTGGCGGTACGGGAGGGGAGATTCCGGGATGACCTCCTCTTCCGCATCAACGTCTTTCCCGTGACCATTCCGCCGCTGCGCGCAAGGAGGAGTGACATCCCGATACTCGCACGCTACTTCGTCGAGCGCCACGCTGCGGAGATGGGAAAGAGATCGATGGCGATCAGTGCGGAGGCCGAGGATGAACTGATGTCCTACGACTGGCCGGGGAATGTGAGGGAGCTCGACAACTGTCTCGAACGCGCGGTC
This sequence comes from uncultured Acidobacteriota bacterium, assembly GCA_963829355.1. Taxonomy (GTDB): domain Bacteria; phylum Acidobacteriota; class Thermoanaerobaculia; order Gp7-AA8; family JAHWKK01; genus CAWHHZ01. The sequence goes on from CAWHHZ010000021.1 coordinate 392,318, forward strand.
ATTCTCGCGGAGCGGTCACGCATCGGTCGCGAACATCTGCAATTGAGCCGGAGCGCCGAGCGCGGCGAGCAGCGACTGAAGGAGGCTCTCGATCTGGAAGGGCCGCTCCCGGAGGTGATCGCCCGAGCCACTCGGTCGATCGAGGAGATCCGGATCCGCAGAGCGCTGGACGAAACGGAGAACCGGCAGAGTGCAGCCGAGAGTCTCGGAATCAGCTACAGGAACCTGCTCAGCAAGATCCGGGAGTACGGGATGTGAGGATTGGAAGGGTTCAAGAGTTCAAGGGTTCAAGAGTTCAAGAGGGTCGGAAGTTCAAGAGTTCAAGAGTTCAGAAGTTCAGAGGTTCGGAAGTTCAGAGGGGCAGAAAAAAGAGACGGTCGTGGATGATTCACTCAAAACTGGCGTAGCAAAGCGGCGCCATTCCCTCGCTCAGGATGACGGCCTGGTTCACCGGGGTCGCTCGCCCACTTTCGAACCCTCGAACCCTTGAACCTTTGAACTCTGAACTTCTGAACTTCTGAACTTCCGAACCTCTGAACTCAAAAAAGTGGCGAAGGGCGAGTCCGTCGCTGCCGGTGAGGGACGCGACGGGCGCTCTGGGTGACTCGCCCTCCGCCAAGGCTTCAGATCGTGGCCATTGCGGGCTCGGCGATACTGATCGCCCGCTCGATGATGACGTCTGACCGGATCGAGTTACCGATCAGGCAGCGATCGTGTGCTTTGTCGATGAGTCGCTCTGCGAGATCCTTCTGACTCTCCTCAGAGATCGTGATGTGGAGATGGAGCGTGACCTGGGTGAATCGGTAGCCTTCCTCGTACTCGAGAGCTCCGGTCGCATCGCTTTTGTACGATGTGAGCTTCAGACCTTCTCGCTCGGCAAGCGCCAGAAATGTGGTCATCGTGCAGGTGTTGATCGCCGCAACGAAGAAATCCTCTGGGGTCCACATTCCCTTCTCGCCACCGAATTCCGGAGGACTCGCGAACGCGATCTCGGGCCGTCCGGTCGCGCGGATTGTTCCCTCGCGGCCCTTGTTCCACTCGACGCTCGTGTCGTACTCGAATCGCTTGTGTCGCATCTCCATCTCCACGTTGAACGGTAGCTGTGCTCGGAGATGGAGCCGGTGTCAGTGGTCACAGTCCATTGTGAGGGGTCACGAAGGATCGTAGAGTTTCGAGAAGATCACTGCTGCGGCGGCCGCGACGTTGAGCGACTCCACTCGCGTCGACATCGCAACCCGGATTCCCCTGCTGCGCTCGATCAGCCCGGGCGAGATGCCCTTCCCTTCGCTGCCCAGTACCACTACATAGTCTTCGGTTCGACTGATCGATTCCTCCTTCGCCCGCGGATCGGCCGAAAAGACTTCGAGATGATTCGCGTCGATGATCGATATCAGCTCGGCAATCGAGGCCGCGGCGACAGGAACGGTGAGGACCGCACCGGCCGAGGACCGTATCGCTTTCGGGCTCCATGGATCGGCGGTTCCAGGAAGGCAGATCACCCCGCTCATGTCGAAGGCGGCGGCAGAGCGGATGATGGTTCCGACATTTCCCGGATCCTGGATCGAATCGAGCACCACGATTCGCCGGACGGCTCCGCGTGCGAGATCGGTCGGCGGAGTGTGAGGTCGTGGGAACAGGGCGAGAATCCCCTGGGATGATCTGGTCGAGCTGAGCTCACGGAAGAGCGAATGCTGTACCGCGTGAGCATCGTCGTGCGGCGAATGCTTTTGTTCGTCGTTCAGTATGACCAGTGGACGCCAGCCCGCCTCGATGGCATCGCTGATCATTTTCGGTCCTTCCAGCACGATCTCTTCGTCATGCTGGTCGATCGCTTTCCTCACTCGTTTGATCCACTGGTTCTGCCGGCTTTGAATCGGTTCCGTGTCCATGAAGGAAGTGTCCTGTCAGATGTTCCGAGATGCAAGTGTCGCTTTTGATGGAACGTCGGCGCGGAGCGGCTACGAGACTCGCCAGAGACGCGATCAGGAGTCGTGCCGCTTCGGATATCCTGATGATCATGAACGGAACGAGGATCGCGATGTGGTCAGGCCCGCGCAACATTTCTACGGCACTCCTTCGATCATGGGGAAGCAGGACTGACACGTTCGTGACTGACGAGCCCTTCTACCCGCACTACCTCCGGGAGACTGGAGTCGGGCATCCCGGAAGGGGAGAGATCATCGAGAGGTATCCGGAAGACTGGGCGGCGGTAGCAGTCTGGCTTTCGGGACCAATCCCGCAGTCGAAGGCCATCTGGTACCAGAAGCACATGAGCCACCATCTGCTCCCCGACATGATGGGCCGGTGGCTCGATCGTCTCACCCACGCATTCCTGATTCGTAATCCTGCTGCTGTGATCGCTTCTTTTTCGAGAGTCGTGAAAGAGCCGGTTCTCGCGGACCTCGGACTCGAGCAGCAGCTCAGAATCTTCGAGCACGTCCGAGGAGCGAGCGGCGCAATTCCTCCCGTGATCGACTCTGACGATGTCCTGAAGGATCCGGACGGTGCGCTTCGAGCGTTGTGCAGCCGGCTCGGCGTTCCCTTTGACGATTCGATGCTCCGCTGGGAGTCAGGACCGCGTTCCACCGATGGAATCTGGGCGAAGTACTGGTACGCGTCGGTGGAACGGTCGACATCCTTTCAGCCATGGAAGATGCGTGAGCACGATCTGAATCCCCGGCAGAGAGATCTGCTCGGCCAGTGTCTGCCTTACTATGAAGCCCTGGCCGCTCACAAACTGACGATCTGACGACGGGAGAGACCTCGATGCTCCAGACATTCGACGAGCGCAACCGCGACATTCTGATCAACGTCAATGGCGAATTGCAGCATCGCAGCGAGGCGCGGATCAGTCCCTTCGACAGTTCGGTGCAGGGCGGGGATGCCGTGTGGGAAGGTCTGCGACTGTACGATGGCCGGATTTTCCGACTGCATGAGCATCTCGACCGGCTCCGTTCCTCGGCGCTGGCGCTCGCCTTTACCCGGATCCCCTCGAAGGAATCAATCATCGAAGAAATTCGGAAGACGCTCAGCGCGAACTCGATGCGGGACGGCGTGCACATCCGGCTGACACTGACCAGGGGGGAGAAGATCACCTCGGGGATGGATCCCCGCCTCAATCAGGCGGGCCCGACTCTCATCGTGCTCGCCGAATACAAGGCACCCGTTTACGATCGCACGGGACTGCGACTGATCACGAGCTCCGTGCGTCGATTTCCACCCGATTGTCTCGATCCGAAGATCCATCATGCGAACCTGCTTCAGTCGATCCTTGCCAAGATCGAGGCGAACCATGCTGGGGTCGATGACGCGGTGATGCTCGACGTGCGTGGTTTCATCGCGGAGACGAATGCGACGCATCTGTTTCTGGTGGAAAAAGGGAGGGTTCGAACTCCCCGGACAGTTGCATGTCCCGAGGGGATCACACGCGCCACGGTACTTCAGTTGTGTGAAGCAAACGAGAATTCCGTTCGAGGTGACGGATCTCTCTCTGACGGAGCTGTACCGTGCCGAGGAAGTATTCTGCACCGGTACGATGGGTGAGCTGGCCGCAGTGACGGAAGTGGATGGCCGCCGGATCGGCAGCGGCGAGCCCGGCCCCATGACCAGCCGCCTCTCAGAGCTGTACGGCATCGAAGTGCGCAGCGGAACGCTGGTGTAGTGCCTCCGGCACTCACCGGCGTCCCTTCGACTCGCGCTGCGCGCTCGCTCATGGCAGGCGTGAGGGCTTCCAGTCCTCGCATTCGGACTCAGAACGACGTGCGAGAGCTGCCGCTCGGTCTCATCCGCGGAGCCGAGCTGACCACACCGTCATGATCCCTTCTTCGGGGAAGACGTATTGACGGTCGATGGCTTGTCGACTGGTGGTCGTTTCAGTTCCTGACGAAGATCGGGTCGCCGCTTCTTGTCCGGCAGATCGAGAGTGACCGCTTTTCCTCCTGCGGCAATCGACTTGTGAACGAGCCTCGACAATGCCGACGTCGATGAGTCCTTCCGATACCCGAGGGCTCAGGCTCCGATCCCTCCAGAACGTGGTGGGAGAATCGGATCAGCTCTGGAGCAAACTGATCGCGCTTGTCGAAAGTCTTCTCCGAGGTTTTTCCGCCGACGGTCACGCGATGTTTCAGCTCGCCAGCGTAGCCATAGGCTGGCTCGGCGAGCAGTTCCCCCTTCGTGCCGACGACCTTGTAGGAGCCGGTATCAGCCGAGCCGAAACTGACGGTGAACGAGGCGAGCCTGTCCTGCGGGAACGACATCATGGCGCTGACGGTCTCCGGCACTTCATTGAACCGCGGATCATCGCTGCTGGCGGCGAGTGCCGTCACTGAGATCGGCTCGGAACCGAAGAGGTATCGTGCGGCATTGATGCAATAGATGCCGATGTCGTAGAGGGGCCCGCCTCCCAGCTCTTTCTGCAGCCGGATGTCTCCCTCCTCGACGTTCATGGTGAATACTGACGAGAAGAGGCGCGCCTCGCCGATTTTTCCGGATGAAACGATCTGGGCTGCCTTCATGTTCGACTCTTCGAAGTGCAGCCTGTAGGCGACCATCAGCCGGACGTCGTGTTTCGCGGCAGCGTCGATCATTGCCTGGCAGTCTTTTCTCGTCACCGCCATCGGTTTCTCACAGAGCACGTGGACTCCCGCCCTGGCGGCCTTGATCGCGTACTCCCTGTGCATCGAATTGGGCAGAGTGATGTATACGGCGTCGATCTCGCCGCTGGCCATGAGTGCTTCGTAGTCGTCGTAGCTGTGGCGGTTGGCGACATGGTACTTTTTCCCCAGCTTCCTCAGCTTTTCATCGTCATCCGAAACCAGCGCGGCGAGCTCACTGTTCTTCGTTGCGTGTGCAAACGCTGGAAGAACGGCGACCTGTGCGATATGCCCCATCCCCACGACCGCATAGCGAACTCTCTTTGATGGCATATGTCCTCCTGATCGAAGAGGGTGCCAGTGTTGTGCCGGGATGAGGGGCGCTGCCGGGCAGATGCGCCTGAACAAAAAGGCATAATCATCGTAGTATCGAGATGAAAGTCATGAGAACGGATCTGGTCATCGGCGCGAGTGCCATCCTGATGGGGGTCAGCGGTCTCCTGCTGAGCTTCGCACCTCAGGAAACGGCGGTCGCCCTCGGCGCAGAGGCGCCGGCTGCACTGCACGGGTTGGCGCTGCAGCTCCTTGGTGCGTCACAGCTCGGCTGGGCGATGATCAACTGGATGTCCCGCCACAGTCGCTTCGGCGGTATCTACGGTCGCCCGCTCATCGTCGGGAATCTCCTGCATTTTTTCGCGGGAGGCAGTGCGATTCTGAAGAGCTCTGGTTCATCGACGATACTTCTTTCCGCCGGCGCTGTGTACGCTCTGTTCGCCATCGTCTTCGGATGGCTGCTGTTCAGGAATCCACTGGCAGATCAGGAGTAGCTGGCGACTGCAGGCTTCTGCGAAGAAGGCGGCCCCTCGGCTCACCAGGGTTGTCTGGAGGCGAGTCGGGTCAGCTCTTCAACGTCTCCGTACCATTCAGCGATCAGGGCGAAGGAGATCGATAGCGGTGAGGAGATGCCGATTGATCCCTCCGAGAGCTTTCGGCGGAGGTCTGTCCGGGAGAGCCAGATCGCCTCATGGATTTCATCCGACAACGTGAGACCCTCTTTCGAGGCCACCTCGACCTCGAATCCGATCATCAGCGACATTGGGAACGGCCAGGGCTGGGAGGAGTGATATCGCATCGCGGAGGCGACCAGGCCTGTTTCTTCCAGGATCTCCCGCGCCATCGCCTCCTCCAGACTCTCACCCGGTTCGACGAATCCGGCCACGGTCGCGAAGCGGTTCGCTGGCCACTGCGGCTGGTTGACGAGCAGGCACTCGTCGTCGAAGCTGACGATTCCGATGACCGATGGATCCGTTCGCGGGAACTGGACCTGACCGCATTCACTGCTACTGCAGCGCCGGCGGTGCCCCGAACACTCCAGGAGCGCCGGCGTTCCGCAGGCGCCACAGAACGCGCTCCGCTTCTGCCAGGCAGAGAGAGCGTTTGCGTAGGCGAGAATCGCGGCCTCGGATCGCTCCAGTATCTGGCCGGCACTCCGAATGGTGACCACCTTCGAGGAACCGTCCGTCGATAGAGCGGTCAGCTCGTCATGTGCGACCACCACCGATGCCCACGTCAGTCCGTCTCGCTGGCCGAGAAGAGTCACCTCATGCTGCTCGAAACTTCGGAGCTCCTCCTCGCGGAGAGTTCTGATCCGTGGCGGGTCATCGAGCGCAACGAGAGCAGATCCCTCGGCGATCGGAACGATCCGCAGAGCACTCGAACCGCGATCGATCGAGCACGTCTCGCGATGCCCGTCCATCCGATCGAGCGGCTGTCCTCCGAAAGTGTGGATACGCATGTGCGGAGAAATTGTACTATCGCGGGAGCTGCTCAACGTAGATCAGGGCGAGCGACGAGCCCCGGCTTTCTGGCCTGACCGACTCCGGGAGATGGTGCGGGAAGCGGGCGGAGGCCCCACGAATTCACCGGCCGATCCGGGGGAGCATCTCACGGCCGAAGTTCAAGCCTCGACTCCGACTTGTTGCAGGGGAGCGGCCCGGGGAGGTTACAATCCCCCTCTCGAAAGGAGTTTGTTTCATGGTCCGACTGGCATCCCGAATGAGCCGCCTCACCCCCTCTCCGACGCTTCAGGTCAAGAAGCGAGCTTCGGAATTGCGGGCCCAGGGAATCGATATCATCGATCTGGGTCCCGGAGAGCCCGACTTTGCGACTCCCAGGAATGTCGCCCGTGCCGGTGAGCGCGCGATCGAGAATGGATTGACGAAATACACCGATTCTTCGGGGACCCCGGAGCTGAGAAAAGCAATCGCGGAGTCGTACAACGGACGGTACGGGACGAAGTTCACCGGTGCTAACGTGATTGCGGGATGCGGCGGGAAGCAGGAGCTTTTCAATCTGATGTGCGCCCTGATCGACGAGGGAGACGAGGTCATCCTCCCGGCCCCGTACTGGGTGAGCTTTCCTCAGCAGATCGACCTGGTCGGTGGCAGATCGGTGATCGTCGATCTCGATATCGCCAACGGGTTCCGTCCGACGCCGGAGCAGATCCGTGGGGCGATCACTGAACGTACCCGAGCCCTCATCCTGAACTCTCCTTCCAATCCAACGGGAGCCGTGATCGAGCGGGACGCGCTCGGGGCAATCATCGAGATGTGTGCTGAACGGGACATCGTCGTCATCTACGATGAGACCTACGAGTACTTCGTGTACGACGGCAATGAGCACGTATCCGCCGCAGAGTGGTTCCATCAGCACCCGGGCACCGTCGTCATCGTCAACTCCATGTCGAAGACCTTCGCCATGACCGGGTGGCGCATCGGTTACGCCATCGCTGACGAGCCGCTGATCAAGGCGATGTCGAGCGTCCAGAGCCATTCCACATCGAATCCCTCGTCGATCTCTCAATATGCGGCGCTCGAGGCGATCAAGGGGGGGCGCGAATCGATCGAAGAGATGATCAACGCGTACAGCACGAGGAGGAGCTGGCTCGTTCCTCAGTTGTCGTCGCTGCCGGGCTTCTCGTGTGACCCTCCCGGCGGAGCCTTCTACGTCTTTCCGCATGTTGCGGATCTCTACGGGAAGGGTGGGGTGACTGACTCGACGTCGCTGACGAGTTTCCTGCTCGACCGGGCGCGGGTAGCCGTGGTTCCCGGTATCGCCTTCGGCAACGACGACCATGTCCGCATCAGCTATGCGACTTCGCTCGAGAAGCTGCAGGAAGCCGTGACACGAATCAGAGAAGCTCTCGAGCAGATCTGGTGAGTCAGTCGTCAGTCATCAGTCGTCAGTCGTCAGTCGTCAGTCATCAGTCATCGGTCATCAGTCGACGGTCGTCAGTGATCAGCGGCTCGACAGTCCCCCTGTCATTCCGAAGGAGCGGCTCCGCCGCGACTGAGGAATCTCTGGGGGGGAGGTTTTCTGCAACACGTTCAGAGTCATTGGCCGCGCCCGTGGAATCGCGTAGCCGTGGCGTTCGGTTGCGGCAGATATACAACCGGCCCGGATTCATCTTCTGCCAATCCGCGGTGTCCGGAGAGGAGATTCAGTGAAAGAAATCATTTTGACAGTAGCCGTATGCCTGATCGCGTTCGCGGGGGCGGCACAGGACAGTGAGCGGGTCGTGGCGAGCAGGGGTGAGGTCGGCGTCACCGCCGGCGAGCTCGAGGCCGCGATCGATACACTGCCGGACGATATGAAGGTCTATATCGAGGGTGAGGGCAGGAAGTCCTTTGTCGAGGACCTTCTCAGAATGAAGCTCCTGGCGGCTGCCGCCGAGAAGAATGGCGTGGTGAACGACCCGGCGGTGAAAGCACAACTCGCTCTGAACCGGGCCAATACTCTGGCCAATGCACAGGTCGAGAAGATGCGGGACGCCATCGAGGTGGACGCCGATCGAGTGGCGAAGACCTACGCGGAACGCAAGAATCAGTTCGAACGGGCGAAGGCGCGTCATATTCTGATCGCGTTCGAGGGAAGCCCCGCGGCTGGGGATGATCCCCCGACCGACGCGGAGGCGAAAGAGAAAGCAGAAGCACTTCTCGCTCGGATCAAAGACGGCGAGGACTTCGCCACGATTGCCCGCGCCGAGTCTGACGACAAAGGAAGCGGAGCACGTGGAGGAGACTTGGGTGAGTTCGCCCGCGGTCAGATGGTGCCGGCGTTCGAAGAGGCGGTGTTCTCGACCGAGCCCGGAAGCGTCGCTCCGGTCGTGAAGACGCAGTTCGGCTATCACATCATCGAAGTCCAGGATCGGCGCACCTTGCCGCTCGAATCTGTTCGTGACCAGATCGAGAAAGAAATCCGGCAGGAAGAGCTGCAACTCCGGATCGAGTCTTTCGGGGACGGATCAGAGGTAAAATTCGACGACGAATATTTTGCTCCGACCAGCCCTTCATCGGTTCCTGAGTGAGAAGGTGCTTGACGAATCCGCCAGACGCTGCGTAACTTTAGCGGATGGAGATTCCGTCGAAAGTCTCGATTTTCAACAAAACGCTCGAAGTCAAAGGCAAGGTCGGTACGTTGATCGCCGTCAGTGACGCCGGGTACTACGAAATCACGATGGAAGTGAATCAGAAGACCCACACGGTTCTGATGGCCGTCGCGGAGACGGTTCTCATCTTCAACGAACCGGAGCCCGAGGTCGCTTCGATCGAGATCGAACGCTGAGCCAACAGGAGGATTAAGTGTCGAAATTCTCAATTCGTACCGTCACGATCGCGGCGTTTGTCTTGCTGCTGTCGATTCCGGCTCTCGCCGGTGAAAAGTCATGCGCGATGAAGGAGGGGGCAGAAGCCCACGGGAAGTGTCCTCTAGAGCACGCGAAGGTGGTGTCGAGCCAGGAAGTCGAGATCACCGGAAAGCTGCTCTGCCGTCATTGCAATCTCAAGGAGACCGACTCCTGCGAGAAGGTGTTCGTCAGCGAGACTGACGAGCGTTACGCGCTCTGCCCGGAGGGCGATCTCGCGGCAGCCGAGTCGCTCTCGGAGCATGGTGAAGCCTCGATGACAGTCAAAGGCAAGGTGATGAAGCTCGAAGACGGAAGTTCCGTTCTGAGAATCGTCAGCGCGGAGAAGTCTTAGAGGCAGTCGTCAGCGTCAGTCTTCAGTCGTCAGAGACTGGAGAGCTGAGCTCAGGTCAGTTGGAAAGCGCCCCGGTTTGCCGGGGCGCTTTTGCGTTTGACGGGGGAGGATGAGGCTCCCTCATCGCGTGTCTACCTCTAGCCCGCATTTCTCACCAGCTTTCTACTGCGGCGACGGATAGCGGCGCGGCTGCTGCGTTGCGCTCGATTCGGCTCCTCGACATAGTGTCGACTATGCCTGCGGGGCCGAACCTTCGCGCGCCTTGCATCCGCACCACTCTCCGCCGCCTCGCTACGATATCTGGTGAGAAATACGGGCTAGGAAGTTGCGGCTCGGTGGGAGCCTCGCCCTCCCGGGACCTCACATCCCCGGATACTTACGCCTCAGTATTTTCGGGTTCGGGCAGGACGTCGGGTGGTGGCGTAAGGGGAGCAGTCAGCTCCGAGGGGCCTTCGCCTCGGATCACATAGCGCAGGAAGAACACGAAGATCGGCACCCCGAGGAGGAGTCCCCAGATCCCGAAGATCTCTTCGCCGATGAGAAGGATGATCAGGACGGCCACGGGATGAATCCTCATGTGGCGCCCGTAGATGATCGGATTGAGTCCGTACGCTTCCACGGCGTGCACGAGCAGAATCGCCACCACGAGCCACATCACCTTGATGAATCCGCCGACCTTCAGAGCGAGCAGTGCTGCAGGCAGTGTCGAGAGGACCACGCCCACGACGGGCACGTAGGAGCAGAAGAAGACGATCGTGCCGAGCAATGCGATCGATGGGAGACCGAGGATCGAGAACGCAATGATCGTGAGGAGGGCGTTCACCATCGCGATGACCGTCTGCGCCTCGAACGCGCGTCCCACGACGAGCCCGAACGATACGACGCTGGGCGCGATCTCCCTGTAGATGTCATCCGTCCTGCCGTATTGGAGTTGCTGGACTCCAGATCGCAGACGATCCAGATCCCAGAGAATCAGGAACGAGAACAGGATGGAGATGCCGAACTGAAAGGCGAGCGACAGAAAACCATTGAGGAACTGACGCACGCCCGTGATGACTTGCGGAATCAAAGAGGTGATTGATCCTTCGATGCGACCAACGAGAGCCTCGTATACTCCGCTCTCTCTGAGCCGGTCGAGCGAATCGCGGCCGAGCGTCTGGAGAACCAGACGGTCGAATTGCCGGCGCGTCTCTCGGTGAACGATCGCGTGACGGAGTGCTTCGTCATCTTCGAATCTCTCGACGGCAGGGGCCGGTGGAGAGTGGCTCACCTCGGTCTCAGCCTGGGTCTGCTTCTCCTCGAGATCCGACGCGATCTGTTCCTGGGTGATGAAGGATTTCGCCAGATCGCGCGTCTCGATGAACAGGCGGGGGATGATCATCGATCCGATACCGACAAGGATCGCGATGAAAATCAGGTAGAGACCGGTGAGGATCAGCCGCCTTCGCTTTGTCAGGCTCGCATACCGCCCTGTAAGCCAGGTCAGTGCGGAATTGCCGATATAGGCGAGGATGAAGGTGAAGAAGATGACCGGAAAGAGATCATGAAGCAGCGCCAGCACGGCGATCAGGCCCAGCCAGATCAGCCATTTCTGGGCCGTGATCATCAGGCGCGATTTGAGAGGGGTCTCGGTAGGAGGCATCCTTCACTAGAGTAGCAGAGAAGGATGGGGTGAAATTGAAAATTGAAAATTGAGAATTGAGAATTGAAAGTTGGGATGGAGAACTTAGGAAGCTGTCGCGCAGTCGGTCTATGGCGTTTCGGTGCTGGGTTTGGCCATACTCTCCAGTAAACGAGCTGTCATTCCGAAGCGAGGCGAGGAATCCGGGGGGCCTGCGCTAATCTTCCGGAGATTCGTCAGTCGCGGAGAAGCCGCTCGTTCCCTTCGTCGCGGCGCTCCTCAGGGCAGGCGGAATGACAGAGCGAGCGCACTCGACCCAGATGAGCAGTTCCACATTTTCAATTTTCAATTTTCAATTTCTTCCTACTCCCACTCGATGGTGCTCGGCGGTTTCGACGAAATGTCGTAGACCACGCGGTTGATCCCGCGGACTTCGTTCACGATCCGCCTCGCAATCCGATCGAGAACCTCCGGTGGAAAGCGGTACCAGTCAGCGGTCATGAAGTCGTTCGTGGTGACGGCACGAAGGGCTGCCACGTTCTCGTAGGTCCTCTCGTCTCCCATGACGCCGACGCTCTTGACCGGCAGGAGCACCGCGAGCGCCTGGGATATCTCGTCGTAAAGTCCCGCTCGTCTGATCTCTTCGATGAAGATCGCGTCGGCTTCCTGCAGCACTTCCACGCGTTCAGCAGTGATCTCCCCGAGGATCCTCACGGCCAATCCTGGACCGGGGAAGGGATGGCGCCAGACGAATTCTTTTTCGAGTCCGAGCTCGACTCCGAGTGCCCGCACCTCATCCTTGAACAGTTCACGCAGAGGCTCGATCAGCTTCAGCCCCATCTTCTCCGGCAGTCCGCCGACGTTGTGATGAGTTTTGATGACTGCTGACGGGCCCTTCACCGAAACGCTTTCGATTACGTCGGGATAGAGCGTTCCCTGAACGAGGAACTCGGCGTCGTCGAATCGACGTGCCTCCTCCTCGAAAATTCTGATGAACTCGTAACCGATGATCTTCCGTTTCATCTCGGGATCACTCACACCCGCGAGCTCGTCGAGAAAACGCTTCTTCGCATCGACGGCAATGATGTTGATACCGAGGCCGTCGCTGAGGCGCGACATCACGTCCAGTGCTTCGTCCTTCCGGAGCAGACCGTTGTCCACGAAGATGGCGGTGAGCTTGTCGCCGATTGCTCTTCCGACCAGTACCGCTGCCACGGACGAGTCGACACCGCCGCTCACGGCCGCGATCACGCGCTTTTTCCCGACTTTCTCGCGGATCTCTGCGATCTTGTCCTCACCGAAGTTTCCGATGTCCCAGTCGCCGGTACAGCCACTGATCTCGAACAGGAAGTTCCCGAGGATCCTTCGGCCCTCCTGCGTGTGAGTGACCTCGGGGTGGAACTGAATCCCGTAGCGTCCTTTGCGCTCATCCGCGAAGCCAGCGATGGGAGCGCTGGGGGACCGGGCAATGAGCTCAAAGCCCGGGGGGACCGCCGTGATTCGATCGCCGTGACTCATCCAGACGTTCTGAGGTGATTCGGTGCCTCGAAACAGAGCACTGCCCAGTGCCTCGACGGAAGCCGCACCATACTCTCTCTCGGGTGCCGCTTCGACTGAACCATCGAGGAAATAGGCCATCAGTTGCATGCCGTAGCAGATCCCGAGAATCGGGACGTCGAGCGAAAAGATGTCGCGGCTCGGCACTGGCGCCTTCTCTCCGTACACCGACTGCGGTCCCCCGGAAAGGATGATCCCTTTCGGCTTCATCTTTCGAATTTCGTCCAGATCGAGGTCGAAAGGATGAATTTCGCAGTACACCCTCATCTCGCGGATTCGGCGTGCGATGAGCTGCGTGTACTGAGATCCGAAGTCGAGTATCAGAATGGTTTCGTGTTTCTGCACCGGTGCTCCTCTGTTTCGTGAATGGTCCCGTGGACCTCGTGTCGGGGTTGTTGCGCGCGATTGTATCGTGAGATCAGAGAGAAGGCGCCGGGGGCGAGGCCGCGCCAGCAGTGCCGGCCCTCATACGGTTACGAGCTCGCGCGCGAGGGCGCTGATTCTCGCATGTTTGAGGTGGATCAGAAGTGCGGCGAGGAAAGTAATCGGGGAGAACACGAAGAGCATCGTGGCGAGTCCCGCGACTCCCGGGTTAAAGCTCGTGCGGATGTGAAGGTTCAGGGCGACGATCTCGAGGTCGTTCATCAGTGCTCCGCCCTTCCCCTCGAGATACCAGCTCATGAAGTCGACATCGTGACCGAGACGCCACGCGAAGATCATCGTTGACATCAGCACGAAGAAAGCGGCGAAGGCACCGAGTGGACGTTCGATCTCGGGAATCCTCCACCCGCGACCCGAGAGCGCCATGTAGAAGAATACGGCCGCCAGGATCAGCTCGAACAAAACTCCGGCGGAGGCGATGACCGTCTCCCGCCGCCATTCTGAGGTGACGATGAAAAGCCAGCCCGCGGTCATGATCAGAGTGAGGATCAGACTGCGTCGATTCGAGCGAAGGCGCCATCCGATCCACCCGAGGCCCCCCAGGATGAAAAGAGCCAGGACTGGCTGAAACTCGGTGATGTTCGTGAATCCTCCGCCGTAGGCGAAGTCGAAGGCAGGGATGGCAGGCTGGCCCAGACTCCAGGCGACGACGGCGTGCCCGATCTCGTGAAACAGTGTCTTGAGGGCGGAGAGGCCCCATCGGGTGATCGGAATCAGTTGAGCGACGATGGCTGCCACAAAACCGATTCCGATGATTTTCCACTCGTAGGCGCCGACTGTCCCATTCGCGGCAACCGGTTCGTCCGGAATCGACTGGAGCGGCGGGGGAGACCAGACGCCAGGCGCCAGGTCCTCCGCCTCTTCAGGTGGCGTCCACTTGCTGAAGACGATCCCGCACCTGGCGCAGTCGATCGCTTCTTCAGCCCTCGGAAAGCCGCACTTGGGACACGTCATGATCGTCAGAGTTTAGAAGATAGGGCTCGAAAAGGGGACATGTCACGAAGATCCGCAACGCCGACATCCTTCACTGCTCTGAACATACCCCCGGGCTGTCATCCTGAGCCGCCGGAGCGCAGCGGAGGACGGCCGAAGGATCTCGTACGGTCCGACTGTCAGGCCGGAAAGAACGCGACAGTCAGGACGTACCCGATCCTTCGCTGCGCTCAGGATGACAAGCTTTTCGTGGTCGGTGGTCCGGGGCCGAAGGTCGCCGGATAAGGTCTGCCCTGAACATACCCCCGGGCTGTCATCCTGAGCCGCCGGAGCGCAGCGGAGGACGGCCGAAGGATCTCGTACGGTCCGACTGTCAGGACGGAAAGAACGCGACAGTCAGGACGCACCCGATCCTTCGCTGCGCTCAGGATGACTTTGGATTGCTCCGACCGAAGTTTTCAGAAGTTCCGCAAGGCCTTGATCTCCCTGTCCAGTTCATCGCGGAAGTCGGGGTGGGCGATCGAGATCAGCGCCTCGGCTCGCTCACGCAGCGACTTACCGTAGAGATTGACGGCACCGTGCTCGGTGACGACCCAGTGCACGTGCCCCCGGGTGGTGACCACGCCGCCGCCCGGCTTCAACGTCGGTGTGATGCGGGAGACCTTTCCGCCGGCTGCCGTGGACGGGAGAGCGATGATCGGTACACCGTTGCGGGAGAGGGCGGCACCACGTATGAAGTCCATCTGGCCACCGATTCCCGAGTAGATCCGGTGACCGATCGAGTCGGAGACCACCTGCCCGGACAGATCGATCTCGATTGCTGAGTTGATCGCGACGACATTGTCGTTACGGCGGATCACCGCCGTGTCGTTGGTGTGATCGCAGGGATAGAACTCGACGAACGGATTGTCGTCCACGAAATCCATGAGGCGTTGCGATCCGATGACGAAGCTCGTCGTGATGCGCCCCTTGTGGACGTTCTTGCGCAGGTTTGTGACGACTCCCGCTTCGACCAGGTCAATCAGACGGTCCGAAAACATCTCCGTGTGGACGCCGAGATCGTTCTTGTCATGCATGAGCGATAGTGCTGCGTCCGGTATGGCGCCGATTCCCATCTGCAAGGTCCCGCCATCCGGTACGAGCTCCGCGATGTACGAACCGATCGCCTGCTCGATCTCGTCGGGCTCGGGCGGTTCATGCAGATGCAGGGGCCGGTTCGTCACGGTGAATGCATCAATCTCATCAAACCGCACGAGTGTGTTACCCCGTGTTCTCGGCATCTGCTCATTCACCTCTGCGATGACCAGCCTGGCCGAGCGTGAAGCGGCCAGTGCTGCGTCGACTGACGTCCCGAGAGTGCAATAGCCGTGGCGGTCGGGAGGTGAGACCTGGACGAGTGCGGCATCGAGCTCAATCGTTCCGGACCGGAAGAGGTGAGGGACCTCGGAGAGAAACACAGGCGTGAAATCAGCCCATCCCTGTTCAATCGGTTTCCGCAGCGCGGGGCCAGTAAAAAGAGACGTCGAATGGAACCGGTCCTTGTGACGCTCGTCCGCAAATGCGATCGGACCGTCCAGATGAAGGTGGTAGAGCCGGATGCCTTCCAGGTCGTCCCGCTCGACCATCGAGTCGATCAGCGTCGTGGGTGTCGCGGCCGCTCCCTGAATGAAAATCTTCATTCCGCTCTCGAGCATTGCGGTCACCTGGTCAGGACTTGTTGCCTTTGATTTCCAGTCTTCTTTCATGGCTACCTTTCGTTTCACGTATGACGCCACTGGATTCTAGATAAACGTCAGAGCCGAATCCGACTCTCATTCGCACACTCGACTGTGATCGTGCGCTTTGGGTGTGGACGAGAAGCCCCGCTGTTGGACGTGCTTGATTGCCAGCGCCGTTACCAAACGGTTTCGTTCTGATGACGACGCTGTCGCGGGTGCTATATTTGAGTGATATACGCAAAGCGTGTTCTTGTCTCCCGCACGCTGGAACCGCCGTTCCGCGGCCGCAGGACGGCGGGTTCACGAATCCGCGACGGAATCGGAGGTCCACATGGCTGCATGTCACCGTCTGATCGTTCCTTTCCTCCTCGTGGCCTCGATGATCTCCGCGCAGGAGGCTCCCAGGTTCGAGGAAAAGGTCGATGTGAGATTGATCGACCTCGAGGTCTTCGTGACGGACGCCAGCGGGAATCGAGTCTCCGGACTGACCGCGGAAGACTTCACTCTTCTCGAGGATGGCAAGCCGCAGGAGATCACGAATTTTTCTGAAATCGATCGGGAGGAGCTCGACGGCACGGCAGCGCTCAGCGGTGTCCGTAAACATGTTCTCGTGGAGCCGCGACCGCCGAGAACGATCGTTCTGTTCATCGATTACATTCCGATCACTCCGCCGGAGCGGAAAGAGTTGTTCGGACGCCTGCGTGAGTTCGCCGACGAGGCGCTCGAGCCGGGCGATCGCGCCACGGTCATCCATTGGAAGTTTCCCGCAGAAGTTCTCGTGGAGCTGACATCGGACGAGACACGCGTGCTGGCGGCGCTCGAAGAGCTGGCCAACACGTCGGTGCCACCCGAGGCGCGCTACGGCCTCGATGCGGAAGAGGCATTTCATCAGGAGGCGCAGGATTTCCTCGAGGACGTGCTCAATCGGTCTCCGGGTCTTCCACGACAGGGCCCGGTCGAGCGCATCGAGATACAGGACAGCGATCCGCGAAGTGCCGCCACACAGTCTGATGTCAGTCTCCGCAACTGCGCCCGTCGATTCCAGGCAGAGATGGAGTGGAAGACGACGGCGATGAAGAACGTGATCACTTCCATCAGCGGCGTCGAGGGACGAAAGATCTTCGTGTACGTAGCGAGCCGCTTTCCCGCAAACGCGGCCACCTATTGTCTCGCCAGCAGGCGCGCGGGTGGACTGCAGGCGGAGCTTGGGCAGTTCGACACGGGCGGGATGATCGAAAGTGTGACCGACACAGCGAATGCGGCGGGCGTGTCATTTTACGCGTTGCGGCCTCTGCTGAAACGCAGCCCGGGGAGCGCAGAGAACCGCCTCATCGTTGAAGGCGGAACGAGCGAGATCGCAAACGAGCAGCTCGAGCTGCTCAACGACTCGAGGGCGATGGGCGAACTGGCGGAGCAGACCGGGGGCCTCTTCGCAACCGGTGGTGCGATCTTCGACACGCTGCCACGTGTGATCGATGATCTCGATTCGTACTACTCCATCGCCTACAGGTCGAGGTCGGACTCCGCCGATCGCGAGCGACGGATCGAGCTCAGCGTCCCGGATCGCGATCTGAAGGTGCGGGTTCGGCGATCTCTGATCGACAAGTCTCCGAAGTCTCAGGTGAAGGACTGGCTGGTGGCCAATCTCTTCGCCGATTCTCGCGCGGGGGAACTGCAAACTGAGCTCGTTCCGGGTGAGGTTCGCGAAGAGAAGGGGAGAAAGATCCTTCCCCTCGAGCTGAAGATACCGCTGGATCAACTGGTTTTTGCCGGCGATCCCGAGAAAGCGAAATTCACGGTTCTGAGTGCTGCGGGAAAGTCGCTCGGAGTCGTCACGCCAGTTCGTGAAGACACACGGGAGCTCGAGCGGCCTGATGCGGAGCCCGGAGTCGCTCCATTCGTGACTTACGAACTGGAGATGATGATGGATGGTCGAGATCAGCGGATCTCGATCGCGCTGTTCGATCCAGCATCGGGACTCGCCTCGTTCCATGTCGTGGATCAGGACGGCAAGCTCCTGCTGGACCGGGAATCACTGCAGCCGAGCTGGCTGGAGTGGCGGGCGCTGATCGACGAGATGCGGCAGAAGGACCGGCCGATGCTCGTCTACCTGCGCCCATCGGATTGCAACGCAGAGAATGGCAGTTCGCCCTGTGAGCAGTTTGAGACTGGAACGCTCCGGCACACCGAGATCGAGAAGAGACTCGGCTCGGTTGCGTTCTCCTCATGGACGCTCGAGCGTGGTGTGCCCCCGTCGGTCTGGCCATCCACCCGTCCAGGGCTCGTTCTGGTCAGAGACGATGGATCGCCGATCGCTCGCTGGCAGGAGCTCCCCGAGCCGATGGTATTGGCCGGGATGCTCGACAGGATCCGCTCGGCGAGCTCGCAGATCGAACGATCCGGCAGTCTCGTCGAGAGCGGCAAGGTCGAGGATGCGGATCTCGAGGCCGGCTGGATTGCGATGCATCTCGGACGGCCGAATGAAGCTCGCAGGAAGTTCGAGGAGCTTGCGGCTGCCGGTCAGGATCCGGAGGTGAAGGCCGTTGCGGCTGTGCGACTCGCCTTTCTCGACGTGATCGAAGGAGTTGACGGTGCGGAGCAGCGGCTGGAGAGTCTGGGGCGCAGTGCGCAGACGGCCACCGCGCGATCGGAAGCGTGGATCGCGGTTGCGGCCGTTCGGGGGAACAGGTTTGATCGGAGCGGCCGCATTCAGGCGCTACGGAGCGCAATGGATGTTGCTCCGAAGAACTCCCCGCAGTGGTTGCTTGCGCGGGGGTTCCTCGAGTCTCTCGACGCGCTCGAAACGGACGGCCGCTTGGTGAGACTGATTCCGATGGCTGAGGAAGTGCTGAGCGGCAGGATCAGATTCCAGGCGGACGTCACTTCGAGTGATGTGGAGCTCGTCGAGTTCTTTCTCGACGGAGCGCCGGTGGCCTCGGTCGGCAGCCCTTCGTTCGCAACCACGATCGATCTCGGTGATCTGCCAGAACCGCACTCGATCAGGATCACGGCACTCGACTCTTCCGGAAATGTAGTCGGTGAAGATGCAGTGCGGCTCAATGACTACAGGAATCTCTTTCGTGTGCAGATCGTGAGTCCACAGGATGGTGTCGCCCGGGGAGAGACCGCGGTCGAAGTGGCGGTCCTCGTGCCTTCCGGGCGCACGGTCCGACGTGTCGAGGTTCTCACGGGTGCAACCGAGGTAGCCTCATTCACTTCAGGCCCGTATCGGGCGTCCGTGCAGATACCGGCGAGGCCGACCATTCTCTCTGCGCGGGCGTACCTCGACGATGGGAGCTTCTCCGAGGACATCGTGCTGCTCAATGCGGAAGGGTATGCGGCGGAAGCCGCGGTGCATCTCGTCGAGCTCCCGGTGACGACCAGCAGCGCGGTGAGCCTGGCGCCGTCCGACCTCGAGGTTCGCGAGAGGGGGAAGGTGCGCTCTGTCGAGACCATCGTGCAGTCGGGAGAGTCGCCGCTGACCGTCGGACTGCTCATCGACAATTCGGCGAGCATGTGGGAGCGGGCGCTCGACGTTCAGGCTGCGGCCTCAGAGTTTCTGGATCGCGTTCTCGACGAAGGAGACCGGGCCTTCATCGTATCGTTCGACTCGCTCGCCCGTCTCGTACAGAAGCCAACGACCGATCGTGATCTTCTGAAGGCGAAACTTCGGGGATTCGAGCCTCAGGGTCTGACCGTGATGAACGACGCCGTGATGCTGGGACTGCTGCAGTTTCAGGCCACCCCTGGCAGACGTGCGCTCGTCGTATTCTCCGATGGTGTCGACAAGGGGAGCCGTCACGAGCTCGATCAGGTGAGGGAGATGGCGCGGCGAGCCGGCGTCCCGATTTATCTCGTTCGGGCCGAGACCGAGGAGCTGACGTCAATTCCGAATGACGAACGCTTCGCACGGCAGCGATACGAGCGTGAGCTGGCGTCGGTCATCAGGAGCTCCGGTGGGGACGCCTACGTCCTGAGCGGCCTGCAAGGTCTCCTCGACGCATACCGGCAGATCGCGGACGACATCCGCCGTCAGATTCTCGTCACTTATCTCACCGAGGGAAAGGCGGGCTCGCTCGAATGGCGGGACGTCGAGGTACGATCCAGGAGACCCGGAGTCAACGTGCGAGCACCGAGCGGCTTCTATGTCGGAAGCCGGTGAGTAACAAAGGACATTCGCAAAGGATCGGAAGCGTCATGGCGCCGCTTCGCGAGACCGTGTGAAAAACGGATCGGCATCACGATTTCTTTGGAGTGCTGAGCTCGCCGAGGGACGAGCTCAGCTTTTCCTCGCACCGCTTGCGGCAGACTGCGGCGCGTTTCAAATTGCAGGGGGGATCTCTTGATTTGTACCGATTGCGGCCTCGATGGCGATTGCCACGGGATTCAAAGCGGTGCTCGTCCTACGGCGAGCATCGCACTCCAAGTCACAGCTCGATGCGCGACGAGTTTTCACACAGCCTCGCGAAGCGAGAGACCGTGAAAAACGGATCGTCACGATTTCTTTGGAGTGCTGAGCTCGCCGAAGGACGAGCTCAGCTTTTCCTCGCACCGCTTGCGGCAGACTGCGGCGCGTTTCAATTACAGGGGAGATCTCTTGATTTGTACCGATTGCGGCCTCGATGGCGGTTGCCACGGGATCCAAAGCGGTGCTCGTCCTACGGCGAGCATCGCACTCCAAATCACAGCTCGATGCGCGACGAGTTTTCACACAGCCTCTTCGCTCTCACTGACTCTTGTTGACGTATCTCAGCAGCTCCCCTTCGGTCGACAAGACCATGACAGTGTCCGCGTCGAATGCCTGCTTGATCGTGTCCATCGACTTCATGAACCGGTAGAAGTCCGGATCGCGGCTGTAGGCGGACGCGTAGATCTTTGTTGACTCCGCCTCGGCACCACCGCGGATCTCCTGGGCTTTACGATACGCCTCGGACTCGATCGTCTGCAGCTCCCGCTCCTTTTGACCAGAGATCCTGGCTGCCTCTCCGGCGCCCTCGGAGCGGAACTGCTCCGCGATTCGATTCCGTTCGGAGATCATCCGGGAGTAGACCTCCTGCCGGACGGCCTCAACGTAGTCGATTCTCTTGAACCTGAAGTCGAGGATCTCGATCCCGAGATCGCTCGTGCGGGACCGGGCTGCGGCGAGTACTTCTTCCTTCAGCTTTTCACGACCGAACTCGATCCGATCGATCTGCTCCATCTGTTCCTCGGCCGGCATGTCCTCAGCGAGAGTGAACTCCCTGTTACTCGATCGAACGAGCTCGATCAGATCGTGCTTTGCGATCGTGTTTCGCGTTTCACCGTCGAGGATGTCGTCGAGACGAGACTGCGCTCCACGCTCGTCTCGAAGCCGCTGAAAGAATAGAAGAGGATCCGTGATCTGCCAGCGGGCGTAGCTGTCGACCCAGATGAATCTCTTGTCCCGCGTCGGAACCTGATTCGGATCGCCGTCCCATTCGAGAAAGCGGTTCTCGAAGTAGTGTGCCTCCTGGATGAAGGGGATCTTCATCTTGAGTCCGGGAGTGGTGACGGGTTCCCCGACGGGCTTTCCGAACTGCGTGATGATGACTTGGCGGGTCTCATCCACCACGTAGAACGCCCCCCCGACGGTAAGGAGCGCGAGAACCGCAATGACGATCAGTGCGATGAACAGATTGCGTTTCATGGCTGCACCTGCTTGCCGAGCGGGAGCAGGGGAAGAACTCCCTGAAGCTCCCGATCCATAATGATCTTCTGTTTGACCTTCGGGTACAGCTCGGCCATCGTCTCGAGGTAGATCCGGCGTCGCGTGACATCCGGCGCCTGCCGATACTCCTGATACAGCGCGTTGAACAGCTCGGCGTCACCCTGCGCGCGGTTCACGCGGTTTGTGGCATATCCCTCGGCCTGCTCGATGGCCTGAAGGGCCTCTCCCCGTGCCCGTGGGATGACCTTGTTGTACTCGGAACGAGCCTCGTTGATCATGCGCTCCTTTTCCTGTTGCGCCTGGTTGACCTCGTTGAATGACGGCTTGACGGAGTCGGGAGGATTGACGTCCTGGAGGACGATCTGCTCGACCTTGATGCCGGTCTCGTACTGGTCGCACAGTACCTGAAGGCGTCGCTCAACTTCCGAGGCGATCTCCTGTCGGCCAACCGTGAGGACTTCATTGACGCTGCGGTCTCCCACGACCTCACGCATGACCGTCTCGTTCATGTCTCGAAATGTCTTCTGAACGTTGCGCACCTCGAAGAGGAACTTGTACGGATCGTTGACGCGGTACTGAGCCGTCCACTCGACCACCGCGACGTTGAGGTCGCCGGTGAGCATCATCGCCTCATCGACGTATTCGCTGTGGTCGTACGAGGTCTGGACTCCCGCTTCGAGAGTGCGGAATCCGAACTCCTCCTTGAGCTGCCGTTCGATCGGCACCTTGAGGACCCTCTCGATGGGGAAGGGGAGTTTGAGGTGAAGACCCGGATCGACGGCTCGAACATATTTACCAAACCGCATGACGATGCCGGCCTCTTCAGGCTCGACGGTGAATGCAGTGCTGACGATCAGGGCGAGTATGATCACTGCGAGAGCAATCTTGATGATCAGGCTCCCGCTGATCTGCGGAACCCTCATCTGCCGGAATGGTTCCGGTGGGCGATCGAAATTCATTGTTCTGGGACCTCCGTTGGAAACGTGGACCAGTTGGACGTGCCCATTGTATGGGAGAACCAGAATTCATGTGGGCACGCCGCTGCGGAGCTTCAGTAAAAATCGGGCATTCCACCACTCGGAGGGTCGAACGAAGGCGGCCGGCACAAGGGTGAGGTGGATCGATGCTTGAGTTTGTGTCGCCCGCCTTCGCGGCGCTGTAGGGAGGTCGCACCGGGACAATGGCCATTGACGCAATGACCTCAATGACTCAACGACTCAACGACCCAATGACCCAATGACCCAACGACCCCTTCACTCTTTTGCCCTGAAACTTCAGAATGGATGCGATGCGACCTGATGAGTGCTACACGATCCTCGAAATCTCTCCCGGAGCTACCGATGCCGAGATCAGGAGCTCGTGGCGCGAGTTGAACAAGGTCTGGCACCCTGACCGGTTCGGCGACGACGAAGCGCTGCGGAAGAAGGCAGAGGAGAAGCTCAAGCGCATCAACCAGGCGTACGAGGTGCTGAGGAAGAACGGCTCCCGGGACAGGTTCGGATCACAGCGTGCGCAGAGCCGTCCGTCGCACTCAGGACCCGAGTGGAAGGTCCGGGACAGGCGAAGTGAGCGCACGGCTCGCAACTTCGAGCAACTCGTCCGATGGGTCCTGGGGGGAAAGGTCGTCGAATCGGACGAGGTGTGGGACCCGAGACATGCGGCGTGGGTGCGGGTCTCCAACGTACCCGAGTTGGCGCGCGTCATCCGGATCCGTACGATTCAAAAGTGGACGCGGTTTGCGATGTTCGCGGGCATGCTCGGTTTTTTTCTGCTGATCCGGCGCCCGGCCGGCCTGAACGCGGTCATCGGACTGTCGCTGATGGGATTCGCTGCCATCATGATGTGGCTCTACCGGCGATCCATCTCCTGAGAAGTCTTGCTCGCCCTCCGAGCGCGCAGCACGAATTTTCGGGGAAGGGGAGTGTTAACTTCTGGCGGAATGAGAACGCTCCGATACCTGCTCGTCTCCTCGCTCTTCGCCTTCTCCATGTTCTCCTGCTCCCCGGAGGTGCCGGAGGACAGCGGTGCCGCTTCGGCGGGGGGGCCGATCATCATCGTCTCGATCGACACGCTGAGAGCGGACAGACTCCCCGCGTGGGGCTACGATGGCGTCGAGACGCCCGTCATCAACTCCCTCGTGGCCGATGGGATTCGCTTCGACAATGCCTGGTCCCATGTCCCTCTGACCCTTCCTTCGCACACGTCGATCTTCACAGGACTGCTGCCGGGTGAGCACGGCGTGCGCGACAATCTCGGATATCAGCTGAGGCCTGACGTGCCAACCCTCGCCAGCCGTCTGCAGCAGAATGGCTACGCGACTGCCGGAATGGTTTCCGCCTGGGTCCTGCGCGGGGATTCAGGGATCTCCAACGGCTTCCAGGTCTGGGATGATGGTCTCGATCCCCGGCCGGGCGCAGCCCTCGGTGAGCTGCAGAGGAGTGGCGATGCCACTGTGGCCAAAGCGGTCGAGTGGCTGAATCAGCGACCGACGACGGAGCCCTTCTTCCTCTTCGTTCACCTTTTCGAGCCGCACTCCCCATACTCTCCTCCTGAGCCGTACAGATCGCGGTATCCCGATCGGTACGACGGCGAGATCGCCACGGTGGACGCGATCGTCGGGCAGCTGCTGAGCTCTCTTCGCTCCCGGGGCCTCTACGACGACTCGACGATCATTCTGTTGTCGGACCATGGGGAGGGGCTCAACGATCACGGGGAGGAGGAGCATGGCATCTTCCTCTATAGAGAAGCGCTTCACGTTCCGCTCGTCCTCAAGCTACCCGGATCGCGATGGGCGGGAAAGACTGTGGACGATGTCGTGCAGCTCATCGACGTTTTTCCGACAGTGCTCGAGGCGGCAGGGATTCCCTCCGAGGGTGAGGGTCAGGGGCAGTCGCTGATCGGTATCGCCAGTGGCGAGACGCGCGCCGGAGACCGACGGGTGTTCAGTGAGTCGATGTATCCGCGCCTCCACTTCGGATGGAGTGAACTGACTTCTCTCACCGATGGCGATATTCACGTCATCCAGGCGCCGATGCCCGAGCTCTACAGGATGAGCAAAGATCCGGCAGAGTCCGTGAACCTCGTCGAGCAGGAGCGTCGTCTGTATGCCGACTATCGGGACGAGATCGAGAAGAGAGCCGTACCCTTCGTGCCTCCCGCACCCGTGAGCGCGGAGGCGGCTGCAAAGCTCACGGCGCTCGGCTATCTCGGATCCGGCCCTTCCAGCACAACCGGACCTCTCCCTGATCCGAAAGAGCGGATTCACGAGCTCCAGAAAATGAAGGAGGCATGGACGGCCATGTTCGCGGGGAGACAGCAGGAGGCGGTCCGGCTGTACGAAGAAGTGGTGGAGTCGAATCCGCTGCTGGCTGACGCCTGGATTCAGTTGTCGATGGCGTACGAGAAGACCGGTGCCATCGAGAGCGCCATCAGAGCGGCACAGCGTGCCATTCAGATCTCGCCCTCGCTATCGCAGGGTATCGCCGTAACGATCGCCCGTCTTCAGCTCGAGATGGGGGACCTCGAGGGAGCCGAGCAGCATGCCGAGCTTGCAAAACCGGTCAATCCCGAGGAAGCGGAGCTGATCTTCGCGCGTGTTGCTCTTACCCGAGGAAACCTCGATCGCGCCGTTTCGTTTGCTTCGCCGCTGATGGAGAAGGAGCGCTTCCGCAGTCGTGCGGTGGTCGTGATCGCACAGGCGATCGCGAAAAAGGGAGAGCTTCAGCGAGCAGTGGACCTTCTCGAGAAGGAGCGTCAACGGCTGATCGCCGCCGATCTCCCGCTTCCCTCTCTGATGGACTTTGCCCGGGGAGACGCTCTTGTGCGGCTCGGGAGGATCGAAGAGGGGATTGCTGCCTTCCGTTCAGAGATCGAACGGCATCCGGGCGATCTGACGGCATACTCGCAACTCGCCGCCGTGTACGTCCTCGGGGGCCGGGTCGAAGAAGCGCAGCGGGTGATCGAACAGCTCGTCACGAACAATCCACGTCCCGAGAGCTACGAGCTCGCGGCGAACACTTTCGCACGTCTTGGCCGGAACGACCTCGCCGCCCAATGGCGGGATCGAGGGCAGAGACGATGATCCGCGCTTTGATCTTCGATTTCGACGGATTGATCCTCGACACAGAGACCCCTGAGCTCGTCGCCTGGCAGGAGACGTTTTCGAGCCACGGAACGGAGCTGACACTCGAGACCTGGATCGATTGCGTGGGGCGTCCTCCGGGGACCTTCGACCCCTGCACGCATCTCGAGAGCGTGATCGGGCGTGAGATCGAGAAGGAGGCGGTGCGTCAGCAGACGCGGGCGAGAGCTCATGAGCTGGTGGCACAGGAGGCTCTTCGTCCCGGCGTCATCGACTGGCTGGACGAGGCAGATGCGATCAAGCTTCGGCTGGCTGTCGCCTCGAGCTCGTCTCGTTCGTGGGTTACCACGCATCTCGAGCGCCTCGGCATTCGAGACCGCTTCGAGACCTTCGTCTGTTATGAGGACGTCGACCGGCACAAGCCGCACCCCGATCCGTACCTGCTGGCGTCCGAGCGTCTGAAGGTCCCTCCCGCGGAGGCGATGGCCGTCGAGGATTCGGCTCACGGGCTGCGATCGGCCGCGGCTGCCGGACTCTGGACGGTCGCGGTGCCGAACCATGTCACGCGGCAGTCGGTGAACGGTCTGGGCGATCTGCTCCTCGAGTCTCTCAGCGAGCTTTCGTTGAGCCAGGCGGTCGCACGGCTCGAGACGCTGAAACGTTGATCTTGAGCCGGAACGGGATCATTGGTCCCGAACTGTCATCCTGAGCCGCCGAAGCGCAGCGGAGGACGGTCGAAGGATCGCGTGGAGTCATACTCGCCCGAAGGTCGGTCGAGTCACCCCCTAGCCGATCCTTCGCAGTCTCTCAGGATGACTGCTTCAATGGCTGGGAGTAAGCGGTAGTTGCGCTGGCTCGAAATGCGCAAATACTTGGCGGCAGGGAGGCACTATGAATGTAGAACACGAGAAGGACAACAACCGGTTTTTCGTCGATCTCGGCAGCGAGACCGCATCTCTGAATTACCAGCTCATCGGCGATGTCATGAACATCATGCACACCGAGGTGCCGGAAGATCACGAGGGCGAAGGCGTGGGATCTGATCTTGTTCGCAGTGCGATGGAGTGGGCGAGAGAAAGTGGGAAGCAGGTCGAGGCGACGTGCAACTTCGCTCGCGGATGGCTCGAGCGCCACGAGGAGTACAACGACGTCCTGTCGACGACCTGATATGAACCCCGCGGCGCGCAGGCGCGGGCCGATGACTCCTTCGTCGTCATCGGCTTTCGACCGCCACTCCTGATATCTTTAGGGCGATGCGCGTCGGAGATCGTCACTACCGTTCCATCTGGCTGTCCGATGCCGGCGACCTCGTCGAGATCATCGACCAGACTCTGCTGCCTCATGAGCTCCGCGTCGTGCGGCTCGAGTCGGTCGAGGATGCGGCGGTCGCGATCGAATCGATGCAGGTTCGCGGCGCTCCTCTGATCGGTGCGACGGCTGCGTGGGGTGTCGCACTTGCGATGCGGGCCGACCGCGGCGACGCATCGCTGTCGGCTGCGGTAGATCGACTCATGCGAACCCGACCGACCGCAGTGAATCTGCGGTGGGCTCTGCAGCGATGCGCCTCTGAGCTCGCCGCCACGCCCGGAGAGCAGCGGCGTGAAGCGGCGTATCGTCTGGCGGCTGCCATCTGTGACGAGGACGTCTCGATCAACGAGTTGATCGGTGCTCACGGTTTGGAGGTCTTCAAGCGGATCCGAAAGACGGAAGCCGAACGTCCACTTCGCGTGCTCACCCACTGCAATGCCGGATGGCTCGCGACCGTCGACTGGGGGACGGCACTCGCGCCGATCTACAAGGCGCATGAAAGCGGCATCCCGGTTCACGTATGGGTCGACGAGACGCGTCCGCGCAACCAGGGAGCCTCGCTCACGGCGTGGGAACTCGCGAGTCACGGCATTCCGCATGACGTGATCGTCGACAACGCCGGCGGCCATCTGATGCGCGAGGGGCTGGTGGATCTCGTCATCACCGGTACGGACCGTACCGCGGCGAACGGGGATGTCTGCAACAAGATCGGCACATATCTCAAGGCACTTGCCGCGGATGACAATCAGATCCCCTTCTACGTTGCTCTGCCCAGTCCAACGATCGACTGGTCGATCTCGAGTGGCGCCGAGATTCCGATCGAAGAACGGTCAGCGGAGGAAGTGACCCACATTTGGGGGCTCGACGATGATGGAAATCGGCGACGGGTGCGACTCACGGGCGCAGCCGTGAGCGCGAGAAACTACGGATTCGATGTGACTCCGGCCCGGCTCGTAACGGGGCTGATCACCGAGCGGGGCATCTGCGACGCGACCGCCGCAGGGTTGCAGTCCCTCTTTGATGTGGCGGTGGAGGATCCGCAATGACGGGTGCTGGCTGGAATCTGATCTCGCACGCCCGAAAGATGAACGAAGTCGGGCTCAATCAAGGCACTTCAGGCAACCTCAGTACCCGCATTGGTGCTGATGCATTTCTAATCACTCCCTCCGGCGTACCGTATGACAGGCTCGAGCCGGATGATCTCGTAAGAGTGAATATGACTGGGGACGTGGAAGGGGAGGGAACGCCCTCGACGGAGTGGCGGATCCACCGTGATCTCTACGCGAGCCGTTCCGACGCCCGTGCAATTCTGCATGCGCACTCTCCCTGGGCGATGTCGATGGCGGCTCTCCGGCTGGACGTGCCTCCAATTCACTACATGATCGTTCTCGCGGGTGGATTCTCGATACGCTGTGCCGGCTATGCAACCTACGGGACGCAGGAGCTGTCAGATCGCGCTCTCGAGGCTCTCGACAAGCGAAGGGCGTGTCTGCTCGCCAACCACGGACTCGTTTGCCTCGAGTCCTCGATCGAGCGCGCGTTTACGCTGGCCGTCGAGATCGAGACGCTGTGCCGCGTCTACATGCAGTGCCGCGCGGCTGGAGAGTCACCGATCGTGCTCACGGAGGACGAGCTGAGAAGCGCCGGAGAGAAGTTCGCCAGCTACGGCAGTGGCTGGACCATGCTCGAGTGAGGAGAAGGAGCGTGGTTCGGACGCTCGTTCGTCGCTGGATCGACACGCCGGAGGCGTGTCGGCCATTAGCCGGTGGTATCCCCGGAGGGGCAACCACCGGAACTTCGTCCCCTGAGTAAGCCGTACATCCCGGAGGGATGCGGGATGCGTTGACGCGGCCCCGGCGCTCTTCCCGCACCCCTCGCGGGGTGCGACATTGAAGCAGGCGATCGCAGCTTACCGGTGGTTGCCCCTGCCGGGGCTACCACCGGCTAATGGCCGTCGTCCCTTCGGGACGTGGTTGTCCGCCGCCTAATTTCAGTCCTGCGCGATGGCGTTGGTCTCGGCGAAGAGCGTCTGGTCCTCGTCCTCGCTCCAGTCGTAGACGAGGCGGAACCCTTCCTCGAAGGCTCGGATCAGCGTGGCCGCCCCTTCGAGCCCGACGCTGAGACGGACCAGGCCGTCTCCGATGCCTCGTTCCCGCCGGACGTCCTCTGGGACGCCTGCGTGCGTCATGCTCGCTGGGTGTTCGATGTAGCTGATCACACTGCCGAGACTGACCGCGAGCTCCATCGGCGTATCGTGGCGGGCGAAGTAGTTCATCAGTCGCACCGCGGGAGCGAAACCGCCGACTAGCTCGAACGCGATCATCGCGCCGCCATTGCGCATCTGTGTGCCGACGAGCTCATGATGCGGATGATCGGCGAGACCCGGGTAATACACTTTTTCGACCCTCGGATTGCCGTTGAGCCACTGCGCGATCATTTCGGCGTTCGACACCGCCTCGTCGATGCGCTGTGGGAGGGTCTGGATGCACAGCCCGTTCAGCCAGCCGTCGAAGGGGCTGGGCGTCGGACCGAGATCCTTCGCCATGTTGAAGAACTCGCCGCTCATGAACGGGAACGGTCCGAGCACGTTTCCGGCAATTGATGCGCTGTGCCCGTTGACGTACTTCGTCATGCTCTGGACGACGATGTCCGCCCCGAGCCGGAACGGCTGTTGGAGGTATGCGCTGCAGAACGTGTTGTCAACCACGAGAAGAGCTTCGTGCCGACGAGCGATCTCGGCCGTCTTTCGGATGTCCGCCATCCCGAGGTTGGGATTCTCCGGCGTTTCGAGAAACACGACCCGAACCGCGGGATTCTCCGCCAGTGTCGCTTCGACCGCAGCGGGATCGGTGGTGTCCACGAAGTGGGTGCGGATGCCGAATTTGACTTCGAGCGATCGCAGCAGACTGTCGGTGCAGCCGTAGACGTTGCCGGCAATCACTTCGTCGCCAGTCTGCAGCAGCGCCAGAAGCGTCGTCGAGATGGCGGCCATCCCGGAGGCGAGTACCATGCTTCCGACCGTCGGCTCCTTCTCGTCGGCATCGAGCGCGCGATCGATCATGTGCTGACACTCGAGCCGGAAGAGGACCCGTTCGAGGTATTCGGTCGTCGGGTTCCCGAGACGCGTGTAGATGCGTGCGTACGGCTTCTCTCCCGCTGGTGAGCGCCCGATGAAGCGGTCAGCACCATCCTGAACGTCTCTGAACGCGAACGTGCTGCGCTGCTGAATCTCGGGCAGACCCGTTCCGACGCAGATCGCCGCAAACTGATCACGGTCCATGAAAGGCTCATCCGAGATGACGTAGCGATCCTTCCGATCCTGCCACCAGTCCCACCATTCGTAGCGCATAGAACACCTCCAGAGAGAATCGTTTCATGAACGGCGCCGACTCTCATGAAATCGTCGTCACACGGGTCGGTGACGTACGGCGAAAAGGGGTGTCATCCTGGGCGGGGGAATGACGCCGCTTCGCTTCGCCAGTGGAGTGAAATGAACCTTGTCATCCTGAGGATGACATTACTCCGGGGAGGATCCTCGCGCAAACCGCGGCAGCTCGATGGTGAACAGGGCGCCCTTGCCGGGACCGCCGCTCTCCGCGCGAATCACTCCGTCGTGAGCCTCCACGAGATTCTTTGCGACGTAGAGACCGAGTCCTGTGCCCTTGCCTGTCTCATCTTGTGACCAGAAGCGTACAAAGACCCTGTCGATCTCCTCGTTCGACATGCCGCGGCCGTTGTCCGAGACGGAGATGACCGACCGGTCCTGCCGACATGAGAGCGCGAGCTCGATCTCGCCCTTTTCGGGAGTGAACTTGATCGCGTTCGAGAGCAGGTTCCAGATGATTTGTCGAAAGCGTCGGGGGTCGACATCCGCCAGACAATCGTCGTCGACGGGGAAAGTGGTCGAGACGCGAAGGTCCTTCTGCCGGATCTGCACTCTTCCCATTTCCAGAAGCTCTTCGAGCAGGCTCTTCAGATTGATCCGTTCGTGACGGATTTCCAGAAGACCATCAGCAGTCCTCGTCGCCGCAAGAAGATCCTCGAGCAGCTCCTCCTGCTGACGGACGGCTGCGGAGATACGACCGGCTGCTTCGATGCGCTCGTCCTCCGGAGCATCCTTCATCAGGTTGGCCCATCCCTGAATCGTCGTGAGAGGCGTTCTGAGGTCGTGACTGACAGTTGCGATCAGCTCGTCTCGAAGTGCCAGGGAACTGCGGAGCACTTTCATGCTGGCCGCTCGCTCGTAGAGACGCTCGATGAGATCTCCGAGGTTCGACATCATCTTGACGATGTGTTTGTCGGGCGGACGACTGTCCCGGCTGAAGAACCCCATCACTCCCTCGACTCGAGATCTCGGAGCTGAACGGGATGAGAAGCATCGTGCTGACCCCGCCTCTCCCGCAGCGAGCGAATCAGTCGGCTGTCGCCCCTTCGCAGATTCGTGCTCCAGTCGATCCCGGGAGTGACGAGACAGGTCGATATAGGAGGGTCTTCGATCGTCGTCTCTCGCAGGATTGTCTCGAGACTTCCTGAATCGTCGCGTTCCCACAGGCGCGTGTGTGCACCGCGCAGCCACAATGCGGCCGCATCCCATAGCAGATCTTCTCCCAGTCGCTCGAGAATATGGGGAAGGGCGAGATCGGGATTGTCCGCTGAGGCGATCAGAGAGGTGACTTCGAGGAAGGACTCTGTTCTTCGTTCTGCGCGCGGGTGCTCCGTCACGTTCCGGACCACTTTGAGGAAGACCCGCTCTTCGGGCAACCAGCGCGTCACGCCATTCACATAGACGGATGTGGAGTCATTGCGAAGATGCCACCGCGAGTCTTCCGCCAGTCCGGTTCTTTTCGCCTTCTCGAGCTCCAGCTCATGAGCGTGGTGAACGCGGTCCGGCGTGGTGAAGATGGTCTCGAACGGCTTCCCGACGATCTCCTCGGCCGTCCAGCCCAGGATCGTTTCGGCTCCCGGTGACCACTTCTCAATCGTCGCCGAGTCGGAGATCACGATGAACGCGTAGTCAATCGCGCACTCAACGAAGCTGTTCCAGTCATCGATCATCATCGTCTGTGAGAACGCGATCCAGTCTACTCTGGTTCGGTTTGCATGGATGGTTCGCTCTGTTGCGCTGGCTGTTCCGGAGGAGTGTCGTCCGTTCGAATGATGTAGAGCTGCCAGCCGTCGCCATAGTTCTCGAGAGTCGCGGTTGCGTATTGAGGCGAGTTGAGCGTCTCGTGCAGCAGACCGCTCTGGAGGGCGGCGCCGGTGGAGTTGGCAATCCACTGGTAGGTAAAATCGACGTTGACTCTATCCTCCACCTGCTCGATTGACCTGACCTCGACGAACTCCTTTCGTGCGAGTGGTGCGATGTCGGTGAATCCGTTGGAGCGCTCGACCCACTTGTTGTCCTGCCGGGCCTTGTCGGAAAGTACGACGGTGCCCGTACTGTCGATCCTGATCCATCCGGCACGCTCGAGATCCTCGGCGTACTTTTTCATCTGCTCGTGCATCTGTTCTTCCTTCATCGGAAGACTGAGAGTGACGGAGGTAAAGCGGAAATCGGAGTACTCCGGCGCCTTCTGAATGACCTTTGCGGCTTCTTCCTTCGTCGGAGGGGTCACGGCTTGAGCGCCATTCTCTTCTTCCGTTCCGGCGGCATTCCCGGCGGTCTCCCCACCACAACCGAAAAGTAGTAATGCGCAAAAGAGGGCGATGAAGGGACTCCAGCGGATGTTATTCATGACCATGACCATATCTCCGCAGGTCCATACTGGCAACCAGCTTGCCAGAATAATCTCGCGACTGCGTTTGTCCTTCACTCTCGTCGGCTCATGGAGAACGGATTCAAGCCAGCTGCACTCATCGCGAATGCTCATCTGCAGACCGTGTGGGGACGGTTGACACGGCCACGGCGTCTGGTCGCGACGAGCCGCGAGAGCGTCGCCACACCCGACGGCGATGAGCTCATTCTCGATCATCTCGAGGGGGATCCCGCGCACCGATACGTCCTGTTTCACGGACTGGAGGGGAGCTCCAACTCGGTCTATGTGCAGGGGCTCCTCGCGGCGATCTCCCGAACCGGTGCCTCGGCTACCGCGGTCAATTTCCGATCGTGTGCCCGCGACCTGACGAACCTTCGCCTGGCCATTCCGAACCGAACGATGCGGCTCTACCACTCGGGGGAGACCACCGATCCCGACTTCGTGCTCAACATGCTCCGGCGCCGATACCCCGACGCGCGGATCGTGGCTTTCGGCGGTTCGCTCGGCGGGAACGCGCTGCTCAAGTGGCTCGGAGAACATCCCGACCAGGCGATCGTCTCCCGCGCCGCGACCGTGTCAGTCCCCTACGATCTCGGCGCCGGAGCTGCCTACATGGAGCGCCGTCCAGCCCTCTACTATGTGGATGCGTTTCTTCGGACCCTCAAGGTGAAAGCCGTGCAGAAGCACGAGCAATTCGAGGAGGCCCGTCTCCGGATCGATGTCGAACGACTTTCCCGCTCGAGGACCTTTCGTGAATTCGACGACGCCGCCACCGCGCCACTTCACGGAATGCGCGATGCGGACGAGTACTACGAGACCTGCAGCTCGATCCACTACCTCTCGTCGATCCGGACGCCGACTCTCTGCATCAGCGCCGCCGACGATCCGTTCCTTCCACCCGACGCGCTCGACCTCGTGCGAAAGAATGCATCTCGGGCCGTCGAAGTGCTGGTCACGCCCAGGGGAGGTCATCTCGGCTTCGTCGCGGGCCGTCTCGGCGCCCCGCACTACTGGGCCGAACAGAAGGTCATCAGCTTTCTCCGGCGGCCATAACTGGATCAGTCATCCTGAGCTTCGCGAGATTGTGTGAAGAACGGATCGTCATTCGCGACCGATTTCTTTGGAGTGCTGAGCTCGCCGAAGGACGAGCTCAGCTTTTCATCGCACCGCCTGCAGGCTGCGGCGCGTTTCAAATTGCAGGGAAGCTCTCTTGATTTGTGCTGATTGCGGCCTCGATGGCTGTTGCCCACGGGATCCAAGGCGGTGCTCGTCCTACGGCGAGCACCGCACTCCAAATCACGAGGAAGGGGAGACGGCAGAAGAAACGCAAGAAAGAGCTTCCGGGCTCCACGGCCTGTCGCCGCCCGTGGAACCCGGTCACTCAGTGCTGCATTTCCAGAAGATCGAGGAGATCCTCCGGTGCTACGGGACGGCCGAGATAATTGCCCTGCATCATCGTGCAGTGACGATCAGAGAGGAACAGGAGCTGATCGCGGTTCTCGACGCCTTCCGCCACGACGCGGAAGCCGAGTCCTTTACCCATGGTGATCATTCCCTCGACGATTGCGGCATCCTCACGAGCCTCGAGCATGTTCGCAATGAAGGAACGATCGATCTTCAACGTATCGAGCGACATGTGGCGCAGATCGCTGAAGGAACAGCGGCCCGTGCCGAAATCATCAATCGCGACTTTCAGCCCGAGTGCTTTCAGGTCGTTCGTCGTCGTCATCAGGAGCGCCGAGTCGGTGCACAGCGACTCGTTGATCTCGATCTCGAGCTGATCGGGTCGCACTCTGGTGTGGCTGAGCGTGTTCTTCAGCTCTCCGACGATGTCGGAGCTCAGAATCTGTCTCGATGACAGATTCATCGCGACACGAGGCGTCCGGATACGTTGCCGTTCCCAGGACTCGATCTGGCGGAGGATCTGCCCCGTGACCCACGATCCGATCTTCACGCTCAGCTCGAGCTGGTCAGCGACCGGCATGAACGACGGCGGCTGAATCAGTCCCAGGACAGGGTGATTCCACCGGAGCAGGGCTTCCACACACTCGATCTTTCCACTCTGGATATCGACCTGTGGCTGGTAGTGGAGGACGAACTGCTCCTCCTTGAGAGCACGGGAGAGGCTGGCGATCAGAAAGGCGCGCTCGTAGGCACGGTCGTTCTTCGAAGCCTCGTAGAGCTGACACGTGTTTCGGCCGAGCTCCTTCGATCGATACATCGCCTCGGCTGCCCTCTGGACGAGCGGCTCCGCCTCGGTCCCATCATCGGGGAAAAGAGAAATGCCCACGCTCGCATTCACGTGGATTTCATGACCTTCAATCATGAAAGGCTGGCTGATCATGTCCATGATCCGCTGAGCGATGCCCACACTGTTCTCTTCGTCGCCGAAATCGTAAAGGAGGCAAACGAATTCATCGCTACCGTAACGCGCGACACTGTCTTCGGTCCTGACGGCTTCGTCGAGCCGGTGCGCAACACCCTTGAGCACTCGATCGGCGATGCCACGGCCGAAAGTCTCGTTGAGGAGCTCGAAAGTGGTCGAGATCGAGGAACAGGACTGCGAGGGAACGACAGTGTCTCCGCGCTCGTGCGAGCGCGACTGCGAGACGGTCGACGAAAAGAGACCGATTGGGCAATCCGGTCAGCGGATCATGCTGTGTCTGGTATTCGAATCTCTCCGAGGCGAGTCGCTGCTCGGTGATGTCCATCATGGTTCCCTCGATGTAGACGGAGCCATCCGGGGAATCGCTCAGGGTCAGACTCTGATAGACCCACGCGAGGCTTCCATCCCGCCGTCTCAGCGCTACCTCCAGATTGTTGAGCGTGCCGACATCCTTGAGTGCAGCGACGATCATCGAGCGATCCGAATCATTCAGGAAGGGCATCGAGCCTTCGCCGATCAACTCTTCGGTGGATGAATAGCCGAGCATCGACGAGAGTGCGCCGTTGCACTGGAGCAGTACACCGTCGAACGAGAGACGGAACGCACCGGTTCCGGTCTTTTCGAGAAGCTGCATGCACTCCGGCTGAGAGAGGCTCGTCATTTCACGGTTCTTCCTGATTGAAGATAGCCGCCGCGAAACTGTCTGAACAGTTATGAAAAGTTTAGAGAGTACTATCGAAGGATAGGGGGGCGATGAACGATGAACGATGAACGATGAACGATGAACGATGAACGATGAACGATGAGAGATGAAAGATGAATGCTGAAAGATGAACGATGCGGTTGAGCTGATGGAGGGCACGCTGTCATCCTGAGCCGCCGGAGCGCAGCGGAGGACGGTCGAAGGATCGCGTGGAATTGTCCGCGCCCTGAGTTCACTCCGCAATTCACTTCAAGTCAGCACGAACGAGATTCTTCGCCGCCCTCCGCTGCGCTCCGGCGGCTCAGAATGACAGGTGCCGTTTTTCATCGTTCATCGTTCATCGTTCATCGTTCATCGTTCATCGTTCATCGTTCATCGTTCAAACCAGCCCCTTCTCTCTCGCGTAGAGGGTCAGTTCGACGCGTCCGCGCAGATCGAGCTTCTCGTAGATCGAGTGAAGGTACGACTTGACGGTGCCTTCGGAGAGGTTCAGTTTCTCGGCGATCTCTCGGTTCCGGAGACCACTCGCGACCATGCGGGCGACGTCGGTCTCACGGGGGGAGAGGATGTGACTGATCTCTCGTGCCGCCAGGGAGGTCCGGGACATCTTCTCGATCGCTCGTCCTACCAGAGCCGGTTCGAGCGCACGTTTCCCTCGCATCACTTCCTCGACCACCTGGACAAGATGGACCGACGCTGACTCCTTGAGCACGATCCCCCACACGCCCAGATTCATCGCCTCGACCACCTGCGAGTCGTCGATCGCCGCGGTCAGGAGGATGACCCGCGTCGGCAGTTTCTCGTCATGGACCACGCGCAGAACTTCGATTCCGCTCATTCCGTTCATACTGACGTCAAGAACGAGCACGTCCGGGCGCTTTGAACGTACCGCCGCAAGTGCCTCGATTCCATTGGTGACCGCCGCAATCACCTGGTACGACTGGTGCCGCTCAAAGAGCTGTTGCAGCCCATCGAGAATCATCCGGTGGTCATCTGCGATGGCGATCGTGGTCACGTCTGTCTCCATCCGATCGGGATCGACAGCTCGACGCGGCTTCCCTCATCAGTGGAATCGATCCAGACCTCCCCGTTGAGTGCGCGCACCCGCTCGGTCAGCGAGGTCGGCGCGACTCCCCTTGAAATCATCTCATCACTGTTGAGCCTGCCGCGGAACGGGAAACCGTCTCCATCGTCCTCGACGGTGATGACGAGGCGGTCCTGATCTGTGACGAGCGACACTCGGACGTGCTTTGCGTGGCCGTGCCGTGTCGCGTTCGTAATGGATTCGGTAATGATCCGGTAAGTCTCCCATCCGAGTGCCTCCCGCACAAGTGGATCGAGCTCACTGCGGCGGTACTCGACCTCGACGCCCCACTGGTCCTGATACCGGTGAGCCAGGTCCCGCAGACGACCAGTCATGTCGAAGTCAGTCTCTCGCGCACGCTTCTTCTCGCTCAGCGACTCGAGGTACGAGCGCAGTTCGCGTTGCTCATTCATCAGAATGCCCTCAACCTCGGTGACTCGCTGCCGCGCTTGTTCCGGATCGTGGCCGATCAGCGGCAGTAGGCTTTCGAGCTGCAGCACGATTCCGGTGAAGGACTGCAGCAGACCGTCATGCAGATCTCGAGTGATTGAGCGGATCCTCAGCGCCACCTCGTCCTGCTCTCTGAGCTCCTGAACCACGGCGCGGGCGAGGCGACTCTCGATGATCGCGGCCACAATCGCTCCGGTGAGCAGGTGCTGCGGATCGAGCTCGATGTCGAGGACGAACAATCTTCCCGGAGTCGTTTCACCACCGAGCCGGATCACGAAAGTCCGGTCGATGCGGAAGTTCTCGCACAATGCCGGATTGATGGGATTGTGGTGCGTTCGCTCCGCCGAAGCTGTAGTAGAACGACGTCAGTTCTCCGACCCGCTCCTCGATCAGCGGCTCATACGTCTTCGGCGCGCTCTGTTTCCAGACGAGATCGTCTCTCATCCAGTGAAGCGATGTTGACCCACGGCTCATCCGCCTCTTCCCATACGATCAGAGCGCGGGAAGCAGAAAAGATCCTGCGGACGATCTCGAGAGTCTCACGCAGCATTTCGGTGCGTGCGGTCGGGATGTCGCTCCTGATCCAGGCACTGAAAAGTTCCACGATCGCAGCGTCGAGGGTGACCGAGAGGAGCGGCTCGTCAGATGGCATCATGGGCTCGTTGCTTTCGGGCTGGGG
Source organism: uncultured Acidobacteriota bacterium (assembly GCA_963829355.1). Lineage (GTDB taxonomy): Bacteria > Acidobacteriota > Thermoanaerobaculia > Gp7-AA8 > JAHWKK01 > CAWHHZ01. The sequence continues at coordinate 430,349 of CAWHHZ010000021.1, forward strand.
CGGGGTCAATCTTTCTCGATTATCTACGATTAGGTCCAATTGTGCCGCAACAGCGATGGCACTCCGCGCAGCGGGCGGTCGATTACACCATAATAGTCACTGATGATTCCGGAACGCTTTCGCCGCATCTCCGCAGGTGCTGGATCACCGGCAGCCGGACCTGACGGTCCTGATGGAGAAAGTTCACAAGCCTCACAACCTGTCAGCCATCATGCGGACGAGTGACGCGGTCGGCATTCTCAATGTTCACGCGGTGGGCCCCAGCCGTCCGGTCAGACCGAGCGGAGGAGCTGCGCAGGGGACTGAGCGCTGGGTCGGCATCCGGCAGCATGGACAACACCGTCGATGCCGTGGAGCTCCTGCATCGAGATGGATTTACGATCGTTGCTGCGCATCCCGACCGTGATGCGATCGACTTCCGCGAATTCGACTACACCCGGCCCACAGCGCTCCTGCTCGGGCAGGAGAAGGATGGCGTGACCGAAGAGGCGCTCGCGCTCTGCGACGCGACGATCGTCATTCCGATGGAAGGCTTCGCCGCCTCTTTGAACGTCTCGGTCGCCGCCGCCCTGATTCTCTTCGAAGCCCAGCGCCAGCGGTCCGCCGCCGGTATGTACGACCGGCCACGAGTTTCCGAACCGCAGCGCCATACGCTCCTCTTTGAATGGGCGCACCCTCGCATCGCGAAACTCTGCCGCCAGCACGACGTCCCATACCCCCGCATGAACGAAGACGGTGAAATCCTCGACAAACTGCCCTTCGGAACGCCGCCATAGCGCCGCGATGTGACTTGAAGTGAATTGCTGAGGGAAAGAGGGCGAGTATGACTCCACGCGATCCTTCGACCGTCCCTTCGACTTCGCTCAGGGCAGGCCTCCGCTGCGCTCCGGCGGCTTCTAATGACCCTCTTCGTAGATGACTGGAAACAAAGAGGGACTGTCATCCTGAGCGAAGCGAAGGATCGGGTACGTCCTGACTCTAGCCGAACTTCGGGCCGGTAGACTCCACGAGATCCTTCGACCGTCCTCCGCTGCGCTCCGGCGACTCAGGATGACAGCTTTGCATCACCATGCTCGGCTTTTCGAACCCTTGAACCCCTGAAACTCCTGAACTTCTGAACTCCTGCCCCTCCTACGCTCGTGGATGAAACTGCTCGTAGATTCGCTGGAGTCGCGCCTTCGAGATGTGCGTATAGATCTGCGTGGTCGAGATGTCGGAGTGGCCGAGCATCATCTGGACAGAACGCAGGTCCGCACCGTTCTCGAGCAGGTGCGTCGCGAACGAATGTCGCAGCATGTGCGGCGAGATGCGTCCTCTGATGCCGGCATCGCGCGCGTACTTCACGATCCGCTGCCACACCGACTGGCGCGTCGGCGGCTTTCCCCGGTTCGTCAGAAACAGGTAAGGGCTGTCGCGGCGCTCGAATCGTTGGCGGCCGTCGCTCCATGTAGGCGACGATCGCGTCTCGTGCCCGGTCACCGAACGGGACGATCCGCTCCTTCGAGCCCTTTCCGATCGTACGGAGAAAGCCCGGCGTCGAGAACGAGATCGGAAATCTTCACCGATATCAGCTCACTCACGCGCAGACCCGTCGCGTACAGAAGCTCCAGCATCGCGTGGTCGCGCAGACCGATCTCCGTGTCCCGGTCCGGCGCCGCCAGCAGCGCCTCGACATCCTGAGGCTGGAGCGTTTTGGGCAGGTTGGACCACAGCTTCGGATTTTCGATGTTCTCGGTCGGATCGCGCTCGAGGTGACGCTCGCTGACGAGAAATCTGTAGAACCCCCGGATCGCCGCCAGCGCCCGGGCAACCGAGCGTGCAGCGATTCCCGAATTGCGAAGGGTCTGAAAGTATCGGACGATGATCAGACGCTCGACCTGATCGGTCTCGACCGAATGCTCCTGAAGAAAGTGTCCGAAGTGTCTCAGGTCGCGGCGGTACGACTGGATGGAGTTCTCCGCGAGTCCCTTCTCCACCTCGAGGTAGTCGAGATAGAGCGGGAGCCAGGTGGTGAAGAAGCGTGTCTTCTCCGGGGTATCCGGATCAATCTGTCGCGGATTGCGATCGCGGCTCATGAAGCTCCGGCGGCTGCCGTGACGGCGACCGCATCGGCCATGTACGACGAGCGCACGAACGGTCCGGAGAAGACGGCCGAGAAGCCCATCTCCTCGCCCGCGATCCGGTACTCCTCGAACACGTCGGGATGCACGTACTCATGGACCTGAAGCTTGACGAGCTTCGGCTGCAGATACTGACCGATCGTGATGATGTCGCAGCCCGCTTCACGCAGACTCGCGAGAACATCGAGCACTTCGCCCCGGCTCTCACCGAGCCCGACCATGAGCCCGGATTTGGTCATCATCGACGGGGCGCTCGTTTTCGCATGCGCGAGGACCGCGATCGAACGATCGAATCGTCCGCCTCTGCGTACGTCCCGGTAGAGCCGTGGAACGGTCTCGACGTTGTGGTTGAAGTAGTCCGGAGCTGCATCCACGACCGTCCGCACCGCCTCGAGATTTCCCCGGAAGTCGGGGACCAGGACCTCGATCGCGATCCCGGGCATCGTCTTCCGAAGCTCTCGAATCGTCGCAGCAAAGTGTGCCGCGCCTCCATCAGGAAGGTCATCGCGAGTCACCGAGGTCACCACCACGTGGCGCAGATCCATCTGCTTGGCAGCCTCGGCGACCGCGCGCGGCTCATCAGGGGAGGGAGCCGTGTACGGCTTTCCCTGAGTCACGTTGCAGAAACCGCAGGCGCGTGTGCAGACCTCGCCGAGAATCATGAAGGTCGCCGTTCCGCGGGAGAAACACTCGGAACGATTCGGACAGGCGAGCTCCTCACACACTGTGTGGAGAGACTTCGCCCTCATCAGAGTCTTGAGCTCGTGCAGATCGCGGAGGTTGAGTTTCTTCTCCCGAATCCACTCGGGGAGACGTTGGCGTACCGTATTCATCAGGGACATTGTAGGTTCAAAGGTTCGAGGGTTCAAAAGTTCAAAGGTTCAAGAGTTCAAGGTCGCGAGGGCTTGCAGCCCTCGGCCAGGTAATCGGGGCCTGGACGAGGTAAGTCGTCGCCTTCATCGATGACGGTGCAGTATGTGGGGGCTTGGAAGCCGCCCACGACGGCGGTGAGCGCCGGAGGCGATACACCAACGCTCGAACTCTTGAACTCTTGAACCTTGAACCTTTGAACTCTTGAACCTTTGACCCCTCAAACCATTGAACGCTCGAACCATCTTCTCTGATAGTCTCAGCCGGAAACCTACCGATTCATCTCAGGAGTCATCAAAGGATGTCAGAACAGGAACAGAAAACCGGAACGACCGAGGCGGAGCTGATTCGTGTCCGGAAAGAGAAGCGTGAACGTATTGCGGCGCTCGGTCTCGACCCATACCCGACGATGGTACATACAGACGCGCGCGTGTCGGACGTCGTGGAGCGATTTGATTCGAAAACGACCGAGGAGCTGGACGAGCTCTCCGAAAAGGTCGCCATCGCCGGCCGGATCCTCGCGGTTCGCGACTTCGGGAAGGCGGGCTTCCTCTCGCTCTCGGAAGGAACCGCACGCCTTCAGATCTATTGCAGAAAAAATGAGCTCGGCGACGGCTGGGCAATCTATGAAAATCTCGATGTCGGCGACTGGATCGGTGTCGAGGGCGTGGTGATGCGGACGAAGAAGGGGGAGCTCTCGGTCAGAGCTGAAAAGCTCCATTTCCTCGCGAAGGCAATTCGACCGATGCCGGAGAAGTGGCGCGGTCTCACCGATGTCGAGCAGCGCTATCGGCAGCGCTACGTCGATCTCATCGTCAACGACGAGGTCAAGGAGATCTTCATCCGACGGGCCGCGATCGTTCGCTACATCCGTAACTACTTCGACTCCCGCGGCTACATCGAGGTGGAAACGCCAATGATGCAGCCGATCGCCGGAGGCGCCGCGGCACGTCCCTTCGTGACGCACCACAACACGCTCGATCTCGACCTCTACATGCGCGTCGCGCCGGAGCTGTATCTCAAGCGGCTCATCGTCGGCGGGTTGCAGCGTGTCTATGAGATCAATCGTAATTTCCGCAACGAAGGCATCTCGACGCAGCACAATCCCGAGTTCACGATGCTCGAGTTCTACGAAGCCTACGCCGATTACCGGTATCTGATGAATCTCACCGAGGATCTGCTCTCCGGTCTCGTCGAGAGTCTGACCGGCGGGGACAGCGTCGAGTGGAAAGAGCACACGATCAGCTTCGCCCGCCCCTGGAAACGGTTTACGATGAAGGAAGCGATCGTCCATTTCGGTGCGAAGCGTGGTCTCGAGATCGAGGAGTCCTCCCTCGACGACGCGAATTACCTGCGCGACACGATCGGAAAACTAGGGGGTCATCACGAGATCAAGGCGGACGGAACCGAAGGGCCCGGCTCGGCGAGCACAGGCGAGATCGAGCAGATGAACCGCGGGAAGCTGCTCGCGGAGTTGTTTGAGAGCCTCGCCGAGGAGCATCTGATTCAGCCGACGTTCATCACCGACTTTCCGACGGAGGTATCGCCCCTCTCCAAGCAGAGTCCGGGGCGTCCCGATTTCGTCGAGCGATTCGAGCTCTACATCGGAGGGATGGAAGTCGCCAATGCATTCTCCGAGCTGAACGACCCCGAGGAGCAGGAGCGCCGGTTCCGCCAGCAGCTCGCGGAGCGCGAAAAGGGGGACGACGAAGCACATCAGATGGACGAAGACTACGTGCGCGCGCTGGAGTTCGGCATGCCGCCCACCGGCGGAGAGGGCATCGGGATCGACCGGCTCACGATGATGCTGACCGGCTCACCATCGATCCGCGACGTCATCCTGTTTCCGCTGATGCGGCCACGCTCTTGACCAGGGAGGAATGAACGGTGTACGAGGTCCAGATCGCGATGCGGTACCTGTGGATGTCGCGCCGCAAGGCCCACACCGCATTCCTGTCGATCATCAGTGTCCTCGGCCTTGCGGTCGGGGTTGCGACGCTCCTCATCTCTCTTTCTCTTCTCTCCGGGCTTCAGGGAGAGATCAAGGGCCGGCTGATGAACGAGGGACCGCATCTCGTGATCGAGCCGCGCGGTGCGATCGGCATCGAGCAATCGGCGGAAGTGATCGCGGCGCTCGAGGAGGCTGGAGTCGATACCGCGTATCCCGTCATCGCTGGAACCGTTTGGGTTTCCGACCCTCAAGGCGCCAGGGGACAGCCAGCGCGGGTCCGCTCCTATATCGACGACAATGACCTTCCTTCGGACATCGCCTTTGGACGCGAGTGGGTAGCCGACGACATCGCGCCCGGCGAAGGAGTTGCGATCACGCGCGATCTGATCAGCTCGCTCGGACTCTTTCTGCGGAGCGAGTTGATCGTCGTCACTCCGCGGACCCGGCTGACGCCATTCGGCGCAGCGCCTGTCTGGAAGAAGTACCGTATCGCGCGCATCCTGCCCCCCGATTTCGACACGACCGGCCCCAAGATCAGGCTTCCGTTCGACGAGCTTTCTTCACTGCTCGGCACCGGCGGCGCTCCGACCTCGATCGAGGTCTACGACTCCCCATCCTCGGCAATCCGCTACAGGGATCTCCTGAAGGGCCGTTTCCCCAATCTTCTGTTCAACACGTGGCAGGAAATCAACCGGCCCCTGTTTCTCGCGCTGCGACTCGAAAAGATCGTGATGTTCGCGACCATCTCGCTCGTGATCGTCGTTGCCGCCCTGAACCTGATCTCCACCCTTGCAATGGTCATCATCGAGAAGCGTCCGCAGATCGGCGTGATCAGAACCCTCGGCGGCACAGAGCGCTCGATCCGTAACACGTTTTTGCTCTACGGACTCATGATCGGAATCTCCGGCACGATCCTCGGCAATATCCTGGGGCTCGGCTTCGCGTGGACAGCCGAGGAAACGGAGCTCATCAGGCTGCCGGCGGAGGTGTTCTATCTCAGCAAACTCCCCTTCCAGATAGATCTGAGCGACGTTCTCGGCGTCAACGCCGTCGCGATCCTCCTGTCGATCGCCACCACCTGGTGGCCCGCCAGAGCCGCCGCCCGCCTCGATCCGGTCGTCGCCATCCGCGAGGAGGGGTAGTTGGGAACGATGAACGATGAACGATGAACGATGAACGATGAACGATGAAAGATGAACGATGAACGATGAACGATGAACGATGAACGGAATGCTGAATGCTGAGTGCTGAATGGCGGAATGCGGAATGCTGAAATAGCCCTGGCTGATTACTGGCCCTGTCATTCCGAAGGAGCGGCTTCATCGCGACTGAGGAATCTCGGGCGTCTCCGTATGAGATTCCTCCTCGCTTCGCTCGTTCGGAATGACAGGAGTTACAATCCCGCACGGGCCTTTCAACATTCAGTCGTTCATCTTTCATCTTTCATCTTTCATCGTTCATCGTTCATCGTTCATCGTTCCAACCATGCTCCTATCCTTCGACACCTCTCTCCCCGTCCTGTCCGTCGCGATTGTCGATGAGGGCGTGCCGCTCGGCTCGATCATTGTCGAGAGTGCCGGGTCACGCAACGAGAAGCTCCTGCCTGCGGTCGACTGGCTGCTGGGGGAGGTGGGGCGGACGATCGATGATGTGAGCCGGATCGTCGTGACACGCGGTCCCGGTTCGTTCACTGGTGTACGGATCGGACTGGCGACGGCGCAGGGACTCTCTTTCTCCAGGGGGATTCCGATGGTGGCCATCTCGACTCATGAGGCCGTGATGCCCGATTCCGGCGACGGTGTGGTCGTGGGCGACGCCGGCCGCGGAGAGGTCTATCGGACGCAGTTCGAGGGAGGGGTTCCTGTCGATGCTCCCGATCTGGTCGCGCTCGAGGCGGTTCCGGCTGACGCGATCGACGTCGTCTCGATCTGCAGATTGCAGAATATTGCCCTCATGGCCGCCATGCGCGTCCTCGGGATGAGCGAGGCTCGTCCCGAATGGTCGGACTCGACTCCGATCTACATTCGCCGCAGCGCGGCAGAAGAGAAGCTGGACCAGGCGGAGAAATGATCCGCGAAGCTCGACTTGGCGATCTCGACGCGCTCGAGACGCTCGAGCGGGGGTGTTTTCCAGAGCCGTGGAACAGGCGGATGATCGAGAGCGAGCTCGTGGCGCCGGGTCGCGTGAATCTCGTCTCCGTCGGCGAGGAGCAGGTAATCGGATATCTGCTGTCGATGCAGATCTTCGAGGACCTGCACGTGAACAAGGTCGGGACACTACCGCAGTTGCGGCGGCGCGGCGTGGCGAGAGAGCTCATGGATGCGGTGGCCGCCATCGCGGAGGAGCGTGGCTGCACGCTGATCTCCCTCGAGGTTCGTGATACGAACTTCAGCGCGCGAGCGTTTTACGAATCGCTCGGCTTCGAAGTGGAGTACGTCCGGCGGCGCTACTATCCGAGCGGCGAAGATGCTCTCGTCATGAGCCGGCCGATCGTCAGCCGACCCGGAACGTCCGCCCCTCCGGAAGCTTGAGGTCGACCAGCTCGATCCCGAGGCTCTCGGCCATCCTCTTCGACCGCTCTTCCCGATAGAACTCGCCGTAGTAGATGCGGTTGATCCCGGCATTGGCGATCAGTTTGAAGCAACCCCAGCAGGGGGAGGCGGTCGTGTAGAGCTCCGAACCCGCGATGCTCACCCCGTTCCTGGCCGCCTGAATGATCGCATTCGCCTCGGCATGCACCGTGGCGACGCAGTGATCGTTTTCCATCATGCAACCGTCGTCTTCGCAGTGAGGAAGGCCGCGGATCGAGCCGTTGTACCCGGTCGATAGAATCGTGCGGTCACGAACGATGACCGCGCCCACGTGTTTCCGCGGGCAGGTCGCCCGTGTGGCCGCCTGGTGCGCGATTCCCATGAAGTACTCGTTCCAATCCGCTCGCATCGTGATCCGGCTCCTGTGGCTCTCCCGGCGGGAGAAGTCTCGATTGTGGACGATTTTACGTAAATGTTGGTTGTGATCCGGGTCACAACCGTTTCATTATACGGATCTTATTGTGATGTCTGTGCATGGAATGTGCAACCGGGGCGAGTCGCATGACAGCGCGTCCCAGAGTTCTGATTGTCGAGGATGATCACGACCTCCGGCGCCTCTATGCCGTCGGGCTGACCCAGAAGGGATTCGAAGTTCTGCTCGCCGGAAACGGTGCCGACGCACTCGACCGTGCCGAAACGGATCGACCCGATCTCGTCCTGCTCGACATCTCGATGCCGATCATGGACGGGTGGGAGTTGATCGAGAGGTTGAACCCTTCCGGGTGCGAGGATCCGATTCCGGTCTTCGTGGTTTCCGGGGGGGAGAGACCTGGCGACGACAGGGGACAGGCATGCATCATCGACTGGATCGAGAAGCCGGTGTCAATCGAGGCGCTGGCCGGCCGGCTCAGAGACTATCTGGGTGCGGACACGAGGTAGGAGCCTGCGCCGCAGAAAAAGTGCCCTGCTGCGAAAGCGGATCAGCGGCCCAGATCCGACCGAATTCTCGTCACGTAGAACCACTATGCTCCTCGAATTCGGCCGAATCTGGACTCGCTGCTCCACGTTCTCGCGGCCGGGCATTTCTACGGCGCAGGCTCCTGGTCGATGAGCTGATTGCCGCAGCGGCGAGGGCGAATCTCTACTTAACGTTGTACAATTAACTGATATGGCTAAACTTACCTTTCATCTCCCGAATGGTGAGCAACTGGCATTTCGCCTGTTCACCGATCGGCGCCTGAGAATCGGGCGGGAGCGCGGGAACGACATCGTACTCAGGGATGCACGGATCTCGCGAACGCACGCGGAAGTGTCGTTCGAGCGTGGGTTTTTCGTCATTCGTGATCTGGGGAGCTCGAACGGGACATTCGTCAACGGGAGGGAAGTCAAGGTCGCGCCCCTCACCGAGGGAGCGGAAGTACGAGTCGGGAGTTCGGTTGGACGTTTCAGCGAGGAGTTGAGTGATTCTCCTCCTGCCGGGCCGGGACGCTCCCAGGACGATTATGCGGCGGAACCACCACGGGACGCGCCGCCATTCGAGCCGGAGCCATACCCCGAACCGTACGACGATCAGCCGGGTCACACGAAGAAGCACCCGCAGGTTCAGGATCCGAAGTGGGACTATCACCGCGATGGGGACCTGATGTCGGAGCGGCCCACAGACGAATTGCCCGATTCCGAGCCGTCGATCAACTCTTCGGACCGAGCTCTGGTTCAGGACATGGAAGAGCGGCCAATCAGCTGGACGGTCGAGCACTCTGATGCCGGCCGCTCCCACCTCACGGGCGCGAATGATGAGCGTGTCTTCTTTACTGCTCCCTGGAACGCACTCGGTCTGCTCTCTGCCCTCACCGCGATTGCAATGCTCATCGCAGGCTTCGGCGCGTCGATTGCGTTCATCGGACGGGGAGGTTTCGGAGCCGCGACGGTCGTCGTCGTTCTTACGCTGGTCTTTGCTTTCGCTGTGATGCAGCTCGTACCGCGACAGGACATCGACCTCTACGAGGACGAATCGATGAGCCGGCTCTGGATCGCGCTGCGGCAGGAGACCCGGAGCTCCTTTCCCGTTCTCTGTTACAGCGCCAGAGAAGCGGATGGCAGTCCCTTCGCCCATTTCAGAAAATCGTTCCTGACGAACCTGGGCCGGAGGAAATGGCAGGTTCGTGATCTTCATGACGCCCATGATCTCGCGGAGGTGAGGGAAGAATCATCCTTCCGGACATGGGCGCGAAAGATCGTAGGAGCCGTATCGCCGGCCCTCGTCACCGACTTCGCGATTCGCTCCGGTGAAGAGCTGATCGGAAGAGTTACCCGTCACGCCGGATCGATCTATCGCAGCATCACCGAGGTCCGTCCCGGCACCGCTCTCGACTACCGCTCCGTCGCCGCCCTCGCCGTCCTGATGGAAGTCGCCGAGCGGAAGTGAGGCGGGTTTAGAGGTCTTCAGAGGTTCAGAAGTTTCAGAGGTTCAGGGGTTCAGGAGTTCAGGGGTCGAGGGGCTGATGCCAGTTTCCCCACTGGACAGAATCGAGGCCAGAGGAGAGATCCCTCCACGCCGCTCGCGGCGCTCGCTCCGGTCGGGATGACCACGATTGACGTTGCCTGAACTGCCCTGTCTCTACCAGCTTCTGAACATCTGAACTCCTGAACCTCCTGAACCTCTGAACTCTTGAACCCTTGAACCCTGCCCTCCCCCTCACTCCACCCGGCTGATCTCGATCCCCGTGTAGAAGTGCTTGACGATCTGCTCGGCCGTGTAGCCGCGGAACGCCATTCCGTAGGCGCCGACCTGGCACATGCCGGTTCCGTGTCCCCAGCCCTTGCCGAAGAACGTGAAGCGTGGAACACCGTTCGGGTCTTCGGAGCGGATGAATGTGAAGAGATTGTCGGGGACGTTCAGGCTCCATCGGACTGGGATGCCTTCCAGCCTCGTGCGGCCACCCTTTGCGTCGATGACGTCGAGCGCCTCGATGCGGCCCGCCTCATCGCGTGAGATCGGAACGAGATCGGCCACGGAATCGATGGGACGACGGCGGCGGATCGACTCCGCAAGCTCGTCGGCGGAGTAACTGCGTACCCAGCTCGAGTATGACGAGGTCCGGTCAAACGCGGCACCGTCATAGTTCGCTTCGATCACGACGGCTCTGACGCGTCCTTCACGATCGTGAAAAACCTGGGCCCGGTCACTGATGAGCACATGCACGATTTCCTGTTCTCTCGTGACATCAGAGATCGATCGGAACACCCGCGTCTCCTGCGGGATCGTGAACGTACGGCGTTTCCCCTCCGCCCGGAGTGCCACGGTCTGTCCACTGAGCGATGCGATCTTTCCGCGCGCCTGCCGGATTGCGGCCTGCTGTTCGAGCCATCCGTAGAGGATCGCCTGCAGCTCGTCCTTCGACATCGCTTCCGCGAGAGACTTCTGGTCGAGCAGTTGAGCCGGACCGAGCCTGTACTTGTTGATGAACGCTCCCGCTTTCGCGGCGGGCAGCGTCGTCTGGATCTCCGGATAGAAATACCCGATGTCCTCGGGAAGAAGCAGAGGCTCCTGCAGATCCGCAAGAGCGAGGGTCTGGCCGAGATACTCGAGAACCGCTCCCCGTCTCAGCGAGCCGAGACTGAAGCCCTTCGGCTGCTCGTAGCCCGCGAGAGAGGAGGCCGCGGTGACCGACCGCTCGGCTGTGGCGGCGGTCCATCGCTCGTCATCAGAGAGGCCTGCGAACGCCCTGAAGATTGCTGCATTGAGCTCGACGTGATCGAGCGCCGCGGAGTCGTGCCGTCCTGCAAGCTCCACGTAATCATTCTCGACACAGCGCACGTGACGCAGATACGGCTCGTTCCGGTTCGGGAACATCGTCGAGACATCTGAGGTCTCACCGCCGCAGGTCGAGGTGAAGAGCGCATCGATCGGTTCACCCTGCCAGGTGAGGATCATGCCGGCAGTCTCCTCGACCGCCTGGTTGCTGAGCGGATGTTCGGCCTCGTACCCTTCGTACACCTGACACGCCGGTGTCGGGCAGATGTCGTAACCCTCCCGCTCATAGTCGCCCCGGCGCTTGATCACATACGTCCTCGCTGCCAGCGCCTGCGCCTTGAGCGCTTCGAGCTCGTCGTAAACCGCGGGGCCGAGCTCCTTCGGCACCACACCTTTCACATAGTCCTCGAGGTTGAGGACGTTGATCCCGTTGAGCAGACCCCGGTCGTTGATGTGCGCGATCGCTGCTCCCCGGTAGCGAGTTCCGTCGATCGCGATCGTTTCGCTGGTGGCCGGAACGATGATGAGGGACCGGGTATCGAAGGTCCGCTGCTCTCCCTCATCGTCGACTACTCGAACGATCGGATCGAATGAGGCGGCGGCGGGGAGCTTCGTCACGAAAATGTCGTTGCCGTAGCCGTTGCTGATCAGTTGTTCGCGGAGCCCCGTCGCCTCCGACTGCTCCATGAACCTGCCGGCGAAGATTCGGTGCAGCCCGCTCGCGCTGTCCACGATCAGGGTCGGATGCCCCGCGGCCTCGAGACGGGTCGCGAGATCCCTGGCGCTGGCAGCGTCCGCCAGAGATGCGATCTGAACGGCGTACTCGACAGATCCTTCAGGGCGGGGTGCGAGAACGCTAAAACCGCGCGCGGTGTGGAGTGGTGCTCCCTCTCCCGGGAATAACAGATAGCCGCCGTCCAGGCGGGGAAAGGTCATCTGCGCCTGATCGGTCGCGAGACCGACGCGGATTCGAGGCGGCTCCGGAAGCGGGACGGAGCCCGTTCGAACTTCGAAACCGTCACCGCTCGAGATCACCCTCGGTTGATCCGGCGAGGTCGGAGCGGTCGTCGTTGTGCAGGCTGTCAGCAGGAAAAGAGTGAAGAGGGGGGCGAGTCGTTTCATGATGATCTCCGGTTTGCGGGAGCCGGTGCCGCGAGTGACCCGGCTCAGGTCGTCGTGGAGGGCGGAGTTGCAAGAGAGGCGCCCTGAGCGGAGTGTTCCGTCGACTCGTTTACGATGGTCGCAAAGCAGGCCATGAGCCATGCGCCGGCGACGACGGAGATGACGGTCTGGATGACGGAGAAGACGATCTGGATCGGAACGAGAAGGAGCGCGATCTCACCGACGTTCGAGCCCATCTCGAAGCCGAACTGCGCGGCGAACGATACCCCCGCAAGCCCGAAGGTCACGGCGAACATCAGTACGAGCAGCACGATAACCTTGACGAAGTTGCTCATCAGTATGGACAAGCCGCGCCGCAGGGGAGCGAGTATGCGGCCCCCCTCCCGGACGCAGGTGATGATCGCCAGCTCCGTCCAGATATGGACGACGATACTTCCGCCGATCGCCACGCCCACCCAGCCGACGATGATCGCGCAGGCGGCAAAGCCGGCCTCGGGGCGCCCATCGGCCGCGATCAGCAGCGGAACGACGAGCAGAAGTGGCAGCAGAAGAAGGATGGTCCAGATCCCCCACGTCAGATTGTAGAGCACGAAGATCGGCCACCAGGTTCGCCTTCCGTGCAGCAGCCATCGATCCGGACTGAAGACGGCAAGTTGCCGGCGGATCCAGTTCGCCCGTGGCGCGGCACGATCGGCATCCAGATAGATCCCCGCGACACCGCCGGTGATGAAGGAGTGAATCGCCACTGCGACCGCGATGATCAAAGTGAGGACGATGATGAAGATACCGATGACGATCGCATTGGACAGCAGCCAGTCGATCATCTCGCCCTGGTCGTCGATCAACTCGATCCCGGTCATCGTGCCGCTGTAGATGGCAAACATCACGATCGGAACGATCGCCGCGAGCACGACCATCGTCACGGCAACGCTCCCCGCGATGCGGATGAGCAGGAGTTGCCAGTTTGCAATCGCGTTGTCGAAGCCTCGCTGGATGAGCGCCGAGATCGTCATATCGTCCGGCGCGGATTCCTGCGGTAGTCGTCTCCCTGCATGATGACGGGTTCGGTCATCTCGTGAAGGCGGCTGCGGAGACGCTGCCCGATCCTTGCTTCGAGAGTTTCGTCTTTCGAGGATGCATCCGAGTAGTTCGTCGTGAAGATCGTCACCCGATCCTCGTTGTAGCGGGAGTTGATGACGTAGTACAGGGTTTCCTGGACGAAGCTGGTCGGCTTCTGAGAGCCGAGCTCGTCGAGCACGAGAAGATCCGCATCGATCAGCGGCCGGAGAAGTTCGGATTTGCTTGGCGATTCGTCCGAGTCGAACGACGCATGAATCTCCTGGATCAGATCCTGGAAGTTCCGGAACATCAGCTTCCCCGACTTCTCCTGCTCGATGATCTCGAGCAGGATCGCCACGGCGAGATGCGTCTTGCCGGCCCCGCAACCGCCCATGAAAAGCAGACCCTTGTCCGCACTCGGCCAGCAGTCGATCAGCTCCTGCGCCGTTCGGCGCGCTCGGGAGAGGCTGACGTTACCTCGGTCGTAGAACGATCCTAGCCGGCAATGAAGATAGCGCTTCGGAATCGACGCGCCCGCAACACGCTGCGCCTTCCGCCGGTCAGCCTGACAGACACACGGACTCGACCGGAACGCATCCTCCCCCAGCTTCCATCCCGTCCCATCACACTCGGGACACTCGATTTTCATCTCGATCATCGCTTCAATCTTAACAGGTAGTAGTTCGTAAGCTCGCAACACATCCAGGTCAGCACCAGCACTCTCCCTCCGCGTCCAGGAGAGGCTCGGGGCGAGCGCCGAGGACCTGGATTCCAGGCGGGAAACTGAATCCGAATCGACAACTCGAGCAAGAAGAAAAGCAGAGACTCATTTCAGGGGACGCTACATCTTTCGAACTGCGACCAGCTCGCGTTCGTTCCTGGTGCCCAGACTCCTAAAACGGCTGGTGCCAGCGCCCTCTCCCTCTCCCTCTGGGAGAGGGCCGGGGTGAGGGCCGAGGACGTCAATTCAAGGGAGAACCGTTTATTCAAATGCCAGCTCATCGATAAGCCGGCTGCATCTTTCAGCTGCATCCGCACACTCCTTAAGCTCCCGCCAGACGCGTGCATCGCCGCTCGTTCCAGCGGCCTTCTCTCCTTAGAGGGAGAGAGAGTCTCGATACTTCTCAACCCAGCTCCTCCAGCTCCACCTGCCGCCGGTCAATTTCCGGTACGCCTCGGCGTAGCGCTCACGCGTTCCCTGCACGACCTCGGCGGGGAGCTCAGGCGCAGGAGGGGTCTTGTCCCATTCGGTCGACTCGAGGAAATCGCGCACGTACTGCTTGTCGAACGAAGGCGGCGAAATGCCGACTCCGTATCCTTCGACGGGCCAGAAACGGGACGAATCGGGAGTGAGCGCTTCGTCGATCCACACCAGCCCACCCTCTGAGTCGACGCCAAACTCGAACTTCGTGTCCGCAATGATGATCTCGCGCCTCGCCGCGTACTCCGCCGCGCGTTCATAGATCGCGATCGTCAGCTCGCGCAGCTCTGCTGCCCGCTCCCCACCGATCTCCGTCTCCACTCTCGCGAACGGGATGTTCTCGTCATGCCCCTCCTCGGCTTTGGTGGCCGGTGTGAAGATTGACCGCGGCAATCGGCTCGCCGACTCCAGCCCCCCGGGCAGCTCGATGCCGCACACCGCGCCGGTCCGCTGGTAATCCTTCAGACCAGAGCCGATCAGATAGCCGCGGGCGACACACTCGATCGGGATCACTTCCGTCTTGCGAACGATCACTGAACGATCTCGCAACTCTTCGTGTTGCCGGATCTCGGGAGGAAAGCGGTCGAAGTCTGTTTCGATCAGGTGATTGCGGACGTCGTCGAACTGCCGGAACCAGAAGTTCGAGAGTTGGGTGAGAATCACTCCCTTGCCGGCGATCCCTGGCGAGAGCACGACGTCGAACGCCGAGATCCGGTCGGTTGCGACGAGCAGGAGCATCTCGCCCAGATCGTAGACGTCGCGGACCTTTCCACGGCGGTGGAGTGGGAAGGGGAGGTCAGTAGTGGCGAGCGGGCGTCCCGGAATCTTCAGTGCACTCATTCAGATCAGTTCCTCGACCCGGTTCCCGAGCAGGAAGGCCTGGAAGCGGGGGCGTTTTCGTAGCGGCTCGATCGGAACCGGTGGCTGGTTCTCGTGCTCTGCCAGCTTCCGGTAGAGCTCGCACAGTGAGTGTTTTCTCGATTCGATGGTTTCGGCTCGCAGAGGCTGTTCGATCCCGAGGAGCTGCTGCAGATCCGATCCCGCCAGTCGCACGGGGCGCTCGAGCATATTGTTCTGCCGGCTCCATCTTCCGAGCATGATGAGCGAATCATCCGAGTTCTCGACCGAGCAGAGAGCGATCCCTTCTTCGGCCATCGCCTGTTCTTCGAGTACTGGCGTGGCTGCGAGCTGTGGCTTCTTCCTCGTTTTTTGAACATCATCCATGTATTGCTGGCGCATCAGGGTGAGGAGTCCATCCTTCGAGTCGAGGTCCTCAATCGTACAACGCTCGCCGGCAAATGGGACGATCTCGGCGACCTCGACTTTGTCGAGCCCCTTGAGCGCCACCTGACCCAGAAGACGGAAGCCGACCGTGGTCACGCCCTCGATCCCGGGATCGAATCCGATGTAGCGGCCCCACCTGCATTCGATCGCCTTGAGTCTCGCCATGCCCGCTTCACTCAGCTCGATGGCGAGCTGTTCGATCAGCGAGAGCGATGCGACGATTCCCTCGTTGATGAGATTGCCATTCGGATCCATGTATGCGTAGAACTCGCGGTCGCTGTCCTGGTCGAGCTCACCCGCCGTGGTGCGAAGGACTGGTGCGAAGAATCGCGTGACTTCCTCTTCGTTGTAGCCATGCGCAATCAGGTACTGCTGGATGTCGGCGATGGCCTGAGTCGACTTGCCGGTTGTCAGCCGCGACAGCTCGACGATTCCCGGTCCGTAGAATTCAACGAGTGGCTGATCCGAGGTCGAGCTGGAGCCAAGCGGAAGCAGGCGGTAGTAGCCGTAGTTGAGCGCAATCCGAAGACCCTTGTCGAAGACGAATCCCCGGTTGCAGAGATCTCCGTAGAGCCGTTGCATCTCGACAGCCGACACGATCATGCGGAGCGCGCGGCGGGAGGTGTAGAACGCGCCGTCGCCGAGAAACTTCTCGAACTTGAGGAGGTGACCGCTCGTGATTGTGTCGAGCTTTTTCTGGAACATGAACATCTGCCGGTACGAGTTGATCTCCTTTTTCACACCGCCGCGTGCGATCTCGCCGAGCGTCTGCGAAAAGCTGCTCAGGTCGTACACGAGCCCGAAGCGGTAAACGATCGGATCGAGTACGCCGACGCGCCCGAAGTCGACCGGTCTGGTCGAGCGGGAGTAGAGAATCGACGAGTCGTGGGCGTCGACGACGTCTCCCTTTTCATTGCGGTCCATCCAAACGACACCATCGCGGACCCGTCTGAGAATGTCCCACTCGATGATGTGCTCGTAGAGCGAATTGATCCGCGCGCGCGTGACGTCGTCAACCAGTGCGCGGATCTCCGGGTGGTTGAACAGGTAGTCGCGCAGCTCGGACTCGAGAAGACTCTGGCGGTCGATCTCCGCTGATGCTCCGAGGCGACCCATCGTATAGCGGAACGTTTCGCTCTGACGGCTCATGGTCCGGCTCTGGGAGATGATCGCGTCGATCGCCTCGAAGAGCTCCCTGGCGTCCTGTCTGAGGTAGCCGTTGACGTAGTGTCGTGTCTCGTTGAGGTCGCGGCTCAACTCGGGTGTGGCGAAGATCAGGACGTTTTTCAGCAGCAGGTTGAACGTCTCGAGGTTGCGTTCCTCCTCGCCGTCGAGCATCGGGTTCAGTCTCGCGGCAAGCTCCTCCATGCCGCGACGCATCGTCGTAGCCCATCGATTGTAGATTCGGTAGAGGATCGAGGCGCCTTTGTCGCGGCCGAGCGCGACGCCGAGATCGCCGAGCTTCGAGGGTATCGAGCCGAAATGTTTGGCGAGCTGCTCTGAGTGAACGAGCCAGAACACCGCGTGATAATCGGCGAGGAAGTTCGAGAGCATCGCATTCTCGACGATTTTGAGAACGTAACGCGAGTAGTTGCGGAATACCTCGCGTGCCGCTTCTTTCGCACCAGCGACGCCGGCGACCGATTCGATCTCTCGTGCGATCCAGTGCGCGAGGTGTTCCTCGACCTGCGCGATGACGGGGGAGACGGCGATTGGAAAGCCCTGGCTCGGGGCCTGTGTCTCGTCGAGGCCGAAGATCTGATAAGGGTTCGGCAGCAGGTCGCGCAACCGCCGGGATGACTCGACGGTTCGGATGACCTGCTCTCGAGGCGTCATCCCGTAGGAATCGGCCCGCACTTCCAGATAAGACACGAGGGGATGCGGCATTGCGGAGCCGAGTATAGTTGCTGAACGGAGAATGCTGAACGGAGAATGCTGAATGCCGAATGATGAATGGCGAATGGAGCGCCGGCTCACACCCGGCGGAGCGCCGGCACCCCTGCCGGCAGAAGTCTCCCGCAAATTTTCCGCTTCCCGTGAATAAATCGCCCCGGGCCGGGGTTAGTCAAACGCGCAAGACGCCGTTGTAGCTCAGGGGTAGAGCAACTGATTCGTAATCAGTAGGTCGGCGGTTCAAATCCGCCCAACGGCTCCAGTCTTTTCAACAAGTCAGCCGATCCCGCGAGGGGTCGGCTTTTTTGTTGTGCGGATGGGGATTCCTGGACCGGGGCGGCGCGCCTCCCGGGAACGATCCGGCCCGCCGTATCGTCCAATGCAACGAACAGCCGTGTCACGATTCGGAAAAGCGATATTGATTCGGCTTTCCGTGTACGGTTTTTTGGACATCCCCTTGTCGCAGCTCTGCTAAGTGATTGAAAAATCAGTACAACCGTTGGTGCCAGGCTGTGGCGACCCGATTGCTCAGCGGGATCTCTTTCATACGGCTTTCTTACGTAGTATGGAGGATGATCCGAGATGCAGAATCGCACATTGTTGTTGATCACCATTTTGATGTTGCTGTCTACCGCAGTGTTCGGCCAGTCGTCGAGCGGTGTGCTGACCGGCAATGTCACAACAGAAGGAGCTCCGCTCCCCGGGGTGACCGTCACAATCAATTCGCCCTCTCTGCAGGGAACCAGAATGACGGTGACCGGAGAGAATGGAGGATTCATTTTCCAGGCACTTCCGCCGGGACGCTATCTCGTCACGATGGAGCTCGAAGGAATGGGGCAGATCGAGAGGAACGTACAGGTGAATCTCGCCCAGACCGCAAGGGTCGATGCCGAGATGCAGGTCGCAGCCGTCGCGGAAGCGATCACGGTCACGGCAACGACGCCGACGATTCTGGAAACCTCTGCAGTATCGAACAACATCGATGCGAGAACGCTCGACAATCTACCCATCAATCGCACGATTACCGGCGCCGCGACTCTCGCTCCCGGTGTCTCCACCGAGGGGCCGAACGATCAGCTCATGATTGCTGGAGCGCCCTCGTACGAGAACCTCTATATCGTCAACGGAGCCGTCGTCAACGACACCCTCCGCGGACAGCCTGAGTCGGTCTTCATCGAGGATGCCATCGCAGAGACTACCGTTCTCACAGGCAACATCTCGGCAGAGTACGGCCGCTTCACCGGCGGTGTCGTCAATACGATCACGAAGTCGGGCGGCAACTCCTTCTCCGGCTCCATTCGGGACTCGCTCTCGAACGACGACTGGACCAACAAGACACCCTACGCCGGCGAGGCGGACAAGGTCGACGAGCTGAACGAAGTATACGAAGCGACTCTCGGCGGCTTCATCATGAGGGACCGCGTCTGGTTCTTCGGAGCGGGACGGACCCGAGAGACGGCCGGGTCCGCCGAAACGATCGCCACCAACATCCCCTACGAGACAGGGGATAAAGAAGATCGCTACGAAATCAAGCTGACGGGGCAGATTACCCCCAGCCATTCGGCAGTTCTGTCCTACCTGGATCGCAATACCGTCCAGACCGGAAACAAGTTCGGGAACATCACCGATCTCCGCAGCATCGACGACCGCGAGCTCCCGAACACGCTGACGGCCGTCAGTTACAGTGGCATTCTGGCGTCGAATCTCCTGGTGGAGGCACAGTGGAGCGAGCGCGAGTTCGCGTTCGTCGGCAGTGGTGCCGACAGTGAGGATCTCATCGACGGCACGATCATCCTCGATCTCGCGCGCGGCTACCGCGCGTGGTCCCCCACCTTCTGCGGAGTCTGCGACGACAAGACCCGCAACAACGAATACCTCCACCTGAAGGGGTCGTACTTCCTCAGCACACCCGGACTCGGCAATCACAACATCATTGCCGGCTACGAAGACTTTTCGGAGCTGCGCAACGAAAACAACCAGCAGGGTGGCAGCGGCTGGCGCGTGCGTGGCAACTTCCGCTACGTCGGTCAGGAGACTTTCATTCACGTCGATCCATCGGCCTCGTATCTCCAGGTCTGGCCGGTGCTCAACGAGAGTCTGACCTCGGACTCGAACGTTCAGTCGTTCTATGTCAATGACCGCTGGGACTTCAACAACAACTGGAGCTTCAACCTCGGAGCACGCTACGACGCGAACGATTCGGTCGATCAGGCGGGCAAGAAGACCTCCGATGACAGCGCAATCAGCCCCCGTCTGTCCGCCACCTACGACATTTTCGGTGATGGTCGTCATCGGATCATCGGTGGCTACGGAGAGTACGTCGCGGAGATCGACAACGGTGTCAACGACGACACATCGAGCGCCGGTTCGCCCGCGCTCTTCTCGTGGAACTACCGGGGCCCGGAAATCAATGCTCCCGGAACTCCCGACAATGAGCTGCTCGGCACCGCGGAAGTGCTCGCCCAGGTGTTCGATTGGTTCTTCAACACGAATTGTGCAGGGATCTCCAACTATCAGACCTGCCTCGCAAACCAGCGGAGCTTCTCTCTCCCGGGCGTCAGCACGCAGCTCGAGGGATCGCTCAGCTCGCCGAAGGCAAAGGAGTGGTCGCTCGGCTATGGAGCGGCGATCGGCACGCGTGGATTCCTCCGCGCCGACTACATCACCCGCAAGTACGACGACTTCTACACCGACACGACCAACCTGAGCACGGGCAAGGTCACCGATGAACTCGGCAACGTCTTCGACATCACTCTGGTCGGTAACAATGATGCCGGTCTGTCGCGCGAATACGATGCTGTGACGCTCCAGGGTGCGTATCGGATTCGCGGGAATCTGAACCTCGGTGGAAACTACACGTTCTCCGAGCTTCGCGGGAACGCGGATAGCGAGACCGCGTCGAACGCGACGGTCACTCTGACTTCGCGGGAGTCGTATCCTGAGTATCTCGATCAGAGCTGGAACAATCCGGTGAGGGCGATGACGGGCGACGTCCAGCATCGCGCCAACCTCTGGCTCAGCTACGATCTGCCGACTCCGGTCGGCAGCTTCAACATCTCCGCGCTCGAGCGTTTCAACAGCGGTTACGCGTATTACGCTGCGGGAACGATCGCACTGACTGCGATTGAAAACCCGGGATACGAGAGTGTGCCCGCGACGGCCACCTACTACTTCGAGGGGGACAAGGAGTACCGTACCGATGACATCACGCGGACTGATCTGGCGATCAACTACGGTCTGCCGATCGGGCGTGTGGAAGTGTTCCTGCAGGCTGACATCCTCAACGTGTTCGACGAGGACGGCATTGCCGACCCCTCTTCGGTCGACTCGACCGTCTACACCAGCCGTAACTCGGCGTGCCAGAAAGCCGACGGTTCCCGCTGCAACGTCTTCAATCCGATGACGACGACTCCGGTCGAAGGCGTTCACTACGTGAAGTCATCTAGCTTCGGACAGGCCGCTTCACCCAGTGCCTATCAGTTGCCGCTGACCTACCAGTTCTCGGTCGGCATGCGGTTTTAGTTAGCCGTCGTACTTGTCGTGAAAAAGCCCCGGCCTCGGCCGGGGCTTTTTTCGTTTTTGGTGTTGCTTCGCTGACGTCCGGCCTGCCTGCGTTTCGCATCCACCCTTGGTCGCCAACCACTCCAGGTCTCATCCTCGGATGATCGGAGCGATCTCACCGTCCTGCCGGGCCGCTGACGCATTGTAGGTGCTGGCGAGGATGGGCCCCACATTGCGCTGGCGACGTTCTTGCTGCCGGAGCGTGACCAGGAAAGGAGAAAAGATGGATCACGAAAAGGAAGAGATGGGGATGGGCTGGGGCCGGTTTGCGGGGATGATCATCACCTCCACGGTCATCATGTTCTTCCTCATGTACCAGCTCGTCTACGAAGGCGATCACTTGTTGTTCAGCATGAACCGCTTCCTTGCATCGGTGCTGATGGGATGCATCATGTCCATCGTCATGCTCGCCTTCATGTGGTCGATGTACAAGGGGAAGACGACGAAAATCGCGGTCGTGCTCGTGGCTGGAGCCCTGGCCGCAATCCTGTTGTACGTCAACCGGTCTCAGGCCGTCATCGATGATGTCTCATTCATGAAGTCGATGATTCCGCATCACTCGATCGCCATCAATAATGCCCGGAAGGCGACGATCAGCGATCCGCGGGTGCGTGAGCTGGCGGACGGAATCATTGAATCGCAGGTTCGTGAGATCGCCGAGATGAAGCTTCTCCTCGAGGACATCGACACGAACGGGGAACAGGGAACCACTCCACTGTCGCCGAGGACAGCAAAGCTGACTCCGGAGCTCGAGAAGAAGGCGAGGGAAGTGCTGGAGTAGCGTTGTCAGCCGAGGGGCGTCCACGACCGGTTCAGATCGACACTCTCGGTCTCTTCGGGCCACTCCGATTCGGCGAGGTAGTAGAGGCCGTCACCGAGGCGTCGTGAGGAGGCACCGAGCTGATTGATGCTGCTGCAGAGTGTGGCGCGGGGCCCGGCAGCGGGACGGTCGACCCGGTTTCCCGTGCGCTCGGCGATGCCATCATAGATTCGGATCTCTTCGTAGGAACGGCCCAATTAATTCTCCTCCAGAGTTGAAAGACGTGTGATTCCGCCAGCAGTCGATTCTCGCGATGTAGCGTGAGTCAAATCCCCCAACATCGCGATGGCCGCAGGAATTACACGACAGGAACGGAAACTAACGCTCCTGGATCGGCGGATACATCGCGTCCGGCCGGTCGAGCTCGATCCGCTCCACGTCAGTCCATGCGACGTAGTCCGGTTTCTCGCCGTCGTCGACGAAGATCAGGACGCCGCCGTTGCCGTCACCGAGGTCACCTTTTCTCTCGAGCTGCAGTGTCTGACCACTGTGAAGGGTAACGGTCGCCCCCGAGAGCTTCTGTCCGCCGCCTTGGTGTGGAATGATCGAGGTGATGAGGCCGAAGGGAAGGATGTAGTCCACACCGTTGGCGGGAGCATCGAGTGTTTCGGTGATCTCGCTCTCATCCAGGTCGTACACGAGCCTGCCGAAGAGATGGTGGCCATCCCGCGTTGTGACGCTGCCTCGGAGCGGACCTCCCGCGGGGAAGTCCCCGTAGTCGGGGCCGCTTTCACCGGGAGTAATATCGACACGCTCGAAGGCACCCCACGAGATGAGAACCCGGCCGTAGCGTTGATCGTCGACGTAGATCCCTCTGTTGCGCGCGCTGACCTCCCGCGATCCGGACATCACCATCTCGCGTCCGTCGCGGAGCGTGACCCGTGCGGCGTCGTCCGATTCACGGGCGATCGAGACGATCGTGCTGAGTGGAACGCTCACGGACTCTCCGCCCGCTTCTCCATTCAGGTTCTCGCTGCCGAGCATCTTTTCGCGGTTCCACTGGATGAAACCCATGAACTCTTCATTCTTCGTGTGGACGGTGCCATGAAGCCGTTCGGGATTGGCATCTTTACGGGGTGCAGACTTCAGCTCGATCGTTCGGATCAGCCTGCTGTCGAGGTCGACGAAGCCGCGATTCATATCCCAGACATGCAGTCCATCATCGAAGTCGCTCGCGTCGAGACGATTGAGCGTCGCGACCATCCCGCTCTTGAGCGTCACGACAACATCCTTGCCGCTCGACTCGATGCGTGCGATGTCACCGAAGCGCGCCATGAAGGGGCGGGCAAGCTCCTCCTCGCGTTCGTCTCGTCCGAGCCCGAGGAATCCGCCGCCGCCATTCTTGTCCCGGGGCGCAGCGTATTTCGCCCACGGGTTCTCTGCCTTCCGTCCGTTGAACAGATCAGTCCAGACCGTCTCTTCTCCGTCTCTGGTGCGGAACCGGCCCTCGTAGACGGTGCCGGTAATACTGGTCACGCGCCCGTAGAGAAACTCCGGATGTGGCTCGCCTCCCGCCGCGGGCGCCGACGTGGACGATGGGGCCGCCACGGGCCGGAAGACGCGCTTCCCGATCTGGTAGATCCCGGTGAACGCCAGGGCGAGAAGGACGAGGACTCCCGACAGTATCGCGATTCTGGTTTTCGTCATCTAGTTAGATCCTGTAGGTCGTGCCGGATGTTGTAGGAACGCTGACATCTCGCCTCCGGCGAGTGTTGGCGTCGTGAGGGCCTGTGGCCCTCGGCTGCGCTCTTGTGGTGGGGCGGGCTCCGCAGCGTCCCGCGCAGCTCCCCACGCAGCATCCTTCCGGCTTCTGATGCCGCGCGTTCGCAAAGTGGTTTGCGGTGCAGTGTGCATTGGAGCAGGATACCCCAAAGAGTAAGAGATCAGCACAGCATCCTCTACCGGGAGATGGCGCGGTATCGCTTCCACAGTTTGAGCATAACGACGGGTGGAGTCGTGAATACACCCGACGGAGACCAACTCCGGGCAGTTCAGGATCACTGTCATTCCGCGCTCTGCGTTCAACCCATATCTTCTTCCGGCACGAGAGCCGCACTGGAGTGCTGCATACCAAAAGGAGGAAGTACATGAGCAGTGTAGGCAGAGTCACGGAAATCACCGCCCGATCAGAGAAGAGCTTCGAGGACGCCGTCAGGCTGGGTGTCGATCGCGCGAACAAGACACTGCGCCGGGTCAGCTCCGCGTGGGTCAAGGAACAGCGTTGTGAAGTGACCGACGGAAAGATCACCGCCTATCAGGTGAATCTCCTCGTGACATTCATCCTGGACGACTAGCACGGGCGCCGGATGATCCGCTCAGGCGGGTCGTCCGGTGTGGTCGCTGACTTACCACTCAGTACCGCGTGAGTACGACCACCCCGTCCTCACCATTGATGGTCCAGATCGTCTCGGACGACGGGTTCAGCTCGATGGCACCACGGCCGGAGCGATAGCCGAGCGCAATCTCCTGCATGGCATCGGCACGCAATCCCAGCTCCGCAAAACTCACGCTCTCTCCCTGGGCTCCGTAGTCGGTGGCCGGACGCAGGAAGATCTCGACGCCATTCGGCCCGAAAATCTCGTCAAACACCGCACCGAGCTCCCGGCGCAACGCCACCTGGGTGAGCATGTGCGAAAGCAGCAGAGGACTGACGATCACCTCTGCGCGCCCCTCGAGGAAACGCATGTTGTCGGGATCCATCAGCTCCACGAGAACCTCCGGTCGTTTTGCGCTCGCTGCGAGCACCTCCTCGAGAATCAGAAAACCGACGACTGCACGCGCATCCGATCCTTCCTCCGAGTATGTCGACTGGCTGGCGAGGATGACGACGTTGTCGTACTGGTGAGGCTCGAGTGTCCTGATCTCACGGGACGATGTGTAGTCAGCCTCGAGGTGTCGCACGCGGGCCCGTGCCGGCTCGACACCGCGGCGGCGAATCTGTGTTTCCCGCTCCGCCACGGGCAGACGCGATGCGATGTCGATGGAGAATTCTTCGGTGAGGTAGCTATCGAACTCCGCGATGAGGGCGGGGGCGCGATGATTCCATCCCAGGATCAGGACGCGCCGTGATTGCCGCAGCGGAAGTGGTTTCGGATCGCGTCGTGGCCGCTCGCTCTCCGCGGCGGGCGATTTGACTGGCTGCGTCTCATCGAAGGTGTGAGCGATCATGACCAGACGATCGTCGCGCTCGAGCAGAAGCGGTTCCCTGTCGAACAGTGGCGTGAATCTGTCGCCTCTGACGAGGCCCAGCAGGATCGACTGAGGAAAGAGCGTGCGAAGCTCACGCACCCTTCGTCCCGCCAGCGCCGGCATGTCGCGCGCGTAGATCTCGCTCCCTTCGCTGTGCGTGAGGAGCTCCCGGAACAACGGAGAGAGTCCGGTATGACGGATGCTCTGGGCGATCATGCGGCTGATGAGTCGATCACCTGCGAGGATCTCGATCGGCCCCTCGTATGCCCGCTCGGCGAGAGCGACTTTCTGCGCATCGACGACCTCGGCGACCATCAGCGGGAGCCGGGCATTTTCTTCCTTTGCGGAGTTGGAGATCGAGAGTAGCGTCTTGATCGTCATCGCGTCGCGATCCTCCGATTCATCCGCAAAGTCGTTCGTCGGCAGAAGGATCGCGGAGGCCCGCAGAAAATCGACGCGCTCCAGGTGCTCGAGTCTGAGAGGCGTACCGGAACGGAAGATGATCTGACGCTCCTTCCAGAGAGAACCGAGGCGCTCTCTGAGACTCTGGACGATCTGAGGACCGAGATCTTCGACGAGCAGAACGACGCGCAGCCGTCTCGTGTTGTTGCGGAGGAGAAAGCGGTGAAGGCGTCCTTCGGAGAGCAGCAGCTCCTCGATGATCGTAGCGGTCCGATTCGTCCAGCCGAGGATCAGGATGTGATCGTTCTCGGCGATCGGCGTGAGGCCCTGCTGAAGCCGGTTCAGCGTCTGGTTGAGCCACTGCGTCATGATCGCGATGAGCGCACCGAGAAAGATGACGTATCCGAGGATGGTGAGGATTGTCGAGATCGTACGGAGAAAGGTGCCCTGGTCGTCTCCGAGGTAGCCCGGGTCGGTGAGTCGGAGAAATGCCCACCACACCGCGTCTTCAATGGGACCGAACCCGGGAGTGAACCGCCACGCCAGCCAGCCGCCGAGCCGCGGAGATCACCACGATGGCGACGGCGATGACGAACAGACGATCGAGCGGACTTCGCAGAATGCGGCGCTCGATCTCGAACTTGATCCGGTCGAAGGGGCGAAACGGCATACGCGATGATAACCCGTTCTTTTTGAATGGGAACGGACTTGAAGAAGCTGGTTGATCGATTGCAATGAATCATTCTGCTTCGCCACCTGACGGCGAAAATCGAGAAGGAGTGATTCATGGGCAGGTTCAGCGATCTGATGGGTAGTATTTTTGGGGGCGGGAAAGTCGAAGCGCCCGCGGACGCGTCGAGGACGGGAACTCCGGAGTCGGAGGTACAGGCCGCCAGACGGCAGGGTGTACCGGTCGGGCAGGCCGTTCCGGGAAAAGCGACCGGCGTTCCGTCTGCCACGAATGCTCCCATCTCAGAGGTGGACGTCGAGGCGCGGCTCGATCGTATGGCCGCGGAAAAGAAGCAGGATCTCGACTGGCGTCACTCGATCGTCGATCTGATGAAGCTCGTCGGAATGGACAGCAGCCTTTCATCCAGGAAAGAGCTCGCCGACGACCTCAACTACAGCGGCGACAAGAGCGATTCGGCCACAATGAACATGTGGCTTCACAAGGAAGTGATGCGCAAGCTCGCGCAGAACGGTGGGAAGGTGCCGGCGGATCTCCAGTAACTCAGATGGCGACTCCACCGCTTCGCTTCAATGACACCACTTCCAAACCTCCGAAAACACGGGGCTGTCATTCCGAAGGGAAGCGAGGAATCCGGGCGGGGGATTGGTCGGGCCAGCTTCCCCCATCCAGATTCCTCAGTCGAGAAGAGGATCGGCATTCGCGACCGATTTCTTTGGAGTGCTGAGCTCGCCGAAGGACGAGCTCAGCTTTTCATCGCACCGCTTGGCGACTGCGGCGCGTTGCAAATTGCAGGAGAAATCTCTTGATTTGTGCCGATTGCGGCGTAGATGGCGCTGCCACGGGATCCAAAGCGGTGCTCGTCCTACGGCGAGCACCGCACTCCAAATCACAGCTCGATGCGCAACGAGTTTTCACACAGTCTCGCTGCTGAGGATGACGAGCTTTGGGAGTGACGTAGCCACCGGAGTGCAGGGCCGGTCGCTCCCTTTCGCCATCCGATACAATTTCCCCGTGTCCACTCTCGACTTCGGCCGTCAGAGCAACGATTATGCGACGCATCGGCGGGGCTTTCCTCAGACGTTCTACGAGCGGCTGGAGCGAATGATCCCATTGCGCGGGTTGCACGTTCTGGATCTCGCTACCGGTCCGGGGACGATCGCGCTGGAGCTCGCCGCGCGTGGCTGCAGCGTCGTCGGCATCGATGTCTCCGCAGGTCAGATCGAGATGGCCGGAAAGCTCGCGAAGCAACGTGGGCTGGAGTCCGCCACGCAGTTCGTCCTCGGCCGCGCCGAAGCCACGGGTCTCGGCGAGTCACAATTCGATCTTGCCTCAGCCGGCTCCTGCTGGCACTGGTTCGATTCGAGTGCCGTCCTCGAGGAGCTCCATCGTGTTCTGCGTCCGGGCGCTCATCTCGTGATCGCTCACGACTGCTATCTCGCCAGGCATTCAGTGGTGGCTCGGGACTCCGAGAAGCTCATTCTGGAGCTGAATCCGGCATGGCCGATGGCGGGTGAGGACGGCATTTTCCCCGAGGAGATTGATCAGGTGATCAATGGTGGCTTTTCACTGGTCGAAGCGTTTGCCTACGACCATGACGAAGAGTTCACTCATGAACGCTGGCGCGGGCGAATGCGCGCGTGCAACGGAGTCCTCTCGATGAGCCCATCCGACGCGCACTGCTTTGACGAGGCTCTCGGGGACGTGCTCCGGCGGAACCACCCCGATCCCGTGACGATCCCTCACCGGGTCTGGTGCGTCATCGCGCGAAAGACCGCGTGACAGCGGAGTTTCCTCACATGGTGTGGAATCGTGCAGGAAACTGGAGCGCCGCGGCGGCTACTTCAGCGTGAGTGTCCAGTCGCGAACGACTTGCACCGGGTTCGGGATGTCGCCGCCGACGGGCTTGAGCATGACGAACCGTTCGCCGTCGCCCGCGAAGGGAGCTCCCATGCCCGCCTTGCCGAGTCCGATCGGCTCCGGGGCGCCGATCTCGATCGAGCCGGCCGACATGTCGACCGGAACGGCCATGACGTCGGCTCCGCTCGCGAAGTAGAGCTCGTTCCCCTTCGCGCTCCATCTTGCTCCGATGCCACCGTTCCGCGACGCCTGACGCTTCGTCGTCCCGCCGGGAAAATCAACAACGTAGATCTCGTTTCTCCCCGTCTCGTCGGAGGTGTAAGAAATCCAGTTCCCGTCAGGGGAAAACTTCGGGTCCACCTCCTCGAATCTCGTCTGGACGAGATCCCCCTTCGGGTTCTCCGAATCCTCGAGATCGACCCACGTGATGTCCATTCCGGTATCGGTGCGCTGCGTATTGCCGAGGATGAATCTGGCGTCAGGCGACCAGTCGCTCGTGTAGAAGTTGGGGAAGTCGCTCGATGAACCGCTGTTGAATTCCGTCATACCCGACCCGGAGAGTGGCTGGAGCCAGAGCGAATTGGACGACGACCCCGCTGAGGCCGCAAGCGTCGAAACGGCGAGGGATTCGCCATCCGGCGAAAAGGCCGTGTTCGGAGGGAACGGGGTACTGACGAAGGTCGCGCGTCTGAGCTGGTCGTTTTTCATGTCGAGGACCCACACATCCCACGATGTCTGTTTCTGGTCTCCGCGTGAGACCGCGACCTTCTGACGATCACGGCTAACTGAGACGCCTCCCAGCTTCGCGTCCCCGATGAGCATCGGCTCGCCGAGGGTTTGCAACTCCCTGCCGTCACGATCGAACAACGAGATCGTCGAATTGACGGATGACTGCAACCGGTAAGCGAGAAGGCCGCCGGAGCGAAGCCGAAAAGTCACCGACATCCCGGGCGTTGTAGTAGCTCACACCCTCGACGATCGGGACGATCGTTCCCTCGAGGCGTCCCTCTTCGAGATCGAATCGCTGTGCGAGCAGGTTTCGATCCCGGACGAAAAGAAGGTATCCCGACGAGTACACCGCGTTCGACCCGGGGTTGAGGATTTCGCGAGGCTCACCGCCATCGAGGGAGCCGAGCATCGTCCGACCGACCGCGTCATCGTTACTGTGGCGCGCCACAAAAAGAAAGTGCTTTCCATCAGGCAGGAAGGTTGGGTTGCGGTGTGTGATTCTCCCATCCTCGACCACGGTGACCGGTTCAACCGGACCACCGTTCTCGGAGACCTTCATGAGCGGGCCTTCGATGTCGGGCGCGAAGATGATCTCTCCGTACTGATTCCAGGCGCCACCGCGACCGTCATGAGCCTCGGCGAGCGTCTGCGCGGGTCCCCCCGTAGCGTCGATCTTGCGCAGCTTTCCGGCCTGAAAGAACCCGATCCACCGGCTGTCATGCGACCAGAACGCGAAGACTGAGACCTCGGTGCCGGGAAGGACTCGGCTCACTCCGGTCTCGAACTCGTAGACGCCGACCATCGCCGAGCGGAGGCCGCCGGTCTGGTACAGAAGTTTGCGGCCGTCAGGCGAGATCGAGATTGCGCCGCTGATCACGGTATCCCCGGAGGGAAGCGCGGTGGGAATGACTGACGCGCGGAACGCAACAGGTGACGGAGTTGACGCGGGGCGCGCCAGCAGCCACGCGGCAAGCGCGACGGCGGCAATCCACCCGATGACCGCGAGCGCGGTGACGAGTCGGAACCGTGTGCGGCGCACGGAAGCGACCGCCTTCGCGAGCCCGGCATGAGAACCCGCCTCGGAGGCCCACTCGAGCTGGAGGTAGACGTCGCGGGCCGACTGCCAGCGGTCGTCGGGATCCTTCGAGAGGCACTTGCGGATCACATGCTCGAGGGCCGGCGGCGTGAGCGGCTGCAACTCACTGATCGGCTGCGGCTCCGCTGACACAATGGCCGCGATCAGGCTCGTGCGCGTCTCACCCTGAAATGCGCGTGTGCCGGTCGCCATCTCATAGAGAAGACAGCCGAGAGCGAAGATGTCGCTGCGCGCGTCCGCCTCGATCCCTTCGAGCTGCTCGGGAGACATGTACTGGAACGTGCCGACGATCGTCCCTTCCTGCGTCAGTGCCTTCGCGACAGTCGCCTGCGAGGCGCCCACGTCGCTGATTACACCGCCCGTTTTCGCGAGCCCGAAGTCGAGCAGCTTCGCTCCCGACTTCGTCAGCATGACGTTGCCCGGCTTTAGGTCGCGGTGGACGATGCCCTGGCGATGCGCCTTGTCGAGTGCGTCGGCGATCTGCCGTCCGATCCGGAGGACTTCGTGAAGCGGAAGGGGCCCCTTGGCGATGCGGTCGGCAAGCGTCTCACCCTCGAGATACTCCATCACGAGGTAGTGAACCCTCGTCTCGCCCGAGGTCGAGACTGAATCCGGATCCGCCTGACTGGAAGGGAGGTCGGTGTTGCCGACGTCGTGAAGGACGCAGATGTTCGGATGGCTGAGCGAGGAGATCGTTTTCGCTTCACGCTCGAATCGGGCGAGGAAGTTCGGATTGGAGGCGAAGAGCGAAGGCAGGAT
The DNA here is from genome assembly GCA_963829355.1 of uncultured Acidobacteriota bacterium. GTDB lineage: Bacteria > Acidobacteriota > Thermoanaerobaculia > Gp7-AA8 > JAHWKK01 > CAWHHZ01. The sequence goes on from CAWHHZ010000021.1 coordinate 461,238, forward strand.
CTTGATCGCTACGTTCCGCTCGAGACGAGAGTCGACGGCCAGGTAGACCGCGCCCATGCCGCCGGCACCGATCTGCGAATCGATCTCGTACGGGCCGAGCCGCGTGCCCTTCGGAATTGTCATTCGGTGCGGTCGAGTATAGCGGCCCGGGAGGGTGAAGCGAAACGCACTAAAATGGATCAGGCGATCGCGACAAGTACTTTCGGTCGGATTCTATCGGCAATGAACAGGCGCTCAGAGTGTGAGGAACGGTGAATCGATCCCGTGAGAGTAGCCTCGCATCATGGAGCCTCCTTGACCCCTCCTGAGCACACCTCTCGATCCGCGGAGGTCGATGATCCAGAGGGATCGCACCTCGAGAATCTGATTCTGGGCGATCTCACTGCGTGGAGCGACGGACGGCTCGAACGCGCCGATATCAGCTACTGGCGCACCGCTTCGGGGGACGAAGTCGATTTTGTGGTCGAGACTCCGCGGTCACTGATTCCGATCGAGGTCAAGTCGACAGCGACCCCCCGCCAGCGTGACGCTCGCGGCCTCCGGTCGTTCCGCGAGGAATAGCCCGACCGTGCCCGTTCCGGACTTCTCCTCCACACCGGTTCGCGGGTCGAATGGCTCGGCAAAGGAATCCTGGCAGCACCATGGTGGCGCGTCATCTGATCATGACGATCGCGGACGAGATGGGCCTCGGGGTCACATCTTTGGCCGGCGGTCCTGTCTACGAGGGGTGGAATCCGGGACCAGTTCCGCTCAAACGTCTTCCGGCAGTAGAATCGCCGTCAAACAACGACCTGACCGTCAGTCTTTCCACGCGGCGACTGGCGTTCGTTTTTTGCTAGAGTTCCCCGGCATAGGAGGGTGGCTATATGCGTCTGGCAGGGGTCTGGTTCGTACCGGCAATCGTTCTGGTCGGGGTATTTGCCGCCGGAGTGCATCTGACGAAGAACTTCGAAGGATGCTTCGGTATTGGTTTGGCGGTGGTCTCAGGGCTCCTGGTGGTGCTCGGACTTTTTCTCTTCTACAAGCTCTCAGTCGACCGGGTGAACATCGGTTACATCAACAGGTATGTTGTGAACGGAGCCCGTGCGGAGGATGGCGCCGTGATCGCAATCGAGGGACGCGCCGAGGTCGAAGGAGAGCCGATGACCTCACCGTTCTCCGGGACGAAATGTGCCGCTTACGTGTACATGGTCCAGGAGGAGGTCCGGATCAGTCGATCGCAGGGTGGCGACCACAAAAAGATGGTCAAGATCGCGCGCGGTTTTCATATGTTGCCGACGACGATCAGTGGCTCGACTCTGAGCCTGTCGCTCGGATCCCTGCCGTCGTTCGAAGACGACATGCGCGAGGAGGAGAGCGAGAGGAAATGGGGTGATGGGTGGAACCGGCTGATCGAGACTGCGACGGAGCCGGCGCGCGATCCGAACTCGCTGGCTCTGGAGGCGGAACTGTTGAAACTCAGGGAGACGCACGTTCGCGAAGCTCATCAGGACTACGTCACCGGAACGAAGGTCGAGGGAACGGGCGGGGGCAGCGCGAGCTCGATGATGAGGGACCAGGCGGAGAGTCGCGGGCTGGACCCGCAGCAGCGCGAGAAACTCGAGCGGGTGGCCGCGGCGCTGGAGTCCGGGTCCGGATTCCTGACGATGCAGGAGGAAGTGCTTCCCGTGGGTGAGACGTGCTGTTTCATCGGACGATACGACGCCCAGTCGCGCGCGATCGACGGGCTCAAATCCCGTATCGGCCCGAATCTGATGGTTTATCGCGGAACCGGGAGGGAAGTCGTCGAGAGAGTCGGCGGCGCGACGCGAAAGGGGATGATCGCCGCGGTCGTGATGCTTTTGATCGGTGGGGCGATTTTGAGTCTCCCATGGTGGCCCGCGTCGATCATAGAGCAGATTCCCGGGCTGTGATTTGTGAGCTGCCGGTACTGGGAAAGATTCCAGCGTCCGGTTGGTGGGGGTGCCGGGTCGGTCTCCGCCGTACTCCGGCGGATCTCGGAGTCCGTCACTCTCAGTAGCGCACTGCCTGCGGCCGCAACTCCAACGGTGAGAGGCCGAGCCGGTCGACGAACGCCTCAAATCCGGGTCATCGTACAGAGGCCATAAGGAAGGATCGCGCCGTAGGTGCATCAGTTGAGGGTCCCTGTAGTCGGCGGCACGCTCGAGCCACTCGAGCGCACGCTCGGTGTTCAGCCCGAGCTGGTTCATGAGGCAGGGCCGGTGCGGGTCTTGCGTGAACTGGCTCCATGGATGTCTGGTACCAGAACGCGATCATCTATGGCATCGACGTGAAGACGTTCTTCGATGGAAACGGTGACGGGATCGGAGATTTCGAGGGGCTCATCGAGAAGCTCGACTACCTCGAGGATCTCGGTGTCACCTGCCTCTGGCTCACGCCGTTCTACCCCAGTCCGCTGAAGGACAATGGCTACGACATCGCTGACTACTACAACGTGGACTCGCGTCTCGGTAGCATCGATCGTTTCTTCAACTTTGTGATCGAGGCGAAAAAGCGCGGCATGCGGGTCATCAGCGATCTGGTGATGAATCACACGTCGGATGAGCACCCGTGGTTCCGGGCGAGCCGGCGTTCGAAATGCTCCCGATTCCGCGACTACTACGTGTGGGAACAGGATCCTCCTCCTACGAAACCGGGGGAGGGAAGTATCTTTCCTGGTGAGGAGTCGGGTGTGTGGGAGTGGGACGAAGCTGCTGGCGCCTTCTACCACCACCGTTTTTACAAGTTCCAGCCATCGCTTCGGGTGGAGAACCATCATGTCCAGGAGGAGATCAGAAAAGTGATCGACTACTGGCTCTGTTTCGGTTTGGATGGACTCCGCATCGATGCCGCGTCTCACATGATCGAGCCACGCGGGCGGGAGAGCACCGAGCCGGAACAGCCGCACAAGATCCTCGACGAGGTACGCGACTGGGCAGAGAGCAATCAGCGTGATGTCGTACTGATGGGTGAGGCGGACGAGAAGCCACAGAAAGTCGCTCGGTTCTTCGGCGGTGGTGACGAGTTGAACATGTTGCTCAACTTTCTTCTGAACAACTACATGTTCCTGTCGCTCGCCATTGGGAACGCCGAGCCGATGCAGCGCGTCCTGGAGCTGATGCCCCCACTGCCGACAGGGTGCAGCTGGGCTAATTTTCTCCGAAATCTCGACGAGGTCGATCTCGAACGACTCACGGAGGAGGAGCGAAAAAAAGTCTTCGCTGCATTCGCTCCCGATGAGGACATGCGGATCTACGGCCGCGGAATCCGGAGGCGGCTCTCACCGATGCTCGGTGGAAATCGCAAATGGCTCGAGCTCGCCTTTTCGCTCATGTTCTCGCTCCCCGGTGCACCGACGATCGTCTACGGAGACGAGATCGGTCTGGGTGAGAATCTCGACTGGGACGGCCGGGGAGCTGTCCGCACACCGATGCAGTGGACCTCGGGCAGGAACGGTGGATTTTCCGACGCTCGAGTTTCCGAGCTTTACAGAAAGCCGATTGCCGACGGCAAGTTCGGATATCGGAAGGTCAACGTCGCTGATCAGCTCGAGGACGAGAGCTCCCTGCTGAACTGGATGAAGAAAATCATCTCCGTTCGTCGTTCCTGTCCCGAGATCGGAACGGGGGAGCTCCAGGTGATCCGTATCGACGATCCGAAGGTGTTTGCGCACAGGATCCGGCACGCCGGGATGTCGCTACTGTTCCTCCACAACATGTCCGACACCCCTTCCAGGGTTCCGCTCGGTGCGCTCTCACGGATGGATGTCGACCTCGAGACGATCTTTCCGAAAGACCGCAGCGAGCTGGAGGACGGTGACATTGATCTTCCTCCGTACGGCTATTACTGGCTTCGATCGACGGCGTGATCTCAGCGGATTCACTGTAGTCACGGCGGATGTATCGAAGGAAGGTCCCGCGCGATCAATCGGGATCAGCCGGCGTTCGGACTCGGGTCGTGCCGGTAGCCGATCATGAGCAACGCCGCGATCGCTGCGAGCGTGGCGCCGATGGAGAACGCGACCACTGGTCCCATCCCCGGATGCTCTCGATCGACCGTCACCCAGATCAGGCCGAAAATCAGACTCGCCGGAAGCGCTGCCAGCCCCGTCACAGCGTGATAGATCCCGAACCCCGTGCCGCGGGAATCTGCCGGCAGGATATCCGCGATCATCGCTTTCTCGACGCCCTCGGTCAGTCCGTAGTAGGTCCCGTAGACGATCAGCAGAATCCAGAACATCGTTGCGGACTCGACCATAACCATGCCGACGTAGACGCCAACATACACTGCCCAGCCGCACAGAATGAGGGGGCGTCTTCCGTATCGATCGGACAGATGACCACCCGGGATGCTCGTGACGATCTTGGCGAGATGAAAGGCCACCCACAGGAGCAGGACCTGAGAGACCCCGAAGCCGAAGCGCGTCTGCCCGTAGAGCAGCAGAAAGAGATCGGAACTGTTGCCGAGCGCAAAGATCGTCAGGATCCCAACGAGCCGATGAAATCTACGTGGCAGGTTCGGGCGGCTCAGCCACGGGAGTGTCGGACCCTGCGTCGTCGATCTGGAATCGCGTACGCCTCTGACGAGCGTGAACATCGCCGCGATTCCCGGAATCAATGCGAGAGCGAAGAGCCAGCGCATCGCCGACAATTCCGAGGCACTGACCGTGTCGTCACCGCTCCACGTCATGGTGCCCGTCAGGGCGAACAGGACTGCCACGGCGACCAGCGGTCCCGCGACGGCTCCCGCATGATCCATTGCGCGATGGAAGCTGAATGCGAGCCCTCGTCGTTCGGCGGCCACCGATCCGGCGATCAGAGCGTCACGGGGACTCGTCCGCGTCCCTTTCCCGATTCTGTCGAAGAATCGGAGCGCCACCACCTGCAGGGGCACGGCTGCGATCGCGATCAACGGGCGTGACAGCGTCGACAGCCCGTAGCCCGCGATCACGAGCGGCTTCTTTCTTCCCGACCGGTCGCTCATGCGGCCCGATACGATCTTCAGCAGGCTCGAGGTCGTCTCAGCGATTCCTTCCATCAGACCGACCCAGAGCGCAGCCGAGCCGGGAGCCAGGCCCGCGAGAAACAGGGGTAGCAGCGGCGCGATCATCTCGCTCGAGAGATCGGTCAGGAGGCTGACGAGACCGAGAGCCAGAACATTTCCCCGGATCGTCGAGCGCCAGGAGGAGGGGAGCTCGTCGCGCTTTTCGGGATCGGCCATCGGTATCGGCGAGTTTACATGACAACACGTTTGCCGGGGACTGATGCTCGTCCAGATCGGATCGCACCTTCGGCCGGTAGCCATAATGGCGGTGAGTTAAGGGTGCAACCGAGAATCGTCATGCCGAGCGGGCGGGAGGGTGGGCATGCGAGGCAGCTCGCGAGTTTCGTACTCAGTGACATATGGGCCGCTGCATGAGCGAGCGCCAGCTCCACGCCGACAGAGCACGTAACTTGCGAGGCCCCCTTCGGTTTCCCCCTCCCAGCACCCCTCAGGGCAGGCTCTCGCTTGCCCGCCCACCCGCCCGCTCGGGGTGACAATTCGCTTGACTCAACGCCATTGGGCCGTTAGCCAAGGGTTAGAATGCTCTTCGGGGGCTGGGCGCTGATGAGTCGAATCGACAGCACGAAGATCGTCAACATCGCAGACCTGCGGACCGCGGCGAAGAAGCGTCTACCCCGTGCTGTTTTCGACTATATCGACGGCGGTGCCGACGGGGAGTGGACTCTGCGGGAAAACTCCAGGGCCTTCGACGACGTTCTGCTCCGCCCCCGTTCGGCCGTTGCGACCGAGAGCTGTGACATCGGCACGACGGTGCTCGGAACGAAGATCGAGCTTCCCGTCATCCTCGCCCCCGTCGGCAGCTCGCGGATGTTCTATCCGCGCGGCGAGGAAGTTGCCGCTCGCGCCGCCGGTGAGGCGGGCACGGCATACACACTCTCGACCCTCTCCGGCTGTGCGGTCCGTGACGTCAGGGCAGCGACCCGAGGGCCGCTCTGGTATCAGCTCTACATCATCGGCGGCCGCGAGGTTGCCTCGGCCGCCATCGAGCGTGCGAAAGAATGCGGCTGCACCGCGCTCGTCGTTACCATCGACACTCCCGTGGCCGGCATGCGGGAGCGGGACATTCGCAATGGGGTGAAAGAGCTCGTGTCGGGGGCGCCATTCGCGATGCTGCCGTTCCTTTTCCAGTTTCTCGCGCGGCCTCGCTGGCTCGCCGCGTATCTCCGCGACGGCGGTCTCATGAGCTTTCCGAACATCGAACTGGAAGAGGGTCCGATGCCGTACGCCGATGTCGGGGCCGCACTCGAGGCTGCGATGGTGTCGTGGAATGACTTCGAGTGGATCCGCGACGTGTGGAAAGGGCCGATCGTTGCGAAAGGTGTTCATACGGCCGACGATGCACGCCGCGCCATCGATTACGGTGCCGCTGCCATCGTCGTCTCAAACCATGGAGGGCGGCAGCTCGATGGGGTTGCGCCGACTGTGCGGGTGCTGCCCGAGGTCGTCGCCGCGGTCAATGGACGGGTCGAGGTTCTGCTCGACGGCGGGATCCGCCGCGGCAGCGACGTCGTGAAAGCACTCTGCCTCGGCGCACGTGCCGTGCTCATCGGACGCGCCTACGCATGGGGCCTCGGCGCGGCAGGCGGCGCGGGCGTGACTCGTGCGCTCGACATCATCCGCACCGACCTCGTCCGCACCATGAAACTGCTCGGCTGTTCTTCGATCGAGGAGCTGGACCAGGCCTATGTCGATGCCCCGCGCGACTGGTACACGGTTGCCGATCCGGAACCGTCCGCGAAAGCTCACTCCTGAAGGGTGTACGCGCCGCCCTCGCGGTCTCGGGTATTTCAGGAGGCCGTGATTCCAACTCAGCCGCGCTTTGGCTCCGCCATCTTTGAAGTTTTCATGACGATCAGACAGATGATGGCAAAGGCGGCCAGCAGGATAAAGCCGATCGTGAAGCTGCCCGTGTATGTCTTGACGATTCCGAGCAGAAGAGGTGGAAAGAATCCTCCCAGTCCTCCTGCAGCACCCACCACGCCGGTCGCGCTGCCGACGCTCTTCGGGAACACCTCCGGGACGAGCTTGAACACGGCACCGTTTCCGAGGCCGATCGCCGCCGCCATCCCGAGCGCTCCGAGCGTGAACGGAATCATCCGCGGGAACGCCATGAACAGGGCGAACGCCGCAACGGCAGGGAAGACGAACATGAGGATGGCCCTGCCTCCGAGCCGGTCGGAGAGGACCCCTCCAAGGGGACGCATTCCCGTGGCGAGAATCACGAACCCCGCTGTTCTCAGCCCCGCGTCCTGAGGCGTCAACCCGAACAGATCCGTGAGGAAGGTGGGGAGGTAGATACTCATCGCAACAAACCCGCCGAACGTGAGGAAGTAGTAAAGGCTGAGTGTCCAGCACTGGACGTCTCGCAGCGGTGCCAGGGTCTCGCTCAACGACCTGGGGCGTGCCACGACGGCTGAATCGCGCGCTTTGAGCAGCCAGAAAAGGAGCCAGAGGAACGCAAGAAGTGCGAATGCCCGAAACCCCCACGCAAACCCCATCGCGGCCGCGATCACTGGCGCTCCGAAGGCGGCCAGCGATTGTCCGGCGTTGCCAGCGCCGTAGATGCCGAGAGCGGTTCCCTGCTTCTCCGGCGGATACCAGCGACTGGTGAAGCCGATTCCTACGGAGAAGCTCGCGAGTGCGATCCCGAGGAACGCGCCGTAAGCCAGCAGTTCCCCGTAGGTGCTGGTGCTGGCGATCAGAATGGCTGGAATGATCGAGGCCGCCATCATCACCGCGAACACTCGTCTGCCCCCAAAGCGGTCGGTGAGCATGCCCGCGGGAATCCGCCCCAGACTGCCGAGAAGTACCGGTACCGCGAGGGCGATGCTCACCTGCATCGGGTCGAGCCCCAGCCTCTCCCGCAGCAACGGCATCATCGCCGACACAGATCCGAATATCGCAAAGCAGACCGCGAAGGCTCCGGTGGAGAGCGTCAGTTGGAGCGCTGAACCGGGGGTGGATTGCGCGTTCTCCGTCATTGCCTCGGAATCTCGATCTGGTAGAGGTACCAGAGAAGGCCGGCGTTCAGTGCGAAGCAGACGGCACTGGCGATCGCCGCCGGAATGATGACCGCGTCCTCACCGCCCAGGAACGCGTGCATCGTCGCGGTGAGAAGCCAGAGCTGCAGGACGACGATGACGAGGACGATGCTGAGAATGCCCTGGGCGATGATTGATTTCTGAGCCCGCGAAAAAAATCCTCTCATGATGACCGTACCTCCAGGCCCGTTGCATAGAGCACATCGTCGCGAATCTCCAGCGTGACGCGCGTGAGGGCGCGTTGCGGCGGGCCTGCAAGTACGTTCCCCGTCTGCAGATCGAAAAAGCCGTGGTGACAGGGACAGAGAATCGTGTTCTCCTCGTACTGCGGAACCACGGCACACGCGAGGTGGGTGCACCTCTGGTCATAGGCGACGAACGACTGCTCTCCGGTACGGACCAGAAGACAGTTGTCGTTCTCTCCAGGGTAGTGGAACACCATGGCCCCGCCGATCGGAGGGAGTTGAGAGAGCAGCGCGATCTTCTTCACTGGTGGAAGACCACGTCGTTTCCGGACGATGTTCTGTCCGACGATCCAGGCCTGTCCGACCACGAATGCAAAGGAGGTCAGAACCAGAAACTTCGTGAAGTCACGACGGGAGACGTATTCGTCCTGCGGCTTGTCGATCGGAAAATCATTCCGCCACTGAGGCTGGTCGCGAAACGGTTTGCCGTCGGGAGGGACCGTCAGCTGATCCGGCGTGGTGCGTGTCGTCGGTGTCGTTTTCATGAGGACCTCAGATTTCGTCGAAGACACTGTCGAGTGTGCTCGATCGGCCGACGGGCTCGTCTTCCATGGCCGAAAGGACGTCGATCTGCTGGACGGGCTGTTTCTTCGGAACCATCATGTTCACCTTCGTCGTGATCGTCTGCTGGCCGAACTTGAAGCTGTTGATCGGTTCGGATTGTGGTCGCAGCGCTGCGACTTCCTCCCGGGTTCCGAAGTGGAGCGCTCCGGAGGGGCAGACGCTCGCGCACATCGGCTTCTTGCCGACCGAGGTTCGGTCGTAGCACATGTCGCACTTCATCATCAGCGAGAACTCGACCTGCATCTTCGGGACGCCGAACGGACACGCCAGAACGCAGTTGTTGCATGCGATGCACCGGGGTTCGCTCGCACTCTGGACCACGCCGTCGTCGGTTCGTTTGATCGCATCTGCAGGACAGACCTCGGCGCATGTTGGGGAGTCGCAATGCATACAGATGACGGGAACCGTCTGAACAGAGATCGGCCGCTCGACGTACTGGAGATGGATCATCGAATGCCCTCGATGGGTGTCGCACTCACTGCACGCGGCGACGCACGACTGACAGCCGATGCAGCGGTTGGGGTCGATGAAGAACTCCTGGTTGAGACTGCTCACTCCCGTCACCTCCCTTGCTGGATTCGTTCTTTGGGGTCGTCGTACTCGGTGCTCGAACTGAATGAGCCCGATCCCTCCGCCTGCCGCATCGACGCATCGGGCGGAGGATCGATCGGACGGATGCGCACCGCGCAGACCTTGTATTCAGGTATCTTCGAAACCGGGTCCTGCGCCGAGATCGTCAACTGGTTTGCAGACTTCCGGCCGACCCAGTGGTAGGGAATGAAGATCGTATCGGGACGGATCGTCGTGACGACCTGCGCCCGCAACCGCATCATCCCGCGCCGCGAAGAGATCTCGACCCACTCCCCATCGCGGATCGCATACTTCTCAGCGAGCCGCGGGTGGATCTCCATCCGGGGCTCCGGATACTGGTCGACGAGCGGGCCTATCCGCCGTGTCTGGGTGCCGGAAAGAAACTGGCTGATCACACGCCCGGTCGTGAGGATGACCGGATATTCGTCGTCGACATCCTCGGCGGGAGGACGATATTCGGGAACCACGAAACGGGCCTTGCCGTCCGGGAAGTAGAAGGGGCCGGCGCCCTCCGCCACGACGTTCCACGAGCCCGGCTCGAAGAGCCGCGGCGTCCCTGGATGGTCCTCGGAGGGGCATGGCCAGAAGACGCCGTCCTGCGCCTCGATCTTCTCCCAGGTGATGCCGGAGTAGTCGGCCACGCCCCCCTTCGACGCGACGCGAAGCTCCTCGAACATCTCGCGAGGGTTCTCGAAGGTCATGCCGTGGGTGCGGCCCAGTGCCTTCGCGATGTCCTGGATGATGCGCCAGTCCTGCTTTGCGTCACCGGGGGGATCGACGGCCTTGTTGATCTTGATGACGCGCCCTTCGACCTGCGCAACAACTCCCTCATCCTCTTCCTGGAGCGAACCGGGAAGCACGATGTCGGCATGGTGGGCGGTCTCGCAGAGAAAGAAATCGATGACGACGAAGAACTCGAGCTTGTCCAGGGCACGCGCCACGAACTGGTTGTCCGGCAGCGAGACCTTCGGATTGAAGCAGATGGAAAGGAGCCCTTTGATCTCGCCAGCGTCGATCTTGCGCATCATCTCGTAGGCATCGACTCCAGCACGCGGGAGCGAGTCGGGATCGACGTCCCAGACGCCAGCGATGTACTTGCGATGCTCTTCGTTCTCGATGTCGCGCCATCCCGGTAACTGCTCGGCCTTCTGACCGTGCTCGCGGCCTCCCTGACCGTTGCCCTGTCCCACGACCGTCCCGTAGCCGCAGTTCTCTCTTCCGATGCGGCCCGACGCGAGAACGATGTTGATGGCGCTCAGGCAGTTCTCGACACCGTGGGAATGGTGCTCGATGCCGCGCGCGTGCATCAGAAAGCTCGTCTTCGCCGTTCCCCAGAGCTCGGCCGCTTCGCGGATCCTGCTCTCTGCGATGCCGGTGACCTCGGCGGTCCGTGCGGGCGTCCATTGGCGTACGTGTTCCGCGACGGCATCGAATCCGACCGTGTTGTTGCGGATGAACTCGTGATCGATCCAGTCGTTCTCGATCATCAGATTCAGGATGCCGTTGAAGAGTGCGACGTCCCGGCCCGGCTTGACCGGAAGGAACAGGTCTGCTGTCCGGGCGATCGGCGTGATCCGCGGATCGATCACGATGACCTTCCCGCCGCGTTCTCTCGCCTGCCAGACGTAGTCAGTGGTGATCGGCGAGCACTCGGCGGTATTCGAGCCTGCGATGATGATGACATCGGCTCCGAGGATGTCGTTCCACGGACTGGCGCTGCGGTCGATGCCGAAGGCCTTCTTGTTCGCGGCTCCGGCGCTCACCATGCAGAGCCGCCCGTTGTAGTCGATGTAGCGGGTCTTGAGACAGACCCGGGCGAACTTGCCCATGAGGTAGCACTTCTCGGTCGTCAGGCTCGCGCCGCTCAGAACGCCGAACGCGTCCGGTCCGTATTCGGACTGGATGCGGTCGATTTCCGAGGCCACTCGTGCGATCGCTTCGTCGTATGGCATCGAAGAGAATCCGCCGGTCTCATTCTCGTCCCGGCGCAGCGCCGTGACGAGCCGGTCGGGGTGCGCTCCCTGAAGATACCGCTTCACGCCTTTTGGACAGAGCATTCCGCGATTGAACGGGAAGTCGTATCTCGGTTCGAAACCGATGACGGTGTTGTCTTTCACCTTCAGGTTGATCCCGCACTGCTGACCGCAGAAGCAGCAGTGTGTGGATACAGTCCGGTCAGGGTCGGCGCCGGAGTCGAGCCGCGATCCCTCCATCCTGTTCAGGTGCGGGCCCCAAACGTCCGCGATGAGGTCCTGTTCTCGTGGAAGCTTCGCCATTAACTCGTTCCTCTCGTCGGGGCAGTTCCCGCGGATGCCGCGGATCCGGCCCAGAGCTCGCCCTGCGCGACGCCGAGCATGGTGCGGCGGCACTGGGGGCAGATTCGCTGGTAATGATCGACACCGGGGATGTCGGTCTCGTACGTGTAGCCGAGCTTCCGCTCGACCTCGATCAGGTCATTGATCTGGAGCAGCGGCGCGTATTCGGCGTCGCAGCGGGCGCACCTCGCCATTGCCTCCCGCGCTGCCACGTCCTTGTAGAAGCTGACTCCGAGCTGTGCGGGCCGCTGGAAGATATGAAAGAACTTGCCGAACGGCAGATAGAGCAGCGTGAAGATGACGGTCACGGCGTGGAGTAGCGAAAGGAACTCGTACCCGTAGCCCTTCATCCACGTGTAGCTGGCAGTCAGAAGCAGCCCGGTGATGCTGATGGCGAAGAGAAGAATCAGGGGGAGGAAGTCCTCGCCGAACTTCTGTACGGCCGCCGCGCCATGATCCCGCATCCGCCGTCGCATGGCCAGCATCACCCCCGCGATCACGAGAAAGCTCGCCCAGACCAGACCGTGGAAGATCGTGAATGCGACGACGGAGTGGATCAGGAAGGAATTCGTCGGAAATCCGAAAAGGTACGTTCTGTACGACTCCAGATCTCCCGGAATCGTTTCGAAGTGAACCCAGCCGAAGACAAGCGGAAACGTGATCGCGAATCCGAGGATGCATCCCCACATGATGCAGAAGTGAGCGAGACCGCGGCCCGGCTTCCGGTTGAAGATGAAGCGGTTGAGGGCGAAATCAGCGGTGACGCGCCGGAACCAGGTCGCGATGTTGTGCGCCAGATAGCCTCGTCGGAAGAAGGCCTGCCAGCCGCGTCGCCAGTAGATCCTCGTCGGCGGACGCTGAAGCCACATCGCGTACCGGTAGACGATTGCAAATGTCGCGAACAGAACCGAGAAGGTGTAGCCCACCAGCGCCGCATCGAAGTGATGCAGATTCCTCGACCCGACGATGATGAGGATCGCCAGCGCGATGGTGAACGCGAAGCCCCAGGCAGTCGCCACCCAGCGCTCACGACCGATTCTCTTGAATAAGGAAATCATCAATTCTCACCCGTCCCAGCGCCAACCGGGTTCGAAAGGTGGCCTTCATCATACATGCCGGATTCCGGCTCCGCAGGAACGCACAGTGGATCCTCGCCGAAGTGATCAACGTCCGAACGCGCTGCTTCTGCTACCGCAAGTCTGAGCAAAGCAGGATGGCCGGGGAGGCCATCGCTGCTGGATGCTCAGCGTCTGCGGCTGCGGCCGTTTCGCCGAACCGAGACCACGGTCTGAAAGTGAAGTAGCGGACAATGATTGCGCCTCAATGGGGCGTATACTGGGGGCACGCGATGACAATTTCTGCCGGCTCCCGGCTCGGTCCCTATGAGGTACTCGCGCCCATTGGCGCGGGTGGCATGGGGGAGGTGTGGCGTGCAAGGGACACGCGACTCGATCGAGACGTCGCGATCAAGATCCTTCCGCCCGGTTTCGCAGAGAACGATCAGTTCCTTCAGCGCTTCGACCGCGAGGCTCGGGTGATTTCGTCGCTCAATCACCCGAACATCTGCACGCTTTTCGATGTCGGGCACGACACCGGCGCGCACTACCTCGTGATGGAGCTGATCGAGGGACAGTCGCTTGCCGACGTTCTCGCGAAAGGACCGCTGCCACTCGACCAGGTAATCCGTTACGGTGCGCAGGTCGCCGAGGCGCTCAGCGCCGCCCATCGACAGGGCATCGTCCATCGGGACCTCAAGCCGGGCAACGTCATGCTGACGAAATCGGGCGCGAAGCTTCTCGACTTCGGACTCGCGAGATCGGCCGCGGACTCACCCGTGAAGGGTCTGACCGAGATGCTGACTCAGGCCCGTCCACTCACGACCGAAGGGACGATTCTCGGGACGTTTCAGTACATGGCGCCTGAACAGCTCGAGGGTCAGGAGGCCGATGCCCGCACAGACATCTTCGCACTCGGCGCGCTTCTCTACGAGATGGCGACGGGGAAGCGCGCGTTCCAGGGAAACTCGAAGACAAGTCTGATCGCGGCGATCGTCTCGCAGCACCCCGCGCCGATCTCGAGCGTAACGAGCGTCACCCCTCCGGCGCTCGATCACATCGTCAGCCGCTGTCTGGAGAAGGATCCCGATGATCGCTGGCAGTCGGCGCACGACGTCGCAAGCGAGTTGCGCTGGCTCTCCGAGGCGGGATCCGCCGTCGGGCTCGCGATGCCGTTCTCGAGGAGGAAGCGACGTGCGGCATGGCTTGGATGGATTGCCGCAGCGGTGATTGGCGCTGCGTGGCTGGTCGTGGTCCTCACTCGACCGGCTGAGGTGCCGTTGCGTATCGAGACCGCCGTCGTTCCACCGGATGGCGTGTTCGTGAACGCGTCGGGAGGGGGAATCGCGCTGAATCCCGATGGGAGATCTCTCGCGTTTATCGGACACCGCGCCGGAGAAAGGGGGCAGATCTGGGTCAGAGATATCGGATCCTCGGCTGTACGCGCGCTGATCGGTACCGAAGGCGCATCACAACTGTTCTGGTCGCCGGACGGGAAATCGATTGCGTTCATCGTCGACAGGCAACTCAGGCGCATCTCCGCGGAAGGTGGAGCGGCACAGAACCTGGCTGCCGGACTCGACGGCGACAGCGGCGGTTCGTGGACACCAAACGGCGATATCCTCTATTCGGCGGGGCAGTCGATCTTTCGGATTGGCGCCTCTGGCGGGACAGCGACCAAGGTCGTCGAACTGCCGAATCGAGTTCTGACGAATCCCAGAATCCTTCCGGACGGACGGCGATTTCTGTTCACGTCGATCCGCGGATTGGCTGAGGCGGACGCGCTCTACGTGGGCTCGCTCGATGGCGACGAGCCTCGGTCGATCCTGGACGGAGTCTATTCGAACACCGCCTACGCATCACCTGGGTTGATTCTCTATCTGAGGGATGGTGATCTGCAGGCTCAGTCCGTCGACCCCGTGACACTGGAAGGGCGGGGCGAACCGACTCGGCTCGCGGCGGGCATCCAGTACGATCCAGGCTCGAAGAATGCTCTGTTCTCGATCTCGGAGTCAGGAGCACTCGCTTATGTCACGGGGGAAGGGGCGGGTCGGACCGAGCTCGCGTGGGTCTCGAGAGAGGGCGCCGACCTTCAGCTCGTTGCGCCTGCGGCGATGTACTACACCCCCCGGCTCTCGCACGATGAAACCAGGATCGCGATCGACAAGAGTGAAGCGCAGACCGCGTCAGGGGACATTTGGATCTTCGACCTTCCTCGCGAGACCTCGACGCGTCTGACGTACGATCCCGCGAACGAGTCTTCGCCGATATGGAGCCCGGATGATCGCACGGTGATCTTCTTTTCTGAAAAGAAGGGGCAGCTCGATCTGTATGAGCGTTCCGCGGCCGGGATCGGAAGCGATGAGGTCCTGTTCGAGGACGCCACAGTCAAGATACCACTCGATCTGAGCCCGGACGGCCGATGGCTGGCTTATGCCGTTGTGCCCGAAGCCAACCGGGAGAATGTGGATATCTGGATACTGGATCGCGAAAGCGGCGAGGCCAGGCCGTTTTTGACGACGCCTTTTATCGAGAGCGGACTCCAATTCTCTCCCGATGGAAACTGGGTGGCCTACTCCTCGAACGAATCCGGCCAGTTCGAGATCTACGTTCTGCAGTTTCCGGAGTCTTCAGGCAAGTGGATCGCGTCGCGAGGGGGAGGGGTTCAGGCTGCGTGGGGCGCTGACGAGCTTTACTACATCTCGAGCTCGCGCCAAATGATGTCGGTCCCCGTCGCGTTCGGCACCTCATTCGACTCGGCCCCCCCCGTGGCACTCTTCGACGTGCAGTTGCGGGAGGGACCAGAATATCGACAGTACTGCGTGTCGAAGGACGGCTCGCGATTCCTCCTGAACCGTATGGTCGGAGAGGGAGAACGGAGCTCGATTACGTTCGTTCAGAACTGGATGGACCAGAAGGGTCGCTGATCCGGGGTACCCGGGAGGACCTTGCCGGCAACGTCAAGACGCGTGATCCAAACCCCGATCGCGTGCCGCTTGAAAAGCGGCGGCCCGGCCGGTTCGAAACCGGGCTACACTCCACTCCTGCGTCCGGACGCGCGGTCCTTCAGGCCTGATCCTCCGCCTCTGCGCGTACGACATCGCTCGAGGTGAGGAGACCGAGAAAGCGACGGTCGTCGCCTCGCTCCACGACCGGCAGAAGGTGCACACCCTCCTGGTGAAGGCGCTCCACGGCGACGCTCAGTGGTGTGTCGGGATGAAGAATCGAGCTCGTCGTGACGTAGTCACCGACCCGATGAGCACCCTCTCCGTCCCTCGACGCCTTGTAGAGTCGATAGCGGTTGATGAATCCAACGAAGCTCAAACGGTTCTCCGCCACCACGGGATAGATGGCGTACTCGTGCTCGCTGAGCTCGTCGAGAGACTCGTCCACTGTCGACGACTCCCTGACCATCGCCACTTTCGTCGTCATCACGGTGCCCACCGGCACCCGCGAGAGCCGCGCGTCACGTTGCGCCCGCGCCGGAAATCCGTCCTGCTCGAGCAGCGCGTCGTAGAGTGGGAGCCGGTCCCAGTGTCTTGCCAGCAGATAGGAGGTCATGTTCGCGATCATCAGCGGAGGGATCAGCGAGTACCCCTGGGTCATCTCGAAGATGATGAGCACTGATGTAATCGGTGCCCGAATGGTCCCCGCAAAAACCGCCCCCATTCCGACCAACGCAAATGCGCCGATGTTTCCACCTGTACTGAAGAGCCACTGGTCCAGATATCCCACTGCACAACCGAGCATCCCACCGATGAAGAGAGACGGTGCGAAGACACCGCCGCTTCCGCCACTCGCATAGGAGAACACCGTCGCGACCACCTTGAATACGACCAGCACCAGCACCGCCTTCAGGGCGACATGTCCAGCGAGCGCCTCGGTCAGCGTTGTGTATCCACCGCCGGTGATCCCGCCGGTTCCGATCCAGTAGACGGCGATGATCGCCAGAGCCCCGGTGACCGCTCCGCCCACCGCAGGAAGGCACCACCTCGGAATCATGCTCTGCTGCTTGAACCAGCCACGAAGCCGAATCAGAGAGCGCGTAAAGCCGGTGGACACGATCGCAGCAAGAATCCCCAGCACGACATAGAGAAGCGGAGAGGCGGCATGGTGGATCTCGTAGGTCGCCGAGGTCTCGAGCAGAGGATGCTCACCGAGAATCCCGCGCTCGATCGCTGCCGCCGTCGCCGCCGCGATGACGACACCGGAGAGGACGGCCTGGTCCAGATCGCCCACGATCTCTTCGATCGCGAATGTCACGGCGGCGATCGGCGCGTTGAATGCCGCCGCGATTCCTGCCGCGACGCCGACCGGAAGCATCCGCCGCAGCGCCCGGCGCGAGAGTGCCCCGGCGCTTCCGAAGAGGCTCGAGATCCCGGCGCAGATCTGCGCGGTCGGCCCCTCGCGACCGAGTGAGGCTCCGGAACCGATCGAGATCAGGCTGACGACGAACTTTCCGATCACGACCCGCACGGGTACGCGGGCCCGACTCTCGAGATAAGACTTCTTGATCTCCGGAATGCCGCTCCCTCTCGCCTCCGGAACCCACCACTCCAGAAGAATCCCCGCCACGAGTCCACCGATCGTCGGGGTGAGCAGAAGCCACGCGATCCAACTGTCACTGTGGAAGGCTTTCAGGGAGAGGAAGTCCGCAGCCCGGCGCAGGGCGACATGGAACAGAACGGCCGTGAGACCACAGGCGACCCCGACGAATACTGTGAGGACGAGCAGTCTTCTCTGCTCGACCGGCGCGGCCCGGAGCAGGGCTCGGAGAAGCTCCGCCCGGATACGGTCCCAGCGCTTCTGGATTCGGTCGATCAGTCCCGTGGCGCCCCTCGCGCGCCCAGGCTCCGATGTCAGTTCAGACTTTGAATCCATTCAACCCTTCTCGCATCTCCCCGGCGACGACTCTCCCTATGCAACTGATTCTCCACGAACGAAATCGGGGCTGATGGAAGGGTGTGGCTGACATTCGCGTCATCGAACATGATTCTATCGGATCTTCAAAGGTTCAAGAGTTCAAGGGTTCAAGAGTTCAAGAATGCGGCGCGATGTCCTCATTGCCAGCGGCGGTGGTGCGCTCCGCGATCTCCAGCTCCAACCCGGAATCAGCACGGGACTCTCGCCGCCCACCGATGCGACACGACGGAACGACTGCGTTTCAGATCACGGTGGACGATATTCTGCTTTTGTGCCGCGTCCGGGCCGGAGGCGATCTGCTTCAGGTCCCGCGCTCGGAAAACGACGCCCATATCACCCGCGGACAGTCTGTGGGGAGCGCGGGCCGCTTTGCTGATACTATGAATTGCCGCCGGTCCGATTCGCCCGCGCCAGGAAGGTCCAACGATGATCGGCACAACCATTTCTCACTACAGAATCACGGCCCAGCTCGGGGCCGGCGGGATGGGTGTGGTCTACGACGCGGAGGACACGAATCTCGGCCGCCATGTCGCGCTGAAGTTTCTTCCACCCGACCTGACGACGAGCGAGGCTCTGCAGCGCTTTCAGCGCGAGGCGCGCGCCGCCTCGGCACTCAATCATCCGAACATCTGCACGATTCACGGGATCGAACAGCACGAATCACGGCAGTTCATCGTCATGGAACTGCTCGAAGGCGAGTCGCTTTCCTCGACACTTCACCGGGGGCCGATGGATCTGAGTACAGTTCTGAACCTCGGGGTTCAGATGGCCGATGCTCTGGAGTCCGCGCATTCGAAGGGAATCGTTCACCGCGATCTCAAGCCCCCGAACATCTTCATCACACCGCGGGGACAGGCAAAGATTCTCGATTTCGGGCTGGCGAAGATCGACGCCCGCAACGCAGCCGAGCCCGCCGCGACGACGGCAGTGCAAAGTGACGAGCTGACGGTTGCGGGTACGACTCTCGGAACGGTTTCCTACATGTCGCCCGAGCAGGCCCGCGGTCAGGTCACCGACACCCGCACGGACATTTTCTCTCTCGGAACCGTGCTCTACCAGATGGCAGCCGGTACCCTCCCTTTCCCCGGCGAAACCTCGGCGGTCGTGTTCGATGCGATCCTGAACCGCGACCCCGCCCCGGTCACGCAGCACAATCCGGCACTTCCTCCGGAATTCAACCGCATCCTCTCCCAGGCGCTCGAAAAGGATCGCGATCTTCGCTACCAGACGGCAAGCGATCTGAAGACTGCTCTCAAACGTCTGCAGCGGGATCTCGACTCCGGACCGCGAGCATCCCAGTCGAGCGGAAGCCGCGCCGCAGCAAGCGCCTCCACCGATGCGCAGCCGATCGCAGTCATGTACTTCGAAAACCTCAGCGGAGTTTCCGAAGACGAATACCTGCGCGATGGAATCACGGAAGACATCACCACCGAGCTCTCGAAGATCAAGGGACTTCAGACGTTCTCGCGAGCCATGGTTCTCGCTTACCGCGACAAGCCAGTCACGGCGGGTCAGATCGGCAAGGACCTGGGGGCCGCCTACGTTCTCTCAGGCAGCCTGCGGCGTGCCGGCACGCGGCTGCGCATCAACGCGCAACTCGTCGATGCGGCGACCGATTTCCCGATCTGGACCGAGCGATACGATCGCGAGATGCAGGATGTGTTCGAGGTGCAGGACGAGATTGCGCAGAAGATCGCAGCCGCGCTTCGGATCACACTCACGCCGCTGGAGCAGCAGGCGCTTTCGGCCAAACCAACCGAGAACCTGCAGGCATACGATCTGTTTCTACGAGGTCGGGACTATGCGCGACGCGTGGGCCGGCAGGACCTCCTTTTTGCGTTGCAGATGTACGAGAACGCCGTGGCACTCGACCCCGGATTCGCCCTGGCTCACGCAGGGCTGTCGCTCGTCAGCGCGCAGTACTACTACTTTTTCGAGCGCCAGCAGAAGTGGATCGACCGCGCCATCTCAGCGACGAAGGCGGCCAGCGCCACCGGTTCGAACGATCCCGAGATTCACGCCGCTGAGGCATGGTTGTCCTTCGCCGAAGGGCGTCACTCGGAGGCGACCGAGAAGATCCGTGGCGCACTGAGGCGCAAGCCCGATCTCGACGGAGGTTACTACCTGCTGGGGCGCTCTCTATTCGCGTCAGGCCACTACCAGGAAGTCGTGGACATGATGGAGGAAGCATTGAGGCACGCGGGCGAGAACTACAACGTCACCGTACCGATTCATAATGCGCTCGGCGCCCTCGGAAAGAAGGAAGCGCTGAACAACTTTCTTCATCGCGAAATCGAGATCATGGAAGGGAGCCTTCGAAAGTATCCGGAGGATGCGCGCGCCCGCGTTCTGCTGGCGACCAATTACGCGGCTTTCGGCCGCTACGAGGATGCAAAGAGGGAGGCCGACCTGGCCATGACTCTCCGTCCGGACGACTCGATGATTCTCTACAACACCGCATGCGTGTTCTGTTCGATGAACAACAGAAAGGACGCTCTCATCGCCATCAAGAAGGCGTGGGAGTCCGGGTACCGCGACTCCAACTGGACTCGACAGGATCCCGATCTTTCGATCCTCGTCGGAGACCCGGAGTTCGACACGCTTTATCCCGCTACTGATTGAAGATCCGGCGTCTGATCCTTCGTGAGATGGCTGGAGCTATGAGCTGAGACCGATCACCGCGCCCTGGTGGTGGTTCGACTGCGCTCGTTCCTTCTGGAGCATGGACGAGGCTGGCGCCTTCGGGTTCTTCGCGCAGGACTTCGTTCCGGGGCGCGACACGTCGTCGTCTCTGAGAAAGTTCGCCACTGAGGCACGACCATGAAACGACCGAAGAAGCTTCTTCCGATCCATCCTGGCGAAATTCTCCTCGACGAGTTTCTTACGCCCCTGCAGATCAGTCAGTATCGACTGGCGAAGGACATCGGAGTGCCGCCGTGTAGAATCAACGAAATCGTTCACGGGAAGCGCTCGGTCACGGCCGACACTGCACTCAGGCTGTCACGCTACTTCGGTACGTCGGAACCATTCTGGATGAACCTGCAGTCCCACTACGATCTGGAGGTCGTGAAGGACCGGCTCGGCCGCGATCTCGAAACTCAGGTCGCCGTTCTGAACCGGTAGCCGGCAGGGTCACGTTTCTGGCGACCCGAACCCCCCGTTTTACTGCCTTCGGGATCGACGTTGATCGCGTCCGGGACCTCGACCTCGATCTTGTGGGGTACACGATCTCGAGTTCGGCCCGGGGTGAGCACGACTTCTGGGCGTGAACAGAAGAGAACAAGGATCGTGGGAAATTGCTTGCGCGCTGAAAGCGGCGTTCGGGTCCGGTGGTGCATTTTCGAGCTGATGCGCTGGTCGTCGGATTATACTTTGCAATACAAAGTAGTCAATGGTAATATGCATCGAGAACGGCTGTTGACGAAAGGATCTGCAAAATGACGACTCGGAAAATTCTTCTGACCATTGCCGCGACCGCCATCGCGGCTCTTCTGGCACCCCGGACATTCGCGGTGACCGGCGAGCAACTTCTCTCACTCGTTCCCCCGGACGCAGTCAGCGTCGGAATGGTCCGCGTGGATGACATGCGTCGCAGCCCCACCGCGAGCGACCTCTTCACCAGAATGAGCGCGGGATTCAATGATGAGGCGGAAGGGCTGCTGCGCGAGGCTGGCCTGCGGCCAGACAGGGATGTCGACGTGATCATGATCGCGGTGAGTCCCTCGGCCACACCCGAACACCCGCGCGTCCTCGTGGCTGCCAGCGGACGGTTCGATCCGATCCGTCTCGGAAACCTTCTCGAACGTGAGGGTGCAACCCGAACAAAAGCCGCAGGCACAAACTACTTTCTCCTGCCGGAGGCGGACGTGAAGCCCGGCGAGCATCCGGCGATCTGCTTTTATGATCAGAGTCTCGTTCTGGCAGGCACCGAGGCGGGAGTGCTCGGCGCTCTGGAGGCGATCCGCACCGGGAGCCGGGCGTTCGAGCGTTCAGCGCTCGGCCGAGAGCTCTTCCGGATCGACATGCGCTCGAGCGGCTGGATGCTGTTCGACGTCCAGCGGGCGCAGACGCTCGTGAATCTGGAGCGGCCGGGAGCGACGCCATTCGGTGATCATGCGTACGCCGCACTGAAGAACGTCTCGACGATCTCCCTCTGGGTCGCCGAGACGAGCGACGGGCTCGAGTTCAGCTCTTCAGCGGTTGCGGCCGATGCCGAGACCCGTGAGCTCGTCTCCGATGTGCTCAAGGGTCTGCTCGCGGGCCTGCGGATGGCCGCGCAGGAGGAGCAACCCGAGATGGTGAAGATCATCCGTCGTTTCGAGGTCAATTCGAGCGCGGACGCGGTCACACTCACGGGCTCAGTCCCAGCCACATTCCTTCACGATTTTCTCGCCCGCATCCAGTGAGAACGTAGTGAATCACGATCGGGCGTAGCGCCGGTTCACAACCAGCCGGGGCGGCTGTTTTCAAGCGGGGATCTTACGGGGTCACGTCTTCGTTTTTCGCTCGGATCTTACGGGGTCACGTCTTCGTTTTTCGCTCGTATCTACCGCTCGTAGAAGTTAGCCAGCAATTCTGGTGAAGAATCTATCCCTCGTGGATTCCACCGAGAAGCAATGACGTGGCCCCACTTGACCATTGACATTCATTCGCATTACCTGGTTCCTCGCACCAACACCTTGCCGGCGTCATACTCGAATCCTCGTGAGCCCGGAATCATTGACGGCAGAATACCGTGCCCGAAAGTACACCTCATACGTCGGAAACCAGAGCAGCCCCTTCTGCCGCTGCTCCAGATCGCCGATCTCTCGCCTCGATCCGAAACGGTTAAGTTGATTTTCTGGCTGTGACCCCAACTTAACTGAGCAACAACAGCACGAAAGGTCTGCGGGTCATCATGACTCCTCCATTCACTCGTTCGATTTCAAGACGATCACCACGCCCGATCCAGCCGGACCCTTCACGCGCGCTCGAAAGACATTGCAAACACCCGGGTCGATCTCGATCGTGGGGCCGATACTGCTCGACTCCGGTTCGAGCCGTTCGTCATTGAGTAGAATTTCGTCATTCAGCTCGAGCCACAATGTCTCGCCAGGGTGGCGCGAATCGAGCTGATAGGCAACGACTTCGACGCTGAACGGAGAATCAGTGCTGGGGAAAGGAGGCCAGGCTTCCACGATTCTTTCGCTGGTGGTGTTGAACACCATCACCTCGAGAACGCTCTGGTCTTCGACGAAACGCTGCCCATCGAAACGCGCCACTCCCCAGACCCCTCCCTCGGAACATGCGCCGCCGCTGCAGCACCAGCCCGTGATGAGCTCGGGAACCCCGTCCTGCTCGAGATCGTGAATCAGTTCGCCTCCGTAGGTTCCCAGGCGTGATCCGATCTGAACAGGCTCGTCGCCATCGATTCGCCAGATGTTCGTACAGCCATTCCTCATGCCGCACAGCCGTGAGACGAGCATTTCGGGCTGCTCGTCACCGATCAGGTCGACGAGGGCAATCATGTGCGGCCGGCCCTCTTCACGACTGATCCTCTGCGCCGAATCATGCGCCGGATCGACCAGGAACGTATCTGACCCACCACAGGTGGTGAACGGCACCACGACGATCTGCCCGGCGAATCCGCCCTGTGGCAGAGCCAGCGCCATGGCACTCACGTAATCACAGCCCGAATCCGGCTCGGGCAGAGCCGCAAGCTGAGACTTCCCGAGCTCCAGCTGTGCCTCGACATCAGCACTCCAGCAGAGATCGTTCATGACTTGATTCTCGGTCGCGACGATCGGAAAATTCGACACGGCGACAGCGAGGGGAATCAGCAGCTTCATCAATCTTCCCACCCGCTCTGGAGTAATCATTAATCCCGTGACCGGCATCGTTGGTCTCCTCTATCGCCAATATCAAACTCCAATATGGCAGGACAAAGGCGCGACCGAGGAGATTCACGGACATTCTGGAAACGAGGGATCGGAAAGAGCTTCGGGGTCACGTCTTCGTTTTTCGCTCGTATCTACCGCTCGTAGAATTTAGCCAGCAATTCTGGTGAAGAATCTACCCCTCGTGGATTCGACCGAGAAGCAAAGACGTGGCCCCACTTGACGAAGAGGTGACCCGCGGCCGTGAAGGGGCGGAACGATGGGAAAGTCCAGGAGCGTGAAGCGAGCTCGCCTGGAGCCAGATGCCCACGCTCCGATCCCGGTGTCTCGTCACCCGATTCCACGACGAAGCGAAACGGGTCGCGCTGTGCGCCATGATCGCGATCAATAGATGAGTTGGCTGTTTCTGGACGAGACGTATCCTGCATCCGTAATACCCTGTGAGATGAAACGGTCCGCTCTGAATCCGTCCCTGCTCTTCCTGCTGCTGATCTCGGTTGCTCCTGTCTCGCGTGCGGAGCTCGTCGCTCCCATTCACGACATTCCGGAGCGCGTGGGCGAGCTCTCGTACGACGACTACGGTCCACGTGCCGCAACTTACGGTGCGTCGACGCTGATCGTCTGGACGCATGCGTTTCACCCGTACGAGACGACTCACAAGGTGTTCGGGCGGCTGCTCGGATCCCCTACGGCGCCCGAGCACTCATTCCCGATCAGCGACTTTGCCCGTCAACCTGTCGTTGCGTCCGACGGAGACGGCTACGTTGTTCTCTACGGGATTCCCAGTTCACGATTCAACAACTTTCCCTATGAGTCGCTGGGAGTCCGTCGGGTTTCCGCCTCAGGTGAGCCCGGGCAGGAGCGGCGCTTCTTCATGGCCATTGGTACAACCCCCAACAATCTCATGAGGTGGGGCGATCGATGGGTCGCGGAAGTCAGTTCCAACATGGGCACCAGCATTCTGTTTCTCGACCACGATCTTCAGCCTCTCGACATGCAGATCGACGTTCCCGCCGAGAGGTATTCCGTCGTCGAGATCGGCGGCGAGTGGTGGGTGACATGGGAGGAAGCAGGAGAGAGCTTCATCGCTGTCCTCAACGATGACGGAACGCTCGGGAATGTGTTTCAAAAGCCATCAACAGGAAGATTGATCGCCTCGACTCCGTCCCGTACGCTGGCGGTGTTCAATGATGGGGCAGACGTTTTCGTCTCGGAGTTCGACAAAGCTACGGGATTCTCAAATCCGCGGGTGATCGTGGAGGACGCTGGCGCCATCGATCTGGCGACTCGCGATGACGGAACGTTCCTGCTCCTCGTCGTGAACGACAGTTCAGGGTCGACCGAGGCACTCGTACTCGATTCCACTGGATCAGTCCTCGAGCGTTCCACCCTCTTCGACGAGACTGCGATGGAGGAGATCAGTGGCACCACGCTCGCGGGATCTCTGCTCGTCTTCAGCAGTCGAGCGGGAGAGGACCCGATCCGCGAGACGCAGTCAGGCGTCTACGGGGTAGATCTGGAAGACCTTCCGGTGACGCCTCTCGAGCTCGAGGATGCGATGGTGATCTCGACGACTCGCTTCGACTTTCAGTCTCCTGTCGCGCTCGTCAGTGCCGGAGAGGAAGCGATCGCCATCTGGATCGAAACGATCGATGATCACGGACGGACCGGAACCTTCATGCGGCGCATCGACGCCCTTGGGGTGCCGTCAGGCGAGCCAGTCCCTCTCCCCGACTCCATCGGGACCGGTGCAGAGGTGGTGTTCGATGGAACGCAGTACCTGATCGTATGGCAGGACGACGTGCTCAGAAGCATGACCGTTTCGCGCGCGCTCGAGCCTGGTCCCGTCAATGACATTTCAAATTCGTTCGGCTGGATGCAGGGAGTCGCAGCCGAGGACGGACGGCGATTCGCTGTGTGGGTAGATTCGATCGGAGACCTCAGAGGCACTCCGCTTCGAGCCGATGGAAGTGCCGAGGTGCCGGGCGGATTTTCCATCCTGCCGACCTATACTGCGAAGCGCTCGTCTCCTCTCGTTGCGGCACTACCTGACGGCTTTCACCTCATCTGGCGAGACGACGTTTCGTGGGAGCAGGATGACGTCCTTCAGAGCGCGGTGCTCTCCGACGCAGGGAATCTGCAGTCGCTCAGCGTACTCGATGGCCAGAGAGGGCCCGTGGTCGCTCTTGCGGCTCAGCATCATTCGTCGCTCGCAGCCGTGAGTGGTCCCGACGGTGCGGCGTTGTACGCATTCGGTCCTTCGGCGGGCCCCTTCGAGCTCTTTGATCCCTGGTGGGGTGAGTGGAGTCCGATCTCGATCGGCGTCCTCACGAACGCGGCGGCGGAGACCGAGGACTACATCGTGACCATCGCTCGAGGGGAGGAACCGTGGATCGCGCGGGTCGGGATGCAGGGAGCATGGATCACTGCCCTGGATCT
>CAWHHZ010000022.1:0-132878 GCA_963829355.1 uncultured Acidobacteriota bacterium
CAGGACAGGCGCGGAGATTCGGGCCGTAACCATCACCAGCCCAAAGGGTTACGGGCGGGGCGTCGCCGATCGCGTTGCCTGCCCTGAGCGAGCGTCAGCGAGTCGAAGGGTCGCAGCTCCTTTCCGATGAACCACATCGCTGCGTCGCTGCTCCGCGCGCTCGAGACTCGCCGCGCCCGTAACGCAGGGTACGCTGGATTCTTTCACAGCCTCTGAGGGCGAGAATGGCGCCGCTTCGCTGTCGCCAGTGGAGTGACACGAACCGTCATCCGGCCGAGCGAAGCGAGTGTCGGGATGACATGGCCCCGTGTGTTCAAGGAGATCCGAAGTGGTTCATTAAAGCCGCCGGAGCGCTGCGGAGGCCCGCCCTGAGCGAAGCCGAAGGGACGGTCGAAGCGATCGCCTACGGCCCGACTGTCAGCACGGAAAGAACGCGGCAGTCAGGACGTACCCGATCCTTCGCTGCGCTCAGGATGACGGCCCCTGCCGGCGCTGAATCAGGTATCCTTCTGCTCATGTCGATTCCTGAATATCTGATCTGTGCGAACTGCGAAACACCCTGCTACGTCTTCGAGTGGGACTCCGACAAGGGAATCCCCTCGGAAGCGCTGTGTGGGACCTGCGGCAACGACGAGCCGAGCGATTTCATGACGCAGTCCGACTGGGACGACCAGTCCGGCGGCTGACGCGACGAGGACGACGAGAATGAGCTCGAAACCCGTGATCATCGGGATCGCCGGCGGAACCGGATCCGGCAAGACCACGATCGCCCACTCCATCTTCGATCGCGTGGGGCGTGACCGCATTGAGTGGATCTCCCACGACGCCTACTATCGCGACTTCGCACACCTGAGCCCCGACGAGAAACACCGCATCAACTTCGATCATCCCGACTCTCTCGAGACCGATCTCATGGTGAGCCACCTCGACGCTCTCTGCGAAGGACGCCCGGTCGAGGTGCCTCGATACGACTTCGCGTCGCACAGCCGATTACCCGAGACGACCAGGGTCGAGCCTAAGAAAGTGATTCTCGTCGAGGGAATCCTCGTTCTGGCAGAGCGAGAACTGCGGGAAAGAATCGACATCAAGCTCTACGTCGATACTCCTTCCGACATCCGGTTCGTACGCAGGCTCCTCCGCGACGTGAAGTCACGCGGCCGGAGTGTCGAATCGGTCGTCGAGCAGTACATCACCACCGTCCGCCCGATGCACGAGGAGTTCGTAGAGCCCTCCAAACGCTTCGCCGACCTCATCATCCCCGAGGGAGGCGAGAACGTGGTGGCTCTGGATGCGATCATCTCGAGGGTCGAGCACCTGGCGACTTGAGGCAGTCGGCAGTCGTCGGTCGTACAGTCGACAGAAGGCTGTCATCCTGAGCGAAGCGAAGGATCGCGTGCAAGTTACCTCGAGTAGGATTTGACGCGATTCTTCGCCGTCCTTCGGCGGCTCAGAATGACAGACGCCACAGGCTGACTGCCTCTTTCACGACTGACGACTGTCGACCGCTCTACCTCGCGCAGCCGCCGTCCGGACTGATCACTGTCGTCCTCTGGGTGGCGTTGTCGGTCACGGATGCAAACGCCCAGATCGGTACCGTCGACAAGACCTCCACCCACGCTCTCTCGTCGCTCTCGTCCACGTCGTGCAGCAGGCTGGCAAGCATCACGGAGCCGTCGGCCGGGTATGCCGGAAATGCCTCCGACTGGCGCTCAGTCGTGTTGTGGGTCAGGGTCAGGTCACCCGATCCGATGAGCCGATACTCACCTTCACTGAATACCCTGAGGACCACATCGACGCTCGAGGCCCCCTCGAAGTCGTAGACCCTGATCCTGCTGCGGAAACGACTGTCCAGAGGGAGATTGAGCAGTTGAATCGTCGTGTCGAAGTCGCACGCTCTCGGCACCGGGACGGTAAATCCCCATCCATCCGATTCCTCAGTGACTCTCAGTGAAAGTGTGATCGGATCGCTCGGCTTCTCCAGATAAAGAAAAACGCCGTGGTTCCCTGGAGGAAGATCAATCGAGACGGGGCGGAAGGTCTTCGCCCCGATGACAGGACTGGGGCAGAGAAGTCTACATTCCTGATCCGGGGTCTGGTCGACGATCCGCGGAGACGCGCCCGAATTCAAAACATAGGTGTCAGTGTTCCAGACCGACCCGAAAGAGCCTTCGAGCCAGGTTGCTGCAACGGGCACGAGAACCCGCTCGAACTGATCCGGAGTCTGAGCCGACACGGGCAGTAGCGACGAGATAACAGAAAGGAGGATGACCAGTGGTCTCATCAGTAGCAGTCGCTCATATTGAGTAACGGCTTACCATCGACGGAGACGTGGCTTTCCGAAGTCAAGAACGACATCACGGCGGCCCGAGCCGCGCCGTGGTTGTTCTCAAGGTATCTCGCTACGACACCCGCAACCAGGGGCGCTGAAAATGACGTCCCGGAAACACAGTCGCCTGTGGAGGGCCAGACTGACCCGTTGAAACAATTGAAGAATAACGATCGGTAATATCCTGCCAGCCAGGTCCCAGCGGATTCCACGTTTTGCGCTGGTGCATAAATGTCGGTATTGTAGCCCCAGTTCGAAAACGAGCTCCGAATATCTGCTGCTTCGTCTGTACCCGCAACTGTGATAGCGCTCGCGGAGCTGGCTGGATCCCAATTGAACGTAGAGTCACTGTGATTTCCTGCGGCGGCCACCACCATTATGCCTTGATTAACAAGATCTCCTACGGCACGGTTGATTGGCCCCGCAATACATGACCATCGACAGTGAGCTTCCGACGGTGTAGCGAAGCTAAGATTCACAACCGCAGATTCCGTTTCCAAATCCAGGTTCTCATCTTCCGGGATCCACTCAAGGACTGCAACTATGTCAGCAGAGGTCCCAATGCCACCACAGGAGAACGCTCTAGCATCCACTATAGTTATGCCCCTGGCGACGCCCAGAGTGTTGCCTCCCGCAACCGAGGCGACTGATGTTCCATGGGACTTGGTCGCGTTCATAGTAACAGAGCCACCCCAACACGCGGTCGAATGCGACACCGGGTTCTTCACATTTACTCCATATCGCTGAATGTTTCAGCTGTAAACACACGATGATCCCGGAGGTGTCTGACTGGGATCGGAACAGTCGCTCGAAAGGGGCAAGTAATTTCAAACCTGTCCAAATATATGTGTAATGTGACCAGACCGCTAGAGACAAAATCGGACATTTTTGGAGTGGCTTGCTGGTGTGCGCCCCCGCCGAGCTTTGTACCCCCTGAAGAAAGAGCGCCTCGTCCTGAACCCGCAGCGGTACGCGACTTGACTCGTAGTGTATTCACCCGTTGCCAAAAGTTGGTCAGCCAGTTCCAGTTGGATCAGTAGGAGCGACGTCTTCGTGCCACGGCTGAACTCTTCCTCGCAGTAGCGGTGAAGAGTCCTCGCTGACAAGTTCAGCTCCTTTGCCAAATCCTCGACGCGCGCCGGCCTATTCTGCTCACCGCACTCCTGAACATAGGATCGAAGTTTCTCCGTTAGTCTATTCATCTGCCAATAGAGTTGCGCCAGCAGACGATTCCTTATCACTTCACCCCCCATAAATCTTCGAGTCCCCCCAAATCGACGATCGATGACGGCACTCACTTCCGAACCGTGCGGCCCCACGAGCTCTCGGAAACTGATGCTGGCATAACTGTGGAATGCGAAGAGAGGAGGCCCGGGGGCGGCAATCCGGCTCTGCTCGTCCGACGGTCGTGGCGGAACCGGCACCGCGCCTCCGAGGGCCGGGGAGGCTGTAGATCGCCGGCCAACCAGTCGACCACAGGAATTTCCCGGCCTTCGCCCCGAGTTTCCACTCACTGCCACAACCGCGTGCAGTTGCGGTCCGTGGCAATATCGAGCGGAAGGGGGTGAACTGACCATGCCAGTCGTCTTTGTGAAAGAAGATGAGAGCTTCGAGAACGCGCTCCGTCGTTTCAAGCGGAAGTGCGAGAAATCCGGCGTCCTGTCGGAAGTCAAGAAGCGTCAGTATTTCGAGAAGCCGAGCGAGAAGCGCAAGCGCAAGGCTGTCGCCGCCCGTAAGAAAGTCCTTCGGAAACTCGCAGAGGATCGTCGTACCGGCGGTTACTAACGCCATCAGAATTGACCGAAACCAGGGCTCCCGGAAGGGAGCCCTTTTTTTGAGTTGAACCCCAAAACATGAACCCTTCTCTCCGCGCACTCGATTTTGCTGAAGTCCTCGACGTTCTCGCGCTCGAGGTGAGAACCTCCCCCGGCCGGCGCAGGTTGCTGGCTCGGAGGCCCGTCCATTCTCTCGAGGTGGCCGAACGGCTGCAGCGTGAGCTGCGGGAAATGACGAAGCTGTACCTCGAGGACGGTCTCCTGCCGTTTTCGGGGCTCGAGGAGATCGACGCGGTACTATCATCCGGCTCTTCGGAGCTCGAGGATTCGTGGATGATCCTCCGCGCGGTCAAGGCGACGCAGGCGATCCGCGAAGCCGTCCTCCGATCAGAGAGCGAACTGCCGGCGCTTTCGACGATCGCCGGCAGAATCGTCGATCTGTCGGAGCTGATCCGGTCTACCAACAAGTACTTCACCAAAGAAGGAAAACTTCGCGAGGACGCCTCCCCCGAGCTGAAGCGGATCAGGACGAAGATCCATGCGCGCCGGCAGGAAACCCAGCGCACACTCAACGATCTGATGAACCGGCGCTCCGAGGCGATTCAGGAGCCGATCATCACGGTGCGTGGCGACCGCTACTGCATTCCCGTCCGGTCGGAGAAGCGTGGCTCCGTTCCCGGCATTCTGCATGAGAGATCCGGCTCCGGGGCTTCCGTCTTCATGGAGCCTCTCGAGATCGTGGAGCTCAACAACGAGATCGCGGACCTGCTCCTGGCCGAACGCGACGAGGTGCGGCGCATCGCAAAATTCATCGCCGATCAGATCGCCGTGCACCACGACGACATCGTCACCTCGATCGAGTCTGCCGCGGAGCTCGATGCGATTCAGGCTTGTGCGGTCGTGGGATCACGGATCGAAGCGGTCCGGCCGACATTCTCTGCCGACAACAAGCTCCGAATCGTCGACGGGCGCCATCCCCTCCTCGACGAGCGAATCGCGGATCTTCGGGAGATTGCCTTCAACGAGCAGCCTTCCGAGCGTACCGTCGTTCCAGTCTCGATCGATCTGGCCGGCGATGAGAGAGGGCTCGTCATCAGCGGTCCAAACGCCGGAGGAAAGACAGTCTCGCTCAAGACCGCGGGACTTCTCACGGCCATGGCTGCCGCTGGTCTTCCAGTGCCCGCCGGCGACGGGACGATCGTCCCCCTCCCCGATCAGATCCATTTGCTGATCGGCGATGATCAGGATCTTCTCGAGCATCTTTCGACATTCTCCGGCTATCTGACGCGGCTGAAGTCGATACTCGAGAAGATGTCTCCTTCGTCCCTGCTGCTACTCGACGAGATCGGTTCGGGCACCGATCCGGAAGAAGGTTCTGCGATTGCCGCGGCCACGATCGAGCATGTGCTGAAGACCGGGTGTCTGTTCGTTGTCACAACGCATCTGGCGCGAGTCCAGAGCGTCGCGATCGCGAGCGAGCACATCATCAATGCGTCGATGGAGTTCACCGAGGAGACGCATCGCCCCAGCTTCCGTCTGATCCCGGGTCTGCCCGGGAGGAGTCGCGCCATCGAGGTCGCGGAGCGCGTCGGGCTGCCTGCGGAGCTCATCGCCGATGCGCGGAAGGTTCTCGGTTCCGAATACGGAAAAACCGACCAGATTCTTTCCCAGCTCCAGAGCTCTCTTCGTGAGGTGCAGCAGTTGCGCGACGAGCTCGATACCCGGGAGCGCCAGGTTCGGTCCGCCGAGCGGGAGCTGAACGAGCGGCTCGATCGCGCGAAAAAGGAAGAGAAGACGCTCCTGAAGAAGTGGCAGGACGAGTCGGACGCGATCCGTCGCGACGTGTACCGGCAGTTGAGGTCCGAGATCAAGTCGCTCCGCGAGAAGGATCAGTCGGAACGCGACTCACAATCGCTCGAGAGTGTTGCGCAGAGCGTTCTGGAGCCGACGAAGCAACGTCCCGAACCGGAAGGCACGGATCCGGAGGCACTCGCGGTGGGCGATCTCGTGCGCCATCGCCGGTTCCGCTTCGAAGGGACGCTTCGATCTCTCAGCGGCGATCGCGCGGAGGTGCTCGTCAAGGGAAAGAAGATGCAGCTCGAGGCGGCCGATCTTCAGCTCGTCCAGAAGAAGGACGCGCTTCAGAGCGAAAAGAAAAGCAAACAGCCGAAGCAACGTGAGACGGCGCCCTCAGATGTGGAACCGGCGGTCTCCGCGGAGTTGAACTTGATCGGCCACCGCGTCGAGGAGGCACTCGAGGAATCGGACCGGTTTCTCGATCGAGCGCTGCTCGACGGGCGTGGGGCGGTGCGCCTGATACACGGCCACGGTACAGGCCGCCTGCGCGACGCGATCCGCGACCACTTGCGCTCGCACCCCGCGATTCGGAGCTGGCGACCGGGTGGCGAGCGCGAAGGTGGCGACGGCGCCACCGTGGCAATCCTGGAGCGGTAGAGCAGAACGTGGGGGTCGGCTCTCCAGGGCCGACTCGCGGGGGGCTCCAGCCCCCCCGCAAAGCGAGAGATGTCCAGCAGAATCCAATCGTGGGAGCAGTTCAGGAGCGGGATTCTGACGGCACCCCTTCTCTCCATTCGCACTGACTCGCGGAGGGCTGGAGCCCTCCGCGAGTCGGAGCTGGAGCTCCGACACCCTTTCGGACTGACTAAGCGCGCCAGCTTACTGGCAGGTCATCCATTGTGAGAAAGCCCGGACGGGCTTCGACGATGCGGGGCATCAGGTTGACGACCATCGCGGCCGTCGCGACGTCGCCGTGGATGCCGCCGTCCACGCGGAGGTCGAGCTCTGGCGAGCCTTTGATGATCACCCGGTCGACCGGATTCTTTGCTCCGACATACATCCGCAGATCGAGCGAGAGCTCCACGCCACTCGCCGAGCGTGCCTCGACGCGCTGGTGAACGCCGGCGACCTTGCCCGCCTCCACCTGGAGGTACTGGGTCGTGACGGTGGAATCGGCCATCACCGGCTCGAGGAGCTCATCGGTCACATGTTCCAGCTCGAGACCGAGCCCCTTCGCCAGAAGGTAGAGGCTCTCCACGAGTCCCATGTGCTTGAGTGTGCCGGCCTTCACTGCCTCGTCGAACTCAGCCTGCGTCTTTCCGGCTCCAACTTTTCTCTGCAGGGGCTCGCGTCGCTTTGAGGCGTCAACGATCCTGATCACCTCGACCGAGGTCACTTTCCGGCAGACCGCGGAAATCGTCAGGGGAAGCTTGTCCATCGCGAAGCCGGGATTCACACCGGTTCCGACGACCGAGACACCGTGCTTCTTTGCGAGCGCATCGATCTCGTTCCGCTGCGCCTCGTCGAGTGGGTACGCCAGCTCCTCGCAGGTCGAGACGATGTTGCAACCCTTCTCGATCAGCGCTTTCAACTGTGGCATCACTGCCGAGACCCGGGAACCGGTCGTATGGCAGACGACATCGACATCGGTTTCCAGAGACTTCGTGATCGGAACGTTCAGTGATGGATCTCCGATGAGATCTCCGAGCGTCCTCCCCTGCTTCGCCGGATCGATGTCGACTCCAGCCACCACTTCGGCCCACGATCGCTCCGCGGCTGTCTTCAATGTCTCGAGACCAATCGGCCCGAGACCGAATTGTGCGATTTTGATTCTGCTCAAGTCTTCACTCCTCCTGTAGCTTCACTCCGGGATCTGGCGGTTCGTCAGATCCGGCTTCAACGCTCCGAGAATACAGAACTCCGTATCGATCCACTCCCTCGCTTCATCACTGATGGACGTGCGCGCTGCGATGACCGGGCGAATCGTACGACCTCGCTGAGCTGTGTGACAAGAGGCTCGGGTACAGGGCGCCGTCCCGGATCGAAGTCATTTTCCCGAGGTTTCACATGGCGGGGTGAGGAGGCGGGACGCAGATGGCAGTGCAATCAGTACGCGTTCTCGTGGTGAAAGCCGTGCCGCACGGTCAGAACGAGTATCTTCACGTCGAGCATCAGGGACCAGTTCTGGATGTAGTACAGGTCGTGCTCAATCCGGATGCGCATCGATGTGTTGCCGCGCCACCCGTGTACCTGCGCCCATCCCGTCATCCCCGCGCGCACCTTGTGGCGCAGCATGTAGTGGGGATATTCGGTGCGGAACTGCTCGACGAAATGCGGCCGCTCCGGACGGGGGCCGACCAGACTCATCTCCCCTTTCAGAACGTTGAACAGTTGCGGGAGCTCATCGAGTGACCAGGCCCGGATGATGCGCCCGATCCGGGTGCGGCGCGGATCTTCCTTCTCCGCCCAGACGGCGCCGGTCTCCCTCTCCGCATCGGCTTTCATCGATCGGAATTTGAGCATCTCGAATGGGATTCCGTCGAGGCCCATACGGGTCTGGCGGTAGAAAATCCCGCCGCGATCCTCGATGCGAAT
The DNA here is from genome assembly GCA_963829355.1 of uncultured Acidobacteriota bacterium. Lineage (GTDB taxonomy): Bacteria > Acidobacteriota > Thermoanaerobaculia > Gp7-AA8 > JAHWKK01 > CAWHHZ01. The sequence goes on from CAWHHZ010000022.1 coordinate 8,494, forward strand.
CACCAGCGCAATCAACAGCATCACGGGTGAGAAAACCAGCAGAGCGACGAGCGCGAACACGAAATCGAAGGCCCGCTTGAGAACGCGATTCCACCCGTCGAGCGGAGAGTCGGTCAGGTTGATGGTCGCAAGACCGTCGAGATCGTCAACCCTCGATCTCAGTGCCATGAACTGCATCAGATCGGGCACGACGTGAATCGACACGTACTCCCGGGTGAGCCGGTCGAGAAGACGCATCGTCGCGAGTGAGGTCTCCTGCGGCATCGCGACGAAGACATGCTCGATCGCCTGTCTCCGTACGACGTCGACCACGTCATCGACGTCACCGAGCCTCTCCGCTCCCTCGATACTCCGAGCGGAGTCGTGTGAGACGTAGCCGACGATCGACAGACCGAGCTCGCGATGAGAACGAATTCTTCTGACGACTGCCTGCGCGAGCTCCCCTCCTCCGACCACGAGAACCCGATCGAGACCACGCCCCGCACGAAACCGGCGCTCGACGATGAAGCGAAGCAGTGAGCGGCCAATGAGCACGAAAAGGATCTCGCACAAGACAAAGAGGCCAAGAGTTGCACGGGAGTAGGCCGTGTGACTGTCGGGGCGAATCCAGAGAAGGATGCCGGACAGGATGATCGTCGCGACGACCGACCCGATGATCACCGCCGCCCACTCCTCGGGGCCACTCTTTGCGGGCCGGAGACGGTAGAGCCCGTGCATCGCGAAGGTCAGAGGAAAGATCACGCAGACGAGCGGGAGAATGTATGCGTACACCTCCAGCTCCTGCTGTCCTTTCGTCACCGGAATCACTTCCACGACGAAGCGCAGATAGTAGGCCGTCAGCAGCGCCACTGCGGATCCGATCACGTCGAACAGCAGATACGTCGTTGCGAGAGCCTTGTGCCTCCGCCCGATCATCGTTGAAACACCTCTTCGACCAGTATCGACTCCAGGGCCTTGATGAACGATGAGCGACTGAAGATCTTCGCCCGCTCCCGCAGTTCCTCTCGGGACCAGTCCGCCGACTCGGCCATGGACATCGCGGCCGCGAGAGATGCTGCATCGCCCGTCTCGAAGAGCAGTCCCGTTCGTCCCTCGACGATTGAATCGCTCACCCCCCCGATGCGGCAGCCGATGACGGGAGTCCCCGATGCCATGGCCTCGAGAGCCGTGATGCCGAAGTCCTCGACTCCGGGAATGATGAGGCTGCGGGCACGGCCCACCAGCCGTCGGAGCTCGCGGTCATCCACCCATCCACGAACCTCGACTCCAGCAGGCGCCTGCCGCGAGAGTTGTGCCCGCTGCGGGCCGTCACCGACAACGACGAGTCTTTTGCGTCCCAGAGCCGCTGCCTCGATCGCGAGATCGATCTTCTTGTACGGGACGAGGGCGGAGAGTACGAGATGGTAGTCGTCGCGTCCGTCCTCGAGAGGTTCGTCGAACCACGCCTCGTCCGCGAACGGGTGAACCACGATCGCGTCGCGCTCATAGTGCTCGCGGATCCTCTGCCGGACGAACTCGGAGTTCGCGATGAATCGGTCGACCCGGGTCGAGCTCGCGACATCCCAGCGGCGCAGCGCCGGAGCGATCGTCGACGCAGCGGCGCGAACGAACGGGCGCGACACTGGAAAGTAGTCGTCGAAACGGTCCCAGATATAGCGCATCGGCGTGTGGCAGTAGCTGACGTGCGGAACGGTCCCGGTGTCCACTCCCTTCGCCACGCAGTGGCTCGAGGAGATCACCAGATCGAACCCGGCGAAGGACCATTGTTCGGCGGCGCGCGGGAAGAGCGGAAGGAGCCGCCGGTAGTCGCCTGCGCTTCGAGCGAAACGCTGGAGTGATGAGGTGTGGATCGTACGCTCCTCGATCCGCTCGGAGACGGTTCCCTCGAAGTGAAACAGTGTGAACAGCTCAGCCTGGGGCACGATCTCGAGGATTGCCTCGAGAACCTTCTCTCCGCCGCGCATCCCGGTCAGCCAGTCGTGCACCACCGCCACGCGCAATCCGGAAAGGCTTTCGGTCGTGAGTCGTGGCCGGCCGTTGCGTCACCACCTCACTCATCGTCACGATCGGCACGGTTGCCAGGCGTGCTCTGGAACGGGTAGTCGCCATCCCCAGCGCACTTCCGGCAGACGTGATCGTAGGCGAAAAACTCCTCCGGCGGTGTCTCGGCGAGACATCGCGTACAGAGATGGCGTCCAGTACGCTCAGGAAGACCTCTTTCGTTCGAGTCGTTCATCGTGCGAATCACCGGCACGATCCGTCGGTGATACGGATCGCGGAAGCCTGCCGTCCATTTCTATCACGGAGGTTACGGTATGGGCAGCGCTTCCTCAGTGAAATGGCCCGATCAGCGCAGTCATTCCGCCTAATGCGTCATGGGACGACGCGGTGCGTCGATGGGCATTCGAAGAAACTGTCATTCCGAAGGAGCGGCTTCATCGCGACTGAGGAATCTCTGGTTGGGCAGCCCGACGACGTTTCCCACCCCCAGATTCCTCGCTGCGCTTCGGAATGACAGGCGCGAACGGCAGCCGCCGGATTCGGCGATGAGGGAGAACGACTGTTGAAAGATCGCGTGGAGTCAAGCTAGCCGTGAGTCGATATGCGGGTCACGTCGAGTCAGCCCGTACGCGATCCATTCATCGTTCATCGTTCATCGTTCATCGTTCGAATACAATCCCCCCGGCATGGCTGCACGAGAACCCCTCTTCACATTCCGTTTCATCCGTCTCTGGAGCTTCACGTTCATCACGTTCGTGACGGCGTTTCAGATCTTCCCGACGATGCCCTTCCGCATTCTGGAGCTGGGTGGATCCGAGAGCGAAGCAGGTCTGTTTCTGGCGATCTACACATGGGCCTCGGCGATCGCGGCGCCATTGACCGGAACAATCGCCGACCATGTCGGCCGAAAGCGTCTGCTGATCACGGCTGGCATCGCGTTCATCTTCTTCTCCTCGACCTACGCGTTCCTCACGTGGCTTCCGGCATTGCTGGTCGCGGGGTGTATTCACGGAATCTTCTGGTCAGGGCTGCTCTCCGCGAGTGGTGCGATCGTCACCGAGATCGTTCCGGAGTCGCGCCGGACCGAAGGACTCGGCTATTACGGAATGGCGCCAACTGCGGCAATTGCAGTCGCCCCGCTTTTCGGGCTCTGGATCTACCACCGCTACGGATGGATGACCCTCTGCGGAGGGATGGTCACGCTATCAGTCGTCGTCCTGCTGCTGGCTCTGCAGGTACAGGGCGGGTCGGAACGCGCGCCCCACCCGTTTCCGCCGCTCCGCCAGCTCGTCGACTGGCACGTCATCCTGAACTCGTCCGCGCTTTTCGTCCACGCATTCGGATACGGAGGGATCACGAGCTATGTCGCCATTCTCGCGGTCCGCAACCACATCGAGCCCTCGTCGATCTTTTTCATCGTTTTCGCCATCTTCGTCATTCTGACGAGAATCTTCGTCTCCCCGATCGCTGATCGCTACGGGATCAAGGTCGTCCTCTATCCGTCGATCCTGCTCGTCCCGATCGCAACGACAATCCTGGCAATGACCGACACACGTGGGGAGATGATCGCGGCAGCGGTACTCTTCGGACTCGGATTTGGCGGGCTCTACCCCGCCTTCATGACATTCGTCCTGACCCTTTCGGATCCCGACCGCCACGGCTCGACCTTCGGCAGCATCCTGTTCGCCGTCGACACCGGAATCGGACTCGGCTCCCTCACGACGGGTTTCCTCGTTGAGCACTACGGGTTCGGCGCCGCCTTTGGACTGGCCACTGCGATCAGCATGCTCTCCCTCCCCTTGTTCCTGCTCACGGCGAGATTGCTGACACACCCGTCGAGACCGGCACGGCTGAAAGATGGGAATCGGGACAGTCGCTAGTCGTTGGTCGTTAGTCGTTGGCAAGGCTGTCATCCTGAGCCGCCGGATCCCGCGAAGCGGGAGGAGGACGGCGAAGGATCGCGTACGGCATGACTCGACGTGAATTGCGGTGGAACCGAGGGCGAGTATGACGCCACGCGATCCTTCGACCGTCCCTTCGGCTTCGCTCAGGGCAGGCTTCCGCTGCGCTCTGGACTCCGGCGGCTGTCAATCGCGCCTGTCATTCCGAAGCGTAGCGAGGAATCTGGGTGGGTGGCATCGACTCGGCCCCCAGATTCCTCAGTCGCAATAAAGCAGCTCCTTCGGCTTGACAGTTTGTCCGAAAGTCAGACCGACCGCACGCGTCGACACGACCCGGCACGACGCCAGGAGCATCACTCCCGGCGGGGCGCTATGCTCCCTGCCTTTCGCTGCGCCTCGTAGTCGAGCATCACGAATTCGGTAAACTCCTTCGAGCTCGGGGCGATCTCGTCGAGACGCTTCGAGATCTGGATGGCATCACGGGCACACTCCCAGTTGCCCATCTCGGCATGAAGCCGGGCAACCTGGAAGTACGGATAGTAGTCCACGAGCCACATCCCGTATGTACGGGCGCGCCGCTGTGGCTCCGGCCGCCTGACGATCGCTTCGAGAAGCTCCGCGAGCGCCTCGGGCTGGTCTCCCTCACGGTCCGACTGCAGCGCCTTCTCGTAGTGCTGATACCAGGGAGTGTCCCGAGGAGCCGGTTGAGGAACGGTGTCACACGCCGCGAGGATGTCGTTCCGCAGAGAGTTGAACTCATCCTCGCTGAGAATCTCCGGTCGCGCCCAGTGCTCACTCAGAACCGGACGGGCAGGAAGAGGACGGGAAGAGATTCCGGTCAGCAGAATACGCTGGGCCTCGAGAAGATGTCGACCGTACTCGCTCCTCTCCGCCACGCCCGCCTTCTCGGCCTTGTCCAGCTCGTCGCGAGCGCTGTCGAGCGAGCCGGTCATCTGATGCGCGAACGAGAGGAACAGATGCGGCGTGTAGTCGACATACTCGTACGGGTCGAGCGGCACACTCAGCTCCGGTTCGGGTCGTAGTTCGAGAGCTCTTGAGAGCTCTTCGATCGCGGTAGAAGGATCGCCCGCCTCCACGGCTTTGACACCCGCTTCGTAGTGCTGGAACCAGGCGCGATCCGTACCGCCAGACATCAGAAGCAAAGAAAGGAGCAAGCCGGCCATCAAATCCTCCCTGACCTCTCGACTTCATCGGATCAAAATTCAGGATGGTCCGATTGTATTCGAATTTGCTGTCGCCTGTGGACTAAGATTTCATCCTGTAGCCGCCAACTCTGTCTACATGTCGACCGGCTCGAACGGCGCGAAGGGGAGCGTGGACTCCTCGAGGTGATTGAGCGAGACGTACTCGCATACTTCCGCAAACCGCTGCCACATCTCCGCGACGGCCGGATTCTGATGGGCGGACTGAACGGCCGCTTCGGACTTCCACTCGAACACCTCGACGAGTGTTCCGTCCTTCGATCGCATCAGGTACGGTACACGATCCGTGACGAGCCCCTCGGATCGAAGAGTCGGCACATGCTTTCGGACCTCTTCGAGCAGATGCTCCTCCCGGCCTTCCTTCGGGCGATAGCAGGCGATGACGAACTGTCCCATGACTTCGAGCCTCCACCGCAATGATAAACAAAAAGCCCGGGCACGATCACCGATGGCTCGGTGTAACCGCAGACACACGCTGTCATCCTGAGCGCCAGCGAAGGATCGGGGGCGTCCTGACTGTCGCGTGATCCCCGCCCTGAGAGTCGGGACGTACAAGATCCTTCGACCGTCCTCCGCTGCGCTTCGGCGGCTCAGGATGACAACCGGGGTCTTTCAGAGCAGCCGGTGGCGAGCCTCAGATCGTGCGGCCGACGGCGGGGACGATGATCCTGAGCTCGTCCATGAGACGCGCGAACTGGTCGGGGTAGAGCGACTGCGGGCCGTCGCATAGTGCCGCCTCGGGATTGTCGTGGACCTCGATCAGAACACCGTCCGCCCCGGCCGCAACCGCGGCTCGCGCCAGCGGCATGACCTTGTCTCTCCGGCCACTCGCATGCGAGGGGTCCGCGATGATCGGCAGGTGCGAGAGCTTCTGCACGACCGGGATCGCCGAGATGTCGAGCGTGTTCCTCGTGTAGGTCTCGAAGGTCCTGATTCCCCGCTCGCACAGAATCACTTCGTAGTTGCCCCCGTGCATGATGTACTCGGCGGCCAGCAGCCACTCTTCGATCGTGGCCGACATGCCCCGCTTGAGGAGAATCGGCTTTCGTATCTTTCCGAGCGCGCTGAGCAGATTGAAATTCTGCATGTTTCTCGCGCCGACCTGAAGGATGTCGACATACTCCACCATCCCTTCGATCTGACCGAGCTCCATCACCTCCGACACGGTCGCCATCCCGAACTCGTCGCCCGCCGCCCTGAGCAGCTTCAATCCCTCGACGCCCATACCCTGGAACGAGTAGGGCGAGGATCGCGGCTTGTAGCCGCCACCACGAAGGATCTTCGCACCAGCTTTCGCGACACGCTTCGCCGTCTCGAAGACCTGCGCCTCGCTCTCGATCGTGCACGGCCCTGCCATCACGACGACCTCGGGGCCGCCGATCGAGACATCACCAGCCCGAATGACGGAATTCTCCTTGTGGAACGTCCGGCCGGCGAGTTTGAACGGTTCGGTGACTCGAACCACCTCCTGTACGCCGTCGTACATTTCGAACTCGCGCGGGTCGACCCGGGTCATTTCGCCCACGACGCCGAGAACCGTCTGATGGGAGCCGGTCGAGCGATGGACATCGAATCCACGCTTCGTCAGCTCTGCCACGATTTTTTCGATCGCCTCGTCCGAGGCCTCCTGCCGCATCACGATCACCATCGGATCAGCTCTCCCTTTTCTCTCTCGGCCGTCAGACGTTCGACACGCCGCGACTCGTCAATGATTCGCTCGAACAACCGCCTCATCGTTGCTGGTTCCAGTGGTCCGGCGGACCATCGCTCGACGTTACTGAGAACTTCCTTTTCACGCGTCGGCGAATAGATCGGCAGGTCGGCTTCCTTCTTCACGCGCCCGATCTCGATCGCGTACTGCGCACGCTGATTCAGCAACTTGACGATGACCTCGTCGACCCGATCGATCGCATCGCGCAGCCGATCCATTTCACCGGTGATGTCATCGGACGATGATTGCTTCATTCTGCCCCTCCTGCATTCAGGATAGAGCTCACGACTTCGGCCGCCCGGCTGGCAGCACCTTCGGCTGGACCACCGCCGATCGCGCGCACGATCGCGCTGCCGACGACGACCGCATCCGACCGGCTCGACAACGCTTCGTAGTGCTCATTCTTCGAGACGCCGAACCCGACCACCAGTGGCCGGCGCACCTGATCGCGAATCTCCTCCAGCCTGGCGAGAAGTTGTGGATCGAGATCATTCCGGGCTCCGGTCACACCAGTCGTCGATACGTAATAGATGAACCCATCGCTCATCCGGTCGACCAGGCGAATCCGGTCGCGTGACGACGTCGGGGAGAGCAGAAACACGAGTCCCAGCCCATTCCCATGGAGCTCTGCACGGAAGTCCTTTGCCTCTTCCGGAGGCAGATCCGTCACGAGCACCGAGTCGACACCCGCCGCCGCGCAGTCCCGTGTGACCTCCTTGAGTCCGTATCGCATCAGCGGATTGAGATAGGAGAATAGAATCAACGGGATCTCACTCTTCTCGCGGATCCGACGCGCAACGTCGAGACAGTCCCGCAGATTCGTTCCTCTGGAGAGCGAGCGCTGCGACGCTTCCTGAATCGTCGGACCATCCGCAATCGGATCGGAGAACGGAACGCCCAGCTCGATCGCGTCCGCCCCAGCCTCCTCGAGCGCCCCCACGATCTCAACAGTCGCATCGATCGATGGATCGCCACATGTCACGTAGGCGATAAATCCGCAGCGGGCTTCTTTGCGAAGACGCCTGAACAGCTTATCGACGCGCTTACTCACTGGGGCCTCCGGAACGCTGACATCTCGCCTCCGGCGAGTGTCGGCGTCGTGAGGGCTTCCAAGCCCTCGCCTGCAAACGCGACAATCATCTCGACCGCGCCCATTCACTCCACCCCCATCGCCGCGACCTGAGGAACGTCCTTGTCTCCCCGGCCCGACAAATTCACAACAACCACAGCGTCACCCGGAATCTCGTCCCCATGCTCGAGCAGATAACCGAGTGCGTGCGATGACTCGAGCGCCGGGATGATCCCTTCGGTGCGGCTCAGCAGATGGAACGCCTCGAGCGCTGTCTCGTCGCTGCAGCGACTGAACTCGACTCTGCCGATTGCCCGCAGGTGCGCGTGTTCCGGCCCGATGGAAGGATAGTCGAGTCCTGCCGAGATCGAATGAGTCTCAGAGATCTGACCATTCTCATCCTGCAGAACCATTGACCGCGTCCCGTGCAGAACCCCGAGCATACCGCCGTCGAACCGCGCCGCATGCTCACCCAGTTCGCTGCCTCGGCCTCCGGCCTCGACACCGATGAGCCGGATTGAATCGTGGCCCAGCATCGGGTGAAACATTCCGATCGCGTTCGAGCCACCACCGACACACGCGATCGCGACATCGGGGAGCCCGCCGGTTCGCTTCTTCAACTGGCCCAGGGTCTCTCTTCCGATTACCGACTGAAAGTCCCGCACGATCATCGGATAAGGGTGTGGGCCGAGAACCGAACCGATGATGTAGTGCGTGTCCGCCACATTCGTCACCCAGTCGCGAATCGCCTCATTGATCGCATCCTTCAATGTGCGACTCCCGCTCTTCACCGGAATGACTTCCGCCCCAAGGAGTCGCATCCGGAAGACGTTCGGCTCCTGTCGCTTCATGTCGACCTCGCCCATGTAGACAACGCAGTCGAGCCCGAGAAGCGCGCATGCGGTCGCCGTTGCCACACCGTGCTGCCCCGCCCCGGTCTCCGCGATGATGCGCTCCTTGCCCATCCGCTTCGCCAGCAGGGCCTGCCCGAGGGCGTTGTTGATCTTGTGCGCACCAGTGTGGTTGAGGTCCTCACGCTTGAGGAACAACCGGAACTCCCCACATTCGCGGGCAAACGCGGCTGCCTCGGAGAGGGAGCTCGGGCGGCCGACGTAGTTCTCCAGAAGGTCATCGAGCTCGCGGCGGAACTTCCGGTCCTTCCCGGCGTCGCGATACGCAGCGCTCAGCTCGTCGAGCGGTGCGATGAGTGTCTCGGGAACATAGCGGCCACCATACTCGCCGAAGAATCCGCGTTTGTCCGGTAGCGATTTCAGTTTCATCCTTTTACCTGCCTGATCAGTCGTTCGATCTTCTGGTGATTCTTGATGCCGGGCTGGTCCTCGACTCCGCTCGAGACGTCGACCGCGTCCGGGCTCGCCGCCTCGACGGCCTGCATGATGTTGTCCGGATTCAGCCCCCCAGAAAGGAAGAATGGATCGGCCGGGCGGCTCGATAGCAGCGTCCAGTCGAACGTGCGACCAGTGCCACCTCTCACTCCGGGGACCCACGTGTCGAAGAGCAGCCAGTCGCTTCCTGTGGGCGCCGAGACGACATCCGCCTCGCTCCTCACCCGAACGACGCGGATCGAGGGTCGCTCGACCTGAGATATTGCATCTTCGCTCTGATCGCCGTGAAACTGGATCAGATCGAGTCCCACGGCGTCCGCAATCTGATTGATGACGGCGGGAGTCTCGTCGACGAAAACGCCGACGGTGCGGACGTACTCACTACGCACGCGGATCTGCTCGACGACCAGTGACGCCTGCTCCGGGCTCAACCGTCGCGGCGAGTCGGCAAAGATCATCCCGATGAAGTCGGCCCCCAGATCGACGGCGGCTATGGCATCCTCGGGCCGGCGGATGCCGCAGATCTTTACGAGAGGTGAGCTCACGCCTTTGCTCCCGCTCCGGTGAGTGTCCGGATCATGGCAGGCCGGTCGTGGCTGCGCATCAGAGATTCCCCGACAAGAAATGCCGAGAAGCCCCAACGTTCGAGCCTCTCGATGTCGCCGCGCGTACGAATACCACTCTCAGCAACCTTGATGACACCCGCGGGGATCATCGGTCCGAGGCGTTCAGCCGTCTCGAGAGACACGTCGAAACTGCGAAGGTCACGATTGTTCACTCCGATGATCGGCGCGCCCGCTTCAACTGCTTTGGCGAGCTCGTCCTCATCGTGAACCTCGACGAGAGCATCACGGCCATACTCGTCGCAAAGCGAGAGGAAGTCGCGCAGTTCTTCCGCGTCCAGCACGGATGCCAGCAGCAGGATCGCCTCCGCGCCGGCGGCGATCCCTCGGACGATCTGATCCCGCTCGACGATGAAATCTTTCATGATGACGGGCAACCCCGACGCGACCGCGGCGCGGCGCAACCATTCTCTCGAGCCTTTGAAGAAATGCGGCTCCGTCACGACTGAAATCGACGCAGCACCTCCCGCTGCGTATTCGCGCGCGATGGCCTCCACGGGGGGAGCCGGCAGAATCGTTCCCGCCGATGGCGACGCCGACTTGATCTCAGCGATGATCCTCACGCCGCCGGCTGAGAGCTGCTCCCGGAACCGGTGTCGATTCCCGCCTTCAGCGACGATCCGCGCCTTTCCCTCGACGGCGCGCCGGTCGATCGGATTCCGTTCGAGATCGTGCCGGGTGGCGTTGACGATCTCTTCCAGAACACGGTTCACGATGCCGACTCCTGCGCAGTCACCTCGACGAGACTGTCGAGCTTCGACGCTGCGTCGCCGGAATCGATCGTCCGCCTCGCCAGCTCCAGTCCGTCACGGATCGAGTCTGCGAGTCCGGCGGCGTAGAGCGCAGCTCCGGCATTGATGCAGATCAGCTCCCGGGCTGGACCCTTCTCGCCGCCGAGGATGCGTCGCGCAATGGCAGCGTTTGTCTCGGCGCCCGCTCCCTTCACCGAATCGGGATCGATCATGTCCATATCGTAGTCGTCCGGCGAGATCTCGTACGTCTTCACGACCCCGTGATTCACCTCAGCGACGAGTGTGGAAGAGGAGAGAGAGATCTCGTCGAGTCCGTCACGTCCGTGAACCACCAGGGCTCTTTCCGTTCCGAGCTGCGCGAGTACGTTCCCCACCGTTTCGACGAGAGGCGCGGCAAAGACACCCAGCACCTGACGTCGAGCGAAGGCGGGGTTCGTCAGCGGCCCGAGAACGTTGAAGATCGTCCGGATCCGCAGCTCCTTCCGGACGGCGGCCACCGAAGCCATGGCCGGATGCAGTCGCGGTGCGAAAAGAAACGCAATGCCGACGCGCTCGAGCACCCGTTCCATCTGTGTCGAGTCGAGATCGATCGTGACACCGAGCGCCTCGAGAACGTCAGCGCTGCCACAGCTCGATGAGACGGCGCGGTTGCCGTGCTTTGCGACGCGACCTCCAGCTCCGGCGACGACCAGCGCGGCGATCGTCGAGACATTGATCGTTCCCTGACCATCACCGCCGGTCCCGCATGTATCGACGAGCCCGTCAGGCGCTACGTTCAGCGGAGTCACACGCTCGCGCATGGCCATGGCGGCGCCGGTGATCTCGGCCGCCGTTTCTCCCTTCATGCGAAGCGCCACGAGAAAGGCCGTCTTCTGAACGTCGCTGACGCCCCCGTCCATGATCTCTCCGAAGAGCTGTTCCATCTCGCCCTTGTCGAGGTCATGTCCCGCGACGACCCGCTTGATGCAATCGGCGATCATGCGTGCCCCTCACCGGCGAGGATCTTCGCTTCTGTCTGCCGGACAACGCTCACTTCGCCACTCCCGCCACTCTCAGAAAGTTCCTCATCAGCGTTTCTCCTCCCTCGGTTCCGAAAGACTCAGGGTGGAACTGCACGCCATAGATCGGCCTCTCGCGGTGAGTGATCCCCATGATGATTCCGTCATCCGATTCCGCATCGATCCGCAACTCGGCCGGAAGCGACTCCCGCTCCGACATCAGCGAGTGGTAGCGGATTCCCGTCATCGGCTGCGGACATCCCTCGAAAAGACCCTCGTTCTCATGCCGGATCTGGCTCGGCTTGCCGTGACGCGGAACCGGCCCGCGGACGACCTTCCCTCCGAACGCCACGGTGATTGCCTGATGTCCCAGACAGACTCCGAGCAGCGGAATGGAATGGTTCGTTCTGACCAGTTCGACCGATCCGCCTGCCCGTTCCGGCGTTCCCGGTCCTGGAGAAATGATGATCGCGGTTGGCAATTCATCGATGAGCGCCTCGACCTCGAACTGATCGTTACGCACGACGTCCACGGGCTCGTCGGTGAGGGTCTCGATGAGCTGGACGAGGTTCCATGTGAATGAATCGTAGTTGTCGATCATTCGGATCATGACGACGCGAGCTCCCGGTCGGGCGCGACTTGCCCGACGACCGCTCTTGCGGCAGATACGGCCCGACGCAGAGCCATCGACTTGTTTCTGGTTTCCTCGAGCTCTCGCTCCGGTACGGAGTCCGCCACGATCCCCGCGCCGGCCTGGATACTGGCAATGCCGTCGCACAGAACGATCGTGCGAATCGTGATGCACGAATCGACACTGCCGGAGAAGCCGAAGTAGGCGACGGTCCCGGCATACGGACCGCGCCTGGTGGGCTCGAGCTCGTCGATGATCTCCATCGCGCGGATCTTCGGCGCACCGGAAACGGTGCCGGCGGGAAAGGCGGACAGCAGCAGATCGACAGGGCCGAGCTCACTGCGCAACCGGCCCGTCACGTGACTCACGATATGCATCACGTGGCTGTACCGCTCGATCCTCCGGAACTCGCTGACCCGAACCGTTCCTCCGTCGCAGACCCGGCCGAGGTCGTTCCGTCCGAGATCGACGAGCATCAGGTGTTCGGCATTCTCCTTCGGGTCGGCGAGCAGTTCCGCCTCGAATCGCTCGTCCTCTTCTTTCGATGCACCGCGAGGACGCGTCCCCGCGATCGGTCGTGTTTCCGCGAAGCGCCCACTCTCCCGGACGAGCATCTCCGGCGACGCGCCGACCAGCGCTCCTTCGTCCATCCGCAGCAGGAACATGTAGGGTGATGGATTGATCGAACGGAGCGAACGATAAAGGGTCAGCGCCTCGCTCGTGGGATAGGGCGTCGTCCAGCACTGCGACAGAACGATCTGGAACGCCTCTCCAGCGGCAATCGCGTCCTTTATCCGATCCACGGCTGACAGGAAGTCTTCTTCGCGAAAGTTCGAGACGAACTGTGCCATCGGGGGATCGGAAGGGATCGGAGTCAGATCGACCGCCGCCTGGCCGAGCAGCGCAACGATCGAGCTGATCCTGCCGAAGGCATCGTCGAGAAGCTCGCGCGAGCTCTTCGTGCTGCTGCTGACGATACTCGCGATGACGTACAGCTTCTGCTTCAGATGATCGAAGACGACGACGTCATCGAAAAACAACAGCTTTGCGTCAGGCATGCCGAGTGGATCGCGGTTGTCGTCGGGAAGCGTCTCACTCCATCGGGCCGCACCGTAGCCGAAGAATCCGACGGCTCCTCCGACGAACGGGGGAAGCTCGTCTTCCCTCCAGACCTTCAGCGGGACGAGCTCCTCCTTCAGAGTCTCCACCGCGCCTCCAGCGTGACGGTCGATCGTGAGCGATCGGCGCGGCCGGATCCCGATGAACGAGTAGCGGCCGAGCGCCTCTCCTCTCTCGACGCTCTCGAGAAGAAACGCTTCTCCGCCGTCACGTGACAGAGCCTCGAAAGCCGCGACGGGAGTGATCGTGTCCGCGCTCAACTCCTCGACCACGGGAACGACATCGAACTCGGCGCGCAGTTCGTCGAGCTTCCCTGAGCTCAGAGATGTCATCGCTCGCGTCTCCTGAGCTCTCGCGCGACCTCTTCGAGAGGAATGCCCTCGTTGACGAGAAGCGCGGTCAGATGGACGAGCAGATCGGCCGTCTCCTCGACGACTCGCTCTCTTCCTTCTCCCTTCACGGCAAGCAGGACCTCCACGCACTCTTCGCCGACCTTTCTGAGAATGGCGTCGGTCCCCTTCGCGAACAGTGATGCGGTGTAGGAGCCCTCCGGTTTCCGCTCCCGGCGATCCTTCATCGTGGCCTCGAGACGCTCGAGATCGAGCCGCGCGGTCTCCGCGCCATCACCGAAGCACGAGCGTTCTCCTGTGTGGCAGGCGGGGCCGGCCGGCTCGACGTCGATGAGCAGAGCATCCGAATCGCAGTCGGTCGCGATCGATACGATTCTCTGCCGATTTCCCGAAGTCGCGCCCTTGTTCCAGAGCTCCTGACGACTGCGACTCCAGAACCACGTCTCGCCGCTCTCGATCGACTTGCGGTACGACTCCTCATTCATCCACGCGAGCATCAGCACGTCGCGTGATCCGGCATCGCGGATCACAGCCGGGATGAGTCCGTCGCCGAGCTCGAGCTCGGAAGGTTCGGGAACACTCATCGCGACTCTCCCAGATATTCGTCCAGAGAGAGTCGGCGTTCACTCCCCTCCTTCAGCGACTTCACGACGATCACTCCCTGGCTGACCTCATCCGGACCGATCAGTATCACGTCCTTCACGCCAGCGTTCGCGGCGCGCTTCATTGCCTTGCCGACGTTCGATTTCCGGTACGGAAAGATCGTACTGATCCCTTGCGACCGCAGCGCGGAGGCAATCCTCAGCGCATCCGGAAAGGTCTCTTCCTGCACCGCAATGACCGCCGCGTCCGGAGCTGGACGCTCGCGTTCTGCAAGCCCTCGGTCCTTGAGCAGCTCGCCCAGGACCACGTCACCAAACCCGAAGCCGAGTGCGGAAAGATCGTTCCCTGTCAGCGTCCGAAAGAGATTGTCGTAGCGGCCGCCGCCACAAATCGCCCGAAGTTCTCCCTTACGATCGAAAATCTCAAACACGATTCCGGTGTAGTAGGCGAGTCCGCGCACGATCTTCATGTCGAACTGCACCCAGTCTGCGAAGCCGAGGGCGTCGAGTGCTTCGAAGTAGCGATCGAGCTCCGCGAGAATCTCGGTCACCCGCGGATCGCTGCCGTACTTGTCGCGGAACTGGTCGCGGCTGAGGGTCGTGAGATCGATCGCGGCGGCCGCGGCGTCCTCGTCGAGCCCCGTCGTCCTCAGACGCTCGACCAGCACCTTCCGCTCTTCCCGCTCGACCTTGTCGATGACGTTGTAGGCGACCGGCAGCTTCTCCTCCGCAACGCCCAGTCCGAGGAGTGCCTGCTGGAGGAGCCGGCGATCGGAGACACGCGCGACGACGTCGTCGGGACCGAGCCCGAGCAGGCGAAGAACATCGAGCGCCGCCGCGAGCAGATCGGCATCGGCGAGAACTGACTCCTCACCGAAGATGTCCATGTTGAGCTGGAAGTGCTCCCGGAGCCGTCCGCGCTGCTGCTTTTCGTAGCGAAAGAGCTGCGGAGTCGAGAACCAGCGGACCGGTGTCGGCATCTCTTTGATGCGGGCGCCAAGCATCCGCACGACCGTCGGGGTCATCTCGGGACGAAGCGCGACCTCCCGACCACCCTTGTCGGTGAAGTTGAAAAGCTGCGCGACGATCTCCGGGCCCGACTTCTCGACGTAGAGCTCGAGTGTCTCGAGCGGCGGGCCGTCGTACTCGTCGAATCCGTACCGGCGCGCGACCTCTCTCCACGCGCGGAAGACCTGGTTCCGGAGAGCCATCTCCTCCGGATAGAAGTCGCGGAATCCCGGCAGTGCCTCGATCTTCATGGGCAAATCCTTTGAGCTGTGAGATTGGATGTCATAGATCTGATACCTCTTCTGTAGTTATGAGCAGTGGCCTTCCCCCTCTCCCCCTGGGAGAGGGTCGGGGTGAGGGCCCTCCACAGCTGTGACCGAGTCGATCGTCGTAAAGCACCGGAGGGCGTGCAGAGACCCGCGGAGCGCAAGTATTGATTGACCAACAGGACGTTCGAACCATGTCCGCTGTCGAGCTGAACAGCTTGGTCGGAACCTGAGCCAGCGCTCCGGCGACCGGCCCTGTCCTCTCTCAGAGGGAGAGGGTTCAAACGGAAGGTCTCAGACATTCTCCTGCTCCCTTACCGGTATCCCTGATCGCGTCAGATGCTGTTTGAGCTCGCGGATCGACAACTCACGATCGTGAAAGATACTCGCGGCAAGAACCGCCTGGACGCCGCCCTTCTCGATCGCGTCCTTCAGATCCTCCTTCGATCCTGCTCCGCCCGACGCGATCACGTTGATCCGCACCGCGTCCGCGATCCGTCGGAGCAACGGAATGTCGAAGCCTTTGCCAGTGCCGTCGCGATCGACCGAAGTCACGAGTAGCTCCCCGGCTCCCAGCGCCTCACAGCGTCCCGCCCATTCGATCGCGTCGAGGTCGGTGACGTTCCGGCCGGAGCGCGTGACGACTCGCCACGAGTCTTCGTGCTTCTTCGCGTCGATCGCCACGATCACTGCCTGAGACCCGAACTCTCTGGCGGTCTCCGCGATCAGCTCCGGATTCTCGACACCGCCGGTGTTGATCGCGACGCGGTCGGCGCCGGTCTGCAGCAGCTCGCGAAAATCCTCGATCGATCGAACACCGCCCCCCACGGTCAGCGGAATGTGGATGCGCTCCGAGACCCTCGAGATCGTGTCGAGCGATGCGTGCCGTCCCTCTTCGGTCGCGGACACGTCGAGAATGACGAGCTCGTCCGCACCTTCCTGCTCATAGCGGATTGCGCTCTCGACCGGATCTCCGGCGTCACGGAGGTTCTCAAAACGCACTCCCTTGACGACGCGTCCGTCTCTGACGTCGAGGCACGGCACGATCCGCGGCGGGATCGTCAGCGCACAATCTGCTTTCGCCTGTGCCTCGCCCCATGTGAATTTTCTCTCGTGGAGAGCCTTTCCGATGACGACGCCGGAGAGGTTCCCGATCCGGGCAAGCGAGGAGATATCTCCGAGAATGCCCACGCCTCCCGAGGCGAGAAACTTCATTTTGCTCATTGTCCTGAGATCGCGATAGAGCTCGAACGATGGTCCCCGCAGAGTTCCGTCGTGCCGCACGTCGGTCACGAGACACTCGGTGAATCCAATCGCCTCGAGATTCTCCAGGACCATCGGAATCGAGAGAGACGATGCAGCCTCCCAACCCGAGATTCGAACGATCCCGTCACTCACATCGAGAGCGGGCAGAACACGTTCGACGCCGATCGCGTCGACGATTCTCTGCAGCTCATCCGGATCTTCCGCGGCAATCGTTCCCACGACGACTCGTGATGCGCCCGCATCGATCCACAGGCGGGCATCATCGACTCTACGCACCCCGCCCCCGATCTGAGTCGGATAGCCGAGTCGCGCGAGCTGGGAGATCGTCTGGATCTCCTGCGGCTTCCCCTGCCGTGACGCCTCGAGATCGACGACGTGTATCCGTGTGTGCATCGGGATCTGCCACTGCTCGACGATCCGCAAGGGATTACCGTAGGTCTTGACCTGATCAAAGCTCCCCTGAAAAAGCCGGACGACTTTTCCTCCGAGCAGGTCGATCGAGGGCATGACCTCGAATGATCGGACGCGATGGCTCATTGCACTCTCTCCTGGGCCGGATGCGTTGATGATTGCCGCATGAAATTGTTCAGAACTCTTATACCCGCCGAGGAGGATCGCTCGGGATGAAACTGCAAGCCCGCCACGCGACCGTTCCGTGCTGCCACGACGAACTCTCCGCCATAGTCGGCCGTGGCGATCTGGCTGGAACGATCGAGATCCTCGGCATAGTAGGAGTGGACGAAGTAGAAGGATGTTCCGCTCCCCACGCCTTCGAAGAGGTGATCAGTCTCCGTCTGAATTCGGTTCCAGCCGATCTGTGGCACCGGCAGACCTGAACGGAACTTCCGCACTTTTCCGCTGATGAACCCGAGCCCGCATTCTCCCTCTCCCTCCTCCGAGGAATCGAAGAGAAGCTGATGCCCGACGCAGATGCCGAGGATGTGTGCATCACGATCGCGTGCAGTCCGGAGCGCAGCCGCTACGCCACTCTCGCGAAGCCATCTCGCGGCCGGCGCAAAGCTCCCGACTCCCGGGAGCACCACGGCCCTGCTCCCGCTGATCGCTTCCGGCTCCGCGGTCACCCGAACATTGGCGCCCGCAGCCTGCAGCGCACGATGAATGTTGCCGAGGTTCGCGAACGGCGATGCGATGAGAACGACGTCCACTCAGAGCACTCCCTTCGTACTCGGGATCGCGTCGACCATCGTCCTCTCCTTCGCCATACGGAGTGCCAGCGCCGTCGACTTGAAAATCGCCTCTGCCGCGTGGTGTCCATTCCGTCCTCGGAGCAGGTCGATATGCAGGTTGCAGCGCGCGGTCGACGCAAACGCCTTGAAGAACTCCTCCACCAGAGCGAAGGGGAAATCGCGGTGGATGAGGAGCATCTCGCGATCGATCGGCGCCTCGAACACAATGAAGGGGCGTCCGGAGAAATCGATGACACTCCGAGACATTGCTTCATCCATCGGAACGTAAGCGCTTCCGAAACGCCTGATGCCGCGTTTGTCGCCGAGCGCCTCGCTCACTGCCTGGCCGAGAACGAGCGCGACGTCCTCGACGGTGTGGTGATAGTCGATGTGAACGTCACCGTCGGCCTTCACCTCGAGATCGACCGCTCCATGCTTCGAGAACGCTTCGAGCATGTGCGAGAGAAACCCAACGGGAGTATCGATCGAGTTGATACCCGTCCCATCGAGGTCCAGACGCAGAGAGATCGAGGTCTCCTTCGTCGTCCGGTTCACCTCTGCCCGGCGAGGGATCGCAGCGGTTTCGATGATCGTCATGCGGTGACCTCCTCCCGGCCGGCTGGCGCCGCGATCGTGGCGATCGCGCCGAGAAACATTTCGTTCTCTTCGCGGGTGCCCACTGAAACACGAAGACAATTCGCGAGACCGGGCGCACCGGACACGTCCCGAACGAGGATCCCTGCCGCCAACAGCCCGGCGAATACGCGCGTGGAGTCGTCCACCCGGAACAGGAGAAAGTTCGCTGAGGAGGGAAAGACTTCGATGCCGAGCTCGCCGATCCGCTGGGCCAGGAGCTCCCGCTCTTCGACGATCGACTCCACGATTGAAGCGATCCGGTCCTTTTCATCGAGTGCGACGAGTGCGATCTCCTCGCTCGCGACGTTCAGGTTGTACGGAAGCTTCACTTTTCTGATCTCCCTGACGATCGCAGCGGTCGACGTCAGCCATCCGATCCGCAGGCCCGCCAGCCCCCATGCCTTCGAGAAGGTCGAGAGAACGATGAGGCGATCGGCCGGACGGGGGATGGTCGAATCGACAAACTCACCGTACGCGCGATCGAGAACGACCATCGCACCGGTGTCGAGCAGGCGATCGAGCGAGCCCGGGGGCAGTGAGCTGCCGGTCGGGTTGTTCGGAGAGCATGCGAAAATCACCGTGCGGCCGGAGCTGGATCGCGCCGCTCTCTCCATCTCTTCGACCGGTAGAGATCCCGATCGCAGATCGACCGGACATCCGATGATCGTTGCGCCCAGCACTCTCGCGTAGTGCTCGTAGAGCGAGAAGCTCGGCCGCGCGACAACGACCGTCGTCTCCGCATCGACGAGAGCCTGCATCACGGCGACGAGAAGCTCGTTCGATCCATTTCCAACGAGTACCTGCTCGGGCTCGAGATCGTGTGCCGCCGCAAACTCGTCGCGCACACGGCCCTGCTCGAACGACGGATAGCGGTTCCAGGAGCGCTCGACGATCCGCTCGGCGGCGCGTTCCTTGAGCTCACGCGGAAAATCGAAAGGTGATTCATTCTGGTCGAGCTTGATCTTCTGCGTGCGCTCTTCGAGCGTGTAGGCACGTAAGTCCCGCACCTCTTCTCTGAACAGCTCGATCCCACTCACGACTCGTCTCCCTCGCGGATCGACAGAGACGATGCATGAAGGTCGAGCCCCTCGAACGATGCGATGATCTGTCCCGCTCCCGTCAAGGCTTCGAAGTCCTTCTGGGAGATCGTCGCCACATTTGAGCGCTTGTAGAAATCATAGACACCGAGCGGAGAGAAGAATCGTCCGCTTCCGGCTGTCGGCAGAACGTGATTCGGTCCCGCAACATAGTCTCCGGCTGCAACGGGCGAATACGGTCCGATGAAGATGGCGCCGCAGTTGTCGATGCGGTCCGCGATCTTTTCTGAATCCTTCGCCTGAATCTCGACGTGCTCCGGGCCGAGCTCGTTGATGAATGACACCATCTCCGCGTTCGACTTCATGACGATCACGGCGCCGTTGCGGTCGATCATCCGCTCGACGTTCTTCGATTTCCACGGCCCCCTGACGAGACGGAGGATTTCGTGGTTGACGCGCTCGGCGACCTCGTCTGAGGTCGTGACGCAGATCGAGGAACTGTCTGGACCGTGCTCGATCTGCGCGAGCATGTCGGCCGCAACCCAGGTGGGGTTTGCGCTCTCGTCCGCGACAATCACGATCTCGGTCGGACCAGCCGTCATGTCGATCCCGACTTCCCCGTGCAGGAGTTTCTTCGCCGCATCGACATAGCGGTTCCCCGGACCGACGATCTTGTCGACCCGGTGCAGCGACTGGGTTCCGATCGCCATCGCCGCGATCGCGGCAGGTCCGCCAGCGCGATAGATCTGTCGCACACCGAGTCTCGCGCACGTGTCCAGCAGTTCCGGCATACGCGCCGGGTTCGGGGGCGTCGCGACGACGATCTCGGCGACTCCCGCGATCTGGGCCGGGACGGCGCACATGATGAGCGTGGAGAGATAGACCGCTTTCCCTCCCGGGACATAAATCCCCACCCTCTTGAGTGGTCGCACTCTATGAGTCAGCTTCGAGCCGTCCACCGAGACCGTGTAGTCCGACTGTTTCTGGCTCTCATGAAAGCGCCTCACCCGATCGATCGACAGGTCGATTGCCTTCGACATCTTCGGGTCGATGGACTGCTTTTTCGGCTTTTCCAGCAGGATGTCGTTCGGTCGCATCGTCGCGCGATCGAACTTGCGGATTGAGCGCGCGACGGCACGGTCGCCTTCCTTCCGCACCTCGCTGATGATTTCCTCCGCCGCACGCATCGCTTCCTCAGCGTCCTCGGCGCGACGGGTGTGCAACTGCCTCAGCCAGCGTGTTGCCTGCGGGGAACGGTAACGAAGCGTTCTCATGAAAAGACTCCTTCAACAGTGCGAGAATCGCTCTGCGCGACTTCGCGGATACGTTCGATGATCGGCCGGATCAGATCCGGTCGTGTGCGGTAGCTGGTCTTGTTGACGACGAGACGCGGGTGAATCTCGAGAAGCGTCTCGAGCGTCTCGAGATCGTTCTCCCGGATTGTGGTTCCCGTTTCGACGAGGTCTACGATGTAGTCGGTGAGCCCGAGGACCGCCGCCAGCTCGACCGATCCCTGCAGAGGGATCACCTCGAGCTGGAGCGCCCGATCCGCAAGCGCCCGTTTCGTGATCGCCGGATATTTTGTCGCAATTCTCACACGTTCTGCTCTGACGAGTGGAGGCGTCCCCTTTCTTCCGATGAGCATCAGCCGGCACCGGCCGAACGGAAGCTCGACCGGCATGAAGAGATCGCACTCCTGTTCGAGGATCTGATCGGAACCGACGATACCGATGTCTGCCACGCCGTGATCGACGTATACGGTCACATCGCCATCCTTCACCATCATGGTTTCGACCACGAGCGATCCGTCCGACGAGCGGAACCGGAGCTTGCGCGAATCGAGCTCTTCCCTCGACGGCATCGGAAGTCCCGCTTCAGCGAAGAGCCGGAGCGTGTGATCACGCAATCTTCCCTTCGGGATCGCGATTCGAAGCTCATTCATTGAAGTGCCTCCAGGCGGTCCAGGCTGAGAGTGAATCCGACGGCCGGGGTGGAGACGCCGAACTCGCCGTACAGCTTGTCGTAACGTCCACCCTGTCCGACCTCGACACGACCGGAAGCGTCGAAAATGCGGAACCGAATTCCGGTGTAGTACGAGGATTCGGGAAGGACGTCGTCGAGTGAGATCGTGACCTTCACGTCGTCGAGCGCCGCCGACGCGCCGGCGAGCTCCTCGACCACCTGCTCGAGATGCTCACCGCCGAGATCACTCATCGAGACCGAACCGGAGCAGACGGCCAGCAGCAGTGAGCGGTCTGACTCGTTCATGTTCGTCGCCAGCCGCTCGACCTCGTCGAAGTGCTTTCCGGCAATCGCGCGACGCAGCCGTGCTCGTGTCGGCGGTGCTGCCGAGTCGATGAGGTGGTCGATCAACCGTTCATTCGAGAGCATGACCGAAGGCTCGACTCCCCCACGTCTTGCGGCAGCAACCGCGAGAGTCAGAAGTTCAGCGTCGCCTGCGGAACCGGGCAGACCGAGAAGCTCTGCTCCGATCTGATAGAACTCGCCGTCGTCTCCCAGCCGGCCGCTCTCGCATCGGACGACGTCGCCGCGATAACTCACGCGCAACGGTAACTCCAGCGAACCGATCATCGGACTCAGGGCCCGTGCTACGAGAGGCGTGAAATCGCTCCGAATCTCGAGAAGCTCTCCCTCGCGATCGATGAAGCGGTAGCTTCTTCTCCGCGAAACCTCGTCCACAATCTCCCTGTACGGCTCGGATGCGTCGATCACCGGCAGGATGATCTCCTGATAGCCGGCGTCGTCGAGTGCGGCGAACACCTGATTCTCCAGGGATCTCCGCCGTCGTGCAGCTTCGAAAAAGTGCGGACGGACACCACGTGGAAACGGTGTTGACGCAATCGGTCGAGTCATGACTGTCATTGAATCCTTCCCGCAGTCTCGAGAAAGAGACGAGACTGCTCTTCGGCCTGGGATTCGAGGAGATCGATCGCGCCGAAGACCTCGATCCCCCGTTCGCGGGCGGCCGTTTCCAGCGTTTCGGAACGGTCGTAGGCCGCCCGGACCAGAAGGCCCCCCTGGCTGACCAGCCGAAGCGCCAGCAGTGATTGAGCTGCTCCCGGCAGAGTGTCGATCACGACATCGAAGGACGAACTATCCTCCTCGAGCGGACGCGCCACGCCGGCGACCAGCTCTGCGAGCTCCTCCGCCCGCTCGATCGTTCGGTTGAAGATCACGACCTCGAGTCCTCGATCGGCCGCTGCGAGCGAGGCAGCGCGAGCCGTCCCACCAGCGCCCACAATCGCTGCCCTCGCGCCTTTGCGGCTCTTCTCGAGCGCCCGCTCGAATCCGAGGATGTCCGTATTGTCGATGAAGAAACTTCCACCCCGGTCAACGACCGTGTTTGCCGAGCCCACCCGCTCCGCGCGATCCGAGATCGTCCAGCCCCTGCGCCGCGCTTCATCGAGGAGATCGATCTTGAACGGAGCGGTCACGCTCAGCCCGGCAGGAGCGAACGGAGAACGTCTTTCCATCGGATCGAGGACGCTCTGAAGAGTCGCGGCCTCGATGATCCCGTAGGCAGCGTCGACACCGGCGAGCCGGAAACGCGCGTTGTGAATCCGCGGTGACTGAGAGTGCGCGGCGGGATTTCCCACAACCGCGAAAAGGCGCCGCGGCGATCGTTGCGGAAGATCGGTCCAGATGGCCGCTGCCCGACCGAACGGGAGCTGCCCTGGTGCCGCCGGGTTCGTGTCGTCGAGCGACACGAACGACAGTCGCGAGCCGAAAAACGGCGCGAGGGTGCGGCTGTAGAGACCGTCGCGCCCCATTCCGAAGAGCGAGAGGTTGTCGATGTCGCTTCTACGTGCGAGACACGCGACGATCTCCCTGTCCTGATCGAAGGACCGTGGTGTCACCGCGATCTTGATCTGTCGCGCCCCACTGGCAGCCATCCGATCGATCGTCTCGTCGAGCGCCGGGACTGAATCGTAGTCGTGGAGAGAGAGGACGATCGAACGGAGGTACGGGGCGATCAGCTCGAGAGGAATTGAGCCGTCCAGCTCCACGTCGACGAGATCGAAGCCGGCATCGATCGCGGATTTCAGCTCGTCGAGCACGAGGGAAGCGGATCCCCCACGGGTCCGGCGCGTATAAATCATCGGCCGATCGGGAGCCGCGGCTCTCAGCGCGGCGAGATCGTATGCGCGCGTGCCGGCGGGATCGAATGCATCGACGCGAATCTCAACGCCGGCACCTCGGGTCTCGAGACCTCTGAGCTGCCGCACGGCCTCCTGCGCCGCTTCCGGCGTGGGCTCCATGATCGATATGAATATTCGAGTCTTCAAAAGAAAAACCTCTTCCCGGTAAGAGAAGAGGTTTCGATTTTTATGACTCGTTCGAGATCAATCGCGCCCCTTCTCACCGGGGCGCTGAAACGTAAAGCCGCCCCTACGACAGGTGATGCCACCAGCCGTAATGATGATGCAGGGCGTGCACGTTCATATTCATCGCCGCGAAGGATAGAGCCTCATCCCCCACCTGTCAAGCGCAAGGGAGCGCCGGCTCCCAGCCGGCGGAGTGGCGGCACCCTGCCGCCACTCCAAAAGACGCGCAGGCTGGGAGCCCGCGCTCCGCCGGCAAGGGTGCCGGCGCTCCTCGAGCTCATCCCCGGTCTTCCGATCGAAGATTGTTGTAAACCTCTCGCACGCCGGGAACCGTCTCCACGACGTCCTCGGCGAGGCGCTTTGCGCGGCGGCCGTTCACCGTTCCTCGCAGCGTGACTTCCCCCGCATTGACATCGATCTCGACTCGGCTGGCATCGATCGATCCGTGACGTGTCAGACGCTCGCATACATCCTCGCGAATCCGCTCCTCGGATCGCTGGTAGTCCTTCGGGCCGCGTCCGGCGTGAGGCCCCGCTTCGAACGTCCGCTCTCTTCCGTACGTTCGCCCCTGGTAATCACGACGGCTGAGATGATCATCCGTGTCACCACGGCCCGTCCAGCTCGTGGAGCGATCTGGCGTCATGTCATCGCGGGGCAGATCAGTGCCGATCGAATGGTCTGCACGGTGGTGACGGCGGTGCGTCGAGCTCGTTTGGAAGCCGGGATCTCCATAGCCGCCCGATTGCCATCCGGGACCGCCAAAGCCGGTATAGCCTTCCCCCGACCCGGTGCCGGTGTAATCGCCGATACTGGGATACCTCCGGCCACTTCGCGAGCGCGGTCCGCGACTCCCGCTGCCAGCTCCGTAGCGGTACGGGCCTCCCATCCCCGCTCGTGGATAGTCCCCCTCGTAGAAGCGCTCCTCATCATCCATGTCGTACATGTAACGGGAACCGCGCAGACATTCATTGAACAGCCAGAGATTCAATCTCGGTCATTTCGTCGCGGGAGAGCTCAAAATCGAAAATGGCCAGATCTTCCCGCATGTGACTGGCGTCCGTCGTTCCCGTCAGGCAGATCATGCCCGACTGGTGAGCGAACCGGAACACGATCTGGGGCAGCGTCCGCTTGTGTCTCACGGCGATTCTCTGCACCACTGAGCTTCGAATCTCGCGCACATTCGCCGTCAGGAGTGAAAAGCCCTGATAGACGATGCCGTTCGCGCGGCAGACGCTGCGGACTTCCCGGTCCCAGCCGAGGCGTGCGTAACAGCGATTCTGTACAAACGCAGGGGGCACCTTCGCGAGGTCGACGAGCTCGGCGACCTGTCGCTCCGTCACGTTGGAGATTCCGATCAGGCGCGTCGCTCCGTCTCCATAGAGATCCTCCATCGCCTCCCAGATCTCCCTGTCCGCTGCCGTCAGATGGTCACGCGCCTGCGGACCGTGAATGAGCAGGCTGTCGACCCAGGTGGCCCCGAGGTGCTCGAGTGAGCTGCGGAGCGACTGGCTCACCTGCACCCGGAAGCCAGCCTTCGAATCGTAAGGCAGTCGATGATCCTGACCTTCGATCGATGTGAACTTGGTCTGGATGAAGAGTTCCTCGCGGCTCACCTGCCCGCTCTCGTAGAGTCCGGCCAGCCCGTCTCCTACGGCCGACTCGATGTAATGTTTGCGCTGGTTCGCCGTATCGATTCCTCGAAAGCCCGCCCTGACTGCTTCTTCGACCAGTCCGGCGGTCGCACTCTCCTTCCAGGCCGTTCCATAAAGAAAAGCTGGAACTGCGATTCCCTGAACGTGGAGCTCCGTCTCGTCCTGATCCATTCTTCTATTGTAACGAGACATTGGAACGAGGGACCGGCAAGGGGCGAATCGCTTACACTGCAAGGATGCGCGCGATCTCCAACGTCTTCATTCCCCTGCTCGCGATGGTGATGTTCGCTTCATCGGGAGGGCCTGCGATGGCTCAGGATCCGGTGGATGACGGAACAGCGGTGGTACTTCTCGAGACGACTCTCGGAGAGATCGAGATCGTGGTCGATCTCGAGCGCGCACCGCTCTCGGCTGGCGATTTTCTGAAGTACGTGGAAAAAGGGTTGTACGAGGGTGCCGGGTTCTACCGGGTGGTGCGTGAAGACAACGATCACGGGACACCGGAAATCGAGGTCGTCCAGGGAGGACTCCTCGATGAGGAAAAGGCCTTGCCTGCGATCGAGCACGAAACGACGGACCAGACCGGTCTCCGTCATCGTGATGGCGTCATTTCCCTCGCCCGTGGCAAGCCGGGAACCGGTGGCGGTGCGGCGTTCTTCATCTGTATCGGCGATCAACCAGCTCTCGATTCCGGAGGGATGCGCAATCCCGACGGTCTCGGCTTCGCCGCCTTCGGATCGGTGACTCGCGGCATGGACGTCATTAGAAGGATCCACGGTCTTCCTGCCGATGCTCCGACCGACGAGGAGTACGTGATGGGCCAACTGCTCGAAGAGCCGATTCTGATTCTGTCCGCGCGCAAGCTTCGGGGTCCTGAGTAGGCTCTGGCGCCGGGAAAGCTCGACCGCTTCGAGAATCACGGCACCGACTCCGGCCCCGGTTACACTCTCATCGTGAAGCGCCACCAGACTGAAGCGATCGTTCTGAACTCGTATCTCCAGCGGGAGCGGGACAAACTGGTCGTCTTTCTCAGCCCCGAGGTCGGAAAGTTTCGCGGGTGGGTGTATGGCGCCCGCGGACCGAAGAATCGGATGGGAGCGTCGCTCGAGCCGCTCGCAAAGGTGCGCGTTCATTACGTTGAGAGAGAGCACGACGAGATCGTGAGGGTCGAATCGGTCGACCTCATCAGATCGGCCTTCGACGCGCAGCAGAACCTCAAGAGTACGGTAGCGCTTTCCTACATCGCAGAGATTGCGGACGTTTTCGCCCAGCCGGAAGAGGCATCCGAGCTCCTGTACCGCCTCATTGATCGCGCGATCGAAGCGGTGCTCGGCGGAATCGATCCATTCGTCGTCGTGACGTATGTCGAGATCTGGATCCTGAAGCTCGCAGGCGTGCTCCCGTCGGTGCGGGAGTGCATCGCCTGCGGCACGACGCTCGAGCTTCCGTTGCAGTACGCGCCGACGTACGGGGGATTCGTCTGCAACTCGTGCGAGATCCCCGGCGGCGAGCGATTTGCGAACCCCGTGAGCGAGCTTCTCCAGATCCTGCTCTCCCGTTCAATCTCCGCCGTCGCAGAGATCAGCCCGTCGCGCAACGACCTGTTCGAGCTGCGAACCTTCGCCGTCAGGCTCCGACGCGAGTTCCTCCAGCACGAGCTGAAGACGTGGGATCTGCTCCAGACAGTGCTGTGAGGGTTCAGGAGTTCAGGGGTTCAGGAGTTCGGGAGTTCGAGGGTTCAGGACCTGACAAGGCCCGACTTCGAGGATGACGATCCCTTGAACGCGATTCCATCCGATTCGAAGTAGCGCCGCATAGACTCTCCTGGCTTTGGTAGACGGCCACGCCGTCATTCGGCCACCGTGAATACGCCAGTGATCTCTGGAAATGATTCGCCGTGGTCAATACGGTCGGCCAGAACGCGGAAGGCGAGTGCTTCGGCACGTAGCACAGCCTCATCTCGAGTCGAGCCGTACGCCATGACCCCAGGAAGTTGCGGGATCTCCGCGATCCAGCGACCGTCCTCTTCCTGCTCAATCTCGACGATGAATTCGCTCATGGTGGGATGATACCTCGGTCGACCGAAGGCGCCCTAACGATCCCCGGTCACCGGCGCGGGCACGCACCGGAGACGGTGAATTTATGAGTAATGGTACCGCGTGCCCGCGTCCGGTGGAATGGGCGGGTTATGTGCCGGTCCGAGGTATCCTGCGGCAATGCACTTCGAGATTCTCGGCGAGCTGCGGAACGTGGAGACGATTGCCTCCGGACGGGGGATTCGGGATCTGGCGATTCTGCAGAAGAAGTTCGGCCGGGGGAACTGGCGGAAGCTCAAGGGAATCGCCACGATCCGGCTCGCGAATGGCGATGTCGTTGACGCAGAGCTACACTGGTACGAGGCGCACGGGATCGGGAAGCGCTGGATGAAGGTGAAACGTTACCTGAGCTGACGATGAACGAAACGAAGCATTTTGCAATCTGCATCCGGAACCAGGGGTACGAGGGTGCCCTGGAGCTGCGGAAGCTCTACGAGATCATCGACGACCCCATCGCCGCACGACACGATTCGATTCGGGTCGTGGACGAGTCCGGAGAAGACTACCTCTACCCGAACGACTGGTTCATCCGTCTCGACCTGCCCGCCACCGTCGAAGAACGACTCCTCCAGCTTCAGCCGTCCTGAGGCACATAACGATCCCCGGTCACCGGCGCGGGCACGCACCGGAGACGGTGAATTTATGAGTAATGGTACCGCGTGCCCGCGTCCGGTGGAATGGGCGGGTTAGCGGTATGCCTCGATCGGCACGATCTGATACGCACCGTCGCTGGGAAGTTCGTCGACAACGGCACGCTCTGTGACCGGCGTCGTACCCCGTGTCGCGGGGCGATTGAGGTGTCCACATATTCCGGGACAGATTCGGTCCCATATTCAGGTTCCGAACGCCCTGGACGCTGACGCGTCGTTGAGGTACCGCAGGGGTCGAGTGGTTCGAACGAGGCGGTATGGCTTCGTTTGCGGGGGAACGCGGGGAAAGTCGATTGCAGGCGGCGTCGAGGTCGAAACCATCTCACGGCCTGTCGCTGAGTACCTCGACGCTCTCGATCGGATCGAGGGCGATGAAGTAGCGGAAGTGACGCGTTGCGGGCTCGGTCACTTCGGTCTCCCCTTGCGCGACGACCAGCGCGTCGGGATCGGTGCCCGCTTTCAGATGCGCAAGGTCGTCGACGGCGAGATACCGGATCACCCGCATCTCTCCCGGCGCCACATGTATCCTCGGGCGGCCCGAGACCTGGCCAAAGTCGAACACCGTCGCATCGACGTCGTCGCGTGCGGCGATCGCTACTCCCCCGACGACCTTCACCTTCTGCAGCGCCACATTCGTCTCGCTCGACGAGGTCGGATGCAGCACGTACCCTCCCGCCTCGTACCGCTCACGCTCGCGCTCAGGGGGAAAGTTCCAGCGGCCGAAGGGCGGCCGGCCCAGAACACGCGGCTCGAACGCATCGGCGGGATCGCGCAGCAAAAGCTCGGGAGACCACTCATTGCTCAGGCGCCACTCGTCGTTTGTCACGACGATGTTTCGCGAGATCGGACCGGTGTCGACCGAGGCCAGGACACCGCCTACTCCGTCCGGCGCGCGCACCGCAATCACAATCCTGTTCACCCCCGGGATCACGAGATCGGTCACGTCGTAGACGTCGATCGACTCGCTTCCTTCCCAGCGGCCTCCCCCAACCTCCACTTCATTGAAGAACAGCGTGTACATCGGATCCGCCGAGACGTTGATCTCGACGTACGGATCTGTCCCGCTCAGTAGAAAGTCCCTGGTCGCGAAGAAGGCCGATGGCTTCTGACGGCTGATCCAGTTCCAGGTCCACAACCACTCCGCCTCCCCCGTCGTCCTCTCGAACTTGCCGGCGTAGAAGGCGTGTGTCGTCGTGAAGAACAGCGCGATCACCAGAGCAATCGCCGTCCACTTCAGCCATACCTTCCCGAGGTGAATGATGTCTCGCCGCTCCACGATCGGGGATAATACCGGGAATGAACGCTTCGATTGTCATCCCGGCTCGATACGGTTCCACTCGTTTCCCAGGAAAACCACTCGCACCGATCGCCGGAAAGACGCTGATCCGGCGCGTCTACGAGAGAGTCGCAAGCAGCCAGCTCGCCTCCGGTGTATGGGTGGCGACCGACGACGACAGAATCGCGGACCATGTCAGATCCTTCGGCGGCAATGTCGTCATGACTTCCTCGGATCATGCATCAGGCACGGACAGGATCTCCGAGGCCGTCCGGAAGATCGAGAAGCAGAACCGGAAAAACCCGGTCGATCAGGTGGTCAACGTGCAGGGGGACGAGCCGCTGATCGACGTTGCGCTCGTCGATGCACTCATCGAGATGATGCAGTCGACGGGCTGCGATGCCGCCACACTCGCCTGCCCGATCGTGAACGAGAGCGAGCTCCGGGAACGGAATGTCGTGAAGGTCGTGACCGATCTCAACGGCAATGCGCTCTATTTCTCACGCGCTCCCATTCCCTTCGGCGATCTTTCGCTGGCACTTCGACACATCGGCGTGTACGGCTATCAGCGGGAAACGCTTGTGGCCTTCTCGAAGCTCGAGGTCAGTCCGCTCGAGAAGAGCGAGAGCCTCGAGCAGCTCAGGCTCCTTCAGAACGGCTACAGGATCAGAGTCATCGAGACCGACTCACCCCACCTCGGGGTAGATCACCCGGACGATGTCGCCCGGGTTGAGGAGGCGATCCGGAACATGGGCGAAGAGTGAAGGGGCGGGGGTTCGGCGCAAGGAGGGAAGCCGTTCCCGTGCGGCCTTGTCGCCCGCCTTGCCGGCTGCGCGTATCGAAAGGCTCCGACGCCACCCCCGACTGAATCCGGGGGCTACTTGCCGCCTGGCGGCCTTGGTGTGGCTCCGGGGCTGAGCGCCAGCGAAGGATCGGGTACGTCTGTCTCGTACCTACCGTTGGGAGAGTCGGGCCGCACGAGATCCTTCGACCGTCCCTTCGGCTTCGCTCAGAACGGCAGGCCTGCGCTGCGCTCCGCTTCGGCTCAGGATGACAGGCGATTTTCCTCAATCGAGGCTGACACAATATCGCGCGGGTCCGCTTGCTCCGGGAGGACAATGGTTCTACAATCACAATCCCGAGGCATACAAACGTTGGCAAGGGTGATTTTCACGTGTAATCTCCTCGGGATCGGGAGGCTTCAGTGAGCGGCATGCTCGCTCGAATGGCCTTCCTCCACACTCTGAGCAGGATTCCCTCTCACCCCCTCCGCAGCGCGACGTACGCTTCATTCCACGCGAGCTCTCTCCGGTTCCACGAGCGTTTCGCATCGTCATCAGTCGCCATCATTCCCGCAGCCGGTCCTGTTCTTGCGTCCGGTTCAGTCAAACCCGAGAGCGAGAGGTTGTCATGAGCACGAAGTACATCTTTATTACTGGCGGAGTCGTTTCCTCACTCGGCAAAGGGATCGCGGCCGCCTCGATCGGCGCCCTTCTCGAGGCACGAGGTTTCAAGGTCACGCTCCAGAAACTCGACCCGTACATCAACGTCGATCCCGGCACGATGTCCCCGTATCAGCACGGCGAGGTCTACGTCACCGACGACGGCGCCGAGGCGGATCTCGATCTCGGTCACTACGAGCGGTTCACGAGCATCCGGTGCTCGCAGCGGAACAACTTCACGACGGGCCGGATCTATCAGCAGGTCATCGACAAGGAACGTCGCGGCGACTATCTCGGCAAGACCGTCCAGGTCATTCCGCACATCACCGACGAGATCAAACAGGCGATCCGGCACGTCAGTGAAGGCAAGGACGTCGACGTCGTCATCGTCGAGATCGGCGGCACGGTCGGCGACATCGAATCTCTCCCCTTCCTCGAGGCGATCCGCCAGTTCCGCAAGGAAGCGGGCAAGGGCAACGCGATCAACGTGCACCTGACTCTCGTGCCGTTCATCAAGGCGTCGGACGAGCTGAAGACGAAGCCGACGCAGCATTCGGTCAAGGAGCTGCGAGAGATCGGCATCCAGCCCGATGTCCTTCTCTGCCGCTCCGACCGCCCGATCCCGGACGACATGCGCGAAAAGATCGCGCTCTTCTGCAACGTCGAAGAAGAAGCCGTCATCCCTGCGCTCGACGTCGAGTTCATCTACCAGGTTCCGCTCGCGCTCTCCCGTGAAGGGACTCGACGAGATTCTTCTCAATGCGCTCCATCTGCCGCACGACGAGCGAACCGGTCTCGCCCGATGGGAAGAGATCGTCCGGAAGATGCGTCATCCCGAGCGCGAGGTGCGGATCGGATTCGTCGGCAAGTACGTCGAGTTCGGGGACTCGTACAAGTCGCTCAATGAAGCGCTCACCCATGGCGGCATCGCCAACTCGGCACGAGTCGAGATCGTCTACATCGATTCAGCCGAGCTCGAGAAGGACGGCTATCACGGCGAGCTCTCCCGGGTCGACGGCATCCTCGTCGGACCTGGTTTCGGCGAGCGAGGAGTCGAGGGAATGCTTCAGGCGATCCGCTATGCGCGCGAGAAGCACGTTCCCTTCCTCGGAATCTGTATGGGAATGCAGTGTGCCGTGATCGAAGTCGCGCGCAATCTCGGCGGACTCGCCGGCGCGAACTCCACGGAGTTCGATGAAGAGACGCCCCACAAGGTGATCTACAAGCTTCGCGATCTGATCGGCGTCGACGCTCTCGGCGGCACGATGAGGCTCGGGAAGTACCCGTGCCAGTTGACCGAGGGATCGATCGCCAGACGCGCGTACGGAGTCGATCTCGTCGAAGAGCGACACCGTCATCGATACGAGGTGAATCCCGAGTATGTTCCGGTGCTGGAGGAGAACGGGCTCAAGGTCACGGGAAAGTCTCCCGACGGAAAGTTCGTCGAGATCGTGGAGTTCGAGGATCATCCCTGGTTCTTCGGCTGCCAGTTCCATCCCGAATACCGGTCGCGTCCGACTGATCCCCATCCGATCTTCAAGGACTTCATCAGGGCGACCGCCGAGTACCAGGATCGCCGGAAGGCCGAGCGGGAAAGCAAACGCGTCGAGAGCTCCTCAGTCAGTGCGGAGGTCGTTTAGGTGACGAAGGCAGTCGAGATCGGGAACGGGATCACGATCGGCGGCTCGAACCCGCCATTGTTCATCGCCGGACCGTGCGTCATCGAATCGCGCGATCACGTCATGCGGATGGCGGAGACGCTGAAATCGATCGCCGGTGAGTACGAGATCCAGCTCGTTTTCAAGTCGTCGTACGACAAGGCGAATCGCAGCTCCATCCAGTCATTCCGGGGTCCCGGAATCGACGAGGGGCTGGAGATTCTGGCCGAGGTGAAGCGAAACCTCGACATGCCGGTGCTCTCCGACATCCACGGTGCCGATCAGGCCGCACCCGCAGCGGAAGTGCTCGACATCCTCCAGATCCCGGCATTCCTCTGCCGCCAGACCGATCTGATCATCGCGGCGGCCGAGACGGGGCGGCCGGTGAACGTGAAGAAGGGACAGTTTCTCTCCCCCGAGGAGACGAAGAACATCCTCGACAAGGGTGCGGAAGTGGGTAACGAGAAAGTCTTTCTGACCGAGCGCGGATCATCGTTCGGGTATCAAAACCTGGTGGTGGACATGCGCTCGTTCCCGATCATGAGGAGCTACGGAGCGCCGGTGGTCTATGACATCACCCACTCCATGCAGCGGCCCGGGGGCGAAGGCTCGTACACTGGCGGCACGAGACAATTCGCCCGCCCGCTGGCGCGCGCCGCGGCGGCGACAGGCGTCGATGGATTCTTCATGGAAGTGCACGACGATCCGGCAAAGGCTCTTTCTGACAAGACGACTCAGCTCGATGTTGCGACGGCCCGGGCAGTGATCGAGGACATTCTCAAGATCCACGAAGCGCTGGGGTAAGAGTAGGGCGTCCGAAGTCTGCGAGCGAGCGATTGGACGATTCGCCCCGCGGCCTCCGGACCACCGACCACGAAAAGTTGTCATCCTGAGCGCCAGCGAAGGATCTCGTCGTGGTGACTCGAGGTGAATTGCGGAGACGACCGAGGGGGAGTATGACGCCACGCGATCCTTCGACCGTCCTCCTCCCGCTTTGCGGGATCCGGCGGCTCAGAGGCTGTGAAAGAATCCAGCGTACCCTGCGTTACGGGCGCGGCGACGTCGAGCGCGCGGAGCAGCGACGCAGCGATGTGGTTCATCGGAAAGGAGCTGCGACAACGCGATCGGCGACGCCCCGCCCGTAACCCTTTGGGCTGGTGGTGGTTACGGCCCGATCTCCGCGTCACTCGTCGTCACCGAGGAACCACCGCGACTCCTCCTCGTTCCTTGAGCTCGAACCGTAAGCACCACCAGCGCAGGGCACGCTGGATTTTTTCACAGCCTCTCAGGATGACAGCCAGGGGGATATTTCAGAGCAGCAAAGGATTTCGGTCACGCGGCGTTTCGCTGCGATCGCTTTCGTCCCTCCAATCCTGCTTTCCATCCCTGACGGATTGAAATCGGCGAATCTGTCGTTACGACCAGGCAAGTCCAAAGGTAGAATTGTGCCTCCCCGTCCAAGACCGGAGATCCAGCTCATGATGCGTCTGCTTTCATCGCTCACAGCCCTGCTTCTGTTCACCGCCTCCTTGTCGGCAGCCGTGCCTGATCAGGAGAAGCGGGTCATACACGTCGGACAGAAGCAGGCGGCCAAGGTCGGACCCGGTGAGGCCCGCGAAGCTCTGAGGCTCCAGAGCGTGACGTTCGATCCTCTCACCGAGATTGCCGACTACAGTGGCGTCGGTTTGAGCGCGGTGCCGAGCAACGGATACGGCATCGTTCAGTTCTCGTCCGGCTCTGATGCCGCGCCAGAGAAGCTCGAAGCGGCTGGCGTAGACCTGCTCGGCTATCTTCCGGACAACGCCTTCCGCGTGAGGCTGGATGCACGGACCCGGCGACAACTCGATGCGATGCCCGAGGTGCGCTGGTTCGGACCGTATCTTCCCGGCTACAAGGTTCATTCGACTCTGTGGGAAGGCTCGGGGGTCACCTCGGACGAGCTCGTGATCGTGTTGTTCCCTTCCGAGAATGCATCGGAAGTGGCAGAGAAGCTCGCCGCGATCGTTCCGGAAGGGATGACACTCCGCGTCGTCGAGCAGGCGTGGGCTCCCCGGCTCATCGTCGCGATCCCGCTCCAGAACCGCGACGAGCTCGTTCGTGCCGCGGCCGAGCTGGATGCGGTGTCGTGGATCGAGCCGTGGCGTGAGATGCGTATTCATAACAACAACGCGCTCGGTCCGGTCCAGGGGAACATCCCCAGCGCCGCCGGCCGTCCAATCTTCGACCATGGGCTGACGGGGACCGGGCAGATTGTCGCGGTCGCCGACTCCGGTGCCGACATCGACATGTGTTTTTTCAACAACCTCAATGGCCACTCCGCAGTGACCACGGCGAGTGAGACGATTGCCCCTGGAGAAGGCGTTTCATTTCCGACGAACAAGGTCATCGGCTACTGGGTCCAGGAAGGGGCCGACGCCTACGACGACAATCAGAAATGCGGTGACGATTCGTCACGCACGAACTTTCACGGAACACACGTCGCGGGCAGCGCGGTCGGAGACAACGTTCAGAATGCGTCGTCACCAACTGCGGCGGGCATCGATACTGGCGACGGCATGGCGCCGAATGCCCAGCTTCTGTTCCAGGACATCGGCAACTCGGGTGGCTGCCTGATCGTCCACGACGAGCTCGGGCTGATGTTCAAGCAGGCTTTCAACGGCGGCGCGCGGCTGCACAACAATTCGTGGGGCGGTGATACGGCCGGCGACTACACCATCCTGGACGCCGAAGCCGACCGATTTCTCTTCGAAAACGAGGAGATGGCGATCTTCACCTCGGCCGGGAACTCCGGACCGGATGCAAAGACAGTCGGAACGCCAGGGGTATCGAAGAACGTCATCACGGTCGGCGCACTCGGGTCCGGCACGAGCACGACGATTGCCAGCTTCTCGTCCCGCGGTCCGGTGAGCGACGGACGCATCAAGCCCGACCTCCTCGCCCCCGGAACCTCGATCATCTCGGCTTCCGGTGACGCCACCAGCGGCAACGGGAACTGCGGAACACGGTCCTCCAGTGGCACATCGATGGCGAGCCCGATCGCGACCGGAGCGGCTGCCCTTCTCCGCCAATACTTCACCGAGGGCTTCTACCCCACGGGCGCACGCAACGAGCTCGACTCGTTTGAGCCCACGGGTACGCTTCTGAAGGCGATGCTGCTGAATGGCACTCTTCCACTCCCCGCGGATGGTGAATTCGGTGGACAGTCGTACGGATGGGGACGCATTTTCCTCGATTCGAACATGTACTTCAGCGGAGATGATCGCGACAGCCGCGTCTTCGATCTGCCGAACTCTCAGGGCATCAGGACCGGCCAGAGCCATTCCTACGAGATCACGGTCGAGCCGGGTCAGGAGCTTCGCGCCACCCTCGTGTGGTTCGACGCGGAGGCGACGCTCGGTGCGGCAAAGGCCCTCGTGAACAATCTCGATCTTTCCGTCAGCGGTGCAGGCTCGATCTGGAGAGGCAACGTTCTCAATCCGACGGGACTCTCGATGACCGGCGGAGATCCCGACACTCTGAACACAGTTGAGCAGGTGCGCCTGAGCGCTCCGGCTGGCGGCACCTACACCGTCACAGTCAACGGCAAAGACATACCCGGCAATGGTCGCTCGAAAACAAATCGTCAGGGTTACGCTCTGGTCGTATCGTCGAAGCAGTGCGCCTCGGGAGTGGTGGCCGCTCCGGTGTCGCTCACTGCCGGAACGAATCCGACGTTCGGGATCGACCTGAGCTGGTCCCCCGCCGCCGGTTCGACCCGCACGCAGGTCTACCGGGCGATAGCCGGTGAAAACGATTTCTCGTACATCGGATCGAGCACGACCGGTTCATTCACCGATGACCGCGCTCAGGGTGGGGTCACCTATGTGTACCGGGTCCGAGGCAGCGACGGCTGCGGCGAGGGGCCACTCTCCAGTGCCTTGACGGTTCAGGCCACCGGCGCATGTGACCTCCAGCCGGAGTTCTCGGGAGTCATCAAAGCGACCGCAGGATCTCCCGACTGCCAGATCACCCTCGAGTGGGCACCCGCCACCGCGGGATGCACGCTGGGCGATGGAGTGCTCTACAACATCTACCGGACGACCGATCGCGCCAACTTCCCGTCAGAGCCGATTGCGTCAGTCAGGAACGTCACCCGGTTCGACGACATCGACATCGACTCCGGCGTGACCTACCACTACATCGTCCGTGCCGAGGATCGCATCGCGGGGGGAACGGGCCCGAATGGCGGTAATGAGGAAGACAACTCCGTGGTGCGGTCCGCGATCGCAGTCGGCGCCCCCGGAGATCTCGGCACCTGGACCGACGACGCCGGAGACACTTCTGCTCTTCTCGTTGGAGAGCTCCCGTGGGACACATCCTCGGCGCAGGCCCAGTCCGGCAACAAGTCCTACTACGCCGGAATCGGGGGGTCGTATCCGTCAGATACGTGTGCGTCACTGGTGACGCCCGAGCTTCAACTCGGCGCTGCCGCCTCGCTCCAGTACTGGACGCGCTACGACCTCGAGTGGCAGTGGGACGGAGTCGTGGTGGAGATCTCGACTGACGGGGGCGCGAACTGGAGCAACCTGGCACCGGATGGCGGGTATCCGACTACCCTCGCCCAGACTCAGAACCCGCCGGTCAACGCCTGTGGATATTCGTCGACTCAGGGGGCGTTCACCGGACCGCAGACGAACGGTGCCCTGACCCCCTGGACGGCGAGTACGTCCGACCTCTCAGCGTTCGCGGGGCAATCGGTACGAATCCGCTGGCGATTGACAACGGATCCGGGAGCTGCGTTCGAGGGCTTCTATCTCGACACGATCTCGATCACGAACGTGGCGCTGCCTGGCGATTGCCAACCCGTCATCGTCAATCCTGAAGCGGGCTTTGCGCTTCAAACCCGATCACCTGTCGACGGCGCGCCCGTGGCGTTCAGTGATCAGTCCAGCGGCAATCCGACCTCATGGACGTGGAACTTTGGTGACGGGGGGACTTCGACAGCCCAGAATCCGACACACACGTATAGCGACCCGGGACGCTATGACGTCACGCTCACCGTATCGAACTCCGCTGGAAGCGCCTCCATCTCGCGTCCGGTCTACATCTTCGATATGGGACTGTCGTATGAGCCACAGATGATCATACCGGGCCAGGCCCGGGCGGAAGGAGGCAACGGCTCGTTCTTCAGGAGCGCCTTCTGGATGACGAATCTCTCCGCCGGCGACACAGCAGTGCGTCTCCGCTATCTGCCCACCCCGGCGGGTGCCGCCGGCAATGCCGACGAGAGCATCCTGATCGCGATCGCTCCGGGCGAGTCCGTCGCATTCAGTGATGTCCTCACCGAAGCCCTCGGCGCTGACAGCAATACGGGAGGCGCGCTCATCGTGGAAGTGGGAGAAGGACTCGTCGCACCCGTGGTGACTGCGCGGACCTACAACGAGCCGAGCGCATTCTCCGGAAGCTTCGGACAGTACATACCGGCCGTGCGGCTCAACCGCACCAATGGGCTCTCGATTCAGATGGACGGCCTGGGTGGTGACACGGAGAGCCGCTCGAACATCGGCGTGGTCAACCTGACCGACAGTGCCATCACCGCCTCGATCACCGTCGTCGACTCTTCCGGGACCGTTCTCGGCAGTCCGGTACCCGTCTCACTGGCACCTTTCTCCGCGACGCAGGTCAACCGGATCAACGTGGCCGCGGGAGCGGGAGCCCTCGCAACCTTCAGCGTAAGGATCAATGGCACCGGACGCTTCTTTGCCTACGCCTCAAAGCTCGACAATACGACTTCGGATCCGATCTTCGTTCCGGACTCTCTCGAGCCCCAGAGTGAACAATGGATCGACGGAGTCGGAGCCACTCCAGGTGGCGGCAACACATTCTTCAGATCGAATCTGTCTCTCGCCAACCGCGGCGCCGCCGCTGCGGAAGTCACGATCGACTATCTGCCGAGGGGCGCGAGCACGCCTGCGGCAACGAAGAAGATCACGCTTCCCGCGGGCGAGACCGCTTTCTTCTCGGATTCGCTGACGGAGATTTTCTCGCTCGAGGGAGCTGGCCTCTATCGGATCTCCACTCCGGCGGAGACTCCAGTCGTCGCGTGGGCCCGCACGTTCAACGATCGGGGCGCTCTCGGCACGCTCGGGCAGTTCATACCCGGTTTCGGGGAGAGCGAGTTGATTGGACCTGGAGGTGCCATCCTGCAGGGCCTCTCGGACGATGAGAGCTATCGAACAAACCTGGGCCTAGTGAATGTCGGGACCTCCGCCGTCGGGATCACTGTCGAGGTGTGGAACCGCGATGGAAGCAAGGCCGCGGAGAAAGCGTATTTCGTGGCGAGTGGCCAGACGGCCTTCATTGGGAGGGCCCTCCGGGCGATTGCGGGGAAGGATGTCTCGAATGGGTACCTGATCATCCGGCCGGCCTCCTCAGGCTCGGTTTACGCCTGGGCTTCATATGTCGACAATCGGTCGACCGATCAAACCTTCGTGAGGCCTCTGCCCGTGCCGTAAGAGTGTCATCCTGAGCGCAGCGAAGGATCGCGTACGTCCTGACTCGAACCGAACTTTCGGAAGGTCGGCTCCACGAGATCCTTCGACCGTCCTACGCTGCGCTCCGGCGGCTCAGGATGACAGTTCATCCCAGTCCACTGGCGACGGCGAAGCGACGACATCCCCGCTCAGCATTACGTCAGCGTTCGTCGAGGAGCTCTTCGAGGCGGCGGCGGAGCTCCGGTTTTGAGCGCTCGAGCTCCCATGGCTCGCGCTCCACGAGGTCCAGCAGCGAACTGAGGCTTCTCCATGCGTCGCCTCGCTCCCCCGGCTGGTTCTTCAGTCGAGTGGGATTTTGTCCGCGCTTCACCAGCCATCTCTCAACGGCCTTTCGAAGCTCCGCCGGCCGGTCGACGAGCTTCAGCATCTGCTTTCGCCCCCCGTCGCGCCGAACGACGCGGAGGAGGAAAGGCACGAGCATCAGAAGAGCGACGACAGTCACCACCGCCGGCACCCAGTAATCAAATGATCGCCCCTCGTCGTCTGCCGGGTCCTCGGGAACTGGTGCGTCCTCCATGGCGACGACCGGCTCCGCGGCGCTGACCTCGGCAGTCCATCCGCCACAGCTCGCCGTCCGCGTCTCACGTGTTGAAGGATCGAAGAACCTGAATCGCAACGGCGGGATTCGCAGCGGCCCCTGGCTACGCGGAAACATCAGGTATCTCCAGCGCCTTTGCATCACGATCGATCCGGCCCCATCGTGGATGGTGGTGGGTAGCGACTCGATCTCGACACCCGCATCGAGTGTCCCCGCGAGCTCGGGCGCCGCCACGGCACGAAGGTTACCCGCTCCACGCAGCGTGAGCTCGACCGCCACCGGCCCCTGGGCCGGGACCCGCGGCTCGGTGCAGGAGAGCTCGAACGTGCCCACCGGCAGTGACGCGTCCGGAGGGGCGGAGACTTCGATCGTCACCGGGCGCGACTGTCGCACCAGTTCGGTGACGGAGCCGCCGAACGGATTCCATCCCCGTATCCCCTCGATCCGGTCCGGCTGATACACCCGCACCGACGCGACCAATGGAGCGATCTCGGCGGGACCGGGGCGGAGGGGATAGAGCAGAACGTGACGGAGCGTCTGACGCTGAACGAGCTCGTCTCCGACCCGCAAAACCTCGCGCGTCGTCTCGTCCGTGTCGAGCTGCTCGACCCAGAACCCGTCCAGTGACGGTAGCTCGAGCAGCTGCACTCCCCGGATGTTGTCTCCGTAGAGCGACCACTTCACCTCGATCTGCTCCCCCACCAGAGCGTCGCGGTTCGAGACTTCGACCATGACGGCAGGAAGACGACCCAGCGACAGCCCTGTCTCCAGTGCGGCATTGCCCTGGACGGCGTCGACGACATCAATCGACACCCTCTTCAGCGTCAGCTTATCTCCGTTGGGCGCAGTGACGACGACCGGTCCGGCCGCCGCGGAGCCGGCTCCATTCGGGCGAAGCCGGTAGGTCAG
This sequence comes from uncultured Acidobacteriota bacterium, assembly GCA_963829355.1. Classification (GTDB taxonomy): domain Bacteria; phylum Acidobacteriota; class Thermoanaerobaculia; order Gp7-AA8; family JAHWKK01; genus CAWHHZ01. The sequence goes on from CAWHHZ010000022.1 coordinate 49,320, forward strand.
CACACGACGGCGCGATGTCTTGCCGTTGATCCACCGGAACTCCGTGGATGTCGAGGGGCCCGCGATCAACGTCAGATTCTCGAGCGGCAGTCTCACGTGTTCGGTTCCCACGAATGCTCCCTCGAGCACGATGGTGAGCATCACATAGTCATCGGACCGCATCGTGGATCGATTGAAGGAGATCTCGCTCCCGAACGTCTGAACTGCAAGCATCGCCAGAAGTACGACCGCCAGTGTCCGCAATGATCGCTTCATTCTCCGCTCACCAGTCCGCAGGACGTCCGATCGCGTTCGCGCGTCGCATCCGCGACAACTCCTCCTGCTCCTGCTGCTCGATCGATCGCAGGACCGACTCGAGATCGGGGTCGAGTTGATCATCTCCCTGATCACCCGGTGCAGGACTCTGCCCCTCCTCCTGCTCGTCGTCATCCCCTTCCCCTGACCCACCACTCTGTTGCTGTTCGCGACGCTGGAGCGCGATCTCGAGGTTTCGTTTGGCCGCCAGATTCGACGAATCGACGCGCAGCGACTCCGTGTACGATTCGATGGCTTCGTCGAGCGCATCTCGGATGAGTTGACTGTTTCCGGCGTTGTACCAGCTCTCCGCGGACAGAGTTTCATCCCCCGTCAGCGAAAGAAGAGTTTTCTCTCCCGTCGCGTGATCTTTTGCCGCAACGAGTGCCGTCCCCAGATCGAATGTCGCTTCCGGCGCCGGCTTCAGTTCCCGAGCGCGACTGAAGAGTTGCGCTGCTTCGTCATACCTGCCATCGGCAAACTGTTCGAGCCCCTCCTCCGAAAGAGCTCGGGAGTTGGAGGGACGAAGGAGCGGCGAGAAGATACTTCCGGCGCTCAGGGCAAGGATGAGAGCAATCGCGCCCTTCATTCGGCACCTCGATTCAGGACGGATCCCATCAGCAGGAACAGGAGCGCGAGCGACAATGGAATCTGGTAGCGATTCTCCGGCATGTAGATCGTCGCCTCGGTGCCGCTGACCGAGGCTCGTTCCCGAACGGCTCTACCGAGTTGATCGACGGCACTCTGCGAAAAGGGATTGGCGACGAACCGCCCGCCAGTATCACGCGCAATCCCGCGGAGAATATCCTCCCGCGCTGTCGAGACGACAGTCTGACCATCAACCTCGAGAGCCGTCCCATCCTCGAGTGGAATGACCGCTCCTTCGGCCGTGCCGACCATCACCGTGACAACGGGGATCTTTTTCTCGCGAGCGCGTTCGAGCACGTCACGCAGATCCTCTGCACGGTGCTCTCCATCCGATATCAGCAGCATTGCAGCGGAGGTCACACTGGACCGCTCGAGCAGCTCCAGCCCAGCGGTGATCGCCAGCCTCAGATTCGAGCCAGCCACGACGAGCTCTGCCGGGCCGACGGATTCGAGAAGCGACGAGATCGCCTGCGTGTCATCGGTCAACGGCGCAACCACCTCGGCGTTTCCCTCGAAAACGATCAACCCGACCCGTCCCTGGTACTCGTCGAGGATCTTCTGGATCACCGCTCGTGCCGCCGCGAGCCGGGACGTTCCGACGTCGGCCGCAGCCATGGAAAGGGATGTGTCGAGCAGCACAACGAGGCTCGCCTGCGGATTCTCCACGATCTGCTCGGATGCACCGTACTGCGGACCAGCGAGGGCAATGATGAGCATCGCCGCGCCCAAAGTGAGCAGTGACGGTCGAAGCAACCGGGCAGGCAGCAGTTCGCCTCTCATCCTCTCGGAGACGAATCGGTTGGCGAGCCGGCGCCTTCGAAGTTCACGCTGCCGAAGAAAAATCGCCGCCGGGACGAGCAGAACCAGTCCCCACAGGACGGACGGTGTTCCGAAGGTCAGACGGGCAAACGCATCCATAGCGTCTCCCCTCCTGCGATCGACAAAACCATCAGCACGATCCCGAACAGTAGCGGCGTTCCATAGAGCTCGTGAACGATCTGGCGCTTCGGAGCTGAAAGTCGGCTCGTCTCCAACTGATCGATACGGTTCAGGATGTCGCTCAGCGCCGCTTCGTCCGTGGCACGGAAGTACTGTCCGCCCGTCATCTCCGCCATCTCGGTGAGCATCTCTTCGTCGAGATCCGCCCGGATGAACTGGTAGCGAGTGGTGATCGCGCCGGTGAGCGCGTCCTGAACCGACACCGGAATCGGAACCGGGCCGCGGCTCCCCACACCGATCGCGTACATCCGGATCCCCAACTTCGCCGTGAGACTCGCGGCAGTCAGGGGATCGATCGAGCCGGCGTTGTTCACCCCGTCGGTCAGAAGAATCATCACCCGGCTCTTTGCTTCAGAAGGTCGGAGCCGGTTCGCGGCGGTAGCCACTGCCTGCCCGATCGCGGTCCCGTCGCCGTTCTCGCCGACCCTCGCATCTTCGAGCGCCTGCCGCGCGACCACGAGATCGAATGTCACCGGTACGCGGGTGGCCGCACGTGTGCCGAAAGTGATGAGTCCGATCCTGTCCGAGAAGCGCCTCGAAATGAACTCGTCGATCAGCTCTTTCGCGACAGCAAATCGATTTCTCGGCCGGAAATCCTCGGCGGCCATGCTCCCCGAGGCATCGAGCACGATCGCGATGTCGATACCGAGTTGCTCGTCAGACGTGGCTTCGACGACCTGCGGGCGGGCGAGGGCCGCGATGATCAACACCATGGCAGAGACCTCGAGAATCACCGGCATCCAACGGGTCCGTGTTCGGATCGAGGGTGACCGACTGACCAGGCGAAGGGATGAATACCCGAATGCGGTCAAGTTCCTCCTTCGATCGGCGACGAGCCAGATCACCCGGCCGATCACGAGGAGCAGGGCGAGGAACCATAGCGGTGACGCGAAGGTCATCATCTGGCGGCCTTCCCTCGATCGAGCACGGCAAGATCCGACGGTTTCTTTGACGATGGATTCGAAGCGGGAGGCCCGGCCTCCCCATTGCGAGAATTTGGCGTAGTCTCCCTCACCGAGAATGTCACGTACATCAGCAATGATCCAGTCCGGGACCTGGTCTCCCAGCTTCTCCACGACCTCCGTGCTCGTCAGCGCCCGGCCGAGCCGTGGATCGACGCGCGCGAGGAATGCGCGGACCGCTTCTGCCAGAAGTGCGAATCGCTCATCCGAAGGAGACATCTCGGCGGACCCGCTCGATCGTCCTCATCAGCTCCTCTGTGGCAGAGACGCTGGTTGCCGGGCGGGATTTGATTGTGACGCGGCACCCAAAACAGATAGAGCCAGACTGCAACCGGCACCTGCGGCGACGATTCCGATCGCGATCCACGCAGCATGATTCTGATCGAATGGCAGCGGAGGGGCGAGAGGCGCAGGCTCGAGGTCATCGTCAGGGTGGAGAACGGAAGCAATCTCCACCGCGCCGGTGATCTGCCGGGTGTTGCCAGCGGCATCGGTGGCAGTGAATCTGAGCGCATGCGTACCGGGCTCGAACCCCCGCACGATGACACGACCTTCGAGCTGATCGAGCAGCTCCACAGCGTCCAATGTCTCCAGCTCGGCTCGCTCTCCCGGCTTCAGCCCGAGATCGAGCTCGATCGGGTCTCCGACGGTCGGCCCTGTGACTCCCTGCCCCTGCGCCACTACGGCAATCAGCAGAAGCGCGGCCGCGGTGAACGTCGCCCTCACCTGATTCTTCCTCGCTGGGAGCTGCGCCGCGCGAAGAACTCGATGATCTGGCGCTCATACGGAAAGGCGGTCGAGAGAGTGAGTGAATCCACGCCCGCTCTGGTCATCTCCCGGCGCAGCTCCGCATCACGTCGCTCGCCAGGCTTCGAGACATCTGCCACGGAGAGATCAATCTCGAGCGGCTCACCCGTCTCGAGATCAACGACTCGTACCAGACCGGTGGCGGGCAGGCGCTCTTCGCGAGGATCGGTGATACGCATCGCGACCACATCGTGGCGGCGGCGCAGCCTGGAGAGGGCGGATGGCGCGACGTCGATGAAATCGGAGAGAACGACAACGACGGCACGGCGGCGCAGGACCTTTTCGAGAAAACGTATGGCGCCGTCGAGGTCACTGCGGCCGGCGGGTCTGCCGGCCGCTTCGAGAACGGAATGAATGATCTGGCGGGCGCGACTCCGATCCCGCCCCGGCTGGATGAACTCCACGATGCGGTCGGAGAACAGGAGCAGCCCGATACGATCGCGATTCATCCGCGCCGCGAACGCCATCACGGAGATCAGCTCACTCGCGACGTCGATCTTGCGGCGATCGAGCGACCCGAACCCCATCGAGCCCGATACGTCGAGACAGAGCATCACGGTCAGGTCCCGCTCCTCGACATACTCCTTGACGTGCGGGACCCCGCTCCTGGCGGTCACGTTCCAGTCGATCGTTCGGACATCGTCTCCAGGATGGTAGAGACGCACCTGCGAAAATTCGATGCCTCGCCCATGAAAGGCTGCCTGTACCTGTCCCGCGATCCCTGCGCGCACGAGCCTGGCCGTGATGATCTCCAGCTCCCGCATCCGCCGAGCCGAAGCTGGCTGCCGCTGCGGCGGGCGACGCCTGAACAAGTTGAGCAGTCCCATCAGTCAGCTTGGTAAACGGAGGACCGGCTGGATGTCATCCCGGGAAAGGGAAATCCGACCCAGTCCAGGCCAATCATCGAATCAAAGTGTCATCCTGAGCGCAGCGAAGGATCGGGTGCGTCCTGACTGTCGCGTACTTCGGTCGTGAGAGTCGGGCCGTACGCGATCCTTCGACCGTCCTTCTCCCGCGTTGCGGGATCCGGCGGCTCAGGATGACAGCGGGTCTCCTACGCTTTCAATCTCCTGCCCTTACGGCACACGGATCGTGTTCAGTACCCGGTCGACGATCTGGTCGGCGGTGACTCTGTCCGCGGCAGCCTCGTAGGTCAGCAGTAGTCGATGCCGCAGAACGTCACATGCGATGGCCTTCACGTCCTCGGGGATCACGTGGTCACGCCCCTTCATGAAGGCAAGCGCCTTTGCAACGTGCGCGAACGCGATCGAGGCGCGGGGACTCGCTCCGAACTCGAGCTGTCGTGTCAGATCGGTCATTCCGTAGTCCGCCGGGCGGCGCGTCGAGGTCACGATATCGACGATGTAGCGAATGATCCGCTCATCCACATGAACCCGCGCAACCAGGCTCGTCATCTCGTGCACGTCGGCGATATCCATCACCTTCTCTACGGTGATCTCCTCCCGGCCCGGCTCCAGATACAGATTGAGAATGCGTGTCTCGTCCTCGGTCGTCGGATAATCGACGAGCGCCTTCATCACGAAGCGGTCGACCTGAGCCTCGGGCAGGGTGTAGGTACCCTCGTGCTCGATCGGATTCTGCGTTGCGATCACGACGAACGGATCGGGCAACCGATAGGTGGTCTCCCCGATGGTGACCTGCCGCTCCTGCATCGCCTCCAACAACGCACTCTGTACTTTCGCGGGGGCGCGGTTCACCTCATCGGCCAGAACGAGGTTGGCGAAAATCGGTCCGAAACGAGGCGTGAAGGTTCCCTGGCGCGGATCGTAGATCAAGGTGCCGGTGATGTCTGCGGGCAGCAGATCAGGTGTGAATTGCAGGCGCTTGAAGGAGCCGTCGATCGAGGCGGCGAGGGTCTTGACGGCGAGCGTTTTCGCGAGTCCCGGAAGGCCCTCCACGAGCAGATGGCCACGGATGATGAGCGCGATCAGAAGACGGTCCACGAGCTCCCGCTGACCGATCACGACACGGCCGATTTCCTGCCGCAGGCGCGCCAGTTTCTGATGGCCCTGTGCCATCCGGTCGTGAATTTCCTGCTGTTGAAGTTCCGTCATCGGCTGATTCTACATGTGCCGGTCGATCGTCGAGGGCGAATTCAGATCCTTCATCACGTTATCCTCTATGATCACCGGCAGTTCATCGCTGCCGTTCCGTAAAGCATGTCAAGCTCAAACCATTCCAGACACCCCCACAGAAAGCGCTGGGGGCAGAACTTCCTTCGAGATGCGGGCGCCGTCCGCAGGATCGCCGACGCCGTGAAGCCGGCGCCGGGCGAGGTGGTGCTCGAGATCGGTCCTGGCGAAGGGGCTCTCACCGACCGGCTCGTCGAGCTGGCCTATCCGCTCATTCTGATCGAGATCGACCCTCTGCTGATCGAGAAACTCCGTAGACGGTACGAGAGCGAGAACGTCGAAGTGATCTCGGGGGATGCACTCGAGGCTCCTCTCCCCTCCTCCCCCTTTCGTGCGGTCGGCAACCTGCCGTACAACGTCGCGAATCCGATCATCCGGCGTGTGCTGAAATCTCCTCTCTGCCGCGGCGGAGTCTTCATGGTGCAGCGTGAGGTGGCCGAAAGATTCATTGCGACACCGGGAGACCCGGACTACGGCTATCTGACTCTGGTTACCCGTCTCTATGCACGTCCGCGGATCATTCTCAATCTGGGCCCATCGTCGTTCTTTCCGCGTCCCAAAGTGTCCTCAGCGGTCGTCGCGTTCGAGATCGTGAAGCCGCCCATCACCAATGCCCCTGAGCTGCTCGAGAGCATCATCAGCGCGAGCTTCAGACAGCGCCGAAAGAAACTCACGAACAATCTGGATGGTTGGAACGGGCTTTCCAAAGCTCGGGTCGAGAGTGCCGTGGAAGAGGCGGGTCTGGAGAGCGCAGTCCGGGCGGAAACTCTGACTCTCGACGATTTCGACCGCCTCGCGACACTGCTCACGTCGCAGGCAGGCAGCGCGTAACTAACGGAAGCTAGCGGCGTCTGGTCGTCCGTCTTCGATCGTCGCTCCCCTCGGCGGTGGAGATTCTGAGACCGCCGGTGAGCGTGGCACGCTCGCTTCCGCTGTCAACCATGATCACGGCAGAGCGCTGTGCCGCGTCGGCATCGACTTCGAAATCGGCCCAGACGTAATTCGAGCCGTACTTGAAATCGGAGAGCCTCTTCACATCGCCGCCGGAGACGGTGAACTCCGTCATGCCACTGACGAACCCGTCCCCACCGATGGCCAGAGAGAATTTCTCTCCGGCACCTACCTCGACGACCATCGAGTCGAGAACCAGCTCGCCCGCGGAAGGATTGATCCGACCGATCCATCGGGGGTTGAGGGAGGAGGGCTGATCCGAAACCGTAAGCCGCAGTCCCTCCCGTCGCTCCGTACTCCCGATCCGAACCCCCTCGGGGCTGAAGAATGCCGTCGGGAAAGCCTCCGCCGAGACGCGCCGCCAAACGCCCGAGAAGTTTCGTGGACTCACGGGCCCATCGAGTGGCTCGGCATAGACTTCGTAGCTGCCGGCGGGAAGCGACACGAGAAGAAAGCTGCCGTCTGGTCCACTCAAAGTCGACGACACAGGCTGCCCCTGAGCGTCGACGGCGACGACCTGGGCGCCCCACACGGGGCCGGTCGATCCTTCGACCACGCCTGAGATCGCCCCTCCTCCCTGCAGCGGGGGATAGACCGCCCTCAGGGCAAGCCGGTCGTCCAGATCGAGGCGCAGAGTGCCCTTCTCCGGTACGTAGGGGTACATCACGGACGACAGCATCGGCGAATGGTCGAAACCGAGCGAATGGCCCAGCTCGTGAGTCAGCAGTGCATTGAGGTTGGGAAGTTGCGAGCGATCCACCTGTATGTCGGACTCGATGATCCGGCCGTTGTCGTCGAACCAGGAAGTGGTGAATGCGAGCACCCCGTTCTGCGAGAGAAGAGTGTCGTTCAGAGCGATGACGTTGCTGCCATCCTGTCCCGCCCGTGCGGTACCTTCAGAAAGTTCGAATGAGATTGTCCCTTCCGACGCGTCAGTCCACGTGGCGACGGCTTGTCGTAGCGAAGGATTTGCTGCACCGATCGCTGCGCCGTCGACAACGAACTCGATCGGCAGAGACTGCCGGTCCCAGGCGATGGCCCGAGGCGAGCCTCCGATGTCATACGTGAGGCGGGTCGCACCCTCCAGCAGCGGAGCGGAGAGCATCAGGGTCGCCAGAAAGAGGATGTTCTTGAAGGATGGATTGCTCATCGGACTCATCAGTTATTTTAACTGATAGCAACCGGAGTGCCAAATGTTGACGCTGTTTGCGGACCGGACCACCGGGCGAAGTCATCCTGAGCGCCAGCGAAGGATCGCGTACGTCCTGACTGTCGCGCTCTTTCCGTACTGACAGTCGGCTCCACGCGATCCTTCGACCGTCCTCCGCTGCGCTCCGGCGGCTCAGGATGACAGTTCATCCCATCCCCGCACCGCTGGAAGGTCGCGTCAGGAGCTGCTGCGACGATTCGACAGCACGGCGATCATGTCGATCTCGACGGGGGATCCCATCGGCAGAGCGGCGACACCGACTGTACTGCGTGAAGGCCGATGGTTTCCCATGTACTCTTCATAGATCGCATTCAACCTGGGAAAATCAGACAGATCGGTCAGATAGACGGTGGCTCTGACCACGTCTCCAAGATCGGATCCGGAAGCCGCAAGTACGGCTTTGAGATTGTCGAAAACGCGCCGAACCTTTGTCTCGAAGTCTCCATCGACGATCGCACCGGTCGCGGGGTCGAGAGCGATCTGCCCCGAGGTGAACACGAGTTGTCCATGACTCACTGCCTGGGAGTAGGGGCCGATTGCCCGTGGGGCATCTTCGGTCGAGTGGTATTGCATCTCGCTTCCTCTTTCTGCTTAATAGATGACAGGCGGGAACAGTCACGCCGCCGCTGCTATAATCCAGCGCACGGGTTCAAAAAGCATGACAGCAAACTCATATCCAGGCAATCCCTCTCTGGCGTCCGAAGTGAAGGAACGGGTCCTTTCGACCTTCTCCCATACGCTCGCCTTGTTCGACGACGGACAGCTCGACGAAGTCGTAGCTGGCTGCGACCTGATCCTCGAAATGGATGATCGTTTCGAGCCGGCGAGAAAACTCCGCCAGAAGGCGAAGGATCCCGCGGCGCCAGTCGATCTCCAGGAGCTGTATGCTCTGAGGGACGGCGCCCTCTCGGACAGCTCACCAGCGGCCGGGGCCGATGAGGGTCGGACCCTCCAGGCCCTCGAAGCGCTCAACGCCGGCAAGTACGAAGAGGCCGTTGCGCTCTGCAACACAATTCTTTCGGCAGATCCCGGCAACGAAGAGGCTCAGCGGATCGGCCAGCAGGCGAATGAGCGGCTCGAAGCCGATCCGTTCGTCAGACAATTTCTCCAGGAGGCCGAGCAGGCTGCCGAACGCGGAGACAACGCCGCGGCGCGGACGATGATCCAGAAGGCGGAGTCGCTCGATCCTCAGCATCCGGGCATCGGTGCCGTGTCGGCCAAAATCAGCAACGCAGAAGAGACTGGAACTGCAGATTCTGGCGGATCGGGCTTCGACTTCGGCGGGGACAGCTCCCCGTTCACGGGTGCTTTCGGCGCGTCGGACGAGCCAGAGGAGCCGTCCGGCGGATTTGGCGGGTTTGTTGCGCCGTCTGGAGAGCCCGAAACGCCCTCTTCGGCCACAGACGAGCCTGCCGTGGCCGACGCCGCACCCGGTTTCGACTTTTCGGCTCCCGAGAGCGACGACACGGCCGCCAGCGAGTCGGAGCCGCCAGTCGCAGCCGCTCCCGATTCAGGAGCGGACGAAGCTGCAAACTTCGGATTCACACTCGAAGAGGAACCGGATCAGAGCGAGCCGCCCATCGCCCAACCAGCAGTGTCCGAGCCTGTCGTAGGAGAAGCGCAGACCTTCGACTTCTCGACCGGTGACGTCGAGGTCTCCGACAGCGATCAGCAGAAGATCGAGAACTATCTACGCGACGGCGACGACCTTTTCGAATCGGGGGACTACCAGGGAGCCATCGACTCGTGGTCGAAGATCTTCCTGATCGACGTCACGAACGAACAGGCCTCCGAGCGAATCGAGCAGGCGAAAGAGAGAAAGCGCAGTGCCGATCAGCGTCTCGATGATCTGGTCACGAGCGGTGTCGCCGCCTACGATCGCGGCGACTACCAGACTGCACGACAGACCTTCGAAGAAGTACTCGCCCAGGACGACAGCAACTTCAGAGCGGGAGAGTATCTCGAAAAGCTCGATGATCACTCCGCCGCAACCGCTGGAGGTGCTTCCGAAAGCTCTTCCCTGCCACCGCCCCCTCCCCCGGCTGCGATCGACCACGACGATTCGATCTATCAGGGTGACATGTACGAAGAGGAGGCTTCCGTTCCTCCCCCGCCTCCCCGGACCAGCGACAAACCGTCCAACGCCGCGACCACGCCGCGGGCAGCCGGGAAGAAATCTCCCCGGGGGCTCATCCTGGCGGTGCTGGCAGTGGCCGTTCTCGCAGTCGGCGCCTGGTTCGGCTGGTCGATGCTCGGAGGAGACGAGCCTGCCCAGGTGGACACTGCGGCGACTCAGGGCAAGATCAATCGCGCCCGGCTTCTCGCCGAAGGGGGCGATTACCCCCAGGCAATCTCGGTCCTCTCCAGCGTCGAACCGGGAGATCCGATGAGGGAACAGGCTCTTCAGCTCATTGCTCAGTACCGTCAGCAGCAGGCGGAAAAAGGCGGCATGGTCGGCGGCAGACCGATGAATGAGGTTCGCGACGAATTTCTTGCACAAGGCCGATCGTCGTTCCAGGAGGAAGACTACATCACGGCGAAGACTGCCTTCGAAGAGGCCGCGAAGCTCAAGCCGCTCGAGGGCACGGATCGAGACATGTACGAGAACGCGACTCGCCAGGTCTCCAAGCTCCAGGCGGCGACCACTCTGTTCGCCCAGGGCAGCTACGCCGAGGCGATCGACGAGCTTTCAGCAGTTCTCGAGGCCGAACCCACAAGCGTCAACGCCCGAGAGATGCTCGTGAACGCTCATTTCAATCTGGGAGTCACAGCACTCAAGAACGATGATCATCAGCGGGCAATCGAGGAGTTTTCTCTCGTTCTCGAAGACGATCCGAATGACGCCATGGCCCGACGCAGCCTCGAGATCGCTCAGCTCTACAACGATCGGCCAAAAGATCTCATGTACGAGATTTTCATCAAATATCTCCCCCTTCGGTAAAAGAGGCGAGCAAATTGGCCAGATTCGATGAAATTGAGCTCCGCGGAACGGCGTCGGAGATGCCGGAGCTTCCCGCAACCATTTCGCGGCAGGCTCCGCTCATGCGACGCATGATTGCCTTTGTCATCGATCTCTCCCTGTTCATCGCTGCTGCAGTCGCCATGAGTCCCATCATCCCCGAAGGGGACAGCGCCAACTCGGCACGTCTGGCCGTGGTCGGATTCCTCTTCATCGTCTCGCTCTACTACCTCTCCCTCGGATGGATGGTGTGGGGCAAGACGATCGGCGCCGCCATCATGGATATACGGGTCGTCTCGCAGAACCTGGGAGATGTCGACCTGCGGCGTGCGGCGCGGCGCTGGGCTGGCACCGTCCTGTCGATCCTCACTCTCGGCCTCGGTTTCGTTCCGGCGATGTTCGGCGAGAAGAAATCGCTCGCCGACAGGATCTCCGGGACCAGAGTGGTCACGAAGACCGATGGCTAGCCCGCATTTCTCACCAGGTGTCGTAGCGAGTCGGTGGAGAGTGGTGTGGATGCAAGGCGCGCGAAGATCCGGCCCCGCAGACATAGTCGACACTATGTCGAGGAGCCGGGTCGAGCGGAACGCAGCAGACGCGCCGCTATCCGCCGACGCAGTAGAAAGCTGGTGAGAAATGCGGGCTAGTGCAAATCAGTCTTTCAGCAGACGCCGCGCATCCCGCTCGAGAGAGTCCATCATCTCTGGGCTCAACGAGTCGTAGTAGCCGCGGATCGAGCCATCCCGGTCGACGAGAATGAACTTGGTGCTGTGAACCACTGGCCCACTCTCGACGCTCTCCTCGGGAGGCTCGGCCGCCAGATGAAAGCCATCGACGGACAGCTCCTGCACTTCTTCCCTGGTTCCCGTGAGGAAGATCCAGCGACGGTCGCTCGTGACTTTATCGCGATACTCCCGGAGCACCGCGGGACGGTCCCATTCCGGATCGACGCTGATCGAGACGAACCGAACATCCTGTGATCGAAGATGAGAGGCAACTCCACCCATTCGAGCGGTCATCATCGGACATGTGGCCGCGCACCTCGTGAAGATGAAGTCGTAGATCAGGACATTTCCGCGGAGATCCGAGCTCGACATGTCTCCGCCCTGCGCTGATTGCAGATTCCAGTCGGGAACAGGGCCGAGATCAGGAAGCGGCTCCGGTGAGGTGCAAGAGAGAAGGATCAGAGTGAACGAAACAAATATCGCGGATCGCATACGTCTCCCGAGGGAGCGATCAGAAGAGCGCTCCGGCCACCGCAATCGTCATGACCGCGGCGAGATAGAGGTTCGAGATCATGAAGAGGGAGCGGGCCGTCACCTTGTCGCGCGTCTTGTAGAAGCGCCACGCGGCGTACACAAAACCGAGGGCGAGTCCGAATGCGCCGATCATGACGAAGAAGCCGCCCACGCCCGTCGCCGGCAACATCAGGCTCAGTGGAAGCAACGCCATCGCGAACCAGAATGCCTGTCGACCGGAACGGATACCAGTCTCGTCGATGACACCGAGCATCTTGAATCCCGCTCTCCGGTAATCGTCACTGTACAGAAAGCCGATCGCCAGAAAATGAGGCATCTGCCACAGAAAAAGAATCCCGAACATCGCCCAGGCGCCGTTCGACAAGGCCCCTGTGGCAGCAGCCCATCCGATCATCGGAGGGATCGCTCCCGGGAATGATCCGATGAGAGTCGAAAGCGATGTCACCCGCTTCAAAGGGGTGTACAGGCCGAGATACGTAAGCCAGGTGATCCCCGCGAGCACGCTCGACAGAACGTTCACTTCCGTTGCCAGCCAGGCGAGTCCGATGACCGTGACCGAGAGCGTGAACGCCGTCGCGACGACAGTGCTCATGCGATGATCCGGCAGGGGCCGGCGGCTCGTTCGCTTCATCAGTGCGTCGTAGTCGCGCTCCATGACCTGATTCGCCGAGTTCGCACCCATCGCCACGAAAGCCGTGCCCGCCATGGTGTGGAGGAGGAGAGAAAGATCGATCGCTCCCTCTCGCACCTACGGCGATATCCGGCGGCGGTCGTGATCAGGATCATGAATACGATCCGCATCTTCGAGAGCTCCATGAAGTCCCGCATGAGAGCTCCGAAGCCTCGGTCAACTGTAGTTACGGCCATCTCGCTCATGCCGTTACACGGCTCCCCTCTTCAGTCAATTCGATGGTCGGATCAGCCGCAACAGGGCGGTGCGAAACCAGCGCCAGCAGGAGCGACACGGCCAGTATGGAAGCACCGGTGGCGACATGCAGACTCGTGATGACCGGATTCTTCCCCGACCACACCGTGAAGGCGCCGAGAGTCACCTGGACCGCCACCAGCAGCATCAAGCCCGACGCAAATCTCTTCGCGGCCGCGCTGCCATTCCGAAACGCAAAAACTGCCGCGGCGATCACCGCCGCGGTGACGAGAACGGCGCCGACCCTGTGCATGTAGTTGACGACGATCTCCGTCGACGCGAAAATCGGGACCAGCCGCCCCTGTGACAGGGGGAAGTCCGGAATGGCCAGTCCGGCACCGAGGTGGCGCATGAGCGCGCCGACCAGTATCTGCGCGTAGACCATCCCGACCAGAACCTTTGTTGCGGTGGAAAGAGAGTGGCTCGAGACGTACGGAGCAGCGGTCTTGCGGCGATGCCACGCGACCGACGTAAAGAATGCGATCGAGACATTCACGCAGAAGAAGAGCTCGGCCAGTCCCGCATGAGATACCGAGATCGCCGTAGGCAGCAGAAAGAGTACCGTCAGCCCCCCGAGCAAACCTTGAAGGATCACGGCCGTCAGCGCAGTCCACCCGAGAACCCGGACGAAACGCTGCGGCTCGCGGAACTGGAGCCAGAATGCCTGCACCAGTGTGAGAAAACCCACGAACGAGGCGATCATCCTGTGCCCGTGTTCGTAGAAGATCCCTCCCACCATCGGGGGCATCAACTGCCCGTAAGAGAGTGGCCAATCCGGCACTGACAGACCGGAATCAGTGCTCGTGACCATCGCCCCGGCGAAAATCAGGAACAGGGTCGAGACGGCGGTCAGCCTGGTGTACTGACGGAGCCAGAATGGTGTGGTTGCTTCAACAGCCATGGGTATCTTGTCTCTCGGATGCCGGTCGATCGGACCTCGTGATGCCGAGGAATGAAACGAATGTCGCAGCGGTCGCGTCAACATGGCCGCAGCCGGAGTTTATTGCGCCCGCCGGAAGAGATCCATCTCCGCTTCAGGACCACACGTCAGTGTGAGTCGACGACTCAACATATAATCTCGCCCGCATGCCCACAGATCCTTACATCCTCAGCATCTTCATCATCGTCGCCGGACTGATCGCCGGCGTGTTACCGCTATTCTTCACCTGGTCACATTTCCGCGCTCACCAGTGGATCTCGGTCGGAGCGGGGATGATTCTCGGCGCTGCCTTCCTCCACATGATTCCGGAAGCGTTCGAGATGGTGGGAGCTCGCAGCTTTCCGGCGATGCTGCTCGGATTTCTCACGCTCTATCTGATCGAGCAACTGGCACTCGACCATCACCCCCACGACGAGAACGACGGAACCTTCTACGAGCTCGGAATCCTGACATTCATCGGAATCCTGCTGCACGATCTGATCGATGGCGTGGCGCTGGGCTCCGGTCACCACGTACCGGAAGTGACCCCGGCGATTTTTACAGCGCTGATCCTCCACAAGATTCCCACGACATTCTCTCTCTCACTGCTGATGCTGCACGGCGGGTATCGCAAGTCCCGGATCCTGCTCTTCGTCGGTGCGGCGCTGCTGATGATTCCCGTGGGGGTACTTCTCGCGGAGGTGCTGATTCCTCTCGTAGGAGCCACACCGCAGGCGGCAGTGGGCCGGCTGATCCTCTTCTCCGCAGGCACGTTCATCTACATCAGCGTGTACGAGCTTCTCCCGGAGATGCACCGCCAGAGTGACGCGGACGCCAGGATCGGGCGCTACTTTCTGCTGGGTCTCGGAGTGATGCTGGCCCTCGAGGCCATTCATCCGGTCGCCTGAGGTCGTCGCAACGAGAGTCGCCGGCGAGGATTGCGTGAGCGGCACAGATGAACGCAAAAGAGGCGGCACGAGGCCGCCTCTTTTTAGAATCGATCTGCTGAATTCTCAGCTCGCTGCGGCAGCGTGCTCGTCGAGCACCTTGGCGATCGCCTGCTCGGGCACCAGCCCCACGATCTGCTTCTCCGGCTTGCCACCTTTGAAGAGAATCATCGTCGGGATACTCATGACACCGTACTTGGCTGCCGTCTGCTGATTGTCATCGACGTTCAGCTTCGCGACCTTCACGCGGCCGTTGTAGCTTTCGGCGATTTTCTCGATCGTCGGACCGAGAACTCGGCACGGGCCGCACCACGGCGCCCAGAAATCGACGAGCACCGGTTGATCGGAATTGAGGACTGACTGCTCCCAATCCTGATCTGTGACGTTATGGACATTGTCGGACATGGAAGACCTCCTGTGGGTTCGTTGTTCTATGGTTATCGAACGATCGAATCAAGGGGTTTATTCTCGCTACCGTGAAACCATTACTTCATCCTGACTCTGAGTCGTTTCAGCTTCCGACGATACTTTATGCACTTTCCGATCCCGTGCGCCTGGAGATCGTGCAGCAGCTCGCGTGCGAGGGAGAGAGGCCTTGTGGAGGAGTTGATCTTCCCGTGGCGAAATCGACCGCATCGCACCACTTCAAGGTACTGCGCGAGGCAGGAGTCATTCACGTACGGCAGGAAGGAACACTAGCGATGCATTTCTCTTCGCCGGGAAGAGCTCGAGCGGCGATTTCCCGGTCTGCTCGACGCCATTTTGCGAGGATGAGCCCATTCCACGTCACCGAAGATGGCAGAGGCTCGGAAGAGCTTCCGTGTCTTCTCCAATTCACCCGCAGCAGTCCAGCTCGAATGGCTTCGGTCGATCGCTCCGATCTGACAGAATTAAGCTGCGATCATGAAGGTTACTATCGCAAACGGCGCGCCGAGCCCTTCAATCACGTCGTCGCGCCCCGGGAGGCTGGTTCTTGAATTCCACTGTGAAAACAGCGCTGCTCTGGGTTGTCGTCATCGTTCTGGTTCTGATGCTCTGGAGCTTCTTCCAGCAGACGAAAGACACGCCCACTGACATCGCGTTCAGCGATTTCCTCCAGCGGGTCGAAGAAGGTCATGTCGAGGAAGTAACGATCCAGGGAAATAAGATTCGTGGGACGCTGGAGAGTGATCAGAAGTTCACGACGCTCGCGATTGTGAACGACGACCTCGTCAGCTCGCTCCGCGAACAGAACGTAAAAATCGAAGTCGAGGAACCACGTGACGGCTCGTTTCTGACGGCGCTGATCACCTGGGCACCGATCATCTTCCTGATCGGGCTGTGGATCTTCTTCATGCGGCAGATGCAGTCAGGCGGCAACAAGGCACTGTCGTTCGGCAAGTCGAAGGCAAAGCTTCTGTCCGGCAGCGCGAAAAAAGTCACGTTCAAGGACGTCGCTGGCGTTGACGAGGCAAAGGTCGAACTGCAGGAGATCATCGAGTTCCTCAAGGAGCCGCAGAAGTTCACAAAGCTCGGCGGCAAAATTCCGAAGGGTGTGCTTCTGATGGGGCCTCCCGGAACGGGTAAGACCCTTCTCGCGCGGGCGATTGCCGGCGAAGCGAACGTCCCGTTCTTCTCGATCTCCGGTTCCGATTTCGTCGAGATGTTCGTCGGCGTCGGAGCCTCTCGTGTGCGTGACCTGTTCGAACAGGGCAAGAAAAACGCCCCTTGCATCGTCTTCATCGACGAGATTGACGCGGTCGGTCGTCACCGCGGCGCGGGTCTCGGTGGAGGACACGATGAGCGCGAGCAGACGCTCAACCAGCTTCTCGTCGAGATGGACGGTTTCGAAGGAAACGACGGCGTCATTCTCGTTGCTGCCACCAACCGTCCCGACGTCCTCGATCCTGCACTTCTCCGCCCGGGGCGTTTCGATCGCCGCGTCGTCGTCGATCTGCCTGATCTCAAGGGCCGCGAAGGCATCATGAAGGTTCATACCCGCAACACTCCCCTCTCCGAGGATGTCGATGTTGCGGTCATCGCCCGCGGCACTCCCGGTTTCTCCGGCGCCGATCTCGCCAATCTCGTCAACGAAGCGGCTCTCAACGCGGCGCGCTACGACCGGAAGAAGGTCGGTATGCACGACTTCGAGTTCGCCAAAGACAAGGTCATGATGGGAGTCGAGCGGAAGAGCATGGTCATGTCGAACCGTGAGAAGAAGATCACGGCCTACCACGAGGCTGGACACACAGTCGTCGCAGCTGTCCTGCCTACCGCCGATCCTCTCCACAAGGTCACGATCATCCCTCGCGGACGCGCCCTCGGTCTGACCCAGCAGCTCCCGACCGAGGATAAGTACTCGTATTCGAAGCACTATCTCGAGGCGAACCTGGCGGTGCTGATGGGCGGCCGGATCGCCGAGGAGATCTTCCTGACCGAGATCACCACGGGCGCCGGCAATGACATCGAGAAGGCCTCCGGGCTCGCCCGTCGAATGGTCACCGAGTGGGGGATGTCGGAGCTCGGCCCGATCTCTTTCGGACGAAACAGTGAAACGGTGTTCATCGGACGTGAGATGTCTCAGCCTCAGGAGTTCTCTGAGTCCACGGCTCAGCAGATCGACTCCGAGGTCCGCCGGATCATCGACCGGGCCTACAAGACCTCAAAGGAAATCATCACCGAGCACAGGAGCTCTCTCGAGAAGATCGCGAAGCGGCTTCTCGAGAAGGAGACGCTCGACGGCGCCGAGGTTAACCAGATCCTCGAGGAAGAGACTGGCAGGAACTTTCTCCATGAGAAGGATTTCTATCCATCGGAGGGTCCCGACGACTCCATGACGATCGCACCCGGTGCCGAAGGCAGCGCGGACATCCCGATTCCCGAGCCGGCGTAGGACCGACCCGAACCGTGGCGAAGCGGGAGACGAGCTGGTTCACCTGCTCGGAGTGCGGACATCAGTCACCGAAGTGGCTGGGCCATTGCCCCGACTGCTCCGCCTGGAACACCTTCGTCGAGGAGACCTCCTCACGGAAGGACACAGCATCGCCGAGGTCGAGTCTCGGAGGCAGTGAACCTCCCAGACCGATCTCGAAGGTCGGCGGCGACTCGTCCCGCCGGATCTCCACCGGTCTCGCGAGCATCGACCGGGTCATCGGTGGCGGTCTCGTTCCGGGCGCCGTGACTCTCGTCGGCGGAGAGCCCGGCATCGGAAAGTCCACCCTCCTCCTCCAGCTTGCCGAAAGACTGACGGTTCACGGAGAGGTTCTCTACGTCTCTGGTGAAGAATCGACCAGCCAGATCGCTACCCGTGCCCATCGTCTCGGAACTCTGAGCGAGAAGATTCTGCTCTTCTCGGAGACCTCCGTCGAGAAGATCCTCGAGCAACTCGAGAAGGCCCCGCCCGCGGCCGCGATCATCGACTCGATCCAGACGACGTTTTCGACGAGAGCGAGCGGCGCCGCCGGATCAATCTCGCAGATCAGGGAAACGGCGGGCATGCTGATGACCCTGGCGAAACGGAAGTCGATGCCGGTTTTCCTGATCGGTCACGTCACCAAAGACGGCTCTCTGGCAGGGCCGAAGACACTCGAGCACATCGTCGACACAGTCCTCTATTTCGAGGGAGACCGGGCCCGGCAGTATCGCGTCATCCGCGCGACGAAGAATCGCTTCGGACCGGTCAATGAGCTCGCCATTTTCGAGATGCACGAGAAAGGGCTCGAGGAAGTCGACAATCCCTCGGCCGTCATGCTCGCCGAACGGAGCCACGAGCCAGGATCGGCGATCACCGCAACGGTCGAAGGAACGCGACCATTGCTCGTGGAGATCCAGGCCCTCGTGACACCCACACACTTTCCGGCTCCCAAACGAATGGCGACAGGCTTCGATTCGAACCGCCTCTCACTGCTGCTCGCGGTTCTGGAAAAGAAGAGCGGGATCGACTTCGTCAACCACGACGTCTACGTGAATGTCGCTGGAGGGCTCGAGCTCGATGAGCCGGCGCTCGACCTCGCCGTAGTCGCCGCTCTCGCTTCGAGCCGCCGGAACAAACCACTTCCGAACAATCTGGTGATCTTCGGCGAAGTGGGCCTGCTCGGCGAGGTGCGCGGCGTCTCCCAGGCGGATGTCCGCGTACGCGAGGCGGCGTCTCTCGGCTTCGAGCGGATCGTGCTGCCGGAGAGCAACCGGAAAGAGGTCCGTCAGAAGCTGAAGCTCGACGGGGTCCGCTCGGTCGAGCAGTTCCTCAAGCAGTAGCGAGAGTCACGCGGACGCAGAGGCTGTCATCCTGGGAAGCGTCTACTTGCGACCGAAACCGCCACTCAGCACCGGCGTGGCGTAACCCGTGGTCGAGCGCAGCAGATGCGGATAAGGATTGAGAGCCTCATCGTTCGACACGATCTGGAAATGAAGATGCGGTGGCGTGTGAATCGCGTTACCCGTGTTCCCGACGTATCCGAGAAGATCGCCCTTTCGAATGCGCATCCCCTGCTTGAGGCCTGGCGCCCATCGATCGAGGTGGGCGTAGTAGAACGACGTTCCATCGCCGGAGGTGACCCAGAGACAGCGCCCGCCAAGATGCTGCTCGCCGACATAGGTGATGATGCCGCTCGAAGATGCGAGCACCTGCGCCCCCCGAGGTGCAAAAATATCGATCCCGCGGTGGCTGCGCTTACCGCCGTCTCGCGGATAGCCGAAGTTATCCTCCAGATCATACGGCTCGACGCCAGCCACGGGCATCCGGAGGGCTGCGAGCGTATTGCCGATTCTCATCGAGCGACGTTCCGCTTCGCGGGCGACAGCCTCGGGCTCACGGAGCCGGTCGCGCTCGACCAGCACCGCCAGATCATTGCGGAGCGCTGCAGCATACTCGCGATATTCCGGATCCGGAGCGACGGCCGTCGTGGCCACTGCCACCGTCGGAGAGGACGAGGCGCACGAGATCGAAATCAACGCGAGGAGGCTCAGCCATATCGCCTGCCGCCATGCAGGCCTTACCTTCATCACGGGATGCATTTTAGCAGAACTGGTGGGTATCTTCACAACCCTGAGCGTCCAACGATGCTCCGGTGACGGGATCGATCCACGGTAGCTCGAAGGGAACGCAGCGGCTCCATTACGAACTCACGGTCCCGGTATCGGGGATGAGGAACCTGGAGATCTCTGGCTCGAATCACTCGCGAGCCGTACAGAATCAGATCAAGATCGATGCGCCGCGGTGCGTTGCGTATGCGTCGGACCCGCTGCCGCCGAGCTTCAATCCCGTTGAAGAAACTTCAGCAGATTCTCAGGTGAGAGACTTGTCAGGCCAGCAACGACCATGTTGAGGAAATCGCCTGATCCCGAAGGTGCATCGACCGGAGCAGTTTCCAGTACTGGGGATAGTCTGACGATCCGCACATGACGTCGCAGCTCGTAGATGGCGCGCCGCAACTCGTAGCAGCGGTTCCCCATATTGCTTCCCAGTGCGATGACCACCGGCTGCGGGGTTACGCTCATTCCGTGCCGCGACTGCGAACCGAAGCTCACCTGGTTGGACAGCTCGTCGACATCGTCACGTTGATAAGGGAAAAATTCCGAGAGCCGCTCCCCAGCTTCACTGATCGCCGCGACGAGCCCTGCGGTGAACCGGCCGTGCCGGAACTCTCTGGTCATCTCCGCGGCGACACGTTCCCAGAACTCGTCACCGACCTTCGCGTGGATGCCCTCGTCCCCCAGAATGACGAACTGCTGCTCTTCCGCGGCGAGAAAGATCAGGACTCCGTTGCGGTCCGCCGTCTTCGTCATTCCGAGCCTGTTGAAGACCCGCTCTCCAAACTCGCGGATCTCGTGAGCTCCGATGGTGGTCTCGATGTGGACGCGGATCTCTCCGGAGCAGTTCTTCTCTGCAGCCGCGATCGCTGCCTCGATGGCATCAGTGTCGATGCTTTCGATCAGTTCGGTATCATGCATGTCTCGACTCCATTCACCAGCTTCCGGTGGCTCCCCCACCGCCGAAGCCGCCTCCCCCGCCAGAGAAGCCGCCGAACCCTCCACCGCGTCCGCCAAAACCACCTCCACCGAAAGTCCGTCCGCCCGAGGACATCAGAAGAAGAGGAATCAGGCATCCGCTTCCGCCACCGCGCCCCCAAGTCCTCCCCTGCGCGAGAACCGGCTCAGCACGGTAAAGATGACGAAAAAGAAGATCAGCGGAAAAATGACGTCGATGCAGCCAAAAGATCCTGACGGTGCGGCTCTGGTACTTCCTACGGGAACGGCCGCCTCGGTTTTCTCAATCTGGGCGATCAGACGGTTCGCGGCTTCGACCAGTCCCTGGCCGTAGTTGCCATTTGAAAAGTACTGCTGTCCCACGTCGCGGAGGATGCGGGAAGAAAGGGCGTCGGTGATCGTTCCCTCCAGGCCATATCCGACCTCGATCCGTGCGAGCCGGTCCTCTGGAAAGAGAAAGAGGACTAGCCCATTATCGTACTTCGCCTGGCCTGCCTTCCACTTCTCCACCGCCCGAATCGTCCAGTCCTCGATCGGATGGCCTTCGAGCGTCGGAAGGGTATAGATGATGAACTGAGCCCCGCTGCGCTCCTCGAACCCTCGAAGGGTACTGTTGAGCTCGGACTCGGTCGCGGGATCGATAACGTTCGCCCGGTCAGTCACCCACTGGTCCGGAGCCGGGGGAATCTCGACGGCGGCCGTGGCCGGAAGTGCGAGCAGCACAACGAGTGCGACAGCATGAAGGATAGGGCTCTTCATCAGCAGTGAATCATCGTCGGGATTGCCGGCTCCACAGCGGTTGTCCAGCGACATCCCGGCGCCATCGGAACCGGGTTCCGACCGGGGCACGCAGTTGGCGCGCCCCATGCCGGACCTAATCGAAGTTGAACTCTACGTCTGGTGCCTGCTCGGCTCCCGCCGTCGACTCGAAGTACTGTTTCCGTTCGAAGCCGAGTATGGATGCGAACACGTTTGCCGGGAATCGCCGCACGGTCGTATTGAATCCCTGAGCGGCTTCGTTGTATCGCATCCGCTCAACCGCAATACGATTCTCGGTTCCTTCGAGCTGGGCCTGGAGATCGAGGAAGTTCTGGTTTGCCTTGAGCTCCGGATAACGTTCGACCACGACGAGCAGTCGGGAAAGCGCGTTACCCAGCCCTTGCTGAGCCTGAGCGAACTGCTGGAACGCCGCCGGATCCTCGGTGATGTTTGCCGAGCCTCCTCCTCCGGCCGGGACCTGACCGACACGCGAGCGCGCTTCGATCACGTTCTGCAATGTCTCACGCTCGAAGTCGGCGGCTCCCTTGACGGTCTTGACAAGGTTCGGAATCAGGTCATAACGACGCTGGTATTGGTTTTCGACCTGGGCCCACGCCTGGCTGACGTTCTCGTCCAATTGCACGAGCCGGTTGTAGGTCGACATCGCCATCAGACCGAGGATCAAGGCGAGGGCAACGACCACGCCGAGACACCCGAACAGGAAAACCTTGTTCCTGCTCATTCAGTCACCGGTTTCTCAGTCGTCATCTTCGTCATCATCGTCACCATCGTCGGAGTCGTCATCGTCGACGACTTCATCGTCGTCGACTTCTTCATCGGTCTCGTCGTCGTCGGCGTCTTTTTCATCGTCACCGTCGTCATCGTCCTCTTCGACGTCCTCGACGACTTCCGGCTCTTCTTCCTTCTTCTTGCGCTTCTTCGCCCGGGTCTTGCGACGGGGACGGGTCGAGCCACCGGAACTGTCGTCATCGGAAGCCTCGCGCTGATCTGCTCCACATTTCGGGCAGATAGACTCCGACTTCCCGAAGTCATAGAACTTCGTCTGGCAGCTGTAGCAGGTATGTTTTGTTCCTAGCTCTGGCATATCGATACACACTCCTTCGTGCGGTGCCGACGAAACTTAGCACCGCATTTTCTTCCTAGTCAATGATGGGCGTTGGAATTGCGCCGGTCGCCGAGAGCGAGATCACTCGACATTCAGCCGCGATTCGCTCGTTCCGTCGTCTTCGCCGGCCGCTCGTGCGAGCTTCCCCGAATGGACGAGTCCCGCTGTAGAGGCCAGTTTCTCGGCCTCGGGAAAGAGTCCGATCGCCTGTTCCACCTGCTCATCACCGAGCAGCCGGTAGGGATACGAGGCGTCGTAACCGAATTTCGCAGCCACGATTTCCGCCTTCAGCGCCCGCTGAATGAAATCGCGATTCTTCGAGTCTTCCTTGAACACTTCGAGAATCTCCTGCTCGGTCGCAATCTCGTTCTTTGCGGCATCGGCGACGAACTGCCGGATGATCTCGTCGTCGACCTCGAGATCCTTCGTCACTTCCGGATGCTCTGCGACGTAGCGGACGGCGAAGTCGAAGATCGCGCTGCGTACCTGCAGAAGCTGCAGCACGTGCGGAAGCTCCCGTGGCTTGACGACCACGTCAGGCGCGATGCCTCCCCCTCCGTAGACCTTTCGTCCGGTATCCGTCTCGAAGACTTCCTTTCCATCCAGGTTCTCGGAGTCGGCCTCACCGAGATAGTAGTCATAGAAGGAGGAGTAATCTCTCTGGATGTTTCGTCCGGAGGGCGTGTAATAGCGTGAGGTCGTCAGCGCGAGACCGGCACCGTACTGGAGCGAATAGACACTCTGCACCAGTCCCTTGCCCCAGCTCGTCTCGCCGACGACGAGACCGCGATCGTGATCCTGAATGGCTCCAGCGACGATCTCCGATGCTGATGCGCTCTCGCGGCTCAGCAGCACGATCACCGGCACATCGAGAGTCTCGTGCTTTCCTGGAGCCCGGTACTCCTGATAGCTCTCGGGAGTCCGGCCCTTGTGATACACGATCATCTCCCCGGGCTCGATGAAGTAATCCGAGACACCGACCGCCGCATCGAGAAGACCGCCCGGATTCATCCGGAGATCGAGGATGAGGCGCTCCATCCCCTCGGCCTGCAGCTTGTCGACCGCTTCGTCGAGCTCCCGGACAGTGGTGTAGGTGAAGTCCTTGATGCGGATGTAACCGGTCCCTGGACGAACCATCAGCACGTTCGTGATCGAGTTCGTTGGAATCGCGGCGCGCTCGATCGTGAGCGGAATCGGTTCCTTGATCCCGATCCTGACGATCTTGATGTTTACCGTCGTCCCCTTCGGTCCCTTCAGATTCTTGACCACCTCGTCGACCGACATCTCCTCGGTGCTCTCTCCTTCGATCTCGGAGATGATGTCACCGGCCCGGATTCCGATCCTCGACGCCGGCGTCCCTTCCAGGGGCGTGATGACGGTGATCTGGTTATTGCGCTTCGTGATCAGGATTCCGAGACCGAAGAAGCTTCCCTTCTGTCGATCCTGCATCTCGGAGAAGTCACGCGGCTCGAGAAACGAGGTGTGGGGATCGAGAGTCCTCAGCATCCCGTCGATCGAGGAGAATACGAGCTTCTCCGACTCGACCGGCTCGGCGGCCCAGTACTCTGCAGCCTCGACCAGTTCCGTGTATTCGTCGAGACGCTCTTCCAGATCGTCCGGCGCGGTACCGACTGACAGCCGCTCGCCAAAAAGCCCGCCGGCGACGGTGGCGATCACGATGGTCGCGACGGCGAGGACGCCGAAGCGGGATTTGCGAATTCCTTCTGAGGATCGATTTTCCATGGTATCCCTTCTAACATACCGAGGCCGCTGGAGTATTCATCTCTGTACACCTGTTCTCAGGTTTGCTACAAACGGTCCAGCCATGCCCTTTAATATCGGATTTCCTGAGCTGATCATGATCCTCGCCGTTGCGCTCATCGTCTTCGGGCCGCGAAAGCTGCCTGAAATCGGTCGCTCCATCGGTCGTGCAATGGGAGAGTTCCGCCGCGCAACCTACGATCTCAAGTCGAGTCTGGAAGATGACATCGACTCTGAAAAAAAATCGCGGCCGACACCGAAGGAAGCGCCCGCGGCGGCGATTCCCACTGGAACGACCCTCGAGGACTTCAATACGGAGCCCCCCGCGGAATCTGATCCGAACCGGGTGACGTCCGCCGCAGCACCGAGCGCCAAGACTGAAGAGACCTGATTCATGACGTCTCTCGAGCCGGCCGAAGCTTCCAAAAACCGCTCCCTGCCTGACGAGGACTCGAACCTCGGCGCGATGTCTCTGCTCGATCATCTCGACGAGATGAGACGCAGACTCGTGATCTCGATCATCGCGATGCTTGCGGGATTTCTGATCTGCTGGAACTGGGCGCCGGAGATCTGGCAACTGATCCAGTGGCCGATCATCTCTCAGCTCCCACCAGGGGAAAAGCTCGCCTACACGAACATCGCAGCTCCGTTCTTCCTGTACATGAAAGTCGCCGCGTTTGCCGGATTGTTCGTGGCGGCGCCGGTCATCATGCTCCAGGTATGGCTCTTCATCTCTCCCGGTCTCTATCCGAGGGAACGGATGTGGGCTGCTCCCTTCATTGTCGTCTCCAGTCTCTTCTTCATCGCCGGCGGGTATTTCGGTTACCGGATCATTCTTCCGCTCGCCTGCGGGTTCTTCGTCGAGATGGGGCAGGACTTCCAGAATGTTCTGACGATCGACTCCTACTTCGCGTTCGCCTTCAAAATGGTCATCGGAATGGCGCTGGTTTTCGAGACGCCGATTCTGATCTTCTTTCTCTCGAAGTTCGGGATCGTCACACCACGCTTTCTGATGAAGAATTTGAAGTATGCGATCGTGATCATCTTCGTCGCGGCTGCAATCATCACCCCCACGCCCGATCCCGTCACGCAGTCGACTCTCGCAATTCCGATGATCTTGCTCTACCTCCTCGGGGTCTTCATCGCGTGGGTCTTCGGTCCCAAAAAGGAAAAGGAATAGAGCTCTCACGCGCCGTAACGGGATTCGCCCGGGTTGATCTGCCACTCCACACGCCATCCTCCTCGTCCCCGAGACATCGCCAGCGGTTCCAGCAGCACCGCCGTCCCTGTCGCAAAACCGGAAGATCGCTCGACGTATCGAGCAGCTCCTCACACAGGTTCGGAAGGAAGGGCAGGTGGCTGACGATCAACGTCGTCCCACCGAATCGCTCCAGCTCCGCGACCAGGATGTCCGGGTCGTCTTCCGGGGTCATTGCGGAGTGCTCTCGCGGCGAGCTCCCGCCAAGCGGCGCAAGGATCTCAGCCGTCTCCCGTGCCCGACGATAGCCACTGTGGAGAATCCGGTCCGGGGCCAGGCCGACGCCCTGGAGCTGCCGACGGAGCGCCTCCACCTCTTCTCGTCCGGGTGAGGTGAGGCTTCGCTCGCGATCGATCGGATGCGGAACCTGCCGCTCCATGCCGCACCAGACAGAGTTTCACTGGCGGGCTCAGAGGGTTCCTTCGTCCGCCGAAGGACCGTAAATGGCGGGAACAGGGATGTCGAGGAGCCGCAGGTAGACACTGAGCTGACCGCGGTGATGAATCATGTGACTGAGAGTGAAGGTGCGCAGCGCTGCTCCCTTCGTCAAACGGAAGATCACGCGATCACCGCTCCTCAGCACCCACTCCCGCATCAAAGCCTCGTCCTCGAGAGCCTCGAGCCCGCCGGCTGCTTCGTCCCGCAAGCGATCGAACGTGGTGAGAATCTGCTCCTGTGATTCCGGTGCGCTCTGGCGGCCGACACCGGCGATATCGAGCTCATCGGTCTTCACGATCGAGATCTGCCACCGCAGAAGATTGGCGCAATGGAACGCGAGACCACCCAGAGACGTCGACTTCGGATGCGGTTTCCACTGGAGATGCTCGTCGCTCACCCTCTCGAGCACCTTGCGCGTGGTTTCGAGCTCCTGGCTGAGGTCCCCGAGCAGCAAATCTCTGAGCGGCGGGTTCATGCCCTGTTCGGCGCTCCAGCAGGCCGCTTGTAGATCAGTCCGACGACCGCGCCGAACAGAAGCGAGTCGATCAGGTTGATGCCGCCCCAGCACCAGCTCAGGTGATACGGAAAATCCTTGATCACGAGCGTGCTGTAGAACGGAGGCCAGAACATCATGAGCCCGAGCAGGAGCCCGAACGCAACGCCCCCCTTCATGCCGGCCGCCCATGACATGCGGGTCTTCGCAAAGATGATCGCCGCGAAAATCCCGGTCAGCACAGCAACTGCCAGGAAGTAGAGCGGGTTCGCCTGAACCTGGCTGAAAACCTGATCGTACCGCGTGTACTCCTGCCCTAGAAGGATCCCATGTTGAATGAAGTCAGCGATGTTGACGACGATCCCACCCACCACCCCTGCGACCAACGCACGTGTCCAGTTCATGAAGCCTCCTGACGATTTGGATGTCGACGATTGTACAGGAGGAGCTGTGTGGGATGAACATCTGGCTTCGCTGTCAGTGACACCACCCAAAATGCTCGCTTCATTCCGAATGACAGCAGCGTTTTAGTTGGCGGGGGGAAGAGTGAAAATGAGCGGTGTGCGGGAGACTCCCTCTCCCTCGGGGAGCGGGCTGGGGCCGGGCTGGGGTGAGGCCCTCGGCACGAGCTGGGATCTGACGTTCGGGCGCGGACGGAACGAACCAGGGCTCACCATCGAAGTCAGGTTTCGCGCTTGGATCAACGCTGTCGGCCCTCACCCCGACCCTCTCCCAGTGGGAGAGGGAGAAGAACGGGTGCAACGTTAGACGCTTCTCACTTTGACACTGCCCGGACTCCCACCTTCCAACAAACACTCAGCGCCCAACCACGTGCCACTCGGTCTGGCGACCTGCCAGATAGAGAACCTGCTCACCGTCGAACACAGCCGTCTGCTCCAGCTTGATCTGCACGAGCTGGTCGTCCCACTCCGGAACCGGCACCTTCACGTTTCCTTCGATCGCGTAGGCCGTGTTCGGGTACAGCTTCCAGTCGCCACGTACGGGCGTGGGTCCCTGGTTGTCCCACATCCCGATCGTCGGACCG
This sequence comes from uncultured Acidobacteriota bacterium, assembly GCA_963829355.1. Lineage (GTDB taxonomy): Bacteria > Acidobacteriota > Thermoanaerobaculia > Gp7-AA8 > JAHWKK01 > CAWHHZ01. The sequence goes on from CAWHHZ010000022.1 coordinate 77,197, forward strand.
GGACCGTGACCGTAGTAGCCGATCGGATGGCTGTAGATGCTGGCGAAGATCCCTTCTTCTTCCGAAGAGACGCGAGCCTTCTCCAGGATCTCGTTACCTGAACGGCCCGCGACGAATGCGCCAGTCAGCAGATCCTGCCAGCGATTGCCGAAAGCCAGCGCCCTTTTCAAGCCATCCGGAACATCCGTCTCCCCGGGCCGCAGAACGTATCCCATCTCCTGCGTGTCGGTATTGAGGCGAAGGTAGGTGATCCCGACATCGGTATGCAGCACGTCCCCCGGCAGGATGACGATTCCACTCTTGCCAAAGAAAGGGTTCTCCTTTTCGAAGAACAGCCCCCGACGCTGCACGTTCACGTACGGCATGAACCAGATCGGCAGATCGAGATCGGCGAAGCGTTGCCTGATGAACCACGCGACATCCTCGGTCGTCGTGACTCCGGGAGTGATGACCTTGCTGCTGAACGCTTCGGCGATCACGCTGCGTGCGAGTGCGACTGTGTGAGGGTAGCTCGCGAGCTCTTCGGCGGTCCGTGTCTCCATCCACCGAAGAAGCAGATCCTCGGCACTCACGAGACGCTTCGAAAGCTCGGGGCCGAGAGCAGCCGTCAGCTTCCCGTAAAGGCCATGACTCAAACCGTCCGCAAATGCCCAGTTCTCGCTGACGTCGATTCCGATCCGCTTCGGGTCACGTTCTCTGATGATGGCCGCGAGTCGCGTCCACTGTTCCTCATCGGAACCTCCCTCCCACGCGGACTCGTAATATCCGGGCTGCTGATAGCGACTGACGGTGAGTCTCTCGAGCTCCTTCCCCTCACCCGGCGCGTGCAGGACGAGCATCGTCGTCCGGCGTGCCGCGAAGACGGGCTCCGGAACGAGCGTCAGATACACCGGATCCTCGTTGTACTCGCGATTGATCACGAGCCACATATCGATTCCGGTCTCGTCCATGAGACTGGGCAGCAGTGTCTCGAGGCGAACCCCGAGCGCTTCGTTCACGGGAGCGATCCGGTCGCGCTGCTCGAGCACGGCGGGCGTCTGGGAGATGGTTCTCCCCTGCCCCGGCGCCTGAGCCAGAAGTCCGGGCGCTGTAAGCAGGAACAACAGGATTGACAGGTAGAGTCGCACGAGTGCCTCCGATCTTTCGGAGGAACTATAGCGAAAACAGAGAAGGCCGCGATTGCTCGCGGCCTTCTCGAATCATTCACTGGTTCCGAATTGTTACGCGGAAGCGGTCGCTGAAACGCCGGCATCTGCTGCGAGAGCTTCGGCCTTGTCGGTCTTCTCCCAGGTGAACTCCGGCTCGTTGCGGCCGAAATGTCCATACGCCGCGGTCTTGCGGAAGATGGGACGGCGGAGATCGAGCGTCTCCATGATGCCCTTCGGCGTCATGTTGAAGTTCGCCCGGATGAGCTCGCTGATCTTGGCTTCGTCGATCCGTCCCGTACCGAACGTGTTCACGTTGACGGAAACCGGCTCCGCGACTCCGATCGCATACGCAAGCTGAACCTCGAGCTCGTCCGCGATTCCCGCAGCCACCACATTCTTCGCAATGTAGCGCGCCATGTAGCAGGCAGAGCGATCGACCTTCGTGGGATCTTTCCCGGAGAAGGCACCGCCGCCGTGACGTCCCATGCCGCCGTAGGTATCGACGATAATCTTCCGTCCCGTCAGACCCGCGTCACCCATCGGACCGCCGACGACGAACCGGCCCGTCGGATTGATGTGGAACTTCGTGTCGGACAGAAGCTCCTTCGGAACGACCGGCCGCACGACGCTCTCGATGATGGCGTCCTGCAGATCCTTCAGTGAGATATCCGGATCATGCTGGGTCGAGACGACGATCGCCGAGATTCGCGACGGCTTTCCGTCCTTGTACTCGATCGAGACCTGGCTCTTTCCGTCCGGCCGCACGAAGGGAAGCACCTTGTCCTTCCGGACCTCGGCGAGCTTCATCGTGAGCTTGTGAGCCAGCATGATCGGCATCGGCATCAGCTCTTCGGTCTCGCGCGTTGCGTACCCGAACATCAGACCCTGATCGCCAGCTCCGCCGGTGTCGACGCCCATCGCAATGTCGGGCGACTGCTCGTCAATCGAAGAGAGAACCGCGCAGGTCTCGCTGTCAAAGCCGAGCTTCGCGCTGTTGTAGCCGATGTCATGGATCGTCTGACGGACGATCGACGGGAAATCGACATAGGCCTCGGTGGTGATCTCGCCGGCGATCATCGCCAGTCCGGTCGTCACGAGCGTTTCGCACGCGACACGTCCGTACGGATCCTTCGCGAGAACCGCATCGAGAATTGCGTCGGATATCTGGTCGGCAACCTTGTCTGGATGACCCTCGGTCACCGACTCAGAGGTGAAAAGGATGTTCCGCTGAGAAGACATGTAAAGCTCCTTGTCATGGAGGTGCCTGCTGAAGGTGCCGCAGCGCGTCCGTCAGGCAGGAAACGAAGAAATGCGATTCTACAGGATTGGCGAACAGGAGGGAGAGCCGTCAGCTTCCCGGCCCGGAGCGCCGGCTCCCAGCCGGCGGAGCGGCGGCACCCTTGCCGCCGTCGAGGTGGTCGCAGGCTGGGAGCCTGCGATCCGCCGGCAAGGTGCCGCGCTCCTCTAAAGAAGGCAGTCGGTTTGCACTGGAGGCCGCCATGCAGATCAAGCATGCGGAACGCTACCGGAAGCTCCTCTCGCTCTTCACCCGCTACGGAATGAAGGATTTCCATCTCGGCTCGACCGAGCTTCCTGCCCTGCGAGGCGCTGAGGAGTACGAGCCGCTCGAGCCGGATGTGGCGAAGCGAGCACTCTCATTCGCGCGAGAGCTGGAAGAGATGGGCCCGACGTTCATCAAGTTCGGGCAGATTCTCTCCACACGCCCAGACATCGTCCCGGCCGAGTACATCAAGGCACTCGAGTCGTTCCAGGATGACATGGAGCCCTTCTCGTTCGACCTCGTCGAGGCGATCGTCGAGACCGAGCTGGGAGCGCGGATATCGAAGTTGTTCAACGAGTTCGAGGATCAGCCCGTGGCAGCGGCCTCGCTCGGACAGGTTCACCAGGCCGTCCTCCGCGACGGTCGCAAGGTGATCGTGAAGGTCCAGCGGCCGAATGTCCGTGAACAGATCGATGAAGACCTCCAGGTTTTCCGCGACGTCTCGAAGTTCATCGAGGAACACTCCGAGCTCGGGCACAGACTCAACCTGGCAGGTGCGGTCCGCGAGTTCGACCACACCATTCGCAATGAGCTCGACTATCAGCAGGAGGCCCGTCACGCCTCGGCACTCCGCCGTAATCTCGCCGACTTCGAGGAGATCTACGTGCCGGAGATCGTCGCTGATCTCACTACGAATCGGGTCCTCACGATGGAGATGATCGAGGGTACGAAGATCTCGAACCTCTCGGGCGTCGCCAAGACGGAGCATGACTACTCGCACCTGTCGGAAGTAATCACGAAGGCGTACATCAAGCAGATCTGCGTCGATGGCTTCTGGCACAGCGATCCTCATCCAGGAAATCTCTTCCTGCGGGACGGTTATCTGGTGCTGCTCGATTTCGGCATGGTGAGCCAGATCAGTGGGGAGTTTCAGGATCACGTCATCAGGCTGCTCCTCAATCTCAGCGAGAGCCGCGGCGAGGAAGTGGCCGAGACACTGCTGCGTATGGGAACCCCCGAAGAAGGGTTCGAGCGGCGGGAGTTCGTGGAGGCCATCACGAACATCGTCTCGATGTACCAGGGTGTCGACTACCAGCGGGTCAATACCGGTCAGATGATCTTTCAGGTCATTTCGGCTGCGGCCATGAACAATGTCCGGATGCCGAGTGAGCTCTCGATGCTGGCGAAGACGCTCCTCCATCTCGACTCGGTCACCCGAGAGCTCAATCCGGAGTTCGACCCGCAGCAGACCATTCGTGACTACGCCGAAGAGCTGGTTCTGAGAAAGCTCCGGCAGCGCTTCCAGCCGAAGAACTTCTACACGGCCTTGCTCGATGTTCATCACCTGGCCACCGAGGTTCCGAGACGTTTCCGCGACATTCTGGACGAGATCAGCACAGGACGCCTGACGCTGCGTATCGGGCTGACTGACCTCGAAGATCTCCTGAAGGGGGTCCACAAGATCGCCAACCGCATCACCGTGGGACTCGTGATCGCCGCCTTGCTGATCTCATCCGCCCTGACCATGCGGATCAGTGGCGGCTTCACACTCCTCGGCTACAACGGTCTCTCGGTGCTCGGCTTTCTGCTCGCCGTGGCAGGCAGCGGCTGGCTGATCTTCCAGACGCTCTACCAGGACCGGAAGGACCGTAAAGCAGCCGCCAGAGGAAAACCGGTTTGACGTCGGACAGGTCTTTCCTTACAGCGCCGCGCAGGCGGCGCGACACAACCCAGCCCAGCGGCGTAAGCCCTGGGACCGTCCGTCGCACCAATACCTGAGCCCGCGCAGGCGGGCGACACACGCCTTTCGCCGTCGGCTCCGAATTCCTTCTTTTGTCGGCGCTCTCCAGCCCCAGGGCTTTCCCCCTGGGCCAGATTGTTGCGGCCCGCCTTCGCGGGCCTTCCTGGAGGAAGGGCCGGGCCCACGAACCAGGGCTTTGCGGAGGGCTGGAGCCCTCCGCGAGTCGGGGCTGGAGCCCCGACCCCCTGCTTTCTACCAGATGTCGGGATACTCGCGCGGCTTCGCTTCGTGCATCAGAGCGTAGACGGCGCGGACGATGTCTTCGCGCGAGGGTTTGGACCAGTAGTCACCATCGGAGCCGTATGCCGGCCGATGCGCCGCCGCAGAAAGACATACCGGCTTCCCGTCGAGCCATTCGTAGCCCCCGTCACGATCGAGCACCTGCTGCATCATGAACGCGGTCGTCCCACCCGGTACGTCCTCATCGAGGAACACGACCCTGTTCGTTTTTCTGAGAGATTCGACGATGATCTTCTCGCGATCGAACGGCAGCAGTGTCTGAACGTCGATGATCTCGATCTCCACGTTCAGCTGGCTGAGCAGCTCCGCCGCTTCCGCGGCAATTCTGCAGAGAGGGCCGTACGTCACGACCGTGACGTCCCTGCCCTCCCGGATCACCTCCGGAACGCCGAGGGGTACGGTGAATTCACCGATGTTGGAGGGAAGGTCCTCCTTCAGCCGATAACCATTGAGGACTTCGACCACGATCGCCGGATCGTCCGACTGGAACAGGGTGTTGTACATCCCGGCAGCCTGGACCATGTTTCGCGGGACACAGACCCACATGCCCCGGACGAGGTTCACGATGCCCGCCATGGGTGAACCGGAGTGCCACACTCCCTCGAGGCGGTGGCCTCGCGTGCGGATGATGGCCGGAGCCATCTGCGCACCGCCCGTCCGCCAGCGTATCGTCGACAGATCGTCGGACATGATCTGGAGTCCGTAGAGCACGTAGTCGAGATACTGCATCTCGGCGACTGGCCGCAGACCCCGAAGAGCCATTCCGATCGCCTGCCCCACGATCGTCGCCTCTCGGATCCCGGTATCGACCACGCGGAGCTCTCCGTACTTCAACTGCAGGCCGGCGCATCCCTGGTTGACGTCACCGAGCTGCCCGACGTCTTCTCCCATGAAAGAGAGCCGCGGAATCCGCGCGAGCGCCTGATCGAAGCATGCATTCAGCACCTCGAAACCGTTGACGGATCTCGAGTCGTCGCCAAACTCGGGCGGAATCACCTCGACCTTGAGGGCCGAGCGTGGCGATTCGCTGTAGAGATGGTCGTCATACAGCCGCTGATTGGTCTGATCATTCTCCTTCACCCACTCTTTCAACTTCTGACGGGGCTCGGAAGAAGAATCGCGGGTGCGTACGAGGAGGGTCGCCGCGGCCCTGTGAAGATCGCGGCGAAACAGTGCCTGCTGACGCTTGAGATCATCAGTGACGAGGCCGTCAGCTCCCGACTCCTTCTCCAGCGCCTCGGCCAGATCGATGAATACGCTCTTCTCCTTCTCGATCGGATCGCGGTACGCCTTCCACGCGCGTTTCTGCGCCTCGCGGACCTCGGCGAGAGTCTCGTTCTCGATCTGCTCGAGCTGATCACTCGTGGCAATCCCGTGCTCGATCATCCACTCTTTCATCTTGCGCAGACAGTCGAACTCCTGTTCCCACTCGAGACGCTCTTTCGACTTGTAGCGCTCGTGGCTCCCCGAGGTGGAGTGCCCCTGCGGCTGCGTCACCTCGATCACGTGGATGATCGAGGGGACATGTTCCTTCCGCACGATTGCCGCACCGTTCAGATACGTCTCGCAAAGGGCTGGATAATCCCACCCCCGAACCGTGTAGACGTCGTAGCCGGACTGCGATCCCTGCGCCCGCTGAAATCCACTCAGCAGTTCCGAAAGGTTCCCCTTTGTAATCTGAAACTCGTTCGGAACCGAGATGCCGTAGCCGTCGTCCCAGATCGAGACGACCATCGGGATCCGCAGCACGCCCGCCGCGTTGACCGACTCCCAGAACATCCCCTCGGCGCAACTCGCGTTTCCGATCGTTCCCCATGCGATCTCGTCACCGTTCTTCGAGAACTGATCGTACTCCTGGAGCACGTCGATGTTGCGGAACAGCTTCGAAGCGTAGGCGAGCCCGACGAGACGAGGCATCTGAGCCCCGGTCGGTGACAGATCGGCCGAAGAGTTGTTGAGCTCGGAGATCCGCAGCCACTTCCCATCCTCATCGATCATTCTCGTCGCGAAGTGGGCATTCATCTGCCGGCCTGCGGAGAACGGATCGGCCCCTGGAACCGGGTTGGCGTAAAGCTGCGCGAAGTACTCATCGACTGTCGCGAGTCCCAGAGCAAACATGAGAGTCTGATCGCGGTAGTAGCCGGAACGGATGTCGCCAGGACGGAACGCTCTCGCCAGGGCGAGCTGCGCGACTTCCTTGCCGTCGCCGAAGATTCCGAACTTCGCCTTCCCGGTGAGAACTTCCTTTCGACCGACGACGGAGGTATGCCGGCTCAGCCAGCCGATCCGGTAGTCCTCGACGATCGATTCATTCGTAAATTGAGTTGATTCTGCCCTGGATTCGACTTTCGCCATGAGTCCTCGCCCTCGAAGTGCACAGAGAGTTCCACGCTCAGACCACAGGTACGGCAGCGGCCCGGATTGGATTCGGCCGCGGGTCGAGAGCGTCCATTGATGGTATCAGATTTAAAGCCCGCCTCCGGCTGACGACGCCGAACCGGCGGCTATTGACGGCTACCCGGCACTTCGTCGCTTCTTGAGCTCGTTCGCCACGACGATGATGATCGTGAGCACCGTAATCGGAATCACGAACCAGAGCATCACGCGGCTGTAGAGGGGCAGCATGTCGTGCTCGGCAGCCTGAATGATCAGATAGCCGGTATATCCGGCGTAATAGAACAGAAAAAGGCCTCCCTCCCATCGGCTGATATTACTTCCGATGAAAAAGATCGGGAGACAGGCGATCGAAACGGCGATCATGACTGGAAAGTCGAACGTGAGTGCGGCGTGCGGCACCTTTACTCCGAGTGGAACGACCACGGCGGTCAGACCGAGCACTGACAGGATATTGAAGATGTTACTGCCGACGACGTTGCCGACTGCAATGTCACGCTGTCCTTTCATCGCCGCAACGACGGAGGTCGCGAGCTCGGGAAGGCTCGTGCCGATCGCAACGATCGTAAGACCGATGATGAGCTCGCTGACTCCAAAGTAAACGGCCACCTCAACGGCCGACTTTACGAGCAGCCTGGAACCGAGAAGCAACCCGGCGATTCCGACCACGATCAGCGCGACGTCCTTGACCGGCGTCACGTTTTCCGATCCCGCCGGCTTTTCACCGTACTCGTCTTCATACTGCTGATGAATCAGGCGTGTCTCTTTCCGGCTCTTCCGGATCGCGAAGACCGTATAGGCCACGAGGATTGCCACGAGCAGCCAGCCGTCCCAGGTCGAAATCCGTCCGTCGGCGCTGAGCGCGTACGCTCCAGCGGAAACGAGAATCATGAGCGGCACGTCGAGACGGATGAGCTGTTGAGAAACGACCAGTGGCGCAACAACCGCGGATAAGCCGAGGATCAGAAGAATGTTGGAGATATTGCTGCCGATGATGTTCCCGATCGCGAGGTCAGTCTGGTTGCCAATCGACGCCTGAACGCTCACCGCCAGCTCCGGCGCACTCGTTCCAAACGCCACGACTGTCAGGCCCACGACGAGAGGGCTGATCCCGATCGAAACGGCAAGACTCGCCGCTCCGCGAACGAGCAGATCTCCCCCCAGAACCAGGAGTGCGAGTCCGCCGATGAACATCAGTACGATCTGGATCGACATGTGACCTTTAATTCCCTTTCGAATGGGCGTTCGAGAACGGTTGCTCGATGATATCGCGGGAATCGATTCCGTAAGAGACCGCCCCGGCGTCAGTCAGTTCATTCTCGGTCGAACTGATCCGCACCGCGCCTCCGAAACGGGCTTCAGAGAGAAGGAGCGAAGCGCCTTTCCCACCAGACTCAATGACGTACGCCGCAATGGGGACAGATGATCGTGCGGTCACGGAGCTCCGGCGGAATCTTCAGTGTCGTTCCGCACGAACATTCCACGAACCGGTATCCATCCGTCTTCCACAACGCGTCTCCGGTCTCCCGGACGCGTCCGATGTGAGCGAGAATCGCAGCCTGAGGAACAGCCGCCCCGCCTGGTACCGACATCCCGAGCGGATCGAGACCCGGAATCTTCCCCGCGGGTGTCTGCTGATCGATTGTTTTCCCGGACGGCGGGACGACACCGACCGGCCGTCCCGTCACCTGCCTGAACGCCTGATCGTAGGCCGCAAACGAGGGACCCGACGCCATGGAGCGAAGAATCCTCACCCGCTCCTCGGTCGGTGGATGAGTGCTCCCGAGACTGCTCAGACTGGAGGTCTGCCTTTTGAGCGGATTGACGAAGTACATGCCTGCCGTTGCCGGGTTGGCCACGCGTAGACGCTCGGAGGACCCGGCGATCTTTTCCAGAGCAGACGCGAGGGCCTCGGGGTATCGCGTGTACGAGGCTCCGCAGGCGTCGGCCAGATATTCTCTCCGCCTGGAGACGGCGAGATAGATCAATTGAGCTGCGATCGGAGCGAGAATCATCACCACGATCGCGAGAACGAGAATGATCGCGTTTCCTCCCCCTCCGTTGCGCGAAGACCGCCTCGAGCGCGAGGCGCCTCCCCAGAAAAGATGCCGCCGTCCGACGTCGGCGATCAGGATGATCGAACCGAGCATGACCGCCAGCATGGTCATGTAGAGAACGTCCCGGTTGCGGATGTGTCCCAGCTCGTGAGCGATCACGCCCTGCAGCTCGTTGCGGTCGAGCAATTCGAGAATCCCGGAGGTGACTGCGACGACGGCGTGCTCCGGGTCGCGTCCCGCAGCAAAGGCATTCGGGCTCGGGTCGTCGATGATGTAGATCCCCGGGACCCGGCCGAGACCGGACGCGATCGCCATCTCCTCGACGACGTTGTACAGGGTCGGGTGATCGCCCTTCTCGATCTTACGGGCCCGGCTGATCGAGAGGACGATCCGGTCCCCCTGGAAATAGCTGATCAAGCTCAGTCCGATCCAGACGACTACGGCAGCGACAAGACCGAGGCTTCCGCCACCGCTCCAGAAAAGCTCGCCGATGAGCCATCCCATGACGAGAAACAACGCTCCCATCGCGGCGATCAGGACGAACGTCCGCCTCTGGTTTGCCCGTATCAGTTCAAACATCGGCTGGTCCCGGAAAATCTTCGGCAGGCCGCTCGCGATCTGCAGGCCCGTCGCTGCTGAAAGACCAGACGGTCAGAACTGGACTTTGACATTCTCCCGCACGGCCGGCTCCTCGACCTCGAAGAACTCGGATTGTTTGAAGTTGAACATGTTGGCGATGATGTTCGTCGGAAACGTCTCGACACGGTTGTTGTACCGCATGACCGAATCGTTGTAGTACTGCCTGGCAAAGCTGATCCGGTTCTCGGTCGAGGTCAGTTCCTCCTGAAGCGCGAGAAAGTTCTGATTCGCTTTCAGATCCGGATACTGCTCCGCGACCGCAAAGAGGGACCGCAAGGTCTGGCTCAGAGCGTTCTCGACCCGGGCCTTGTCCTCGAGGCTCCCCTTGATCTCCACGGCCTGCTGACGCGCTCGTGTGACTGCCTCGAGCGTTTCCCTCTCGTGGGTCATGTAGCCCTTGACCGTCTCGACGAGGTTGGGGATCAGATCGTGCCGGCGGTTGAGCTGGACGTCGATCTGGCTCCAGGCGTTGCGGACTTCGTTTCTCGCCCGCACCAGAGAGTTGTAGAACCCGATGATCACAAACGCGATCACCGCAATCACGACCACAAAAATCAGGAACCCCATCAGACGTCCTCCACGTTCTTCGGCTGATCTCGCTCGAATGTCTCACCCAGAAAGCTGGTGATCAGTTCGGCAGCTCTGTTTTCACTCCGCTCCGCTCTGCGTACGAAGGCTCCCGTCTCTCCCCTGTCGAACCACAGTCCGTGCTGCAGAGGACAGAAGTCGACGATGAGGATTTCCGCCCCCTCGTACAGATCGGCCTTCCGCATCTTCTTGCCACACCGGGGACACCGGAGATACCGCTCGCTGCTCGCGGAAGGCGCGGCATTCGCCAGAGCTGCGAGATCGACCTCGGCGCCCGCCTGATCGGCGAGGAGCTCGATTTCTCCTTCATCGAACCACAGCCCGTGGCAATTGATGCAGTAGTCCACTTCGATCGAGTCGCGCTCGACGATGATCAATGGGACGGCACACACAGGGCAGAGCACGTGAAGATGATAGTCCGTTTTTCGGAGCAGCGGGTCGTTTCTCACTGCCCCATGACCCCGGCAGGTTGTCATCCTGACCCCGCTCCGCGGGGGAAGGATCGCATACGTCCTGACTGTCGCACACTTCGGATCCTGAGAGTCGGGCCGTACGAGATCCTTCGACCGTCCCTTCGGCTTCGCTCAGGGCAGGCCTCCGCTGCGCTCCGGCGGCTCAGGATGACTGGTTCCCTCCGAGAGCCGACAGGCATCACTCTCCTTGACATACAACCCTCAAATCAGGACCCTGCACACCATGCATCTGATCTGGTTTCTGCTCATTGGACTGCTCGCCGGATGGCTCGCCGGAAAGGTCATGCACAGCAAGGCTGGCCTGCTCGTCGATCTCGTGATCGGTGTCCTCGGTGCCTTTCTCGGAGGGTTCCTCTTCCGGCTCCTCGGCATCTCCGCCGGGCCTCACCTCCTCGGCAGTCTCATCACTGCATTCGTTGGCGCCGTCGTACTGATCGCTCTCGTGCGGGCGCTGCGGAGGGCGTGATGATCGAACAGATCGAATCAGCTCTGGAGCGCGACAACCCGAGTGGCGATCCTGCATGGCTCGAGCTCGAACAGATGGCAGCCGCGTCCCCGGAAGCGGTCGTCGATCTGGTCTGCACGATCGCTCAGAAGCCTCTGACCCCCGTGCGGCGGGGATGGCTCGCCATCGGGCCACTCCGCTCCGCGATCGCCGCAGCGAATCCTGCGGAGGAAGAGGCGCTGGAGAGACGAGCTGACGGGGACCCGACCCTGGCCATGCTCCTCGATGCTCTTGTCCGTTATGAGAAGAAGCAACGGATCGTCGTCGAGCTCCTCGAAGGGTCGAATCCCGCTGAGATCACTTCGAGCGTGTCCGACCAGAGAGTGATCATTCCGAACATCCATGAGGAAGTCGCGGCTCAGTCTCTCGATGAGGAAGCGTGGAAAAAGATTGTCCAGGCGATCCAGACTGCACCGGAGAACCAGCTCTTCATGCTCGCCTCGACGATCGTGGAGCCTCTCCTTCTGAGGAATGAGACCGTGTTCGGGAAGCCGCTTCTCGAGCAGATCCGTACCGACGAGAAGTTCCGTAAAGCGCTCTCCTACTGCGACCTCTCCTTCAGCGAGCAATTTCTCGACGAGATCACGACGCAATATCGCGGGGCGTAGAGCGAACGCGGTGAGTCGGCAGGGCGAGGTCCCTCCCGCTGCAGACGCCACAGCCGATTGCAGGACGCTGCGACCCGCGCTTATTTCAGATCAGGCAGCTTGATTCCGCCGGACAGCACCGGCTCGAACAGATCTCCGACTTTGTCGAGCCGCTTCGGCATCGTCTTGATCGTGTAACGCAGAGGATCCAATCTTTTCGTGACCTCCGACCACTTGAGCGGAGCCGAGACTGGTGCGCCATCGAGTGCACGCGGTGAGTACGGCGCTACGACTGTCTTTCCATAGCCGTTCTGCAGACAATCCCCGTAAAGAGCACCACCACGCTTCGCAATCGTCCTCTCGACCGTGACGTCGTCTACCTGGGAGGCGACGGCTCCGCATACCTTGCAGGCGAAATCGGTGGCCTGCTCATGGGTGTAGCCCGGTTTCAAGGGAACCATGAGGTGGATGCCGCGTTTGCCGGAGGTCTTCGGCACGCTCGGGATCTCGAGTGTCTCGAAGAGCCGCCGAAACACGAGGGCGGCCGAAACTGCCTGCGTGATTCCCTTCCCCTTCGCGGGGTCGAGATCGATGATCAGCCAGTCGGGCGTCTCGAGCGATCCTGCCCGCGCCGACCACATATGGATCGTCAGGACCGAGTGCTGTGCAAGCCATTGCAGCGTCTCGGCTCGATCGGCGATGAGGTGCCGCAGTGAACCGCGCTTTGTTCGCGTCGGAGTATCAACCGACGCGAGCCACTTCGGCGCGTGCGACGGCAGCTCCTGTTCGTACCACGAGTCACCATCGATTCCGTCGTTCCAGTGTTCCTGTGCGAGTGGCCGTCCCTCGAGCGCCTTCAGCAGAGGTTCTGAAACGGCCGTGTAGTACTCGACCAGATCGAGTTTCGTATAGCCGTCGCGTGGATACAACACGCGATCAGGACTCGTGAATCTGACATCGATTTTCGAACGCTCGGGAACGGACACGGCGGGCTCGTCTTTCACGATCTCCTCCACTGACTTGTCATCGCGCAGGCCAAGAAATGACGGATGTCGGAGCTTGCCGTCAGATGTCCATTCGGTGAATCGGACTTCACCGACCAGACGCGGCTTCGACCAGATCGCATCTCTCATGCGGGGAGCGCCCTTCACGGGGGCCTTGTCGATGCGATCACGCTCGAGCTCGCTCCGCAGCTCCCGTCTCTGGGTCGAATTGAAGCCGGTCCCGACTTTCCCGGCGTATCGAAGCTCCCGTCCTTCCCGGATCGCGAGGAGGAGGCTTCCCACTTCTTTCGGCTGATTCTTGAGGGGTGTGTAGCCGACGATCGCGAACTCCTGCTGGCTCACGACTTTCAGCTTGATCCAGGCCTTTGATCGCCGCGGTTCGTACTTCGACTCCCGCTTCTTGCCGATCAATCCCTCGTGACCGCCATCGGCCGCGGCCCGCAGAGCGGCACCGAGATCAGCTTCGATGCGATCGACCAGTCGGACCGTGGCGGAGCGCTTTCTTCGGAAAAGCTTCTCGAGCACGGCTCGCCGCGTTTCGATCGGCTCGCGCCGCAGGTCCTTTCCGTCATGCCACAGAACGTCGAAGATCATCAGGATCGCTTCTGCGCTTCCTCGCTGAACGAGCTCGAAACGGGGAACTCCCCGGGCGTCCGAGGCCACGATCTCGCCGTCCAGGACGACGTCGTCGAACTTGAGCTTCTTCAGTGCAGGTGCGAGGTGAGGAAATCGATCGCGGAGGCTGATTCGATTTCTGCTCCAGATCTCGACTCTCACCATCCGAGAATCCGACAGCCGCGCGGAATCCGTCGTACTTGAGCTCGTAGTACCAGTCTTCCGGTCTGGCAGGGAGGTCCTTCGATGAGGTCGCCGCCATGAGCGGAAAGACCCGCTCGAGCAGTTTCCTCACCGCCTTACCTGTCGCGCCCTCTTTCATCGGGGCAAAGCGTTGCAGAATCCTCGCCCGCGACTCAACACCCCGAATTCACGCGCGTCATCCTGAGCGGGAGAATGGCCCCGCTTCGCTTCGCCAGTGGAGTGAAATGAACTGTCATCCTGAGCCGCCGGATCCCGCGAAGCGGGAGAAGGACGGTCGAAGGATCTCGTGGAGCCTACCGGCCCGAAGTTCGGCTAGAGTCAGGACGTACCCGATCCTTCGCTGCGCTCAGGATGACAGCTTGTTTCCCGCTACACCGCCACGGCCCTTAGCTGTCTCGCCGCGACCGAGAGCATCGCCAGATCGATCGAGCTCGCCGATCTGATCTCGCTGAGCAGATTCTCGGCACGCTCCATCACGTCGGGTCTCGATTCGAACCACTGATCGATCGCCTCCTCGGGATCCACGTCCGGGTAGGCTCGCAATATCTTGGAAGCGAGCTCCCCCTGGTAGGCGAACAGATCCTCGATGATCCCGTAGACGGCCGCCCGCTCCCATGGTGACTTCGAGCCGATCGCCTCCGCCGCTTCGCGCAAGGTATCGAACTCCAGTCTGGAACCGAGCTCGAAGTAGACCTTTCCGGTTTCGATCACGTCTCGGTTCACATCGGTCGAGATGTGCACGATATCCGGGAACGAACCGACGATATCGAGCGAGGCCAGCCGCCGGGCGAGCGCGGTCGGGATGCCCAGCGACTCGCGTTCCGTGGTACGAACATGCATCGAATCGAGCTGCGTGGCAGGAAGAGTATCATCGAGACTTCTCGCCAGGGCCATGATCCGCGGACGATACTCCGACTCGGTCTTCGAGATGTCGAGCGGACGTCCCGTTCGCAGGAACCACAAGGTCGTACGTTCGAGAAGCCGGCCGAGATCGATCAGCATATTGATCTGAAGCGAAGCTGGAATCACGTTGTCCAGCCGCTCGATCTTGCGCCAGGTATTGCGAAGTCCGAACGACTCCCGGCTGATCGTGTAAGCACGAGCGATGGCGCTCACACTCCGACCGGTCTCCTCCATCAGATGTGAGACGAAGCTCGGACCGACGCGGTTGACCATGCTGTTGGTCACGTACGTCGCGATGATCTCGCGCCGCAGCCGATGCCCTTCGATCAACTCCCTGAAACGCTCTCTGAGCTGTTCCGGGAAGTAGAGCAGCAGATCCTCCACCAGAAGCGGATCGTCCGGAAGGTCCGACTCGAGCAGCTCCTGATAAACCCATATCTTGCTGTACGCGAGGAGGACGGCAATCTCCGGTCTCGTGAGACCGCGGTTCGCAGCCTGTCTCTCCGCCAGGACCTCGTCGTCTGGAAGACCTTCGAGCGCACGATCGAGGCGGCCCGACTTTTCGAGCATCTTCATCAGCCTGATCTGCTGGTCGAGAACGTCGATCCCCTGCGTCTCGGTCACGCTGATCGCCTGAGTCTGCTGATAGTTGTCCCGCAGGACCAGTTGTCCAACCTCGTCGGTCATCTGCGCGAGCAGCGGGTCCCGATCTTCTGAGGTGAGGGCGGCACGCCGGCAGGCGGCGTCCAGAAGAATCTTGATATTGACCTCGTGATCGGAGGTGTCGACCCCGGCGGAATTGTCGATCGCGTCGGTGTTGATCTTTCCACCTTCCAGTGCAAACTCGATCCGGCCGCGCTGGGTCAGACCGAGATTCGCCCCTTCTCCCACGACCCTGACTCTCAGCTCGTCTGCGTCGACTCTGATCGGATCATTGGCGCGATCCTGCGCGTTTGCGTCACTCTCGTCGGAGGACTTGACGTAGGTGCCGATCCCACCGAGCCACAGCAGATCGGCCTTCGCACGAAGTATGGCCTGCATCAGCTCGTTCGGCGTGACCTTCTCCGAGGACAGTTCGAAGCGCTCCTGAACTTCGGGAGAGACAGTCAGAATCTTTGCACTTCGTTCATAGACTGCGCCCCCTTTGGAGAGCACGGTCGGATCGTAGTCGGTCCATGCGGAGCGCGGCATGTCGAACAGACGCTTCCGCTCCTCCCAGCTCCGGAGCGGATCAGGATCTGGATCGACGAAAATGTGCATATGGTTGAAGGCAGCAATCATCTTGATGTGCTGCGAGAGAAGCATGCCGTTCCCGAACACGTCTCCCGACATGTCACCGACTCCAACGACAGTGAAGTCCTCGGACTGCGTATCGAGACCAAGCTCGCGGAAGTGTCGTTTGACGGCCTCCCATGCACCCCTGGCCGTGATGCCCATCTTCTTGTGGTCGTAGCCTGCCGAGCCTCCGGATGCGAATGCGTCACCCAGCCAGAACCCGTACTCAGCCGAGATGCCGTTCGCGATGTCCGAGAAGGTGGCCGTTCCCTTGTCGGCTGCGACGACCAGATAGGTATCGTCACCGTCACGGCGCACGACGTCACGCGGCGGCACAACCTCGTGATCGACGAGATTGTCGGTGAGGTCGAGAAGACCGCGCAGGAAGTTTTTGTAGCACGCGACTCCCTCGGCCATGAAGGCCTCGCGATCCGAGGGGGGTGGGGCCTGCTTGAGGACGAAACCGCCTTTCGAGCCGACCGGTACGATTACGGCATTTTTGACGACCTGCGCCTTCACGAGGCCCAGGATCTCTCTTCTGAAATCCTCCCGACGATCGGACCAGCGAAGTCCTCCTCGTGCGACCATTCCCGAGCGGAGATGGATTCCTTCGAAACGCGGGGAGTACACGAAAATCTCGTACTTCGGGCGCGGCCTCGGCATCTCCTTGACGGCCTTCGAATCGAACTTGATGGAGAAATAGCTCTTGCGCTCACCACTGTCGGTCCGCTGGAAGTAGTTCGTACGGAGAGTAGACTGGACCACGTTCAGGTAGTGACGGAGAATACGGTCCTCGTCGACGTTGGAAACGCTGTCGAGGCTTTGTTCGATCTGTCTCCGGATACCTTCTGCGGCAGCGCGATCCGCGTCGCTGAGCGAGGGGTCGAACGAAGTCTTGAAGAGCCGCACGAGCAGTTCTGCAATCCCCGGGTTGTTTGCGAGCGTCGTCTGCATGTATGCCTCGGAGAAGGCCACACCGATCTGTCGCAGGAACTTGCAGTACGCTCGAAGAATGAGTATCTCGCTCCAGTCGAGCCCGGCGCAGATGACGAGTCGATTGAATCCATCATCCTCGACATCGCCCTCCCACGCGCGGAGGAAAGCCTCCTCGAACTTCTCCTTGACGCTGACCACGTCGATTTCTGCTCCGGGCGCCGACACGACGAAATCTCTCAGCCTGATCGGTTCCGTGCTCTCCGGCCTCACTTCATACGGAACGGCCATCTGCACTTTCAGCCCCATGTTCTCGAGACGAGGCACGACATCGGACAGTGACAGCGGCGTACCCGTGTTGATGAACTTGCAGCGGATCTCCATCGTGCCGCCGATCTCTTCGCTCGGCTGCGAGTAGAGGTCGACATCGAGTCCACCCTCGCGCAGAACCGTCTCGATCCGCTCGATGTCGACGAGTGCATCGCTGGCGGAGAATCGTTCACGGTACGGCGTCGGGAAGGCGTTCTTGTATCGCCTGTAGAGCTCGAGACCTGCCTCCTCCCCTTTCTCGCTGATCGCCTGTTCCTTGAGGTGATCGCTCCAGTTTCGCGCGGCCTCCGCAATGAGTCCTTCGATGCTGCGGATGTCGAAGTCGGGGATCATCCCGGGCGTAGTCTTGACGATGAAATGAGCTCGCGCGAGGGGCGAGTCGGTCATCTGCGCATAGAAAGCCGTGACCTGGCCACTGAGCGCGACCTCGAGGATCACGCGGATCTTTTCGCGGAGCTGGGAGTCGTACCGGTCTCGGGGTACATAGACGAGGCAGGAGATGAAGCGCTCGAACACGTCCCTCCTGACGAACAGCGCGATTCTCTGACGCTCCTGCAACTGCAGAATGCCGAGGCTCATGTGGAAGAGCTCATCCTCCGAGATCTGGAACAGCTCATCTCGCGGGAGGGTCTCGAGAATCTGGGCGAGAGCTTTACCCGCGTGCGAGTTCGGAGCGAGTCCCGCGCGCTCGAGCGTGCGGCGCGCCTTCCGTCTCAGCATCGGAATGAACTTCACGCTGCGGCTGTAGGCCACGGACGTGAACAGACCGAGGAAGCGGTACTCCCCGATCACATTGCCTTCTTCATTGAAACGCTTCACACTGATCCGGTCCATGTGAACGGGACGGTGAATCGTGCTGCGCGAGTTCGCTTTCGCGACGACGATCAATTCCTTCCGTCTCGCAAACCGGCTGAACTCCGGAGTGAACGAGAGAGATCCCCTCTTGTCCGACTCCAGCCGGACCTCACGGAGTATGCCGAGACCGCTTCCCTTCTCCAGCTTGAGAAAGTCCTTGCCGTCCTCGGTCATGAATCTGTACTGACGGAAACCGAGGAAGATGAAGTGCTCGTCGTCGAGCCACTGGAGAAACTCCTTCGCCTCCTCGACCTCGTCTTCCGGAATCGGCAGTGGTGCCTTCGAGATCTCCTCGAGAGCCTCGCGCAGCCGCTCCCTCATCTGATACCAGTCGCTGACCGCAACGCGCACATCATTGAGCACCTGCTGCAGAGAATCGAGGAGCCCGTCGATCTCACGCTCGGAGGTTTCACGGTCGAGCTGGATGTGCATGTACGACTCGGCGATCACATCACCGCGCGATTCGTCTGCCGGCACCCGGGTACCGTCATCGAGACGTCTCATCGAGACGACCGGGTGAATCACGAGGTGAATCGTGCGCTCGCCTCTCTGCAACTCGGCAGTCAGAGAGTCGACGAGGAACGGCATGTCGTCGTTCACGACCTCGAGGACGGTATGCTCGATCGTCCACCCGACCTTCTCGACTGACGGACTGATCAGGCGCGTCTTCGACTCCCCCGGCTTTCGGACGTCGCCGAAATTCCACAGGGACAGCACCGAGCCCAGCAGGACACTCGGGTCGACGGACAGAAGATCATCGGGTGAAACGAGCTCGAAGTATTTTCTGACGAACCGCTCGATGTCGCTTCCAAAGCGCTCATCAACGCGTTCTCGGGCCATCTGAACGAGCTCGTCGACAAGCTCGACCTTCTGATTGATTTCTACAGGGATCACAGCGGCACTCCTCGCACGACGCATCAGGCGCATCGACCGGTTGCCGGTGGCGCCCGCAGGTCTCGGATGTATTGTCGCACCGTTCCACGTCCAGTCAAAGACAACATTTGATGAATTTCGCGGAAAATGTCGCGGTCCCTGCAACGTGGTCCAAAGAGGCGCCAAAATCAATCGGCCCGGCGTTCGCAGGAAGGGCGGCATAAGATAACGTACAGCACTGACCACTCCAGGAGGCTTCTGCGACACTGATGGCTATCGGAATCTCCACACTCATCGACCGTCTCAGATCGACGCTCTGGTTCGTCCCCACCGTCATGACCTCGGTCGCCGCGATCCTGGCGATCGGCATGGTCCAGTTCGAGCAACGCTACGAGTCTCCCCTTTCGGACGTTCTGGGCTTCGTCTACACGGGAGGACCGGACGGCGCCCGGGCGATCTTGTCGACAGTCGCAGGTTCCATGATCACCATCGCCGGCGTTTCATTCTCGATCGTCATCGTCGCGCTGTCTCTCGCGTCGAATCAGTTTGGACACCGGCTTCTGCGAAACTTCATGCGGGATCGAGGGAACCAGATCGTTCTCGGGACCTTCATCGCAACATTCGTCTACTGTCTGCTGACTCTTCGAACCATCCGTTCAGTCGAGGGAGAAGAGTTCGTACCACATCTCTCCGTAACCCTCGGAATCGGTTTCGGACTTCTTTCCCTCGCGATACTGATCTACTTCATCCATCACGTATCCGGCTCCATCCAGGCAGATCATGTCGTTCGCGTCGTTGCGGAGGAGCTCGAGAGTTGCGTGGACCGTCTCTTTCCGGAGCATCTCGGTCCCGCGGCCACCAACGAGGACCGGCCTGAAGATCTTGAAAAATCTGCCTGGCAGCTGCGCCCACGACACGATGGTTACCTCCAGGTAGTCAATGAAGAAAGACTGATGTCTCTGGCGGAGGAGCATGCCCTCCGGCTCGTACTCCTCGTTCGTCCCGGCAGCTTCCTGACCGAAGGGATTTCATTTGCCAGGGTATCCCCGGAAACGTCGTGGTCGGATGATCTCGAAGACTCCCTCGTGAGCTGCTTCTCGCTCGGCGGGTCGCGCACGACTCAACAGGACGTGGATTTTGCAATTGAACAGCTCGTCGAGGTCGCGGTCCGTGCCTTGTCACCAGGAATCAATGCCCCGTTCACTGCCGCTGCCTGTCTCGACCGGCTTCTGCAGGCGTTCTCCAGGCTCATCGACCGCGAGTTTCCATCTGCGTACCGGACCTCCGAGGACGGGGTCCTTCGTGTGGTCGCTCCCACGACCACATTCCGTGCCCTTTGCGACCAGGCATTCGACCCGATTCGCCACTACGGTGGCGATGCACCGATCGTGCTCTACAGGATGATGGATGTTCTCGGCCTCCTCGTCGACCGCTGCCCTCGAGCCGATCGGCGGACGGTCCTCCTCGAACACGCCGCCGAAACGAGACGAGCCGGTGAGCAGCACATCGAATCCGAGAAGGTTCTGCAAAGGCTCTCAGAGAAATATGGACGCATCGTCGGGCAGGAGTGTGACTCTTCCGCTCGCAACGATCCGCATTGACGCCAGACATTCGCATGGCTGTCATCCTGAGCGCAGCGAAGGATCGGGTACGTCCTGACTGTCCCTACTTCGGAGCAGGAGAGTCGGACCGTACGCGATCCTTCGGCCGTCCTTCGCTGCGCTCCGGCGGCTCAGGATGACTGAACGTGAATTGCGGAGGGGATTCAGGGTGAGTCGGGACGTACGCGATCCTTCGACCGTCCTTCGCTGCGCTCCGGCGGCTCAGGATGACTGCCGTCTCTCATCGTGGACTACTCGAGGACTGTTCCGGCGAGGAGAAAAGCTGCCGCCTTTTTCCAGGGCGATGCCGGGCCGAGTCCGCTGTCGGAGCCGAAGTTGCTCGTCTCGGCCCATTCGATCGCCGACTCGAGAGCTTCGCTGAACGTCTCGCGCTCCTGCGCAGACAGATCCTTTTCGAGGAGGGCACGCGCAAACCGCAGAAACGCCTGCTCATCATCGATCTCTTCGAACAGTTGCTTCAGATTGACGTCCTGGTCAGCCATGGTCGGAAGTGATTCATGGTAGCAGTTTCAACTCAGATCGGCCATTCGAGCTCGCCGAGGAGGCGTTCGTCCTCGCGCCAGCCCTCTTTCACGATCACGTGCAGGTCGAGAAAGATTTTCGCACCGAGGATCGACTCGAGATCGAGCCGGGCCTCAGTCCCGATCGTCTTGAGCTTCTTGCCGCCACGCCCGATCACGATGCCCTTCTGAGTAGCCCGCTCGACAATGATTGTCGCCCAGATCCGGATCAGGTTCCGGTCCTCGAGCTCTTCCCAGCGGTCGACGCGGACTGCCGTGGTGTAGGGCAACTCCTGCTCGGTGTGGTGGAGCAGCTTCTCCCGGATCATTTCCGCGGCGTAGAACCGTTCGGGCTGAGTCGTGAACTGTTCTGCTTCGAATCTGGCTTCCCCCTCGGGAAGCGCCTCGAAAAGCATGTCGAGCAAACGGTCGACGCCATCACCGGTCTTCGCAGAAACTGGAATGATGTGCGCGAACTCGTCCCGGCTCGAGAACCGCTGCATCTGGGGCAGCAGTCTGTCTTTGCGAACCAGATCGATCTTATTGAGGACGATCAGTTTCGTTTCGGGAAACGGATTGCCGGAGACCATCTCGAGGGCGTACTCATCGCCATGGCCGAACTGCTCCGAGGAGTCGAGAAGCAACACCAGAGCATCGGCCTCCTCAAAAGCTGACCGGACATGGTCCATCATCCGCTTGTTCATCTGGTGCAGCGGCTTGTGAACACCGGGTGTATCGAAGAACACGATCTGCCCCCGATCCTCCGTGTAGATCCCGAGGATGCGGTTGCGCGTCGTCTGCGGCTTATCGCTGACGGCCGAGACCTTCTGACCCAGAATGTGATTCAGGAGGGTACTTTTTCCGGCATTCGGACGGCCGACGAGTGCGACCATACCGAACCTGGTGCTGCGAGTCTGCTCAGGCAATCGATTCCCCTGCTTTCCTGTCCTCTGAGATGATCTCGACCCTCACCCGATAGATGCGCTTCCTGTCGGCGCGGTCGACCGTGAAGGTGAGAGCACCTCGCTGTACCATCTCGCCCATTTTCGGCACACGACCCGTTTCCTTGAAGATGAGTCCCGCAACCGTTTCGAAATCATCTTCTTCGGTCTCGATGTCATGTCCGGTCATCTCCTCGAGGTCCTCGATCTTCATCGAGCCGCTCACGAGATAGATCCCATCGTCGATCTCGACCCAGCTCTGTTCCTCCGGGTCCTCGTGCTCATCCAGGATCTCACCGACGATCTCTTCGAGGAGGTCCTCGATGGAAATGATGCCGGCCGTTCCGCCGTACTCGTCGACCACGATCGCGATCTGCTGTCGCTCGATCTGAAACTCCCTCAGGAGCTCCGCCACATTCTTTGTCTCGGACACGAACAGAGCAGGCCTCGTGATCGTCCGGATCGACGGCGACTTACCTTCACGGATCGTGGAGAACGCATCCTTGATGTGGACGAACCCGATGATGTGATCGATATCGTTCTCATACACGGCGAGACGCGAGAATTTCGACTCGTCGAACATCTCGACAAGCTCATCGAAGCCGGCATCGGATCTGATGGCGAACAGGTCGACGCGAGGCGTCATGACCTCCTTCGCGATTCTGTCGCCGAACTCGACAATCGACTGCAGGAGCTTTCCTTCTCCTTCCTCGAGAATCCCTTCCTCTTCACCGACGTCGATGTACGCCTGAACATCTTCATCGGTGACCTCCTCATCGTCTTCCTCTTCCTCGCGCTCGTCGAGCTGACGCACGAGAACGCGGAAGGGAAACAGCAGCGGCCACAGCACGTAGTACGCGACGTGGGAGATCGGGATGAGGATCCGTATCGCATTCTCTCCCCTGTCATCGGACGCGAGCGCGAGAACGAACTTCCAGGCGACGGAGACGAGTCCCCAGATCACCGCCGCGGCGAGCACGGCAAAACCGAGGCCGAGGGACGAGAATGCGACAACGGTGAATCCCACACCAGCCACCATCGAGATCTGCAACATGATGCCGCTGACGAGCGAAAAATGTTGTTTGTTGTACTGGAACCAGCGCGATCCGATGGCAAATCTCGGATCATTGCCGCTCCACTGGCGGAGCTTCACCGGGCTGACGTGATGCAGGAAGAAGCGGCCTGCATCAAAGACCAGATAGAGCAGACCGAACACGACCGCAGCAAGCGCGGCCTGCAGAACCGACGGACTACTTCCCATTCAGGGGGTCCGCAGATGGGTATCGGGCAGTTGGTCCGGTACCGGAGAATGCTTCTGAGCTCGTTCCCATCGTGGTTTATCCATTCGAACTTCGGCAACGACACACCATGGAGCGCGTCGGGACGAAGTTTAGCGTGCAAAGCAGATGCACGTCGAGGGAGGGGGCGTACCTCATCGGAGCCAACCCGGAAGGATGCCGCGCTGCCGCGCATCCTCCTGAAATGCGGTCCATGCGCTCTCGGCTCGACGAACCTCCGATTCAAGTTGAGGAATCATGCTCCTGAGATCGCCGAGTTGCACGACCAGATACGAGTAATTCGTCGCATCGCCAGTCCCCCCCGCGAAGAACAGAAGCATGTCGTTGAGCTCCTTTTCGCGTTGCCGGGCGGCCGCAAGCCGCTCCTTCGCTCGCTCGATCGCTTCGCGGTACTGGCGGGCATTCTCACGCCACTTCCACTCCTCATCAGCGGACTGCGTTTCGGTTTTTGCTGCTGCCGGAGGCTCGTCCCGAACCGTGATGACGGGCACTGACTGCCGACCCGTGTGACTTCGGGTCTCCATCTCCGCAAGGATCCGCGCCTTCTCCTCCTCGGAGACCGGAAGCTTCCGCAATCCCGCTTCTGTCTCGTTCGAAACCTCGCCCTCCAACGTGCCGGAGCTTTCACGCTGATTCGCCGGCAGACGCGCATCGGTCTTTTCTACATCGAGATCGCTGAGTCGGAGTGAATAGAGCGTGCCGCCACTGGTGACGAAAACGAGACGGCCCCTCTCGATCCGGACCAGCTCCTCGACCGGAATGATCTGACCGCTCCGCAGCACGATCTCCTCGACCGGGGACGTCAGAAAGCTCGCCGCTGCGAATATGAGGGCAGTGATCATCTGACTAGAGGAACCGTCCCGCGTGCGGGCGTGTTCCGGGCACCTGTTCCCTACTGATGGCCGGACGCGGGAGACTTACCAGTCGCCCCGCCTTCTGCATCTTGCTCACCTTCCTGAGGATCTTCTCCTTTTTCAGGCCCCGCAGCAGATCGACGTAGAGAACGCCGCGCAGATGATCCGTTTCATGGCAGACGGCTCTGGCCTTCAGGCCCTCCGTCTCCATCTCACGCCACTCTCCCTGGCGATCCTGATAGCGTACCCATACGCGGGCAGGTCGCGTCACCGTCTCGGAAAAGCCAGGGACCGACAGACAGCCTTCCTCGCCAGTCTGTTCGCCTTCGACCTTCACGATTCGCGCATTCGCAAAGACCTCGAGCTGGTGAGGCTCCTCCCCCACTGTCGTATCGATGATCATCAGGTCCTTCGCGACACCGATCTGATTTGCGGCAAGACCTACTCCCGGTGCGTCGTACATCGTCTCGATCATGTCCTCGATCAGACTCTGGAGCTCGGGACCGAAATCGGTGACCGGTTCGGTCTTCGTACGCAGAACATCGTCTCCCATGACGACGATGGGTCGAACCGCCATCGTTACTTCGCTCCCTTCATGTTCTCGATCATCGCCTCCACCGTCTGGGTTGCTCGCTTCTGGTAGAAGTCCTCGAGAACTTCCCTGATTCGAGGCATGGTCGCAGAGAGCTCATCGAGATCCTTCTTGTCGAGACGCAACAGCTCTGTTGCCGTAGATGCCGTGATGGTCGCCGTTCTCGGACGGCCGGTCAGAATGCTGATCTCCCCGAAGAAATCTCCCGCCCCGAGAGTCGCCAGGAGCACGCTCTCGCCTTTCGCCCCCCGAGTGAAGACCTTCACCGTTCCGTCCATCACGACATACAGAGAGCAACCATTTTCTCCCTCGGTGATGACGATGTCGCCCTCGCCGAACTGCTCGAGGTGCATCCTCGCGATGACGGCGTCAAGCTCATCTCTGGTGAGATTCTCGAACAACGGGCTCTCCGGCGGCTTTCGGGCAGCGGCTCGAGAGGCGACAGACTTCCCGGCGTCGGTGGCCTGAATTTTCTCGGCTTTTTTTCTTACCCCGATTGCCTGGACAATGAGTCCGTTGGAATCGTAGTACCGGGCGATTTCTTCATATCGCTCGAGCGCTTCCTCCGTTCGGCCGACACCGGCGAGCGCGTCAGCGAGCTGGAGCCTCAGTCTGTAGTTCGTCCCGTATTTCGCGACCTCCTCTTCGAGAAGAGGAATCGCTGCCGCATAATCACGGCGGGCAAGCAGGGCCTGGATCGATTCGCTCATCAGTATCGGATTCGCTCTAGCTCCTGCTTCGCAGCCGAAGCGGCGGTTGAATAAGGGTATCTCTCGATGAGCGACTCCAGGGTTCGACGAGCCAGCGACAGGTCCCCCGTCTTTACGAGAGCCAGAGCCTTTCTGTGCATGGCATCGGCCGCCTTGTTCTGGCTCGGGTATTCGTTGAGTACCCGATCGTAATACCGGATTGCTTCTTCGAAGTCGTTCATCACGAAGTACGTTTCGGCGATCCAGAAGAGTGCATTGTCGGCCAGCTCGCCCGCACGATCGGTCTCATAGACCTGCTCGAACGAGGCTCGAGCCTGATCATTTTGACCGCGACCGTACATCACGAGGGCCTCTTTGTAGAGATCCGCAGCATCCGATGCCGACTGATATCGGCGAACTGCCGCCACGTCATCCGGAGGCATCTGCTTGGTCACCTCGGCGGCGGATGGAGCGCTTCGTGGCGCCGGGCGACTCTCCGCCAACTGGACCAGCACATCCTCCATCCGATTCATGCGGGATTGCATGACTTCGAGCCGGTCGAGAAGCTCGAGAACCTGGACCCTCAGCTCGCTCACCCTCGGGTCGGTGACATTGACCGGAGCAGCAGCAGACGAAGGTGCCGGCGGCGGAGCAGGGGTCGAGCCACATCCGGAAACGAGGGGAATCGTGATCAATGCGATTCCCATTGCCGTTTTGCCGCCGTGGATCATGCCGGCAGTTCCCTCAGCTTCTCTTCTGCACGTTGCGCGGTCTCGCTCTCAGGGAACTCTGAAATTACCCGCTCGAGCCAGAGCCTCGCCTCGCCGCCGCGATCGAGCTCAGCGAGAGACACTGCGAGGTCGTAGTAGGCTTCATCGCGGGACGTGTAGTCAGGGTAATTCTCGAGTAGATAGTTGATCCTCGAGATCGAGGCCTCCCACTTGCCCCGGTCCATGTAGAACCTCGCAACCAGATGTTCCGACTTCGCAAGCCGGTCGAGCGCCTCGCGAAGTTTCTCCTCTGCCTCAGGCCGATAGTCGCTGTTCGGATAGAGCGAAATCATCTCGCGCAGCTTCTGCACCGACTCCCGCGTCTTCGTCTGATCACGCTCGGGACCTTCCATCTCTCGGAAGGAAACGAGAGCGATTCGAAGCATGGCGTAGTCCGCAAAATCGGATCCCGGGTAGCGATTGATGAAGTCTCTGTACTTGTATTGTGCTTCGACGAGGTTGAGCGACCCTCCCTGCTCATAATAGGTGTCGGCGATTCGGAGAAGGCTCCGCCGGCCCAGGGGATCGTTCGGGTAGCTCTCGTAGACATAGGCGTAATGTTCTCTCGCCTTTACCCACTTTCTCTGCTCGAAAAGAGCTTCCCCCTTCTCGAAGACTTCTTCCTTCGTGAGGTTGAGAAACTCCGGGTTGACGATCGGCTGATAGGAGCCGTTTCTCGACCCGCATGCCACCGCGCCAAATACCAGGGCGATCAGAGTCGACATCATCAGTACTTTCTTCAAACTACCTCCAGTTCAAGCGGTCTCGCTTACCGCAGCGGTACGCAGGACACGCATCGCTTCAACGGGATCGGGACGACCAAATATTGCGGAACCTGCCACGAGCAGGCGAGCTCCCGCACCAACCACCAGCGGTGCGGTATTTTCATCGATCCCGCCATCGACCTCGATGAGCACCCGAAGGCCCCGTGAGCGAATCATCTCCGAGAGCATTCTGATCTTCTCTACCGAGCCTGCGATGAATTTCTGTCCTCCGAATCCAGGATTCACACTCATGACCAGAACGTAATCGCAATACTCGAGTGCGGCGTCGAGGCTGCTGATGGCCGTACCCGGATTAATCGCGATTCCCGCCATCGCACCGCCTTCCCTGATCATCGACAGTGCGCGGTGAAGATGGGCATCAGCCTCGACGTGAACGGAGATCATGTTGGCGCCGGCGTCCAGAAAGTCCGGGATGAAACGTTGCGGCTCCTCGATCATCAGGTGACAATCGAACGGCAGCTCTGTCACTCCGCGCAGGGCCTTTACGACGGGTGGTCCGATCGTGAGGTTCGGCACGAAATGGCCATCCATCACGTCGAGGTGTACCACCTCGGCTCCACCCGTTTCGATCGTGGAAATCGCTTCGGCCAGTCTTCCGAAATCTGCGGACAGAAGAGACGGGGCGAGGCGGACGTTCATTGTGTTCTTCCTCCCCTGAGATGCAATGACGGTTGTGAGTCGAGAATCGTTTCCTCGTCGCCTCGACTGACGGTCAGGGTAATGACGTCCTTCGAGGTCAGCGGGGAACCCGCGAGCGGGAACTGGCGGATCACGATCCCCTCTGGAATCCCGGGATAGCTCTCGTACCGGATGTTCGCGACCTCGTACCCGGCAGCTTCGAACGCGGGACGTACTGAGTCGATGTTGCGGTCAATCAGTTCCGGCATGACGTATCGCCTCGGCGACTCGCCGGAAGAGACCAGTAGCGATACCTGTGTCTGCGCTCCGACTCTGGCTCCCGAGGGTGGACTCGATGCGACGATCGAGCGCTCCCCGCCCAAACGCATCTGACTGGTGGAGCCGAACACGAAACCGCGCTGGTTGAACTCCAGCATTGCGGTGCGCGGTGATTGTCCCGTCAGATCCGGGACTTCCGTGATCAGCGGTCCGAGACTTCGGGCGACCAGAAGTGTAGATCCATGCTTGACGGTCGCTCCCGGCTTGCGGCTTTGCCACACGACCCGACCGGCGGGCATGTTGTCGGAGTGTCTTTCCTGCTGGGGCCGCTCCTCCAGAACGATCCCCAGATCGGATGCCAGCGCCCGCGACTCCGCAACCGGATGGCCGATGAGATTCGGAGTCGTCACCGACCTCCCTCTGACGTAGAACCGGAACGAAAAATACGTACTCGCTCCGAGCAGACAGAGAAAGACGGAAATGAGGACCAGATTGAGGAGGCATCCTTTCAGCTTCATTTGGTGTCCGGACGTTCCCTTCCGATCTCGGCTTCGAACTCTCTCATATCGTATTTGCGGCCACCGTCCCTCACCACGTAGAGGGGGATGAGGGCATGTTGCCACACTTCCTCCACTTTGGAGACGAAGATGAACTCGAGCTGGTTCCGCACTTCCTCCGGTACTTCAGTAAGATCCTTTCGATTTCCTTCTGGAAGAATCACTGTTCGGATCTGTGCACGCTGTGCGGCGAGAACCTTCTCCTTGATCCCTCCGACCGATAGCACCTTCCCGCGCAGAGTAATTTCGCCTGTCATTGCAATGTCGTGGCGGACAGGCTTCTCCCCTGCAATGGACGCGATCGTCGTAGCGATTGCGACGCCGGCTGACGGACCATCCTTCGGGATCGCCCCCGCCGGGAAGTGGATGTGTATGTCGAAATCGGAGAATCGCTTTTCGGGAATCTCCAGATCAGCCGCTTTGGAACGCACATAGGAATGAGCGGCCTGCACGGACTCGCGCATCACCTCTCCGAGATGACCAGTCACCGTGATCCGTCCGTTGCCCGGCATCATCGTCGCCTCGATGAACATGATCTCGCCGCCGTAAGAGGTCCAGGCCAGCCCGGTGGTCACACCGATCTCCGGTTGCCGCTCGGCGAACTCGTGCTCGTACTGAGGCAGACCGAGATAATCCTCGATTTCCGAGGCCTGGACGCGGAACGAAGACTCTCCACCGTCGGTGGCAATGTTCCGAGCCACCTTCCGAATCACCGTTGCTAGCCGCTGACTCAGGTTTCTCACTCCCGCTTCGGCAGTGTAGCTCGCGATGATGACCTGAACCGCCTCGTCGTCGATCTGAAACTGCTCCCCCGTGACGCCATGGTCCTCGAGGAGCTTTGGAAGAAGATGACGCTTCGCAATCTCCAGCTTCTCTTCACGTGTATAGCCCGACAGGCGGATCACTTCCATCCGATCCCGCAGAGGCCCTGGAATCCAGTCGAGGGCATTCGCCGTGGCAACAAACAGTGTGTGGGACAGATCGAAAGGAATCTCGAGGTAACGATCGACGAACGCGGAGTTCTGCTCGGGATCGAGGACCTCGAGAAGAGCCGATGACGGATCACCGCGGTAGTCTTTCCCGATCTTGTCGATCTCATCGATCATGATGAGAGGGTTATTGACCCCGACCTGGATGTAGCTCTGGATGATCTTTCCCGGCATCGCTCCGATGTAGGTCTTGCGGTGTCCCCTGATCTCGGACTCGTCGGTCACACCCCCTACCGACATCCGTACGAAGCGGCGACCGAGAGCGTCCGCGATGGCTTTCCCGAGCGAGGTTTTGCCAACACCCGGGGGGCCGACGAAGCAGAGGATCGGACCCTTCAGATCCCCCTTGAGCTTCAGCACGGCGAGAAACTCGACCACCCGGTCGCGCACCTTCCCGAGACCATAGTGCCGTTCCTCGAGAATCCGCTCTGCCTCGGCCAGATCGACAGTGCTCTCGGAGCTTCCCTCCCAAGGCAGAGAGAGAACCGTGTCGAGATGGCCCCGAATGACGGCGTAGTCGGACGAGGCTGGTGAGAGTATCCGTAGCCTGCTGACCTCCCGAAGCAACTGCTCCCGGTGGTCCTGGGTGATCGGCAGTTCCTCGATCTTCCGCTGATAGGTATCGATCTCCCGGTCAGCCGACTGGCTCTCACCCAGTTCATCCTGGATGACCCGAAGCTGCTCCCGCAGATAACTCTCACGCTCGCGACGCTTGATCGAGTTCTGGATTTCCCGCTGCAGCTCGAGATCGACATGAGCCTTTCCCAGATCGGTACGCATCAGACCGAGGAGGATCTCGATCCGGCGCAGCGCATCCGTCGATTCGAGGAGCTCCTGTTTCTGATCGAGGGAGAGGTCCGGGATGAACGAGGAGAGAAGATCCGCGAACAGGTTCGGACCTTCGCTCATGTTCATCTGCAGGACTTCGAGCAGCTCGTCATTGTATCTCCTGTCAGTCTCGACCAGCCGCTCGAACAGGGACACGGCCTTCTGCATGAGCTGCGAGGACTGATCCTCCGACAGCTCGGCCGGAGTGACTGGTTCCACGTCCGCGATATAGAAGGGGCCTTCCTTGACCAGACTCTTCCGTCGCACTCGCTGGCGACCCTGGAGAAAGATCTGATACCGGTCCTCGGCGAGAGGCAGCCGCTGAACGATCATCGCGATCACCCCGATCTCGGACAGATCCTCCGGCGTCGGATTCTCACGATCGCCGCTTTTCTGGGCGAATGCCGCAACGAGCTGCTGATCCTCGGGCAACGCCCGGATCATCTGAACGTTCGACTCAATCCCCACCTGGAGAGAGAGAACACCGCCGGGGAAAAGAACAGTCGAAACCAGCGGCAGGACTGGCACTCGTTTCGGGACTTCGGTCTCCAGCCATTCGGTAAGCTTCAGATCACGATCTCGGTCTGCGGACATGGGCTCCTTATCCAATCAGGTGTTGATGAAACGGGCGAGGCACGCATATTGTAGAAGTCGTGAATCAGCCGAGCAATTCGCAGACCGACCTCATGGAAGATGCCGTATCCAGAAATATAGAAGACCCAGCCTACAAAAAAGTGGATCTGCATTGCCACAGCCGTTTCTCGGTCTTCAAATACTTCCGGAAAGCAAACACGCGCGATTCGTACAACGAGCCGGAAGATGTCTACCGGCTCGCGAAAGAGCGCGGCATGACGTACGTCACCCTCTCAGACCACGACAGCATCGACGGGGCGCTATACCTGCTGAACAAGTATCCAGATCTCGATGACTTCTTCATCTCGGAAGAGGTCGAGACCTACTTTCCTGAGACGGGACAGCGAGTTCACATCGGCGTCTACAATCTCGATGAGGACCAGCACCGGGAAGTGCAGAGACTGCGCGGAGACATCCGGGAGCTCGTACCGTGGATGAGGTCCCAGGACATGCTGTTCGGCGTGAACCACCTCTTCCAGAACTACCGAATGAAATCGGTCACGACCCGCTACCTCGACGAGATGATCGAGATGTTCGACATCTACGAGGTCATGAACGGCGCGATGGCGACGCTCCACAACAAGACCGTATCTGAGCTCGTCAAGGAGATGAGGGGACGAGGGCGAAGACTCGCGATGGTCGGCGGATCCGACGCCCACACGCTCAAACACGTGGGCAAAGTCTTCACGGTCTCGAGGGCGGACTCTCTCGAGGAGTTCCTCCAGAACGTCCGTGAGGGACGCTGCTTCGCGTGGGGAACTGAAATGAGGTTCCGCGACCTGATCACGGACATCTACACACTGCTGCTGTCGTATTCCGGAGAGGCGGGACGGGACTTCCGTTCCGAGGAGTACACACACACTGAAAAGACGGTGCAGCTGCTGACGCGTCTTTTTGCGATTCCAACCGCGATCTCAGGTCTCCCGGCGGCGATTACCTCACTGAACTACCTCAAGCAGATCGTCGTCAGCAAGGGCGTTTCGTACCAGGTCACGAAGCTCCTCGAGCAGATGGAAGTGCAGATCAGCGACGACTCAGAAAGCGACTGAGAGGCCGCCGACCAACCTGGTCTGGAACGGGTCGTCCGAGTCTGACGTCTGCAACATCGGGTTCTGGTCTCGCGCGACGTCAAATCCCACCAACAGCTGCACATTCAGCGGAAGCCTCAGATTCTGTCCCATCCTGACCGCGATTCGCTCGGTCTCCGAGAGCGTTCCCTCCATCAGTGGCTGCTCGATGTAACGGTACGCAATGTCGACCGATGTGCCCCAGGGACGATAGAGAGACTGCAGAGTCCCCGTCAGATACATCTTCTTGTCATCCGCTTCATCGCGAGGATCTGCCCATCCGGCGCTCGAGGAGAACTGAAGGCCAACCGTGCGGGTGATCGCCCCGCTCCACCTGAGAGTGACGTCCTGGTGGACATCTCCCTCCGAGAGGTACAGACCATCCCAGAACTGATCGAATTTGTCGTCGAACAAAATACGGACGAGAGAATCGACCTCTGCGACGCTGGCCGTCGCACTGAATCTCGGCTCGCCACCATCACCGTTCGAGACGATTCCGACCGAATACCGGTAGCGCGGGTAGATCGACTCCGGATCCCCGACGAAAATGAGAGCCGGGAGTCGCAGGACCTCCTGCTGATCCTGGTAGACCTTGTACAGCCCGGTCACGACCAGAGAGTGCTTTTTGCCAAGTTTCACCTCAGCGCTCGTGCGCGGCACCCATTCGCTCCCCAGATCACTGTAACGGCTTCCCACGCCATAGCCGACCTCGAAGAATTCACCGATCTGATGCGTCGCTCCGGCCGAAACCTCTGCGGTTCTCATCACGATCGCACCCGATCCGGTCCGGCTTTCACTGAACTGACCGAGCTTCACCTCGACGTCGATCGAGGATCGTCCGGAGTCGAAGACATTCTTCTCGCCCATCAACTCGATTTGCTCACTTCCGTCATGCCCCATGAAGAAGTTGTCCTGGTTGACGTAACGGACCTCCACATGACTGTCGGGCCTGTTCCACTCGATCCTGTGAGCTTCGAAGGCGACCTCTGTGGGGACGTCGCTCTCCCGTGCACTCTCGATCCAGCGTCCGCGATTGGTCGAGATGCTGTACGACTGATCCTCGGAGGAGCGGAGCGTCATCGAGACACCACTCGCTTCCGCCACGGACATTCCATACATGGACTCGTCGAGTGTGCGTAGCTGACCGTCGAGGCTCACGGTCCAGTCATCGAAACGGCTCGTCAGCCCAACCGAGGCTCGAGCATATCGAACGCCCGTGTCGGCTGTTTCGAGACCGGTCAATGACGTCATGCGACCACTGAAACGGTCCTCCTCTTCGGGAGGAGTCTCCGATTCAATCTCGAGCTCTCGCAACACATCAGAGGGAATGGCCCGCCGAACCGCCCAGATCTCCTCCTTCTCCTTGTCACTGAGAAGTCCTTCCGGTTTCAACTTCAGGAGGAGGGAGTGAGATGTACGGTTGGGAACGATCGTGGCGATCGCCGGCGCGAATCCCCTCTTCACCGCGATGATGCGATAGATACCGGCGGGGAGAAAATCGATCGCAAAGTTTCCGCGACCGTCGGTGCGGGTCTCGAGTATGTCGTAGCTGCTGAGATTGAGAGCCAGAACCACCGCGTGCGCAACGGGAGCGGTCGCATCGAGAACGCTGCCGGAGATGTTCATCCCGTCCTTCGACTCTTCCGCCGCTACGGTTCCACCACTCAGAACCGCGAGCACCATGGCGAAGAGGATCTTCGATCTCATTCGAGCTCCGTTCGTTAGTTGGTTCCAGCCACTCGACACATACAACAAACCTCGCCAGCCGCACCTTCCGATGCCTGGTCACACACCCGAGATATCCCTTCTGTCCATTACATAAAATAGCGCCATTCCGGCAAAAGTGCCAGTCCCGGTGACAGAACGTTTACGCGAACCCCCACATAATTCGCCGTCATCCTGAGCGCAGCGAAGGATCGGGTACGTCCTGACTCCAACCGAACTTCGGGCCGGTAGGCTCCACGAGATCCTTCGACCGTCCTACTCCCGCTTCGCGGGATCCGGCGGCTCAGGATGACAGTTCATTTCACTCCATTGGCGAAGCGAAGCAGCGCCATTCCCCCGCTCAGGATGACTGGCTCTCAGACCCGACCGCGGATCGTCTGGTAGTCCCGGTCGTCCATTCTGAGGTTTGACGGAAGCCTCATCGATGCGATCTGCTTCCGCACGTCCGTGATCCGCGATTCGGTCAGGGGATGTGTAGAAAAGAACCGGTCTACGGCGTTCGGCGCCCGCTGACGATTTCTCAGAAGTTCCTCGAACATGAGCGCCATCCCCTCAGGGTTGAAACCAACGCCCGGCAGCCACTGAACAGCAAGCCTGTCCGCCTCACGCTCGGCGTCACGGCTGAAATTGGCCATGGCTCCTCCCCCGGCTACCTGCGCGAGGATCTGCTGATATGTCTCGGGGTTCTGCCCCAGGATGAGTCCCGCCACCAGGTTCAGACCGTAGGCGCGCGTCATCTGTTCGGTAGCATGCCGCTCCACACCGTGCGCGATCTCGTGAGCCATCACCCCGGCGAGCTCACTCGCCTGATCGGCGGCCTTGATCAGACCGGTGGTCACATAGACATGGCCACCTGGAATCGCAAACGCGTTGATCTCAGGGTCCTGAACGACATGGAAGTTCCAGGGCAGCTGCGCCATCGAGGTTCTGTTGACGATGCTCTGCCCCAGTTTGCTGACATATTGATTGACGGCAGGATCCCGGACGATCGTCATCTGCTTCTCGATGTCGCCAGCGAGCTGATTCCCCAGAGTCCATTCCTCCTCGAGAGAGATCAGATTGAAATTGCTCCCGCCCGAGGAGCATCCCAGAGTCAGCAACAGGATCGCGACTGGTATTGATGATTTCCGAAACATTCGTTCCCTCCTCGCAGGCCATTCTCGATGCCAGCCAGGTTATTCGGAGCAACTACTCTGCCAGCCGCCGCTGCTCCAGGCGAGGAACGAATCTCCAGAGGATTGACCCCACCCGCTTCAGGGGCGTGGCTCGACCCGGTGAACTCTGAGAAGGTTGGTCAGGGCCTTTTCATAGATCGGGCTCCCCATCAGGATGACGATCCTGTCTCCCTCCTCGGCCAGACCCTGCGCGAGCAGGAATCGATCGACGCTCGCGACGATCTGCTCGTGAAACTCCCCGACGTCCTGAAGCACCATCGGTGTCACCCCCCACAGCAGATTCATCTTCCTGGCAACGCCACTGAGCCGCGTCAGCGCCACGATCGGCGCTCTCGGACGGAACTTCGACATCAACCGCGCGGAGAACCCGCTCGTCGTGAACACGACGATCAGCTTCGCGTCGATCTCCTCCGCCGTGTAATTGGCGGCCCCTGCAAGAGGATCGGTGAAGTCATTGCCCTCGGTGGTGGGATGGAAGCGCGGGACCCGGCCCGCCCTGAGCGAAAGCTCGCTGTTCTGTTCCGCCGCAAGAACGATCCGCGACATCATTCGGACCGCTTCGACAGGATGTGCGCCGGAGGCCGTCTCGGCGGAGAGCATCACCGCGTCAGATCCGTCGAAGATGGCGTTGGCAACGTCAGAGGCCTCGGCTCTGGTCGGCCGCGAATGCGCCGTCATCGATTCGAGCATCTGCGTCGCGGTGATGGCGAATCGCCCCCAGCGCGAGGCCGCCTCGAGAACTCGCTTCTGAATGATCGGCACTCGCTCCGGCGGAAGCTCGACTCCCAGATCGCCCCGGGCAACCATCACTCCATCGCTGACCTCGAGGATCGACTCGAGATTCTCGATCGCCTGCGCCTTCTCGAGCTTGGCAATCACGAAGATCTCTCTCTCCCCGTGCTCGGTCAGGATCTGCCGGATCTGCTCGACGTCTTCCCGCCGCCGCACGAACGACGCCGCCACGTAGTCGACGTGTTGCTCCGCAGCAAATTTCAGATCGAGCCGGTCCTTGTCGGTGATCGAAGGGATGGTCAGCTCCGAATCGGGGAAGTTCATCCCCTTCTTCGAGGCGAGCGGCCCCCCGTGCAGAACCTCGGTTTCCACGTCCTCTCCGACGACTCGAATGACCCGAAGCTCCACCAGACCGTCATTGATCATGATGCGATCACCAGGGGCGACTTCCCGTGGCAGCGGCTCGAACGGTGTGAACACGATCTCCGCCGTTCCAGGGACCTTCCGCGTCGTGATCGTAAATTTATCGCCATCGTGAAGCTCGAAGGGCTCGGACACCTCGCCGATACGGATCTTCGGGCCCTGAATATCACCGACGATCGGGATGAACCTGCCACAGTCGCTCGCGACCTCGCGAATCGTACGGATCAGCACCTCATGCTGTTCGTGCGATCCGTGCGAAAAGTTGAGCCGGAACGCATCCGCACCCGCATCGATCAACTGCCGGATGACCTCCTTCGAGCTCGAAACGGGTCCGAGAGTCGCGAGAATTTTCGTGTTCCGCATCGAGTCAGCGGCTCGCAAGCGCTTTCGCGGCCAGGGGAAGCTGGAGCGATCGTCCAAGCACCTTCGCAATCGCGTCGGCCTCGCGCACGAGACGGTGCAGATCGGCGGGCAGAATCGATTGTGGACCGTCCGAAAGGGCCTCTTCTGGCTTGTGGTGAACCTCGATGATCAGGCCGTCAGCCCCGACGGCGACTCCGGCACGTGACATCGGAAGCACCTTGTTCCTCTTACCGGTGCCATGGCTCGGATCGACGACGATCGGAAGATGCGAGATCCGCTTGATCGCCGGGACCACGGAAAGATCGAGCGTGTTGCGCGTGTGATCAGCGAACGTGCGCACACCACGCTCGCACAGAATCACCTCGTAGTTCCCCTCGGCCATCAGATACTCTGCCGAAAGAAGAAACTCCTCGAGGGTCGCGGCCATCCCGCGTTTGAGAAGAACCGGCTTTCGAAGCTGGCCGGCAGCCTTGAGCAGCGAGAAGTTCTGCATGTTGCGCGCGCCGATCTGAATGGCATCGGCATACTGCGCAACGAGGCGCAGGCTGTCGTGATCAATGGCCTCGGTGACGACGGGCAGATCGAATTCCTCCCGGACCGTAGCGAGGATCTCGAGACCTCGCTCTCCGAGACCCTGAAAGGAGTAGGGCGAGGTGCGAGGCTTGAACGCCCCTCCGCGAAGGATCTGGGCGCCAGAGCTCCTGACGGCCTCCGCCACTGCTCTGGCCTGATCGAGAGACTCGACCGCACAAGGCCCGGCCATGATGACCACACCCTCCCCACCAACATCCACTCCTCCGAGACTGACGATCGTATCGTCCGGTTTCGTGTCGCGGCTCACAAGCTTGTAAGCGTGCGAAACAGCGATGACCTCCTTGACGCCAGACAGGTTCTCCAGAGCCTGAGCCTGCACCATCCCGTCGTTTCCCGTGACCCCGATCGCCACTCTCTGGGCGCCGGGGATCGGGTGAGCCCTCAAACCGAGTCGTTCAATCTGCCGCACGACTCCTTCGATCTGGTCGCGATCGGCATTGACATCCATGACAACAAGCATTTCAAATACCTCCGGTGGGGTTCGTGGGGCTTCGTCAGGAGGCGATTCCACGGAATCCGCCATTTCAGGACACTGTTAACGTCACAAACCCGACATTCAATCCTCCATCACGAGGGAGCCATCAATGCGCATTCTTCTCGCAGTCATGACGACGATCTTCCTGGCCCTGCCGGCGTTCGCGGAGTACACGATCATCCTGAAAGATGGTACGACCTACCGGGCCCAGGACAAGTGGAAGGTGGTCGAGAACGGACAGGCAGTCGTGACGCTGGTCAGCGGAACCCAGATCAAGTTCGACGCTCGCCTGATCGACGTCCATCGCACCGAAGAGACGAACCGACTCGGCCTCGGAGATGCCCGACTGATCAAAGTCGAGGATCCGGCTCCGGCTTCCGAGACGCCGCAACGCTCGCTCGGCTCCATCACCACGCTCAAGAAAGACGACCGCGATCGCAATCCTGCCGCGACCGAGAACCCGCAACGTGCAGCCACCGCGCCCTCCTCCCCGACCGGCTCTCGTCTCGGCAAAGAAATCCTCGGAAAGTTTGAACGCGCCTACGACAACGTCGGGCTCTTCGGCGCGACGGTGGAACCGCTCAACACGAACGAGCTGAAAATCGCGGTTACGACAAACAACGAGGACGAGGTGTTCAAGGCGATCTCGGCCACTGCGTTTCTGGTTGCCAATCTCCCCGGTATCGAACAGGTGACGCTTCTGATGTCGACACTCAACGGCGGTTCGGCCGGAAAGTTTCAGATGAGTCGGGGCGACGCAAAAGCATTGAGCGACAAACACATCAACTGGCAGTCCTACTACGTGCAGAAGGTCATCTATTAGAAGTTGACCGCAAGACAGGAGCCGGTGCGCATCGCGGCCGCAGCAGGCTCCCGCTGGTCCCCGGTACGCCTCTGCACACGACTGAAATTTCACCACCTGAATTGAGTACAATGTCTTTTGCTTCCCATGTCCAGGCTCTCCACCCCCAGGCTCATCGTTGCGACAGTCATCTCGCTTCTGATTGTCGGACTTTTCGCGTTCAGAGTTCATGAGGCGGAGCGTTCTGCGTCGAGGACCATCGGTATCTACCTTGACGATACCGCTCCCCTGGAGTTGACCGAGCTCGTACCCGGGGGTCCTGCGGAGAGAGCGGGACTCGAGGTCGGCGACCGATTCATCGCGGCCGAGGGCATCGAGATCCGGAAGATCGAGGACTTCGACCGCATCGCGGAGAAGTTCAGTCCCGGAAAGCCGATCTTCTTCGAGATTGTCCGGGACGGGCAGGAGCAGACAATCCCGCTCACGCCCGGAGTGCCGTTGGAGATCTGGTACTTCCCTCTCGATGGATTCGTTCTGCTCGCCTCGCTTCTGCTGTTCATTCTGGTCTGGAGCAGGCCTACACTGGAGATTCGCTCGAACCTCCTCTCCGCGATGTTCGTTCTCATCGCGCTGAGCATGGCGATCCCGTTCGAGACGATTCAGACATCGCTCGAGGGCTTCACCTGGGCCGGATACTTTCTGATCGACGCTCTCGAGATGGCAGTGACCATTCACCTCATCAGCCTCATTCCGCGCCGTCCCAGATGGCTCCTCGCCTACCCGTCACTCATCCCCCTCAGCTACCTGCTGTTCGGCGTCCTCGGCCTGAGCGCCGCGGCAACCACCATCGCATCCACTTTTTACGGAGTCGCCGAATTTCCATGGCCGCTGTCTCACGCCATAGAAATTCAATGGCACGCCGGAGCCTTGCCATGGTGCGGCGCGCTGATTCTGATTCTCGGCGCCGGGATTCGTGCAGCACGAAACCGGATCGAGAGGTTGCAGGCGCAGCTGGTTCTCGTCGGATTGCTGCCGCTGATTGTCCTCATCATGGGTATGTGGATCATGTCTCTCGCTCAGATACCCATCCCGGAAAAGTTTGATCAGATCTCGGGTCTGTTCATGCTCCCATTTCTGATCTCGATCGGTCTCGCCATGTTCCGGTACGAGTTGATCGACATGGAGCTCGTCATCGAACGAGGCCTTCTCTACTCGACCATGACGAGCGGACTCTTCCTGATTTTCTACGCGTCGCTCGGGATCGGAGGCGCAGTTGCCACCGACTTCTTCGGAGACTCGCATCCCGATCTGGATCGCTTCGATCACTGCTCTCCTGCTGGGATTGATGATCCAGCCTCTGAGGCGTTCGCTCCAGGAAGTGATCGATCGCAAGATCTTTCCGGAACGAAGCCAGCAGCGTCACAGGCTCACGAGACTTGCTGCCGAGCTTCCGGCGTCAGGATCCGTCTCGGCGATGGCCGTGCGGCTCGTGAAGTCATTGCGACAGATCCTGGATATCTCCGACGTCACCCTGTTTCTCGTGGATCCCGAGACTGGACGCGTCGACTGGGAAGCTTCGGAGCCTGAACGGTTCCAGGCAGTCGAGCTCGGAGGGAGATTTTCAATCGAGGACGAATCGATATGCCATTTCATGGAGCACGGAATCGTTCGGGGAAGCTCCGTCCCCCGCGATCTGCCGGGTCTTGCCCCGATCATTTCTGCCACGAACGCCGACCTGCTCCTGCCTCTGGAATCGAACGGGCGTCTCATCGGGATTCTCGCGCTCGGGGCGCCTGCAGAGAAAGCGCGCGCCGAAGACGAGCATACCCTCGAACTGTTCTCGAGGAACGTAGCGATGGTTTTCGAGAATGTCAGACTTTTCCAGTCGGCAACCTTCGACGGTCTCACCGGTCTGCCGCGGCGGGAGATCGTGCTCGAGCGGCTGCGCGAGGAGATCAAGCGGTCCGAACGTCACCGTCGCCCATTGTCGATCGCAATGCTGGACCTCGATCACTTCAAGGGAGTCAACGACCGGCATGGCCACCTGGTCGGGGATTCGATCCTGCGAGCCGTCGCCGAGACGTTCAGACAAAGACTACGCGGATCCGACCAGATCGGCAGGTTCGGCGGAGAAGAATTCATCGTCATCCTTCCTGAGACTGGCCTCGAGCAGGCGCTGGAGCTCGCCGAGGACCTGCGGAGATCGGTCGAACAGATCGAGTTCCACACCGAACGCGGTGAACGTGTCCACACGCAGGTGTCCGTCGGCGTTGCCATGCTCGAGATCGACTCTCACCCATCCGACGCGGAGGAACTGATTGCCGCCGCCGACGGCGCGATGTACCGGGCAAAGCAGAACGGTCGCAACCGCACGGAGATGGCTCTGGTGATGTGAGGGGGGGCAGTCGTCAGTCATCGACTGATAACTGACGACTGCCCCACTACCGACTCTTTTCTCTTCTGTCAGCAATCGTCTCTCTGAGAAATACGATCATCGCCTTCTCCTGCATCGAGAGCCGTGTCTTTGCAACCACTTTACGTCGCGCGGAGCCTCTCATCCCCTC
This sequence comes from uncultured Acidobacteriota bacterium, assembly GCA_963829355.1. GTDB lineage: Bacteria > Acidobacteriota > Thermoanaerobaculia > Gp7-AA8 > JAHWKK01 > CAWHHZ01. The sequence goes on from CAWHHZ010000022.1 coordinate 117,997, forward strand.
GAAGGAGCGGCCCTCCATGTATGAATCGATCAGGATGGGACAGATGTAGGACGAGCGGCATACCGACGGGGTGTTCCCCAACCTCTCGGAGGTTGCCTTGACGGCCTTTGTGACCTGCCGCTTGCGCTTTGTTTCCGACTCCACCTCATCCATCATCCCGAGCGCGGTGGCAAAGATGACGCTGCCCGCCCATGTTCGGAAGTCTTTGGCTGTGAATTCGCTGCCGATGATCGACTGGATGTAGTCGTTGACATGGCGGTCCTTGACATCGACGAGCCGGCCGCGGCTCTCGAACTTGAAGAGCTCGCCCGGGCCCGCGTTCGTCAGACGCTTCACGATCTCTGCGATCCGCGCATCCTTCACCCCCCTCTGCTGCTTCTTGCCCCACTTGCCCGTAAACGAAAATCGCACTTCCTTTCCTTTGACGCTCACATGCTCTGGCAGAATCGTCGTGAGACCATAGATCTCGTCCTCTGCACTACGCTCGTTTCCCAGACGGAAAAAGCCCTGATCGATCAGCCGGACCGCGGCCGCCATGACCGAGCTCCTCGACAGACTCGACGGCTCGAGGTCGCGGCTGACACGTCTGCGCAGTTTCGGCAGTGACTCAGCGAAACGGACGATCCGCACATACTTCTCATGCTCCCGCTTCCGCCGGTATCGCTCGTGGTAAAGGTACTGGGTTCGCCCTTTCGCGTCTTCTCCGATCGCCTGGAGCGCCCAGCGATCGCTCGGCGCGATCTTCACCTTCGCCCATGCCGGAGGAATGACGAGGGCTTCGATCCGCTCGAGAGTCGCAGTGTCCCGGATTCTCTCGCCATCGACCGATTTGTAGGAGAAGCCGGTTTTCTTCGAGCCGATCCTGCGGATCCCCTTCTTCTCGAACTTCTCCTGCCGGCTGACGCGCTTTGCCATCTCCCGCCAGATTTGCGAGATCAGTGCCCTGACGGAACGAAGGAGACTGAAGGAACGCAGGTCGGATAATCACAGAATGGCTGTCATCCTGAGCGCCAGCGAAGGATCGCGTACGTCCTGACTGTCGCGTACTTCGGTCCTGTTAGTCGGGCCGTACGCGATCCTTCGACCGTCCTTCTCCCGCGTTGCGGGATCCGGCGGCTCAGGATGACAGAGGGCGTGTGTGCCTCGACCTCATTTCTTCCATCGTTCATCGTTCATCGTTCATCGTTCATCGTTCATCGTTCATCGTTCATCGTTCATCGTTCCTAGAACGTCTGCCCGATCCAGAACGACGTCTCTGTCGTGTCCGAGATCTTGTCCAGGTCCGTCCGCCGGGCGAAATCCCAATGTAGTTCCAGCCCGAGGAAACGGAAGCTCAGGCCCCATCCCACGGAAGCGAGTGCGTCGTCGAGCCTTCCATCGGTCCACGGCTCGAAATCATCTCCATCGAACCATGCGCCGCCGATGTCGAAGAACAGCGTTCCCCGGACGTCACGGATGTTGATCAGCGGCGTGGCGATGATGTCGATCAGTGGGAACCTGTACTCGAAATTGCCATAAAAGGCGCGATTCCCGACGATGCTCCGGAAGTCATATCCCCGAAGCGTGTTGAGGCCTCCGAAATAGTAGAAGTTCGGCCGATTCCCATCGGAGTAGCCCGCGTAGACGCGCGCCGCCAGCAGAGACCTGGAGGTGACCTGGAGATACTGCCGGAAATCAGTCTCGAAATCGGCACTCAACGTCCCGCCGCCACTGAGGTCCGCCAGATACTGTCCGCTCACGTTATACCGTCTTCCCGAGACCGGTCCGAACGACTTGTATACGGTACTGTCACCAGTAAAGGTACTGAAGACGAAGGGGAAATCATCACTGAAGGAGAGCGTCGGAGTGGGATCTTCCCCTTCCGCGGGGAACGGGTTCCCCAGCGGAATGTCGATGTCCCTGTACATGTACCCGAGTCCGAACTCCACCCGCCGGTACCGGTCGAACGGGTAGCTGAGCAGGCCGAGAGCGCCCGTGACGCGATACGCTCGGCGTCTCTGGAGTGACGGATCATCGAGTGACGCCGGATCGACGTAGAACGTCCTGTTGTCGAAGAGCCGCACTCCCCATGTCCAGCGGTCGCTCAGGTCCAGATAGAGAAAGTCGAAGTTCGAGAAGGTCGAGACTGAGTCGAGGCTCGCGATGAACCGTCTGTTGCCGAGCATGTCGCTCATCCGGATGACGGAACGGGATACGAGAGTCTGATCCGAAGTCACACCACCGTTGACGCTGATGTCTTCGATGAAGAGTCTGAAGCGGTCTCCATCCTTGATCTCGTTCTCGTCGAGTGTGACTTCAACGGGGGGGAGAAACTCGAACCGTTCCTCACCGAGAAGTGGCTCTACCGGGATGTCGATCGTCTTCGTGACGCCGAGATTTTCATCCGTTGGCGTCGAGTACAGATTCCACCGCCCCTTGTAGAAGCTGGAGAATACGAGGGTTTCCTTCCCTTCATCTCCGACGAACACGACAGGGGTGAAGGCGCCGCCGATCACATCGGTGTACTGGACGACATCCCCACTCTGGAGGTCGAGCGAATAGACATTGAATGATGCAAAGCTTTCAAGATCGGCAGCGGGCGTCTTCGTCTCGTCTTTCGATTCCTTGGCCGCCAGTTCCAGGAGACCTGCGGCAACGACTTCCTCGGCGCGCCCGGTAGGACGATCTGAGGAAAAGTAGATCCGGTCTCCTCCGGGCCCTACCCACGCATCGCGGTCATTCCATTCCCCCTGCGTCAATTGATAGCGCCTCGAGGGATCGCTCAGATCCAGCCGGAAGAGCTTTGCGAAACCGTCGACGACTGAGGAGTAATAGAGCCATCGACCGTCCGGAGAGTACACGGGAGCGGCATCGAAAAATGCGTCATCGGTAAGATTCGTGACCTCCTTCGTATCGAGGTGATACGTGAAGATGTCTGCCTGATTTCCTCGGAAGCCGTGGAAGGCGACGGTGCGGCCATCCGGAGAGAATGCAGGATTCAACTGCTGCTCGACATCCATCCGCTCGGAGACCTCGATCTCGCCGCTCAAGGCATTGACGATCATGAGATAACGACCGCGCTCCCTCTTTACAAAGAACGCAATGCGGTCTCCCTCCGGAGCAAAAGCGATGTCTCTCCCCATCACCGGTCCGGTCGTGGCAAACTGGGCAATCACGTACTCATACTTGTCGGGATAGCCCTTCGAGAGGTTCCGGAAGAGCTTCCGCTCAGGAACGTTGAAGAGCGCGACATCCACGTCTTCCTTGTAGGTCGTGATCGAAGCGAGAAGATCTCCCGAAGGAGCCGGGACCGGGGACATCTCCTGGCTCCTCGTTCCCTCCCGGACCCGAAAGCGTTTCCCGTACTCGGTCGGCTCCCCCTTCGTGATGAGGGCAGGCAGGTACTGCTTCCGCAACCATGTCCTGAACTGGGTGTCGAACTCTTCCACCGAAAGATCAAATGTCCGACGCAAAGGGCGCTCAATCGAGCCTCCGAGCGAATTCCGATACTCGTAGATGAAGTCCCGAACACCCTCCATCCCCCACTTGTCCGCCATGAACCGGAAGACGGCATGCCCGAACCGGTAGGCGAAAAACCCACCGAAGCCCTGGTTGATCGAAGGAAGCGTGTCATTGACGACCGCATCACGAAGGACCATGAGATCGGTCGTGTCCTCGTCCTCCGCCATGAACGATGCGAGTCCCTCCATCAGCCACGTGGGAGGATTCGCGCGCATCTCACGCCGGATGCTTCCCTGATAGATGATCTCGTACTCGAAGATATGGGTGAGCTCGTGCTTGAGCAGTGCGTAAAGCTTTTCGTCCGGCAGATCGATCGGGAGAACCATCCGGTTCTTTCCCGGTTCTGCAAACGCGCCCACTCCTTCCGGAATGAACATCAGGATGACATTGGTCTGCTCGAAGGCCGAGTGGGTCTGATAGTAGATCAGAGGTATACGGTCGGTGACCTGAAAGTCGAACTTTCGCGAAATCTCGTCGTAGGCACTCTCCGCGAGATTCACGACCTTCTGCAGAGATTCACGCTCCTCCTCGTAAAAATAGACGTCGAAGTGCGTGGAGCTGTAAGTCTTCCAGTCGAACTCGTCGTAGACGATCTTGTTCTTGCCGAATGCCCAGGCAGGGCTCGAGCTCGAAAGCAGGGCTGCTGTGACCACAAACAGGAGCGCGATTGAACGCTTCACTCCGGCCTCCATTCTCGCGACACTCGCGACCATCAGGGCGTGAACAGGTATCGGGTGGACTCGGTTTCCTGAGAGGCGAAAATTCCGAGCAACTGAGTTTCCAGTGACCTCAGATTCTCGAAGAGCCCCAGAATCTCATCGAAGTCCCGCTGGGCGAACTGCTTGAAATCCCGGTAGTTTTCCTCGACGAGCTTCTCGCCGGTCTCGGCATCGAAAACGAGCACCACGATATCGAAGACGAATCCGGTCGTCTCGACCAGGACCTGACGATAGTAGGTCCTGCCATCCAGAGGAGAGACATATTCTTCCGTGCGGTAGCCGACCTTGTCCTCGACGTCGAAATCAATGACACCCGACATCACCAGATCGACACCGTAGCGGCGACCCAGATCCCGCCAATAGCCCTGATCGGCGACGAGCGCTTCCACATCGATCCCAGGCAGACGGGTGTCACTGATGACCGTGACCGTCGAGTCAGTCTCCTTCGCGATCTCCTTGCTGAGATAGCGCTGGAATTCCGCCTGAATGTCGACTCTCGACGACCGGCCCTCTTCGTCCTCGGCGTCGCTCACGATGACGAAGGGTGCGATGCCGAGGTGATGCTCGTCGTTCAGTTCCAGAATCGGGGAGAGAGGAAGCGTCAGCTTGATCTCAGTCACCTGTGCCGTCACCGATCCGGCCAGAAACAATAGAGACAGAAAAGACACGACCTGACGGGTCATCGCGACATCTCCTCTCGGTCGCCCTCGGGCTCGACCGGCTTCTGCCCCTGCGAGTCGTCCTCTCCCTCTTCCACGGGAGCAGCGGGATCCGCCTCCGGTTGTTCCTCGGTCGCAGTCTCATCTCCGGGACTGACCGTGGCGGACTTCTTCTCGCTCTCGGCGATCTCGGAGCTCCGCGACTCCTTCTTCGAGTAAAACTCGACGAAACGGGAGTAGTTTCGCTGGACGTACTGATTCGATCGATCGATCTGCAGAGCGCGGAGATACGCTTCGCGAGCTTTCTCGAATTCCCCGATCCCTTCGTACGCGACAGCCAGATTGTTGTAGGCCATCGGATCGTCCGGGTTCATTTCGACGGCGCGAAGAAAACGAAATTGAGCTTCGCGCCACAGATCCATCCTGGCGGCCTGAACGCCAAATCTGAGCTGCCCCCTCGCCGTCGACAGATCCACTCCACTGCGGCAGGCAGCAGTCGAGAGGAGTAAGACCACGGCTGTCACCAGAACTGTACGCCTCATCAACTCTCCTCCCACTCCCCACGGAGACCTGGACCGGACGGCCGGATGCGCGCTTGAGTCCACCGAGGAAGTCGAATTATAATGACCGTCTTCACACGCTGCAAAACAGTCCCACTCACGGACTTCTCCCTGCGCCTTACTGCGCTTGAAAAACCAACGGTCACGCGATCTCAACATCGCATTCTGCCTTCTCGACTTTCTTACGCCGGCCCGTCTCCGGGTGTTGCGGGAACGCTTCGACCCGATCGATTCGATCACCGCCGAAGACGCCCACGAGATTTCGGTTCTACTGAGAGTAACCGAGGACAGGGGCAGACTCGTCAGCAATCCGTTACAAGTTCCCGATATTGTCGACACAGTTAGCCGGCTCCGGAGCGAGGCAATCACGATCGATGATCCCGAGTATCCGATGCTTCTGCGGGAAATCCCCGATCCTCCGGCCGCGCTTTTCTACCGTGGTGAGATCAAAGCGCTCGAGTGTCCGACCGTCGCCATTGTCGGGTCGCGACGAGCGTCCCGGTACGGACTCGCGGTGGCGGAACGGCTCGGAGCGGAGCTCGCGGCCCGGGGCGTGACGGTCGTATCCGGTCTGGCGCGCGGCATCGATCAGGCCGCCCATGAAGGAGCTCTTCGCTCGGGAGGCAGGACGATCGGCGTTCTCGGTACCGGCATCGACGTCGATTACCCGCGAGGGAGCCGTCCACTGCGATCACGAATGATGACCGACGGACTGCTGATCACCGAGTATCCTCATGGCACACCACCCCGACCGGCCAATTTTCCAGTCCGAAACCGCATCATCTCCGGAATCTCGCTCGGGGTGATCGTCGTGGAGGCTACCGACCGCAGCGGCTCCCTCATCACCGCCAGAACTGCTGCGGAACAGAACAGGGAGGTCTTCGCCGTACCCGGGTCAATCTTCGGCGCGGCGTCTGAAGGACCGCACCGGCTGATCCAGTACGGTGCCAAGCTCGTCCACGACGTAGTGGACGTGCTCGAGGAGCTTGATGCCGGTCTTCCCGCGGAACAAACTGAGCCTCGGCCAGCTCCGAGGCCGAAGGGGCTCGCCGGTCAGGTCCTCGATCAGATGGCGATCGACGAAGCGCGCCACGTCGACCTGATTGCAAACCGGCTCGACGTGAGCATGACTGCTCTCAGCGCGGCCCTGCTGGAGCTCGAGATGGACGGTTTGATCCGTCCCGCTCCCGGAGGAGCCTGGGTGAAGACCCCGTGATTTCAGAAACCGACGGTGGTGTGATCTTCGTCGCTCGAGGCTTTTCGCCGCGCGATCTCGATGGCAATCGCGAGCGGAATGCCGATCTGGATCATTCGCAACAGCGCCTTCGGAACGCCGAGCCCGAGGACGAGACCCGCCACGGCACCCGCGGCGGAGAGCTGCAGCGCATGCTCCTTTGCCATCGACTTGAAGTCCAGACCGTCCTTGACGCGGCGGTCGAGCTCGTCGATCGTGTCACCTACCCGCTCGCGTGCGCGTTCAATCGCCAGTTCAATATGTGCCTTTTCGTGTTCGTGGTCGAGACTCATCGTCTGGTTCTCACTCCCTTGAGGGTCTGGATGTCTGCTTTGACGTTTTCGATCGTGGCCTCCGGCTTCATCTCGAGATTCTGCATTCTGTTCCTGCCGAGAAACACGAAAAGTCCCGCGATCAACAACATCAGGACGGCGATGATCAGCGTTGCGGCCCACGCAGGCAGCCACAGCGCGAGAACGAGAATGGCGACGACGACGAGAAGGACCGACGCTCCCATCGCGCAACAAGCTGCCAGCAGAAAGAAGACCCCGCCGATACCGAGGCGCGTCACGGACCTCTTCATCTCCAGTTTCGCAAGTGCGATCTCGCTGCGAACGAGCGTGGAGAGATCCTGGGTCAGTTCCTTGAAGAGGGTACCGAGGCTGCGCTCATTGGATTCGTTCATCACCATCAGAAATCGAGCAAGACCGGCGCCAGCCGTGTCCGCGCGCGTATTGTAGTGCACTCGAGGGTTCAAGGGCTCGAGGGTTCAAGAGTTCAGGGGTTCAGGGTCAGAGGTTCAGAAGTTTAGAGGTTCAAGTTTAGAGGTTCAGAGAACTCTTGAACCTCTGAACTTCTGAACCCTTGAACCCTTCGAACCCGCCTCAATCCATCAGCTTCCGGTACTTCGGGTCGAGCGCGTCGATCAGTCCGTCTCCGAGGAAGTTGAGTCCCATCACGGCAAGCATGATCGCGACTCCGGATGCGAGAGCGAGGTGGTCGGCCAGCCCGATGTACTGCCGTCCCTCATTGAGCATGGCCCCCCAGCTCGGCGTCGGAGGCTGGACGCCCAGGCCCAGGAACGAGAGCGCCGCCTCGGCGAGGATTGCGCCCGCAAGCCCCAGCGTCGCCATGACGATCACGGGATTGATCACGTTCGGGAGGACGTGAAAGAGAATGACCCGCGGAGATCGCGCGCCGAGCGCTTCGACGGCCGTGACGAACTCCATTTCCTTGACTTTCAGCACCTGCCCTCGGACGAGCCGCGCATAGCCCACCCAGCCGATCACCGATAGCGCAAAGATGACGTTGTTGAGGTTAGGCCCCAGAACGGCGACCAGAGCGATCGCGAGCAGAATCCCGGGAAACGCGAGAAGCATGTCCGAGATCCGCATGATGATCGTGTCGACGAATCCGCCGAGGTAGCCCGCGACCGCTCCGAGGCTGATTCCGATTACCGAAGAGATCAGGACGACACTGAGCCCGACGCGAAGGGACACCCGCGATCCGTAAACGAGCCGGGAGAGGACGTCCCTCCCCAGATTGTCCAGCCCCAGCGGATGCTGAGCCGAAGGGCCGTCGAGTCGATGACCCGTATCCTGCGCCGCAGGATCGTGCGGTGCAAGGAGCGGAGCCGCAATTGCGATCGTGATGATCAGAGTCGTCAGCACGACTCCGATCGTCAGTGCGAAGTTGCCACGGAACGCCTTGCGGATGGTGGTCAGTCTGCTCATCAGTCGTATTGGATCCTCGGGTCAACGTACGAATAGATGATGTCGGTCAGCAGATTCACGAGGATGTAGGTCAGGGCAATGATGAGAATGATTCCCTGGAGCTGCGGGTAGTCACGGCGTGTGATCGACTGGATCAGCAGACGCCCGAGACCGGGATAGGCAAAGATCTGCTCAGTGATGATCGCCCCTGTCAGCAGCGCTCCGAATTGAAGCCCCACAATCGTGATGACCGGGATCAACGCGTTTCTGAGGGCGTGCTTGAAGATGGCAGCGCGCCGGCTCAACCCCTTGGAGAGGGCGGTCGTGACGTAGAGCTGACCGAGCTCCTCGGAAAGACTGATACGGATCATACGGGTCAGAATTGCGGCGAGTGAGAGCCCCATCGTCAAGGACGGTAGAACCAGCGACCGCAGCCCCTCTTCCCGACCGGACACCGGAAACCAGTCCAGATAGATCGCAAACGCCATGATGAGGAGAGGACCGAACCAGAAGTTCGGCATCGAGACGCCGATCAGCGCGAAAAAGCGGGCGACATTGTCGATCAATGAATTTCTGTAGACGCCTGATGCGATACCGAGTGGAAACGCGACGAGCAGCGCGACGACCATTCCGCCGAATGCCAGCTGCAGCGTCGCTCCGTAGCGCGCCAGGATCTCCTGCATGACCGGCTCGCCCGTGTGAAACGATTCTCCGAGATCTCCCGTAACCAGACCGCCGAGATAGTCCACGTACTGATCCCAGACCGGGCGATTCAGCCCCAACTGCTCGCGGATCTTTTCGACATCCTCCGGCCGCGCGTTCTCGCCCGCGATCTGAATCGCGGGATCACCCGGGATCAGGTGAATCAGCGCGAACACCAGGGTGAGGATGCCCAGCGTTATCGGAATGATCTGGATCAGTCTTCGGATCAGGTACTGAGTCATGCTTGTCCTTTGGTGCGACGCGACTCAGCCAGTGCAACTTCCTCGCCGGGCCGGGGAAAGGCATTCAGCACCTTCAACAGGTATTCGATTCCCGCCAGCGTTCGCGTGCCGTGCCATGTGAACAGATGACCCGGAAAGGGCCCGACCACTCCGCTGAAACCAGCCCTGTTCGAGATCGATGCGGTCGGTCTCGGCGAACTCGTATGGCTCGTCGGGCAGGAAGACGACATCAGGAGCAAGCGAGCGGAGCTCCTCGATCTCGACCCGCGGGTACCGTTCCCGCTCGGACAGCACATTTCGTCCACCCGCTGTGCTGACCAGGTCGGAGACATAAGTATCTCCTCCGCACCACATCCAGGGATCCTTCCAGATGGCACAGGCAAAGCTGAAGTCGAGCCCGCTCGATTCTGCAAGACGAGTCGCCGACCCGATGCCACCGTTCCACTCGCGTGCACGACGACGCACGTCGTGGATCACCCCGAGCTGCTCGATGAGTGCCTGGACATCCTTCACGGTCGACGGTTCCGTTGCGAAGACCGGCGCGAACTCGCCGATCGCCTCCGCATGCCGCCGCAAATTCTCCTCCACGTTCACGTAGACGAGATCGGGACGAAGAGCTCTCACTCTCTCGATGTCCGGCTTTTTCGTACCCCCGAGTCGTACTGTAGCCGGGGGGATATCTGGAAAGATGCAGTAGTCGGTCACACCGACGATTCTTTCGCCGAGACCGAGGTCGAAGAGGGTCTCTGTGAGTGACGGAACGAGCGAGACGATCCTCGAGGGTGGCTCGACGAAGGTGTGCTGCCGCCCCAGAACATCCTCGATGACCACTCTGCTGTCGTGCAACTCACACCTCCCGTCACTTCGACTCGAGGCAGAAGACTAACATCCCGTGGCCTGATCGTTCTGCCGTCTCACCCGCGAAGGATCCGCGAGATCCGCCCTCGCGTCGTAGCGCCGGTTTCAAACCGGCCGGGCCGCGGATTTTCAATCTGCATGGCCGCATTCTTCCCGCACGCCCACCCCACCGCTACAATCTCCCCACCATGCCCTCCAAATCAATCACCGTCATCGACTGGCCTCCGCGGTTCAGGCGATCTTCTGAGACGGGTTGGTGTGGAAGGGATGATCCTCCCTGAAAATATTTTCATTCGGGGCATGTTGTACACTGCGTACGCAAGTACGTACGAGTGAGGACTTGATGAAAACGATGACCGCGAGTGAAGCCCGAGCGAACCTGTACAGGTTGCTTGATGAAGCTGCCGTCGCCAGCGAACCCGTGCAGATTACGGGAAAACGAGCCAACGCCGTACTGATCTCCGAGGACGACTGGCATTCGATTCAGGAGACCCTGTATCTGTTGTCGGTACCGGGCATGCGGAAGTCGATCCGGGAAGGTCTTGCGACGCCGATCGACGAGTGTCTGGAGTCGCTGGACTGGTGAAGTCCTGGCGCATCGTTTACACGAAGCAGGCCGCGAAGGACGCGAAGAAGATCAAGCGGGCCGGGCTGAAACCGAAGGTGGAGGCCATCCTGGGTATCCTCTGCCGCGACCCATACCAGGCGCCTCCCCCATGGGAGAAGCTGGTCGGCGACCTCGAGGGCGCCTGTTCACGACGCATCAACATCCAGCACCGACTCGTCTACCAGGTTCTCAAAGCGGAACGAACCGTCAAGATCATTCGCATGTGGACGCACTACGAATAAAAACTCTCGTCAAGCCGGGCGAAGAGCTGGAGGTCATGTCTGAGAAGACCTCACTTCGATGCCAGATCTTTGATCTTGGGCCTGATTCCACTGTCGGCAGATTCTCGGCCCGGATCAGCGAGAAACTCCATCATTAGTAGACTCGACAGAAAACCAAAGACCTGGCACCACGGGTCAGCCTCGCAATCAAGCAAGCCCCGGAGGGGCGACAGAAAGTAGCCGGGGGCAAGCGAGGAACGAGCGCCGCCCCCGGTCCCGAACCGCCGACAAGACCACGCGAGCCCCGGCAGGGGCGACACAGAGCTGAGCGCAATACCTGGCACCCGTCCCCTCCAGAAGATCAAAGACCTGTCCCCAAGACCCTACAACTTCTCCCTGTCGCGATCATCCCTGTAGATGTCGCGGCGTTCGTTGCCGCGAGAGGTGATGTGGTGGATCGCACCTGGGAAATCGATGCGGAGTTGTCGGGACACGAGAGAGCCGGCGGAAGAGCAACCGTCTGCGCGACCCAGCAGTGAAAACCGAGATCATCCCACCTCGGAGCAGACTGGAGCGCTACCCGGGAAGTTGAAATTCTGGCTGTGACCCCAACTTCTCATTGTTTCGGCGAAGGGTCCGAGGCCGCCGTGAGGCGGCCTCTTGCATTTTTTTGGTCAGGCCAAAGACGATCGTCCACGTCGCCATGATACTCAGAGCCCTGAAAAGGAACTAAGGTCGTTCTTGTGATACTTCAGTACCTCACACGCTCAGAGAAGCTTCACAAACTCATCGACTGAGATGCCCGCCTGACGCAGTATCGCTCGAAGAGTGCCTCGGTCGAGCTCCTTGTGATCCGGAACGACGAGTTGAGCGAACGGATCATCACGACGAAGAATGATGTGACTCGATTGCTGCCGTCGCACGCGGAATCCTGCGCGAGTCAGCGCTCCGATGCACTCGCGACCTGAGACCCGCGGCAGTTTCGTCAAACGGCGACCACCAACGTGTCGAAGTGCTCGGGCGGCACGGGAAGATCATCCTCCTCGAGAGCTGCGACGTACTGCTTGATCGCATCCCGCGCATTATCGATCGCGCTTTCTCTGGTCTCTCCCTCGGTGACGCATCCTGGCAGACTCGGACACTCCGCGACCCATTTCCCGTCCTCACCGCGAGTAATGATGATCTGTCTCATTCGAAACCTCCTGCCGGATCAAACATCATTTCAGCACTGAACCATCCGGGCATGCGAATCACGCATGCGCCGCATAGGCGAGAGCCTGCTGGATATCTTCCTCTTCGAGGTCTGGGTACGCCCTCTTCAGTTCGTCAAGCGTCTCGTACGTTGCCAAAGCCAGGAGGACGCGTCTTACCGTGATTCGCATGCCCCGAATGCACGGCTGGCCATTCATCTTCCCGGGTTCGATGGTAATTCGGTCGAGCTTCATGGCGTCTCCCCGCGTGCTGCTTATAGCGGATATTGTAAGAGGAAACTCCCCCCGGCGGTGCACTTTGCAGACTACAGCCTCTTGATCGGAATGTCGGGGTCGAGAAAAAGCTCTCTCACGACAGCTCCGCAAGGGCTGCCGCGATCATCTCGTCGGTCTCGTCACCAGGCCACTTCCCGAAAATCGCGCTCATTCCTGATCCCGGGCCTTGGCTCTGGTGTAATGCCGCCTTGTCGATACCCTGAAGGGGTTCCTCGGGCAACAGGACCTCTGTCGCCTCGTCGATTCCGCCTCCGAAGCTCCTGCCTTGAGCGGCCTCGCCCTGCCCCGTTCTCCCATGCTTCTTCGTCGTCGATTCCTCCAGACCAGTTTACCTCGGCTGGATACGCCGACAGTCAACCTGGCAGCTTTGCGAAGTAAAGTTAAGATTCTGGCTGTGACCCTAACTTCCTCGATTACCTGGTCCTCGCACCAACACAACTTAACGCGCATTCAGCAGGAGTAATGAATGTAGGTTGCCGCCAGGCGGACAAAGTCGCCTGGATCTGCTCCGGAGGACAGCAGCAGATCGCGGGGATACATGCTGTACTTGGGGCTGAAGGTGACCAGCAGGTCCAATCCGCCATCCCTGTCGAGGTCTCCCGCCCACAGTACAGAGAAGTGCGCCTCGTCGGCCCAGCCATCCGCGCGGAAGAGTACCTGTTCCCGATCACCACTCGAGAGGATGATGACGGCATCAGCAAACGTTTCATCATTCCCCTCCAGCCGCAGAAGATACTCTCGATCTGCCAGACTGAGCCGCAACATTCGAGTCTGCCCCAGCGGACCACCTTCGATCGTTGCCTCGACAAGCCGTCCGGCCTTCAGCCCCGGGAGATTCCGGAAGAGAAAATCAGCACCAGACGGTCTGCTCTCGACGCGCACTTGTTCCAGCTCGGAGTCGTCACTGAACTGCACGCCGACTTCGGCCAGGCGCGAGCCCTTCTCCTCCCGATAAAGCCCGAACCATCCCTCGCTCGGACGTGCCTCGAGATCATTCCCCCAGACTGTTCCGGTTGGCAGGAGAAACAGGTCGTGCTCCCTCATCTCATGCCTTTTATCCATACTCCGCAGAAGAGCTGGCGACGGATCTGCCGCGAGGATCCCGAGCGTGAATCCGGCAATGAGCAACAACAGCACGAAAGGTCGGCGGGTCATCATGACTCCTCCATTCACTCGATCGATTTCAAGACGATCACCACGCCCGATCCAGCCGGACCCTTCACGCGCGCTCGAAAGACATTGCAAACACCCGGGTCGATCTCGATCGTGGGGCCGATACTGCTCGACTCCGGTTCGAGCCGTTCGTCATTGAGTAGAATTTCGTCATTCAGCTCGAGCCACAATGTCTCGCCAGGGTGGCGCGAATCGAGCTGATAGGCAACGACTTCGACGCTGAACGGAGAATCAGTGCTGGGGAAAGGAGGCCAGGCTTCCACGATTCTTTCGCTGGTGGTGTTGAACAGCATCACCTCGAGAACGCTCTGGTCTTCGACGAAACGCTGCCCATCGAAACGCGCCACTCCCCAGAGCCCTCCCTCGGAACATGCGCCGCCGCTGCAGCACCAGCCCGTGATGAGCTCGGGAACCCCGTCCTGCTCGAGGTCGTGAATCAATTCGCCTCCGTAGGTTCCCAGGTGTGATCCGATCTGAACAGGCTCGTCGCCATCGATTCGCCAGATGTTCGTACAGCCATTCCTCATGCCGCACAGCCGTGAGACGAGCATTTCGGGCTGCTCGTCACCGATCAGGTCGACGAGGGCAATCATTTGCGGCCGGCCCTCTTCACGATTGATCCTCTGCGCCGAATCATGCGCCGGATCGACCAGGAACGTATCTGACCCACCACAGGTGGTGAACGGCACCACGACGATCTGCCCGGCGAATCCGCCCTGTGGCAGAGCCAGCGCCATGGCACTCACGTAATCACAGCCCGAATCCGGCTCGGGCAGAGCCGCAAGCTGAGACTTCCCGAGCTCCAGCTGTGCCTCGACATCAGCACTCCAGCAGAGATCGTTCATGACTTGATTCTCGGTCGCGACGATCGGAAAATTCGACACGGCGACAGCGAGGGGAATCAGCAGCTTCATCAATCTTCCCACCCGCTCTGGAGTAATCATTAATCCCGTGACCGGCATCGTTGGTCTCCTCTATCGCCAATATCAAACTCCAATATGGCAGGACAAAGGCGCGACCGAGGAGATTCACGGACATTCTGGAAACGAGGGATCGGAAAGAGCTTCGGGGTACGAAGAGCTTCGGAAGAGCTTCGGGGTCACGTCTTCGTTTTTCGCTCGTATCCACCACTCGTAGAATTTAGCCAGCAATTCTGGTGAAGAATCTACCCCTCGTGGATTCGACCGAGAAGCAAAGACGTGGCCCC
>CAWHHZ010000023.1:0-50361 GCA_963829355.1 uncultured Acidobacteriota bacterium
ATCGGCGAGACCGATCGGGTACCCGGCACCAGGCCGGTCACGGTCGACGAAAGCGTATTGGAGCTGGTCGAATCCCAGCAGCTTGAAGAAAAGCTCAAGATCGTTCAGAGGCTTTGATCCGGACAGGTTGATGAATGACAATCCGAGAAGAAGAGTCCTCAGAAGTCTCGATTTTGCCCACGCCGGGAAGGAAGAGTGCGACCTCACCTGCCGCCAGGGGCGGGATCGTTCCCTGGCCGACCTGGGGGGTCGACGATCGACGACTTGACGAGATTTGCGTCGTGGCGGACCCGTCCTGCGGGCGACCGGACCGGTCTTGGCTCCGGCCCTTGCCTGAAGACCAGCTTCAGTTTACCCTCGAGTGAGCCCAGCTCTGCATCGGCAGGGACGTTTCGCCCAATTGATCGTGAAGACAATCGTGGCGGTCTTTCCCGGATCGATCTCGATGATTCCATCGGGCGGTAGCCACGGCTCGGTTGAGACGACCATCCCCTCGATTCTTCCTGTCCCGTATTGCGGAAAGTTGCTGTTCCGGTGGGGTTCTGGCCGATCTCTCCAGTGACGTCGACCCTCTTGCTCTGTGCCTCCGCCGCGGTCGGACGGTCGGGAGTCGGGACAGCCAGCAGCCTCACCGGAACTCTCGTTCCGGGCGGGACACCATCTCCGGTGACGACGATCTCTCCGTCGTAGACACCGGTAGCTCGTTGATCGGCGACGATCTCGACCTCCCATGTCTCGCCGGGCCCCACCATCTCCTGGGTCATCGACATCGTGAAGAATGGAGAGCCTGCCGGGCTCAGCATCACCTGCGCCACCGAACCGCCCGCGTTCGCGCAGACGAACCTCGTGGTACCGCCTCCGGATCCCGTACCCTGAACGATCGGTTCCGGCTTCTTCGTCACGACGATCTGAGGTGTCGAGATCGCTCGACCACCGTGGTTTCCTCCGACGTCCCGGCCGAGCCGAACGCGGTGAGTGTGTAGGTCGTCGTTGCGGTCGGCGTAACTTCGAGCGTCCCCCGCGGCGGCAGGGATCCGATCCCGGGAGATCTGGACAGACGTCGCACTCTCTGCCGACCAGACGAGAGTCGATGATTGTCCAGGCCTGATCCTCGCCGGAACCGCGCTGAATGAATTGATCTCTGGGCGTGCCGCCGGTGTCGCCGACGCTGATTGTCACGGCGGACGATACCGCGTCCCCCGCCGCATTCTGTGCGGCCAGCCTGTAACGCCAAAGCCCGTCCGGCTCGTTCGCCAAACTGTCCTCGAAGATCTTCGATGAGCCCGCCGGACACCAGGTCGACGGTGTCAGATCGAGATATCCCGTCCCTCCGAGCGGCGAGTCACGCAGAATCCGCAGTGAGTATGAGCGTGCGTCTCCCGCCTCGTACCGCAACCGGACCGTTCGCCCGGAGAGGGAATCGAGCACGAGCGGAGGAGTGGGTGGCCGGCTGCGAAATGTGTCGAATACCCAGGCGTACTCGGTCTGCACGTCCGTGCACTCCTTGACGACGACCCAGACGCGCAGCGCCCTGTTGTCGACGTTGGTGAGCCCGGTGAAGGTGGTCGCGGTCGTCTCACCGACGATCTGAGGCTGGATCTGCTGAGCGTTGAGCACGAGGTCACAGTAGTCGGACGAGGACTGCATGATGATCTGGTAGGTGGGGGCGTAGTCGAGCGACGGTGGCTCCCATGTCAGCGTATACGACTGGTACGCGGCAATGTCGATGTCGGACGAAGGGATGACTCCACTCGTGCACTCGGTCTGGGGGGAGACCCGGGGCTTCTCGCGGAGCTCCGGGACGGCATCACGATATTGCGCAGACGCGGCTGTCGCCACGCAGAACAAGGCGAGCAGAACGAGACACGGACGACAGGGTCGATTCACGGGCTCTCCCTTCAGCCACGGATGCCAGGCGGGCAACCGGAGTGGTTATGAACTTTTCGGACGAACCCACAGTTTACTGCACCCGGCCCCCTGCCAGTCCAATGAGACCGTGTCACTGGGACGCTCGAGCAGAAAGCTCGAATGCGGTCGATCCCGGCCTGGCAGGAGACCCACGCAAACCGGGGCTCGCCAGCCTTCCGCCGGCGAACCCCTTCGTCACAATCGATCAGTTGTCGCCGTCAGGGACGCTGAGAGTGCCGCCATCTGCAGAAATGCTGGTACTCGCACCCTCCACGCCTGATGTCGAGCCGGAGAAATGGTGGGGAGAAAACTCGAAACCGCCGATGACTGGAGACACACCGATGGCAAACCACAGCAGTGCAATGAAGCTGATACGCATTGAACCCTCCTCGTGCTGCTGTACGCAGCGATTTAGTCAGGAGGGCGCCCTTCTGTAATAAGAGTGACCTGAGCGGCCACTTCCTTATCACTCGCGCAAAAAAAAATTTGAAAAAGTTCAGAGAGAGGGGCGGGAGAAGACGAGCGTGCCGTCGTCTGCTGAGCTCTCGAGGAAGGTGCTGACGTAGTTCACTTTCCGGGCATCGAGCTGCTGAAGACTGATTTCCCGGAGATATGCGATCGCCCGAAGCTGTTCGCGACCCGCAAAGCGATCCTGCAGGATCTCCAGCGCCTCACGGCAGGCATGAGCTGCGGTCGCGGCTTCGCCCTCGATCAGGAGGCATTCGCAGAGATCCAGTCCGGCCAGAGAGGCCTCTTCGTCCAGACCGAGCTGCCGGAAAGAACCCTGGAGCTGCTCCAGCTCCAGCCTCGCCTCGCGAATGTTGCTTTTCTTCATGTCCGCTCTGGCCAGAGCCCAGCGTGCTCTGAGACTCTCTGAAGGAGAATCGAGACTCTGATAGAGCTGGAGCGAACGTGTGAAGGCATCCGATGAACGATCGAGATGGCCTTCCTTCGACAACGCCTGCCCCAGTGCCGACCAGGCAGCAGCCCGTGTCTCGACGTCTCCGTCAGCGTCCAGATCCGGCAGCAGAGTCTCCAGCTCGGCGATCGCACGACGGAAGTTACGATCATTGGAATGGGATATTGCGACCAGATAGCGGCTGCGATTGTGCCGTCTGGTGTCCCCGTAGCGAAGAAACGCATCAGCGGCTCTGCCTGCCCACTCCCTCGCCGCCGATCCCTCCCTCGAGACCTCGATTCCGGCACGTTCGTACCAGACCCTTGCCAGAAGGTAGTCCCCGGCTGGCAGGTTTCGGGCAATCGTCTCAGCGTCGCGCAGCCGTTCGAGCGCGAGGTCGTACTGACCCAGAACGCGCGCACAGGCAGCAACCTCACGAAGCGTGTCGATCCTCATCTCTTCTGCGAGAGGCAAAGCGGCCGCGGGACGTGTTTCGAGAAAGGTCGCGAGCTCCTCAGCGATCTGGATGGCCTCGACAGGATCCGCTCGGCGTGCGGCAGGAATCGCTTCAATCAATGCCTGCACACTCCCTGCGGCCGGTCTCGAATACAGAGCTCTCACGATTTCTCGAGCGCTCGCATTCTTCAGCATCTCCTGTGTGGAGGCCTTCTCCTCGTCGAAGGTCGCAGCGAGCTCCACGAGATCAACCGGAGCCGAAATGCGAGGCGCCGATTTCCCGATCGCGGCGAACTCCTCGACCTCTCCGGCGCATTCCACACAATCCTCGATGTGAGTCGCCTCGGCGGTCGACATTCCCAGTGCATGCTGGATCAACAGCTCTACAGGAGGATGATTCATCTCTCGCTCTCCCTGGCAATCGACCGGGCCTTCTCCAGACTCCGGTGAATCAGGATATGAGTGTATTCGAGACTGGTTCCGTACACCTCTGCGATCTCGTGGCCCGACATGCCCTCGAGATAGCGCATCCGGAGAATGTCCCGAGCGCGGTCCGGCATCCGTTCGAGAATCTGACCGACCGCGATTTCGCTCTCCCCGTGCTGGAACGTCTGCATGTCATCGTCGAGAGCATCCGTTTCCCACTGGCTTCTCCAGTACCAGCGGCTGGCATTGCAGGCGGCACCAACGAGCCACTTCTCCTCGTCCCCAAGCGTGATTCCCCGCCGCAGCAGAGACGTGAAGATGTCGTGCAGCAGACTTTCGGTGTCCTCTGCTGGAACGCCGAACCGGTTCTGCATGATCCCGCACAGGATCGCCCCGAACTCGCGGTACAACTCTGCGATCCGTGATTCGTCGCTGATGCTCGTCAAGCTGCGGGCTCCCTTCCGGTCAAGACAGGACCCTGAGTTTAGCAGATCGAATGAGTCGGCCGAGGGAGCGAAATGCACCCGCTTCGTGAAACGCTCGCGGAGTGACAACAAAAAAAATTCGTCACCGATGTTAAGGAAAGGCCCGCTCGCATCACCCTATATACAGAGCGATGCGAAATCATCTCGAGGAAGAAGTCACGCTGACCCGATACCTGGTGCTCTTCTCCGTCTTCAACGGCGATCCCAACGCCTGGTTGTCATACCTCCGCCAACGTGGCTCGCCGAGTCAGAAAAAGGATGACCTCCCCTTCGTCGAGTGGCTCCTCGACCGGCAGCAGGTCGAGACAAGCTTCCTCGATGACCTGCACTTCATGCTGATGCCTTCACACGGAGAGCACTGATGAGGAGGTTGAAGGGTTCAGGGGCTCAAGGGTTCAGAAGTTCAGAGGACAACGACCAATGATCATTGAGTAATGACCGACGACTGAAGACTGATAACTGAAGACTGATGACTGAAGACTGAAGACTGACGACTGACGACTGAAGACTGACGACTGACCAAGGAGGCCTCATGTCCGCTCACACAATCGAACATTCGAAAATACTCCCGTACTACATCGCCCAGCGAGCACGTCCAGACGGTATCCACGTCGTGCACCGGAACGGCTGCGAGTCGATTCCCGCTCCGATCAGACGTCTCTATCTCGGTGATTTCGACGACGGAGACGACGCGATCGCGGAAGCGCGGCGTCACTACGCACTGGTGGAAGGCTGCGAGCTCTGCTCGTAAACAGGGTTCAAGGGTTCGAGGGTTCAAGGGTTCAATTGTTCGTTCAGAAGTTCAGAAGTTCAGACGTTCAGAGGATAACGACCAATGATCAGAGGAATGACCGACGACCGACGACAGGGGTAGTGCACCCCCCCGCGCCCGCCAGGTTTTCTTAAGCCGGAAGCGTCCGCCGAGATGACAGTACCGAGAGCTCTCAACGCCGACCCTCTGAACACCTGAACCTCTGAACTTCTGAACCTCTGAACTTCTGAACTTCTGAACTCTCGAGCCTCGCCTCAGCTGAACACGGCCTCGTAATCGAAGCCCTCCCCGGACCGGCCGACCGGCACGAGGAAAATCTCGAGAGGCTCGGCGAAGGCGGGATGTGCGAGAGCATAGATCCGTTGAGGCAACAGCGCTGTTCCGGGGCCACGGAAGACCAGCGAGAACGGCTGACGCGCGAGCCTCGCCCGCTCACTTTCCATCACCGGCATCACACGGTTGAGCCGGAGATCGATCGAGTGCTCGTCGATCCGGAAGGTCTGCCCCTCGAGAGGTTTGAAGTCGTCCACTGTCAGCGTTTCGAGCATCGCCGCCGTTATACCACGGCGGTTGAAGTCCTGATTTCGGCGTACGAGCTCGGGACTCACGATCGGTCAGAGGAAATCGATCCTGGCTCCTGTCATTCCGAAGCGCAGCGAGGAATCCGGGGGGGCGACCTCGTCGGGCCGCCATCGCCACCCACCCAGATTCCGCAGTCGCGATGAAGCCGCGCCTTCGGAATGACAGTGTCTTCGAATCTGGAGTTGATCAAAGAGCGGCGAAGGATGCCTATTCGGTATCTGGGAGCTGGGGGCCAGGACTCCAACTCCGGACTCGGCTCTTCCTACAGTGGAACGTCGATGTTGTCGAGAAAGGCGCGGAACCGCTCATGCCCGGGATTCCGGAGGATCTGATCCGGCGGACCCTGGTCGAGCATCTGTCCTTCGTCCATGAAACAGATCCGGCTCGCGACACGACGGGCGAAGAGCAGATCGTGCGTCACGACGACCATCGTCATCCCTTTCGATGCGAGATCCGCCAGCAGCTCGTTGATTCCGGAGATCATCTCGATATCGAGAGCACTCGTCACCTCGTCGAGCAGCAGAACCTCCGGATCCATCGCCAGCGCGCGCGCAATCGCGACTCTCTGCTTCTGTCCTCCGGAAAGCTGGGAAGGCCAATCGCTCCCTCGATCACCCAGACCAACGCTCGTCAGCAGTTCGAGACCGCGACGGTTCGCCTCTTCCTTGTTCCAGTCGAGTACATGAATCAGCCCCTCGGTGACATTCTGCAGGACGGTTCTGTGAGGAAAGAGCTGAAAGTGCTGAAACACCATCCCCATCCGGGTCCGATGGCGCGTGAGCTCCGCGGACGACATGTTCGGGTAATCGACCGCCTCCCCCTTCCAGTGAAGCGTGCCGGCATCCGGGAACTCCAGCAGATTGAGGCAGCGGAGCAGTGTCGTCTTTCCCGAGCCGGACGGTCCGACGAGCGCGACGACCTCGTGAGCCGCTACGGTCAGATCGACTCCTCGCAGCACGGGCGTGTTTCCATATTGTTTCCGGAGGTCTCGGACCTCGATCTCGGTCATGCGCCCCTCCTCGACTCTCGTACGGATCGCTGCAGGTGGCGCTCCCAGCGCCGCACGCCGATCGTCACCAGGGAGATGATGAGCAGGTAGAAGACCGCCGCGACGATGAACGGTGTGAAGGCCTGGCCGGTCTGGAACACGACATTGCGCGCCGCGTAGGTCAGCTCGATCAGGGTGATCGCGCCGACGAGGGAGGTGTCCTTGATCAGGACAACGAGATTGTTACCGAGCGACGGGAGCGAGCTCCGGAACGCCTGCGGCAGGATGATCCGCCGCATGATCAGATTCCGGTTCATTCCAATTGACGAGGCAGCATCCCATTGTCCCGGATCGACCGCCATGATCCCGCCGCGTATCGTCTCGGCGTTGTAGGCGGTCGTGTTCACCACGAGCGCCAACAGCGCCGCGCCGAAGGCTCCCATCAGCTCGAATCCGGCCACCCGATTGACCGCCGTGGCGATCGCGAAGTAGGAAATGAAGAGCTGCACGAGGAGCGGTGTGCCGCGAATGATCCAGACGTAACCGTTCGAGAGAGACCGTACGAGAGCACCGGCTGAGACTGCACCCACACCGATCATGGATCCCGTCGCCATCGAGATGACGATCGTCAGGAGGGAGAGCACGATCGTCAGGATTGCTCCCTTGCCGAGCAGGCTCACCATGTTCCCGATCGTTTCGGCAAACTGTGGTGGCTCAGGCCGGGCAGGCACGGCTTCTGCGCCGGCCTCCGGAATGATCTGCTGATGCGCTGCCCAGGAGCGCAGAAGTCGCTCGAGATCGGGCGCAGCACCCACCCATCTCTTGTAGATGCGACCGTAGGTGCCATCCTGGATCATCGAGAACAGCGCCGCGTTCACCTCGAGAACGAGGGCATCATCGTTCTGCCTCGCTGCAATCCCGCACGCCTCCTCGTAGAGGAGATCTCCGAAAGGAACAATTGTTCCTGCGCTCCCGCGCTGAACGTAGAAACCTCCGACGATCCGATCCGATACGAATCCGTCGATCTTGTCCGTGTTCAGCGCAGCCACGCTCTCTGCTTCGCTCCCATAGCGGACGATGGTCACGTCAGGGAACTGCTCCGGGTGCTCGTCGATGAACCGCTCGTACGTGGAATCCTCGGTCACACCAAGGCGCGCACCGTCGAGCGAGTGAAGATCATTTCGCACGAACACCTGCGCACCGCTGACGTAGTACGGCAGCGAAAAGTTCATCGTCGCGAGCCGGGGCTCAGTAATCGCCATCGAGCCGCAGATCAGATCGTATTTCCC
Organism: uncultured Acidobacteriota bacterium; assembly: GCA_963829355.1. Lineage (GTDB taxonomy): Bacteria > Acidobacteriota > Thermoanaerobaculia > Gp7-AA8 > JAHWKK01 > CAWHHZ01. Next base: position 7,805 of record CAWHHZ010000023.1, read on the forward strand.
ACTCTGAAGGCCCGCCTGGATTCCGGCCCAGTCGGTCTGCACGAGCACCGGTTCGCGATCGAGCCGCAGAGCGACTTCGCGCGCGATGTCCGCATCGAACCCAACCAGGTTCCCCTGATCGTCAGTCGTCGAGAAGGGCCGGAACGAGCCCGACATCGCCAGTCGCAGCTCGTGACCTTCGGGGACAGGCTGCGCCACGAGAGTGAGCGCGAGAGTCAGAGCGAGCAGTAGTCGGGGGACCAGAGTCTTCATCGATTCAAACAGCCTCCCTGTGTGTCATCCTGAGCGTCAGCGAAGGATCGGGTGCGACATGACTCGACCGAGCTTCAGGCGAGTTCCACGCGATCCTTCGACCATCCTGCTCCCGCTTCGCGGGAGCAGGCAACTCAGGATGACAGTCCTGGCGGTATTCTCAGAGCAGCGAAGGATGGCCTCCCGTTAATCCTCGAGCTTCCGGGCAATTTCGGTCGAGTCATTCCTGACGCGATCCTTCGCTGCGCTCAGGATGACACCTTCCGCAGCCATCTTCCTTGAACTCTGGAACCCTTGAACCCTTGAACTCCTGAACCCTCGTTCACCTGCACCAGATGTTCATCGACTCCCAGCCATTCGGCATCCGGCAGTTGTTGACGAGTCGTCCAGTGTAGGTCCAGCCGAGTTTGGCGAACGCGCAGTTCATCGAAAGCTCGTCGCTCCGAGCGAGTGTATACAGATCGGTGATGCCGTAACCACCGATCATATCCTTCTCGAGTTGCCTGAGGATGAACCTCATCAAACCGCGGCCTCTCGCTTCTGGCAGCGTTGCGCAATCGGTCAGCTCGGCGGAGCAGTTCCGGCTGTCGATCTCCGCTGACGCCGAGGCGACGATCCGCCCCTCGGAATCGCGAACGACGCGGAAGTGTCTCGTACCCTCCTCGAGAGCATCGACGACCCACTGAGCCGAGATCGGATCCGGGTACTCGGTGAAGATCCCTTCCATCAGCCCAGCGATCGCTTCCGCGTCCGCAGCCGTCGCAATCTCGCAGGAGTAGCCCTCGGCGAGACTCGGTTCGGAGCCGCTGCACGATCTGGCCACATCGACATGCGAGTCATGTTCCGTGGCACGGGGATTGATCCGGCGGCCGGGATCGACGAAGTACGAACGGATTGTCGCATCACTCCCGTCGGCAAAATAGCCGCGGATAGTTCCTTCGTGGACGAAACCGAGATCGTCCCACCCAGCAGGATCCGTCCCCTTCACGTAGGAAACGACCTTCGTGAAGCCCTGGCTGGCGGCGTCACGGACCAGGCTCGACGAGCTGATCTCGCCCGCCGAGCCGATCTCGTAGATCTTGACGCGTTCGTTGTGCCTGTCGAATACGACCGGCCTGATGGCATCCTCTGTTCTCATTCGGTCTGCTCTCGCCACCCGGGCCCTTTTCCGCTCGAAGGTCGTCTCGGCGAATACACTACTCAGTGGCGACCTCCATCTTCTGGAGCCCCGCCGCGCGCAGCGCCTCATCCACGATCGCTTCATGCTCATTGAAGTTGGCCCAGCGCTTCCGACCATCCTCGGGGAGACGATGAATCGGATCGAAGTAGAGGTAGACCTTGTCCTCGTTGACACTCGGGCTGCGGTACACACTGACACCAGTCACCGGGTCGTAGTGATCATAGCTGTGCACGTCCCGCTTTCCGCCTCCACCTGGCACGTCGTTGACGAACAGCGGCGTATTGAAGCCAGCCGTAGAACCGCGGACCGCACGCTCGACCTCGACGGTGTCGCCGACACGGGTGCGGAGATCTTCGACGCCCTTCACCATGTCGTGCTGATAGACGTAGTAGGGCTGAACGTTCATGTACGACAGCTTCCGGACGAGCGTCACCATCTCCTCGGCGTCGTCATTGACTCCGGCGATGATCACGGACTGATTTCTGACTTTCACTCCACGCTCGAACAGGACGTTCATCGCCTGCCGGGTGATCTCGGAGATTTCGTTCGCCGAGTTGAAGTGCGTGTGGAGACAGACTTCCTTGTGGCGTTTGCGGCCGTGCTCGACGAGGCCGACGAGCGTATCGGTCCAGTTGTGATCCGTCAGAACCTTCATCGGCATCACCGCAGGCCCCTTCGTCGCGAAGCGGATCCGGCGGATGTGCGGGATGTCGAGCAGCGTCTCACCGATGTGCTTGAGATGAGCTGGCGCCAGCATGAAGGCGTCACCGCCCGATACGACGATGTCCTCGATTTCGGGACGTGAGGCGATGTAGGCGAACACGTCGTTCCAGCGATCCTTGTTCGGGGTGTAGCGGAACTTCTCCACCATGTCCGTGTTGCCGCCGATCGCGTAACTGCGCGTACAGAAGCGGCAGTAGACCGGGCAGACGTCGAGAGGCAGAAAGAGCGCCTTGTCGATGTAGCGATGGACGATACCGGGTGTAGGCGAGTCCTCCCTCTCGTGAAGTGAGTCGAGCAGCAGGCGCGGATGATCCGGGAGCCGGCTGGAGGCGACCGGCACGAACTGGATCCGGATCGGGTCCTCGTACGGCTTGCTCCAGTCGATCCGGCTCAGAACGTATGGGGAGAGGCGCATGTTCATCGGCGCCCTTGCCATGCCTTCACGAACGTCCTCGAGAAACTCCGGCTCCACCAGCCCCTGGAGGAACTCGTCGAGCTGCTCAGCGCTCGTCACGCTGTTCCGGTTCTGGAACTTGAACTCGATGAACTCTTCGAACGAGACATCCTTGAATCGGGGAATCCCGCGCCAGAATTCGGAATCATCGAATTTCCTGTGGCGCAACTGGTCTCGTGTGACTGGATCCTTGATCGGCTCCGGTATCTGGACCTCCGCCAGCGCTTCGAGCTTCGGGCGACCCGAAACTGATGTTGGAAGATCTCCTACGGTTCTCGTCTCTTCTGCTGCAGGATCCAGCAACTCAGAGGCCTTGTCCGAGGCATTCGGCAGATCTCTGGCTTCGATAGACATGATTCTCCTTTCGGCTTGGAGGATGCTTGAGTATAGCTATATCAGATTGGAGGCTTCGATCGGATTCGTTCAAACGGAATCTCATCGCGTCTCCTCGCGTACGACTCCGGACTCAAATCTTTGATTTTGATGAAGTTAAAGTTACGATCGAGCTTGTGCTAACTTTCACAACAGTATAGCACACCGTGTTGTTCCGAGACGGGCAGAGCACGAGATACACAAAACTGCTTCGTATTGTTACATCCAGTCCTGGAAGGGGCCCGCATCGTGGTCACCTTTTGTAGCTAGGCCGTGCCACGGCCGTGCCAGAACGGGAAGCAACTCCCTCTCCCGCTGGGAGAGGGCTGGGGTGAGGGCCCCGGCACACAACTGAGACGGTGAATTACCGTAATCCAGGGGCGAAAGACTTCAATGGGCGAGGGAAAGAATCCTGAGTCACCAGGCGCGGGGGCCCCAGAACGAAATCAGATCTCGAAGACGAGCTGGTGTGCGGCAACCAACGGCGGTCGCCAGTTGTCGAAATGGTGGAGGGCCCTCACCCCGACCCTCTCCCAGAGGGAGAGGGAGCAGATCAGCCCTGGCGGTTGCCGAGAATTTCGGCGATGTTCTCAGCCGGGATCGGAGGGGCGTAGCGTCCCTCCCGTCCATCCATGCCGGAGGAACAGAACATCGAATTGAGCACAGCTTCCTCCGTCGCCTCGATCACGGCCTCATAGAGTGGATTCATGTGATGATCGGAAACGAAGTCGAGGTCGAGCTTGCTGCACTCCGCCTTTTCCCGCCGGGAGATCCGGTTCCCGGTGCTGAACGCCAGCACGAGCTCACCACTGGTCGTGGCGGCCCAGGAGCCGGCGCGTCCGAGACCGAGTGCGGCTCGCCGCGAAAGCGCTTCGAGCTGTGTCGAGAGCATGGGAGCGTCGGTTGCAACGATGACGAGAATCGAGCCGTAGCTCTTCCCGCGGCGCCCCTCCTGCGGGAACATGCCGTCGAGCTCGCGGCCGATGACGGCGCCCTCGATGGTGAGATTCCGCATCTTGCCGAAGTTCGACTGCACGAGCACACCGACGGTGTATCCGCCGAACCGCGATGGAAGGACGCGAGACGAGCTCCCGATTCCCCCCGCGAAATCGAACGTGATCATGCCGGTCCCGCCGCCGACAGAGCCCTGCACGACCGGACCGGACTTTGCGTTGAGAACCGCCTGGATTGCATCGTCCCCCGTCAGAGCGGGAGCCCGGACGTCATTGAGAAACGAATCGTCCGTTTCGCCGATGATCGGGATCAGCACCTCGATGTCGCGTCCGAGCTCGGGATGTCGCCCGAGGAGATGTGAGATCAGTCCTGAGTGCACAACACCGATCGACATCGTGTTCGTCAGCAGGATTGGCGTCTCGATCCAACCCCACTCCATTGCCTGGGTCAGACCCGACACCTCGCCGACTCCATTGAGAATGAACCCTCCTGCCACGAGCTGCTTCTGGAGCAGATCGCGTTTACCCGGAACAATTGCGGTGACACCGGTCCGGATCACCGTCGGTTCGTTCGAGCCCTCCAGCGGTTCGTCCTCGCGGACATGCGTCACGTGACCGACCCGGACTCCCTCGACATCGGTGATGGCGTTCCACTCCCCGGTCGGGAACCTGCCGACCGTCACACCCAGCTCGCGCGCCGTGGGCCTCATCGTCTCGCCAGAGTCGATGTACACAGCCGTCGGATCCGTTCGCAGTCCGTAGCGCCGCGCCGCCGAACGCACGACGTGATCGAGCACCGCGGTGTAACCGAGGTCCCGCGCCGCGCCCGCAGTCATCAGGGAGCCGTCCGGGTGAAGACTCGGGAGAGGATTGCGTTCGATGAAAAAGGGAATGCCGTCTTTCCGGAGACGGACGTCGACCCGACCCAGATCGGGGCACGGCGCCATTTGAAACACCTTTTCGGCGAGTCCCAGGACACTTCGCCGTTCGTCCGGCGAGAGGGCGGCGGGGCAGTCGACCTCAATCTTCCTGCCGCTCCCTTCCTGTTTCGATTCATAGTCGAAGATATTGTTCTCGGAGCCTTCGACCCGGTGCTCGACGATCTCGAGGATGCCTCCCGGGAACGCTTCGAGAAACGGAATCGACAACTCCCGCCCCTCCACGAACTCCTCGACGTTCACGCCTTCCGGATACTCCACGAGAAGATCGTCGACGACCTGCCGCGCTTCCTCTTCGCTCCTGCATACCGACCTCTCGGTGATCCCCTTGCTCGATCCTTCGAAGTTCGGCTTGACGAAGAGTGGGTAGTCGAGATCCGGCAGCTCGCGCTCGTCCGGTGTGAGGACTCGCCCCTTCGGAACACGAATTCCCCGCACCTCCAGCAACCTCTCGGAGAGCCGCTTGTCGAGCTCGATGAAGAGGAGGGACGCGCCCCCGCCCGTGTGCGGGATGCGCAGATGCTTGTAGATTGCCGGATAGAGCGCTTCCCTTGCGGTCCCCTCGACGCCCTCCGCGACATTGAAGATGAGCTGCGGCTTCGATTCGAGAATGCGATCGACGATCACGGGACCCGGAGCCGAGACCTCCACCGGCGTCACCTCGTGACCGAGCTCTGCGAGAGCTGACTGGATGCGGTCAACATCCTCCTGCTCGAGTAGCTCCGCCTGGAGCTCGCTCGATTCTCGTCTGAGGTTGTAGGCGAGCGTAATCTTCACGCGCACCTCTCGAAGACAATCCAATTGTCAAAAAAAATCATGGCCCTCAGGAACAGCAACCAGGGTGCCACCAGGTTGTGATAGGCCACCCGAAAAGATCCGAGATCCAGAATCCGGGTTCTCCCCGACTCCGCTCGCACCGTCCCGGTTCGACGCAGAACTCACATTCATCTGCTCTCTGGAAGAGACGAACCTCTCAGACAGTTCAAGCAGCCATGGCGGACGGCCGTCCCGCGGTCGCCGTCGCATTCTTCAGTCCCGCGGCTCCACTTTCACTCACTCTTTTTCGCTTCACAAGCTCGGATACTCTCTCTTATGAACGATCGCAAAATCATCTACTCCATGGTCGGCGTCACCAAGCGCCACGGGCAGAAGGAAGTCCTCAAGGACATCTATCTGTCGTACTTCTACGGCGCCAAGATCGGCGTGCTCGGGGCGAACGGCTCCGGTAAATCGACGCTCCTCCGCATCCTCGCGGGCAAGGACAGCAACATCAATGGTGAGGTCGTGCTCTCGCCCGGCTACACGATCGGACATCTCGAACAGGAACCGGACCTCGATGACTCGAAGACCGTACGCGAGATCGTGGAAGAAGGAGTCTCCGAGATTTCGGGACTGCTCCGGGAGTACGACGAGATCTCGGCAAAATTCGGCGAGGAGATGACCCCCGAGGAGATGGACAAGCTCCTCGAGCGCCAGGGAGAAGTGCAGGAGCGGATCGAGGCGCAGGACGGATGGGAGCTCGACTCACGGCTCGAGCTCGCCATGGATGCGCTCCGCTGTCCGCCGGGGGATGCGCCGGTGAAGGTGCTCTCCGGTGGTGAGCGTCGCCGTGTCGCGCTCTGCCGGCTGCTGCTCCAGAAGCCCGACATCCTGCTGCTCGACGAGCCGACCAACCATCTCGACGCCGAGTCGGTCGCCTGGCTCGAGCATCACCTCGGAGACTACGAGGGCACGGTCATCGCGGTCACGCATGATCGGTATTTCCTCGACAACGTCGCCGGATGGATCCTCGAGCTCGACCGCGGGCGCGGCATTCCGTTCGAAGGAAACTACTCGAGCTGGCTCGAGCAGAAGCAGAACCGGCTCGCGAAAGAAGAGAAGGCGGAGTCACAGCGGAAGAAGGCGCTCGAGCGCGAGCTCGAGTGGATCCGCATGTCGCCGAAGGGCCGCCACGCGAAATCGAAGGCGCGCATCAACTCGTACGAGGCGATGCTCAATCAGGAAGTCGACGAAAAGCAGCGCGAGCTCGAGATCTACATCCCGCCAGGTCCGCGGCTCGGCAATGTCGTCATCGAAGCACAGGGCGTCTCGAAGGCGTACGGCGACAAGGTCCTGTTCGAGAACCTCACCTTCTCGCTTCCCCCCGGTGGCATCGTCGGAGTGATCGGTCCGAACGGCGCAGGAAAGACGACGCTCTTCCGGCTCATCACCGGCCAGGACACGCCGGATGACGGAACGTTCAAGACCGGTGAGACTGTAAAACTCGCCTACGTCGACCAGTCGCGCGAGACGCTCAATGCCGACAAGTCGATCTGGGAAGAGCTCTCCGACGGGCTCGACGTCGTCAAACTCGGCAACCGCGAGATGAACTCACGTGCCTACGTCGCACGTTTCAACTTCTCCGGATCCGATCAGCAGAAGAAGGTCGGCACACTCTCCGGTGGTGAGCGCAACCGCGTTCATCTCGCAAAGATGCTCAAGGAGGATGCGAACGTGCTTCTCCTCGATGAGCCGACCAACGATCTCGACGTGCATACCCTGCGCGCGCTCGAAGAAGCGCTCGAGAACTTCGCCGGCTGCGCCGTGGTCATCAGCCACGACCGCTGGTTCCTCGATCGCATCGCGACCCACATCCTCGCATTCGAGGGTGACAGCCAGGTCACCTACTTCGACGGCACCTACTCCGAGTACGAAAAGGACCGCAAAGACCGCCTCGGAGACGACGCCCTCATCCCCCACCGCATCAAGTACCGCCAACTCACCAGGTAGCCTCGTGTGGGTCGCGCGTCTCGCGCGATGTCCGGAGCCGTCCCGGCTCCGGACCGTCCCACCCTCGTATCAAATACCAGCAGATCGATCCTCTCGCTCCAGCGTGAACCCCTCACCGGCCGCCAACTCGCGATATGCTCCTCCAGCCACGCGCTCGGTCAGCCCTCCATGCCCCCCCTACTCCTCCTGACCCCCATCCTCCTCGCCGCCCTCTATCTCCTCACCCTCGGAGTCGCAACGCTCGTCTCGCCCGACAGGACCAGACAATTTCTCTCCAGCTTCGCCAGCTCCGCCTTCGCTCACTTCCTGGAGCTCTCCATCCGTCTCATCCTCGGCGCAGTGCTGATTCTCTACGCACCCCAGATGAAGTTTCCGATCCTCTTCCAGAGCTTCGGATGGATCCTCGTGGTAACCACGGTCGTCCTCGCCCTGCTCCCCTGGCGATGGCACTCCCGCTTCGCCCGCTGGTCCGTGCCACTCGCCACCCGCAACATGCCGCTCCTCGCCCTCGGTTCATTCGCCATCGCAGGAGCCATTCTTCTCTCAGTCTTCGGGAACTGAAGCTCGCGCAGCGCCGGTATGTCGCTCCGGACTAGCCCGCATTTCTCACCAGCCTTCTACTGCGGCGACGGATAGCGGCGCGGCTGCTGCGTTGCGCTCGATTCGGCTCCTCGACATAGTGTCGACTATGCCTGCGGGGCCGAACCTTCGCGCGCCTTGCATCCGCACCACTCTCCGCCGCCTCGCTACGATATCTGGTGAGAAATGCGGACTAGAGCCGCCTCCGCTCAGGAAAACGGGTTCAGCAGCTCTATCTGACATCCCTCGAAATCTCGGACATTCCGAGTCACCAGCGTCAGCTCATGAGCTTGCGCCGTCGCGGCAATCAGCATGTCGGCCTGCGTTCGCGTGACTCGCTGCGCCTTCAGCGACCCCCGTAGAAGGCCCGCCCTGCTCGCGATCTCATCGGTCACCGGAAGCAGCGTGCATGCTTCTTCCACAAAATGCTCGAACCATTCGCGCACAGAAGTCTTCGGCTTCCATCCGAGACCGAACATGATCTCCTCATAGGTGATCACACTCAGGAAAATCTGCTCGACCTGACCCGCCCACTCGATAACACCAGAGTTTGGACGAGGGCGAGCAAGTTCGCTGAGAACATTCGTATCAACCAGCCACGTCATCAATCGTGCTCACAAAGTCATTCGACCGCATCTTCCTCGACGACGACGGCAGGCGGTACTTCTCCTTGCGAATTACCTCCCGAACTTCAGTAAACCGCTCGGCGATACTCGGTCGGCTTACCCTGGGAACCTCTTCGAGGTCATCGACGCCGATGACCGCCGCAACGAGCCGGTCGCGCCGGTAGATCAGCTGCGGCGCTTCCTCGCTGCGCCGCAGAACCTCCGAAAAGCGTTGCTTTGCCGCACCGACCTTCCATTCGTTCTTGTCCATGTCTCAACGTCAACATGTCCATCATAGCAGCGATTCCGAGGGGTCGGTTCTCCAGGACCGACTCCCGGGGGGCTCCAGCCCCCCAGAAAGCCGTCCTTCCGAGGCATCTACGGGCCCTCGCACCCCACACGAGTGCTTTGCGTAGGGCTGGAGCCCTCCGCGCCTGTCCTGAGGAAGCGAAGGAAGTCGCCGCTGGAGAGGCGACCCCTCTCCCTCACAAAAATGGATTCAGCAGATGAATCCCCTGATCAGTTCCCGCGCCCGACAGTTCTACGTCGCGACAGCGGCGTCGCCGACCCGATTTCAGCACTATTGTCCGAGACGTCGACATCTTCGAGTCCGTTCGCCACGACGGTGAATCGCTGAGTCGGGAGTGCAGAGGAGACATAAGCCCCAAGGGTGGTGGTTTCGCCCGGCTGCAACTCTGCAATCTTCCCGGAGTACCTGCGGAATGGACCAAACGTGGCGTAAAAGTCCTGAGAAACGACGGAAATATCGCGAACGACGGTAGAGCCCTCATTCGTGATCTCGATCCGAAGGTGCTGCTCATGGTCATCTCTTCCCACGTCGAAAAGCCGGATCGACAGGTCCCCCTCGACGGCCTCTATCCGGCCGTTGAATGGCACGCTGGTCGGCGCGAATGCCGGCGCGTCATCCAGAAAAGCCAGCCAGTCGCCGTATCCCAGCCGTACATCACTCACGTCGCCGAGGCCGGTCATGGATGTCGGCTGGTCAAAGCCGAGGACTTCGACGATGCGAATCGGACTCCCTGCGACGGCGCGCCACCCTCCCGGCGCTGGCTCCACATCCATCATCCCTTCGAGCAGATGATGCGACGACGAGGCGAGGAGCTCTCCTGTTCCAGACAGATGAATTGCGTTCGGGTTGCTCCACCATGCATCGCGCTCGAGAAGGGGAACCACCCATGTCCCGTCGTCGAGTCCGATCGCCTCGACAGAAGGCGAGTTCATCGGCAATTCGTGGAGCGGTCCGAGCGGCTCGCCGCTTGAATCCAGCACGAGGGAGTCTGTTCGGTACCCCACGACGCACGGACTGAAGTAGCAGGCATCGGTGTCGAAGAGCAGCAGGAGCCGGTTCCCGTCGTGCCTTGTGACTCCCATGATCGCAATGTCACGCGGCTCGCCTCTTTCCACGTGCGACGGCGAGCTCTGCAGCGGACTTCCATCGAGACTGAAGCGTGACCAGAGAAGCTTCTCGTCGTTCGCCCATGCGATCAACAGGTCATCCTCACCCGCATCAGCCGCGAAAGCTCGCGCGTCAGGAGCCTCAATCAGCCGAATCGGCTCCTCGTCGAGCCATCCGCCCCGTCTGGTCAGACGCCGCATCGAGACCCAATCCTCTTCGAGAAAGAAGAACGCGAAGCCGTCCGGCGTAGAGATGATCATCTCGGCCGAAGTCGGCTGCGGCTCCGGATCGATCGGTAGGCCGCTGCCGTCGAAACGGACGAAGCCGGAGAGTCCTGTCTGCTCAAACCAGTAGATCTCCCAGAAGTCGAGCGTAACGAGTGTGACATCCGAAGAGACCACGGTATAGATCTCGAGCGGTGGCAGATAAAGGTTCTGCTTCATCTCCAGCGACCGGTCGATCGAGCGTGGATCACCCGAGGCGAGGCCTGCATCACCCCATGGACGGAGAACGAGGAAACGATCCCCCGCGCGATCTCCCGCGACGATCGGAGCTGCTGGCGCGTCGACGATCATCCCACCGCTCCCGTCGATGACCATCGCCCGCTCCCCGTAGGAAACAATGAACTGCTCCTCGCCGAGTGGAAGCGGAAACGGGCTCGGAAGCTCGTTTGGCTGTGGATAAACAACCGGTTCAGTCACCTCGAGACTCGTATCGATGATCCGCAGCGTGGTTCCACTTCCCGAGGTCACGACCAGCGCTCGATTGCCGTTGATCGAGATGCTCAAGCCCGACGAGTCAGCCACTGTGCCGATCTTCCTGAGCTCCTGCGGCACTCCATTCGAATCGAGTCGCCAGGCGTGCATTGTCTGCGTGTTGAACGACGAGCGGACGAGGCTGACCACGAGAAAGCCATCGCCGAATGAGCGGATGACGGCGCTGTCCAGCTTCGCCAGCAGCTCCCGACTCACGAGTCCCTCTTTGTTGACCACAGTGATCCAGATCGAGCCCGAATGGGGGACGCGATCGAGAATTGCGAGATTCCCTGCCGTCGCCGCCGCATCGACGAAGTCTCCTGCCTCAGAGACTTCGGCAAACGTCGCCACTTCCCCGCTTTCCGAGACATGCAGAATCGAGTGCCCCTCCTGATACGACGGGCGCAAGACCAGCCATCCATCGTTCCAGCCCACCGCGAATCCCGTCGCAGCCGCGATCGGGGCACCCTCATCGAGATTCACACCGTCGGCAGTGATGCGCTGGCCATGTACGAGGAACATCCCTCCCTCACTCGCCACCACACGACCTGGCACCGCATCGATCAACTTGGTGCGCGGCTCGGCGAGGGGATGCCGGTCGATGATCGACGCGTGAAGAGAGAAGGAGAGAAAGACGACGAGGAGCGCGAAGATGCGCGGGAGGTGCCGACTCATGCGAGTGATAAATGAGAGCATGCACTGTCAATTCCACGCAAGATTACAGCTACACATCGGTGCCATGGCACCTTGCGCGCCTCCGAGCCCTGCCCTCGGCCTTTCAGCTCTTCACGGATGGATTCACCCTCAACTCCACCTGATGTAACCTCTCACCTTCATCATGACCCGTGCCTCATCCGACGACATCCGCGAGATCGTCGATCGCATCTATCGTGACGACTCGCGCCGAATCTTCGCGACGCTCGTCCGACTCCTCGGCGATTTCGACACCGCTGAGGAAGCGATGCACGAAGCCTTTGCCGTTGCGGTCGAAAAGTGGGCGAAGGAGGGAGTCCCGGACAACCCCGTGTCCTGGCTCGTATCGACCGGACGATTCCGCGCCATCGATTCCATCCGGCGGCTGAAGCGCTTCGAATCGGATCCGAAGCGGTTGGAGACAGCGGTCGCGCAGGAACAGATGGCCGATCTCGACGAGAAGCAGTTCCGCGACGACCAGCTCCGGCTGATCTTCACCTGCTGTCATCCGGCACTTCCTCACCCGACACAGGTTGCGATGACGTTGCGCGAGATGTGCGGGCTCACTACCGAGGAAGTTGCAAGTGCCTTTCTCACGTCCCCGCCGACGATCGCTCAGAGGATCGTTCGTGGCAAGGCGAAGATCCGTGACGCAAAGATTCCGTATCGGGTTCCGTCCAGGCAGGAGCTGCACGACCGGCTCGATTCAGTACTGACCGTGATCTACCTCGTGTTCAACGAAGGCTACTCAGCCTCCCGCGGCGGCGATGCGATCCGGCACGAGCTGACGGACGAAGCGATCCGGCTCGGCCGCATCCTGCTCGACCTCCTCCCCGACCCGGAAGTGATGGGTCTTCTCGCCCTCATGCTTCTTCACGACTCTCGCAAGAGATCGCGCATCGACGCAGCCGGCGATCTCGTTCTTCTCGAGGATCAGGATCGATCACTCTGGGATCAGGAGAAGATTGCGGAGGGACGAGGACTCGTCGCCCGAGCATTCGCATCGGGTGAGGTCGGCACCTACACCATCCAGGCAGCGATCTCGGACGTGCATGCCGCCGCGTCGCATTCGGCCGGCACCGACTGGGCCCATATCGTCGAGCTCTACGATCTCCTGCTCACCGCGGATCCCTCACCCATCGCCCGGCTCAACCGCGCGGTCGCGATTGCGATGCGGGATGGCGCTGAGGAGGGGCTGCGACTGATCGACGCGCTCTTGCAGACTGGTGAGCTCGAGACCTACCACCTCGCCCACGCCGCGCGCGCCGACCTCTGCCGCCGCCTCGACCGCCCCGCCGAAGCCCGCCAGTCCTACGCCAGAGCTCTCGAGCTGGCGACGCAGGAGCCGGAGCGGCGATTCCTCGAGCGCAGGCTGAGAGAAGTCGAGCTGACAGATGGATCGTGAGTCTCGGCTCTCGGTTCTCGGACTTCCCTACAGCGCCGCGACGGCGGCACAACCTAGCCCAGGGCGTGAGCCCTAATGGCGTTGAGTTGAGGGTCCGACCGAGAATCGTCATGCCGAGCGGGCGGGTGGGCGGGCATGCGAGGCAGCTCGCGAGTAATCGTTAACTCAACGTCATTGGGGCGTGGCCCTGGGAGCGCCAGCTCCCCAGAGAGGCCACAACGGCGGCCGACAAACGGCCCCCTAGATCAGAAAAGGCCTGTCGCCCGCCTTCGCGGGCTCCGGGTTGTGCGATTCAATGCCCAGGGCTCAGCCCTGGGCGTTGCCCGCTCCTGCAAGGAAGTCCAGGAGCGGAGATCCCGAAACCACCGCCTGAAAAACCAACACAAAGAGAGATCCCGAGAACCCGGGAACTGAGAACCGAGAACTTTTTCCCCGCCCCCCTGTCGATTTCTCCGCCTCCCGTTCGACTACCAGATGACAACGAACAAACGGAGGACACAATCATGAGATTCATCTGTATGGGATATGCGGATCCGGCGATATTTACCGCTATGTCGGAGGAGGAGATGAACGCCGCGATGGAAGAGTGTTTTCTTTACGATGACGAGCTGCGGCGCGGAGGTCATTTCGCTGGAGGCGAGGCCCTCCAGGGCGTGGAAAACGCGGTGACGCTGCGCCACCGGAACGGCAACGTCGATGTCACCGACGGCCCGTACGTCGAGACGAAGGAGTATCTCGGAGGAATCCTGATTCTCGAAGCCCGTGATCTCAACCACGCGATCGCCCTGATGTCGAAACACCCCGGCGTCCGCTTCGGCCCCTTCGAAATCCGCCCCGCAGACGAAGAGATTCACGCTTTGATAAGCAGTCGTCAGTCGAACCACGAAGGCCGCGAAGCGGCCGAAAGATCATAGCCCCCGGCTTCAGCCGCAATGGCGTTGAGTTAAGCGATTGTCACCCCGAGCGGGCGGGTGGGCGGGAAAGCGAGGGCCTGCCCTGAGGGGTGCTGGGAGGGGGAAGCCGAAGGGGGCCTCGCAAGTTACGTGCTCTGTCGGCGGGGAGCTGGCGCTCGCTCATGCAGCGGCCCAGACGTCATAGTACGAAACTAGCGAGCTCCCTCGCTTGCCCACCCACCCGCCCGCTCGGGGTGACAATTCTCGGGCGCACCTTAACTCAACGCCATTAGGGCTTCAGCCGGGGGTCCATGAGCAACAAGAGAAACATACGAGCCCGCGAAGCGGGCGACAGAAAAAAGGAGAGAGAACAATGAGAGTCATGGTGTTCGTCAAAGCAACGAAAAGTTCCGAAGAGGGGGTGATGCCCTCCGAGGAGATGCTGACCGAAATGATGCGCTACAACGAGGAGCTCGTGAACGCCGGGATCATGCTTGCGGGCGAAGGTCTCAAGCCGACCAGCCAGGCAGTCCGCGTCCGCTTCTCCGGAAAAGACCGCACCGTCATCGACGGCCCGTTCGCCGAAACCAAAGAGCTCGTCGCTGGCTACTGGCTCTGGGAAGTCGAAGTCGATGGACGAAGCGATCGAGTGGGTGAAGAAGTGCCCGAATCCGATGCCCGAGGAGTCCGACATCGAGATCCGTCCGATATTCGACGTCGAAGACTTCGGCGAAGCCCTCACCCCCGAGGTGCGCGAACAGGGAGAGCGGCTGAGAAAGCAGACGGAGGCCCGCCAGTCATCAGTCGACAGTCCTCGGTCGTCAGAGTAGCCCTGAATGGGGTCCCGCCTCCGGCTCGATCTCGGCGGGACCACCGATATCTTTCATCTTTCATCTTTCATCTTTCGAAAGGAGCCCCCCCATGCCCGTCACCCCCATCACCCCTTGTTTGTGGTTCGACGACAAGGCTGAGGAAGCAGCAAACTTCTATGTCAGCGTTTTCCCTGACTCCAAAATCAAGACGATCAGCCATTACACCGAGGCTGGGCAGGAGATCCACGGCAGGCCGCCGGGAAGCGTCATGGCAGTCGACTTCGAGCTGCAGGGCCAGCCGTTCATGGCGCTCAACGGTGGCCCTATGTTCCGGTTCAGCGAGGCGATCTCGCTCCAGGTGATCTGCGAGAGCCAGGAAGAGGTCGATCACTACTGGGACACGCTGCGCCAGGGTGGCGACGAGAACGCCCAGCAGTGCGGCTGGCTCAAAGACCGCTTCGGTGTCTCCTGGCAGGTCTTCCCGCGCGAGCTGAACGAGCTGATCAACGACCCCGACCGCACCCGCGCCGCCCGCGCCCTGAACGCAATGATGCCGATGAAGAAGATCGACATCGAAGCCATAAGGCGAGCCTCGGAACGCTGACGTATCGCCTCCGGCGATCGTCGGCGTAGGTGAGGGCTTGAAGCCCTCACCCACGCAATCAAAACCACCCGAACACCCCTTGAACCCTTGAACCCCGAAAAGGAGCCACCCGTGAAGTCCGCCAACCCCTATCTCAATTTCAACGGCAACACCCTTCCAGGATCATCACCGCCTCTCACGTTTCACTTTGAACTTTTGAACTTTTGAACTCTCCGAAGGAGCCCAACATGAAATACATCCTCCTCGTCTACGGCTCCGAAGATGCCTGGACCGAACAGGAACGCAACGAATGCATGGCGGAATCGACCGGGCTCTGCCATCAGCTCGCCGAAGCGGGACAGTTCATCACCGCTTCACCACTCCAGTCGGTGCGCACAGCGACGAGTCTTCGAATCAGGAACGGCAACCGCGTGGTCACCGACGGTCCATTCGCGGAAACGACCGAACAGCTCGGTGGCTTCTATCTCGTCGACGCTGCCGATCTCGACGAAGCGCTCGCCATCGCCTCTCGCATCCCGGCCGCCTCGGTCGGAACGATCGAAGTCCGTCCGCTCGAGGTTCTCCCTGACTTGCCGTGATGAATCCGGAGTCCGCCTGAGTCCTGCTCGCGGACTCCGACTCTCTCACTCGAAGGACGCGGACCGCAGAAGCCGGCTCGCTCCGGTCATCGGGTCGAGCGCGTACATCTCGTAGTTCCACTCGTACTCCCGGTTCGCGCCGCTCCGCCCCAGGTCCACATACCGGAGCAGAATCAGCTCGTCTCCCAGCACTCTGCTTTGAAGACCGGGATGGTTCACGCCGAGCGCATCCTCCAGTCCCGTGGGGGTGACGGGGGAGGCGAGGACGTCCAGAAGATTTGTCGGGACGCTCTCGATGAGCGCACCATCACCGTCGAGGTGAAACAGCACTGGTACCGGCTCCGTGCCCGTACCCACGCGACGCCCGAGGGCGATGTAGCGGTCGAGCTTCTGGGAGTAGCTGACGGTGAAGAGACCAGTCTCACCGAGCTCTCCTTCGATCCACTCATCTTCGTCGAGATCGTAGAGGTAGATCTCTCTGACCAGTTTGCCTCCAGTCAGTCCTCGGAGACCGTATCCATACCTCGGTGCGACGAGGATGCGACGTTCGTCCGTGTCAAATGCGAGAAGAGGTGAGCCACCGCTCTGAGGAAACCGCGCCACCGGCTCGACGCGCATCCCCGGCACACTCACCCGCATCAGATGGTCGCGTCCTCGGAAGTTCTTCTTCCACGTGTAGAGCGAGTCGGTCTCCGCATCCCAGGCCGACTGCGAGAAATTGAGATACGGCTCTGTGAAAGGTATCCCTTCCGCGCGGCTGATCCCGTCCTTCGTCAGCGGCACGACCAGATGATTCCCCTCGTCGAAATACTGCTCCCGATCCGTGAACGGCTCGGGCGGCTGGAAGAAGAACACCATCGATGACGGCTCCTCCGGCTGTCCGCCACAAAACGCGTTCGACAGCGAAAGAGCCACCACCACGAAGACCCACCACCGACTCGTCATCACTCAATCGTAGGAAATCCCGCCGGGCAAGCGCAATTCCAAGGAGTCCTAAGTTGGTCCGATTCGAACTCCATACTCTTCTGCATTCAGCATTCGGATTTCAGCATTCAGCATTCAGCATTCCTTACGATACAATCCCCCCCGTTGCGCGCCCCTAGCTCAATTGGATAGAGCATCAGACTTCGGATCTGAGGGTTGGGGGTTCGAGTCCCTCGGGGCGCGCCAATTTCGGAATCCAGAACGCTGCGCCGCTTTCTTTTCTCAAACCGAATGAGCCGGCACGATCCTTCGCACCTCCCGCCCGAAGCCGCCGAGGCACTGCGTGCGGGCAACAAGATCGAGGCAATCAAGATCGTTCGCGAACGCCTCGGGATCGGACTGAAGGAAGCAAAAGAGCTCGTCGAACAGATCGGCGACGCCGGACCTGTCGGAGCTCCTGACGACAGACCCCTTCCGTCCGGCCCGGCGCCTCATTTCTCGAGTCTCCCACCGGAAGCCGCCGGGGCACTTCGCGCGGGAAACAAGATCGAGGCGATCAAGATCGTACGGGACCGGCTCGGCCTCGGACTGAAGGAAGCGAAAGAGCTCGTCGAGCGCGTCGAAGCCGCCGACCCCATCCTCGCCCGCAGTGCCGGGCAACGTCGCGAAACCACCCAGCCGCTCCTGTTTCGTCTTCCTGATCGCCGCCGCCATCGCCGCGGCTGCCGCCTGGTACTTCCTCGCGTAGCTCGCCCGGCCCACGCACGGCCACCGCGGCCTGGCCGCGCATGCGGTAAACTCCGAAAGCGTAGGATCGTCCACTGCCGCGCTGACATTTAGATTCCGGAGCATTGTTCATGAGATTCCTCCGCCTCCTGGCAGCCGGTCTCTTCGTCTATCTCGGAATGATGGGAATCAGTCGTCTTCCTGTCACCATGAACGGACGAGCTGTCGGGAGGGGCAGGTCTGCGATTGACGCCTTGCGTCACGGAATGGGGCCTACGACTCCCTATCCTTGCAAATCATGGAATGATTATCCATAATTGCAAGGATGATCGATCGTTGGCTGAGCACCAGACTGAAGGAGAGGCTGCGGCAAAGTGCGGCGGTCGTTCTCCTGGGCCCTCGGCAGGTGGGCAAGACGACGCTTGCTCTCGATGTTGCGGGCGAAAACTGGTCGCTTTATCTGGATCTCGAATCGGAGCGCGACCTGGTCAAGCTTCGTGAACCGGAGCTGTATCTGCCTGCGCACTTCGACAAACTCGTGATTCTGGACGAGGTTCACCGGTCGCCGGGACTGTTTCCCGTGCTCCGGGGACTGATCGACGAGGCCAGGCGCCAGGGAAAGAGAGACGGGTTGTACCTCCTGCTCGGATCCGCGTCTCTCGATCTGCTGCGACAATCAGGAGAGAGTCTGGCCGGGCGCGTGAGCTACCTGGAGCTCACGCCGTTTCTGGTACCCGAGGTGTCGGCATCCCCAGATTCGACGAATCGCCTCTGGGTGCGAGGCGGCTTTCCCGACAGTTACCTCGCTCGCGCCGATGAACAGAGTCTCCAATGGCGGGAGGACTTCATCCGCACCTATCTGGAGCGGGACATTCCGCAGTTCGGACCGCGCATCGCCGCCGCGACACTGAGACGGTTCTGGACGATGCTCGCGCACAACCAGGGAGGGCTGCTCAACGTCTCCCAACTCGCGCGCAACCTCGGAGTGGATGTCAAAACGGCGGGAAGCTACCTGGATCTGCTCGTGGACCTGCTCCTGGTCCGACGTCTTCCGCCGTGGCACGCGAACGTCGGAAAACGTCTTATCCGGTCCCCGAAGACCTACATCCGCGACAGCGGGATCCTTCATGCCCTGCTCGCGATTCCTGGTATGGAAGCGCTCCTCTCGCACCCGGTGGTGGGTCCGAGCTGGGAAGGGTTCGTCATCGAGAATCTGGTTTCGGTCGCACCTCCAGCAACCGAGAGCTTTTTCTATCGAACCAGTGGCGGTGCTGAGATCGACCTCGTTCTCGCCTGGCCGGATGGTCGCCTCTGGGCCATCGAGATCAAACGTACCCTCCGTCCCCGGCCGAGTCGTGGGTTCCATTCTGCCTGTGCGGATCTCAATCCCGCCCGCCGATTCATCGTCTACCCGGGTCAGGAGGCCTTTGCGCTCGACCACCAGACCGAGGCAGTCCCCATTTCGCTCATCTCGCGCGAGCTCGCTCAGATGTCGTGACGGACACCACTGTCTCGAGAAGTGGATCGGAGGTCACTCACCGAGCTCGCCTGCTCTGACGCTCGCGACCTCGACCGCGCGGATGTGAGGCTCTTCGGGGTCAGGTCTGCGGTCGGCGGTCGAGTCCATGTGATCCATGAACCGGTTGGGGGATTCACATCAGTTCAGGTCAGAGTTCTACGGACGTAGATCGTTGCGCCAATTGCACGACTCCCTCGTATACAGAACCAGGGGTGCTTGTAAGATGCCCAATTCGGGCATTACAATGCCCACTATGGGCACTACGGCATTGAAGCGGAGTGGGGGCATTGGGGATGCGTTGTTCACCCGGACGCAGCAGCGCGTGCTGGCTCTGCTTTTTGGACAGCCCGATCGGACGTTTCTACAAAAGGAAGTGATCGACCTGGGCGAAGCGGGATCGGGTTCTGTCCGCAGGGAGCTCGACAGGCTCGTCGAAAGCGGACTCGTCACCATGGAGCGTGTCGGGGCGCAGAAGCACTATCAGGCGAACCGTGCCGCGCCGATCTTCGAGGAATTGCGGACCATTGTCGTCAGGACGATGGGACTGGCGGACCCGCTCCGCGAGGCGCTGAAGCCGTTGAAGAAGCAGATCAGGCTGGCGCTCGTTTTTGGCTCGGTCGCCCGCGGTGACGAGAAGGCCGGGAGTGATGTCGATCTGCTCGTTGTGGCCGACGATCTGCCACTCGAGCGGCTCTACCGGCGTCTGGAAAAAGCGGAAAAGCAGCTTTCACGAAGAATCGATCCGACGCTCTACACGAGCGCCGAGTATAGGAAGCGGCGGGAGAGTGGCAATCCGTTTCTGAAGAAGGTGCTCGAGGGCGAGACGATCGTGCTGATAGGAGATCGTGAGCTTTGAGCCTGGACAACCTCGTCCGCATCGGAAAGCTCAAGGCAGAGCCTCCGGCCCAGACTGAGCTGGATGGGCTGATCCGCTCCGGGAACGCCAGACTCGCCGATGCCGAGAATGAATCCCTCTCCGTCGATGGGAGATTCGATCTCGCGTACAACGCAGCGCACGCTCTCTCACTTGCGGCTCTGCGGTGGCACGGCTACCGTTCGGATAACCGGTACCTGGTGTTTCAGACGCTCCCACTTACGCTGGGGCTGGCGAACGAGCAGTGGCGCGTACTGGACCAGGCGCATCGAAAGCGAAATCAAGTCGAGTACGAGGGTGTAGTGGATGTCGATGAGAGTTTCGTGAAGGCGATGATGCGCGTGACCAGAGATGTTGCCGCGCGGGTCGAGAAGCTGGGGCCGGTGCGGGAGTGACCGATGGGACCGTACGTTTCACGCGGTCACACGCCACGGTTTGGCTCACGGGAGACGCGGGAGTCACTCACCGAGCTCGCCTGCTCTGACGCTCGCGACCTCGACCGCGCGGGAGAGGACGCTTCGGATCCGGCCGTCCTCGAGTGCCAGGATACCGGCGATGGTGCATCCGGCCGGGGTCGTCACTTCATCCTTGAGCGCCGCGGGATGGCTTCCGGTCTCGAGAACCATCGAGCCGGCGCCGTATGCGATCTGCGCCGCCATCTCGATCGCGATCTTTCGCGGCAGCCCGCGAGCAACCGCTCCGTCCGCGAGGGCCTCGATGATGACGTAGAAGAACGCGGGTCCCGACGCCGCGAGGCCGGTGACGGTGTTCATATGCGACTCGTCGAGCTCGGCCACGCGACCCATCGGTTCGAACAGTACTCGCGCCGTTGCGACGTGCCCCACCGTGGCATCGCGCCCCGGCGACAGCACGGTCATGCCGCGACCGATCGCGCACGGAAGGTTCGGCATCGCCCGGACGACTGGATTGGAGTGCGCCATCGCTTCCTCGATGACGCCGGAGCGTACGCCGGCGGCGATCGAGATGACGAGGGCGCCGGGTGCGAGCTTGCCGCGTTCCGCGAGATCGGATGCGACCGCGCGGATCGCCGTCGGCTTGACCGAGAGAATGACGACATCCGCATCCTCGGATGCAGCGAGATTGTCGGTCGAAGCGTCGATCCCCTCATCGCAAAGGCGTTGTGCAGATGCGTCGGTCCGGGTTGTCGCGCGGAGTCTGTCGGACGGGTGGCCCTGGTTCATCAATGATTTGATGATCGACGTCCCCATCATTCCCGCGCCGATGACTGTGATCCGTTGGTCGTTCATCCACGTATTGTATGGGGACGGGCGGATCCGCCCTGCACTGTGCTTTCGGAATGTCACTGAATCATTGCAGCACGTCAGAGAAACCGAATCGTTGTGGGAAGAGCGGACGCCGCCATCCAGTCCGTCATGCCCCGGAACCCCCGACGCTCATCCCCTCGTGGTGCGTCAGAGCGTCGACGATGATGTGGAGCTCCTGAATCTCGAGCTCGAGCTTCTGCGATCAACACCCTCACTTCTGGCCGCACCACGGAGAGGCTCGATTCGGCTCTCGGCGACGGAAGAACGGGCTCTGATCACCTGGATCGATCGTGATGAACGGATCCTCGCCATGATTATCGATCAAAACGGCGACGTGATTTCCGGAAAGGGTGACATGGAGATTTTCAGTGGGCAGGGTGATCGGGTCGAAGGGATACTCGTACAATCAACTGATCATCACTGGAAAGTCAGCTGGATCGCGAGCAGAGAAGACACGTGCGGGCCGGCGAAGCTCTACTCGGCTCTCGTCGATCGGGAGGGAGCCTGACGACACCCCGCCCGCACGATCCGATCGCATCGCTTCCGATAGAAACATGCCTCGCGACCGGTCTCGAGGCGGTGCCGATCGGCAGGACTGGAGCTCTCGCCGTGATCCATTCGACAAGACTGCGCTCTCAACCATGGGGAGGAGCTCCTCGGTTCACGCTCCATCTCCCCATGCTGCGACGACGTTCGGTCTCACACTCGCCGGTCGGAACCATATCGGGGCGATGAGGTGAGACTCGCGTTCTGCGGTCGGCTGGGCACTCCACGAGCCGCGGCGCCCCCATACTCGGCAGGGTTGTCGGAACGACAGAAGATCGGCGGCCTGCCCGCGTCCATGGAAGCTCGACGTTCACTCGCCAGACGAGGATCGAGCTCGAATGGGCGAGGATCGCCGATCTCGATCTCGTTGAATCGATGATGCGCCGGGTTGAGGAGGTAGTTGAATTCCGTCTCCACCACAGCGCTCGGGACGCGCAGAACTGCAGAGCGTCTGCTCTCGATCCAGACGTCACCGATCGTCTGGAGTGATGGGGGAGCCGGGTATTCTCTCCAGTTCGAGGGGAGGCCGGCGACCTGCTGCACCAGCTCTTCCGGGACGTTCGCGGCGATCGCCGAGTAAGAGCTCAATACCGCCTGATCCCTGAGATGAACAAAGATTTCGAGGATGGCCAGGGAGAGGGTGGCGGAGGTGTAGATCAGAGGGCGTCCCGGCGAGTTCCAGCGACCCCCGGACCGGCGTGCGCCCTCTCCGTCGAACGCCGTATCGACGTAGCGGGTCTTGACGATGCGCCAGACCTCGATCATGCATAGACGCCGTGCTCGAGCCGATCGATCAGGCGCTCCACTTCTGTGGCACCGAGCTCGGTCTCGAGTGCGTCGATGGGAGAACGATCCCCCAGGGAGAGCTGTGGCCTGCGCAGCCACTGGAGCGCGGCGTCCCGGTCTCCTTCGAAGAGTCCGAGCGCGCGGCCGAATACCCGGGCGACCGTAAGCAGACGGTCCGACTCGCGGGGGAGCAGCGATCCCTCCTGCTTTCTCCGCGCAAAGGTGCGCTGTGGAGCCTGAAGAAACTTCGCAACAGTCCGCGTTTCGAGCTCGAAGTTTTTCCTGAACCTCTCGCTCGTCGCAATGCTGAAGCCTCTGGAGACCCTCTCGAACAGCTCTTCGGTTCCTGAGACCTTCATTCCCAGCAGCACCGTATAGGAATGTGGTCCCGGATTCCCCTTCCGGAGAAACCGGCGATACTGCTCAACATCCGGCGGCAACTTCTGTGACTGACTCATGTCCTCATCTCACTTCCTGCCACTTGACATCATAATCTATGCCATATGGCGAGGCAAGTTGACCGGAGCATCTCTTCTCGGCGGCAGCCGTCGGCCTCGGAATCTTCGACGTGGACTCGACAGAAAAGCAAAGATCTGGCACCCGCGGGTCGTCACTAAATCCGAGCGGGAGGACAAATTCTCTTGTGAGGAGAAGAAGACCCGGCGTCCCCATCTACTCGGCAGCGGCCGTAAGCCGAGCGCGGAGCTCGGGGTCTTCGACGTACTCGGCCATGCCGCGCGCCGAGTAGCCGTGTTCGTCCTCCAGGGTGGGATCTGCTCCGGCATCGAGCATGATAATGGCCGTTTCGGTCGCGCCTTCGCCCAGTGCCCAGAGGAGCGGGGTCGTGCCCGTCGCGTTTCCAACGTCCACAGGGATTCCGGCATCGAGAAGGACGCTCGCGACCTGCGGCTGATTTCGGTCAGCAGCAAGGTGCAGTGCCGTCATTCCCATTCCGAGCTCATTGCCGCGGTGCATCGGGTCTGCGCCAGCCCCGAGGAGCTGTCTGACGACTGCCGTGTGTCCTTCGCGCGACGCCTCCATGAGCGGCGTGTATCCGATCCGGTTCTCGATGCCGGTCTGCTGACCGGCGGCGAGCAACCGCTCGATCGCATCGAGGTCACCCGCCCTCGCAGCCCCGTGCAGTTCCGTGTCGCCCGAAGAGGTTCCCGTGGTCTCGGAAAGAAGCGCGACGATCGCCGGGAATCCGCGACGCATCGCGATCGCGAGAGCATCGCCGTGGTGCGTG
Organism: uncultured Acidobacteriota bacterium; assembly: GCA_963829355.1. GTDB lineage: Bacteria > Acidobacteriota > Thermoanaerobaculia > Gp7-AA8 > JAHWKK01 > CAWHHZ01. The sequence continues at coordinate 31,694 of CAWHHZ010000023.1, forward strand.
ACGACCGCCGGATCGGCTCCGCCGGCCAGCAGGGCCTCGACAGCCGAGGCCGCACCTGCGTAGGCGGCCCAGTTGATCGCCGGGTCACCGTATTGGTCTCCGAGGTCCGGATCGGCGCCGGCATCTCGAGGAGCCATGTGACCAGCTCTCCATGATCGCCGTAGGCCGCGAACATCAGTGCCGTCCCTCCGGACGCCGAGACGTCGTCGACGTCGACTCCGTCAGCGAGCACACGCTCGACTCCGACGAGATCTCCTGCGGCCGCAGCCTCCCGCAGAGCCTGTCCGTCGTCTGATGCCGCGACGTGGAGTGCAGAGACGAGAAACGTGAGAGCGGCAATGACCGAAGAGATTCTGCGCATGATGGCTCCTGAGGTTTAAGGAAGAGATTGCTGTCGATGGTAGGAGAGTCGGCTACCAGAGACAAGAGACGGCAAACCTCGTGGGGTGAACGGACCTCAGAGGCCGGCGCCTTCCCGCCTGTGTGGAAAGATGACCTTCCAGTCGTTGAAGTCGCGAACCTCTGGAGCTCCTCATCAGTTGAGCGAAATGCTCCTTCGCTGTTCCGATCGTGACAGTGATCAACCGCCGTCACGCGAGACTCAACGACAACGATTGCGCTCCTCGCCCCGTATCAACCTTCATGAGGACGAGACTCATCTGTTCAATAATCGGATTTCTGCTCACCCCCGGTCTTGTCGCGCAGCCGAATCGCTGTGAAGACGCTGTCCTGGCGCATGACATCTCGCATGTCGCAGCCGTCGCGGCGTCCGACGAGTTCACGTGGGTGAGTCAAAAGAGGGACGAGTCAGCGCCGTGGGAAGTCGTTCGGTACGGCGGTGGTGGGAACTACGAGATCCGTCACCAATTCCATCCAACGAGCTCCTGGTTCGTCTCTCACCTGGTGCCTGCCGGAGGCGAGGTTTTCGGGATCGCGTCCCGCGTCGATTGCGTCGTCCCCGCGTGTGACCATCCTGAAGGCTTCCTGTTCCGGCTGCGGCCCGGCTATCTCGAGGCGCTCTCGAGCGTCAGCCTGCCGGTGGATGACCTCTTCGCTGCAGACTCGCGACTGTACTGGATCGAGAAGCAATCGAGCGGCACCACTTCGCTGATGCAGTACGACCTTTCGAGCTCCTCGGCGCGCGTCCTTTTGTCAGGCGGCACGATCGCCAGCGTCGAGGTCGTTGGAGACTGGGTCTACTTCAGCCGGGATGAAGTCGTAGGCAGGATTTCGCTCGAGGCGGGTACGGAAGAGACGATCTTCTGCTGCACGGACCAGTTTCTCGTCGGCGAGTCCGGTGAGATCTATTTTCCCGATTCAATCCCGCTCGAGGCTGGCGGCTCGATCACGATAGTCCGACGATTCGATTCTGCGACGTGGGAGTCAGCGATCTTTCAGCGGGTCCTCGGCGAGAACTTCGGCATCGCAGCATCCTGGTTCGAGATGCTCGAGGAGCGCGATGGCCGTCTGATCGGTCTCCATGTGAACTGCAACCACTTCTGTCAGAGGACAGTCGCAATCGCGACACCGGCGGCTTGGACGTTCACGGGATATCGTGCGGAGAGTCGTCACACCACTTCGGTCGGAGACTGCCGGGTCGACCTCTACGATCCGGGCCCGTTGGCCTATGCTCCGGGATTCGAATCAAGACTGCGGCGCGTCGCCATCGATCTTCCGCTGGTGGATTCGGTTGATCGCGCACGCGTCGCTCCGGGAGAAACGGTTGTGCTTAAAGGCACGGGGCTCGATCGAATCAACCCGAGCACAATCGAGATCCGTGACTCGACCGGGATCGGGAAAGTCTCCGTCGTATCTCAGTCAGCGCAGGAGATCGTCATGCGAGTCTGGCCCCGCGACCGGGGGTACGCAACGCTCAGCCTGCCCGCTCCGGAGATGGTATCGGTCGTCGTGCCGCTTGAAGTCTACTGGCCGCGCCGGAAGACGATCACGGCCCACTGATTCGCTGGAGCTCGATTTGTTCAACCGGTCTTCCGCCCTGATGGCGCTTGTGGCGGAATGTACACGAATGCGTGTACGCTTATGACTGTGAAACGGCGCGAGCTCGAGGAGAGATTGAAACAGGCCGGCTGGTATCTCGCGAGACATGGTTCCAGACACGACGTCTGGACCGACGGTGAGCGGCAGGAACCAATCCCCAGACACCGGGAGATCAATGAGCGGCTCGCTCATGCGATTTTGAGACGAGTCGAAAGGAAGAAATGATGCGATTCGATGGAAACATCTACCGGGACGGCCGCCAGTGGCTGGCGGAGATTCCGATTCTCGAGGCCATGACTCAGGGGCGCACCCGAAAGGAAGCTCTGGAGATGATTGCCGACTGGGTCGAGACCCTCGTCGAGGATCCGGAGTTTCGCGCGAGTGTTCACCCGGTGAGCAGAAATCGGTTCGAAATCGAGGGTACCGACGCTGCAGCGATGACGGCGCTATTGCTCCGACGCAAGCGGGAAGCGAGCGGCCTCTCTCTCGCAGCGGTCTCGAAGAATCTCGGTGCGCGGTCCCGTAACGCGTACTCGAGGTACGAGAGGGGCGATTCAGTACCGTCGATCGACACCCTCGAGCGGCTGCTCCAGGCGGTCAACCCGGGCGGTGACTTCGTGATCCGGGATAGCCACCGCTGAAGCTCAATCGGGCCTCATCGACTTCTCAATGTGGTGGTGATGAGCGTCAACGTCTCGACGGGCGCTCCATCGCGTGTTCCCGGCTCGAATCGCCATCGTTTCAGTGCCGCTTCCACGTTGTGTGCGAACGGCTGATCATTCGTGTAGCGAAGCTCCGTATCGACGACTCGCCCTTCCACATCGACGAGCACGGCAGTACAGACGAGGCTGTCCAGAGGACCGTGCCGTACGGGATTGGGCTGGACGCGACGGATCGCGCGCGGCAGGACGATCTCCGGGTCCCGTTCGGGCCAGAACTGGGCACACTGCTCGTGGGGCGCCATACCGTCGCCTCTCACGGACTGCCCTGTTTCACATCCTGCGAGCGTGATCATCATCAGCAGAAGTGGGATGATCATCGGCTTCACCTTTCAGTTCTCCGCTTTCCTGGTTCCATGAACAGGTAGTTTACACAGAAGCGCTCGCCCTCTCCCCTCCTCTGGACGGATCGCACCGAAATTGCTCTAATTGCCCGTACAGCCCGTCTCAGGAAGAGGACGAAGATGAAGATCATCCTGAGAAAAATTGCGTTGATCCTTATCGATTGCCGCTACTCGCCCTGATCGCGGCAGCCGCTCCTGCCGAATCTGAGCCGGAGCGGGAAGGGCGGCTCTGCGTCGCAGCCATCGACGCGACCTCGTTCGCCTCCGACGAATGTCGCGACGTTCAGGGAGAGACTTTCACAATCGAATCATCCGACGAGCCGCAGAAGTGGACGTGGGTGGAGACGTCCGGACCGGCGGTGGCCGCGGGATTCCTGCAGCCGGGAACCGAGAGAATCTCACTGCCGGAGCCGGAAAGGGCCACGTCAGTTTTCACCTCAATGGAGATCCGGACCGCGGGTGGCCAGCATCTTCGAACATCCGTCTGCGACCCGACCACGGCCGCGGCGGGGGTCCGCCTCTGGACACATGGCAGATCACCTTGCCGGCGGCTCGCGTTGCGCAAGCGGTCCACCTCTACCTCCCGCCGATGAAGTGGCAGGTGTCGGTCGATGCGCCTCGACACCTGGCTGCGGAGCGCCGAGGGGTCGAGGTGAAGGAGGACGACATCGATCTCGGAACGTTGACCCTGACGGCCGGGCCGGCGGTGCGGATCCGGGCGATTGATCCGGAGGGGGCTCCGGTCGCAGGCGCTGTTCTACGCGACACGATTTCTACCGAAGCGCTTGCGGTCTCCGATCCGTCGGGATGGATCGAGTGGGAGCCGGAGCGTGGCGAGCTCCCGGGAGAGCTTCTTCTGGAGGCTACAGGGTACGCTGTGAAGTCGATCGACGTCCGGGAGCGCACGAGCGACCTCATACTCGATCCTCTGATTGTCGATCAGGGGGGGACGCTCAGGATCGTGGTTGACCGCCCGGCGACCGACGAACCGATCGAGGTCGAGCTGATCCGGAATCAGAGACGGCAGAATCCGGACGGCAGCAGCGGGACCGTCGTCGCCACCACGACGATCGAGCCTGATCAGAACGAAGTCGAAATCGACCTCATCGGTGACGGCCGCTACTCGCTTCACCTGGATGGAGCCGGGCCACTCGAGCACTGGGCCGAACATGTCGAGATCAGTGCGGGCGAGACCGAGATCGTGGAGGTGCCGATCGAGTCGTTCGAGCTCGAAGTAAAGGTCACGGTCGATGATCAGCCCCTGCCATGGGCGATTTTGGAGATCGGTACGCCAACCGCACCCGGACCGCAGTGGAAGGGTAAGGTCGAAACGGACGAGGAAGGGATCGCGCGCGCTGTCGCGTGGCAGCGCTCGATCAACGTTGCCGTGGTGCAGAGCGAGCAGCAGGATATTCACACACTCGAGTTCTTCAAACTGGACGGTACGGGCGACGAGTCGATTCTGATCGCCATCCGGAACATGAAACTCACCGGCACGCTGGTCGATGGAGATACGGGCAAACCGATGCCCTCGCTTCCGATCCATACCCGATGGGAGGGAACCGAGAGCGCGGGAGCATTCAGCATGCGGACCGACGAGGACGGACGATTCGAGAGTCGCTCACTGAAGCCGGGAACTTACACCGTCGCGATCTCGCTGCCGGAGTACCTGCCTCTGGAGCAGACCGTGGAGCTTAGCGATGCCATGCCTGTCCACAACTTCGAGCTCGTTCTCGAGCGCGGCGACCTCCTGTATGTTCAAGTAGTGAACGACGCGGGCCAGCCGATGCCGAACGCCACGATCATGGAGCTGAATGACGATCCTTCGGCGATGACGGTGGCTGCTCCGCATGTGTGGCAGGCGGGACCCGACGGGCGGGCCTCGATTCCGATGGGACCTGATTCGCGTGCGGTGTGGTTCGCGGCGCCGGATGGTACCTTCGGTCACGCGATCCTCGACGGATCCACGAATACCACCGAGAGCTCGCCGCATCGCCTCGTAATGCCTGTTCCTGCGGGTGCGATCACAGTCGCCGCCATTGACGGCGAAGGGCAGCCCGTATCCAGCGTCTGGCTCGCGCTCCAGCACGAGGGGGTTCCGCTTCCCGGCCGGCTCGTCGATCTTCTGGGACGGATGCGCAGCGTTTCGTTCCGCACCGGGATCGACGGGACCGTCACGATGCCGAATATGCCGAAGGGGCAGTACGAGTGGTGGACCTGGAAGATCGACAGCGATCATGTCTCCTTCGATGTCCCGACTCGCGATCCCCGACCACCCGACCACGCCCACTACTTCAGCGGAGGCCATGAGCGAATCGAGATCACGATTCGTTCGTCAGAGTGATTTGAGAGGACCTGAAAACCAGGCTCTGGTGTGTTCGGCCTCCCGGTCCAGGTGACACCCTGCTCGGTTCTCAGGCGATCGGGATCTTCATCCGCCGGAGAAGCTTTCGCAGGCGCTGATCGATTGTGAGGACAGAGCAAGCCTCTCTCCGGGCCGCGACCGCATAGCAGAGGTCGTAGACGGGATGTCCGTAACGGGTGGCTTCCGACAGCGCCTCCTTCGAAAAATCGTCCACCGGCAGATAACGATCGACGAGGCGCTGGGCCAGCTCCAGCCTGTCAGCGGCGTCGTCTGCGCTGAGCTGGCCCGCGGTGACGTACTTCCACAGGCCATTTGTTACCTCCGCGGCGAACAGGTCCGGTGCGTAGACGACCGAGGCACTTTCGATCGTCGCCAGCAGTCGCTCATCTTTTTTCAGGACGGCCGAGAGAGCCGCCGAAGCATCGAGCACCAGTCTCACCGCTCGCGATCCTCACGGATGACCGAGACCGGATCGACGTCGAGCTCGAGATCTTGGCAATCACGAATCGAATCGATGGCAGCCCGCCGGCCTTGCGCACGCTCGAGCTCCTCGATCAGTGACAAGTCGCTCACTGCCTGCTGCGCAAGACTGCGTCGCTCTCGACGCGCACGCTCACTGAGCGACTCGTAGAGTTCTTCGGGCATGTCACGAATCTGCAGGGATGGCATACTTCATCATAACGCATGCATTCTGTGTAGATTCCATTTGAGCCTACAGCGACTCAGCTCCGGCTGCGCTTCTCGAGCGTGTATTGAGCAAGGCGGCGTTTATGAGCGGAGTCGTCGATCAGCGTTGCCAGACGACGCTCGCGTGTCTCGGGTCTCTTCGCGCTCATGACCCAGTAGATCGCGACCCGGCGGTAGGAGGGAGCCTGTTCGCTGAAGAACGTCCACGCACCCTTGTTGGAGCGGAAGCGCGTTTCGAAGTCCGGGTCGAGAACCGCTTCCTGCTTTTCGTAGCTGTAGACGCGCGAGCCGTCCTCCGTGCGTCTTTCGAACGCCTCGAGACCTGCCGGATGCATCAACCCCTGCTCGATCAGCTCCTGCACCCGACCGATGTTGATCGCACTCCAGTTGCTTCCCTTGCGCCGCGGCGTGAAACGGATGCTGTAGCGCTCGTCGTCGATTCGCCGGCGGACGCCGTCGATCCAGCCGAAGCAGAGCGCCTGATCGACCGACTCGGGCCACGTGATCGACGGCTTTCCTGAGCCCTTCTTGTAGAAACCGACGAGGAGCTCTTTCTCCTCGTCGTGATGACTCTCGAGCCACGAGCGAAAATCGGTAGGAGTAGAAAAAAATCTGGGATTCATGGTGCACGTCGAACAGTAGCACAGGGTGTCCCGGCAGGGTCCGCGGACATTAGCCGGTGGTGGCCTTCGGGGGCGGCAACCACCGGACGCAATGATCCATTTGGATGCACCCCGAACGGGGTACAGGCCGGGTTCGCGGATCAGCGTGCGCGCCTCCAGCATCCCTCCGGGATACCTCCAGCATCCCTCCGGGATGCAATCACAATTGTTGGTTACAGGGTCCGGTGGTTGCCCCTCCGGGGCCACCACCGGCTAATGGCCTTCGTCCCTCCGGGACGTCAAGGCGCGATCCGAGCTGGCGGGAGCGGGAGCCTGACGCGGAGATCGATGGGGATTGCGTGACGATTCGCAGCATTCGCAATTTCACCTATCGCTCGACCACCGACTACGACCCGGCCTGGTACGACCGGAGCTTCGAAGCGTCCCTCAACAGGCGTGGCTTGTTGACGAGCCCTTTGCCCCGGCGGCTCCGCTTCGCTTCGGAATGACAGCCCCATGTTTTGAGAGATTTGGACGTGGTGTCATTAGAAGCGCCAGCGACGGATCGCGTTCGTGGTGACTCAACCGAATTTCGAGCGAGTCAGGACGTACGCGATCCTTCGCTTCGCTCAGGATGACAGGCGGGGCGGACTCGCTGCTACCATCAGTCCATGAAGACTCGTTTCATGACGGTGGTGTTCGGGGTCGGCGTGTCGTTCCTTCTCGCATGGCTCGTGCTCACGCTCGTTGTGCGGCCCTCCAATGATCGGGACTGGGAGCATGATCAGGAGCGGCTGGCGACTGCAGAGATCGAAGGCGATCTCGTGACGGTCCACAACATCCGTAACTTCCACTACCGCTCGACGAGCGACTACGACCCCGCATGGTACGACCGCACGTTCGATCTGAAGGAGCTCGACCGCGCCTGGTTCGTCGTCGAACCATTCGGAGCGTTCGACGGAGCCGCGCACACATTCGTGACATTCGGGTTCGCCGATCGCGATTACCTCGCCATCTCCATCGAGATTCGGAAAGAACAGGGAGAAGAGTTTGCCGCACTCGACGGCCTGTTCCGGCAGTACGAGATCATGTACGTCGTCGGCGACGAGCGAGACCTGATCGGGTTGCGCGCCAACCACAGACTCGATGACGTCTTTCTCTACCCGGTCCGCGCGACGCCGGAGCAGATCCGGAAGATGCTCCTCGGCATGCTCGAGCGGACGAATGCGCTCGCTGCCGCACCGGAGTTCTACAACACGCTGAGCAATACCTGCACGACCAATCTCGTCCATCATGTCAACGAGATCACTCCCGGCCGGATCCCGCTCAATCCTGCCATCCTCTTTCCGGGCTACTCCGACCGGTTTGCCCTCGGGCTGGGACTGATCGACACGGAGCTGCCGATCGAGGAGCTCCGCGATCGCTATCGCATCAACGATCTGGCGCGGCAGTACGCCGAGTCGAACGACTTCTCGCAGCGCATCCGCGGAATCGAGAGTGCACAGCTCGGCCAGTGAGATGAGGAGTGCGGCCGCCATCCGGATGAAGTGCGTCGTTGCTCTGCCGGTTGGAAACCGGCGCTACGATCTAGCTCCGCACCAGGCGATCGATGTCGGCGCTCTCGAGGACCGGCTTCGGGGCACCGTGTCTGGCGACGGTGAGCATCGCCTCACCGATGATCTCGGTGGTCAGTATCTGGCGGGGAAACAGGCGGCGGAGAATCCACAGGACCGGCGAGGTCAGCGTGTAGAAGATCCGGTACGAGGTGGTCTTCGATCGGGCGCCGTGGAGCGGCTGGATGATTCCCGGACGGAAGAGGCAGACTTCCCTGAACGGCAGCCGCTGAAGCTCGTTCTCGGTCCGCCCCTTGACGCGCGCCCACATCACCCGTCCCGACTCGCTGCTGTCGGTTCCGGTACCAGAGACATAGATGAAGGTCATCTCCGGATTGAGTTGCGCGAGCCGCCGGGCGACCGAGATCGTCAGATCGAAGGTCAGTCGCGAGTAATCCTCTTCGCTCATCCCCGCCGAGGAGACGCCGAGGCAGAAAAAGCAGGCGTCGAAATCGCGGAGGGACGGCTCGATGGGGTCGAGTGCGAACAGATCGGGGTGGATCACTTCATCGAGCTTCGCGCTCTCCACTCCCGTCGACGACCGGCCAACCGCCCGCACGAGCTCTACATCGTCCGCAAGCAGGCACTCCCGCAACACACCCTGCCCGAGCATCCCCGTCGCACCGAAAAGCAGCACTCGCATCGCTCAATTGTACTTCGGTGAATGACAGGGGCCGACGATCCGGAGGTGACCAGGCCGGACATCGTCGCCTCCCGCGGGCTCAGATACCAAAAACAGCCTCGTCGAACCACCGGGTCTCGACGAGGCTGCAGATTCAGGAAGAGAATCAGCTCGCGGGTGTGATCTGTGAGCGGAATCCTTCAATGGCGGTTTCGGCTCTCTGCACGGCAGTCTTCACTCGTGCGCCTTCCCACTTGACGGTCTGGACGACCTCGGTGCGCTTGATGGTTTCCTGACCCGTGAGAGTCAGATCGTTGCCCAGGACTTTCCTGATGTCGTTGAGATTGCTGAGAAAGGCTTCAAAGCTCACAGCCGCATCGGTGACGGTCGAGCGCATGTCCTCGCTCGAGTGTCCGATCTGCGTACTGCGATCCCTCGCGAGCTCTCGAAGCTCCGGGTCCGAAACGTTCGACGCGTCACGCTGCCACTGCGCCAGGTATGCGTCGCCATTCGTCCGGAGATCGGCGTCATTCTCTCGCATACGATCGGCGTAGGTGTTCATCTGCCTGACGTCCGACTCATACTTGTCGAAGGTTTCGCGAAGGTTCTCGGCCGGCGCGTTGAGGAGCGTGTCGAGGGAGCCGAGGACAGTATCGATCTGTGCCCGCGCCATGGAACTGTTCGACTGCATGACTTCGAGCGACGACGCGGCCTTGACCGCGCGATCCGGAGTGCCTGAGGCACACGCTGTAAGAGTAACTATGGTGAGGAGAGCTGCTGCGAATTTCATACTGCTCCGTTCGTCATGCTGCGACTTCCTCAGGTTTCGAAGGGCGGGCAACCGTTTGCCGCGCACTACCCGAAGGTTTCGGTCCCGGGTAGAGGGGCTGGCCGGTGGGGAGGGCTGGCTCATGGGACCGTAATAACCAACAGTGCACGATCGCGGCCACTGTGACGCAAAGATTGCCGGATACGGGCCAAAAACTCTTCAGGGGCATCGCCCGCACAGCCGAAGCGTTCCATCCATTCCTCGGATAAACATCCCGTGGTGTCGACCGTCACGCATTGGCAGGGGATATGAAGTATCCTCAGGAGTGCTGGTGAATACTGATCAGACGCCGCCAGGAGGAAAACCATGACCGTGAGACAGAGCCTTCGCTGGGAGAGGAAACTTCAGGATCCGGGTGAACTGCTGACCGCCGATGAACGCGACGAGCGAATGACGCTCGCCTGGACGGTCTTTCTGCTTCTGATTGCCGGTATTGTGACGACGGGCGTGGCAGTATTTGCCTGGCTTGCCTGAGCCGGCAGGCCGCGGATCAACTCTTCACCAGGTCGGCCGCCATCGCACCTCGATGACCGTGGCACCACCCTCCTCACCCTCTTCCCAGGCATAGCGCAGAGGCACGACACTGATCCCCTCGGCACCCGAGAGCTCCAGCAACCGCTCGAGGAAGCCGATCGACTGATGGCACGCCGCTTCCTCGGCACGTTGGCTCATTCCGAAGCTCAGCTCGAGCGTCGCTTTCCCGTCGCGGACTCCCTTGGACTCGACCGCGGGAAAATCGAACAGCATCTGCCGCAACACATCGAAGCGAGAGAACGTCTCCCGCGGATCCCCCTCCGCGATCAGGTACGGCTCGGCCTGCTGTAGCAGATCGACGGTGTCGCGGCCCCACCGATGAATCAGCTCGAGATCCCCGGCGGCCACCTGATCGAGAATGGCAAGCCCCATCCGCTCATAAGTCTCCATCGGATACCACCCATGCAGCTCGATCCTCCGATCGAGCCATGGATGGTCCTCAGCGGGAAGATGGTCCTGCCACGCAACCTCGCCGTGCGTCCTGATGATCCGGACGTAGTCCACGAACAGAAATCCTCTTACATGTCGAGACACAGCGGGCTGAGTTGAAGACTAGCATCGACACGGAGTCGACCGTAAGTGTCGAAAGAGAGTTTCTTCCCCACATTTCGATGGGGCCGAAAAATGGAAGATCATGGTCGCCCGTCAGAGCCGATGAAGTCGTGCGCCTCTTGCGCGGGATACCTGCTCTCCTTCATCATCAGTGGCCGAATCGATGAACCGCCCTCACGAGACCAGCAACAGTACGATCATCCTCCTGTGGCCGGCCATTTTCGGTCTGGTTCTGGTCTGCCTGAGATTTTTCATTCTCGCCTGGTTTGGCGTTCAGAAGATCGTCTCCGATCACGCGATCGGAATCGTGCTCAGCACCCCCGGACAGGTGACCATCGGAATCATTCTGGCTCTCCCTCTCCTCTGGCTTCGCAAGTCGCGGCTTCGTTTCGGGGTCTATCTTCTGCTGGTGATTGTCGTACTGGTGAATGTCGCAGCGTTTCACTACGAAGCGGTATTCTGGCGCCTGCCCGGCGTGAGCGTTCTCTACTACCTCCGGGAGGCCGAGCATCTGTCGTCTTCGACAGGCAGCCATGCACCGTGGTTCGCTGTTCTCCTCGAGACGGTCTCCACGTCGCTGATCCTGATCGCAGCCGCCGAACACCTGCTGAAGCGTTCCGCTTCGGCCGCAATCGGTCGGTGGCGTCCTGTCGTCGCAGCATCTTTCGGTCTTCTGTGCGTACTCACCACTCTCCTCCTGACCATGTTCCCCTCCATCATCTCGAGTCGCTACATGGACGGTAGTCGTGTACCACTGCTCTGGGCAGCCCAGAGCTGGAATCTTCAGAATACATCCACGTCATCAGACCGATCGATTTCGAGAAATGATGTCCTCGAATTTCAAAAGGCCATCGGCCACGAGACACCATTCGGAGGTGTCGACGAGCGATACCCGCTGTGCGGCGAGACGCCTCGGGAAGCCGGGATCAGAGGCAATGGAAGGAGCGTCATCTTTCTCGTGCTCGAAAGCGTCGGAATCAGACAGATGGGGCTTCAATACGAAGGAGTCCCCGTGATGCCCGAGCTCGAGCGGATCGCGCTGGAAGCAACTGTATCAACGGCGATCAAGGCCAGCGGAAATAAGAGCTCTCAAGCGATGCCCGCACTGTTCGCCGGCATCCCTCCACAGCCGGCGATCCAGATGCTGTGGCGACGCCCCCTCAATCAGGTTGAGGGATTCCCGGATATTCTACGCCGCCACGGATACCGCACCGTATACGTTCATGGAGGCGACCTGTCGTTCGAGCAGCAGAGGTCATTTCTGCAGATGGCCGGATTCGACGAGCTGATCGAGTACGACATTTCTGAGCCGCACCCGTTCCTCGCGTGGGGCTACTCGGATGACGTCGCCTTCCGGAAGCTCCGCAGCTGGATCGCACACCATCGGGAATCGCACCCGGACCGCCCTTACCTCGGAACCCTCTTCACGCTCAGCACTCATGATCCGTACACCCTGCCTCCAGACCGCGAGCCTGTATTCGAAGGAGGCGGAGCCGAGGCGAAGTTTGTCGAAAGTCTCCGCTTTCTCGACGAGCAACTCGGCGAGCTGTACCGGTGGTATGTCGCGAATGAGGCACCGCGGGGAACTGTTCTGGTCATCACAGGAGATCACACACCCCATCTGACGCAAGCGCCGAGTGACGACGCCGATCGAGTAGACGATTTCGACGTTCCGCTAATCATCGTCGGGGAGGACTCGGACAATCCGGCGGGAGCCGAATCGATCAGGGGAGCGCAGTTCGATGTTCCAGCTACGATACTGGGCGCGGTCGGGATTTCACCAGGGCGGTGTGACCAGGGCGTGGATCTTCTCCATCACAACCCCCAATCTTTACAGAACCGCGCTCTTTACGCCGTGTCTGGTGACCAGCTCGAAGACTTCCACTTGTGGATGCCCTTCAGCTACTTCCACATAGACCAGGCGGCGCGCACGATGCGTGTTCGTGGCCTGGACGTGGCGAGGCTCAGCACTGAAGATCGGGAGAATCTCGAGCAAGAAGCGGTCGCCTTCTTTGAAATGACCAGAAGGATCAGCTCCTACCTGACAGAGAACGACGCCTTCGCTCCCCCGCGACGCGACACCCAGCCCGCCTCCTCGCCCCTCCCAGCCGCCGACCGCCCGAGATTCATCGCTCATCGGGGCCAAAGTCGCGGCGAACTGCCACCACGACTGCAGAATGGTCGAACTGCGGTGGAGCAGGCTCTGGAAGATGGATTCGAGTGGATCGAGCTCGACGTGCAGCTGAGCGCCGAACAAGTGCCTGTGATCGTCCACGACTACGCGGTAATCGACAACGCTGGTCAGGAACATGACGTGCGATCGCTCAGTCTGAAAAAGCTGCGATCCCTTCTTGGATCCGACATGATGACCCTTGCGGAGGCGATAGACGAATTCGGGGAACGGGCCAATCTCCTCATCGAGATCAAGCCCCCGCAGACCAATCTCTTCGAAACAAATGTCCTGACGCTCCGCGCCGCGACCCTCGTGAAGAACCGATCCGGATCCGGCGAGATCATCATGGACAGCTTTTCGCCTCTCATCGCCGAGTCCCTCGTGCAACAGTGTGATTGCGAAGTCGGACTCGATGCTCCTTTCATGAAGCCCGTCACGAAGGACTGGCTACGGAGTGCTGCGTCTTCAGGAATGAACTGGATATACATCCACTTCCGTCAGGCCTCACCAGAACTGATTCGCGACGCCCATCTCCTGGGACTAAGAGTTCTCGTCTACACGGTGAATGAAACGGGGGAGATTGGGCATCTCGAGCAGGAATGGCCTGATGCGGTGATCACGGACCGGGCCGGACTGATCAGCGAATTCAATGCGCAATTCAGTCGGCCGCGGGAGTGATTGAGGTTCCCACTCGCAGAAAGTCTCGGCTGGCTCTCAGGGAAGGCGTTTTGGCAGACCTCCATCGATCCAGCGGCCCGCCAGATAGACGCTGATCGTCACGACGATCGACGGGAGGGTCCCTCCGATGGAAGCCGCCATGAAATACGTTGCCGTTCCCGCCACCCATGCCACGAGTGCCGGGGGGGAGAATCCGAATCGTCGGCCGTACGGGCCATCGACCCGGTAGAGCTCCTCGGCTTCGACGCGGTCACCCAGGAGAAAGAAGTGAGCAAACAGCAGCGCTCCTACCGGCACGAGCGTGGCGCCGAGCAGCACCATGAACTCCGCGTAGCGGTCGAGCCACTGACCCGAAAAGGCTCCGAGAGTCGTTCCGATGATCCCGATCGACCAGACGGAGAACTGCTGATTGATGCGGGGGAACAGGCTCTTCAATGCAAGAGCGGAGAGGTAGATATTCACGAAGTTTGTCGTCACGGTCGCGACCGTATGCAGGATCGGGCCGAGAGCACCGAGTCCAAGGGCAGCCGTCATCGCTCCAGGATCGGAAGAGCCCGCCACCCGTGCGGCGACCAGACCGAGAGGCATGAACCAGAGACTCGTCAGGGCGAGGGCACCGAACACGGCGAGCCCGCTCCCCCTCTCCGAGCGGGTGTAGCGGGTGTAGTCGGCGAACATGAGGATCCAGGACACCTGATACGCGATGACGATGTCGAGAGCGCCGAACCATGGTCCCTCTGACGCCACGGGCACCGCGGGAGTGGGAAGGCGGAAGAGGGCGAAGGTGAACGCCGCGCCGACCAGAATCAGAAGAGGAACCGAAAGGCGCGCCGCCATGGCGACTGCGCGAGGACCCGCGGCAACCACAGCAGTGGCGGCGAGCCCCAGCCCGATCGACCAGACCCGCCCACTTCCTCCCGCTACCTGCGTCGCCGCAGACGCCGCGATGACATTGTTCAGCGCAATCCAGGCGAAGTTCATCAGATAGAGAAAGACAGCAACGATCGCCGCGCCCCGGATCCCGAGCACTGCACGCGCCGCGATGATGGACGGTACGCCGAGACGTGGCCCGATCGGAGCGAGCGACGCGACGATCGCGGATCCCGCGAGAGCGCCTCCTACGATCGCGATGACGGCAGCGCTGAACGAAAAACCCGCCGCGAGACTGGCACCGACCTGCAGCGTCGTCGCCACGATATTCGCCCCGGCAAAGATGAGAAAGATATCGAGCGGACGTTGCGTGCGCTCGTGGATCGGAATGGGGCCTATCTCGACCGGCTGCATCGGGGAAGTGTAGTGGAGGGAGTGAGCTAGTCGTTAGTTGTGATAAATGACTCACCTCCCTGTCATTCCGAAGGAGCGGCGTCATCGCGACTGAGGAATCCGGGTGGGGGTAGTGGCTTCGCTCGCCCCCCCCAGATTCCTCGCTTCGCTTCGGAATGACAGCCCTGTCTTCTGACAGGTTTAGAAGTTGCGTGATTGGAAGAAAGGGACACCTCGTGGCTTCGCTTGCTCTCGGGCCGTGCTCTGCGGCAGAGTATTCATCCAAACTCCAATGATACCGGGGGTTCCATGCGGTCTGGTCTTCTCATCATCATGAGTCTTCTCATCACGACGGTTCCTGTGTACGGGGCGACCCGGGCTGAAGAGCAGCCGGGGTTCGAGAACGAACACGACGTACAATCCTCGTCTGCGCAACTTCATGCGCTCTTCGATGAGGAGTGGAAGCTGAGGCTCGAGGAAAGCCCCATGCTGGCAACCTCCGTCGGCGTGCACGACTTCAACGACCAGCTCGACGACCCCAGCGCTGCCGCGATCGAGCGGGCGGCGGAACGGCGAAGGAAGATCCTCGAGCGTCTCGCCGCAATAGACGAGTCTGATCTCGACACCCAGGATAGGATCTCGTACCGCATCTTCGAGGCGCAGATGAGGGACCTCATTGATGACGCGCGGTTCGGCTCTCATCAGATCCCGATCAACACCGACTCCGGGTTCCACAGTTCGCTCGCATTCATGCCGCGATCGATGCCGTTCTTCACTCTCGACGATTACGAGAACTACATCGCAAGACTCCGTCAGTTCCCGAGATACTTTTCTCAGCACACGACAAACATGCGTACCGGCCTGAAACGGGGGATGACGCTCCCCCGCGAGGTTCTGGGCGGCATCGACGAGAGCATCGCCGCTCATGTCGTGGAGGATCCGGCCAGCAGCGTCTTCTACGCCCCGTTCGAGTCAATCCCCGCAACGATTCCGGAGGAGGATCGGATCCGGCTGATGGCAGAAGGCGCTACGGTGATCAGCGAGAGCGTCGTTCCCGCATACGCTGCGTTCCTTACGTTCTGGAACGACGAGTATGTCCCCGGAGCCCGCACCTCACTCGGTGCGAGCGACCTGCCCGATGGGGCCCAGTACTACGAGTACCTCATCAACCACTTCACGACTCTCGACATGAGCGCGAAGGAGATCCACGAGATCGGCCTCTCCGAGGTGGCGCGCATTCGGAGCGAGATGGACGCGGTGATCGAGGAGGTCGGATTCGAGGGAACTTTCGACGAGTTCCTCGCCTTCCTTCGTACGGATCCGCGGTTCTATGCCGAGACGCCGCAGGATCTTCTCGAGCGGGCAGCGTGGATCGCGAAGACGATGGACGGCAAGTTGCCGGCGCTCTTCGGAACGCTCCCTCGGCTGCCGTACACGGTCGAGCCCGTGCCCGCGCACATCGCTCCGAAATACACGGCCGGGCGATACGTCGCACCCGCAAAGGGAAGTACTCAGCCGGGCCTCTACTGGGTCAATACGTGGGGGCTCCAAAGCCGGCCCCTCTATACCCTCGAAGCATTGACTCTTCATGAAGCGGTGCCGGGTCATCATCTGCAGGGAGCGCTTGCGCAGGAGCTCGAGGAGTTGCCCGCCTTCCGCCAGTATTCGTATCTATCCGCGTTCGGGGAGGGATGGGGACTCTACTCGGAGTGGCTCGGACTCGAGGCAGGGTTCTATGAGGATCCCTACAGCAATTTCGGACGACTGACCTACGAGATGTGGAGAGCATGCCGGCTCGTCGTCGACACGGGAGTTCACGCGTTCGGATGGACGCGGGACGAGGCGGTGGAGTTCATGTCGGAGAACACGGCGCTGTCACTTCACGAAGTCTCGACAGAGATCGATCGCTACATCACGTGGCCCGGCCAGGCGCTCGCCTACAAGATGGGAGAGCTCGAGATCCGGCGATTGCGGGAGAAAGCAGAGCGGGAGCTCGGAGCGAAGTTCGACGTTCGCGAGTTCCACGATGCCGTCCTGCTCCACGGCTCCGTTCCCCTCCCGGTGCTGCGCGACCAGATCGACCGCTATATCATCGAGGAACGCTGAAGCACCGCCGCTGCTCTGAACATCGCCCCGGCAGGCTGTCAATCCTGAGCGAGGGAATGTCGCCGCTTCGCTTCACCAGTGAAGCAGAAATGAACCTTGTCATCCTGAGAGGCTGTGAAGGATCTCGCTTCTTATCGGTCCGGAAGTACGAGATCCTTCGCTGCGCTCAGGATGACTAGCTAGTCGACCGTATAGCCTCTGGCGAGGAGGACGGGATAGGGGTTGAGGGGCTCGCCCTTCCACCACTCGCCCGACGGGGGGAGACGCTCGATGGAGAAGTGGAGATGTGGTGCGTTCGCGGGTGCGTTGCCGGTGGTTCCGACATAGCCGAGAACCTCGCCACGCTCGACGAGATCACCTTCTGTGAGGCCGGCGACGTAACGGTCGAGATGGGCGTAGTAGTAAACGATCTTCCCGTCCATATCCGAGAGATAGATCGTCGTTCCGCCGGCGTCGGACTGATACAGCTTCAGCACCACGCCCTCGACCGCGGCGACAGCAGGGGTCCCACGCTCGCTCAGGATGTCGATCGCTTCGTGCGACCGGCCACCGCTCCTTGCCGCGCCCCACGTGTCACGAAGTTGCTCCGGAGTGATGCCGACCACCGGAATCGCAATCGATGATTCGTCGAGACGGAAACTCGCGGCGCGCGGCTTCGTCAGCGCGGGTCTCGTGAGATCAGGCACGACCTCTCTCATCTCCACGGGCACCGCGGCGCTCTTTGCGCCGTGACGCTTCGCGCCGGCGACCGAGCCGCCGATGACGAGCGAGACGGTCAGGCCGAGTACGACGCCGCGTCGCAGTGTGATACGTGGAGTTTCCATGTGTAGTGGCAAACGAGCAGCGGGGGGTAGATGTTCCGCTTGTTACGGGACTGGAAACCCTGCCGGTCATCCGGCGGGGGGGCCGCCCGACCCAACACGGATGCCCTACCCACACAATCCTACGTGGAGAGGCCGCCGCTGATATTGAGGACGGTTCCGGTGATGTAGGAGGACTGCTCGGAAGCGAGGAAGACGACGCCCCAGGCGATGTCGTCGGGCGTGCCGAGCCTTCCGAGAGCAATGCGCGATTCCATGGAACCCTTCGCCTCGTCGGTCATCTGATCGGTCATCGCGGTCCGGACGAAACCGGGCGCGATGGCATTCACGGTGATGTTTCTCGAACCGAGCTCGAGAGCGAGCGACTTGGTGAATCCGATGATCGCGGCTTTCGATGCAGCGTAGTTCGCCTGTCCAGGGTTGCCGGTGACCCCGACGATCGAGGAGACATTGATGATCCGGCCCCAGCGGTTGCGCATCATCTTCTTCACGACGACCTGCGTGATCGGATAGATGGAGTCGAGATTCGTGCGGATCACACTGTCCCACGCCTCCTTCTTCATGCGGATGAAGAGATCATCCGCGGTGACACCGGCGTTGTTCACGAGGATGTCGATCCTCTCGTGCTCGGAGATGAGCCCCTCGACGATCGAACGCGCGGATTCGGAACTGATGTCGAGCTCAACGGCTACGGCGTCGCCACCGGCCGCTCGAATCTCACCAGCCACCTTCTCGACCGCACCGGTGGACCGGGCAGCGCAG
>CAWHHZ010000024.1:0-8250 GCA_963829355.1 uncultured Acidobacteriota bacterium
GGTCAGAAGCGGGTTTGTATTCGATTCGACGATGACATCCTCCTGTGCGGGCATGGTTTCGGAGGCGGAGCTCTCGGTGTCTGTTGGCGTGGTGGCGCACCCGAGTGCAAGAATGCATACGATCATCCCGATCGAGCTGGCGGCTTTTCTCATAGGTGTGTTCCTCACTTGAATGACTGAAGGTTTCATCGAAACATCGCGCGGAGCGTGTCGACGAGTCGTGTCCTGCGGAGGTGCGGCCCTCAATGCTTGACCGCACGTGGAACGGTAGGCGAAACGGCCGTTTTCCACAAGACCCGGGCCGGATCGGAGGGTGGGGTGGGCTCGGACAGAAAGTGAGCATGCTGAGGCGGAGCACCGGCCAGGAGACAGGAAAGGGGCGACGACGCTAACAGCGCCGCCACCCCCTTCTTCATTCACCGCTCACGAACCGTTTCGATTCGCGACGCGTCCCGCAGAAGCGCCGGCGGGAGTCGTACATATGCCGGCTACTGCACTCCGATGCGAGCGGCAGTCTCCTCGGCCTTTTGCGGACCTGTTACGGTCTGCGAGCCGCGATGGTTAACAATCCGAGGCGGGATTGACGCCAGAAAAGAAGTGTCTGGCTTACGTGGGGCGTATGAGGCGGTATGCTGCTGTTGATGAGAGCGATGGGCAAAATCATCCCGGTGGTGGTGGTCGTGATTGTCGCCCTGTATGCCGCGACGGACTGGCGGCCGGGATTCGACGAGGATTCGTCAATTGGCGCAGGCGTCGGAGAGAGGTCGTCCAGCACCTTTCCGGCTGAGCTGGTTCGCGTGCTCGACGGCGACAGCCTCATCGTCCGCGATGCGCGAGGTGGCGAGGTCGAGATCCGGATCCACGGAATCGACGCGCCCGAGCGGCGGCAGCCGTACTCGAACGCATCTCGTCGGGCTCTGAGTGAGCGTCTCTCGGAAGCGGAGCTCGTTGTGGAGCCGTACACTCGCGATCGCTATGACCGCGTCGTCGCGAAGCTGACGGTCGATGGACGTGATCTCGGACTCGAACAGATCGAGGCGGGGCTGGCCTGGCACTACAAACAATACGCGGAGGAGCAGTCGAGGAAGGACAGGCAGCTGTACGCTGCGGCGGAAGATCGTGCGCGGACTGGACGGCTCGGTCTATGGGCGGATCGCGAACCGGTTCCGCCGTGGGAGTTTCGGCAGTCTCTCCGTCGGCAGTAGGACCAGTCCCACGGCCGGAGTCTTCAGTCTGTCTTGTCCAGTCTCGGCCCCTGGTCAGAAGAGATCGGGTACGTGGGTGAAGTTCTGGACTGCCTCGACGGTGCGCGGTGAGATCTCTTCGAGGAAAAGAGTCAGGGTCTCCAATGTCGTGGCAGGCACGGCGTAACGCGTGATGAACTCGACCGGTATGTCGCACGGCTCTGCTGACGGTTTGATTGCCGGCAGCCACAGATCACTGACGGCGTCTTCATTCGGATTGACGACTTGTGCAGAGATGCCGAGCGTCGCGAATGCCTCGGCGAACAGATCACGCCGATATCCGTAGTGCGTACACGCGAGACAGGCTAGAACTGTGGAGTGGGAATCCGGCATGCGCTGAGTCGCTTTCCGGACCCAGTACATGATCTCTGAAGCCGTCGCTTCCCCCCGACGATCTTCAGAGATCGTGTCAGCGAGTCCGGGACACGCCTGGCTGATGATGCGTGAGGGATCGAAACCCCGCTCGGCGAGCATTCGCGGATAGGTCCCCGCCTCGATCGTAGTCGGAGTGCCGAGAATGATGATCACCTGATTCTGGCCTCGCTCCATGCGACGCATGAGCTGGTCCGTGGCGGTCTCGAGAATCCCGCGTACGGGAAGCTCACGGTCGCGAACGAACGGGATTTCGGGTAGCAGGACCGACAATGTGTTGCAGGCGACGTAGATGTGGTCCGGGGCGTAGCGTTCGGTGACATTGTGCAGAAACCGGTCGAACGTCGAGAGCTTCTCCTCTCGCGTCGGCATCGAGTTGTAGCCATAGTCGTTCTCCGGCGCTGCATTCGCGAACGTCAGCCTCACAGGC
This sequence comes from uncultured Acidobacteriota bacterium, assembly GCA_963829355.1. Classification (GTDB taxonomy): domain Bacteria; phylum Acidobacteriota; class Thermoanaerobaculia; order Gp7-AA8; family JAHWKK01; genus CAWHHZ01. The sequence continues at coordinate 2,047 of CAWHHZ010000024.1, forward strand.
TCCACGGGGCTTCCGCCGGTCCGCAGGAAGCGCTCGGCATACGCGCAGACGGAAAGGCCGCCCACTCCAGAATCCGTAATGAGTATGTGCATGGGGAGGACGCTATCGGACCGGGATCCGGCCAGTCATCAGATCGATCATGACCGGTACGTGCCGGTCCTTGAGATCGTATGGTGACGCTGGCTCGACTTCGTAGGTGATGAGGTTCAGTCCTCGTTCACCGGCCCATGTACCCATCGAGCCTGGTGTGGGATAGCCGATGTCTCCCTGGAGTGGCAGTCCGGTGGCATCCGCGAGCCGGTGGCCGAGCGGTGATTCGTCGGCGTCGTCGATGCAGGCGAGTGCCGAGTGAAGACTGACGACTGCTCGCGGGGACAACTCCTCGATGAGCGAGATCAGAGCTTTCGTTTCGGTCTCGGAGGCCGGTTCCGTTCCCGGGCAGAGTGCGATGTCTCGCGTGTCGCTTTCCCGGCTCTTGTAGTGAACTGGGTCGGGCGACCAGTTGGACGTCGGGAAGTTGCGGTTGAGATCGACGCCGTTCGCGTTGCACCGTGTTCCTCGAACGGTTCCATCCGGGTTCGCGCAGAGGATGACGGCCACCTTCAGATCCTCATGCCTGATCGATCGGAGCGCTTCCGACACGACGACAGTGGTCTCAGACTCATCGCCGTGAATCGATGCGAGAATCAGGATTTCGGGAGCGGTGTCGGGGCGCCAGACGAGAAGGGGAGCGCCCTGACGCGAAGTGCCATAGGACGACGGCTCATGAAGAAGAACGCCGCGCCGTGCGCGTTCGACCAGTGTGGGTGAAGGTTCGTGATTCATCGGCTTCATAGCGGCAATGATAATGCCACAGTGTGTGCGACAGTGGCCCTTGTGTGGGTCGGGGCGCAGGCTCTATGCACCGCCCGCTACCGGCTCCCTTGCCACCCCGCACAGCCAGGTCATACGATTCACGGCGGTCATCTCAGCGCGCACGTCCATCAGTGATGGAGCGAGCCAATGCACCGTTGTGGAGTCCTGTATTCTCAACGCGTTGAAGACGTATCCTGATGAACCGCCGGATCCCGGACTGCAGCTACAGGAGGAGTGAAGATTTGAGCAGAATCAAGATTGCGCAATACGGTCTCGGACCGATCGGTCTCGAGACATTGAAGACGGCCGCGGAGCGATCGTGGGGCGAAGTGGTGGCTGGGGTCGACATCGATCCGGCGAAACAGGGGAGGACGCTCGGAGATCTCATCGGAGATCCGTCACTGAATGTTCCCATCACTGAGTCTCTCGAAACCGATGTCGATGTCGTCTGCCATACGACCGGTTCCCGGGTCTCGGCAGTGATGCCGCAGTTGAAAGCGCTGATCGAGAAGGGGTGCAACATCGTCTCGACCTGTGAGGAGCTGGCGTACCCACTCGACGAAGCGCAGCGGAACGAGATCGATGCGCTCGCAAAGAAGCACGGCGTCTCGGTCGTCGGAACCGGTGTGAATCCAGGCTTCGCCATGGACAAGCTTCCCCTGACGATCTCCGCGGTCTGCCGGAAAGTGACCTCCGTCGAGGTGATCAGGATCGTCGACGCTTCAAAGCGGCGCGAGCCCCTGCAGAGAAAAGTGGGAGCCGGAAAGACGCAGACGGAGTTCGACGAGGCAGTGAAGGCCGGCACACTCAAACACATGGGACTCGTGGAGAGCCTCTACCTTCTGGCGAAGGGGCTCGGTCTCGAGCTGGAACATGTGACCGATGAGCTCCTCGAGCCGGTGATGGCCGATTCCGCCGTCACGACCCAGTACCTCCAGGTGGAGGCGGGCAAGGTCGCCGGCGTTCACCAGCGCGTCGAGGCACGCTCGTCGAGTGGCGTGGAGCTCTCGCTCGATCTGCGGATGTATGTCGGAGCAAAGAATCCGGTCGACCGGGTGATCATCAAAGGCTCGCCAGAGCTCGACCTCCGCGTCGACGGCGGCATTCACGGAGACGTCGCGACGGCCGCGATGGTCGTGAACCTGATGCCCCGCATCGTCGAGGCCCGCCCGGGCTTTCTCACCATGGATGACCTGCCAGTGAGCTGGCGCGCTTAGTCGGTCCGAAAGGGGGTCGGAGCTCCAGCTCCGACTCGCGGAGGGCTCCAGCCCCCCCGCGAGTCGGCCCTGGAGAGCCGCCCCCCTCGTTTACCGTTCCAGGATCGCCACGGTGGCGCCGTCGCCACCTTCGCGCTCGCCCCCGGGGCGCCAGCTCCTGATTGCCGGGTGCGAGCGGAGGTGGTCGCGGATCGCCTCTCGAAGCCGGCCCGTGCCGTGCCCGTGAATCAGGCGCACCGCCCCGCGCCCGTCGAGCAGCGCTCGATCGAGAAACCGGTCCGATTCCTCGAGCGCCTCCTCGACGCGGTGGCCGATCAAGTTCAACTCCGCGGAGACCGCCGGTTCCACATCTGAGGGCGCGGTCTCACGTTGCTTCGGCTGTTTGCTTTTCTTTTCGCTCTGAAGCGCGTCCTTCTTCTGGACGAGCTGAAGATCGGCCGCCTCGAGCTGCATCTTCTTTCCCTTGACGAGCACCTCCGCGCGATCGCCGCTGAGAGATCGAAGCGTCCCTTCGAAGCGGAACCGGCGATGGCGCACGAGATCGCCCACCGCGAGTGCCTCCGGATCCGTGCCTTCCGGTTCGGGACGTTGCTTCGTCGGCTCCAGAACGCTCTGCGCAACACTCTCGAGCGATTGTGAGTCGCGTTCCGACTGATCCTTCTCGCGGAGCGACTTGATCTCGGACCTCAACTGCCGGTACACGTCGCGACGGATCGCGTCCGACTCGTCCTGCCACTTCTTCAGGAGCGTCTTCTCTTCCTTTTTCGCGCGATCGAGCCGCTCGTTCAGCTCCCGCTCGGCGGACCGAACCTGGCGCTCCCGGGTATCGAGCTCGTCCCGCAACTGCTGCACCTCACGAAGAGAGCTCTGGAGCTGCGAAAGGATCTGGTCGGTTTTTCCGTACTCGGAGCCGAGAAACTCACGTGCCTGAGTGATGAGCTCTGGCGGGAGCCCGACGCGCTCCGCGACCTCGATGGCGCGACTCCTCCCGGGCAGACCCGGGATCAGACGGAAGCTCGGGCGATGCGTCTCCTCGGTGAACTCCATCGACGCATTGATGATGTGCTCGCTCGCGATCGCGACGCTCTGGACTCGCGCCAGATGCGTTGTGACAACGAACAGACAGCCGGCCTTCAGCACATGCTCGATCGTGGCCGCGGCAATCGCAGAACCTTCTTCCGGATCGGTGCCCGAACCGATCTCGTCGAGTAGCAGCAGGGACGAAGGAGACATCTTTTCGAGTATCGACTTCAGCCGCGTCAGATAACCTGAGAATGTCGAAAGATGCTCGAGAAGATCCTGATCGTCGCCGATCAGCAGATGGATCTGATCGGGGAGGGGGACGATCGTTCCATCGCCGGCGGGGACTGGAAGACCAGCGGCAGCCATGGCCGTGAGAAGGCCTGCGGTCTTGAGCGAGACTGTCTTTCCTCCGGCGTTTGGACCGCTGATGACGAGCCCTCTCTCATCGCCGGCCAGATCGATCGAGACTGGAACGACGGTACGCTCGGAAGGCTGCTCGTTGAAGGCAATCTCCCGAAGATCCGCGATTCGCTCGTCGAGGAGGGGATGGCGCCCGTCGACGATTCGGAGCTTGTTGTCGGCAGAGAATGTCGGTCGGATCGCTTCGATCCGTGATCCCACGACCCCACAAGCCTGAATCGCATCGAGCTCCGCGGCAGACTCGATCGAGGTGACGATGTCGTCGTGGTGCACGGCGATCTGATCGGCGATGAATTTTGCGATGCGCCGCACCTCGTCGCGTTCGGCCAGGAGCAGGTCTGCGATCTCGTTGTTGAGCTCCACGATCTCGAGAGGCTCCATGAAAACCGAAGCTCCGGAGCCTGATCGTTCGTGGAGAATGCCGGGTACGGAGCCACGCTTCTCCGACCGGACGGGAATGCAGTAGCGGTCGCCACGCACCGTGATGATCGGCTCCTGAATCGCCTCGGAGCGCCGGTTCATCAGATCGTTGAGTGTGCGCTGGGTTTCCTGCCGGCGCGCATGGATCTTCGTCCTGATCCGCTTCAGCTCGGGGGAGGCGTCCTCGCGAAGTTTTCCTTCTTTGGTGAAGTACTTGTTGGTAGACCGGATCAGCTCCGACAGATCGACGATTCTGCCGGCGATCGTCGAAAGCGCCGGCAGCTCGCTCTCTGATCGCAGAACGGCTTCGCGGATCGCCTGCGTCGCCTTCACCGCGCGGAGGATCATCCACGAATCCTCGAGCTCCGAAGAGCCGGATGATAGTACCGCGTCGATCTCCTCGAGCCCCGAAAACGGCAGGAGACCGTCCTCGAGGTACAGCTTCGTCATTTCCCGCAGCTCACGCTGCAGCCGTTCGGCCACCTCGAGAGAATGGACGGGCCTCCGAGCCAGCAACCTGCGCCGGCCGGGGGAGGTTCTCACCTCGAGCGCGAGAACGTCGAGGACTTCAGCAAAATCGAGTGCGCGGAGAGAAGGGTTCATGTTTTGGGGTTCAACTCAAAAAAAGGGCTCCCTTCCGGGAGCCCTGGTTTCGGTCAATTCTGATGGCGTTAGTAACCGCCGGTACGACGATCCTCTGCGAGTTTCCGAAGGACTTTCTTACGGGCGGCGACAGCCTTGCGCTTGCGCTTCTCGCTCGGCTTCTCGAAATACTGACGCTTCTTGACTTCCGACAGGACGCCGGATTTCTCGCACTTCCGCTTGAAACGACGGAGCGCGTTCTCGAAGCTCTCATCTTCTTTCACAAAGACGACTGGCATGGTCAGTTCACCCCCTTCCGCTCGATATTGCCACGGACCGCAACTGCACGCGGTTGTGGCAGTGAGTGGAAACTCGAGGCGAAGGCCGGGAAATTCCTGTGGGGCAGTCGGCAGTCGACGGTCGTCAGAATCGGAGGCAGCCGCTGACCGTCTGTCATTCTGAGCCGCCGAAGGACGGCGAAGAATCGCGTCAGATCCTGCTCGAGGTAACTTTCACGCGATCCTTCGCTGCCGCTTCTAATGAACCTCTTCGTAAATGACTGGAAACACAAAGGGACTGTCATCCTGACCCCGCTCCGCGGGGGAAGGATCGGGTACGTCCTGACTGGAGCCGAACTTCGGGCCGGTAGGCTCCACGAGATCCTTCGACCGTCCTACTCCCGCTTCGCGGGATCCGGCGGCTCAGGATGACAGTTCATTTCACTCCATTGGCGAAGCGAAGCAGCGCCATTCCCCCGCTCAGGATGACAGCCTTCTGTCGACTGTCGACTGACGACCGACGACTGTGGACTGCCTCACTTCGCCAGGTGCTCGACCCTCGAGATGATCGCATCCAGAGCCACCACGTTCTCGCCTCCCTCGGGGATGATGAGGTCGGCGAAGCGTTTGGAGGGCTCTACGAACTCCTCGTGCATCGGGCGGACGGTGGTGATGTACTGCTCGACGACCGATTCGACACTCCGGCCGCGTGATTTCACGTCGCGGAGGAGCCTGCGGACGAACCGGATGTCGGAGGGTGTATCAACATAAAGCTTGATGTCGATGCGTTCCCGCAGCTCCCGCTCCGCCAGAACGAGGATTCCCTCGACGAGAATCACTTTCTTAGGCTCGACCCTGGTCGTCTCGGGTAATCGGCTGTGCGACGCGAAGTCGTATCGAGGCACCTCGACCGGGCGTCCTTCGCAGAGAGCGTCGAGGTGGCTCACCATGAGATCGGTCTCGAGAGAGTCGGGATGATCGAAGTTGATGCGGTGCTTCTCCTCGGGACTCAGGTGGGCGAAATCGCGATAGTAGGCGTCGTGGGAGATCCATTCGATGCGGTCACGCCCCACGCGATCGAAGATGGAGTGGGCGATCGTGGTCTTGCCGGATCCGGTTCCGCCGGCGATCCCGATGATCACGGGTTTCGAGCTCATTGTCGTCGTCCTCGTCGCGTCAGCCGCCGGACTGGTCGTCCCAGTCGGACTGCGTCATGAAATCGCTCGGCTCGTCGTTGCCGCATGTCCCGCAGAGCGCTTCCGTCGCCGTTCCCCGCTCGGTATCCCACTCGAAGACATAACACGGTGTCTCGCAATTCGCACAGATCAGATATTCAGGAATCGACATGAGCAGAAGGATACCTGATTCAGCGCCGGCACGGGCCGTCATCCTGAGCGCAGCGAAGGACG
>CAWHHZ010000025.1:0-23196 GCA_963829355.1 uncultured Acidobacteriota bacterium
TCAGCCTTCAGATCGTTCCAACTCGATCAGTTTCACGGAGAGGTCGCCGGACACATTGTCACGGACCGCGATCGAGAGCGCCGCGTGTCGGGCCGAACCCTGACGGAAAACTCGTACTTCACCCTGCTGTCTTTTTCGACCCTCGACGGGGACTCGATCGGCTGCTTCATCTCGACCACGTCACTGGCGTCGCCGAGTACTCGTCCGCCGGACAGGAAAACGGAGAACGAGCCTTTGACCCCTTCAGTCCCCGCAGGCAGAAAGACCAGATCGCCAGCGCGGATCGAAACTTCCACGTCGACGATGAGGAAACGTCCATCCCGCCTGCTCTTCGTCACATCGACATCGAACGATGGGAGTCTGCTGCCCTTTCATCTCCGGAAGGTAAAGCGTCGAGATTACGAGATCGCGAATCGTGCTCGCCTCCGAAAGGCGTACGACCGACTGGCGCGCCCGCACACGATACTTCCGGTTCTTCGTTGTAACTTCGATCTTTCGAGGCTCGTCCTCGCTCCCAGGCGATATGCGGTACCCGAGGGAGTAGTACGAATCGAGTCCCTGAGCAACCTGTTGCAGCACCGTTCCGCTTTGCAGCCCGGACCCGGTGAGACCGCCTGTGCGTTCTGCAAGCAGCGTCAGCCCCCTGTCTCGTCTTGCGCACGCGCATACGCTGTTGACATCGGAGATGGAGCAGTCGTCCGCGGAGAAACCCACCCTGATCGGGGCCAATGAACGAGTCGCGTGGACCCGGTGGATGGAAGGCGTGAATTGTCATTCCGTACGCGTTTGCCGTCACGGCGAGCTTCTCCAGGTCCGGGCCCGTCAGGCAGTCGTCCGCAGGCTGAAGCGACAGATCGTCGCTGGCAACGATCACCACCTTCCGCATCTCCACGCGAGACAGTGACGTCAGGACATTGCGCAACTCTCTCGCCTTCCGCTTGATCATCTGACAACGCTCCTCGGCGAGGAGCCACTCCTGAAACTCACTCTCCGCCACAGCGTCCGTTTCGATCGCCGTTCCGAGCTCGCTCGAGATCTCCGCGTCGCGCTCGGACTGTACGGCGGACTGCTCCGCAAGCGCACGAAAAATCTTCACTTCGCGCTTCCCGTACGGTTCTGAAAATCCATTCAGGACGATCTCCACGCGTTTTCGATCAGCGGTCGGCGCAAGCAGAGTGTGAACCCGATGATTCCATGTAAGAACCGTCACCAGGTCACCATCGCGAAGTGCTTTATCCAGGAAGCTCTCTACACTCGAGAAGAACCGCTGCCGCCGACTCGGCTCGATGTCGCCTATATCAACGAACAGGACGATCAATCGTGGCAGCTTTGCCGACGCAGCCTGGGCCGTTTCGAGATCCTCCGGTTCCTCGGCCCGGGCGGCGGTTGAAGTCGCATCGAAGGCTGTGAAATTAGTGATTGTCTGAAGCTTGCCGTCTTCTCGGATCTCGAAGTCATCCGCAGTCAGGCCACGGACTGGTTTACCACTCCTGTCGGTGACGACGACATCAACATTCGTGATCATGACTTCGACTCGCTCCGAGTACTGCGCGGAAACAGTCGTCGCATACAGGATCAGCGCAAAAACAGGAAGAGCAGAGAGTGGCACCTTCACGACGGCAACAATTGTACGCTCCCCGTTGCAGTGCCGGGGCGAAGGACGTGGACGGGGACAGGTCTTTGGAGGAGGAACGGGGACAGGTCTTTGGTTGACGGTCCGTTCTACTGCTGGTAGAAAAAGCCGCTCAATCGGCAATGAAATCTACCGCTCGTAGAATTGACCCTAAACCAAAGACCTGTCCCCGTTCCTCCTCCGTTCCTCCTTGCCCCAATGACTCGAGCCGAATTTCGGGCCCGGTAGGCTCCACGCGATCCTTCGACCGTCCTCCGCTGCGCTCCGGCGGCTCAGGATGACAACGGGGGTATTTTCAGCGCAGCGAAGGATCGGGTACGAGCACTTCGAATCGTGGTGCCTCAGCCGTGATCGACAATCGTCTGCAGGATCGTGTTCTGGAGCTGGTACATCGGGCCGGTCCATGTGGGGAAGTCGTTGTAGAGAAGCGAGAAGGCGTACACCTTGCCGCTCGTGGCTTTCACGTATCCGGTCAGGCCGACGACCTTCGAGATGTATCCGGTCTTCGCGTAGATGTTTCTCTTGTACGGCTCCTGGTTGATGCGCCGCCGCAACCGGGAAAACGTTTCGCCGCTGTACGGCATGGAGCTCAGGAACACCATCCGGTGATCGCTGTCCCACATGTGCTGGAGAACCTCGATGAAGGCCGAGGCCGAGACTTTGTTCTCGCGGGACATACCCGAACCGTCGGTCATCGAAACCTGGCCCGGCCTAACCCCGACGGTCCCGGTCATCCACGTCTCGACCACGTCCGTACCTGAGTCCCAGGAGCCCCCTTTTCCCTTCTCGGCGCCAAGCGTCTTCAGCACCTGCTCGGCGTAGTGGTTCTGACTCTGCTTGTTGATGACGTACACAACCACGGGAAGAGGTGTGTCCACCACATCGAGGACCCGCCAGTCGTCCCGCGGATCTTTCGGCGTGAGAATCGGCTGCCCCTCGAGCTCCACTCCCCTCTTGATCAAGGTCTCGTGAAGTGCGTTTCCGAAGTAGTGGACGGGATACATCACGGTCACGGGGATCTCGGTCGGTCCATCACCGGGCCTCACGTTCCCCTTCACGATGATCGTGTTGGAGCCCGGCTTGCGTCCGACGTAGACGCCGCGTCCGGCCCGTTGGGTCACTGAGGAGTTCTCGATGGTGACGAACTGGTTCGGCGGTTCGAGCTCCACCACGCCCTTCTGTCCCGGGCTTCCCGGCTTCACCCTCACGATGACCGTCCCCTCCTGCAGCGCGGGGGCGGAGACTGGTGCTTCGTACCAGAACACGAGCTGATCCGCGGGCCAGCTCGGATGAATCCACTGATCGTCGAAGTACCCGTACTCGATGACCACGTCGCCGGTGATGCGCTGGATTCCCTCGCGGCGCAGAGCAACGATGAGGTTCTCGAAGACAGTATCCGAGGCCTTGTCGTAGAACCTCCCGCCGATGGTGGGATCGCCGCTCCCTTTCACCAGGAGGTCTCCATTCAACGTGCCGTTCGAGACCGATCCCCGGATGAGGAAGGTGGTCGTGAACTCGAAGTCTTCCCCGAGCAGATCGAGTGCCGCGGCCGTGGTGAGCAGTTTGAGGTTTGAGGCTGGGGTGACTGGCGTGTCGGGATTTTCCGCGGCCACCACTCGACCGCTGTCGAGCTCGACGATCTTCACGCTCGATCTGGAGCGGCGCGAGAGTCCCTCATTGACGAGAGGCCGAAGCCTGTTCTCGAGCGATTGCGCCGCAATGGCAAATGAGAGGGTCAGAGAGAGAATCGAGAGGGTGAGCGTCCGCGCGAGTGAATTCACGGCAGCGACGACTGCAACTGATATTCCACAGTCATGGACTCCTGACGCAGACACGGCACTAGCCCGCATTTCTCACCAGGTATCGTAGCGAGGCGGCGGAGAGTGGTGCGGATGCAAGGCGCGCGACGGTTCGGCCCCGCAGGCATAGTCGACACTATGTCGAGGAGCCGAATCGAGTGCAACGCAGCAGCCGCGCCGCTATCGGTCGCCGCAGTAGATAGCTGGTGAGAAATGCGGGCTAGATGCGTCCGAGTCTGTCGTAGGGCTCGGGAAACGCGAACCTCAGCCGGTCGCGCAATCGGGCGGGACAGCGACGTGCCACTCTTTCCACGATCTCCCGTGGGCGGTCTCTGAGGCTGAAGTGGGTGAGGCAGATTACCTCGTTTTCGAACTGGTCCGAGAACTCGAACAGGTCATCGAGATGGATGTGACGGTACTGCGCCGCCCGATCCTGATCGCCGTCGGCTGTGAATGAGCATTCGATCATCAGGATCCGCGACTCGAACAGCGCTCCTCCACGCTCGAGAATGAGTCGATCCGTGTCTCCGGTGTAGAACAGACGGGACATCAGCCGCTGATCCGTGACCTTCTCCCCGGCCTCTCGCCGATTGCGGATCTCCGCGCCCTCGAGACCCGCCAGTTCTGCGCGGAGAGTCTCCCGGCGTTCGAGCACCTCCCACGCCCGCGCAGGGATTGAATGGGTCGCCCCGTGGGCGCGCACGACCGCATCGCGCCGCAGCTCGAGCTCATCCCCGACGGACACCCCGACGAGCTCGAGGTGGTACTTCGTCTGCTGCAGCGCTTCGTGTGCCCTCACCAGTGCCTGAAAGCCGCTCATTGATTCTGCGGGAACATGGATGCGTGAGGGAGAAAGCTTCTGGAGCTTGCGCTGTGCGGCATGGAAGGGAATCCCGAGGGCATGGTCGACGTGCGCGTGGGTGATGAACACGTCGCGAACGCCGACGAGAAAATCTGGGCACCGTCCGATGTCGAGTGCGATGCCGAGCTCCCGCACTCGAAAGTAGGTCTCGTTGCCCGCGATGGACTTTCCTTCTATCGAGAGTCCGTCATGCTCGAGCGTGGTTCTCAGCTCCCTGGTGTGAGTTCGCATAGAATTCGCACTGCATCCTTTCGCGCAGATCCGAGAGTAAAGGAGAACTGTTCTGCAGACGAAGCAATTCACGTACGAGGAGGCCGCCGACCTTCTCCCCGAGGTCATGCGAATCACCGAGAGAGCGGTCGAGGAGGCAACGGGACTCCTGGGGAAGCCTCCCCTGGAGGAGCCTTTCGAGATCGAAGAGGGAAAAGTCGACGAGTTGCGGCAGGTTCTGAGAGAATGGACCGAGAATCTCCTGACTCTCGGAGTTGAGGTCAAGGGGCTCTGGCTCGTGGATTTCGATAGCGGAGGGGGCTATTACTGCTGGCGCTACCCCGAGCCCGCGCTCGAGTACTTTCATACATACGAAGAAGGATTCACTGGTCGTGTCGCCCTGAACTGAGACTCGTTGGCTCTCGGATGGACGCGCGAGCCGTGCATGTGTTAAAAACTCCCCACCTGAAACTGAATTGATCTGGAGGCATTTGAATGTCCGTAGAAGAACGAGTGAAATCGATAATCGTCGAGCAGCTTGGCGTCGACGCCGAGGAAGTGACCCCTGAGGCTTCGTTCGTCGAGGATCTCGGAGCGGACTCGCTCGATACCGTTGAGCTGATCATGGCGTTCGAGGAAGAGTTCGGAGTCGAGATTTCCGACGAGGACGCTGAGAAGATCCGCCGCGTGAAAGATGCGGTCGAGTACGTCAGCAAAAACGCGAACGCCGAGTAACTCCCTGAGGTCCGGATCGCGATGAGGTATTCATCGTCATCCGGATCTTTTTTTATTCACGCGGAGAGATGAGTTTGGAAAAAAGACGAGTCGTCGTTACCGGTATCGGTCTGGTCTCGCCTGTCGGAGTCGGAACCGACGCGACGTGGCAGGCACTGATTGAAGGAAAATCGGGGATCGGACCGATCACCAGGTTCGACGCCTCCGAGTTCTCCTGCCGGATCGCCGGAGAGGTCGAAGGATTCGATCCGGCAAACTGGATCGAGAAGAAGGAAATCAAGAAGTCCGATACCTTCATTCACTATGCGATCGCTGCCGCCCAGATGGCGTGGGATGACGCGAAGCTCGGCGAGGCAAATGTCGATCCGGAGCGACTCGGCGTCGTGATCGGCTCCGGCATCGGCGGACTTCCGCTGATCGAGTCGATGCACAAGACTCTTCTCGAGCGTGGACCAGGGCGGATCTCTCCTTTCTTCATTCCCGGTCTGATCGTCAATCTTGCGAGCGGTCACGTCTCCATGCGTTTCAATGCGAAGGGGCCGAACTCGGCTCCTGCGACGGCCTGCGCCACGGGAGCTCACGCGATCGGCGATTCATTCAAGATCATCGAGCGGGGTGACGCGGACATCATGTTCGCCGGAGGCGCGGAAGCGGTCATCGCCCCACTCGCCGTCGGCGGCTTCGCGGCGATGAAAGCACTCTCCACGCGCAACGACGAACCCGAGCGCGCCTCGCGGCCGTGGGACGTCGACCGGGACGGCTTCGTGATGGGAGAAGGCTCAGGCGTTCTGATGCTCGAGGAACGGGACTCCGCGATCCGCCGCGGCGCGAGGATCTACTGCGAGCTCGCCGGCTACGGCATGTCGAGCGATGCGTACCACATCACGTCGCCCTGCGCGGATGGTGAGGGCTCAGCGCGAGTGATGCGGCTCGCCCTTGCCGACGCCGGCGTCGCCCCCGACCATGTCGACTACATCAACGCTCACGGCACCTCGACTCTCCCCGGGGACAAGGCGGAGACCGTCGCGGTCAAGACGGTCTTCGGTGAGCATGCCCGGGAACTCGCCATGAGCTCGACCAAGTCGATGACGGGACATCTGCTCGGCGCCGCCGGTGGTCTCGAGGCTGGAGTGACTGCTCTGGCCGTGTATCACGGCAACCTCCCCCCGACGATCAACCTCGATCAACCCGATACCGATTGCGATCTCGATTACGTACCGCACCAGGCGCGGGAGAAGAAGATCAGAAACGCGATCTCCAACTCGTTCGGGTTCGGCGGCACGAATGCATCCCTCGTGTTCTCGCGCCACGACCAGCAGTCATCCTGAGAGGCTGTGAAAAAATCCAGCGTGCCCTGCGCTGGTGGTGCTTACGGTTCGAGCTCAAGGAATGAGGAGGAGTCGCGGTGGTTCCTCGGTGACGACGAGTGATCCTTCGGCTCGCTCAGGACAGGCGCAGAGATCGGGCCGTAACCACCACCAGCCCAAAGGGTTACGGGCGGGGCGTCGCCGATCGCGTTGTCGCAGTTCCTTTCCGATGAACCACATCGCTGCGTCACTGCTTCGCGCGCTCGACGTCGCCGCGTCCGTAACGCAGGGTACGCTGGATTCTTTCACAGCCTCTGAGCGCCAGCGAAGGATCGCGTACGTCCTGACTGTCGCGTACTTTCCGTCCTGAGAGTCGGCAAACTTCGCGATCCTTCGACCGTCCCTTCGGCTTCGCTCAGTGCAAGCCCGCTCCCGCTTCGCGGGATCCGGCGGCTTCCAATGAACCACTTCGGATCTCCTAGGGGGCCATGTCATCCCGACCGGAGTGGAGGGATCTCCCAACCTGCGTACCCGTGCTGCCAAGGGCCACGGGGGTGGTGTGCCAGGAGCTTCCCCAGAGCGTTACCGACTAAGTAACCTGGGAGATTCCTCGCTTCGCTCGGTCGGGATGACGGTTCATTTCACTCCACTGGCGAAGCGAAGCGGCGTCATTCCCCCGCTCGGCATGACAACTCATCTCAGTCCGCCGGGGACGGGGAAGCAGCGTCATTCACACCGTCACTCGAACGTTGACTCTGCGGCGGTTCGCGAACATCATCCCGTTCTTCCTGGTCCGGCTCTGAAGGTTTTTCATCAGGCTCAGGCGGCTGCTCCTGCGGGCGAGCCTGCTGTGGCGGTTGCTGCTGCGGCGGTTGCGGCGGCGGGGGTGCCGGACGGCGGGCCTCCGGACGCTCGACCGGCTCGGGCCGCGTCACAGGTGGAGGAGGTGTGTTCCGCGGTCTCTCGGTACGTTCCGGTTCCTGCCGTGGCGTAGTTTCGATCGGCGGCAGCTTCTGCCGAGGAGACATCTCGGGCTGCGGCGTATCGATCCGTCGCGCATCACTGGGAAGCCTAAGATCCGTATCGGTCGGCGGAGGGGGCGGTGCCGGTTCGCTTCTGAAGATCCCTCCCTCGAGCTCCGGCTGTCCCGGTTCGTAAACGTCTTCGAAGCCCGGGAAGTCGAATTCGAGCAGCTCGGGCTCGGGAACATGAGGCTCGTGCTTCGGACACGGGAGGCCCGGCTGCGTGCCCGCCTTGAATGCCTGCGTCATGACGACATCGTCCGGACAGAACGGTGTGGCGAGACCACCAGTGGTCCGGTCTATCTGAGTGAAGACGATTCCCGGCGGCACAGGGAACTCGCGATCCGTGTCCTCAGAGGTAATCGATTTCATCACGCCCGTCCAGATCGGGACTGCAGCTTCGGATCCGGAAACTCCCATCGGAGCATTGTCGTCAAAGCCGACCCAGGTCACCGCGAGCGTTTTGGGAGTGAACCCGGCAAACCACGCATCTCTCTTGTCGTTCGTCGTACCCGTCTTCCCGGCTGCGGTCTTTCGGAAGCCGAGACTGCGTGCACGCGCAGCCGTTCCGCGATCGACGACGCCCTCCATCATGTTGACGAGCAGGAAAAGATCCCGGGCGGGGAAGGTCTGTACGCTCTCCACGTCCCCGCGGGCCATCAGTTCCCCATCGCCATCGGTGATGTAGCGAACGGTATGAAGCGGAATCCTCGACCCCATTCTCCCGATCGTCGCATAGGACTGCGCGATCTGGATCGGCGGCACCTCTACCGATCCCAGAATGATGGATGGAACGTCGGGAAGATCCTTCTCGATCCCGAGCGCATGTGCGGCACGAATCACGGCGTCCACCCCCGTGGCAAGCCCGACCCTCACCGACGCCGCATTCATCGACTGTTCGAGAGCCTGGGCCACCGTTACGACGCCGTGATAGACACCTTCGTAGTTTCCGGGAGCCCAGTCTTTCGAGAATCTGCGTTTCAGCACGAACTTCTGGTCGTTGACGAGCGTCGCCGGTGTGATGTTCTGATGCGAGAGACTCGGTTCGAACGCTGCTGCATAGACGAACGGTTTGAAGAGCGATCCCACCTGCCGCTCTGCGCTGATGGCCCGGTTGAACTGACTCTTCTCGTAGTCTCTTCCTCCGACGAGTGCGCGCACCTCCCCAGTCTCCAGATCGGCCGCGACGACGACACCCTGAAGAGGTCCGTCATGGTTCCTGATGCGGGGGTAGTTCTTCTCGAGTCGTTCGAGCCCCTGTTCGAGCTCACGCGTGGAATGGTCCTGCCAGGAGAGATCGACGGTCGTGTAAACGTTCAGTCCTCGGCCTGCGGGATCCTCGATACCGTAAACCTGCTGAAGCTCCGCAAGCACGGCGTCCACGAAGTAAGGGATCGATCCGAGGGCTCGGCGGGTTCTCGTCGGCTCCTCGGGAAGAGGCTCGTCGAGTGCGGTCGCGAGCTCTTCATCCGTGATCTTGTCCCGCTCATTCATCGCCTCGAGAACGGTCTTCCTTCTCTCCTTCGCCCGCTCCGCATCATCGAATGGTGAGTAGTTGTTCGGCGATCGGATCATGCCGGCGAGAAGGGCGGCCTCCGCGATCGAGATCTCGGAAACAGGCTTTCCGAAGTAGAACTGCGATGCCTGGCCCACCCCCATGATCGAGATCGACCGGTCACGTCCGAGATAAATATCGTTCAAATAGGCGGAAAGGATTTCGTTCTTCGAGTACTTTGCGTCGAGTATCACCGCCATGAACGCTTCCACGATCTTCCGGCGGATGGTTCTCTCGTTGGTGAGGTAGTAATTCTTGACGAGCTGCTGCGTCAGGGTGGACCCACCTTCCGCGACTCCCCCCGCTTTCATGTTGCGGAACAACGCTCTGAAGATGCCGACCGGATCAACTCCGGGATGGTGGAAGAATCTCGAGTCCTCGGTGGTGACGACCGCATCGATGAGGTGCTGCGGTATCTGCTCGAGCGTGACCGGATTCCGGTTCTCGAGCCGGTCACTCAGGATCGAGGTCAGAAGCTCCGGTTCCAGAGAAGCCGTTTCAATCGGATCACCCGTACCGTGACGCATGACGGAGTCGATGGATCCACCTCCGGTGGTCACGACGACTCGCACCGGCTGACGACTCTCCTCCGGATGCGTATAGCCGCGAAGAAAGAGATCGATCTCGTTCCCGTCGCGGGTGAACTGTCCGGGCGCATCCACCTTTCCGACATCGCGGTAGCCGAGGCGCTGGAGCTTCGATACGAGCTCCTCGGCATTTATAGGCACCGAAGGCCGGAGGGGCTGGCTGTCAGCGAATACTCGGGTTGGAAGAGATACCCGGCGCACCTCGAAGCGGTCGACGGCGTCGAAGTAGACGAAGATCCCCGCCACGACCACGAGAATCGCGATGATGATCACGCTCCAGGAGATCGTCCTGAATACGGTTCTTCTGGAAGGGAGTCGAATTTTTGAGCGGTCCATATCGGTCAGAGACCGGCTACCGCAAGATTTCTGCCTGAGTTCTTCCCTGACCGCCGGTATGAGTGAAACATCGAGTCGGGACAGCGCGTGCACAGCCCCCCGTCCCAAATCCTTTCAGCCCGGATTCCGGCTTGGATGAGGGAGCCTCTGACGAGACCGGCGAGATCGAGATGCGGCTTTTCTCGGGAGCGGTCGACATGATCGTCGACATCAGCGTGAGTCTCCCGGAAAGCCGCCACGACTTCCTCCCCTACCTCGAAACAGCAGGCCCTGATGGAAGGACCGATCCACGCGTGAGCGGCTGCTTCCTGACCCGTCCCCTTCATTCCTGCCTTGCGGAGCGTTCTGGCGACGATGCCGGCAGCAGCTCCCCGCCATCCAGCATGAAGGTTGATCACAGTTCCACGATCGGGCTCGATGATCGTGAGCGGAAGACAGTCGGCGATCTTGATGCCGAGAGCGACGTTTCGTCTGCGCGTCCAGAGCGCGTCGCAGTCGGAGCATTCCGACCATCCCTCGTCAGTGGAGGTGACCTCGACAGAGTCGACGCCGTGCACCTGCCGGCATGTCTCGATCCGTGCCGCGCTTCCGCCGATCTCGCTGATGGTCGAGAGTAGTGTCCGCGTCGATCCCGGGTCGAGCGACCCGTGAAAATCGCGGGTCGTCCAGAACACGTAGCCGCTGGAAGGAGGCGCTGACGGGACGACAACTCGTCCGCTTTGCGTGGTAATGATCTCGTACTCGGATTGCTGAAGGCTCATTTCGCCGGTAACACTGATGCAAGCTCGCTGCTCAGTTTCGTCACCATGGCCTCGTCACCTGCGTCTGACGCCGCTGTTTTCACCGCGACGACCAGACCCCGTATCGCTCCGTTTCCATCGCCGCCGTGTATCGCGTCGATCGCCGCCGCGTACGACTGCTCGATCCAGTCACGCCGGGAGGTTCCCAGGTGGGCGTCCGCCAGAACCCGGATCCTGTTGGCCGTGTCGACCAGATGGCGTTTCTGCTCCCCCGAGAGAGACGGCGCTATGCTTTTTTTTTTAAAATGACCAGCTCGGACGTCACCAGGCCGTAGAGAACCTTGGCCACATCGAAAGCCGTGACTTCCATCGCCCGTGCGATCTCGGCCACAGACCGGCGACCGTCGATCTGCGTGACCAGCTTCCACTCCTGCGGATCGAGCGTGACCTGCTCTCTCCTCTCACTTGCCTGGAGCTCCGGGACCATCTCGATCGAAGGAACTTTCCGGGCGAGCACCCGCCATTCGTCGAGCCGGCGAGCTGCCTCCATCAGAAGGTTCGTGTTGGACTTGGTGATTGTCTGGTCGGGAGAGGACTCGCCGGGGCTGAACTGAAACTCGCCATCATTCCAGATCGAGAGCGCGTAGATCGCCTCTTCACCCTGGACGGCACCTGCCCGGGCATGCACGATCTGACCGTTGAGCAGATAGATCAGCCCCTCTTCGCCCTCACGCTTGAGGGTAAATTTACCCGTCTTGCCAGATACACTGACGAGCTGGATGATGTCGGGTAGAGGAAGCTCTTTGAGTGAGCCCTGAAATGCCATTTTTGCCCAGAATTGCGCCTGTTGACCCGCCTGTCAGCCTCTGTACGCCAGCCGCTGACAAACCGACCTCAGCACCTGCCGACAGACTAACCTAACCTCTCGATCCGCGCAAGTTAGAGTTGGGGGGCAGTCGTCAGTCGTCGGTCGTCCGTCGGAGTATTCACGCTCCACTGCCTGTGTCACGTTGAGCAGAGGTTCTCTGCATCCGCCAGCAGACAGTACGCTCCACATCCACCTACTGCGCCATCTCGGACACGTAGACGATGGCGACGAGCACCACGAGAAGCACGAACCAGATGATCGATGCCTCTTTCGCTGAGCGTGCCGCCTGCTCTTTCTTCCACCATATCCGCGGCCGGACTCCCTGCGCCAGAAAGGTCATGACTCCGGCCAGGTTCACGCAGATCACGTTGGCCATGGTCACCAGCGCCGCACCGAGCGCAGGTTCGAAATGACCAGCTCCGAGGAGCATTCCGAAGGTTGCAAGGGGCGGTAGCAGCGCCACGGCGACCATCACGCCGATGACCGCGCCCGAGGCACCCGAGGTGAATGCGAATGTCCCGGCTGAACCTGCTGCCAGCGCGAGAACGAGGTCGTCGTAGCCGAGGTGCGTCCGACTCTCGATCATCGGAACGGTGGGATCGATCGTGAGCAGGATTCCGATGGTGATCGAGACGGCAGTCGCAATCCCGACACCCGCGAGATTCGTCCTGAACGCTTTGCGGATCAGGGCGCCGTCGCTCAGCGTGGTACCGAGAGCCAGGGCGACATTCGGTCCGAGCAGGGGTGCGATCACCATGGCGCCGATGATGACGGCGATGTCGTTGCGGCGGAGTCCCACGGCGGCAACGAGCGTCGCCAGAAAGGTCAGGGCGATGAATACCCGTGTGAGTGACGCCGCATCGGTCGCGTCGGCATGAAGCTCTTCCCGGCTGACACGGTGGAGTCTCGTTTCAGGCCGGGGCTCTGCCGCGGTTCGGTCCGGTTCGGCGGTTCCGGGACGTGGCAGGACTGCTTCGAGCGGAAGCAGGACCATACGGAAACCCTTCCCGGCCGCGAGCTCCTGCTCGAAGCGATCAGTGATCCGTTCGGTCTCCTCGGCCGGAGTGGTGAACTGCAGCACGTTCCACTCCTCCCCGTCCCGCACGTCCTGCCAGTGCGCCAGCAGCTCTTCTCCCTCCAGAATCTCGAGCACTCTCACGTCCATCGATGCCGGGTAAGTGAGCTGTACAAGTCGATCCGCCATATGCCCGATTGTAACTCCCGGAGATCCGTCCACAATTCGACTGCTCTGAGAATGGCCCACTGTCACTCCGAACGAGCACAGCGAGGAGGAATCCGGGTGGTGGGGAAGAACGAGATTCCTCGCTGCGCTCGGAATGGCAGCTCCGGGCCTACCTTGCAGTGATCGGTCGATGAGAATCGCCTGACGATCAGGGTGCCGAACACATCGCAGGAAAGCAGGCCGGAGGTGCGACCACCGTCGCCGGACACTCAACGAATCAGATTGAGAGCTGCTTGCCTGCTGCCTCTACCTCTCGACCGGCAATGCCGTTGATCGCCAGGATCACCAGACCGATCCCAAACGCCACTCCCGTCGCCGCACGCGGAATGTTGCCGGTCGACCAGAGCCCGAGTGTCTGAAACGTGCCATCGATCGTCATCGGGATTACGAGGCCGGCACCCAGTATGAACAGTGTCTTCGTGCGCCGGACCGGCGCTGCGACGAACATGACGAGCGCGGCGAGAGCCATCCCGGCGTAAACACCGCAGCATCGGGCACACAGTGGCATCCCCACACCCGCGATGCTGAATGCGCGCTCGATCTGGCCGTGACACATCAGCAGAAATGGGGTTCGCAGCATCTCGGAAGCGCCCGTCGCCAGGGCGAGCGTTGCCAACGATGCGGCGACGAGCACGGCAAGACTACAAAGGAACGCGACGACGGCGACAATCCGCCCGTCGTTCAGTTCTGCTTTCCGTATGCCCACGTCTGTCCATACGCATGTGCCGCGACGGTCATTCCCCAGAAGCTCGTGAAGAACACACCGATGCAGAAAATCACGACACCCATCTGACCGATGAAGTTTGCGGCGAGATAGACGATGAACGCGAGCAGGAAATTGACGAAGTTATCCCGCACGAACGCCAACACCGGCCCCACCGCCAGACCCGCACCCACCGATCTGTAGACCGCGGCGCGAACCAGTGCAGCAGGAAGGATGAAGGTAATGACAAGCGCCAAAGGCACGACCGTCAGGACCATGCAACCAGCGAACAGCTCGCTGAGCCGAGGCGATCCGAACTCGTCGAACACAATTGCCCACACCATGAGCGGAACCATGACCAGCACGATCGGGAGGTACCACACGAACGCGACGAGAAAGAGCTTCAGCCCCTCGGTGAACATCTCACCCAGGTCATCCCACTCCGGCAGCCGGTCATCGACGCCCGCAACGACGTTCCTGACGATTCTCGCCATATAGCCGAAAAGAAAGAACCACCCGACCAGAGCAATGGTCGCGATATAGAAAAGCCCGCCGATCAGGGTTTTCTCGAGCCACCGCGGATCCTGAAACGTGAACGCGAACGCCTTCCCGAGATCGAACGAGCGATTCGGGGGCTGCGGGGGCGGTGGGCCCGGAGGAGCCGCTCCCTGGTTGATCTGTTCGGTCATGTCCTTGATCCTTCCGATCGACCCTACGAGCCGCGGAGCTTCTCGGCTCGAGCTACACGATCGATTGCTATCATGTACGAGGCAACATGGAAGGAAGTTTTCGTTTTCTTCCTCAGAGCCGACACTTCTTCGTACGCGCTCGTCATGATCCGTGTCAGCTCACGCTCGACCTGATCGAGCGGCCAGTAGAACTGCTGGAGGTTCTGCACCCACTCAAAATACGAGACGGTCACGCCCCCTGCATTCGTGAGAATGTCGGGAACGACGACCACTCCCCTCTCGTTGAGGATCTTCTCGGCCGTCGGCGTGGTGGGAGCATTGGCCGCCTCGATGATGAACTTCGTTTTGATGGAGCCGGAGTTTTCCTTGGTGATCGCCCCGCCGAGAGCCGCAGGAATGAGGAAATCACACTCGAGCGCGAGCAGCTCTTCATTCGTGATTTCCTTCGCACCTGGAAATCCGCCGACCTTCTTGTGCTCCGCCACGTGCTCGAGGAGAGCCGGGATGTCGAGACCTCCCGGATCGTGAATTCCGCCGTGCACATCGGAGACGCCGATGACTCGGGCTCCTTTCTCCGCGATGATCCGTGCCGTATGCGATCCGACGTTGCCAAATCCCTGGACCACGACGGACGATCCCGCCAGATCGATCCCCCACTCGTTCGCGATCTTCTCGCAGATGATCACCGTGCCACGACCGGTCGCCGCCTCTCTGCCTAATGATCCACCGAGCTCTACAGGCTTGCCGGTGACGATGCCCGGTGAGTACCCGTACTTTTTTCCGAACTCGTCCATCATCCACGCCATCGTCTGCGAGTTCGTATACATGTCGGGAGCTGGTATGTCGCGATTGACGCCGAGAATCAGCGAGATTCTCGACGTAAACCGGCGCGTGAGACGCTCGAGCTCACTCTGGCTCAACTCCCATGCCTTGACCGCAACCCCACCTTTTGCGCCACCGAAGGGGATGTTCATCAGGGCAGTCTTCCAGGTCATGAGGGCCGCGAGACCGCGCACCTCGAACAGGTCCACCTCAGGGTGATACCGAATCCCGCCTTTGCACGGCCCGCGCGAGCCGTTGTGCTGCACGCGGTAGCCGACGAAAGTCTCGACGCGTCCATCGTCCATCTCGATCGGAATCGATACGATCAATTCGCGAAACGGCATCTTCAGGATCTGTCTCAATTGCGGGTCGAGGCCAAGGGCCTCGGAGGCCTGGTCGAACTCGGCACTCGCGATCTGAAACTCGGTCATCACGCGCTCTTCGCTCGTCGTCATCAGAATCCCCTTTCGGCCGGAGTCTAACATTCGTAAAGCCGGATGGCGGTGACCTCCCACCATGAGCAGACGTCCAAAAGGAAGAAAGGCGGAGCACACATCCTTTTACCAGCGCAGTGGCGGTGAGACGACAAATCGGTCTCTACAACTCCCCCGACGAAGAATCGGGAGGAGGGATCGGTCTGCTCGTTTCGGTACTGATCCACGTTGCACTGATCACGATGTTCGTGTTGAACGCTCAAACCGAGCAGGAGCCTGACGAACAGCCACTGACGTTCGTCGAGCTTGCACAGTCGCTCCCGCAACCTCCCTCCGAGTCGCAGCGTGTCGTCGAGGCACCCGGACGGGAGTCCGTCCGGCCTCCTTCGCCACAGGCTCCCCTCTCGGATGCGGATCGCCAAAGCGCGACTCCTCGGCCATCCGGAGACCGGCCGACTGATCGGCCGGGGCTCGTCGATGCCCCGTTCATCCCTGGCTCGCCATCGCCCGGACCGCCTCCTTCGCAGTCCTCGCCTGCCGTGCGGCCGTCAGAAGCGAACGAGGAGCAGGGTGAGCGCAACGACGACGCGCCCGCGACTCCGGCGGACGGATTCCGGTTTGAAGAACGCAGGTCGAGCAAGGCGCCCGCCACTGCCGAGAAAGCTCCGAAGGTCGACTGGTCTTCAGCGATCCAGGATGCGGGAAAAGTCGCCTCCCTCGGAGGACAGGAGCTCGGAACCTACGGCGGCGACGAGGGCTTCGCCGAGAGCGGTCCCATCTCGTTCGAGACGCAATGGTACGAGTGGGGCGACTACTCCAACTCGATGGTGAGAAAGATTCGCTATCACTGGTACAACAACATGCCCGCGCTCGTCCGGATGGGGATGAAGGGAGTGGTCGTCATCCGCTTCACGATTCAGCGCGACGGCACGATCACGGACATCACGATCCTGCAGAGCTCGACGCACCCGCCGTTCGATTTTGCGGCGCGAAAAGCAATCGAGCTGAGCAGCCCGCTTCAACCCCTGCCAGCCGACTTCCCGAAAGACTCGGAGCGCGTCACCGCCGGCTTCTACTACAACATGCGCCCCCCGACGAACTGACCTCCGGGGATCGCGTACGGCCCGACTGTCTGGCCGCAAAGAACGCGACAGTCAGGACCCACCCGATCCTTCGCTCGCTCAGGATGACAGCCCTGCGTTCATCGTTCCGATCTCAAGCGAGTGAGCTCCCTACTCAATTACGGCTGAACGTCGTCGACGAACTCTTCAGGCTCCCAGCTCAGGTTCAACCGAACGGCTTCGTTCTCGGTCTCCCCTTCCTCGGACTCTGCCGCAAGACACCCCGGCATGCCAGCGAGTATTTCGAGCCGTTGGATCTGGTCGTAGATCCGCTTTTCTCTGCGGCCGACTTCATCGATCAGAAGATCGAGCGATTCCTTCTGCCGGGCTCCGGAGGATCGGCTAACGTCGAGGCGAAGCACTTCGATCTCTGCCTCGATCCGAATCAGGTCACGCTGCAGATCGAGACGCAGATCCTCGGCCATGGCGGCAATCTCGGGCGAAAGGCGCGAGTCGGAAACCGCGCTCGCGATCTCCTTCTGAAACGCTTCGAAAACGCCGAGAGCCGGGCTGGCCACAGCGTTCTCCGATGCCAGAAGTCTAAAGGGGATCGTCAGAACCAGAGCAGTCAGAAGGATCGTTCTGGCGATCAGTGGAAAAGAGGAGGCGATGCCGAGCCGGAACCGCGACTGCGATCCTCGACCGTCGGTGATTCCGAATGGATGGATCCTCGACATCGCTCTCCTCCTCATTTTCAGTATGTGGTGTAGAACCCGATGACGAGACTATTGATGGAGTCCTCGTTCGTCGAGCCAATCGGAGCATCGGTGTTCATGCTCTCGAATCCCGCCTTGATGTTTGCATTGTGACCGGCGATGAAGTAGCTGACACCGACTCTCCACAGGTCGTAGCTTCCCTCGCCGCCCGGAGCATCTGCGTCGAAACTCTCGATCAGCGCCCACGGCTGCCACTTCTGATCCTCGCCCATGAGATAGCCAGCCTGAGCGTACCAGCCGTCGCCCTCGGCCGAGGGGTTCGCATTGTCCAGATCGAGATTCATGATTGCCGCCTCGAACGTCATCGCTCCGCGCGATGCAAACAGGTCGACCGAATAGTAGTTGTAGTCGGTCAAGGGGGTCCGGGAGGAGGAAACATCGGACTGCGTATCGTAGGAGAGGCCAACACTGATTGTGTTTTTCTTTCCGAGATAATTCGCCGTCGAGTAGAAGCTCGGTTCGGAATCGCCGAAGTTCAACTGGAAGCGGCCGGTGTATCGCTCGGAATCGGAATTCGCCCCGGGGATGCCGTCGTAGGTTCCCACGTAATACTTGTAGTGGGTCGTATCGCTGAAGTCGCCGATTCCCCAGAGAGTGACACCGGTATCCCGGACCTGAGCGGGTCCGCGGAAACCGCCATCACTGTCGCCGTAGGTCGCGGTGTCGAAGGTCGACAGAGCGCGGGTGCCCCATGTGAGGGACTTGTAGATGTTTCCCGGACGATCGAGCGCGAGGAGGGTACCTGAGGAGGTGAGATTCTGACGATTCGACGGCGCGAGGTGCTGTCCCGCAAACAACTGAAAGCGCGGGTCCGCCTTGAGGTAGACGTATGCGTCGATCATCTGAATGTCATTGCCGGAGACATCCGTCTGCAGGAACATGCTGAACCAGTCGTTGACCTTACCGGTGAGACGGAATCGTGCGCGCCGGATCTGGAAATCGCTGACGTTCTCGAACGAGGCGTCGTCGTCGATGTCGCTCTCCGACAACTTGAAAAGCGTTTGAAGCCGGAAGCCGAGATCGATCTCGCCCTTCTCACCAATCGCGATCTTTGCTCCTGCGTATGCTGGCAGTGTGCTCGACACGATGAGTGCCAGCGCGACGAGAGTCCATACAGAGTTTCGTTTCATGACGTTTCCTTCCGTTAGAGTTACCCGATTTGTCTTCGTATCGAGGCCGATGGCCCCCGTTTCGACTCCGGGCTCATCCGAGCCCACTTGCATCTGATCTATCCGTCGAATCTGACGGTCAGGACCGGCACCGGACACTCGCGAAGGAGCCGGTGTGCGACCGAACCCGTCAGGCGCTCAGGCAACGTGGCGGGCGGATGAGCACCCACCACGACGATCTCTGCGCCGACTGATTCGACATGCTCGAGAATCTGCTCGATTACGTCTCCGCTGGCGACGATGATCCGTGTCACGGTGTCTCGCCATACGTTCTCCTGTGAGGTCTCCGCACAGAGCTCTTCGATCTGTGCCGGCAGCTTCTTCGCGGCGTTTGCCTCGACCTCGTCGATCAGGGGACCGAGCGTTCCCTGGCCCGAGTAGCCTTCCACCAGTGCCCGCTGCCGTGCCGTCAGAGTTTCCATCACGTGCAGGACCACCAGTTCGGCGCCCAACTGTTTGGCCAGTGTGTAAGCTCTCGCGAAGATGGTTTTGCTCTTCGACGTGAGACCGGTGCAGTACATGACGGTGCGAACTTTCGGCAGCATCGCTGAGTCACCTCTTCATGAGTTTCGCGTCGTTGGTGGCTTCGTTCGTGATGCAGCCCTCATCAGGTTGCGGGCGCCGGTTGTAAATCATTCCGCCTCCACTTCTGACTGAAGACGACAACGACGACGAGGATCAGCCCTATCGCGTCCGTCATGTACGTCGGCCAGTACAGCAACACGGTCGCGGCGGCGAGAACCAGCCATTCGGGGATATTGGTTCGGCGGATCAGGAAGCCCATCGTCAGGGCCGAGAATGCAATCGTCCCCAGGACTGCAGAGAACATGGACGAGAAGATCTTTGCCGGCTTCGGTGAGGTTTCGGCGATGACTGCTCCGCTGTCGAGGAGGCCTCCGCCAGAAATCAGGACGTTCTTCACAACCCCGTCGCGGCTCGCCGTGATCTCGCGAATATCATCTCCATCGAGCACGGTCGCGATCACGTCACCCTTTTCGACAGCGTCACCGTCGGTGATCTGAACTTCCATCACCATCCCGCCCATGATCTGGTCGTTCATCTCGGGAGCGACCAGAGGCTTCCCTTCGAACAGAATTGCAGGAGTGAAGGCGAAGAGAATTGGGACGACGTACAGCAGCTTCGCAAACTTGAACGCGGTCCATCCCGTTTTCCACGGGTCCGATCCAGCGATGGCCGCTCCCGCGTATGCCGCCACGCACACGGGTGGCGTGATGTTCGAATCCTGACTGAACCAGTAGACGATCATGTGAGCGGCGATCAGTACGACCCCCATCTCCATCAGCGGCGGTACGGCCAGCACGGCGGTAATCAGGTATGCGGCGGTGACCGGAACTCCCATGCCGAGGACCAGAGATGCGATCCCGACCAGAAGGATCGCCGGGAGCAGCTGTCCGCCGGCCAGCGAAATGATGATGTCGGAGAATTTCAGTCCGATGCCGGTCAGCGAGATCGTGCCGACGATGATTCCGATCACTCCGAGGGTGGCGCCGATGATCAACGTGTTGCGCGCTCCGGTCTGAATCGCTTCCCAGATCTCCCGGAGACCCATTCGTGTTTCCTTGCGGAACCAGCTGATCACGATGCACGAGATCGTTGCCCAGAACGCCGAGAAACCGGGCGAGCGTCCCATGATCATCAGGACGGTGATGATCACGAGCGGCAGCGAAAAGTACCATTCACGCCGGAGCACCACGGTCCAGTGAGGAAGGTCATCGCCTACGATTCCCTGAATGTTGTTCTTCTTCGCCTCGAAATGGATCATGCAGAAGACCGAGAAGAAGTAGAGGAGCGCCGGGAAGATGGCGATCAGCATGATGTGGGCGTACGGGGTCTCGGTCAGCTCCGCCATCAGAAAACCGCCGGCTCCCATGATCGGTGGCATGAACATCCCGCCGATCGAGGCCGCGGGCTCAATTGCTCCGGCGACGTGTGGTTTGAACCCAGCCCGTTTCATCAGCGGGATCGTGAAGGCGCCGGTCGATACGGTGTTCGCGATCGCACTGCCGGACACAGACCCAAACAGCGCGGATGCCATGACGGCGACTTTGGCCGGGCCACCCGTCGATTTCCCCGCGAGTGCCATCGGTAGATCGATGAAGAATTTTCCTGCACCCGACTTGTGGAGAAACGCTCCGAAGAAGATGAAGAGGATGACGTACGTCGCGAGGACGTTCGCCATGATCCCGAAAATGCCGTTGGTCGTGACGAACAAGGCGGTGGCGAGGCGCTCGACTCC
This sequence comes from uncultured Acidobacteriota bacterium, assembly GCA_963829355.1. Lineage (GTDB taxonomy): Bacteria > Acidobacteriota > Thermoanaerobaculia > Gp7-AA8 > JAHWKK01 > CAWHHZ01. The sequence continues at coordinate 20,809 of CAWHHZ010000025.1, forward strand.
GAATCCTCGGTGGGCAATCAGATCTGGCAGGTATGCTCCGAAATACGCATACGCCAGCATCGCGACGCCGATCGACGTCATCGCCAACCCCAGAACCCTGCGACACACTTCGAGCGAGAGAAGGATGCCGACGATGCTCACGAAAGCGTCCAGCTCGGTCTCTGCGCCTGCGCGGTAGTTCAAACCTTCGAACTCGACAATCCAATAGAGAACCGATGCCGCCGCCGCGATCGCCAGGAGAATGTCGTTGGCGGTCGGGTTCATCGGCCATCGGATCGCCATCTCCCGGTCGGCGAACCAGAGTCCTGCAGCCAGAATGAGCGTTCCGAGAAACAGCGGCCAGAGAGTGGCAGCCTGGACGAGGGCGGCACCGAGTCCGCCCTCACCCCAGGCCGCGCCAATTGCGGTGAGGCGTTCGTGGAAAACCGCGACGTCGCCATACGCGACGAGTACGGCGATCGTACTTGCCAGCAGGAATCCACAGAACAGTGACAGGACGACGCGCATCGACTTCCGCGGTGCCGGATAGAGCAGAAAGACCAGCACGTACGTAATGAAGACGTAGACGCCCCGGTGGTAGTGAGTGGCGACCGACGAGACGCCGGCAGCATAGAAATAGAACAGCACCATGAAGCCGCCGAGAGCGGCCACCAGCCAGTGCCAGGGGCCGGTGACCGGACGCGCTGTCTTCGCGTCTTTCTCGAGAAGCTCAGCGAGCTCGTTTTTCGACTCGCCCTTTTCCGGGCCGGAGGTTTCTACGACCGGTGCTTCTACATTCGGCGGTTTGTCCACGGTTCCGCCTCAGCGTGCTGACTGCGCCGGTGTGATTTTCAGCCCGTTCGCCTTCCAGAACTTCTCGGCGCCGGGATGAATCGGAGTGACGATCCCTTCGAGCGCACCATCGACGGACATCGCCTTGGCCGTGCTCTTGACCTTCACCATGAAGGCGAGGCCCGCGTCGGAAAAGATCTCGCGGAGGGCTGCCTCGACCACTTTCGGGTCGACGTGCTTTCCTGCAACCCAGAGTGCCGAGTCCTGGAAGGACTTCACTGGGTAGTCGACACCAGAATACGTCCCCTTCGGAATCGTCAGGGTCGTGTAGAACGGATAGTCCTCGAAGAATCCAGCCTTCTCGCCAGCGGCGACGAGGTCGATCATTCTGATGTCGTTCGAGGCTGCGGCCTGAATGACTGAGGAGTTCGGATATCCGGCGAAGACCCAGAAGGCGTCGATCAGTTTGTCGCCGAGTGCTGAGGCGGCCTCGGAGTAGCCGAGGAACTCGACATCCATCTTGTCCCACAGTCCGATGGCCGTGAAGTACCGTTGTGCAGCGCTTGCCGCCCCAGAGCCCGGTCCACCGACCGCGACGCGTTTGCCGGCGAGATCATTGACGTTTTTGATACCGCTGCTGGCGAGCGTCACCAGGTGAGCCGGAGCGCCGTAGAGATAGGCCATCGCCTGAACGTTCTCGTACTTGTTGTCGTCCTGGGTGAGTTTGCCGTGCCGTCCGAGATACGTGTCGCCCGAGTAGACGATTCCGAAATCTGCCTCACCCGAGTTGACGCGCCGGAGATTCTCCAGGGAACCAGCCGATGCCGTGTTCGATACCTCGACATTGGGGAGCGTCTTCGACAGACGGATCGAGATTCCATTGGAGAAGTACTGGAACGTACCTCCCTCGGGACCTCCCGAGAATCCGAGCCGTTTCGTTTGCTGGGCCGAGATCGCTGGCGTCGATGCAACCAGGATCAGTACGAACAACAGGATAAAGCTTCGCTTCGTCATCGCGGTCTCCTTGGTTCGTTGGTGATTTGGATGACCCATTCTTGTAACCGAATGTGCGTCGGGACGTGATCGCAGTCACCCTCCTGGATGACACTGGTCACGATCTCCTCGGCGAGCTCGTTCGAGGAGGCGACGCGCATATCGTGCTGAAGATGTTGACCTTACGGTCCGAGGATCACCCCAACATGGAGGCAACACCTGGCACCTGGAGGTCGGGCGTCCTCGTGCGTTTCGCGGATGGCTCCAGCCCTCCAGCAAGCCTCAGTCACCGCCAACGGCCCAAGCCAAATGGCCCGAACTCAAGAGCGGAGCACTGACATCTCGCCGAGGTGCGAGTGGACGAAAAATCACTGTTGTGGCGGAGAAATTCAAGATCGCTCATGCGAGGGCCTGGAAACCCTCATGCCGCCGACGATCCTGCGGAGCGGGATCGTCAGCGTTCCGCTTTCGGCGCCGAGTTCGGGCCGTTGGGCCTCAGCCCGGCCAGCGAAGAATGGTGCCACGTGCCACGACTTCCTCGCGGCGGAGCCGGCCGGTCTGGAGCCGGCGCACCTGCTTCAATCACTCAGAAGTGAGAAGTATGGCCTCCACGGGCCGACCTGG
>CAWHHZ010000026.1:0-31896 GCA_963829355.1 uncultured Acidobacteriota bacterium
CGACTGAACCCTCGAGTCCCGCCTCCCGCGCTTCCATCGGATACTCCGGCTGGACACGCTCGATCACCACGGGCGGCTCAACACGGGGATCGCTGGCCGAGGCGGCGTTCGCCATTGCCTTTCTCGGAGCTGGGGGACGGATCGCGCCGTCACCCGGGTCCGCCACGACCAGCAGATCTCCCACCTTCCGCCAATCCAGTCCGCTCGGCTGAAGGATCTCATCGAGAGCCTGATCCCACGGCGTTCCCTTCAGGTTCACCGTCACCAGTTCGCTGTCGACGTCTGCTGCCATGATCAGCTCCGTGGCCAGAAGTTTCGAGAACATGTCGAGAACATCGGCGAGCTTCGCGTCCCGGAGGCTCAGGTCTATCGGAGGAGCGGGAGCGGAGGGAGCTCCGGCCTCGATATGGAGACGTTTCTCGAAGCGCTCAGTGCCCCGCACCAGTTCCAAACCGGCGTTGTAGGAAGAGTCACTCGGTGACGGTGTGAGCTCAACCTTCAACTGCATTCCGTCCGGGCCTTCTTCGCCGGTCATTACAACTGCTGGTTCTCCAGATGCGAAGCGGACGGTAGGCATCGACAGGACTCGTCCGGCGGCCATGTCGATCACGATGAAGTCAGCCTGCAGGCTCCCGTCATCGAGAGGAACGATCTGAGATTCGATTCGATACGCAGTCACGTTCTGACTGTTGCCGGGCAACCGAAGGGCATTCGGTTCATCGCCCGTCAGCGCGCGCAGCGAGAGGCCGGTACCGAGGGTGACAATCGCAATCATGACGATGAGGGCTCGTGCTGCATGACGGGACATGGGGGTGTTCGACGACTTCATGATGCGGATCCTTTCCTTGAGGCTTCCGCCTCCGAGAGCTACTCGGGCGGTTCGTTCATAGGGAGCGTCCGCGAGGACCTTGCGGAGCGATTCGAGGTAGGTGGTGAGAGTGACGCCTGATTCGATTACGGCGGCGTCGCACGCCACCTCCGAGAAGGCGCGGAAGCGGAGCGCGGCGAGCCACGCAAGCGGATGGAACCAGAACAGGCTTGTGACGATCGCCGCCGTGGCGCCCCACAGATTGTCTTTCTGCCGTACGTGCGCCAGCTCATGGAGGAGCACGGCACGAAGCTCGTCCTCCCGCTCCGGGTCGATCAACAGAACGGGCACAATGATCGTCGGCCGGAACACACCAGTCACGAGCGGCCCTTCAGACCCGGAGCTGACGCTCACCGGAACGTCTGGAGGCATGCCGAGTCGGCCGGTGAGGCCATGCGAAAGCTCGCGGAGCTCAGCCCGGGGCCCACGAAGACTCGACAGAGTCCGGAGGATCAGCACTGCGGCGATACTGATCCAGATCAAGACGATTGCGACGATCGGATCGAACGACAGCGACCGACTAGTCGCCGAGGCGGAGGTCGGGGAATCGATTGCATCAAAGGTGAACTGGGAAAGCTGTAGAGTCTGAACGCCGCGATCGGGAAGCAGATCGGGGAGCGGAACGAGGAACACGAGCAGGGCCGCGAGCGACGCCGCGCGCCGGACCCGCGGATCCCGAATGAAGACAGTCGTCGCGATGAGACCGGCACAGAGCACAGTTGCGATCAGCAGATGCGCTGTCGCCGCCTCGATCAGGGCAGCGAACAAAGGTCTGCTCTCAGAGATGAATGTCATTGGTCACGTTCCTTCAGTTCTTCCTCGAGCGTCTTGAGATCTTCGAGCGTCAGATCCCCACTCGCTACGAGGTGAGACACGAGACCCTGCGCCGAACCGATGATGTCGACCATCTCCCGGATCATTCGCTGATAGGTTCGCGGCCGGGTGACGACGGCGGCGAACAGGTGCGCATTCCCTTCCTTGCCAGTCCGCTTGACCGCACCCTTCCCTTCGAGCCGGTTGATGACGGTCTGGACTGTCGTGTACGCGGGGCGTTTCCTTCTCGGAATCGCATCCACGACGTCGCGCACAGTCGCTGTCCCGCGTTCCCAGAGGATATCCATGATCTCCAGCTCGTTCCTCGTCAGCTTCATATTGATCTCCTAGTCATGTAGTAGCAATCTACTGCCGTTGTAGTAGATTGTCAAGGAGTGAGTCATCGATCTTTGGTCGTTCGTCGTTGGTCCTTGGTGCAGGGCTGTCGTCCTGCCGCGAAAAGACGCCACTTCGCGACGCGGGTAGAGTGGAGTGAACCGCATGAAGGCCGCGAAGCGGCCGACAGCCAGTAGCCCCCGGCTTCAGCCGGGGGTAGCCTTCCGGATACGCCCCAACACGACCGGCTCCTTCTCTACGGCTGGAAGCGTGTGCGTGGAACGTCCGAGGGGTTTTCGATGGAAAGGCGGGCAAAGAGGCGGATCAGGCTCTTTTGTTCGGCACTGGCGATCTCGTAGGTCCGCCGGAGGAGAGCTACGTCCTCCTCCTTCTCGTCGGCGGAGATCGTGAAGCCCCTTTCCGGCTGCTCGGAATCGTCGACTCGCTCCTGCTCCCAACGCCCTTTCTCATCGAGACGACACCGGATGAATGGCCTCGCGTTCATCCACGAGGTGAGGAGGTCCGTCGAGAACGAACCGCTCGATTCGTCGACACCCTTCATCACGGATGGATCGGCCCAGGCATCAGCGCGCTGTCGCAATAGCGCTCGCTCAACGCGTTTTCGAATTGCGTTCCGTATGCTCACGGTAGATCCCTCCAGTGCAGCGAACTGAAGTCCGGAGTGATAGATGTACGCTTTCTTGTTGCCGACGTCGACCAGCTCCAGTCTGCTGCGCCTCAGGACACAGCGGATGCTGTGCTGCTCCCGTTCGAGTCGGAAGGTGAGCTGGTCGATGGCTCCCGGAGCGATCTGCTCTCTGTGTCTGATTCCGGCGCCCGAACTTCCCAGGTCAGAAAGGACAACTTTGTGGGAGCCGAATGTCGCCGCGCGCGGCATTCGAAAAGTGATGCGCCCCGAGTGCTGCCTTCGTTCTCCTGTCATTTCGGTGCGACTCATTCTATAGCGATCAACTGGGCGGTTCTACCGTGTTTGTTCCCTCACGATTGACGGCTCCGGCCGACCTGAGGCACTGTGGATACGATCAAGCAACCAAAGGAGAGTCCGTGCGGTCTCTGAATGTCGTCGTATCGGTTCTGCTGTTGACGCTTTCCGCCGGGGCGGCCGTCCCATCAGGGGAGCGGGCAGCCCTGATCTCGCTGTATGAAGCCACGGATGGGGAGAGCTGGAACGACTCCAGCGGCTGGCTCGGAGCGCCTGGAACCGAGTGTGACTGGTTCGGCGTGACCTGTGACGACGCGAGATCTCGAGTGGTGGGGATCATCTTTGAGGAGAACAACCTGGCTGGCACTCTTCCCGCCGCAATCGGAAACCTCTCGGGGCTCGAGGAACTGAGTCTGGAGGACAATGTTCTTTCGGGCCATATACCGGGTGAGATCGGTAATCTGTCGAGTCTCGTACGGCTGGTGCTGGGAGGGAATCAGCTCACTGGCTCAATCCCGGAGACTCTGGGAAATCTCGTCTCGCTAGAGGAGCTGAACCTCGAGAGGAACGATCTCAACGGCTCGATCCCGTCGTCGCTCGGCTCGCTCGCTTCACTCCGGTATCTCGATCTTTCCGAGAACGACCTGACCGGCGGGATTCCGTCCGCACTGGGAGATCTCTCTTCCCTCGAAGTCCTGGTGCTGTTCGACAACGATTTCGGAGGAACGATCCCGGCGACGCTCTCGAATCTGAACAAGCTCGTGTTCCTCGATCTGAGTGCTGGACGCCTCACCGGGCCGTTCCCCGCGACACTCACTTCTCTGCCCGCGCTCGAGAGCCTGATACTCGGTCAGTCGTACGACATCGGACCGCGGAACAACCAGCTCACCGGAGGGATCGCCACGCAGCTGGCACAGCTCACCAGTCTTCGAAATCTCGAGCTCGGCTTTAATCAGCTCGGGGGGGCGATTCCGCTCGTGCTCGGCAATCTTGCAAACCTCGAGACCCTGGACCTGAGCGCCAATGGTTTCGCCGGTACCATTCCGGCGGAGCTGGGAAACCTCGCCAACCTCGAAAGCCTGACGCTCGGTTTCAACTCACTCACTGGTCCTCTGCCCGCCGGGCTCGGACGGCTCGAGTCACTCATGCACCTCGATCTCCAGGTCAACAAACTGAGTGGTCCTCTCCCGCGGGAGCTCGGCAACCTTTCGAATCTCAGAGACCTTTATCTGAACGAGAATGATTTCATCGGGACCATCCCGCCTGATCTGGGTGATCTGGAAAACCTCGAAGCGCTCTACCTGCACACAAACCACTTCTCCGGTCCCCTCCCTCAGAGTCTCGCCAACTGTGCAGAGCTCCGATCGCTGCAGGTGTTCGACAACGAGCTCGATGGGCCGGTTCCTTCGTGGCTCGGCAACCTGACGAATCTGACTGACCTGCTGCTCGACGGTAATCGCTTTACCGGAACGATCCCACCGCAGATCGGCAACCTGACGAATCTCACGGCCTTCGGCGCCGGGGGCAATCTCCTGAGCGGTACGATTCCGGCGGAGATCGGCAACCTCACGCGAATGCAGTATCTGTCACTCGACCGCGCGGGTTTGAGCGGAGAAATCCCGATCTCGATCTGGGAGATGAAGGAACTGATCGACGTCAGGCTCGACGACAACGATCTGACCGGCTCCCTTCCGCCCGGCATCGGTGAGCTGCAGAACCTCACTCTACTGCTCCTCAGTACGAATCGGCTGACGGGTCAGATTCCTGCCGCGATCGGAGAACTTTCGTCGCTGCAGATCCTCGGTCTCGATGGGAACCGTCTCAGCGGTTCGATACCGTCCGCGATTTCCGGAGCCGTCGCGCTCGAGTTCCTCGGAGTGGAGAAGAATGCGCTGAGCGGAGAACTGCCGGTATCGCTTCTCGCAATGTCGCAGCTGCAGGCGGTGCGGATGAACTTCAATGCGCTGAAGTCGTCCAATCCCCAGGTGCTCGCGTTCGTCGATGAACGGACGGAGGATGAGACGTTCGAGTCTACCCAGACCGTTCCTCCGACAGCTGTAGGGGTGAGCGAGGTGACCGATCGCAGTGCCGTCGTTTCCTGGACCGTGATTCCATTCGATCAGTACGAGGGCGGGTATGAGATTCGTGCGACGCCCGCCGGGGGAGGTGCCGCGATCATCTCGACGACCGGATCGAAACGGGTCGATTCTCACGTCATGCGAGGGCTGGCGCCCGAGACGACCTACTCGGTCACCGTCCGGACGACGACGCATCCTTTCGGATTTCAACAGAACTTCCTGCGAAGCGAAGCAACCAGCCCCGTATCGTTCACGACGGGCGTGCGCCAGTCCGCTCCTGCTCTCGTCGATCTCGTGAGCGGCCCGGGAGGCCTGATCCAGATCGGCGGTGCGCCACAGAACGAGGACAGCTACGTCCTCGGAAATTTCGGCGACCTCGCGACCACGATCACTCTGGAGCAGGTTGGTGATCATTTCGAGCAGGAGCCGGAGACGTTCATCCTCGAGCCTGGCGCGACACAGACGATCACGATCCGTTCTCTTCCGAACCAGACGCCCGATTCCTACTGGGGCTACTCCGTCGTGACGGGCGCGGGAGTCCCCGACGATTTCCTGATCCCCGTCATCCTGCTCGCAACGGCACCTTCAGCAGGGACGGCGGTCGGTGAGGCGTTGTCGAGTCGCGTCGATGTGTTCGGGCTGGAGGGGACCGATGGGGTGGGAACCGTGCGGTTCCGTAACCGCGGTCAGGCGACTCTGCAGGGCGTCCTGGTCTCCGATAGCCCCTGGATCAGGACCGCGCCGGAGCCGATCTCGATTCCTCCGGGAGAAGTGCGCAGTGTGAGCTTCGACGTGCTGCGGCATCGGCGGCCACTTCAGCGCGGTGCGGTGACGGGAGGAATCCGTCTCGTCTACGTCGCCGCGGCCGACCCGGGCAAGACTGCGCCGGCTCCAGGTGTCGAATCGACATCGGTGTCGACGACGCTCGTGACCGTGATCGATACCGTGGTTCCGGAAGCACGTACCGCCGAAATTCCGGATCTCGGGGCGGGCGAGGTGCGGCGTCTGATTCCGGGCGCCTCCCATCTGGTTCGGCCGTTCGGAACCTTCGTGACCGACCTCGCCGTGGCGAATGCCTACGGTGGATCAGCCGTCGGCGATCTGGAGATTTTCTTCGATCGCACAGGGAGTGGTGACTCATCCGCAGCGTCGGCCGGAACGATCTCGCCGTCGACCTCGCTCGTTCTCGCCAACATCGTCGAGAGTGTGTACGGTGACGATGACCGGAGCGGCACGATCCACGTTCGGGCCAGCCTGCAGGAGAACCTCGAGGTGGCGGCGAGCCTGGCGAATGTGAGCGGACCAATCGGTGAGATGCGCGGCACTCTTCCGGTGTTCCGGACCGACCGCGTCATCAGCCCCGGGCAGAGCTCGTACCTGATGGGCGTCCGGGTCGGAACCGATCTCGAGACCACCCTCTATGTCCAGGAGGCCCTCGGGCTCGAGGCGTCCGTCACCGTTGAATATCAGCGCCCGAGCGGAGAGACGATTGGATCGACGGAGCTCGCTCTGGGACGGTTCGAGCTGCGCCAGTTGACGGGCGTCATGCCGGCGGGGACTGAGCTCGTGCGCATCGTCAACCACGAGATCTCGACCGGCGGTGTGGTGAGCTACGCGCTCATCATCGACCGGAAGAGCGGGGGAGTCGAGACGATCGTGGACTGGACCAGCATGCTCGGCTATCCCCCAGGCACGACGGTCCGGATTCCGATCGTGCTTTCTGAAGGAGAGCTCGAGGTGAGTCAGGCGCGGACGATCACGGGGCGGGATGTAGGTTTGCGCAGGCGTCCCGTCCACCGTCCGGATGTGCCGATTGGGCCCGCCGTCCATACGAGCGCCCACCTGATGAATCCTGGAGCGCAACGCTCTGTCATGTCCGTGACGTTCTACGAATCGTCCGGACAGATCTACCGGCAGCACTGGTCGGTCGATCCCGGAGCGATGCTTACCGTGAATGATCTGGTGCATGAGCTGAAAGGGTCGGGGAGCGCGACGTCCGGATACGTGGTCGTCGAGATGATCAGTGGAGAGTCGATCATTGCGGCGGCCCTGATTCGCGACACTGGCGAAGATCAGCTCGTCTCCCAGATTCCAGTCTTCCCGGACTCTCGCGGACTCCGCCTCGGACAGTCTGTCATATACAGCGGACTCGAAGATTCCACCGCTCAGGCTGTTCTTGACCGCCGCCCCGCATCTTTCAGAACCGCGTTCGGAATCGCTGAAACGGCGGGAAGTCCTGTCACTGTCCGGGCGACGGTAGGATTCGCCGGAAAGAGCCCCCTGGTGAGCTCGACGATCTCGAAGGACTTCGTCCTCGGGGCCCGGCAGACTGTCGTGATCAGGGATCTGCTTCGGGGAGTCCTGGGTGAGCAGCGGGATGCGAGGCTCGGCGACATGAAGAATGTCCAGCTCACGTTGAAGGTGACCGATGGAGAAGGCGCGGTGACCACGTTTGTTCAGGAGACGGAAAACAGCTCTGGTGACTCTCGTTTCACGTTCTGATGTCGAAAGCAGAGCGGGACTTCCACACTGCTCAGATACACGGCTGTCATTCCGAAGCGAAGCGAGGAACCGGGGCGGGGGACCGATCAAGTCGCTTCCCCGACAGAATCTTCGGTTGCGATGAGGCCGCTCCTGTCGGAAGGACAGGGCGATAGACGTTTCGCAGAAGCTGGTGAAAAGGTGAGCCCGATCCTGAGGTACGTCGTCAGATTTCACTGATCGAGTGATCTTCACGATTCGATCAGGATCCGGTTGAGCTCACGATCACCGGCTGGGTCCAGGCGCGGAGACCGTTCGAGTCCACCACCCTCGCGCGGACGTAGCCCTCGTCACCTCGAAAGGTGTAGACGGCCGGGTTGCTGATTGCCCGCTCCAGCACCTTGCCGCCCTTGCCGATGAAGGATACGGTGAATCTCGTCGAGCCGGCTTCCGGCAATGTGATCGTGACCGCATCCCCGGTCACTTCGTAGTCCTTCAATGTGACGCCGGTCGACGCGTAGAAGTCGCCCCGCTCCATCGCACCCACGATTGCGTCGGCACTCAGCTCCGGGGCGCGTACGACGATCCATCCCTGACCCGGCTTCGAGGCCGACGGATCATCCGGGCGCTTGAAATGATGGGCGTCGTCAACCGCGATTCCGTAGACGAGAACACCTGAGGAAAGAACCGCATCCCACATCTCTTCGAGACCGGGGTAACCGCCGCCTCCTACGTTGTTGACCTTCGGATGACCATTGAAAATCTCGATCAGCCGGGTGTTCTTCAGTCGCGCGAGGTCTTCTGCCGAGATCGCCCACTCGTAATTGGGATGATTCACGTGCGGGACGCCACCCGCCTGACGGATTGCGTCGACGTCTCTCTGGAGAACGTCGAGGACGCTTTCTCCTCCCTGGGGCTCGATCTCCTCTCCGAGGTCCAGCCCGTTGACGTGGATCGGTTTTCCCTTGAAGGCATCGCTGACTTCCTCGCCGCGGATCACGAGGAACTTGTCGTCCGCTCCGTGGAGATCATTGAGGCCGGCGACGCTCGTCAGGAAGTTGTGGTCGGAGAGTACCAGGAAGTTGTAGTCGTGCTCCCGGTACCACGTGACGACTTCGTCGGGCGTGCTGTCGCCATCGCTGTTGAGCGTGTGCGTGTGCGTGTTGCCCTTGTACCACTCCAGGTGTTCAACCGAACTATCCTGCGCCATTACCGAAACTGTCATGAACAGCGCGAGCGTAGTAAAGATGAGGTTCTTCATCAGAAACGTTCTCCTTGCCTGGCACAGGCGAGGCTCATCGATCGAGCGCATCGTCCGTCGGGCTTTACTCAGTCCCCGATCGATGGGCGCCTACGAAAGGCGTGCGAGGAGCTGCTGAAATCGTGGATCATCACGGATCGGATCGAGATCGGAATCGTTCACGATCCATTCCCTCGAGACGAAGCCCATGCTCGTCGCCTTCTCCAGGCACTGCAGCGCTTCGTCGACCTTTCGCAGTCCCGCGTATGTGCATGCCGCGTTGTACTGGATCACCGGTTCGTCGAAGTCGATTGCGAGAGCGCGGCTGATCCACTCAGCCGATTTGTCCGGCTCACCGAGATCGGCAAGTGCCGCCGCGCCGAGTGTCCAGGCTCGGGTTTCGTCCGGATGGGTCGCGAGACGACGCTTCGCAGCCTCGACGGTTTCGAGCGTAGCCAGTCGGACCTTCGCAGTCTCACCGAGGGCGCGATAACACGATGCAAGGAAATACCAGGAATCGTAGGCCTCCGGTGAGATGTCCCGAGCCTTCGCGAAATGACGCGCCGCATCCTCGTACCGCCCCTGAGCGTAGTACACCCTCGCTGCGATGTAATGGGCCTCGAAGAGCGACGGATTCAGCTCGATTGCCTTCTGAAGCTCCCGTTCCGCCTCCTCGTAGTCCTTGGTCAGCGAGAGTGCAAATCCTCGTGACACACGAGCCTCGGCGAGATCGGGATCGAGCTCCAGCGCCCTCTGGCTGGCGCGCTTTGCTTCCTCGACCGCTTCCTCGCCCGCTCCGAAATAGAGGCGGAGATACGAGCTGCAGTCCGCGAGGCCAGCGTGCGCACGCGCATACTCCGGGTCGATCTCGATTGCTCGTGAAAACATCTGACGGGCGAGCTCGAGAGGCTTCCGGCGCAACTGATGAAACAGCTGCCGTCCCTGGAGGTAATAGTCGTAAGCCTCGACGTCCTTCGGTTTTGCCTTCTCGATCGGCGATTTTCCTTCCGATCCGAGAGCGACTTCGAGTGCCTGTGCAATGCTCTGTGCGATCTCGTCCTGAATCGCGAAGATGTCCTTCATGTCGCGATCGTATTGTTCGGTCCAGAGCCGATAACCGTCTGATACGTTGACGAGGCGGGCAGTCACGCGAACGCGATCCCCCGCTTTCCGGACACTTCCTTCGAGCACGGTTCCAACGTTCAGCTTCTCACCGATGTCGCGAACGTCCATCGCCGTTCCCTTGAACTGGAATGCCGATGTTCGTGAGGCGACGTGGAGCTCGCGGATCTGGCTCAAAGCGCTCAGGAGCTCCTCCGCAATCCCGTCACAGAAATACTCCTGGTCCTTCTGGGGACTCATGTCGACGAACGGCAGGACGGCGACGGAGCTTCGTTTCGGTTCGGCGGCCCGTTGAACGGTCACTTCACCGGATCCCACCGCGGAGGTCATCGCCTGGAGATCCGCAATCAGATCACCCATCTTCTCGTAGCGACGTTTCGGGTCCTTGGCGAGCGCCTTCTGGAGCACGCTGTCGATTCGTGAGGGGAGCCCGGACCTGAGCGACGTGGCGCGGTACGGCTCCTCGCTCAGGATCGAGTGAATCATCGATTCGGTGCGTTCTCCCTTGAATGGAAGCCGGCCGGTGAGCATCTCGAACAGCACCACACCGAGAGCCCAGATGTCGGTTCTGTGATCGACGTTGTCGCTTCGGATCTGCTCGGGGGACATGTAGCCTGGTGTGCCGAGCGTCGAATCTGGTCGCGTGAGGCCGGAGTGGCGGACGAGTTTCGCGAGTCCGAAATCGAGAATCTTGACCGTATCCTTCTCGGTCACCATGATGTTGCCCGGCTTGATGTCTCGGTGGATGATCAACTCGTCGTGTGCCGCCGCGAGCCCGCGCGCGATCTGCATGGCGATGGTCAGAGCTTTGTCGGCCGGGAGAGGCCCTCTCTGTATGAGGGTGTTGAGAGTTTCCCCCGGATAGAACGCCATCGCGATGAACATCTCTCCATCGCCGGTCTCGTCGATCTCGAAGATGGTGCAGATGTTCGGATGGTCGAGCGACGACGCGGCCCGCGCCTCCTGCATGAAGCGCAGACGGATCGACTCGTCATCTCCGAGGGCGTCAGAGAGGAACTTCAGCGCGACCGGACGACCGAGTCGCCGGTCGGTCGCGCGATACACGACTCCCATTCCTCCGACGCCGAGTTTTTCTCCGAGGTCATAGTGCGAGATCTGTTTTGGCATTTGGCTCAAGCGAGACTATATGGCGGTAATTACAGCCGCGCAATGACGATCCTCTCAATCATCGCCGGCCGTTCCAGCCGGTTTCGATGGTGATCGGGGTGTGGGCGTCCTCGTCGACCATCGCGTTGATGAGAAAGCGCTCACCGTCCGGTGCGACGTCGTACGAATAGTCGGATACGTCGTTGATCGGCGGGGCCTGAAAGAGACGGGTCGTGTCGCCGATCCGGATGTTCCCGCCCTGAGAGTCGATCGAGGTGCGGCTGATGATGCCGCCCGGCGCGCGGTAGTAGATCGCGTCGCCGCTGGCTGACCAGCGCGGCTCCATGCCGCCCCCATACGACACGACCCATCGTCCGCTGCCACCCGGGAACGACGTGATCTCGATCTCCGCTACACCATCACGGAAGATGTTGTAGACGAGCCAGCGGCTGTCGGGTGAGAGCTGTCCCGCGTAGAGCCCCGGCCCTTTCACCAGCTCGATCGGTTCTCCGCCAGCGTCGATGTCATATGCGACCAGCGAATCGCTGAAGTTGCGGCCGAGGATCAGGGTCTTTCCATCAGGGGACCAGTCGGTCACATCCCAATCGAGATCGGACTCACCGAGAATCATGTCCGTGCGTCCTTCTCCGAGCCTTGCGATGAACGTCCGCAGGTGGCCATCCTGGACCGCCGAATACGCGAGCCGCGAACCGTCCGGGGACCATTGCGGCTGTCCGGCCACTGACGAGGTTGCTCGAACCCGCCGTTCCTGACCACGATCGTCGACGATCCAGACTCCGGGTGATTCGCTGCCTGGACGCAGTGTCGCGACTTCTCGACCGTCCGGCGAGATCGACGGGCCCGTCTGCAGCATACCGCTGCCAATCGTGCCGATGAGCTCGCCGTCTGCATCGACCCAGGTCAGGATGCTTTCGCCGCCGTATGGGCCTTTCTGGTAGACCAGCGTCTGATCGGATGCGGAAAAGCTCGCGTGCTCGTAGGCTGAGTCATACTTGATCTTTGGGATGACGGTGCGGGCAGAACCGATCAGCTCCAGGCGGTCGAGATCGATCGTTTGCGATCGTAGTGCTCCACCCTGGTAGAAGAGCAGCTCGTCGCCAACCTGCTGCGCGTTCGCTCCGCCTCGCATCAGGATCTTGCGCTCGCCGCTGTCCAGCCGTACCGCCTGGATCGACTGCTCCGCTTCGGATCCGGTCCCGGTGCGCCCGCTGACGGGTAGGACGAGAAATACCACTGTCTTTCCGTCGGCGAGCATCGAGGGATAGCGATGAGAGTCGTCTCCTGCCTCGCGGTCGAGCTGGGTGACCGGTGTGACGGCTCCTCCAGTCGCGGCGACGCGGAGCAGGGGCGAGCCCGAGTCAGGTGCGAAGATGATGTTCCCGTCAGGACTCCACGTTCCGCCGCGGTTCGCCGGGGCATCGGCCACCGGCAGCGCCACGCCGCCGGCGAGATCGATCCGCATCAGTTTCCCACGAGCGAAGAACCCGAGCGAGCGGCCATCTGGTGACCAGAAGGGGCGGCTTCCACCCTCCGTCCCCTGGACGGGTCTCGCTTCGATCTCGTCGAGCTCCCGGACCCAGAGGCGATTGCGTCCGTCTTGCTCGACCACGCCGAACACCAGACGCTCACCATCGGGGGAGATGGCGGCCGGGGCGGCGTCTTCCCCTGTCGCTCGCAGATATCCATCAGCAGGTGCAGGGACAGTGAAGGTGACTGCCAGCGCCATCCCGCTCGCGCCTTTCTCGCCGAACGTCGTCGGTTGAAGCAGGAATCCGGCAACCAACCCGATGATCGAGATGACGCTCAGCAGCAGAAGGGCCCATGCCAGACGCTCCCGCGATTTCCGGCGCATGGAGAGGGGAGTCGCGACGCCCGCCTGTGAGCCGGCCTCGCTGATCCACTGGAGCTCCGTTGCGATGTCGTGAGCAGATTGCCAGCGGTCCTCCGGATCTTTCTCCAGGCAGCGCCGCACGACGTGATCGAGTGCCGGTGGCGCCATCGGAGTCAACGTCGAGATCGGCTCGGGGTGCGAGGAAACGATCGCCGCGATCAGGCTCGTCTTCGATTCACCGAGGAAGGCGCGCCGCCCGGTGGCCATCTCGTAGAGCAATGCGCCAAATGCGAAGATATCGGTTCGTGCGTCGGCCTCGATTCCCTCGAGTTGCTCCGGTGCCATGTACTGGAACGTCCCGAGGATCGTTCCTTCTTTCGTCAGTGGCTTTGCTTCGGTGGGCAGGCTCGTGAGGCCTTCGATCGGCTTCTGTCCCTCCGACGCGGTCCTGGCCAGACCGAAGTCGAGCAGTTTCGCACCCGTTCGGGTGATCATGATGTTCCCTGGTTTCAGGTCGCGATGGATCACGCCTCGCCGATGGGCGGCATCGAGTGCCGAGGCGATCTGCTGGCCGTACTTGAGCACGTCGAACAGGGGGAGAGGACCCTTGCGCAGGCGCTCGGCGAGCGACTCTCCCTCCATCAGCTCCATCACGAGGTAGTGCGTTCCATCCTCGTGGCCGACGTCGTGGAGCGTGCAGATGTGCGGATGGTTCAGCGAGGAGATCGTTCTGGCCTCACGATCGAAACGCTGGAGAAACTCCTCACTCGCGGCGAATGTCTGCGGCAGAACCTTGATCGCCACGTCCCGGTCGAGTCGCGTGTCCCTCGCACGCCACACCTCTCCCATCCCACCCGCGCCGATCGAATCGACGATCTCGTACGGACCGAGTCGCGTGCCACTCGAAATGGTCATGAATCGCGACAAGGATATGACGAGAGTGGGCACGACGTCACTCTTCCCCGCCGTGGCGGCCGGTGGTGGAGGGGGTTATCGCAAACTAAAGCCCGGGTGGGGGTCGGGTCTCCAGGCCCGACTCGCGGAGGGCTCCAGCCCTCCGCAAAGCAGAAGGGCAAAGGGATGTGCATGACGTCATCCACCCGTGGTTCAAACTTTTGGGTTCAGTTCAACTGGCTCAGTGCAGCATCTGAGCTTGCAAATGCTGCTTTGCGGGCTGGAGCCCCGCCGCAAAGCAGAAGGGCAAAGGGATGTGCATGTTCGTCATCCACCCGTGGTTCAATCTTTTAGTTTCAGTTCAACTGGCTCAGTGCAGCATCTGAGCTTGCAAATGCTGCTTTGCGGGGGGCTGGAGCCCCGCCGCGGGTCGGCCCTGGAGAGCCGACCCCCCAAGGCGCGGCGACGCGACTCCCTCAGGCCTGATCCTCCGCCTCTGCGCGTACGACATCGGTCGAGGTGAGGAGACCGAGGAAGCGACGGTCACTGCCTCGCTCCACGACCGGCAGAAGGTGCGCACCCTCCTGGTGAAGGCGCTCCACGGCGACGCTCAGAGGCGTGTCGGGATGAAGAATCGAGCTCGTCGTGACGTAGTCGCCCACCCGATTCGCACCCTCTCCGTCCCTCGATGCCTTGTAGAGACGATAGCGGTTGATGAATCCAACAAAGCTCGAACGGTTCTCCGCCACCACGGGATAGATGGCGTACTCGTGCTCGCTGAGCTCGTCGAGGGATTCGTCCACTGTCGACGACTCCCTGACCATCGCCACCTTCGTCGTCATCACTGTGCCCACCGGCACCCGTGAGAGCCGCGCGTCACGCTGCGCGCGCGCCGGAAATCCGTCCTGCTCGAGCAGTGCATCGTAGAGTGGGAGCCGGTCCCAGTGTCTTGCCAGCAGATAGGAGGTCATGTTCGCGATCATCAGCGGAGGGATCAGCGAATACCCCTGGGTCATCTCGAAGATGATGAGCACTGATGTGATCGGTGCCCGGATCGTTCCCGCGAAGACCGCCCCCATTCCGACCAGGGCAAACGCGCCGATGTTTCCACCAGTGCCGAAGAGCCACTGGTCCAGATATCCCACTGCACAACCGAGCATCCCACCGATGAAGAGAGACGGTGCGAAGACACCGCCGCTTCCGCCACTCGCATAGGAGAACACCGTCGCGACCACCTTGAATACGACCAGCACCAGCACCGCCTTCAGGGCGACATGTCCAGCGAGCGCCTCGGTCAGCGTTGTGTATCCACCACCGGTGATCCCGCCGGTTCCGATCCAGTAGACGGCGATGATCGCCAGAGCCCCGGTGACCGCTCCGCCCACGGCAGGAAGGCACCACCTCGGAATCATGCTCTGCTGCTTGAACCAGCCACGAAGCCAGATCAGAGAGCGCGTAAAGCCGGTGGACACGATCGCAGCGAGAATCCCCAGCACGACATAGAGAAGCGGAGAGGCAGCATGGTGAATCGCATAGGTTGCCGAGGTCTCGAGCAGAGGATGCTGTCCGAGAATCCCCCGTTCGATGGCTGCCGCCGTCGCCGCCGCGATGACGACACCGGAGAGAACGGCCTGGTCCAGATCGCCCACGATCTCTTCGATCGCAAATGTCACGGCAGCGATCGGTGCGTTGAATGCCGCCGCGATTCCTGCCGCGACGCCGACCGGAAGCATCCGCCGCAGCGCCCGGCGCGAGAGAGCCCCGGCGCTTCCGAACAAGCTCGAGATTCCCGCACAGATCTGCGCGGTCGGACCCTCGCGACCGAGTGAGGCTCCTGAGCCGATCGAGATCAGACTGACGACGAACTTTCCGATCACGACCCGCACGGGTACGCGGCCCCGACTCTCGAGGTACGCCTTCTTGATCTCCGGAATGCCGCTCCCTCTCGCCTCCGGAACCCACCACTCCAGAAGAATCCCGGCCACGAGTCCACCGATCGTCGGGGTGAGCAGAAGCCAAGCGATCCAACTGTCACTGTAGAAGGCTTTCAGGGAGAGGAAGTCCGCGGCCCGGCGCAGGGCGACATGGAACAGAACGGCCGTGAGACCACAGGCGACCCCGACGAATACTGTGAGGACGAGAAGTCTTCTCTGCTCGACCGGGGCAGCCCGGAGCAGGGTTCGGAGAAGCTCTGCCCGGATACGGTCCCAGCGCTTCTGGATTCGGTCGATCAGTCCGGTGGCGCCCCTCGCGCGCCCAGTCTCCGATGTCAGTTCAGACTTTGAATCCATTCAACCCTTCTCGCATCTCCCCGGCGACGACTCTCCCTATGCAACTGATTCTCCACGAACCAAATCGGGGCTGATGGAAGGGTGTGGCGGACATTCGCTTCATCGAACAAGATTCTATCGGATCTTCGAAAGTTCAAAGATTGTCACCCTGAGCGGGTGGGGGGGTGGGGACGCGAAGGGCCTCGCCATGGACGGTTGCCGTGACGTCATGCACGAGCGACCGTTGTTCTCTCCTCTGATGCACTACATACCCCCGGATGGCGAGATCCCTCGCATGCCCGCCCGCCACCCGCTCGGGATGACATCCCCCGCGTCACCCTGAGCGGGAGGGAGGGTGGGGACGCGAAGGGCCTCGCCATGGACGGTTGCCGTGACGTCAGCACGAGCGACTGGTCTCTCCTCTGATGCGCAACATACCCCCGGATGGCGAGATCCCTCGCATGCCCGCCCGCCACCCGCTCGGGATGACATCCCCCGCGTCACCCTGAGCGGGCGGGTGGGTGGGAACGCGAAGGGCCTCGCCATGGCTGCGAGCAATCGACCCTCCCATCGTCCGTCGCAACTTCTCACTTCAGCGTTCAGCATTCCGCATTCAGCATTCAGCATTCCGCATTCAGCATTCCGATCGGACGATATACTCCCCCCTGACCACAAAGAGCAGGAGGCGGGATGGCGCTGGCGACAGGTGACACGCTCGGCGACGCCATGACCAGTGCAACGGTCAGTGCTGCGACTCGAGTTGATCCACACGCCGCAAACTTCCATCGGCGCCCCCTATCTGCCGACTCTTGCAGAGTAAAGTTAGCTTTCCAGCTCCGACGTTAACTTTACGGCGTTAACTTTACGGCGACAGACCGATGATCGACGTCACCGCGAGGGAAGCCTGGGGTCGGGGCGTCGGCGGCTATTGCGATTTCGGTACACTCCTTCCTATGTTCGAGACGTCGCCCACGAAGGGGCCCGGTTCCGGGAGATATCGGGCCGCCACCGCCCTGGCTTTTCTCGTCAGCATCGTGACGATTCTGAACGGTTTTTCTCAAGCGTTCTCGGACAGTCTGGGAGAATCCGCCAACGGTTGGGTTCACATCGCCTTCGGTGTCGTGGCGTTCGTGCTCGGGACAATGGCCTGGCGAGGCGATGCGATTGGGCTTCAGGCGATGCTCGTACTCTACATCGCTGATACTGTAATTCTGGCGTACCTGGAAAAACAGGCGGTGCCAGCACTCGTACTTCGCTTCTTCATCATCGTCCTTTTTACCGTCGGCCTGTTTCGCAGAAAGCCACCTCTCCTGCCGGTTCCGAATGTCGCCCCGCCGCCGACTCTCCGCGACTTCGAGCAGTGGTGGTCCGGCCAAGCCCAATCAGAGTCACAGTTCGAGAGTATGCGAAAAGTTCCGACCGACATCGAATCTTCACATCTCGAAGAAGCCGAGAGTATTCCGAATCCTTCCTCAACCATTCCTGATACGCCTTTCGTAGGGCCGGAGTTCACGCCGCGGAAAGGAGCCATTGACGAAGGTACAATCGGTTCGATCAGGGCAATCTATCTCCTGGTTCTTGCTGCCGCGGTCTATATTGTCTGCCTCATCGGACTCACCTGGCTCCGAATCATCTTCACCGGCGCCGGCGAATGGAAGCCGCTGTTACTCATTCCGGAGTCGACCGGCAACGTCGATACGCTCAGCGCTCTCACTGTCCTGGCAGCTTTGGTACTGACGAGCTGTGCAGCGGTGTACCTTCTGGAATCCTGGGTGATGAACCCGTGGAGAAAGGGCGCCGCTGGTCTCGGATTTGATGCACCTTCTACTGCATTCCTGATTGGGGCCGCGATTTCGGGGAGCCTCCTGAGCATGATTTCCCCCCTTTTGCTGAAGCTGACATCGGACCCAACCGTGACGAATTTACACCCGCATGCTTCGACTACTGGAGGGCCCTATTTGGTCCTGGCAGTTGCCTTTGTCGGTCCATTCCTCGAGGAACTGCTGTTTCGAGGCGCCCTGCTGGCTGGATTCAGCCATGACCTCGGCCCCAAAATCGGAGGAGGTCTGGTCACATTAGGCTTCGTCGCATTGCATCCCGCTGTCTACCACGGCGCCCGTCCACTCATCATGATCTCACTGCTTTCGATCGGAGCGCTCTTGTGGAGGCTGCGATCAGATTCGATCTATCCACCCATGACCATGCACATGGCTTACAACTTCACGCTCCTTGTGGTTCTGGAAGCCCCGTAGCCATTTCGCGCTCGGCGCCAGCTCCCACGACCTTCATCACGACGAGAACGAGGTAGATTCCGAAGAGGATGATGGCGGGGGTCTTGAGCCCCTGACTCTTCTCCGCGCGAGGTTAAGTCAGGGTCAGAGCCAGAATCTTAACGTTACTTCGCAGAGCCCACCCTCCGCACCGCTTCCTTCAGATTCTCCACCGCCGCCACCCGTCGCTCTTCGGCCTGTTGCGTGCGTTCCATGAGGTCGGTTTCGGTGGCGGCGGGCGGTCGATCTCGGACCAGAGGAGAGAGTGAAAAGTTCAAAATGAAAAGTGAAAAGTAGAAGCTGAGAAGCCGGCTCGGGTCGGGAACGACCAGCTCGAGGGCGACGGCGGCGAACTCACTCAATCAGTCGTCAGAGTGTCAGAGGAGCAGGATCGCCGCGTTGCCGCCCAGAGGCTCCAAATCGATCCGTAGTCGTGCGATGGTTCTCCTCGGCCGATGTCAGAAAGCCTTTCCGGAAATCGTGATCGCGGAACGGGAGTGACGGAGGAACGATGAACGATGAACGATGAACGATGAACGATGAACGATGAACGATGAAAATGCTGAATGCCGAGTGGTGAGTGGTGAACACCTCGGACAGTGGATGCTGGGAAGCCGGGCTCGGACTGGGGACTCCAGACTCGGATGGAACGATTCCGGACCGGGAGTGATTCGCCCGAGTGGGTCAGCGGTTGCGCTGTTGGAGCCAGCGCTCGAGTGAGGCCTTGCTTTCGCCCGAGGGGTGGCCGGCGATCAGCCCTTCGACGCTGATGTCCTCGTCGAGCTGCGGCCAGTGAATTCCTTCTCCGCTACCGATCGATCTCCAGTCATCACGCTCTGCCGGCGTGGCGTGGATCAGTCGCGGATACCAGGCCAGAGGGACAGACAGAGTACGACCATCGCTCAGCTCTACCGTAAGCGTGTCTGCAGTCACCATCACATCGCTCACGGAAGGAAGCCTGATCTCAATCGCCGAAGAACTCATTCCACGCCTCCACGAACAGATTCATGTTCTCATCAACGACTCTCTGCACCTTATTGATTTCAGTGCGGCGTAGACCTCCACTGCTGGCCAGCCTCACCGGAGCCAACCAGAACTTCGCCACCATCCTGTCCCTCTCCACGTGAACGTGGGGAGGTTCGTGTCCATCTCCAGAATAGAAGAAGAATCGATAACCGTGTTTGCGAAGTACTGTGGGCACATCTGAGTCTATCGCGGAACTTGCTCGCCTCCAGACGATCGTCGTGGCGGGCGCTCCTCGAGACGAGACACCTTCGTGGTCAGCTCCTTCTCTCGCTTGCCAGGCCCGAACTCCGGCGGACCGCTCACCGCCGCAGCCAGGTTCGCCATCGCCTGCCGGTGCCACTGATGGAACACGCTCGGCTGAAGGCTCATCTCGTTGCAGATCTGCGAGATCGGCACTCGCTCGACCAGATGGCGCCGCAGCGCCTCGGCCTTCTGCTCGCTCGTGAAGTTACGACGGCTTCGTTTCGGTTTCGACATGACGGTTCTCCTCTCCGTGTATTTTGCACGGATTTCGATCTGTCATGTTCCGGCTGAGGCAGTACAGATGCTCGGGATCGCCGCTCATCTCCTCGGGGAGCACCTTGAGCGCGACCTCGCGCTTGAGCCGCGCGCGCCAGACCTCGCCCATCCCTCCCTTGCCGAGGAGGTCGACGATCTCGTAGTGACCGAGCGTCGCACCCGATTGGAGCTGCATGGAAGGTTCAAGAATACCAAACGGACCAACGTGCGAGCGACTCTGATGGGGGATCAGCCTCGGAACTGCCGGGAGAGGACAGGCTTGCGTCACCGAACGGGAAATCGAAGAGGGTCGGATCAGACGATCTTGCAGGAAGACGAGATCGTGAGGTAGCCGCCACCGCTCAGTTCCGAAACGGATTCAATACTCTCGCTCCCGTTCGCTCGATGTCGCTGGTGTTGCGAGTGACGACGATCAGACCACGCACCTTGGCGGTCGCGGCGATGAGGCCGTCGATCACGGGAAGCGGGTCCGGGACGTTGAGCCGGGCCCATTCGTCGGCGATCGGAATGTCGATCGAGAGCACCCGATCGGCAAAATCGTTCAGAATCCGATACAGCCAGCCCTCCAGCGAAGCGGCTCCTTCCGGGTCACGGCGCCGGACGTTCTCGATCCCTTTCCTGATCTCTCCAGTCGTAAGGACACTGAGGTAGATCTCATCGTCGCTGACCCCAGCCCACCATGCGGAAACACCGGGATCACATCGAGCACCCTTTCTGACTTCCGAAATGACATTCGTATCGATCAGAAAGCTCACAAGTGAACCTCGCGTCCGAGGTCATCCTTGCGCTCCAGATCTGCTTCGTCGATCTCTGGCATCTCCGCGATCAGATCCTTCAACGAGACTCTCGGACACTTCGGTTTCAGGGCCTCTCGGAGGATTTGCCGGTGCTCCTCCTCAGCGGATCGTCCGTGCCGAGCCGCTCGCTCTTTGAGCTCCTGAACGATTTCGTTGTCGAGATTCCGGACGATGAGTTGGCCCATGGTGCGCCTCCAATGGAGATGATAGCAACGATAGCACCATTCCAATTCCCCCAACAATTCCTGACCGTTTTCTAAGATGCTCGAGACGGTTCTTCGGGCGGCGATTTCCGTTGTCGCCGGAAGCTGCCTCTGCGAAAGAGCCCGCGACGCGGGCGACAGACCTCGATTGGCGGCACAGCGTCACGCCGGTCGCCCACTTCACGGGCTTCGGGTTGGTTGTGTCCTGCGACTCCAACCCCCGGCTGAAGGGTAATGGGGTTGAGTTGATGAAATGTCGCCCTGAGCGGGGGGAGGGTGGGCATGCGAGTGCCTCCCTGAGGAGTGCTGGGCGGGGGGAACCGAAGGGGGGCTCCCAGGTTACGCACTCCGTCTCGATTTGCGAGCATTCTCACGCGCCTCGAATCTCTCCCGAAGCATACGAAGTACGCAACTTGCGAGATGCCTCGCATGCCCGCCCGTCCGCCCGCTCGGCATGACGATGCGGCCAGAAGCCCCTTAAGTCAGTTCTTCGGGAGGGTGACCTCGAACTGGATCTTCGCGAGCTGCTCCGGCGCCTTGCCGAGCTTGCGCAGGAACGGCACCCAGCGCGGGTCGGCGTGGATCTTGTCGAAGAGGTTCTCCGTCACGATCTCGGCGAGGCCGCCGTCGCCATACTCGACCGCCTTGTCGAGCCATTCGAACGCCTTGTCCGCTTCGCCGCGGTAGGCGTAGACATAGGCGATGTTGTAGGCAGAAATCTCTGCCTGATCCCGAATCAGCTGCTCGAGCGCGGCATCGGACTCCGGGGCCTTGCCGAGTGTGTGATACGCCATCGGCAGGCCGATCTCTCCCCAGCCGTCCGGGCCGAGATCTTCCTGTAGTATTTCGGAGAGCGCCGCCTGGCCGTCGCCTTTGAGCATCAGCGCGACGCCGAGCCCATAGTGCGCTAAGCCCCGCCCCGGCCTGAGACTCAGCACGGTGCGATACGAGGCGATCGCCGCATCGTAACGGCCGGCCCAGGTCTGCGAGATGCCCAGGGTGTCGAGGGCCGTCACGTTCACCGGATCGCGGCGGACGATCGCCTCCTTGAGTGCCAGCGCCTCGTCCAAACGGCCGAGGTTCTGAAGGAAGGCGGCGGCACCGCCCAGCACCCCGAGATTCGTCGGATCGAGCGCCAGCGCGCGCTCGTAGTGCTTCGCGGCGAGGGCGAGGTCGTTCTCGCCATACATCGCAATCGATCCGAGTAAGGCGTGCGCATATGCGTAGTCCGGATCGATCGCCAGCGCCTTCTCCGCCGCCTCACGGGCGCGAGCCCAGCCCTCCCTGCTCGACAGCAGACCCATACGCGTCTCGTTGTCCGTCCCGCCGCCGGATGCCCGCCCGATGTCAGCGTCGAGACGCGCCCGCCGCTCTGGCCGTGCCGCACTTCGTCCCGCAGCGACTCGAGCTCGTTCCGCACGTCCCGCGCGATCCCGAGCGAGAAGATGTCGCTCCGGTGATCGACCGGCTTGCCCCGCGCCTGCTCGGGTGACATGTAGGGAATGGTCCCCATCACGGTTCCCTCGCGCGTGCGGAGCCTGACCCGGGTCTCGGCGTCCTCGTCCGCGTCCTCGGGCTCCGCCCCTCCGAGCTTCGCGAGGCCGAAGTCGAGCACCTTAAAGACCCTGGAGGGTCAGGTCTGCGGTCGGTGGTTCGTTCTACGAGCGGTAGAAACTCGGCCCGAATGAACTTCATTTTCCACTCGTCGTAGACTCGATCGTCGATCAAAGACCTGGCCCTTTCGAATCACCCGGGGACCGGCATGCATTCAGGCGCAGGACGCCCCGTGGGGGTCGCCTCTCCAGGGGCGACCCGCGGATGGGCTCCAGCCCTCCGCAAGCTGTTCGGCTCCCGGACGCAGACCTGAACCCTGCCTCGGCACCGTGTGTGCGGGAGAGGGCCCAGCCATTCAGCAGGCGGGAGGCGTGCGTTCCTGCACCAGGCGGGCTCCAGCTCCCTGACTTTCGAGACGGTGCTTCTCCCCCAAATGAAGGATGCGCCAAGTCACCATTATGGGCTAGTCTGCGTGGGTCAAAATCGGAGGTGAGCATGATGAAACGATTGGCTGTATCTTTCGCGCTCCTTACAATCCTGGTGTCATTGATGGCGCCCGTCAGTTCCGCCCTCACAGACGAGGAATTCCAGAGCAGGCTCGAGTCGATCGACTGGGTCTTCGGTCCTGATCGCGGACCGATGGAGTCAATCGCATCGATCACGATTCCGGCTGGATATGTCTTCGCAACCGGTCGTGACGTCGACACGATGATGGAGCTGACCGAGAATCCTCTCACGGGTCGGGAGGTCGGATTCGTCGCACCGGAAAGCCTCGAGTGGTTCGCCGTATTCGAGTTCGATGAGAGCGGATATGTTCGGGATGACGAAAAGAACGACCTCGATGCCACTGCGATGCTGAAAGCGATTTCTGAAGGAACAGACAGCGGCAACGAAGAGAGGAAGCGGCGCGGGTGGAGTCCACTCCACGTCGAAGGATGGGAAACCGAGCCGCGGTACAACGAGGCTACGCACAACCTGGAGTGGGCCATTCGGCTCGTGAGTGATGGTGAGCGATCGGTCAACCACAACACCCGCCTGCTCGGTCGCTACGGGGTTATGGAAGTCGCGCTCGTCTGTGCCCCCGATCAACTCCCCACGGTGCTGCCTGAGTTTCAGAGTCTTCTCGCCGACTTCGCATACGATCCAGGGCAACGGTACGCGGAGTTCAAAGAGGGTGACAAGGTGGCAAAGTACGGCCTCGCCGCCCTGGTCACGGGAGGAGCCGCGGCAGTCGCGGCAAAAACCGGCATCCTGGCAAAGCTGGGAAAGGGCTTCGTAAAGCTCATTGTCTTCATCGGAATCGCACTAGCGACGTTGGCCCGGAAACTGTTCGGGAGGAAAGAGCCGGCCTGATCCGATGTCCGAGTGGATGTTGCTTCTCCTCCTCATCGCCTTTCTGTGGCTGGGCGAGAGCGTGCTCTGGCTCCGCCACGACAGCGAGGCGATCGTTCGCACCTGGAAGGGGATGGCGCCGGCCAGGCGCGCGGCCAACCGGGGCAATCTCAGCTCGTCGCTGATCTGGGCCAGCACGGTTCCGGCTGGCTACGATTTTCTTTGTGGAGAGTGGCCGGTGCGTCTCGATCGGGACTATCTCTACACCCTCGATCGGGGGAGTGCCCTCGAAACCGCGACCGATTGGGAACGACACGATTGGCGCACGATCACCTCGGTCGAGCAGTGGAGCAACACGATCACTCTGAACGGTTCGCGCGAGATCCAGTTCGGAACAGTGACCCTGGCGCGCGAGATCAGGCGGATCATTCTGAGTTGCCAGAGTGCTCCCCCTGAGGATCGTTCGCATGTCATTGATGATGCGATGCGCCGAGCTTTCGATGACGACGCGATCGAGGTGGAATGGAAGCGCTTCCGACGTTTCACACGGCTACCGAGCATCTTGTCAGGCATCCTGTTTATGGTCGTTTTCGTCGTCCTGCCTGTTCTCGCGATCTGGATTGGTGCATCGAACATCGGTCTCGAAATGGTCGGGGTTGTACTCCTCCTCGACCTGCTGGTCGCGTGTGCCTTTGCAGTGGCGCATCGAGCCCTGCTGCCGTTTGACCGATTCGGACGCTGGACGACGTCGCTGACCATGCTCGTATCACCGGCGACGGCAATGAATGCTCCCAGGCATCTCGCCCGTCCGGTCTTCGGCCGCTTCCATCCGGCTGCGGTCCTCACACGGCTCGCCAGTCACGATGATGCCGCCCGGTTCGTGAGAAGCCGGTGGTGGAGCGGGGACGAGAACGACCCATGGAAACCGTATCTCGACGAATGGCTCGAGAAGCATCAGGAACTCCAGGCAAGGTTCAGCCTCGTACCCGCGCGGGAGTCGCGATCGGAGACCTACTGTCCGAGGTGCGAGATTCAGTATGTGATCACAGCCGGAATCTGCAATGACTGCCGGATCGGACTGGTACCGTTCGAGTCCTGACTCGCGACAAAGGTACCGATGCCCTCGGATCGACCGTTTCACGACGACACCCCTGACCGACTCATTGGACACACCCACGAAACAACCGGAGGGAAAATGCTTCTGAGTTCCGCTGATGAGAGAGATCGACAGTCACAGGCCAGACCCCAAGCGACTCTGCGTCAACTTTTGATTCTGCTGGGGATCCTCGCGGCCGCGTCATGTTCCGGAGAAAAGGCGCCGGAGAAAACGGTGCTCGGCATGTGGGTCCACGAGGACGATGCCGCGATCATCGAGTTCCTGAAGGACGGGAGCATCATCGTGACCGGTGAAGCTGAGCCGAGGATCGGCAACTACCGATTCATGGACGACACGCGCATTCGAATCGACTTCCCCGGCGCCACCCCGACTCCCGTTATCGCCGTCCTGGACGAAAGCGATGACTCCCTCATCGTTCAGTCTCCAGTGCTCACTCCTCGTCGTCGCTATGGAGCGCCCAGTCAGTCGGATGGAGCGGGCGCTTATCGGCGAGCGGGGGAGGACGAGCTCGCGAAGAGACAGGAAATGGCGGAAGATCTTCAGAAACAGAGGAAGGCCATGCACGAGATGGGAATGATAGCCACGGCGTGGGAAACGTTTGCGGTCGACCACAATACCTACAGTACCGGCGCGGCTCTCGCGCCTCGCGGAGAGATCAGCTTCGCTGCGCTCAAGAGAGTTGTCGTGCCTGATTACATCAAGGTTCTTCCGGAGCAGGATCCGTGGGGAGGCCGGTACCGGTTTATGGAACGGGAGATGGCCAACAGTACCGGATCGTTTCCCCGGGAAGCGACGGCCAGCTTGATCCCGAAACGCTCCCGATCCCTCAGCAGGTGAATGCGCCGGGGCATTGCTTCGAAGACGACATCGTCTACCAGAACGGAAACTTCGTCCGATATCCGGAGGGCCCGCAGACGCACTGCCGGTCTTGAAGCCGGGCGTGTTTGAGATCTCACCAGGGTAGTCCGAGGTCACGGTCGGTGAAGAAGGTGTAGCTCACGCAGCGCGCTCAAAGACAATGGCCTCTTCGATTGCCGGAGTTGTGATCTCGTAGTCAGCCGCGATCTCACCAATGCTCTCCCCCGCGTCGATCCGGTCGAGCAGCGTGCGCGTGGAAATGAATGCACCACTGATCACCGGACGGCCAAACGAGATCTGCGGATCGATCACAATCGGCTTTGCGTCGATCTGTTCCGCGACCATGAATGGGTAGAGGCGAACGGGAAGTCGCAGCTCGCCCCACTCGACTCGCTGGAGATGGGTGGCGAAGATGCGGCGCATCGCGAGCTGTCCCGACGCGGAGAGGTTGATCAGTTCTCCGTACCGATCGAGAAACAGCTTGCCTCCGGCAGTGCAGAGCTCCTCACGCAACAGGAGATTCTGAATCGAAAGCTCCTTCTCCGCCCAGGCGAGCGCCTGACGAACCGCGAACAACGGAACGCCATGCTCGGTTCGGAGGGATCGCAGCACATGTGCTTCGATCAGATTCGAGAAAGAGAGCGTTGGAGGCCGCAAACCGGCCGGTTTCAGAACAGGTCGAAACTCTGCTTTGCCCTGCGTCGTCTCGTACTGCCGGCCGATGAACCACGACCGAAGCGTAGCCGGTGACAGTCGCAGATACCGTCCCGCCTCTGTCACTGAATGTGCGGGCTCATCTCTAAGATCCCTGTTCGTCATGGTCTCCTGTCCGATCGCGGTATGACCACATTCCGGGCGATAGAATTTTTCAGCAACCTGTTTCGCTCTTCGGCCTGAAGCAGGCTCTGCACGACGTCGGTCTCGGCGGCGGGGATGCAGCGACCGGACCACATGAGAAAGTGAAAAAGTGAAAAGTAGAAGCTGAGAAGCCGGGCTCGGGGTCGGGGTCGGGCTCGTGCTCGAGAACGATCAGCTGGAGAGCGACGGCGGCAAACTCTTCTCGATCTGAAGAACTTCAGTGTAGTGTAGGAGAGAGAATGTGGTAGAGGGAAAAGATGAGACAATGATGAGTGATGTGATCGAGCCGGTGCTCCTCTTACTGGCTCGATTCGAGCCGTGAAAGCAGGAGCCCAATCTGGCGCCGGAGCTCCGGCAATTCACGCTCTACAACATTCCATACGACATCGAGATCGATGCCGAAGTAGTCGTGAACCAGAATATGACGCGCTCCGACGATCTTTCTCCATGGAATCTCTGGAGCCAGAATGCGCACCTCCTCGGGCACGCTCCGCAACGCCTCGCCGATAATCTGCAGATGCCGCACGACCCAGCTCTGCACCAGTTCATCGCGGTCGAACTTCTCTCGGCCCTGGCTCGTGTATCGATCGATCCGCTCAATGGCCTCGAGGACGTCCCGCAGCCGCTCCCGCGGATCCCTCACAGGGGAATTGCCTCCGCGATCACATGATCCCGGATACGCTCCTTCAACCCAGCCTCCGTCACGATGTCCACGTGACAGGAGAGAAGCTCGTTCAGCTCGGTCAACAGGCCTCCGAGATCGAAAAGAGACCGGCCCCGCTCCATCTCCACCAGCAGGTCCAGGTCACTCTCGGCATCATCCTGCCCCCGCGATGCCGATCCAAAGACCCTGACATTCCTCGCGCCATACTTCGAGGCGACCTCGAGAATCTCTTCGCGGCGCTCACTGAGGATCTGTCGGATTTCACTGGCCATGCATGGATTGTAAACGGGTTACAAGTAAGCTGCCTTCCCGGATTCGGGAAAGTGAAGCTGAAACCGCAAGCGGCAGGGGGGGATTGAGGCAGAGCCAGAATCATAAATTTAGTCCCCAACCCTACCGCACCGCTTCCTTCAAACTCTCCACAGCCGTCAACGGGCGGGAGAGTACCAATTCTTCGACACTGCCCTGTGGAAAACCCGACCCCCAACGCTGCGCAGCGGGACGATCTCGACTCGACGCCGGTGGTATGATTACGACCATATTCCCGAAGAATGGACGATCTCAGGAATCGGGAGATCGTCATCGAGGCTCGCAAGATGGGACTCAGAACGAAGCCCTCTCTGATGTTCGTATTTCTGGTCGGCGCGATCGTCGTCGCGTGCCAGGGAGAGTTCACGGTGACTTCGCCAACATCACCTGATCCATCAGTCGTCTCGGTCTCGATCACTGGCGCCGCGACGTTGACGGACGCGGCGGAGACCAGCCAACTGACCGCCACGGCCACGCTCGCCGATGGGGCGACCCTCGACGTGACGAGCTCTGCGACATGGGTCTCGTCGAATTCCGAGGTGGCGACGGTCTCCGCCGACGGGCTGGTCACGGCCGTCGGCGCCGGGACGGCGACAATCAGTGCGAGTTATCACGAAACAGGCGCAACGCTCGCCATTAACTCACTTCGTCGCCGGGCCGTGCGGCATCCCGGGACAGCGACGCCCTCACCCTTCTCATCTCTCGAGGGCACTTGGGTGGGTACCTGGACGGACACCCGGTATGATGTCTCCGGTACTCTTCAAGCGAACTTCACCGTGAACGGGTCGGCCGTGACGGCGTCGGGTGAGATCGGTCTCGAGAGCCTCGGACTCGGTAAGGAGACCGGGAGCGGTACCGGCACCGTGTCGGGTGACATGCTGAACTTCACGTTTACCGCAGACACGGTGGGCGCCGGCACCGGCAGCCTGAACGCCGGCGGAGCGGGGAGCGGCGGCGGGACCGTTACGGGCGTGCTCAACTTCGGCGCTTTCACCTACACCGGTACCGTGACGGAGTCGGAAATCAGCGGGACGTTCAACTTCACCTCGCCGACCGGTGGCAACGGTGTCGCGAGCCTCACCAGACAGTAGCGGGGCGGCGCGCTCCTCCGTCGTGACCGTAAGGCGCGCCGGATTCCGGATTCGAGCGGCAGCCGCCATCATCGACACGGGTGTGGGATTCGTCGTGAGTCTCGTGCTGGCGTCGAATATCGGCACCTTCTTCGCTCACCGGGCCGTCGTGACCCTTCGGATCGGTGATGCCGATACGTTGTGGAAGGGTCCGCTGCCCATGATGCTCGGAGCCGTCGGCGAGGTCGTCTATCTGCTCCCGCTCGCCCTGCTCGTGGCCTGGTTACTCGATCCACTCACCGGCGCCACTGTGGGAAAGCGCCTGCTTCGCCTCCGCGTTCGCGATGCCGGCTGCCACCCAACATCGCGTCAAAGACGCTGGTGCCGCAGCGCCCTCCAGACGGTCGGTCTGTGGGGCTGGACGCTGGCGCTCCTGAGCGGGCGCTGGGGAATCGCCGTGCTGGCCTCGATCGCCGGGAGTGTGGTGCTGATTGGAAGCCTCCTGGCGCTCGGGCGGGCGTCACTCGCCCTCCACGATCGCCTGAGCAGAACGAGCGTCTGCCGCACCAGCGGAAATGAACAGATGAAAACTGAAAATTGAGACGCTCCCGGAGCGAGTGAGAACTCAACCTCACAGCTCAAAAAGACAAGTTCTCGAGCCCCTCAACACATCTGCTCACCGGCATCCGTTTGCGAGCCAGCGCAGTCGTTGTGACGGGTCGGGTGTGTTCGTTGCGATGGAGAAGGACATTCCCGGGGCGACGGCTTCGTCACAGGAAGCGGTCGAAGTTGTCGCGGCCGAAGAGGGTGCGGGCGGGATCGAGTGCGGTGAATGCTGCGCGGCACTGCTCCTCCTCGGTCGCGTCCTCGTCGACACGATCACGACAGCAGCTCTGACGGCTCCACCCCTTCCTCTTCCGGTCCGTTTCGACTACTCCTCATCGATCATGAGCTCGTCCTCCATGAATGCCTCCTGAACGGCGACCAGCCCAACCGGAGTCGCCACTATCTATAGAGTTGCGCGAGGAGAGGTTTCCTAATCATCGAATCCGAATAATCTTTGGAGTGCTGAGCTCGCCGAAGGACGAGCTCAGCTTTGGATCTGTCGGCGAGGAGAAGGATGCTCGGAGCCGGCGGTTGCTCCTCATACGCTAAGGATTCAAAGCGGTGCTCGTCCTTCGGCGAGCACCGCACTCCAAAGGGGTTGCGTCGAGGGGCGTTCCGAGGGACGATCGGGCACATGACGGGTGACTGGCACCACGCGCCTCCCCACCGCCTGGAGGAATCGGGGACGTACTTCATCACTGCAGGTACAGCTTCAAGATCGATCGTCTGAACGTCTACGACCCGTACGACACCATCCTCGACTAACTTGCGAGTGCTGAGCCTTTGGAGCGCCGAGCTCGCCGAAGGACGAGCTCAGCTTTGGATCTGTCGGGCGAGGGCAAGATGCTCGGCGGCCCTCGGCTGCTCCTCATGCGCTACTGATTCAAAGCGGTGCTCGTCCTTCGGCGAGCACCGCACTCCACAGGACAAGCACGAGCTCAATGAGATGAATGGAGCTCCGGGATGGAGGACAGTAGAAGCTGAGAAGCCGGGCTCGGGCAGCGGGAGAGGCAGGCGCCAGCGATCGGAGTAGAGGGCGTGGACGTTCGGTTAGAATGTTTACATGAACTGGCGTGAGCGAATCGTCGTCGATCCAGCGACCTGTCACGGGCAGGCGTGCATCCGAGGAACCAGGGTCATGGTCTCGGTGATTCTCGACAATCTTGCTGCGGGAAGAACGGCTGATCAGGTCGTGGAGGATTACTCTTCTCTCGAGCTCGCCGACGTCCATGCCTCCATCGCGTACGCCGCGGAGCTGGCGCGGTAGTCCGTCGTCCACTTTCCTCCCGCAGTTCACGGATGAGATTCAAGGTCGATGAGAATCTGCCGGATGAGGTCGCGAGGCGACTGGAGCGAGCCGGTCATGATGCTCACACCGTTTCCGAAGAGGGACTTCGAGGTACTGTCGATCACGACCTCAGTGTTGTCCTGAAACGGGAGCAGCGCATCATCATCACACTCGATGTCGGCTTCTCGAACATCCACGCCTACCCACCGGCAGAGTTCCCGGGTCTCATCGTCCTCCGGCTTCGAAATCAGGATCGAAACATCGTCATCGACACGATCGAGCGCTTAATCCCGGAGCTCTCCCGTCGCGATCCAATCGGCTCTCTCTGGATCGTGGATGAGAACCGTATCCGCATGCGGTCGGGCCGTTAGGGTGGGGAGCCAGACTCGCGAGTGTCTTGGCGAGTGTCTTGGGGCCAGGTCTTCGTTTTTCGGTCGACTCTACTCCTGGTAGAAACGGCCACCCGAATATGGTGAAAAGTCTACTGCTCGTAGACTCGACCGACAATCAAAGACCTGGCCCTGGAGCTTCCGACCGACAATCAAAGACTTGGCCCTGGGGCTTCCAAGACCTGGCCCTGGAGCTTCCGCTCGTCGCTGCCGCCGCATTGGAACAATGTATCTACAATTTATGTATACTTCATCGGGGGAACCGATCGCATGGCAGACATTGCAAAGGTTTTTCAGTCGGGAGGGAGTCAGGCGGTCCGACTTCCGAAACAGTATCGGTTCGACGAGGATGAGGTGCTGATTTACCGGGAAGGAAATCGCGTGGTTCTGGAGTCGCGCAGAGCGGAGTGGAGTCAACAGTTTCTCAGTCTCGCAGGCACTGCCGCCGAATTTCCATACCCGGATGACCCTCCTCCTGTCGAGCCAGGCCCGGTCCTCGATCGCTGATGCGCTACCTTCTCGACACGAACGTCTGCGTCGACTACCTCAATGGGCGTTACCCAAGGGTGATCGAAAGGTTGCAGGAGGTGCCTCCGGGCGAGGTCGTGGTGAGCGTCATCGCCGTGGCCGAGCTTCGGTATGGCGCCGACAAGAGCAACCGTCCGCAGGAGAATCACCATCGCCTGGACCTGCTGCTGGAAGATCTGGCGTCCCTCGAGTTCGATCTCGATTCCGCTTCTGAATACGGACAAGTCCGTTCGGAACTGGAGCGTACGGGCAAGCCGATTGGTCCGAACGACATGCTGATTGCAGCGCAGGCCCGCGCACACGATCTCATACTGGTCACAGACAACCGAGGCGAATTTGAGCGGATCGATCGACTGCGAGTCGAAACCTGGCGCTAATGAGACGGGGATGTCGCTGGACTGACGAGTGGAATCACATCGCTGCATGCAATGACACGCGCTTCGGGCTGCAGGCTCCCTGATCCACCCGCCGCGTATCGACCACGCACTCTCTGCGTATCGCAAT
>CAWHHZ010000027.1:0-99520 GCA_963829355.1 uncultured Acidobacteriota bacterium
AGCGAGCCGAAGGATCACTCGTCGTCACCGAGGAACCACCGCGACTCCTCCTCGTTCCTTGAGCTCGAACCGTAAGCACCACCAGCGCAGGGCACGCTGGATTTTTTCACAGCCTCTCAGGATGACAGCCTGGGGTTCATTTCACTCCACTCTTACGTCCCGGGCCTCCTCACACGGGCCAGTTCGCTGCGTCACAACGTCGGGTACGTGAAATCCATTATGATCCGCCCGGCCGTATCCCATTTCTGGAGGTTAACTTGTCGAAATCATTAACTGTCCTTATGGTCGCCGTGCTGGCGGCCCTCCCCCTGGCTGCTGAGGAAGGCATGTGGATGCCGCAGCAGATTCCGCAGCTCGGTGACCAGCTCATCGAGATGGGCCTCGAGCTCGATCCGGCGCAGTTCGCCGATCTCACCGGCTTCCCCATGGGAGCGATCGTATCCACCGGCGGTTGCAGCGCAGCGTTCGTATCGCCACAGGCGCTGATCGCCACCAATCATCACTGTGTCTACGGATCGCTTCAGTACAACTCGAGTCCTGAGCGCAACCTTCTCCGCGATGGATTCCTCGCGAAGACGATGAACGACGAGATCCCCGCGGGACCGGGAAGCCGGATCTATGTCACAACTGCAATCGAGGATGTGACCGACGCCGTTCTCGGCAGCCTGGAGAGTTCACTCACGGATATCGAGCGCCAGAACGAGCTCGATCGCCGGGAAAAGAACCTCGTGGCCAGGTGCGAAGAGCAGGGTGGCGTGCGCTGTCGTGTCGCGTCGTTCTTCGAGGGCACGCTATATCTGCAGACGACACAGCTCGAGATCCGCGACGTGAGACTCGTCTACGCACCTGCAGAGGGAATCGGAGTGTTTGGCGGCGAGATCGACAACTGGATGTGGCCGCGACACACGGGTGACTTCGGGTTCTACAGAGCCTACGTCGGTCCTGACGGCAAACCCGCCGACTATTCCGAAACGAACGTCCCGTATGAGCCGGAGCACTTCCTCCGGATCTCCACATCCGATCTCGACCAGGGCGATCTCGTGCTGATTGCCGGTTATCCCGGACGGACACAGCGCTATCAGACAGCTTCCGAAGTGCGCGAGAACATTACCTTCGGATTTCCGACGTCAATCCGTCATCGCAAGGCTGTCATGAATATTCTCGAAACCGAGGGCGCGAAGGATGAGGATGTCGCGATCAGAAACGCTTCACGGATCAGGGGATTGGCGAACTACCTGAAAAAGTACGAAGGAACGCTCGATGCGTTCCGGGAGCGTGGACTGCTGGCAGAGCGCATCGCTGAAGAAGAGCAGATGGAGCGGCTGCTGCGGGACGACCCGGAGCTCCATGCCCGCTATCGCGCAGCAGTCGATGAGCTCAATGACATCTTTGAGCGGCAGCAGTCGACGCGTGAGCGCGATACGGTGCTCTATTGGCTCTACTACGGCTCGCCGATGCTCTCGCAGGCGAACATGCTCTACAGGCTGAGCCGTGAGCGCGCGAAGCCGGATGTCGATCGCGAGGCCGCGTACCAGGAGCGTGAGTGGTCGAAGCTCTCGTCTCAGATCGATCGTTATCAGCGGATGATCGAGCCCGGGAGTGACCGCGCCGTCATGAAATACCTGCTCGAAGAAGCGGCGGCACTCCCTCCTTCACAGCGGATCGAGGCGATTGATCGGGCGCTGAAGGCGACGGGAAAGGCGACGATCGAAGCGCAGATCGGAGCGTACCTCGACAAGCTCTACGCCGGAACGAAGACTGCCGATCTCGATGCGCGTAAAGCGATGTTCAACGAGAGCACGAAGGAGCTCCTTGCCCGCGGCGACACGATGATCGATCTCGCAGCAGCGCTGCGCGTCATCGGCGACCAGAACCTCGAACAGGGGAAGCAGGACGATGGGGCGATGACGCGGCTTCGTCCGATCTACATCGATGCTCTCAAACGCTCACGAGGCGGACTGCTCGCGCCGGACGCGAACTCCACGCTGCGCGTGACGTTCGGAACGGTCGAAGGATACGAGCCGCGTGACGCCGTGTCGTACAAACCGTTTACGACGATCGAGGGTCTCGTCGCGAAACACACGGGCGAAGAGCCGTTCAATTCGCCTGAGCGGCAACTGAAGCTGGCGGCAGAGCGCCGGTTCGGCTCGTACATCGATCCCGATCTCGAGACGCTCCCGGTGAACTTCCTCTCGACGACCGATATCACCAACGGCAACTCCGGCTCCTCAGTCCTGAACGCACGGGGAGAGCTGATCGGTCTGGCATTCGATGGTAACTACGAAGCGATGGGATCGGACTACGTCGTCATTCCCGAGCTGTCGCGGACGATTGCGGTCGATGCGCGCTACATGCTGTGGGTGATGGACGCCGTCGATGGCGCCGACCGTCTCCTCGAGGAGATGGGCGTCCCGCCGCAACTGAACGACTAGCGAAGATGGGGGTCGGGGCTCCAGCCCTCCGCAAAGGCAACATGGCGGTTAACCCGCTTGCGGGGGGCTGGAGCCCCCCGCGAGTCGGCCCTGGAGAGCCGACCCCCCCTTTTTTCCGATCGTTCGATCACGAGCGTAATACACTTCGGCGGTGGATCAGGGAGAGCGTTTCAGGGAGCGGCCGCACGCGACGCTGCTGTTGCTGTCCTTTCCCGTTCTTCTTTCTCTGATTGCCGAGCCGCTGACCGGGCTCGTCGACACAGCCTTCGTCGCGCGTCTCGGTTCGGCGCCACTCGCGGCACTCGGTGTCGGGACGATGGCGCTCTCGGCTGTGTTCTGGATCTTCAACTTTCTGGGGATCGGAACGCAGACCGAGGTCGCTCAGGCGCTCGGCGCGAACCAG
Organism: uncultured Acidobacteriota bacterium; assembly: GCA_963829355.1. Lineage (GTDB taxonomy): Bacteria > Acidobacteriota > Thermoanaerobaculia > Gp7-AA8 > JAHWKK01 > CAWHHZ01. Next base: position 2,836 of record CAWHHZ010000027.1, read on the forward strand.
AGGGAGCGCGCGGCGCACGCGGCGGGTCTCGCGATGAACCTGGCGCTCCTGTTCGGTGCAGTTCTCGCGGTCGTGGGTGTCGTTGCGGCGCACCCGGTTGCGCGTTGGATGGGCGCGACGCAGCTCCTCGAGACCAATGCCGTTCTCTACATCCGGATCCGGCTGATCTCTGCTCCAGCCGTTCTTCTGACGGTTGCAGGATTTGGCGCGCTGCGCGGCATCCACGACATGCGGACCCCGCTGAAGATCGCAGTCGCGGTCAACGTCATCAACATCGCGCTCGACTGGCCTCTCGTGTTCGGACTCGGGCCGATCCCCGCTTTCGAGATTGCCGGAGCGGCGGCGGCGAGTGCAGTGAGTCAGTGGATCGGCGCAATCTGGACCTTCGCCGCAGTGCGCAGAGGGATAGGGGTGAGCCGCCCGCTCGATTTCCGAGGTGCGCGGGCGTTGTTGGCGATCGGGGGGGATCTGTTTCTTCGGACGGGTCTTCTGACCGCGTTTCTCGTGCTGACCACTCGTGCCGCCACGAGAATCGGTGCAGAAGCGGGCGCTGCACACCAGGCGATCCGTCAGGTCTGGCAATTTACGGCTCTCTTCCTCGACGCGTTCGCCGTGTCGGGACAGAGCATGATTGCGTGGTACGTCGGTGGGGCTCGGCTCGCGGAGGCCCGGCGCGTGGCGGGTGTGGTGTTGATCTGGAGCGTGATCACCGGCGTCGCGTTGGGAGCGATCATGGTGGTGGCGCAACCGCTGTTTGAGCGACTTCTCGTGCCGCCTGAGGCTCTGCCTCTCTTTGGTGCGGCGTGGTGGATCGCCGCGGTCAGCCAGCCTCTGAACGGAATTTCATTCGGAACGGATGGCATCCACTGGGGAACGAGGGATTTCCGGTTCCTGCGCAATGTCGTCGCATTCGCTACGATCGTTGGGGTCGCCGGAATCTGGATGCTGGACGAAAGCCGCCGCGATGCCTTCACGATCCTATGGATTCTGACGACGATCTGGATTTCCATTCGCGCGGCGTTTGGAGTGGTGCGGATCTGGCCGGGGATCGGAGATGCGCCGCTGCGAAAGTGATTGCCATCCCTGTCATCCGTGGCACGATTCCAGGTGTCGACATAGATTCGAGAACATGTCATCCCGAAGCGCAGCGAGGAGTCTGGGCGGGGGAAACCGCGCTGCAATCGCCCACCCGCCAGATTCCTCAGTCGCGATAAAGCCGCTCCTTCGGAATGACAGGAAAGAGAGCTATTCACCCGCGGACCCTCTTCGTCCCTTCCGGTCGCCTCGATTCGCTCGCTATGAGAAGATTGCGACGGTCCGAACCGTGGGAGAGAAATGAATGACTAAATCGAAATGGCTGCGCGTCCCCCATACGCTCGTTCTGCTTGCGATCATGATCCTGCTGGCGTGGATGATGACTCATCTGCTGCAGCCGGGCTCATTCGAGCGGGTGACGAACGAAGTCGGACGCGAGCAGGTCGTCCCCGAAAGCTATCAGCCCCTTGCTGACGACGACACCGGTCTCAGCCTCTGGTCGGTTTTCAAGGCTGTTCCGGAGGGATTCGAGGCGGCCGCCGAGATCATCTTCTTCGTCTTCATCATCGGAGGAGCTTTCGGAGTGTTTCGCGCAACCGGAGCCGCGGACGCGACGATCGGTAAACTGCTCGACACCTTTGGCCATGCTCCTCTGCTCCTGATTGCGGGGGGGATGACAGTGTTCGCCGCGGGGTCGGCGACCATAGGAATGGCCGAGGAGTATCTCCCATTCGTTCCAATGCTGGTCGCCCTCTGCATCGCCCTCGGATACGACTCGGTAACCGCGATCGGGGTGCTGTGCGTCGGCTACGGAGTCGGCTACGGCGCGGCGCTCATCAATCCGTTCACCGTCTTCATCGCCCAGGAGGTCGCCGACGTACCGCAGGGATCTGCGCTGACGTTCCGTCTGATCCTTCTCCTGATCTTCCTGGCTGTGGGCATTCATCATGTCTGGAGATACGCGAAGAAGGTCAAGGCGAATCCCGAAGAGAGTCTCGTGGCGGATGTCGAAGCGGCCCAGCATGCCGCGGTCGAATATCCGTCTTTCACGCTGCGACACGGCCTCGTGATCGCGACCATCCTGGCAGCGATTGTCGTGCTCATCATCGGACTCAAGCAGTGGCACTGGTACCTGATCGAAATGGGCGGACTGTTCCTCGCGCTGACCGTGCTTCTCGCAATCGTCGGACGGATGGGAGCGGATCGGACGGCGCGCGAATTCTGTGTCGGTGCGGCCGAGCTCACGACGACTGCTCTTCTGATCGGGTTCGCGAGAACGATCGAGGTCGTACTGAATGAAGGGCAGGTGATCGACACGATCATCTGGGCGATCTCACAACCGCTCCAGACCCTCGGACCGCACCTCGCTGCGGTGGGCATGTTCCTGGTTCAGAGTGTCATCAACTTCTTCATCCCCTCCGGCAGCGGTCAGGCGTACGTCACGATGCCTCTGATGGCTCCGCTCGCCGATCTGGTCGGCGTTTCGCGGCAGGTCTCGGTGCTGGCGTATCAATTCGGAGATGGCTTCACGAACATTCTGGTGCCGACGAACGCCGTGCTTGTCGGTATTCTTGCAATGGGAGGAGTGCCATACGACCGCTGGTTCCGCTTCGTCATTCCGTTCATGATCAAGATGTGGATCTTCGGATCGATTGCAATGGTCGTGGCGGTGAGCATCGGTATCACCTAGAACGGCGCTCGCCGGCATCAACGATGCCTTGGACGCTTCTGACACGGGAGGAGAGAATCATGGGCAAGAAGGGACGGATCATCGGCGCAGCAGCAGGTGTGGCCGCGGCGGCAGCAGCGACGACCGCAGCAGTGATCGCCAACAGAAATCCGGAGCTGAGGAAGAAGATTGGCGATGCCGCCAGCCGCATGGTCTCGCGATCGAAGACGTACCACGTCAAGAAGTCCGGGGATCAGTGGGCGATCGAGCTCGAGGGAGCATCGCGCGCAACTTCGCTCCACGCGACGAAGAAGGAAGCCGTCTCGGCCGCCCGCGATCTCGCTGCCGGCAAACGTCCGAGCCAGCTCGTCATTCACCGGGTGGATGGGACAATCCAGGACTCTCATACTTACGAAAAAGAAGACTGATCGAGACTGCCGGCTCACGGAGCCCTGCCTGGGGGCGGCCCCGGTAGGACCCATCGCAGTAGATTACGAGCAGCCTCTCAGGAACAAAAAGAGCCCCCGGTCGGAAAACCGGGGGCTCGATTAGAGTGCGAGGATGCTTCGTCTTACGGCAGCAGCGTCCAGCCCACGTCCTGCATCAGAGCGGGCGTCAGATCGAGATCGTACGCCGGGCGCAGGTCCGAATTGATGAATGGTTCCATCAGAAGATTCGGCGTTGCGGTGACGTCGAAGTGCGAGCCCGACGACCCGGAGGCGACCGGATTTGGCGCGTACAGCCGCACATGACCGTCAACTGCCCCGGCGAGGTGATTACGATCGAGGATCAGCTTGACGTTGAGACTCGGTGAGAGCGCGGCCTTCATAGCGTTACCGTCCGCCAGCGTGACGCCGACTGAGGGAATCGTGATGCTGGGATCAGCGCCACCCATACCGGGCAAGCCGACGGCAGAATTGTTGGCGATGATGACACCCTTTGCGCCGGCTGCCTGTGCATTCGCAACCTTCACCGCGAACGCGCAGGTACCGCGATCGGCAAGGACGATTTTTCCCCAGGCCCCGTTCGTGAGTGGCTCGCAGGCATCTGCCGTTGCGCCAACACCGTCGTTCGCCAGTACGACACGACCACTCACTCCGCCGTTGTCGGAGAGAGACGGACCAAATGCCGCTGCCTGAACTTCGATGCTGCTTTTCAGCGAGGCAGGGGTGAGGACGACGAGAGACGGCCGCGGTGCGAGAAGAGTCTGAGCCTGCGAGGTGACGTTGTCGCCGATCCAGACGACGTTCCTGTCGTTGATCGCGGAAGCGGCGCGCTCAGCCTGAGTCATCTGACCCCAGGTCTTGCCCTTGGTGACGTCATAGGTACGATTCGTAAAGACATCGCTGTACCCGCTCTGGAGAGCTCCGTTCACTTCATTGACGAAGTTTGCGAATCCGAGCCCGTGTCCGATCTCGTGCATGACGACGGCCAGAAAGTCGAAATCGGTTCCGTGCTGATGGTCGACCCCGTAGTACCAGTTCGAGCCGGTCAGGCAGTTTGGATTGGTCCCGATGTTGGAATTGAAGCGGGAGATGACGTCTGGGTAAACTTCGTAACCGGGTCCGTAGGCTTCGAAGATGAGATCAGCCCCGTAGCGGGCGTCGGCAAGGGCGGAGTGATGCCAGGATGCGGGCTCGAGAGCCCCAGGGAAATCACGGAAGATCGTGCTCGCTCCAGCAGAGCCGAGCGTGCCGGAGGTCGGCGAGCAGGTGAGCGGCTGAAAACTGGCTTGCACGTAGATCGTTACAGGACTGTCGAGCGTGCTGCCCCAGCGATCTGCGGCAAAGAGATACGCATACTGACGCTGCTGCCCGAGGGTGGTGCCGGGATTTCCTCCGAGGGGCGCCACGGGTGTCGGATCATTCAACCCCACTCCGGGTCCGTCGGCATTGAGGAGAACGATGTTCGCCGCCGAGGCCGGAATCGCTGCACAGAGAAGAACGAGAATCGCGATCGTCGCGAATGCTCGATGAGAACGGTTGGTGAGATGAGAGACGTTCATGGTTACTCTTTCTCCCCGGCGTCGTTGGTCAGCGATGCGGCGGAGACGTCAGGGGTGCCATCGACACAGTGAATGGCAAATCCCCCGTCCGAGATCGTTGCGAACGAGTAATTGAGAAGCTCCTCGGGCACGAGCATCATCACGGCCCCGTTCGGGAGCTGAAACTGCTGAGCCTGAGTGATGCTGCGGCTGCTGGCCGGCATCTGCAGGTCGAGGGCGCGGATCTCTTCAGCGGTCGGCTGGCGAAGCTCGCCACTCTCGGGATCGATCGCGGCGCGTACGCCCTGAGTTTCGATCCGGGCCGGCGCGTTGCTCTGTACCGAGATCATCCGTGCATGTTCGAACTTGTGAGCCACGAACGTCTGGCTCTTTTCCGAAGCCGGACCACGATCTGATTCGCTACTCCGGTTCTGCTGGGCCACCGCAGGAACGGCGATGATGAGCAGGAGAGTCAGAATGAGGGAAGGGAAAGCGATGGATACACGTGCGACAGAGAACTTCTTCATTGCAGGATGGACCTCCTCAAAAAATTCGGGCATCCTGCGGAAGCCAGAGCCACCTCACCATGAGGCCTCCGGCATTGCGTCGCCCCCTCACGGAGACTTTGCTCTTGTCACGGATTGCGTGCTCAGAATGTAGGCCTGTTCGGAATGGCTGTCAACAGAAATGTGACAGAGTTTGGAATCCCTGCAGCCAGGGCTCCCAGCCGTACAGATGTCATCCTGAGCGCGCGCCAGACTGTGTGAAAAACCGATCGGCTTCGCGAACGTCTTTTTTGGAGTGCTGAGCTCGCCGAAGGACGAGCTCAGCTTTACATCACGCCGCCTTACGGGCTGCGGCGGGTTGCAAGCTGCAGTGGAAATTTCCTGACTGGTCCCGATTGCGGCCTCGATGGTGGTTGCCACGGGATCCAAAGCGGGGCTCGTCCTCCGGCGAGCACCGCACTCCAAAGTCACAGCCTCGATTCACGAGGCGTTTTCACACAGTCTCGCGCAGCGAAGGATCGCGTGAGTCATACTCGCCCGAAGTCAGCTCGAGACATGTCGTACGCGATCCTTCGCTTCGCTCAGGACGACTGATCCGTGGCGGGCTTGCGAGGCAGCATCTCGATCACTGGTGCGATGAGCACGACGGCCATGCAACCGACCACGTTGTACCAGAGCCACGCGATATCGGTCCCGAACCGGCAATAGATGACAATCCCCTCGGCGATCAATGCGGCGATGAACGTTGCCGTCCCGTGAACACGCCGGATGTAGAACGCGACGAGGAAGACGCCGAGAATCGTGCCGTAGAAGAGTGAACCGAGGATGTTGACCGCCTCCACGAGCGTGCCAAGACGGTTTGCGAACATGGCAAAGCCGATGGCGAAGATCCCCCAGAAAACGGTCGCGACTTTTGATGCGACAACGTAGTGGAGATCGGACCCGTCTTTCGTCCACATTCGTTTGTAGATGTCGACGATCGTTGTCGACGCGAGCGCGTTGAGCTCCGAGGCGGTCGAGGACATTGACGAGGCGAATACCGCTGCGATGATCAGTCCCACGAGTCCCGCTGGCAGGTAAGTCAGAACGAAGGTGAGAAAGATGTGGTTGGTATCGTTGGTGTCTGCGGCGGGATCGCTCATCCGGATCACGCCGATCGCTTCCTCCCGCAGCGACTCGACCTCGGCAAAGGCAGAGCGGAGATCCGATTCTTTCTCGGCGATCAGAGCTTCGTCGCCGGTCTCCAGCGAGTCGGCGAACGCCTTTGCTTCAGTTGCCCGAACCCTGGAGGCGATTTCGTGCCGCTCCTCGAGATCGCGAAACTGCACGCCATACTCGCTCTCGATGACGGCGTCGCGGGTGACATGGTTGAAGAAGATCGGCGGCGTGACGAACTGGTAGAACACGAAAACCATGACGCCGACGAACAGGATGAAGAACTGCATCGGAATCTTCACCATGCCGTTGAACAGCAGGGCGATGCGGCTCTCCGCGACCGAGCTGCCGGTCAGATAACGCTGCACCTGACTCTGATCCGTGCCGAAGTACGAGAGCTGGAGGAACATCCCTCCGATCACCCCGGACCAGAAGTTGTAGCGGTTCTGCCAGTCGAACGAGAAGTCGACGACCTCGAGCTTCCCGAGCCTGCCCGCCACGTGAAGCGCTTCTCCGAAAGAGAGATCCGCGGGAAGATAGAGGATCACGCAGACGAAGGCTGCGACCATGCCGCCCATCGCAATCAGGAGCTGGTGAAAATTCGTGTAGCTCACCGCTCGGGTGCCACCGATCGCGGTGTAGACGACGACGAGCCCGCCGATCATGAGAATCGTCAGATACAGATCCCACCCGAGGATGAGCGAGAGGATCAGGGCTGGCGCGAAGATCGTGAGTCCGGCGGCGAGACCGCGCTGGATGAGGAACAGGAAGGCAGTGAGCGACCGCGTCTTCAGGTCGAAGCGCCCTTCGAGGTACTCGTATGCGGTGTACACCTTCAGCCGGTGGTAGATCGGAACGGCGGTGACCGAAAGAATGACCATCCCGATCGGCAGGCCGAAGTAGAACTGTACGAACCCCATGCCGTCCGCGTACGCCTGTCCGGGTGTCGAGATGAAGGTGATGGCGCTGGCCTGGGTGGCCATGATCGACAGGGCAATCGTGTACCAGCGCAGACTTCGATCCGCGAGGATGTAGTCGTCGAGGTTCCTGTTGACCTTTCCCTTCCTCACGCCGTAGACGACGATGAAGACGAGCGAGGCAAACAGGATGATCCAGTCGATTAGGGTCATGGGGTCTTTGAGTCGTTGAGTCGTTGGGTCATTGAGTCATTGGGTCGTTGAGTCGTTGGGTCGTTGAGTCATTGAGTCGTTGAGCCGTTGAGTCATTGAATCATTGAGTCGTTGCGTCCTTGGGTCCTTGGGTCATTGCGCATTCGGGTCCGTGCATCTCTGAGTCGCTGAGTGTCTTGGAGCTCCGACAGAAAGAATGATGAACTGCGAGATTGGTCCGGGACCAACAACACGATCAGGGCAACGAGTCGATGAACTCCAGAGACTCAACGAATCAATGACCCCAAAACCCAAACCCAAAACCCAAAACCCCAACGACTCAACGACTCAACGACCAACGACTCAACGACTCAACGACTTATTCATACATCTTCGTAAACCAGTAGAAGAGGGCGACGAGGATCGCGAGCTCGCCGATGACGATTGCATAGAGCCGGGGCCAGGTGCGGCCGATCGGGGGAGGACCGCCGAGGTGGGGATCCTGCACCGGCTCAGTGCCAGACCGTTCGTTCACGGCGTTCACTCTGCCTTTCCTCCTGAGACCATGTTGGCGAATAGCCGGTACGCACCCGGTACACCGGCGGGCAACTGCCGGAAGAAGGACAGACCGGTGTAGATGAAGACGCCGTCGCCATATTCGGTGTAGAGGACGCTTCCGCGCGCGGGTTCTTCTCCCGGATCGGCCATGGATAGAACAGGCTGCCATCTCTCATCCCAACTCCCGGGGAAGTAGAGACCTCTCTCCTGCACCCATCCTTCGAAGTCCGCGGAGGTGATCTCGTTTGGCGCGTTGAGAAGCGGATGATTCGGGATCAACGAACGAGACCGGCGCCGACTCCACGGTCACACGATCACGTGAAATTGAAAATGGCCATGGACCGGGGACCACCGTTTCATCACGTACGTCCCTGGGTGTTGTATTGCACGACGACTACTCCGCCACTCTTCACGTAGTCGAGAACCGGATCCATTCGTGAGGCGAGATTCTCAATGGTGTTGAAAGCGCGGATACCGAAGATCACCGCATCCAATTCCTCGAGCGTGGATGTCGTGAGCTCAGACGGCTCGAGTTGCACCACCTCGTAACCGATCTGCCGGAGCGCCTCGGGGACTTCGTCGCCCGATCCCATCACATAGCCGACGCGCGAGCCGCGGATCGCGATATCGTCATGGACGACTTCGATCGCCGCGGGCACGTAGACGCTCTGTTCCGGAATGTGATCGTACTCGATCGCCTGGCGGGCGAGGGAGAATGTGCGGCCGTCATCGAACGTCACTCGTGGCAACCACGGATGCGCTCGAAGTTCTCCCCGGCGGCGTGATCACGATCTCGACTTCCTGCCTCTGGCCCGTTTCCAGTGAAATCGCGGTGTTTGCCGGCGCGATCGTCCATCCCTCCGGCGATTGGAAGGTGAGAGTCCCCTTGACAGCCTCCGCGGCAGTGAGGGTCACGCTCGCCGTTCCGGGTGCTTCGTTCGGGAACGTCAGGAGGGAAGGTCGAGTCGTGAGCGTGACAGGAGGCACGATCTCGATCTCGCGATAGAGCTCGCCTTGCACGGGATCAGTCCAGCGGTAAAGGACCGGCACCGTCCACGTGAAATCGCGGCCCTCGATCGACAGATGAACTTCCACCGGAATGGTGGGAGGTCCGACAGGCATCGTGACGAGCGCCGGGTCCTCGAGCTGGTGCATTTTTCCGTCGTTCTCGAGGCGCAGCCAGTACGGCTCGCTCGGTCCAGCATTCCCGGCGATCGGAATCTGGAGCTCGACCGTCGCCGGTTCGTTCTCGACGAGCGGTTTGATCGCGGTCGTCTTGTCCACCCAGTTCGAATCGATGTCGACCAGAGCACCGGAGGAACCGGCCCTGCGGATGACGCTGACCGTCACCGGGAGAGCCGAGCCGGGTGCCGCAGTCGGCTTCGCCGAGATCGCTTCGATCCAGAGACCACTGACGCTGGCGATGATGTTCTGCAACTCGCTTTGTTTCTGATGAATCCACCAGTCGTCGTTGCTGGACCGCTCGAGCTGCTCCATCTGATCCCACAGCTCGAGAAGGGTCGGGAGGATTGCGTCTGGCTGGTCGACGTCGTACTTCCGCCGGGCCTCTTCGATCAGAGCCGCGACAAAGCTGCTCTTTTCGACGCGCGCCCATGTGGTGTCCACTCGATCGAAGAGATCATCAGATTCCGGAGCATCCCCCTTCACGAGGAGGAACGAGTTCTTCGCGCTGCCGCGCCTTGCGGAAACGCCGAATCCCTGGCTCTTGTGCATCGAGCGGCTGAGCGCGGCGATCTCGGCGTACGAGGTTCCCAGCAATTTGTTGTACGCGCCGAGATCGACTGTTACGACCGTACTGTCCGCGGGAACGTCCCCCCAGACATTCCAAAGAAGCCGTTTCGGCTGCCACGGTTCGAGTGTCTTCAACTGTTCCGGAAACGCGGTCGGGTCTCCTGCCAGATCAAAGGCGCGCTCGGCGAGGATCGCGGATGCCGTGTGCTGGCCGTGACCGCCCGCACCGTCATCAGGAAAACGAGTCAGGATCACGTCGGGGCGCCGTTCGCGGATGACACGGACGACATCGGAAAGGACCGTCTGCTCGTCCCATATCGTGAGAGTCTCTTCGGGAGACTTCGTGTAGCCGAAGTCGATTCCTCGAGTGAACCGCTGATCGGCTCGATCGATTGTCCGCGCGGCGAGAAGCTCCTCTGTACGAATGACGCCGAGAAGATCTCCCTTCTCGGTACCGATCAGATTTTGCCCCCCACTGCCCCGCGTGAGAGCGAGATAGGTGGTCTCTGCGAGTCGCCCGTTCGCTAGCCATGCGAGCATGGCCGTGTTCTCGTCATCCGGGTGCGCCGCGACGTACAGGGCGCTTGCGAGGACGTCGAGCTTGTCGAGTGCCAGCTTGATTTCAGCAGCGTCCATCGGGTGGACCGGCCGTATCCGCTGCGCGAATAGCGCAGGAGCAGACAACAGGAGCAGAACGAGAATCAAACCCCGAAGAGAGCGCATATGGCGGCAACATTAGCAGAAGCCGGCGGAGGGCGGTGCGGACGTTGCTGTTCTGTTGCGGAACCGTTCTGAGTGTCGCGTCCCTCCCGTGGGGGAGTCGACGTGTTTCAGATCGAGCGCACAATCGCGCCATCTGCCGATACACTGAGACGGAAATCTCGTCGAATCGGGGCATGCCGATTGCCTTCGTCTTAGTCATTCCGTCTCGACAGCTATGAGCTCCTCAACCAGAACCAGACAGGATGTCGCCTCCCGTGGTGCGGGAGGAACGGGCGCCTTGATCGCTTCCATCGCCGGTGCGCTGCTGTTCGTGGCAGTCGATCGGATGGGCTGACATCCTGAGCGGCCCTCTGGCCACGTCGCTCTTCTACATCGTCCCGATCATCGTGATCGCCTGGCGGTTCGGATTCCGTGCGGCGAGCATCATCGTCGTGGCCGCGGGCCTGGTCTGGCTCTGGTCGGATCTGCTTCTCGGTGCCTACGATCCCTGGGTGTCGTACTGGAACGCTTTATCCAGAACCGTGATTTTCGGTGCGATGGGGGCTTTCGTCGCGGCGGTGCGCCATGACCGTGACCGGCTGCGCGAATTGAACAAACAGCTCGAGGACGCGCTGCAGCGGGAGTCGCAGTCGGCGCGGCGGGATCTCATGAGCGGTCTGCCGAACTCGCGGGCATTCGAGGAAACTTTGTCTCGCGAGCTCGCCCGAAGCTCGCGAGAGAGCACCGCCTTCGGAATCGGATACATGGATGTCGACAATTTCAAGCGCGTCAACGACACGCTCGGACACCCCGCGGGAGACGAGCTGTTGCGGCGAGTTGCTCAGGCACTCTTCATCAGCGTGCGGGAGGAGGACTACTGCGCCCGCCTGGGAGGAGACGAGTTCGCGATCATCATCGTGCGACCTGAGCGCGAGACCTATCACGCGATCGCTTCCAGGATCTACGACCGCATGCGTGAACTGGCCTGCATGTACGAAGGACTCGAACTGGGAGCGACCATAGGTTTCGTCCACTTTAGCGAGCCCCCCGATGACACGGTTGCCGTCATCCGCAGGGCCGACGAGGCGATGTACCGGGTGAAGTCTCAGCACAAGGGGACCTACGCCGTGGAAGAGGCGACAGTCTGACACAGTCATCCTGAGCGCAGCGAAGGATCGGGTGCGTCCTGACTGTCGCGTCCTTACCGTGCTGACAGTCGGACAGTACGCGATCCTTCGACCGTCCCTTCGGCTTCGCTCAGGGCAGGCCTGCGCTGCGCTCCGGCGGCTCAGGATGACAGCCTGGCGGGTATTTTCAGCGCAGCGAAGAGACGGGCTCCCATGCGCCGCCGTTCCTGTCGGAGCGGCGGGCGGCGTCGAGTGCCTGCTGCTGACGCAGTCCATCCTTGAAGGTCGCACCGGGGGCGAGGGCAGCACGATTTCCGCCGCCGATTGCCTCGTCGAGGGCTCGACCGAGGTAGATCGTTCCCGTACCGAAATAGCCGCCGGGGGAGTCGCCGCGGATCGGCTCTTCGTTTTCTCCGAACTGCTCGACCCACTCTCCCTTGATCTCCGAAAGCAGGAAGCGATCCTCAACCAGCTTCATCGAACCCTTCGATCCATGGATGGTGATCTCGGTCGGTTCATCAACGCCGGAGACGACCGAGCAGGTAACCGTCGCGATGGCGCCAGCCTCGAATCGGAGATCGAACGAGCACCAGTCGTCCGAGGTCACACGCTTCATCTTTCCTTCATCGTCAGGGCGCTCCCGGATGAAGGTGCGCAGATCGGCGCGGATCTCCGCAATCTCACCGACGAAGTAGCGGAACGAGTCGATGATGTGTGAGCCGACCGCGCCGAGGATGCCGCCGCCGTGCTCTTCGCTCGACCACCATTTCCACGGCCGTTCCGGATCATTCCGGCTCGGACTGGAGTAGCGCGCCTCGGCCCACCGGATCTCGCCGATCTCCCCGATCCGATCCCTCGCCATGCGCCATGCGGGAAGAAACCGGAGCTCGTGATCGATCAGCGCGATCTGGTTCGGGTGCGCCTCCGCCACGCCTGAAAGAGCCCGCGCCTCTTCGGCATTCATGGCCGTGGGCTTCTCGCTGACGACATGTTTGCCGGACTCGAGAACCGCGGTCGTCATCTCGAGATGCTGGAAGGGTGGCGTGACCACCGTGACGATGTCGATGTCGCCGTGATCCAGGATGCGTCTCCAGTCGTCGTACGCGTTGGGGACGTCGCTATCGCGAGCGAGTCGCGAAGTCTTCTCCATGTCACGTCCCGCAACGGCCACGATCTCGAGTCCGGCGCGGCGGAAGGCAGGAATCTGAACCCGCGTGCCCCAGCCGGTGCCGATGATGCCTACGCGTGTCATCAGTCGATTCGGAAGCCAACCTTCATCTTGACCTGGAACTGAGCCACTTTGCCTTCGGCGATGCGGCCGCGCATCTCGGTGACTTCGAACCAGTCGAGGTTGTGCAGCGACTCAGATGCCTTCGCGACGGCGCTGTCTGCCGCACGGGCGAACGACTCTGAAGATGTACCGACGATCTCGACCATCTTGTATACCTGATCCGACATGGTGATCCTCCTTGCTGTTCGATCTGCTGTGAGAGACGAGATTATCACGCCCCTGCCGGCGACAGGCGTCGCGGTTGCAGGCCCGTAACGGGCGGGACGGCAGGATCGTCATAGAATGGAGAGGAACGAATGCGGAGGTCGAAACGATGAAGAGATCGAAAGTACGACTGCTGCTCATTGTTCTGGCTTCAATTGCCGTGGCGACGACGATGATGGCAATCGACGAGGAGCCGAAATCAGTCCTGCTGGAGACCCCCGATTACTCGGAGGAAGCTCTGCTGGAGATCCTGAGAACGGAGAGCGTGGAGCTCGGAGTATTCGAGGACCGCGTGGAGCTTCGCTGGGCGGACTGGATTCTGCGTTTTCTGCCGATCGTTCTGCCGCTGACGCTCAATGACGGCAGCTACGGCACGGCGAACATCAACGGACCTGTCAGCGGTCTGGCTCTCCTCGGAGTTGATTACCCTCTCGCGGGTCCCGCCGGTGACGAGCTCCCGCCAGAGAGTCTCTCGTGGCGCGAACGACGCTTCCGGTGGCGAATGATCGGCGAGATCAACCGCGCGAACGAGCGCGACAACCGATGAGGGAAGGCGAGATCCTTCCCTTCGCGAGACTTGTGAAGACTCGTCGCGCATCGAGCTGTGATTTGGAGTGCGGTGCTCGCCGTAGGACGAGCACCGCTTTGGATCCCGTGGCAACCGCCATCGAAGCCGCAATCGGCAGATGTCAAGAGATTTTCCCTGCAATTTGAAACGGGCCGCAGTCTGCAATCGGTGCGACGAAAAGCTGAGCTCGTCCTTCGGCGAGCTCAGCACTCCAAAGAAATCGGTCGCGAATGCCGATCCGTTTTTCACAGCCTCTCAGGATGACGAGCTTCCTCTTTTGGGCTCAGCGCGGTTCGAGCGTCGCCCGCTTCTTCCGGTAGTCGATCGTGACGAGGAATCGCTCGAGAATCCTGTTGCCGATCACGATCTCTTCGACATCGGCAGCGCGGACGTCGAGGTTGTGAAGCTGAACGCCCGCGATCGTCACATCGACCTCGCACCGATCGCAGCCACTGTCTGGCAGCATCGAACGCGGAACGAGAAGCGTATCGGGGGAAGCGGTATCGATGACGCCTGAGACATCGCGCCCCTCAATCGTCAGCGGGTAGCGGGGCACGTTCTTCCACGGTCGAGTCAGCTCGGCGTGGGGGGGCAGAGAACGAGAGAATCGGGTGATCAGACCGTTCTGGTAGTCGATTACAATGACCGGGGCCAGAACATCAGCGCCGATGATCGCATCCATCTCTCCGCCGAGATCCGCAACGTTCGCTGCGACTTCCACTGTATGGATGTCCCGCATGACGAGAGTAAACGGACGGGTGAGGGAGAGATCGTGCCTGGTTGCGAACGATGATCCGATCAGAGTCGTGGGATATGCCGTTCCGATGACGAAACGGCCGGCGTGTCCGTCAATCTCGACACCGTCCAAAACGAGCTGGTTTCGATCGAAGTGAAACGCCAGATTGACCTCGGGGTCGCCACCGACGTTCCGCGCCAGACTGCAGGCCTGAGCCAGGACGGCCAGGAGGAGGATGCTTGCTGCCCATGGATTCTGTAGACTCTTCATCATGTTGCGACCCGCGAGGAGACATCGCTGCAGTCGCAATGCCCATCGCGGAATGCCAGAGTCTACATCTCCTCTCATGATGATGAATCCATCTTCAGAAGTTTTTCTGCCGATACAGCCTCGCGTGAAGAGCGCAGTTCTCGCTCTGCTTGGTGCGCTGCTGGTGACGGCATGCTCCTCGGTCGTCCCCCCGGAGGTGTCGAATCGGGGAGATGCCTGCACCATTGCGCGATCCCGGATCAATCACGGCTCTCGGTTATGAGGACGGCGCGGTGTTTGTCTCGAGAGTGAATGACGTCGGATGCGTCATTGAGAAGTACCGCGAGGGACAAGAGGCGAATATCGTCGTCAAGCTCGACAGCTGTCCGACTCGAATGATGGCCGGTGACGGTTCACTACGGCTGGTCACCCCGAGTGGCGAGATCCTGTTCAGCGGTGACGCGACACCCGGAGCAGGTCTTCCGGCGATCGTCTCACGGCAGAATTACGTGACACGTTCAGAGAATCACCTTGCCTGGCATCGCGACGGAACCTCGGCGACTGCCAAGGGATCGTGGACTGGTCCGGTGGTCATTCTGGACAAGGAAGATGCGGTGGTAGCCGCGCGCCGGGAACCGGACGGCGAGCGTCTGATCCGCCTCGAGTGGCCGTCCATGGGAGACAAGCTGACGGAGCGTGTGCTGACCGACCCGTTCGAGCGGATCGGAGCGGTGGAACCGGACGACGATCAGAAGGAAATGGCCCTCTCGGTCCTGCGAAACGGATCGTTCGATATCGCCATCACGAATGCCGAGGAGAAGCTCACGAACTTCGTTCCTGAAGACCCGGGCGAATGAGCTCGATCCCAGATGGTCCCCCGTGGGGTACAAAGTGTCGTACGTCGTCAGAAATCGTGGTGGTGACCTTCTTCGAACTGTTCACATTCCGACCGCCGCGATGGTGCTGCTCGATTTTCCTGACTCGATCGATCATCGACTACCAGTGGCTTCCGGACGGCGAGCACGTGATTATCGCCTTGAGCTCCCTTCTGGAGTCGGACCACGTGGTGGAGACTGACTACATGGGTACGGCGAGCCGGGTCGTGATTGCGCCGGAGCAGAGTTTCAACCGGCGGGTCGAGCGGCTTCCTGGGACTCCCGCGGGCTCGGCTCTCGTCATGCCTGAGTCGATCCGCTATGGCACAACTCAGCCTCTCGTGATCTGGACCGAGGGCGAGAGGGCGGGAGGAGTGAAGTTCAACTCCGCACTCATCCCGCTCCTCGAGCGACGCGACATAGGTCTTCTCGTAATCAACGGAAGTACGACGAATCTCGGCGCAGCATTCGCGGACGCGGTGGGCGAGATCGGTTGGGCAGACCCTCGGCAGACCTGGCTCGTCGGTGCGGACAATGCCGAGCTGTCGAAGGGGCGGTTCCATGTGATTGATGGGTCGGACGCCTTCGTTGCCGTGGCAGAAGTGCTCCGTGAATTGAAGAGCGGCCGGAACGAAGGGGCCGGACACCGGTGATGAGTCGACGCAGCGGATCGGCGATCAGGGAGGCGATCGAAGCACTCCTGATCGCGGTGATCTTCATGAATTTTGCGCGGATCTTCGTCTTTCAGGCATTCAAGATCCCGTCGGAGTCGATGGAGCAGACGCTCCTCGTCGGGGATCATCTGATCGTCAACAAGTTCGTCTTCGGATCGACGCGCGAAGGTGAGCATCCCATCCTTCCTTTCTCGAATATCGCGCGCGGCGATCTGGTGGTGTTTCGGTATCCCGAGGATCCTGACGTCGATTTCGTCAAGCGCGTCATCGCTCTGCCGGGGGAAACGATCGAGATCGCGAACAAGCGCGTCTGGATCGATGGCAGACAGCTCGAGGAACCGTATCTTTTCAGGAATGACAAGGAGCGAGTGTGGAGGCGTGATGATTTCGGGCCACTGACACTCGAGGACGACGAGTTTTTCGTAATGGGAGATAATCGGGACGAATCGAACGACTCCCGGTACTGGGGCCCGGTCCCGCGAAGGTTGATCCAGGGCAGACCCTGGATGATCTACTGGTCGTTCGACGGCCATCCTCCACCCGAGGGGAGCCCGTTCAGTGAGCGGCTCGATGAGCTCGCTTACGTGGTGACTCACTTTATGAGTCATACGAGATGGGAGCGGACGATGATTGCCGTTCCCGCGGAAAAGCCGAGGTTCAGTTTCAACAAGTCATGACTCGATCAAGCGAACAGGAGCACATACGGAAAGATCCGGATCCAGTCGATCCGGGCGAAGGGACAGTCTTGTCGCGCGAGGAGCATCCGATCTCGCGCAAGGCAGTTCCGGAGAATGTCCTCAAGGTTTTGTACCGGCTGCATCGGAGCGGGTACAAGGCGTATCTCTGTGGAGGCAGCGTCCGCGATCTGCTGCTCGGTCGCAGGCCAAAGGATTTCGACGTGGTTACCGACGCGCGGCCTCAGGAGATCCGCCGGCTGTTCCGCAACAGCCGGATCATCGGACGCCGCTTCAGGCTCGCCCATATTCTCTTTCAGGATCTCGTGGTGGAGGTTTCGACCTTCAGAAGGGAGCCGGAGATCCAGCAGGGGGAAGAAGACCTCCTCGTGCGGGACGACAACGTTTTCGGCTCTCCCGTGCAGGACGCCCGTCGTCGTGATTTCACCGTCAACGGACTCTTCTACGACATCGGTTCCTTTGCAGTAATCGACTATGTCGGAGGAATCGCGGATCTCGACGCGCGGCTGATCCGCGTGATCGGTGAGCCGGACATCCGCTTCCGGGAAGACCCGGTTCGAATGATGCGCGCGATCGAGTTTGCGGCCCGGCTCGATTTCGAGGTCGAAGCGGACACATGGGATGCCATTCAGCGTCACCACGACGAAATCCTCAAGGCGTCCCCGGCGCGAGTGACCGACGAGATTCTGGAGCTCCTGCGCCGCGGGATGGCTCTCGAATCGATGCATCTGATGGAGGAGACCGGCCTTCTTCATTCGCTCATGCCCGAGCTCGCAAAGCTGATCGAGTCAGGAGATGGGGACTATCTCTGGAAGATGCTCGAGGTGCTCGATCGCACGATCATGAGTGACCGGACCGTGAGCGATGTGGTGCTGCTGTCAGTCACGCTCGTGCCACTGATCTTCAAGCTGATCGACGAGCGGGAAGCTGAGCTGCAGGAGAGGATTCCTCCGGGAGAGATCGTTCCGTTCATCCGCGATCATCTCGAGCTGATTCTCGAGCGGCTGGTGATGCCCGCCTGGATGCGCCACGAAGCGGAGCAGAACCTCGAGCTTCTCTGGCGGATGCGCGAGGCGCCAACCGAAAAGAAACGCGACTGGCGGATCGTTCTGCGCGAGCGTTTCGGCGATGCGCTTGCGCTGTTCGAGCTCTACTCGTTCTCATCGGGACGGTACGTCGACGAGTTCCGTCAATGGCGTGACCTCTCGAACCGGGTGCGCGCATCGCAGGACAAGATCAGGAAGCCGCGCAAGAAGAGGAAGAGAAAGAAGAGCTGATGGATCTTCCCGTCTATCTCGACCATCACTCGACCACCCCCTGCGATCCCCGCGTTCTCGACGCGATGCTCCCGTTCTTCTCGGAGACGTTCGGAAACCCTTCCGCGATCACGCACGAGCACGGCCGCAACGCCGCCACGGCACTCGAGGAGGCGAGAGCGGGTGTCGCTTCGTTTTTCAATGTGCGGCCGGATGAGGTGTTTTTCACTGCGGGCGCGACCGAGTCGAACAACACGGTCCTTTTCGGCAAGCTCGGCGACGGCGGACATGTCGTCACCTCCGCGGCAGAGCACAAGTCCGTCGTCGAGCCATTGAAGGTGCTCGAGAGGCGAGGTGTCGACGTCACATTTCTCCCTGTCGACGGAGAGGGCTTCGTCGATCCGGAAGCGGTGAGGGAGGCCCTCCGTCCGGAGACGCGTCTGGTGTCGATCATCTGGGCGAATGGCGAGATCGGTACGATTCAGCCGATGCGCGAGATTGCTGCGATCTGCGAGTCGGCAGGCGTTTCTCTTCACAGCGATGCGACGCAGGCAGTCGGGAAGATTCCGGTCGATCTCGACGAGGTACCGTGCAGTCTTCTGTCGCTCTCCGCGCACAAGCTGTACGGCCCCAAAGGCATTGGCGCTCTGATTGCCCGGCGCGGCAGCAAACCTTCTCCCGTGATCGCCGGCGGGGGGCAGGAGAAGAATGTTCGCTCCGGCACCGTAAATCTTCCTGGTGCGGTGGGGCTCGCGGAGGCACTCGAGATACGGCGGAGAGAGATGGCGGCTGAGGCAGAACGACTCACCGAGCTTCGGAACCGACTTTGGGATGCAATCATCGCAGGCATTGACGGGACCTCCGTCAATGGTCCTCGAGATGAGCGGCTGCCCGGAAATCTCAGCGTCACATTCTCCAGAATTGCCGCCGAAGAGTTGATGATGGCGCTGCGGCGGTTCTCCCTCTCTTCAGGGTCCGCGTGCAGTTCCGGGTCGAGGGAACCGTCCGGTGTCCTCAAGGCGATCGGTCTCAGCGATGCCGCAGCCCTCGGAACGATCCGGTTCGGTCTCGGACGCTCGACGAACCTCGAGGAGATCGACCTGCTCGTGAATGATCTCTGTTCGAATGTGGCGAGACTGCGTGAGATTTCGGTATGACGGTTCCCGCGGTTGTGTTTGAATGAGAGAAACCATGGTTGTCTACGATCCAGAGATCATGACCCGCGTTCGAAGGGCGATTGCGGAGGTCGAGCGTGAGGAGTATCTGAATGCGCTCGTGTCCTTTGCCGAGATCAGGAAGGAAACCGAGGGGAGGCCGTTTCCAACCGAGGGGCTGTCGTACTTTGCTCTCTGCCTGGCGCTCATCGAAAAGCAGTACCGGCCGGCGATCGAGATGGCGCAGAAGGCGATTGAGAGTCAGTTCTACAAGGGTGAGCACTACGTGAACCTCGGCAGAATCTACGTGGCTGCGGGACAGAGGAAGAAGGCCGTGGAGGTCGTCGACAAGGGGCTCGGTGTCATCCCTCAGGACGAGAGGTTGAGAGCGTTCCGGCGTGAGCTCGGTGTCAGACAGCGCCCTCCCGTTCCGTTCCTCGACCGCGCGAATCCGATCAATAAATCTCTCGGGCGGACTCGACGCTCGAAGGGAGCTGACGAGGACGTTGAGTCGGAGAAGGAACAGGATGAGTGATCTTGCGTCGAAGGAGTGTGTGCCGTGCCGGGGAGGCGTTCCGCCGCTGGAAGGGGAGCGGGTCCGGGAGCTGAGCGGAGAGCTCGGTGGATCGTGGAGCGTCGTCGAAGAGCACCATCTTTCGAAGAGCTTCGACTTCCCCGACTTCGCCCGTGCGCTCGAATTCACGAATCGGATCGGCGCGCTCGCCGAGCGTGAAGGGCACCATCCCGACATCCATCTCGCGTGGGGCCGAGTCGGAGTGGAGATCTGGACCCACAAGATCGACGGCCTCACCGAGAGCGACTTCGTCCTCGCCGCAAAGATCGATCAGCTCGAACGCTGAGGGGCATTGTTGGGGGCACACACTGTCATTCCGATGGAGCGCCTCCGGCGCGACTGAGGAACCCGGGCCTTCGGGCTTAGCCGCCGGATCCCGCAAAGCGGGAGGAGGACGGTCGAAGGATCGCGTAGGGCCCTACTGTCAGGACGGAAAGAACGCGACAGTCAGGACGTACGCGATCCTTCGCTGGCGCTCAGGATGACAATATTTTCGTGGTTGGCGCCCGCTCGGGTGGACGATCTTCCACGCCCGGCTGACGCCCCAATGGCGTTGAGTTAAGGGTGCGACCGAGAATCGTCATGCCGAGCGGGCGGGTGGGCGGGCAAGCGAGGCAGCTCGCGAGTTTCGTACTCAGTGACGTCTGGGCCGCTGCATGAGCGAGCGCCAGCTCCACGCCGACAGAGCACGTAACTTGCGAGGCCCCTCGCTTGCCCGCCCACCCGCCCGCTCGGGGTGACAATCGCTTAACTCAACGCCATTGCGGCTGAAGCCCGGGGGCACAGTCTGCCGCCGCCTTCGGCAGCTCTGACGACCGACGACTGACGACTGACGACTGACGACTGACGACTGTCCCTCTGGCACGGACAAACACACACCATTGTGATAGACACCGCACAGGAGGCGTTTTCATGTCTGATCAACCGTTTCACACAATCATCGAACCGTTCCGCATCAAGTCCGTCGAGGCGATCAAGTTCACGACGAGACCGGAGCGTGAGGCCGCTCTCGAGAAGGCCGGCAACAATGTGTTTCTGCTCCACGCCGAGGATGTGCTGATCGATCTGCTGACCGATTCCGGCACTGGCGCGATGTCCGCCGCGCAGTGGGGAGCTCTGATGCAGGGGGACGAATCGTATGCGGGGAGCCGCTCCTACTATCGGTTCCGGGACACGATCGAAGAGTTGACTGGCTACAGCCACGTGATCCCGACCCACCAGGGGAGAGCGGCGGAGCGGATCCTCTTCCATACGATTCTCCAGCCGGGACAGATCGTGCTCAACAACACGCACTTCGACACGACCCGGGCGAACATCGAGGTCGAGCAGGCAGAGGCGCGGGATCTTCTGATTCCGGAAGGAAAGGTGCCGTCGACGATCCATCCGTTCAAAGGAAACATGGACCTCGATGCCCTCGAGACAGCGTTGCGGGAGGAGGGGGAGAAGGTCCGGCTCGTGATGGTGACGGTGACGAACAACTCCAGCGGTGGTCAGCCGGTCTCGATGGCGAACCTGAAGGGGGTCCGGGAGATCTGCGATCGATACGGCAAGAAACTGTTTCTCGATGCCTGCCGGTTCGCGGAGAATGCCTGGTTCATCAAGATGCGGGAAGAGGGATACGCGGACCGTACGCCGAAAGAGATCGCTCAGGAGATGTTCAGTCTGGCCGACGGTTGCACGATGTCGGCGAAGAAGGACGGGCTCGCGAATATGGGCGGGTTCCTTGCGCTCAATGATGACGAGCTCGCCGAGCAGTGCCGGAACCTGCTGATTCTCACCGAGGGCTTTCCGACGTATGGGGGACTCGCGGGCTATGACCTCGAGGCGATTGCAACGGGTCTCCAGGAGGTCGTCGAGGAGCCGTATCTGCGGTATCGCATCAGATCAGTCGAGTACATTGCCGAGAAGCTGATCGCGGGGGACGTGCCGATCGTCCGCCCTTCGGGTGGGCACGCCGTCTACATCGACGCGAAGGCACTTCTGCCGCAGATCGACCCGCTCCACTTTCCCGGAATCTCTCTCGTCAGTGAGTTGTACCTGGAAGCGGGAATCCGGTCGTGCGAGATCGGAAGCGTGATGTTCGGCATGAAGCCGGACGGGACCGAAGCGCCTGCTGCGATGGAACTGGTGCGACTGGCGATTCCGCGACGGCTCTACACGCAGTCGCACATGGACTTCGTCGCCGAAGCGATCCTCTCCGTCGCAAGACGCCGCGACTCAATGCGTGGCTACCGCATCGTCAAGGCACCGAAGTTCCTTCGTCACTTCACCGCCCAGTTCGAGCCCCTGGAACGCTGACGTAACGACTCCGGCGTTCGTTGGCCCCGAGGAACCACCTCGACTCCTCCTCGCTCCTTGATCGCGACTCGCAAGCACACCAGCAAAATGCACCGAATCTGCGAGACACTACACTAGCGTGTTGCGATGAGGGTGGCTTCGGGTGCGGGGACCCTGATCTCGGAGGTCATGTCGTTTCGTGTGCGCTGTAGCTTGAGATGAGGGTTGAGCTCCTTCAGTTCATCGACGGTGGTGCCCGCCTGCTTCGCGATTCTCTCGAGAGGCGTTGCGGGTGCGGCGCTGACGACCTGCACCATCGGCGGACTCTGAGGCTGAATCGTGTCGAAACCGTACCGTGCGGGTTCCTTCGAGATCCGGGCCGCAGCAATCATCAGCGGGATGTAATCTCTGGTTTCCCGGGGAAGGTGATCCCAGATTCGATAGTACGACTCGTCTGAGCCGCGTTCCGAACCGGTCTCTCTTTTCATAATCCGTCCAACCCGGTTCTCCCCCGTGTTGTAGCTCGCCGCGGCGAGATACCAGGAGCCGAATCGCTCATGGAGATCCGAGAGGTACGCGAGAGCTGCGTCCGTCGCCTTTTCAGGGTCGTTCCGTTCATCGACGGCGCGGTTGATCTCCAGGCCGTAGCGCTGCCCGGTCGGAGCGATGAACTGCCAGATCCCTGAGGCGTGTGCCGGTGAATATGCTTTTGCCTGAAATCCGGACTCGATCATCGCGAGATAAACAAGATCCTCAGGCATGCCTCGGTCGGCAAGTTTTGCGCGGATCATCGGCTCGTACCGCCCCTTCCGCTCGAGAAAGCGACTAAAGTCTGCGCGCTTGTCCGTGGTGAACCGTTCGACCCAGTAGTCGACGCGTTCGTGATCGAGATTCGCGAGGTCCCACTCAACGTCCGACGCTGGTGTCTCCGCCCCGGTAGCGGTCGCGATTGCCTGCATCAGAGGAGACTGCTCCACGGTCGGCATCAAGTCGCGCACGAGCGAGGGAGTGACCTCGTAGCTGGGCGCGGTCGTGCCGCCGGACATCAGCCCGGTCCACACGATTCCGCACCCGAAAAAGGCCAGGGCCGTCTGCCGGATGAACCGTTTGCGACTCCCGACTCTCACAAGTCGCGATCGTGATCCTCGTCCTCGGTTGCGAAGCTTGGCTCTCTGGGTCTTCGGCATAATCCTCCTCTGACCGGTCAGGCATCTGACCTCGGTCCCGCATTCATGATGTGTGGTGGCTGTGTACTTATTAGTACAAAATATTGAGCCGAAATGTTCCCGTTTTTGTTGGGTCATTCGTGTGAACAGTCGGTGCGAAGGGAATATCCGGGATGGTCCGGAGTGGTCGGCCGGATGTCATCCTGAGCCGCCGGAGCGCAGCGGAGGACGGTCGAAGGATCGCGTACGGCCCGACTCTCAGGACGGAAGTACGCGACAGTCAGGACGCACGCGATCCTTCGCTGGCGCTCAGGATGACTTCTGTTATCCTGCGAATTGTCTACAGTCAGTAGACTCGGCGGCCTCCGAGGTACGATTCCGGGCATGGAAATCGTCGGTTCAGAGAGTCGTGGGAGCGCTCCTTCGGACAAGACCCCTTTTTCTCGAATGGCAGATCAGACAACCGCTTCATCCGACGTCCTCCGTGTCCTCGGTGACACCTTCGGGTATGCGTCCCTCCGCCCGCTGCAGAAGGAGGCGATCGATGCGGCGATCGAAGGACGTGATGCGCTCGTGGTGATGCCTACGGGCGGAGGCAAGTCGATCTGCTATCAGATTCCTCCGCTCGTCAGGAACGACCTGACGGTCGTGGTCTCGCCGCTGATCGCGCTGATGAAAGACCAGGTCGATTCGCTGCGGGCGATGGGGATTGCAGCGCGGCAGGTCGACAGCACGACGTCGCCGGAGGGGAAGCGGGCGGTCGCGGACGAGGCTCTTGGCGGGGAGCTGCGTCTACTCTTCGTAGCACCGGAGCGCCTGAACATGCCGCGGTTCCGGACCTTTCTCCAGCGAGCCCGAGTGGCAAGGTTCGCGATCGACGAGGCGCACTGCATCAGCCATTGGGGGCACGACTTCCGGCCCGATTACAGATTGATGGCCGAGCTGCGTAACCATTTTCCGGCTGCGGGTGTTCACGCGTTTACCGCCACGGCGACGAAGAAGGTCCGTGAGGACATCACGCAGCAGCTGCGGCTGCGTGATCCCGAGGTGCTGATCGGCGACTTTGACCGGGCCAATCTCGTGTACCGGGTGGTGCCCCGCAGCAATCGTCTCCAGCAGATTCTGAGCGTCGTCACGCGTCACAAGGGAGAGGGAGGCATCGTCTACTGCATCCGCAGAAAGGACGTCGATTCGATCGTGACCGGGCTGAAGCGGCGTGGGGTCGACGCGGTCGGGTACCACGCCGGCATGGAGCCTCACGAGAGAACTGCCGCACAGGAAGCGTTCAGCCGCGAGGAGTGCGAAGTCGTCGTCGCGACCGTGGCGTTCGGGATGGGAGTCGATCGCTCAAACATCCGCTACGTGGTGCACGCCGGTATGCCGAAGTCGATCGAGGCGTACCAGCAGGAGACCGGCCGCGCCGGACGTGACGGCCTCGAAGCAGAGTGCGTGTTGCTCCACTCGTACGAGGATGCGCGAACGTGGGAGTGGATCCTCGAGAAATCGTGGGAGGAGCACGAGATCGATGACGAGGTGAGGGAGCATGCGCTGCGGCAGGTGAGCGAGATGAACCGCTTCGCCCGCGGTGGGGTCTGCCGCCACCGTGTTCTGGTGAAGTACTTCGATCAGGAGTACAGAAAACATCAATGTGGCGCCTGCGATCTCTGCCTCGGTAAGACCGAGACCGTGGAGGAGCCGGTCACGATCGCACAGAAGATTCTCTCCGCGGTCGCGCGCACCGGTCAGCGCTTCGGTACGACCTACGTCGCGGCCGTTCTGCGTGGGGAGAAGACGAAGCAGATCGTCCAGAACGATCACGACGAGCAGAGCACATTCGGACTGCTCTCGGGGCATCCGATCGAGGAGATCCGCGACTGGATCTATCAGCTCGTCGATCAGAACGTGCTCGAGCTGACGATGGGCGAGTACCCGACCCTGCAGCTCAATGACAAATCGTGGGGTGTCATGCGCGATGGGGATCCGGTGGTGCTGAGACGAACGAAGCAACTGGTCGTCCAGAAAGTGGCTCCAGACCGCCAGAGCCGCCAGGTCGCCCCGGAGTCACGCGATCTGTTCGATCATCTCCGCGGCGTGAGAAAAGCGCTGGCCGACGCGAAAAATGTCCCCGCGTATGTCATCTTCGGCGACATCACGCTGAAGGAAATGGCCGAAAAGACGCCGCGATCGCTCGACGAGATGCGGCTGCTGTACGGAGTCGGCGACGCCAAGCTGCAGACGGTGTGTCCGGCGTTTCTCGATGCGATCCGCGAGTGGGAACGATGAACGATGAAAGATGAACGATGAAAGATGAACGATGAACGATGAACGATGAACGATGAACGATGAACGATGAAAGATGAAAGATGTCATCCTGAGAGGCTGTGAAAAAATCCAGCGTGCCCTGCGCTGGTGGTGCTTACGGTTCGAGCTCAAGGAACGAGGAGGAGTCGCGGTGGTTCCTCGGTGACGACGAGTGATCCTTCGGCTCGCTCAGGACAGGCGCGGAGATCGGGCCGTAACCACCACCAGCCCGGAGGGTTACGGGCGGGGCGTCGCCGATCGCAGCGCCTGCCCTGAGCGAGCGTCAGCGAGTCGAAGGGTCGCAGTTCCTTTCCGATGAACCACATCGCCGCGTCACTGCTTCGCGCGCTCGACGTCGCCGCGCCCGTAACGCAGGGTACGCTGGATTCTTTCACAGCCTCTGAGCCGCCGGATCCCGTGAAGCGGGAGGAGGACGGTCGAAGGATCGCGTCGCACATACTCGACCAAAGTTCGCTCGAGTCACGTCGTACGCGATCCTTCGCTGACGCTCAGGATGACATCGCTCAGTTTCACCTTTCAGCTTTCATCGTTCATCATTCATCTTTCGTAAAGGAGTTACGCCATGCCCGCTCCCGCTCAGGATCCGATGGGCCGGCTCGATGCGATCGAGCTCGGTTCCCGCAAGCTGACCGTACAGACCGAGTTCTTCCACAACCCGCACTGGCGAACCGAGGTGAAGATCTACGTCGGCGGGGAGCTGAAGAAGGTCTACAACGACGATCTGTCGAACGTCCCCGAGTCCGATCTTCAGAAGGCGATCAACGATCTCCACCAGAAGTATCTCGGCCAGATCCGAGAGAACCTGATGAAGAGAGCGAACGATGAACGATGAAAGATGTCATCCTGAGCCGCCGGATCCCGTGAAGCGGGAGGAGGACGGCCGAAGGATCGCGTGACTGATACTCGCCGTCGGGTCCCTTCGCAATTCACTTCGAGTCATGCCGTACGCGATCCTTCGCTGACGCTCAGGATGACATCGTTCATCGTTCATCGTTCATCTTTCATCGTTCATCGTTCCCTTTCATCTTTCCAACTCAGCTCTCCCCCATGATCGGCAGATGGTCGACCTCGTCGAGGGTCAGGCGGAGAACCCGCTCGAGAGAAAATCCCGGCGGGAAGCAGTGGGGGATACGCACGCCTGCTCCCATCATCTCCAGAAAATCGATCGTCGGCTTTCGCTTGGCCAGAGCCCAGACCAGTCGTCGCGGGAGGTCCTCGCGATCGATCGCCGCGAGATGGAGAGGCTGCAGGTAATAGCCAAAGTGCATCACATCCAGCTTCGGCCGTCCCTCGGCGAACTCCGGCAGCGTCACGCTCATCTGAAGCGAGCCGAAGATCCAGTTGCGCCGGCCAAACTGGCCGCGCCACTCATCTTCCTGCGCAGGTGTCAGCTTTTCGAGTCGCATGGGGATATTGTGTCAGATGCAGCAGTCAGTCGTCAGTCGTCAGTCGACAGTCGACAGTCGTCAGTCGTTGGTCGTTATTCGGACGGTTTGGACCCGGTCGACAAAGGCGTGGACAGAAGCATGGACGGAAGGTGAACGGAAGCGTGGACAGAATCTGACGGAGACGGATCTCAGTTGAGGTCTTGCCGTCCACTCCTTTGTCCACGTCTCTGTCCACGCTTCCGTCCACCCCGGTCCACAGGCGTCCACGTCATCCACTATGGTCTAACGACCATCAGGACCGACGACTGTAGACTGCAGACTGCCTCCAATGAAATCACGAAGCTGTGCGGACAGCGTTTCGAGGGATCGCTTCTGGATGTACATCATGTGGCCTGCTTCGAAGTACTTCATCTGGATTCGTTCGGCGAAGCCGGGGTCGAAGGCGAGGTGGTCGAACGTGTACTCGGTTGCGAAGTACGGTGTGGCGAGATCGTAGTAGCCGTTCGCGACGAAGACCTGCAGATTCGGGTTCTTCGCCATCGCCTGACGCAGCTCGTCGGTGACATTCACGTAGCGCCCTTCGAACTCCTCGAAGCTCCACGGCCATACACGCCCGGTCAGGATTTCGTACGGGACGTCTTCGTGGAACTCGAGCTCGCTCGTGATGTAGTGCTTCAGCGCGCCGGAGTAAGCCCCGAGGATCTCCGCGTAGCTCGGATCGTACTCATACGATTCACCGGCGGCGTCGAGATCGGTACCGGTGAACCGGCTGTCGAGGCGTCCGACAGTGATCCGCTCGTCACGCCGGAGCTCCTTGGTGAAACGCCAGATTTTGATTCTCAGATTGCTTCGCAGCACGTAATCGCGATCGAGGCCGGTGTAGCGGGCCAGCCGAGTGGCGGTCTCTTGCTTCTGCTCCTCTGGCAGATCGTTGCCCCTCATCAGGGCGAGCGTGTAGTCGTTGAGCGCAAACTCTTCGACCTCGTCGAGAACCTCGCGCAGAGGTCTTTCCTGGAGCGAAGACTCGAGCTGTCCGTGATACCACGCGGTCGCGGTGTAGGTCGGGAGGTGGAGAATGTACGGGAGGTCGTTGCCGAGATCGAAGTCGGCGGTCTGAAAATTCAGGATCGACGAGATCAGCATGACACCATTGAGATACATGCCGTGACGTTCCTGGAGCCAGTTCGACAGCGCCGCGGATCGTGTCGTGCCATAGCTCTCGCCAATCAGAAACTTCGGTGATCCCCATCGCTCGTTCCGGTTCACGTAGAGGCGGATGAACTCGCCCACGGACTCGACGTCCTTGCGCAAGCCGGTGAACTCGGTCTTCTCCACACCGCTGACGGGACGGCTGAATCCTGTCATCACGGGATCGATGAACACCATGTCGGTCACGTCGAGGATCGACCACGGATTCGGACTGACGGCATACGGCGGGGCGGGTGCATGTCCTTCTTCGCCCATGTCGATCCGCCGGGGCCCGAGCAATCCGAGGTGAAGCCATACGGACGAGGATCCGGGGCCGCCATTGAACGAGAACGTCAGCGGCCGTCTAGTCAGATCGGTGACTCCCAGTCTCTGGTATGCGACATAGAAGATCTCTGCCTTCGCCGTCCCGTCCTCTTCCTCGAGGACGTAGGTGCCAGCGGTCGCCCGGTATCGGATCGACGTTCCATTGATCGTCACTTGGTGCTCCGAGCTCACCGTCCGCTCCTCGGGAGCGGGCTTCTTCTCTTCCGATGGCTTCGGTGCAGGTGTCTGAGCCATGGCGGGCGTTGTGAGGAGCAGCAGGAGCAGAGCGGGCAGCCACGATCGCATCGTCATGGACGAATCATAGCGGAGTTCAGGAGTGCAGAGGTTTCAGGGGTTCAGGAGTTCAGAGGTTCTACACATCCAGGCCGATGCGGCGCATCAGGGCGAGGGCGTTGCTGCGGGTTACGATGCCGTCGCGCATCCGGTAATCGAAGCGCATCTCGTTCTCTTCGATGTGGTCTTCGAAGTGAACGTTACGCGCTCGACCTTCCATCTCGTCCGCCACGCGGGCCAATGCGAGATCGTGTGTGGTCGCGAGTCCGATGGCGCCGTTGCTCACCAGCGCCTTGAGGATGGCGCTCGCTCCAATCGTACGGTCGTGGGAGTTGGTTCCATGCAGAACCTCGTCGAGGAGGAAAAGCAGGGGAGGAGAGCCCGTGGAGAGATCAACGATCTGGCGAAGCCGGATGATCTCTGCGTAGAACCTCGACTTCCCTTCGAGAAGCGAGTCGCGGACGTGGATTGATGCACCGACCTGGACCGGGCTGAGGACGAGGCTGCGAGCATTCACCGGGGCTCCCGCGAGCGCGAGCACGGTGTTGACGCCGACGGTCCGGAGAAGCGTCGACTTTCCCGACATGTTCGAGCCGCTGACGATCAGCAGACCGACCTCTCCGAGCCGGACGTCGTTGCGGATCAGCTTGTCCTCCGGGATCAGCGGATGCCCGAGCTCCGTCGCGTCAAACTTCGGCTCCGCTCCCGCGCTGATCTCCGCTTCGCTGTACGAGGGATTCTCCCACGCGAAGCTCGACAGGGAGAGCAGCGCCTCGAAGCGGCTGATCGTCTCGACCCAGCGGGTGATGCTCGATCCGAACTGTTCCCGCCACCGGTCGAGAGAGATCGCGAGCTGAGAGCTCCAGAACATCAGCAGCGAGAAGGGAAGGAAGAGCTGGTTTCTTCGTGAGTCGAGCAGGCTGACGAGGCGCGCCAGCGAGTGGATGGCCGATGACGCGCTTGCGCCGGCACCTCCCAGATCTTTCTGCAGATCGCTCAGGCCAGGCGCAGAAAACTTCTGCCGCTCGATCAGCTCGACGAGCTCCACGAGCAG
Source organism: uncultured Acidobacteriota bacterium (assembly GCA_963829355.1). Lineage (GTDB taxonomy): Bacteria > Acidobacteriota > Thermoanaerobaculia > Gp7-AA8 > JAHWKK01 > CAWHHZ01. The sequence goes on from CAWHHZ010000027.1 coordinate 32,722, forward strand.
GTCGAGCTCGCCGCTCAGCTCTTCGACTCCTTCGAGACTGCGTACGACTCTCTGCCTGATCGACAGACCGACGCCGGCCGAAATCGCAATGGAGATCGCGAAGGGAATCGAGGTCCAGCCGAGTGCCAGCCATCCCACCAGCGTCAGAAGGTTCGCCACTCCGAGGAGCAGCATGAGAACCCGAAGAATCGAGGACCACGGACCCGTCGACTTCTGATCTGTGAACGTCCCCGGCCCCACCTGCGAGACGGCGCTCTCGCTGCCGAGCATCGCGACCGACTCTCTCAGATCGCTCTGAGGCGCCAGCTCCCGTACGGCTTCACGACGGCGGGCGAGCTCTGCGACTGTCGCGGGCTCGAGAAGCCAGCGGGCGAGGACACTCTCTCCTCCACGGGTCCGGGCCACGGAGATCAGTGAGAAGAGTGAGACTGGGCCGAACAGGTCGAGGTCTGCGGCGTAGGGGTGATCCGGAGTTGCGAGATCGGCTCCGCCGGAGCTCGTTCCATCCCACTCGCGAGCGATTCTCGAGAGGCCACGCCGATTGTGATCCGCTCGTCGCTCGAGTAGCTCGCGACGCCTCGAAGCAGCACCATGAGCGAAGATCAGAGTGAGAAACGCGATGAGAGGCAGGAGGCTCCACCAGCCTGTGATTCTCTCGCTGACGAAGCCGAGCCAGGCCAGCACGACGAGGAGGACGAACGACGCGAGCCGCAGCCACGAGAAGAGCTCTTCCCTCTCGAGCTGACGGGCGCGCTCGGCCTCCAGCTCCTGCAGCCGAAGGCGGTAATGTTCCGCGGGTGCAGGCACGCTCGGCTCAGTCAAGCGATGGGCCCCGGCTACTGAGGTTCCTGCGAGGTCGAGGTTTGCGCCTCAGTGCCGGCGTCGCCTGTCGAAGCACCAGGCTTCACGCGCGCCTGGCCGTCCGGGCCGATGGAGATCGTCGGTCCCGCAGCGTTCGGATCGGGGGCCGGAACGGGGTTGACCCGGTGATAGTGACCATGTTCCTCGTTCCACTCCAGTCCGCCTTTTTGCGCAGGTGGTTCGGGAGACGTGGAAGCCGTCAGACCACCCTGGCGGGTCGCTTCGATCTTGATCGGGGCATCGTGCCAGTGTCCGTGCTCGGTCGACCAGACTTTACCGACTGGTGCGGGTCCGGGTGGCTGGGGCGCGGGTTTCAGAGGAGTGGGTGCTGCTGCCGGGACTGCAGGAGCGCTGACGGGTGCCTTCGAGCGACCCTGAAGAACGTCCTTGAGGCGGCGTTCCGTCTCGGCGTCGTTCGAAGGATCGTTGAAGAGTGCCGCGACGCCGCCCACGAGAACGATCGCGATCGCGATACCGAGTACCAGTCCCATCCGTGACATGAACGGCTGGCTGTCCTTCCGCTCGCAGCAATGCTTGTACTTCGTCCCGCTGCCGCAGGGGCATGGCTCGTTACGTCCAGTCGATTTCATCTCTCCGTCATCCTTCCTTCTGGTGCGTTCGTAACCTTCGCTGTCTCGCCGAGATTCCGATTCGCGATGAGTGGCAGAAGCGAGATCGTGGAGCGGTTATGATCAGCGCCGCATGAGTGAACGAGAATACTGCTACGAGTTTCCCAGGCCTGGTCTGACGGTCGATATCGCTGTCTTCCGAGGTTCCGATGGTCGATACGAGCTTCTGCTGGTTCGGCGGAAGAAGGAGCCATTTGCCGGAGCTTACGCTCTCCCGGGAGGTTTCGTCGACGAGATGGAGCCGCTCGAGAGTGCTGCACGGAGAGAGTTGTCGGAGGAGACCGGTTTGACCGTAGGGGAGATGTGGCAGCTCCGAGCATACGGAGAGCCGGGTCGGGATCCACGCGGGCACACGGTGAGCGTTGCCCATGTCGCGCTCGCCGATGCCGGGCAGAGTGTCCGTGGAAACGATGATGCATCGGAAGCTCGGTGGTTCCCGATCGACGATCTTCCCGACCTCGCCTTCGACCACGATCTGATTACGTCGGACGCGATCGCCTGGCTGCGGAAGAGCGCGCTGACCGAAGGAGAGAAGAGTTGCTGAAGAACATTGCGAAACCGACCGTCGAGCCGATCACGCCGCAGTCCGTGGCGGAGAGATTCGCACGCGTCATGATGTACTCGCTCGCCAAGGATGAATACACCGCGACGGACTACGATCTGTTCTATGGGCTGGCCCTCTCGGTCCGTGAGCGTCTCGTCGAGCAGTGGTTCGCGACGCAGAAGACCTACTACCGCGACGATGTGAAACGCGTCTACTACATGTCGCTCGAGTTCCTCACGGGACGGCTTCTCGTGTCGAACATTCAGAATCTGGGAGCGTGGGACGAGTTCACGAAAGGGCTCGAGCAGATCGGTCTCGATCTCGAGGAGCTTCAGTCGCAGGAGCCCGATCCCGCACTCGGAAATGGTGGTCTGGGCCGGCTCGCTGCATGTTTCCTCGAATCATCCGCGACGCTTCAGTTGCCCGTGTACGGCTACGGCATCCGCTACGAGTACGGCATCTTCCGGCAGCATCTGGTCGACGGGTTCCAGCAGGAGGCACCGGACAACTGGCTTCGACGGGGGAACCCGTGGGAGATTCCGCGTCACGATGCTGTCTTTCCGGTCCGCTTTTTCGGAAATGTCCGGTACACCTACGATGAGGACGGCCGAGAAAAGTTCCTGTGGGAGAACACCGACGACGTCTGGGCGATGGCATACGACATGCCGGTGGTCGGGTACCAGAGCGGGACGGTCAATTCGCTGCGCCTCTGGGCGGCAAAATCGTCGCGGGAGTTCGATCTCGCCAGCTTCAACTCCGGTGAATACGTCAGGGCGGTCGAGGAGAAGAACGAGAGCGAGAACATCTCGAAGGTCCTCTACCCGGTCGACGACCGCTACGTCGGGCGGGAGCTTCGTCTCAAGCAGCAGTATTTTTTCGTTTCTGCGACACTGCAGGACGTCGTCCGCCGCTTCGTGAAACGGCAGGGACGAGTGTGGGAGCAGCTCCCGGAAAAGGTGGCGATCCAGCTCAACGACACGCATCCCGCGATCGCGATCCCGGAGCTGATGCGGATTCTCATGGATGACTACGGGCTCGGCTGGGATCGTGCCTGGGGAATCACCGAGAAGACGTTCGGCTACACCAACCACACCGTTCTTCCGGAGGCACTCGAGGTGTGGTCGACCGATCTGATGGGCCGGCTCCTGCCGCGACATCTCCAGATCATCGAAGAGATCGATCGCAGGATCCGGGCTCTGGCGCATCGGACGACGCCGGACGATCAGCGGCTCGCCGAACGGATTGCGATCGTGGACTACGGGCTGCGTCAGGTGAGGATGGCGAACCTCGCGATCACCGGTTCGCATTCGGTAAACGGAGTCGCCGAGCTTCATACGCAGATCCTGCGAGACTCGATCTTCCCGGAGTTCGACGCGCTCTACCCGGGGAAGTTCAACGCAAAGACCAACGGAATCACCCCTCGCAGATGGCTGCTGAAGGCGAACCCGGAGCTCTCCGAGCTGATCTCGCAGGCAATCGGTGAGGGCTGGATCACCGATCTCGACAAGCTCCGTGAGATCGAGAATCTGAAGGATGACGGCGCGTTCCGTGACTCCTGGCGGGAGATCAAGAGGAAGAAAAAGGAGCAGTTGTCCGACTGGCTGAAGGCGCGGCACGACATCTCGTTCGATCCCTCTTCACTCCTCGACGTGCAGGTGAAACGGATTCACGAGTACAAGCGGCAGCTTCTGAACATCCTTCACGTGATCGATCTGTATCACCGGATCTGCAACGGCGAGGAGACGGGGCCTCCAAGGACTGTCCTGTTTGGCGGCAAGGCAGCACCGAGTTACGTGACGGCGAAGCTGATCATCAAACTCGCGAACGCCGTGGGATCGCTCATCGAGCGGGAGCCGCGATGCAGCGGACGACTGCAGGTCGTCTATGTGCCGGACTATCGAGTGACGGCAGCCGAGAGGATCTTTCCCGCGTGTGAGCTCTCCGAGCAGATCTCCGCAGCCGGAACGGAAGCGTCCGGTACGGGAAACATGAAGGCCGCACTCAATGGTGCTCTGACGATCGGAACCCTCGATGGGGCGAACGTCGAGATCATGGAGGAAGTCGGTCGCGAGAACATGTTCATCTTCGGGCTCACGAGGGAAGAGACGCGCGATCTGCGACTCTCCGGCTACGATCCCAAACTCTACATCCAGAGGTCTCCTGCACTGAAGCGGGCGATCGATACACTCGAGAACATGGAGCTCGAACCTGCGAATCTCGGCCTGTTCCGACCGCTCGTCGACGGGCTGAGGGGGCACGACCGCTTCTTTGTCTGCGCAGATTTCGATGAGTATGTGGAGGCACAGAACGAAGCGGGCAGAACGTGGCAGGACCAGGAGGCGTGGACCTCCCGCTCAATCCTGAACGCCGCGCGCATGGGCCGGTTCTCGAGCGACAGAACGATCTCGCAGTACGCACGCGAGATCTGGAACGTCGAGGCAGTTCCGATCAACGACAATGGCGACTGAGCCGTCCTCGAGGTTCAAGGGTTCAGAAGTTCAGGAGTTCAGACGTTCAGGGCTAGGTTCAGAGTTCAGAGGTTCAGGAGTTCAGAAGTTCAGAAGTTCAGAGTTCGGAGGTTCAGGGGTGAGGTCATCGGTCGTGGGTGCAGATCGGTCACGTTTCTGTCATTCCGAACGAGCGAAGCGAGGAGGAATCTCATCTGAAAGTCATGGAAGACAGGCTCGAGAGAATCGACCTCAGCTCCTGAACCTCCGAACCCGATCCCTCGAGCTCTGAACTTCTGAACCCCTGAACCCTCATCACGCAGCTTGCGCTGCGCTCTTCCCCACGAGGACCAGCAGGACGATCGGGATCGCGGCGAACAGCCCGATGGCAATAGGGACGAGGGCCGCAAGCATCACCGGCAGGATGACCACAAGGGCGATCGGGATCACGACGAAGAGCGCCAGTGGCACCACGACCAGCAGTCCGATCCACTTGACGAAGTCGAATACCATCGCTACCGGGAAGAAGATCAGCTTCACCAGTGCAACGACCACCACTCCCGCCACCGCGACCAGACCGATGAGCGCGCCGCCAATGACCAGAACGGCGAGTGTTGCCATCACCTCGAACATTCGACCCTCCTGCAGTCTGATACGGATTCGCGAGGGGAGAGTTTTGGGTCGTTGAGTCGTTGGGTCATTGAGTCGTTGGGTCGTTGTGGTCATGGAGTCGTTGAGTCGTTGGTCATTGAGGCGTGGGCTGTGGGGAGCAGGCCATTCCCATCAGAGCCCACTCACGCCCAGGGCTGCGCGAGGGAATCTGACTTTCACCGTTTCAAGATCTTCAACGACTTCAGAATCAACGACCAACTCCAACGCCGGACCGACCTCACGAACCCACCGAGCCAACGCCTCACCGCTCACCGACTCAACGCCTCACCGACTCAACGCCTCACCGACTCAACGACTCAATGACTCAACGACTCAATGACTCACCGACTCAACGACCCTGCTATCCTTCCCTCAACATCGACAACGCAGGGGACGGAACACGGATGGATGAGATGACCCATGGCCACAAACCGGTCTGGCAACAGCAGCCGGTCACCACGATCTTCTTTCTCGTCATCGCGGCCATCATCGGATGGGCTGCCGTTCAGATTCTGCTCCCCTTCCTGACGCCGATCCTGCTCGCCGCGATCATCGTGGTCTTTACCTGGCCCGTCTACCGGAGAATTCGCGAGAAGCTCAAGGGACGCCGGAATCTGTCCGCTACTCTCATGCTCCTCATCGTCACGGTGACACTGATTCTGCCGGCGTCTCTCCTGATCCTTCTGCTGATTCAGCAGGCGAGCGCTCTCTTTCTGGCGATTCAGAACACCGACTACAGCGACATTCTCCAGTCTCTAAGGCTTCAGGATCGAATTGCCTATATCGACCGCATCGCCCCATGGGTCGATGTGGAAGCGATCGAGCCGGGCAAGCTGATCGTGGGGACCGTCGAGCAGATTCCGCGATGGGTCGCCACTTACGGTGGGTCACTGCTCGCAAGTCTGACGAGCATCGCGATCGGGTTCATCTTCATGCTGCTGGCTGCGTTCTTCTTCTACGTGTCCGGGGAGAAGATCATTGAGGAGATGAAGATCATCAGCCCGCTGCCGGATGAGTACGAGCGCGAGATCATCGAGCGGTTCAAGGGTGTGATCGATGCGACGTTCCGCGGTCAGATTCTCACTGCCATCGCACAGGGAGTCGTGACGGCCGTCGGTCTCGCGATCGCAGGCATTCCGGCCGCGGCGTTCTGGGGAGCGGTGGCCGCCATCTTCGCGCTGATCCCGATGGTGGGCGCGGCAGCCGTGTGGGTGCCGGCGGCGATCTATCTGTTCGCTCGTTCGGCGATGCAGGAGACGGCGATGTGGCCTGCGATTTTCCTCGTGATCTGGGGCGCCGCCGTCGTGTCGCTGGTCGACAATCTGATCCGGCCGTGGGCGATGCGACGTGGAACGGATATGTCGGCGATCATGCTGTTCTTCTCGATCATCGGCGGGATCCGGGCCTTCGGCATCATCGGCCTGATCCTGGGTCCGCTCGTCTTCGCTCTCTTCGCGACGATGATCCCGATGTACAAGTACTTCTTCACACCCGCGCTGGTCGACGCCACCGGCAATCTGGTCGTAACCGCTGATACCGCAATCCCGGCCGAGGAACCGGAGGAAGACCCCGAGTCGGCGTAGTCTCCGGGGTGTGAAAAGGGGGGTCGGGCGTCCCCGCCCGATGTCGCGGAGCCGTCCTCGGCTCCGCGTAGTGCGCTCGTGGCTGAGTGGGTGGTGATCGTGCTCCCGGCGGGGACGCCGGGACACATCGCGCGGGGACGCGCGACCCCCACGGGACGCGCGACCCACACGACGCTGCTAGAAGTGTTTCATCCACTCGAAGACGAGGTAGTGCTCGCCGTTCATGCCGAGGGTCTCGTAGACCTGCTGGGCTCGCGTGTTGCGGCGGTCGACGTAGAGCCGGATGCCGCTGACGCTCTCGTCATCCTGCACGATTTTCTGCACATGTTCGTACAGACCGCGATAGACGCCCTGCCTTCGCAGCTCGGGGACCACGTACACGCTCTGGATCCACCACACCATCCCCGCCCGCCAGTCGCTCCACTCGTAGGTGATCAGCAGTGATCCCACCACTTCACCATTCTCCTCGGCTACGAAGTACCGGCCGAGCGACTGATCGTCGAACACGGCCGCGACTCCTTTGCCGCACGTCTCCCGGTCGAGCTCGAGCTCTTCGGTCTCCCTCGCCATCGCGACCTGGAAGGAAACGATCGAATCTGCATCATCCACGACACCTTGTCTGTAGTTCATGCGGCAGATTCTAGCGCGTCTGCCCTTGACCGTGGTTCGGCCCCTGCATACACTCCAGAGCGGTCCCTGCGGCCGGGTGGAGCAACAGCGCTACCGTTGTCCAGCCTTCGCTGTTCCCCGCTCCCGTACAAACGAAACCGTGCTCGTTGCCCCATCATCCGGTGGCGGGCCGAGTCACCAGTGAAAGAGGTTCCATGAGTCAGAGTCCCTTCAACACCCTCAAAGATTTCGATGCAGGACAAGGCCGCGCCGGAAGGTATTACTCTCTGCCGCAACTCGAGAGTGCGGGAGTCGGAAAGGTCTCGCGCCTCCCGGTCTCGATCAGGATCGTTCTCGAGTCGGTTCTTCGCAACCACGATGGAACCCGGATCACCGAGGATGACATCCGTCACCTCGCAAACTGGAAGGCGGAGGCGACACGCACGGAGGAAGTTCCTTTCGTCGTCGCACGCATCCTTCTGCAGGACTTCACCGGTGTTCCGCTGCTCGTCGATCTCGCGGCGATGCGGTCGGCGGCCGCTCGTCATGGGGCCGAGCCCGGAATCATCGAGCCGATGGTGCCAGTCGATCTCGTGGTCGATCATTCTGTGCAGGTGGACTTCTACGGCACCGAAGATGCGATGACGCGCAACCTCGCCAAGGAGTTCGAGCGCAATCGTGAGAGGTACGAGTTCCTGAAGTGGGGGATGCAGGCGTTCGACGGATTCCGCGTGGTTCCTCCGGGAATCGGAATCGTTCACCAGGTCAACCTCGAATATCTCGCGAAGGGTGTTCTGCATCGTGACGGCGTCTACTACCCGGACACGCTGGTCGGGACCGACTCGCACACGACGATGATCAATGGACTCGGCGTCGTGGGATGGGGTGTCGGCGGGATCGAGGCCGAGGCAGGGATGCTGGGCCAGCCGATCTACATCCTCACCCCGGACGTCGTGGGCGTGAACATGACCGGAAGACTCTCCGAGGGCGTGACCGCGACGGATCTCGCACTGCACGTGACGCAGATGCTCCGGAAAGAGGGAGTCGTCGGGAAGTTCGTCGAGTTCCATGGCGAGGGAGCATCGTCGCTCTCTCTCGCGGACCGCGCCACGATCGCCAACATGTCTCCCGAGTACGGTGCGACGATGGGATTCTTCCCGGTCGATCAGGAGTCGGCCGATTACCTCTCCAACACGGGGCGGACGGACGAGCAGGTCGAGTCGTTCATCAACTACTTCCGCGCGCAGGACATGTTCGGGATTCCGAAGGGGGGCGACTGCGATTACACGACGCTCCTCGATCTCGATCTCGCCGATGTCGGCACGAGCGTCTCCGGCCCGAAGCGGCCGCAGGATCGCATCGAGATCGGGGATCTGAAGAACCGCTTTCTCAGCCTTCTCGAAAAGCCGATGAACGAGGGCGGCTTCGGATTGACCAGCGCCGATCTCGAGAAGCGCTGCGACTTCCGTATCGGCGGACGTCCGCACAATCCCCACAGTATTTCGGGCGGAGGGAGTCAGGAGCCGGAATCAGTTCCCCACCCGGACGACTCGAATACGAGCGCGCTGACTGAACGCGAGATGATCAACAACCGGCCGACCCCGGACCTCGTCGAGGAAGACGAGGTCGTAGACGTTCACGACACCGCAGCGGCATGCCTCCATCACGGAGACGTGGTGATCGCGGCGATCACGTCCTGCACGAACACGTCGAATCCATCGGTGATGCTCGCGGCAGGTCTGGTCGCGAAGAAGGCTCTCGAGAAGGGCCTCAGCGTTCCATCGACAGTGAAGACATCGCTGGCGCCGGGATCGCGCGTCGTGACGGACTATCTCGAGAAGAGCGGATTGCAGGGCTCTCTCGATGCGCTCGGGTTCAACCTCGTCGGGTACGGCTGCACGACGTGCATCGGGAACTCCGGCCCGCTCGATGCCGAAGTCGAGGAAGTGATCGTCGATCACAACCTCGTCTGTGCGAGTGTGCTCAGCGGCAATCGCAACTTCGAAGCGCGTATTCATCAGAACGTGAAGGCGAACTTCCTGATGAGCCCTCCGCTCGTCGTCGCCTTCGCTCTCGCGGGACGAGTTGATGTCGATATGTCGAACGAACCGCTTTCGAGAACGCCCGATGGTCAGGACGTCTACCTGAAGGATCTGTGGCCGACCATGGCGGAGATCCGCGAGGTGATGAAGACGGCAATGGATCCGGAGACGTTCCGCCGGCTCTACAAGGATTTCGCCGAGCAGAACCCGATGTGGCAGGAGATTCCGAGCTCCACGGGCAAGTTGTACGAGTGGAAGGAAGAGTCGACCTACATCCAGGAGCCGCCGTTCTTCGACGGCTTCACGATGGAGCCGAAACGGATCAACGACATCGCCGGAGCGCGTGCACTAGCCATCTTCAGCGACTCCGTCACGACCGACCACATCAGTCCCGCCGGAGCGATCAAGCCGGACTCACCAGCCGGGCGTTACCTCATGCACAACGAGGTCGAGCCGACGGACTTCAACAGCTTCGGCTCGAGGCGCGGAAACGATCGCGTCATGACGCGTGGAACCTTCGCCAACGTGAGGATCAAAAACCAGATGGTCCCAGGGGTCGAGGGCGGCGTCACGAAACTTCAGCCCTCCGGTGAGCAGATGCCGATCTACGACGCCGCGATGAAGTATCGCGAAGCACAGACGCCGCTGGTCGTTCTGGCAGGCAAGGAGTACGGCACGGGAAGCTCACGCGACTGGGCCGCAAAGGGGACGCTCCTTCTCGGTGTCCGCGCGGTCGTCGCCGAGAGCTTCGAGCGGATCCACCGGAGCAACCTGATCGGCATGGGTGTTCTCCCGTGTCAGTTCAAGGGTTCCGACACGCCTGCATCACTCGAGCTCGATGGGTCGGAAACATTCGACCTTCTCGGGATCGAGGGGGAGATCGAACCGCGCCAGGATGCGCGACTGATCATCCATCGGGCCGGCGGCAAGCAGGATGAAGTGAAGGTCACCGTCCGGCTCGACACGCCGGTCGAGGTCGACTACTTCCAGCACGGCGGCATTCTCCCGTTCGTGCTGCGCCAGTTGATCAACGCAAACTCCTGAGTGAAGTCATTGGGGGTCGCGCGTCCCGAGTGGGTCGCGCGTCCCGCGCGATCCCTTCCGGCGTCCCGCCGGAAGGGGAGTCACAGGCCAGAGCCGTAGCCACCCTGTCATCCCGACCGGAGCGATCCCGCGAAGCGGGAGAGCGGAGCGGAGGGATCTCCGTCCCTGTCATTCCGAAGGAGCGGCCTCATCGCGACTGAGGAATCTGGGCGTGGGAAGCACCACCACTCGATCCCACACACAGATTCCTCGCTTCGCTTCGGAATGACAGGCCCTGTGTTTTGACAAATGCGGGTCAGGATGACCTCAGGATTCGCTTTCTAATCTCGTGAATCTCGCGAGCAAGCGCGTAACGCTCGTCGAGCAATTGGCGATGAAAGCTCCGGTTCGACCGCAACAGCAGAAACCGGCGAACCTCGCGGCTGGCCCGCGCAATCCTTCCCCCGAGCCACAGCGTGAGCAGCGCGAGCAGCACGTACGCGATCGCGGACATCACGCCAGCGGTGGCCCCGGCCATCATCCCTGTCGCGACGCCGATCGCCACGCCCCACAAGGAGTAGAGAGCCACTCCAACCAGAATCTTTGCCGTGGCTTTCGTCACCTCGGAGGCCTTACGCGTGAGAACGTGCGTCAGAAGGTACGGCGGAAGAACTGCCACGAATCCGATCACGAAGAGCGGAACCATGAACGCCAGAGGGATCACGCTGCGCGCGAGCCAGCTTCCCACGACCGATGAGCGGGTCTGGAGATCGAGTGACTTCGGGGAGAGGTGGAGTCGCTCGAGGAGCTTTCCAAACGACTCCACCCGATCGTAGAGCTCGTCGATCTGATCATCTGGCGACTCCCGTGACCGGTGCAGGGCCGCGGCAACCATCGTTGCCCGGATGATCTTTTCCTCTGGCGCACGCTGCGGATCGAGCTCGGCTGCATGGACTCGTTCCGCCGTCTCGACGACGAACCGGTCACGCTCCCGCTCCACATTCACAGTCACGCGGCGGAGTGCCTCGTCGATGCGAGTGGTGAGCTCCTGAACCGCATCGCGATCCGACGGATCGGCGTGCTGGAGATCCGCCCACTCGACCGCCGGGCCGATCAGAGCGGTGGCGCGCGACCGGAACGCGCTCTTCGATCCGTACGTGAATCCCATCGGAATGATGGACGGAATGACGCCACGCTCCGCCGCCATCAGACAGATCCGCGCCGTCCCGGTTCTCAAAGGTGCCAGCGACGGAGCATCATGACTGATGCCCTCGGGGAAGACTCCGATCGAGTCGCCGCCCTGAAGCGCTTCGACCACTGCAGTGAAGGAGTCCTCGTTTTTAGCCACAAGTTCTGGTGCATCCTGCCGGCGATACACGGGAACTGTTCCGATCGCATTCAGAAACGATCCAACCAGCGGGATGCCGAAGAGCGGCGACTTCGCGAGAAACCGAACGGGGCGTCCGGCCGCCGTGATCAGAAGTGCCGCGTCCGCCGCCATGTTCGGATGATTCGCGACGACGACGAGCGGTCCGTCAGGGAGCGGTTCACCGCTGACGTGCAGATTGAAGAACGTACGGGCCGCAGCGCGGGCAATCGGCAGGGCGAGAAACTGCAGCGGCGGCATGATGCAAGTATAGGGTCAGCAGGGCGTCGAGTCGGCGGACGAACTGCATGGAATTACCTCTTTCGGCAGATGGCGCGGGGAGGGTCATTCCCTGTATCTTCATTTCATGCAGAAATGGAACGGCTGACCCTTTGGTGGGCCGTTTTTTTGGGGTGGCGATGATAAGGAAATCGCTCGTGGTGTCACCCTTTAGATGAGGGGGATCGTTTTCATGACCGAGACAGTGATCATCATCGGGGCCGATGCGGGGAATCTCGTGCGGCAGGTCGAGCACAGGGAGCGGCTGACGTTCGACTCGTTGCGCGAGTTCGATCTGTGGCGGCATGGGCAGTCTGACCGAACGACCGGATCGACGATCGAGGTCGATGTGATGGCCGCGCTCCGCGAGCTGCAACGCCCGCGAGCCGATCTCAGCGCCGAGGTGAAAATCTTCATTGATGAGCTCTGTCTGCGTGCGGAGCCACCGAAGACGGTCGAGGGAGAGCATTCCGGCCGGTGCGTCATACCGGACCCTTCTGCGGCGCTGGAACGAGACTCTGCCTGAGCGGCTGAAGGAGTTCCTCGAGCGGGTGCGGATTCTCCATGCGCGGCGTCTGATCGAGCAGCAGGGTCTGACGCAGAAGGAAGCGTCTTACCGCGCCGGCTACCCGTCGTCGTGGCACATGGGCCAGGCTCTGATCCGCCGTGCCGAACGAAACGCGGGAGTCGCGACGTAGCTGTGGGGGTCGGGGCTCCAGCCCCGACTCGCGAAGGTCTCCAGCCCTTCGCAAGTCACAGTCGATTTCAGCGGAGAGAATGGTGACGTGCGCGGTGTGACGAAATCCGGCCAAGAGCTTCAAAGTCGCGATTTCGGTGAAAGACGGTGAGCTCGTGCCCAGATTAGCGAAGAACATTTCACCTCAAAGCACAAAAGGTAATGTTTTTTCGACTTCATTCAACCAGCTCTAGAAAGGCTCCTGGTCCGTTCGCGGCAAAGCTGATCGTCCGTACGGTTGAGTCACCTGCTGACAGGGCTGACCTATAGAAGCCTGCCTCTGGAGCCGAGGTACAATAACCGTATGACTGACGCAGAAAATGATCTGCTGGCGCGGATTCTGGACGAAGTGGTCAACGGCCGGAGGGCCGTCGAAGATCGAATCGACGGCGTAGCCAGTGACGTGGCAGGCCATCGGCGGGACATGATCTCGCACTTCGATGCAGTCTATGCGCGTTTTGATCGTCTCGAAACGGAGTACCACGCCCTCGCGAATGCTGTCGAGCGACTCGAGAAGCGCTCAATGAGCAGAGAGGAGTTCGAGCAGAAGATTGCGGAGCTCAAGACTCGTGTCCATCAGCTCGAGGCAAAAATCGTGGAGCTCGAAAAGACCTCCTGAATGGAGCCGGAGAATACCTGCCGTCCGCGCACCCGTACGCGCCGAATCAGCTCGATGCCAGTTCACTACTGACCTTCATTCAGCAGATCCTCGTCAGCCATGAGAGTCATGCGTTTCAATCGTCGTTAGGTCTGATCAGTTCTCGAGTCCTGTGACCAATCGCCGCTTTGCGGAGCGAGAGCGGCGTGTTTCCACACCCAATCCCTCACGATTGTCAGAAATCGTGGCTTTTTGTCAGAAATCAGAGTCGCCATTCCTGTAGGCAGGCTCTATCTTCAAAATGTCATGAAAGTTCTATTATTTTCGGCAACTGCCAGCCCGCATACGCTTTTCAGTCGCCTGGGTGGTTCAGGTACACCTCTGCTGCTTCTCGCTACGCTGCTTGGACTCTCGATTGCCACCGGCGTCAGAGGAGACGAGGTGACGTTTGGTTGCGTGACGGGCCGGATTACCGACCGACAGACCGGTGAGCCGCTTTCGGCTTCCGTCGCTCTGCCACTCCACGGGAGCGCGTTTGCGGTCAAAGGTGATTATCGCGTCTGTAACCTCCTCTCTGGTGACTACTTTTTTCAGGCAGGAGCGCCGGGATATTTGAGCCAGCGACACGACGGAGTTGATACCTGCCCTTACGAATGCTCGATCATTCAGAATCTTCAGCCGCCGGAACCGGTCCGTATCAGCCCGGCCGGAGACGTCCGTGTGGACTTCGTGCTCACCCGCGGAGCGGGAGCTCATGGGCGGATCACGAATGGGCGCGGTGAAGCCGTCGAGGCAACGATCTACGCGTATCTGATCATGCCGCAGGGATACGAAAAGATCGCCGAAGCCAAAACTGACGGCAACGGCAACTACAGCTTTCCGACGGAGTTCTGGGGCGGTGATCAGTACCAGTTCTATGTATTCTCGGAACGGTATCTTCCGGCGATGCATGGGGTCGAATCATGCTCCGTCTGCGACCCTCGCAACGGAACCAGGATCGAGCTCGTTCGAGGCTCGTCCAAACGCCTCGACTTTCAGTTGCAGGATCGCTTCGGAACCGTGACGGGTCGAGTGATCGATCGCTTCACGAGGCAGCCTCTGCCGGGCGCCAGCGTCACATCGCCCGGCAACCCTGATGTGACCGTTCTTACGGATGCTGAAGGCCGCTACACGATGGAGGTCGAGAAAAAGCCGTTCAGGATCTATGCGAACGCAGCCGACTACGGCACACAGGTTCACCCGTGCCCGTACCGTTGTGATCTTTACGAGGTGCCGGAGATCACACTAGGTCCCGACGGCACGACAACCGTGGATTTCGAGTTGTCGAAGATCGATTTGTGGCACGTGAAGCCGAGCTGGTCCCGCCCGGAAGGAGGCGCCATCGCGAGGCTCGTGGGCCGCTACCTGAAGGACGTGGTCGAGCTCAGGATGGACGGGACACCGATTCCTTTTAATGTCTCGCATGACAACTTCGTGGAGTTTCCGCTGCCCCCTCACGCTGAAGGTAGCGTCACCCTCACGGTCGTCGACAGCGCTGGCGCGACATACGATCTCGTCGATGGGCTCACATACTGGAAGGGGACGGTTCCGCGGCGGATCCGAGACATCGAAACGAAAATCACCATAGCCGATGACGAGTCGCCAACCGAGCTTGTGGCGACGGAGAACGATCTGTTCTTCCTTGCCGGGGGCAACGAAGACGGGTGGTCGCTATGGCGATCGGATGGATCTGCCGAAGGAAGTTCCGTTGTGGATTACATCGGAGCTGCATACATGACTCCGTTCGCTGGAAGACTCTATTTCACTGGTGGTCTGGGGCTTTCCCGGTCTGACGGAACCGAGAAGGGAACGCTGCCCGTCCTCACCACCGAAGGGTACCCGCTCAGGCAGGCAACATACCTCCGGGTCGCTGGCGATCACCTGTATTTTCGGGCTCTTGATCATCAGGATCAGCACTGGATCTGGGCGATGGACGGGGCTGGAGTGCCGCAGAAACTCTTGAGAGTCGTCGACGGGGAAAGCCTGATGCACGTTGGCAGCATCGGGAATCGTGCTCTCTTTGGAGCTGACGACTCGCACGGTCACGACCTATGGATCAGCGACGGAACCGCAGAGGGGACTCACACCCTTGCAAGGCATGGCTATCCGTCTGACTTCGCCGAATTGAACGGGAAGACGTACTACGCAGGCTGGACCGCCTATGGCCGCGAACTGATGGTCACGGATGGTACTACCGGTGGAACGAAGCTGGCCATCGATCTCGAGCCGAGTACCGGAAGTTCTTTTCCTGAACATTTGACAATTTTCCGCAACAGACTCTACTTCCAGGCGTCGAGCAGGCGGGGCATCGGTCTCTGGAGTACCGACGGTACCGAAGCCGGCACCCGATTCGAGTCATCGGGACGTGGCCGGATACTGGTCCTGGGCAGCTTGTTGTACTTTGCCACAGATACAGAGCTTCGTCGCACCGACGGCTTCAGTGTCAGCCGTTTCCGCGACGTGGATTTTGGGGATCTGCTTTCGGTTGCTGGCGGCAGGATCTGGTTTGAGGAGCACTACCAGAACCGGCCTTGCGAGACCGAACCATCATGCACGGCCTTGTGGGGGTCAGATGGCACCACTGCGGGCACCGTGCGGATGGAAGGTCTCGTCCGGTATGGCGGTGCGTTTCCGATTGGATTCAAGAACGACGTTTGCTTCCCCGCCGTGGCGCCATCGACTGGAGCAGCACTCTGGTGTGTGAGTGGCACGAGCAATCAGCCGCGTCTGATCAAGAAATTCACTAACAGAGAGTGGTTCAGAAGCTCGAGTCCCCAGCTCTTCCCAACGCAATACGGGCCCCTCTATCTGAGCGCTTTCACGTCCGAGACCGGCCGTGAGCTGTGGGTTTCCGACCTGAGCGAGTCGGGCACGATCATGTTGAAGGATCTCAATCCGGGAGTCCTCGATGGTGTCGGGGGGCCGGTCCTCGAGACGAGCAACGGGCGAGCCGTGTTCGTCGGCCTGACCGAAGCCACCGGTGCAGAACTATGGGTGACTGAGGGGACACCTCAGACGACGCGAGCGTTGATCGAACTGCGTCCCGGGCCCGAGCATGGCGCGGGCGAGCTTCTGTTTACGATCGCCGGACGCGCATATTTCCTCGAGGCCCCACGTGCCGACGAAGCCGCGTGGATGTGGAGTACCGATGGGACTGAGGCGGGAACCCGGCGTGAGCTCTTTCCTGCCCCTCAGTCCCCCTCCGTATGGGGTTCGAAGATCGTCTTTGTTGGAAATCGCGAGCGAGACGCCTGCACGGTCTGCGAGTGGAATCCGGCGACTGGGGAACTGCAGGAGCTGTGGCGCCCACAGGAGGCGCACGAGTATGAACCGTGGTTCACTCGGCTCGAGGTAGCGGGTAACACACTTTTTGTTCACACGAACGGTCCGGGTTGGGGAGCTCTATATCTTCTCGACGCCGGTAAGCCGTCCGTACGAGTGTCGGACAGTGCCGTCGATCAGATCGTGCCGGTGGGGTCGTCTCTCCTGCTTCTGAGCCGTGCGACGATCGCGCCTCTCGATCGCCTGTGGATCCGTGTCTATGACGAATCTCGGGTCATATACGAGCAATGGGTCGAGGCGGAGCAGGGAGTTGGCTATTCCGTGGTCGCGGGGGATCGGGTTTTCATATTTGTCGGCCGGGACGGGGGATCCAGCCGGGATCTCTGGGTTTTCGACGATGAAGGGCTCAGGCACGTGGAGCGATTTGCAAACTGGACGGGTGAGGTTGCCGGAACGCCAGATGGGCTCATCTTCTTCAACTATGCGCAACGGGGGGATCGAGAGATGTGGCAGAGTGACGGTACGCCGGCCGGGACGCGTAGAGCGTGGGACATCAACCCCGCGGGATCGTCGAACCCCACTCAGCTCCGCGTGATCGGATCACACCTCGTCTTCGTCGCGGAATCTCCGGAAGATGACCTGGAGCCGTGGGTGGTCCGATACAAACCAGACGCGCGGAAGCGCGCGGTGCGGGGACGAGGGAAGCAGTGACGATCGGGGCGTCCAGGAGATTGATCCCGATTTCATTCACCCAGTGAAACTGGGGTGACGGGTCTTTGTGTTCTGGAAGAATATTGAAGAACTACTCGAAGCCTTACGTACTGAGCTCATGCCTCACGTCGCGGTCTCACCCGACCGGTCCACGATTCACCGCCGTACCTCCGGGGTCAGATCTTCGTTTTTCAGTATTTTCTACGAGGAGTGGAATGTTTACCGTAATTGGCTGCTGGATTCTACGAACGGTAGAATTGACGGAAAGCAAAGACCTGGCCCCAAGCCTTACGCCCAGAGCGAGTACCAGTACGACGCGTTCGGCCGGCTGTGGCGGGAGCGCAGGCTCCTGCCCTCCGGCTCATGGACGACCAAGGAGACGATCTACGACAACATGAGCCGGCCGTTCACCTCCTCGGAGTGGGACACCGTTCTCTCTCCCACGGCGAAGTCGACCCTCTACTACGACTGGGCCGGGCGGGTGACGAAGCAGACCCCTCCGGATGGCACCACTCACGACGTCACGTTCGGCTACACCGGATCACGCCTGAAGAGCCGGACCGTGAAGATCGCCACCGCCTCAGGTGTCGAGAGCAGTTCCACGACGACCGAGGAGTACGACGGCCTCGGACGGCTGTGGAAAGTCACCGAGCCCTCCGGCACCAGCGGCGCCACCGTCGTCACCCGCTACACCTATGACGGCGCCAACCGCCTGACCCAGGTGTGCGGCGGGTTCGTCTCCTCATATGCCCAGACCCGAACCTTCACCTACGACGGCCGTGGTCTTCTCACCTCCGAGGTGCATCCGGAGCGGACGATTGCGGCGTACACTGAGTTCGATGCGAACGGCAATGCGACACGCCAGCGCACCGGCACGACAGTGGGAGGCGCATTCGACATGCGGCTGACCTTCGATCGCGCGGGGCGTCTGACGACCGTCGCCGAGGCGGGTGGTTCGCTCCGCACAATGAAGAGCTTCACGTACGGCACGAGCGGCACGAGCAATGGAAAGCTGCTGACCGCGGTTCGTTACAATTACGACGCATCGATCGGCAATCCCGTGATCACCGAGACCTACACCTACGGCGGGAAGCAGGGCCGCGTCGCCGCACGGGCGACCAGCTCGAGTACCGGCCCCTCGTTCAACGCCAGCTTCACCTGGAACGACCTCGGTCAGGCGGCGACAGTGACGTATCCCGGCTGCACGTTCTCGCCATGCAATGCCGCCCCGGGGCCGGTACGCACGGTGACGAGCAGTTACACCAACGGCTACCTCACCTCGGTCGGCGGGTTCACGAACACGATCACATACCATCCGAACGGGCTGACGAATGCCATCCCGCACCTCAACGGCATGACGGTGACGCAGGCGAATAGCCCGCACAAGATGATGCGGCCCGCGACGATCACCGCAACGAGTGGCGCCGGCACCCTCTGGGCGTCCGGGACCTACGCCTACGATGGCGCCGGAAACATCAAGGCGATCGGCTCGAACTTCTACTACTACGACCTCGTCAGCCGCGTCGTGGATGGAACGTCAGGAAGCGACCAGCGAGACGCAGGATGCCGAGGCGATGAAGTTCACCGGCCACGAACGAGATACGGAGTTCAACGGCACCGGCGGCACCCTCGACTACATGCACGCGCGGTACTACAGCGTGAGGCTGGGACGGTTTTTGAGTGTGGATCCAGCGAAGAGCAGCTTCAAACCTAGCCAGCCTCAGACATGGAACCGATACGAGTACGGATTGAATAATCCCATAATCATGATTGATCCGGACGGCCGTGAGAACACTATCTATATTTACCAAACGTTACCGATTTACAGGCAGCGGAGTATCGACGCTGAGGCCCTCGCGTCCAAGACCGGGATGACTGTCAACGTTGTCAATCGAGCTAGCAAGTCGGAGATACTTGATGGTCTTAGACGTAGCGATAGCACGGACATTGTTGCTATTTTCGGCGACGCTAATCCGAGGGGTTTTGAGACGAATGAGATGCTGGGAAGGGGTTTTATAACCAAGAAGGAGATTGGAAAGGCCCTCGGCGCCGACGGTAATCCTGCCGGCGTATGCCTGATGATGGGATGCAGCAGCCAAGAAATCGCACGGGAAGCGACAAGAGCGAGTGGTACCACAGCAATCGGAACCATGACCGATGTGAATACAACAGGTCTTTTCGGGGCGATGAAGAAGCTTCTCGAACGCCTTCCTACGGAGGGACCGACAGCCAAATTGATTTCGGATTCAGAGGAAGGAAACTTCAGCAATGACGTCCTTTTTGTCATCTACCGTCCCGAACGCTAGTCAATCTCGGTGGAACCATATGGAACTACTAAGGTCTGTTTTTAGATGTATTCCGTTCATGCTGGTATCGCTCGCCTCAGCAATTCTGGCCGGCGAGATGGCTCGTCTTGGGCAGGCTGCGGTGCATGGTGAAGTAGAAGCCGTTTACGTGAGCGTGTCCATGTCAGCAGGGGATCGCCTGAGAGATGTTGTTCCGCTAGTGGCGATTGGTATACACGTATTTCTCGCCGCCCAGCTGAAGGACGGCTCACGAATGTATTCCTTTCTCTTCGCGCAAGTCGCACTTGCATGTATGTTCGCAACTTATTTTCTTCTGATCGCCTTGGCCTTCTTGCTTCTGATGTTCGACAAGCCCATCCTCGGTGGAATGTGAGCTGGAAAGCATTTGGGGACAGGTCTTCGTTTTTCGGTGTGTTTCTACGAGGAGTGGAATGTTTACCGTACTTGGGTGCTGAATTCTATGATCAGTAGAATCGACCGAGCACCGAAGACGTGGCCCCGCACCTACGGCGGAAAGCAGGGCCGCGTCGCCTCACGGGCGACGAGCTCGAGCACCGGTCCCTCGTTCAACGCCAGCTTCACCTGGAACGACCTCGGCCAGGCGGCGACGGTGACGTATCCCGGCTGCACGTTCTCGCCATGCAATGCCGCCCCGGGGCCGGTACGCACGGTGACGAGCAACTACACCAACGGCTACCTCACCTCGGTGGGCGGCTTCACGAACACGATCACATACCACCCGAACGGGCTGACGAACGCCATCCCGCACCTCAACGGCATGACGGTGACGCAGGCGAACGATCCGTTCAAGATGATGCGTCCCGCGTCGATCACGGCGACGGTGGGAGCCGCGACTCCGTGGGCTTCGGGGACCTACGCCTACGATGGCGCCGGAAACATCAAGGGAATCGGGTCGAACTTCTACTACTACGATCTCGTCAGCCGCGTCGTGGATGGAACGGCCGAGTACACGAGCGGCAGCATCCACAAGCGCCAGACCTACGGCTATGATCCTTACGGCAACATGAAGACCATCGGCACGATCGTGAATGGTGCGGCCCCGACCACGCTCACGTTGTTGCCGAGCTCGACGACCAACCGGCTGACGAACTCCGGCACGACCTATGATGATTCGGGGAACATGACTGCCTGGGGAACGAGTGGTACGCCCATCTGGCTCTACGGCTTCGACGGGCTGAACATGATGCAGTCGAATAACAACGGTGTGCGAACGCGCCGCTACGTCTACACGGCCGACGACGAGCGCATTGCCGTATACGACGCTACCGCCGTACGCTGGACCTGGCGCCTCCGCGGAGTCGACAACAAAGTCCTGCGGGAGTACCGCCAGCAGGGAAGCACCTGGACCTGGCAGAAGGACCACGTCTACCGCGGCAGCTCGCTTCTCGCCTCCGACGAGCCAACGATCGGCGTCCGCCACTTCGCTCTGGATCACCTCGGCACAATACGTCTGATCACGAGCAGCACCGGAACAACGGTGTCCACTCACAACTACTATCCATTCGGTCAGGAAGCGACCAGCGAGACGCAGGACGCCGAGGCGATGAAGTTCACCGGCCACGAACGAGATACGGAGTTCAACGGCACCGGCGGGACTCTCGACTACATGCACGCGCGGTACTACGGGCCGTCAGTTGGGAGGTTTCTCAGCGTTGATCCGGGAGATGATTGGCAGCTTGAGCGGCCTCAGTCGCTTAACCTTTACGGTTACACCGCCGGCAATCCCGTCACTTTTACCGATCCCGATGGCAAGGCCCGGCTGCGGTATTTCCTGCAAACATTGAAAGGATTCAGGAGAGAGATCACGAGAGCGAAGGCGGTCCGAGAATCGGTAGCTGGAAGTAGTCGCCGTCACAGTGTCTCTGTGCGAGGGGACGAGCGCGCACGACAGGAAGCATACCGAGTTCTGAAAGATGCCAATCCAAAAGCCAAGGTAGAGCATGATGATGCTCACCAACTCGACGGAGTTGAACGAGCACTTCATCCGAACGACGCCGAACGACTGAATCATTGGCAGACTAAGGGAGGCAATCGGAAAGCCGACGTTGGCTATGAGATAGTCAAGGCCGCGATCGGTATCTTCGGTGGAGTGGCCGGCTATGTTTTGGACGCAGAGGCTGTGGGGCTCGACGAGATGGAACAGCTCGAAGAGGCGGAAAGACAGATGTTGATGTGTGGTGATGTCGTACAGGACAATTGCCTCTCGACGCAATTGATGCAGGATGTGCCGCGTCATGGAAACTCATCAGAATGAGAGCAGGAACTGCTGACATGCAGGACAAGACGTTCCTGGTGATCATCAACATCGATAAGATGCGGCTGGTTGCTCCAGATGGGGAGTTTTCTGGTGGCGCTTGGGCACGATTGGAGGTCACGGCAGGAGATCGTGACCAAGCCGCGGATCAGGCTATCGAAGAGCTTTTCCGAGATTCACAGTTTTGCGAGGTGCTTCGGCGGGGACGGAATCACATTGGTGATCTCTGTCTTTTGATCGACAGTGTTGAAGAGACTTCGCCATCGGACAAGAGCAACGATGTGGCGATTGTCTATTATGAAATCACTGAGTGAGAGTCAGGACGACCCCAGCCGTTGGTACGTACGACGAGTCGTCAACCAGACGCAGTGGGGGAGCTGGCTCTACGGCTTCGACGGGCTCAACATGATGCAGTCGAACAACAACGGCTCCCGCACGCTCCGCTACGTCTACACCGCCGACGATGAGCGGATCGCCGTCTACGATGCGACGGCCGTGAAGTGGACCTGGCGCCTGCGCGGGGTCGACAACAAGGTGCTGCGCGAGTACCGGCTTCAGGGAGGCACCTGGAGCTGGCAGAAGGACCACGTCTACCGCGGCAGCTCACTTCTCGCGACTGACGAGCCGACCATCGGCGTCCGTCACTTCGCCCTCGACCACCTCGGCACGCCGCGCCTGATCACCAGCAGCACAGGCGCCACGGTCTCACTCCACAACTACTATCCCTTCGGCCAGGAAGCCACGAGCGAGACCCAGGACGCCGAGGTGATGAAGTTCACCGGCCACGAGCGCGACACGGAATTCACCAACGCCATGAGCTCGCTCGACTACATGCACGCGCGCTACTACAGCGTGAGGCTGGGACGGTTTTTGAGTGTTGATCCAAAACGATCAAGCGCTCTGCCGTCAGCTCCCCAAACGTGGAATCGATTCAGTTACGCTCTCGGCAGTCCGCTCAAGTTTGTCGATCCTGATGGAAGAGATGCGGTCCTCGTCATCGTCTCGGAGGGTGGGGACTTCAAGGAGGTGGCTGGACATGCGGCACTATGGGTAGGTAACGACGACAACGGCTTTGGTATCAGCGTTTTTGGCGGAGTGCAGTTCGAGGGTAAGACAGCCGCTCTAAACGACTTCGTCTCCAAATACGCCGAGAACAGAACGGTCACCACCTATCTGCTCCGGACTTCACCCGCAGAAGATGCTCGCATGGTTGAGTTCATGAAAGGCGACCCAACCAGAGCCGGAATTGATGATACACAGAGCATTGTGCGTGAAAACTGTTCCAAAGCAATTGCCAACACTTTGACTGCGGGAGGTGTGATTAGCCACCAGCGAGCCGTGGCACTCGATATTCTCGGTGTCATTTATTCTCCTGACGGTCTAGAGAGAAGTGCGAAGGGTGGCGCCCTATCTGATCGTCTTACGGGCGTCCGATTGTTCACGCCTACGAAGCGGAAGAGCGAGGATCTCCATGAAGCTGATGACTAGCTTGGTCCTTTTGGTTGTCCTGGGCTGTGGCGATGTCGGGATTGTGCGGCGTGAGAAGCAGCTGAAAACCTATTGGTCCTTGTATGAGGTCTCAAGAGCACTGCAAGCTGAAACAGCCTTTCCCTCGGAAAATCGACTTAGCAGAGCGGTTCAAGAAGGATTTCCGGACGGGCGAGATTTTTGGGGGAACGAGCTGCACATCCTCCTTACGCCAGACGCCTCGTCGTACGCGATCATTTCCTACGGCAAAGACGGGATTCCCGATATGGAACCGCAGGAGTACTTCACTGTTTCTCCTCATGACGTACACGGCCAGCTCGATAATGATCTTATTCTAAGAGATGGACAGATGATTTCGAGAGCGGGCAAATGAGCGAGGATGAGGACGCAGAGACTCGCCGGGAGAAAACTCAAACATATGCCCGCACGCGAACCTTCACCTACGACGGCCGCGGCCTTCCTCCGAAGTGCATCCGGAGCGGACGATTGCGGCGTACACTGACTTCGATGCGAATGGCAATGCGACACGCCAGCGGACCGGCACGACGGTCGGAGGCGCATTCGATATGCGGCTGACATTCGACCGCGCGGGGCGACTGACAAACGTCGCCGAAGCGGGTGGTTCGCTACGCACGATGAAGAGCTTCACGTACGGCACGAGCGGCACGAGCAATGGAAAGCTGCTGACCGCGGCCCGTTACAATTACGACGCATCGATCGGCAATCCCGTGATCACCGAGACCTACACCTACGGCGGAAAGCAGGGCCGCGTCGCCTCACGGGCGACCAGCTCGAGTACCGGCCCCTCGTTCAACGCCAGCTTCACCTGGAACGACCTCGGCCAGGCGGCGACGGTGACCTATCCCGGCTGCACATTCTCGCCATGCAATGCCGCCCCGGGGCCTGTACGCACGGTGACGAGCAACTACACCAACGGCTACCTCACCTCGGTCGGCGGCTTCACGAACACGATTACGTATCATCCGAACGGGCTGACGAACGCCATCCCGCACCTCAACGGGATGACCGTTACGCAGGCAAATAGCCCGCACAAGATGATGCGTCCCGCGTCGATCACGGCGACGGTGGGAGCTGCGACTCCGTGGGCTTCGGGGACATACGCGTACGATGGTGCCGGGAACATCAAGGGAATCGGGTCGAACTTCTACTACTACGATCTCGTCAGCCGCGTCGTGGATGGAACGGCCGAGTACACGAGCGGCAGCGTCCACAAGCGCCAGACCTACGGCTACGATCCGTATGGCAACATGAACCGGATCACGACCGTCGTGAACGGCGCGCAGACCGAGAACTTCACGATGAGCCCGAGTACGGCCACGAACCGGCTGACGACGGGCGCCACGTATGATGACTCCGGCAACCAGACGGCATGGGGAAGCTGGCTCTACGGCTTCGACGGGCTCAACATGATGCAGTCGAACAACAACGGGTCCCGCACCCTCCGCTACGTCTACACGGCGGACGACGAGCGGATCGCGATTCACGACGGCACGACCGTGAAATGGCGCCTGCGCGGGGTCGACAACAAGGTGCTGCGCGAGTACCGGCTTCAGGGAGGCACCTGGAGCTGGCAGAAGGACCACGTCTACCGCGGCAGTTCCCTCCTCGCCTCCGACGAGCCGACGATCGGCCTCCGTCACTTCGCCCTCGACCACCTCGGCACACCGCGCCTGATCACGAGCAGCACCGGAGCGACGGTGTCACTCCACAACTACTACCCCTTCGGCCAGGAGTCGACGAGCGAGATCCAGGACGCCGAGGTCATGAAGTTCACCGGCCACGAGCGCGACATGGAAGCCAACGGCACCGGCGGTACCCTCGATTACATGCACGCCAGGTACTACAGCCCCGTCATGGGACGGTTCCTGAGTGTGGACCCGGTGATTCGCATCGAGAGGATGATGCGAACGCCTCAGAGATGGAATCGCTATAACTATGCCCAGAACAACCCCCTAGGCAATATCGATCCCGATGGTCGCTGGACCGTCTCCCTAGGACTCGTTGGCACTTGGGGCGCGGGCCCCCGGGCGTCAGGGGAGGTGGCACTTGCAGTGGATACGGAAGGAACGGTCGCGATCCTTTCGGCATTGGAAGGTGGTGGCGGTGCTCCCGAGTTAAGTGTTCAGGGACGGCTGACTGGGACGAGATATGAAAGTATTGGAGATCAGTTGAATGCAGATACCATCTCTGCCGGGGTTGGTGGCGGTTTGGGACCGGTGGGAGGAGCCGATGTAATACTCGATCCTAAGAAAAAGGGATTTCTGACCGGTTTCAGCATCTCCGGCGGAACAGGAAGTAAAGGGGTGCCCCCGATTGCTGTGGAGGCCCATGCTATGCCGCTGGGGAGCTCAGAGATCGTATACTCGATAAACATCCCAGAGAAAGCTAGGGATGTCAAGAAGATGGGCGATGAGCTTGTGGCCGAGGTCAAAAGGTTATTCAGTCGGCTGGTACCGACTCCGTGAGGTTTAGTGTGGAACTTCCCGCATGGATAGGGCTGGGAATAGTCTTGGCAACATCGCTGACTCTCTTGGCAGTCAGATACCGAACGTCTGCCCTTTTGTCGAAAGAAGAGGGGCTGATACCCATTCACACCGACCGAACCACTGTTATCGTGGATGGGGGGGACGTTCTTTTCCCGAATACCAGAGTATCAGTCTACAGGAATTTCATTGTGGTCGCGTCCTTAAGACGCTCGTACGTAATCGATTATACCGACATTACTGGTGTTCATTACAGCAGGAGTTCTTTCGGTACTAACCTAACAATATCCACACGGGAGAATCCTTCGACCATCGAATTCATGACGTCGAACCCGACTGCGATCCTAAGAGAACTGCCTCCGGGGTTGGTCCAGCCTAAGAGTCTCGGACTCTAACCCGGATTATTCATGAGGTCCGATCTGAGCGCCAGTTTCGCGGTTTTCTGATCAGGTTTCCAGTGGGCACTTCGATTGAGGCTCGGTTTTCTTCGAGTTACGGAGTGCCTGGCGTCGCCGAACTTGTCTTTGCAAGGGCCAGAAACGTGTCTCGAGAGACACTCCCCCCATCGATGAACCACGGATGCCTTCGATGTGGGTCGCGTTGGCGCCGGCTCAGACCGGCGGCGCGTGGAGAAGGCCGGCGAGATCGATCCACAGCTTCGCTCGCGGATGTGCTCCGCTGATGTCGAGCCAGATTCGTCGAGCTGTGACTCTCACGCGAACAGCAATTTTGAGAAGTCGAAGCCGCAGCGTATCCATCTGAGCGGATCTCAGCTCGACATCGGCGATTTGCTCGCGAAGAAGGAACATCAGCAGGTAGGCGAAGGTGTGGAGATAGAGTCGAAACTGATTCGATTCGAACAGGTGACAGGAGAGCCGGCCGGCATACATCGCATTCTTCAGCTCCTTGATGTAGTTCTCGCACTGGCCACGACCGCAGTAGAATTTGTAGACCACTTCGGGCGAGGACTTCAGCGTGGTGACGACGAAGCGGACGTTGGTTCCCTGCTCATCACACTCGATCATCGCGACGATACGACGCGCGTACCTCCGGGGTCAGGGCTTCGTTTTTCTGTGTTTTCTACGAGGAGTGGAATGTTTACCGTAATTGGGTGCTGGATTCTACGAACGGTAGAATTGACGGAAAGCAAACACCTGGCCCCAAGCTTCAGACACCAAGCTTCAGACAGAAAGCAACGACATCGCCCCAAGCTTCCGGCACATTCGCGAGGTGCCGGTTGGAAACTGCCACGACGCCGGTGATCCCGCGGAGCGGGATACACCAGCGTTCCGACCGGCCCGGCTCGGGCGGAGTGACCCACGCCAGACTGCTCTCGACGCGAAAGTCTTCTGTCCGGGTGCAATCAGTTCGAGAGTAGGAAAGTAGGTACGATAGCGACGCGTGTCGCGCGTGAGGAGTGTGTGTCCGGCGATTGCTGCGTGAGCTCCGATATAGAAATCGGGAAGAGGGGTGGTCCGCGCACACCGCGGCGGCGGTATGCGAGAAAGGCTTTCCCCGCCAGAAAGCCGGCATCCCAGGGAAGTGGCTCTCTTACAAACAGATCGGCCGGGAGTGCCTCGTCCAGTTCCTCTATACGGTCGAAACCGATCGACAACTCGGCGTAGATGATCGGATTGATCAGGAGAATCGAGTGATCGGCTGCGTCGGCCAGCGCGCTCGCGGACCATTCGCCCCAACGTGGGTCGCTCGTCGCAATATCAAGCAGCACGTTGCTGTCGACCATCACCCCCACTTCAGCCCCGCGTCAGCTTGAGAATCTCACGCGTCGAGCGTCCCTAGGTCGCGCGGCCGCGCAAGGTCTCGACCGCTCGTTGCGAGCGCCCTCCCTGACGATCCGCCTTCATGATCTGAACGACCGAGCCTCTCACCACGAATTCAACCTCGGTGTTCGGGAGCAGTCCGAGTCTATGACGGATGTCCTGCGGAATTGTCACTTGTCCCTTTGAAGTAATCTTCACACTTTTCTCCGGTTGGATTATTACCAGACCTACTCATACCAACTGCCGGGCGCGAGTGACCATTCCGACTGGTGAACCGCCAGGGCCAGTCTTTGATGGGCGGTGATTGGGCCGGATTCGAAAGGAGCAGTCCAGTCGCCGGCAGCTAGGTGTGAAGTTGTCCGCTCATTCGGAGTCTTCCGGCTTTTTATGTCGTATTGGCGCAGGACCGCGTCAGAATGAGCGGCCGATGAAGAGATACGAAGCGTGATCTCCACCCTCGGCGAATCCCTGCGCGAGATAAACCGGGCCGAAGATGGTGTCGACGCCGATCGAGATGCTCGTCGCGTAGTGGAGATCGCTGATTGTCGCGTCTGCGGAGTCGTCCCAGAGGTTGCCGCCCTCGATCGATGCGCCGAGATAGAGGCCGTTGCCGATTGCGATGGGGAGGTCTCGGAGTCGGTAGAGGTAGATCAGCGAGAGGTTGCCTCCGTACTGGCCCCGTACCGCCCCCGGACTCATTCCGGAGAGCCGGAAAAGACCTCCGAGGGTGTAAATCTCCGGTGAGTCGCTTCCGAGGGCGCTATAGAGATTCGACACTGCCAGAAGAGTGTGACGCCCATGCGAGCTCGCTCCGCCGAGGAACGCGACGAGATGCTCGTAGTCGCGGTCCGCTCCGAAGGACTCGCGTGACCTCTGGTAGTCGAGGACCGTGAAGTAGCCGTGTCTCGGGAAATTCATGTTGTCGAACTGATCGACGACTGCCGAGAGGTGAGCGCCGCCGAGATCCGCTTCGATCTCCTCTGGATAGGGGAGTGTGGTCCCGCTGCCGTCCCGGACACGACTGGTGATGGTTCCTCGGTCCACGCCGAGTCTCAGCTCCGCATAGCGTCCGACCTGGAGTCCGAGGTCGAGTCCGCCCAGGACGACGTCGCTTCGGTACCGAGCCCAGATGCCGTCAGCAACCGGAAGTTGTTCGGTTGCGATCGACTGCTGAAAGCGGACTGCAGTGAACCATCGCTGGCGCAGATCGAGCGGCTGGTAGAACTCTCCGCTGACTCCGGGATTTTCACCGAGGCGTGCATTGATCTTCAGCTCTCCGCGTCTGCGATTGAGCCTCGTCATCGTGTAGCTCGTCAGGATATCGACCGCGCTTTCCCCTTCGAGGTCGGCGGTGAGGTTGAGGCCGAAGCGGAGGTAGTTCGGTCCCCACGATTTGTCGATGGCCTCGATGAAGAGGATGTAGTCCTCCTCGACGCGGGAGAGATGCATGTCGATGCGCTCGTAATCGCCGGTCTCATACAGGCGTTCGAGATCCTCGCGAATCGCATCGAGATCGAATGGGTCGCCCGGCCTTGTATGGATGCGGCTCAATACAAAGGGGCCGTCAGCGGTGGAGCTGCGAGTGAGCTGCACGGAGCGGATCGTGGCCCCGGGGGCAGGACCGGGCGTGTGGCGTCGCTGCCGGTGGCTCTCGAACTCGATCTCGGGGATCGAAAACCGCTCGAGATCTTCGGCGACGAGGCGGGCAGCTGCCTCCCCGAACGGCACCATCAGGCTGCCTCTCTCGAACTGTGTCGAGCCGAAGCCGGTGAGGTCGGGTCGTATCAGGACGTCGGCGTTGGCAGCCTGGGCTGCAACGTCTCTGGACATCTGGAGGCTCATCATCTGAGACGTCACACCCGAAATTGAGCCGAGCGCGTCACGACCGAGGAGTGGCGTTCCGACGTCGACGGCGATGACGATGTCCGCCCCCATCGCCCGCGCAACATCCACGGGTAGATTGTCGACGATTCCGCCGTCAACGAGCAGCCGCCCGTCGATCTCGACAGGCGAGAAGACACCTGGAACGGACATGCTCGCACGCATGGCGCTCCCGAGATCTCCGCTGGCGATGACGATGGTGTCTCCCTTCTCGAGATCAGTCGCGACGGCACGAAACGGGATCGGGAGAAGGTCGAAGTCCTCGATCCCGGCGGTTGGAAGCGTCATCGACTGGAGGACGAATCCCAGCTTCTGACCGCTGACGAGGCCGGGTGGCAGTTGAAGTGATCCGCGGTTGAATCCGGCCTCGAAACGAGCGAGATAGGTCTGGTCGGCGACCTTCTGCCGGAACGGAAGGTGACGCCGTGGTGGCTTGTCGTCGAGCAGGTCCCGCCAGTTTGTCTCCGCCAGGAACACTTCCATCTCCTCGGGCGATACACCTGAGCTGTAGAGTCCGCCGACGATTGCGCCCATGCTCGTGCCGACGACCATGTCGACCGGGATACGCAACTCCTCGAGCACCTTCAGCACGCCGACGTGTGCACTGCCCCGCGCGCCTCCACCACTGAGAACCAGGGCGATACGAGGTCGCCCTGGCTGGTAAGGTGTCTCAACGGCGCTTGTGCCGAGGGTTCCGGCAAGAGTCAGAATGATGAGCAAAACGGAACGACTGAGACGCACGGGCTGCACTTCCCCCATGTCGAGCTCCAGGCTCGAGGCCGGAGCGATTACAGATACCGATGGACTTGCCGAAATCGTACGAGCCGCATGTACGGAGGTCTGTATTGCTTGCCTCTCTCTCGTGTGCTCTTCATCACACGGCGTGGCGGGAGGGAGATCATCGGGACTGAGGAATCTGGTCGGCGCGAAGCTCTCTGTCCCCCGCCCGGATTCCTCGCTTCGCTTCTAATGAACCTCTTCGTAAATGACTGGACACAAAGAGGGATTGTCATCCTGACCCCGCTCCGCGGGGGAAGGATCGGGTACGTCCTGACTCCAGCTGAACTTCGGACCGGTAGGCTCCACGAGATCCTTCGACCGTCCCTTCGGCTCCGCTCAGGGCAGGCCTACTCCCGCTTCGCGGGATCCGGCGGCTCAGGATGACAACTCCTTTCAGGCACTGTTGCAGCTCGGGGTAGAATCTCCGGTGATGCACGAGTTGTCCATCGCACTCAGTGTCGTCGAGGGTGTGACCGAGGAGGCCGCGGCGCGCGACATCGCTCGGGTCACGGCCGTTCACCTGAAGGTGGGGCGCTTTTCCGGCGTCGTCGAGGATGCGCTCCTCTTCGCCTGGGGCGAGGCGTGCCGGGGGACAATGCTCGAGGGCTCGCAGCTCGTGGTCGAGGATGTTCCGCTCGTGGGACGTTGTTCCTCCTGCAGAGTGGAGCGGGAACTTCCCGACATCTACACGTTTTTCTGCCCCGAATGTGAGGCACCGATCTCGGAGATTCTCAGCGGCAAGGAGCTCGAGGTCACCGCAATGGAGGTTGATGATGACGACTGAACCGAAGGAAGCGAGAATCGTGGAGCTGCGCCGGAACGTGATGAAGAAAAATGACGAGCTGGCGCACGAGCTGAGGTCGGGTTTCCGCCAACGCGGGACGTACGTCGTGAACCTGGTGTCGAGTCCCGGCTCGGGGAAGACGATGCTGCTCGAGAAGACTCTCCGGGCGCTGTCGAAGGATATGAAGGTTGCGGCGCTGGTGGGGGATCTGGCGACGGACAATGACGCGCAGAGGCTCGCCGCGGCAGGTGTGCCGGTCCATCAGATCACGACCGGAACGATCTGCCATCTCGATGCGGACATGATCGGGAACGCGCTCGGTGAGCTTCCGGGCGATGAGCTCGATCTGCTCTTCATCGAGAACGTCGGGAATCTCGTCTGTCCCTCGAGCTACGATCTGGGCGAGAACGTTCGGGCGGTCCTCGTGTCGGTCACCGAAGGGGAGGACAAACCTCTCAAGTATCCGACGATGTTCAACAGTGCCGATGTCGCGATCATCACGAAGATGGATCTTGCCGAGGCGGTCGAAGCGGACATTCCGCGTCTGGAGAAGAACATCAGGCAGGTCCGGCCCGACATCCGGATCTTTCACGCCGCGGCAAAGAAGGATGACGGGCTGGGGGAGTGGCTCAACTTTCTGCGCGAGAGCGTGCAGGGCGTGGAGGTCTGAGACTTACTCCGGAAGTGCCAGCTTCGCGATCCGCTCGCGGAGGATGTTGACGAGCTCGAGTTGTTCGCTGGCGCGTCTGTTCATCTCCCCGTAGTCGACCTGAGCGAGTCTCGAATCGACCTCGGCGGCGGATGACAGGGCGGTCCAGAGAGAACGCTTCCCTTCAATGCCGGGCGAGAGCAGGTCGAGCCCCTGTAGCTCCCTCAGGTGATCACGTGACGTGAACCTTGACGTAGGTCTGCGTTCCGTTCTCGATCTCGCTAAACTCCGCGTGCCCTTCGATGCCGTCGCCGCGGATCTCGGCCTGCGCCTTCATCGTTTCTCTTTCGTTTGCCATTGAAAACCTCCTTCTGTTCGTAGAAGAAGGGGTGCAATGAGCAATCCATTCGAGCCCCGTCGGAGCAATCAGGTCCGGTTCGACTCCTCGACGGACCTCATCATCGATGGTGTCGGTGCCGTCAATGCCAGTCCGATCAGCGAGAGCGCTCCGAACGGGAGGAAGAATCGCCACTCTTCGAGCAGGAACGCTCCTGCCAGACCGATGATCGCCGGCGCTTCGAGCAGGGCGTAGCGCACGATCGTCGCCGTGACGACTTCCTCAGAGAGTGCGGCCCCCGGCTCGTATCGCGGTGGAGGTGTCGCCGTCCGATTCATTGGGCTCCGGCGCGACCGGATCATCATTCCGGGAACGAGGATCGAGGCGAAGAATGCCGCCATCGCCGCGATGGCGAGTGCGAAGGAGAGGGGGTTGCTCACGAACGCGTAGAGTTGCTCGGTCGAGGCGTCCCCGGTCGTGTCGATCGTCATCCAGGCGAGCAGCCCATAGATGATGACGCTCGAAAGAATCGCGAGCCAGATGATGCGGAGATGCTGGATGTTTGTAGTGGATCTGCTTGACATCAGGAGTCCTCGTGGTTCCGTTTCATGAGAGGGGTGGTGCGCCGACTCTGGCAGCAGAGCTCATGATCGCATGTCCTACACCTTGATCCGGAACGGGTTGAAGTTTGTGTCGCGATCGAAGTAGTCCTCGTGCTCTGCCCGTTTGAGGAAATTGACCACCTTGTAGACGATTGGCGTGTTGATGATCTCCCAGGCGCACTTGAGCAGATAGTTCATGATCATGACCTCGATGAGGAGCTCAATACTCCAGATGCCGACGAACGCGAGCGGATAGAAAATCAGTGTATCCACGCCTTCTCCGACGAGTGTCGAGCCGATGGTTCTCGTCCAGAGGAAACGGCCAGCCGTCCAGATCTTCATCTTCGCCAGGACATAGGAGTTGGAAAACTCTCCACACCAGAAAGCAATCATCGATGAAAGCGCGATCCGGCCGGTCGATCCGAAGGCGATCTCGTACGCGTCCTGAAACTCCCATCCTCGAGCCGGCGGCAGCGCGACGATGATCGACGCCATGAGGGACGCGTACGAGAGAGCCACGAAACCTGCCCAGACGACCTTTCTGGCACGCGCATAGCCATACACCTCGGTCAGAACATCTCCGAAGATGTAGCTGAGGGGAAAGAAGAGGATTCCTGCTCCGAATGTGAAGCCGCCGATCGAGACGATCTTCGCCGCGCCGATGACGTTGGCCGTCACCAGAACCGTGACGAACGCGACCATGACGAGGTCGTAGTATTTGTACGTGCGAGGTGCCATTGGCGGGAGAATTGTACGACGAGGACGCGGGTGACCCAGGCAACCCGCCGGATGGAGCACGAGATGATGAAGATGGCGATTAGAACGAGCGAAGTCGCAACCCGAGGAGGCGGCCCCGGAGTCACGATCGTGTTTCTGGTCCTTGTCATCGCCGTCGCGTTCTCCTGTAACGGGTCTGATGAATCCGCGGGTCGCGCCGCCACGAACAGCACGAATCGTGAGATTCACGCCGACCTGCCCGCGGAACCGAGAGCCGGGGCGACGACCGGAGATCCTTCAGCGCCATGGGAAGGCGCGTCGGGAATTGCGCCTCACGAGCATGAACCACAGCATGGGGGCGTGGTCAGATCAGTCGATGTCTACCATGTGGAACTGACGAAGAAACCTGTGCAGGTGTGGCTCTACGACAGACGAGGAAACAGCCTGCCGGTAGACGATCTGGACGGGCAACTGGTCGTCTACAGTGGGAATGAAAGGCATCCCTACACGCTGGCGGAGAGCGGGGATCATCTCGCGCCGGTCGAACCTGTTTCGCTGCCGGACGAAGGAAGCGCTTTTGTTGAGCTGACACTCGAGAAGCAAACTTTCGACGTTGCCTACGAGCTGCCTCTCGAATCTCCCGCGACTCCTGAAGCGGGGTGAATCACGAGTGGCCGTGACGACAGTGGCGGCGGGAAAGTTTCGATTGTGACATTTTTATTGTGAGCGAGTGGTTTCGTATCATGTATCCCTGCAGAATCGAGCCCGGAGGTGATTCATGAACAGGTTCGGAAAGATTGCGACACTCTCCTTTGCGGTTCTGGTGAGCGCGTCGTTGGCTTATGGCGCTGGCAACAAGCCTACCCGCGCCGATGCGGAAGCTCTCGTGAACCGGGGAGTGACACTGTTTCAGCAGAAGGGACCGGAAGAAGGGATCCGTGCCGTCAACGCGAGGACGAAGCCGTTCCTGGATGGTGAGCTCTACCTTTTCGTAATCGGTCCCGACGGGACGATGGTCGCTCACGCGTTCGACGAGTCGAGAATCGGCATCGCAGCGAATGAGCTCTACGATGACGAGGGACAGCCGTACGGTACATTCATGGTCAAGCTCGCAAGCGACAAGGGCGTCTGGATTCCATACCGGCAGTTGAATCCGATCAGCAAGCGCGTCGAGCCGAAGCATAGCTTCGTGCGCAAGAGTGGCGGTTACATCTTCGGTTGCGGTGTCTACGGCGATCAGGATCAGTGACGAGGCGCCCGCCTGTTCCGTAGTGTGACGGTCTCCTCGATCAGCTCGATCAGGTCCAACACGGCGTCTCCGGCATCGGAGGCTTCGCGCAGCTCCTGCGCGCGATGAAGAAGCTCGAGGTCATCGAGTCGGCTTCCTTTTGCGCGCAAACTCTCGGCCAGCGTACCGGCGAGAACCGCCGATCGGAGTGAGGTGCTGGAGGTGCTCCAGGTGGGTGCGATGTGGCCGAGTCTGAGGCTCCGGCTGATCTCCACCCGATCCTCATTGGTGACGTCGTATCCGAGCTCCGCGTTCACGACTGACTGGTCGAGATCGACGTCGGTGCGGAGCTTGATTTCGAAAAGCCAGCTTCGAGCGTCATCCCCTTCGATGCGTCCGACCGGGATTACCGTCGACGGTGCATCGACCGCCGATCGTACCGAAGACGTACCCACCCGGCGATAGAGCGACACGGAATCGGGATCGAAACTCACCTCCAGTCCGGCGTTCTTTCCGATCACTTCGTGAGAGGTTCCGCTCCTGAGTCCGATGCGGACGGTCCGCCAGCGTCCGGGCTTGAATGGCGCGGCACCCCCCTCGATGAAGAGTGATGTCTTCCCTCGTCTCCACGGCGCGCGATCTCCGTAGTCGAGGTGATTGATCAGCGTGTCGACGTCCACGGCTGCCGGCTCGGGAAGCCTTCCGGCGCTGATCGACTGTCTGAGCTCATCGTAGGTGACGGTGCTGATTTCCGTATTGCTGGAGTCAGATAGTGATTGCACTCTGGACTCGAGCTCTCTGCGCACACCTTCAGGTCCTGTTCCGCTCTCCCGGGGAATGACGGCTTGCGGCGGTGGAGGGGGAACGGGAGAGTCCGCTTGCTTTGCAGTAGCAGCCTCCGACTCCCGGGCGACGGGCGAGGAGGGCGCCGCGATCGCTCGAGAAGCGGCCGCGATCGGCTCATTCTCATCAGCAGACGGCGGTGGTGCGGACTGGCGTATGGGCGCAGGAGACTGCGCAGCCTCGCTGGTTTCGTTCCGGCTCTCCTCGCGGCCGCCCGTGATCAGTCCCTCGGTCGCACCTGCCTTCTCCATTCCGGCAGCCTGGGCGTCCATCGGCTTGTCCGCGAAACTCTCGTCCTTTTCGAAGTTGAGACTTTCCTGCTTTGCGGACAGTTCGGGCTCGGCAGTAATACGCGGGGACACGGGGGGATCCGTCCGAAAGAGTTGGAGGGCGAGCCAGCCGGCTCCAACCATCGTGATGAGAGTCGCAGCAATCAGCCAGCCTGACCGAATCGAGGATCGGTGAGTGCCGGAAATCGCGCCGGGAATCTCCTTCTTGATCGCGTCGGCCAGCCCGGGTGGGGGAGGCTGATCCGGACGCCGCCGCAGCTCATCGACGAGACGCTGTTCCCGGTCAGTCATCATTGCCCTCCAGAGTGTTCAACAGGATCTCGTGTGCGCTCGCGAGCCGCTTCCGGATCGCCACGGCGGAGACTCCTTCGAGTCTGGCAATCTCGGGCAGGGAAAGCTCGCCCCAGTAGTGAGCGGTCACGACGAATCTCTGCTTGTCGGACAATCCGAGTATAGCGTTGCGGAGCCTCTCCTGATGCAGATCAGTGATGAGTCGTTCGTCAGGACGAGGAGCGCTGTCCGAAGGCTCGGGAAGTTGATCGGCGGAAACGAAACGGACGACCGAGGGCCTTCTGCGGACGTTGAGAAACGTCGTGTACGCGATCCGGTAGAGCCACGTGTAGACCTTCGACTGTCCCCGGAACGAAGAGAAGGACTGCCATGCTTTCCGGTAGGTTTCCTGTGTGAGATCGGCGGCGAGATCAGGATCGGCAGTCAGTTTCAGAAGAGCAGCATAAACACTCCCGTAGGTTCGATCGACCAACTCCTCGGCAGACGCCCGATCATTGCGCCTGATCCGCCGGACGAGGTCCAGCTCGTATCGATCAACGTCGAGATCATCGGTCGCGACGACCTTCGGCATGTTCATAGTTCCCACGAGAGTATTCACTAACTATAGGACAAGCGGGAGTGGAAAATCGAAACCTGAAGGACGACAGCCGCCCGGTTAGCAGGGCAATTGGACGGGTCCGCCAGTGGAGTGAAATGAACCGTCATCCCGACCGAGCGAAGCGAGTGGAGGGATCTCCCAGGTTACGTACTCGGTAACGCTCTGGGGGAATGTCCCTTGGCAGCACTGGTACGCCACTCCACTCCGGTCGGGTGACATGGCCCGGTGTTTTGAGAGATTCTCAAGTGGTTCAGTGGAAGCCGCCGGATCCCGAAAGCGGGAGGAGGCCTCCCTGAGCGAAGCCGAAGGGACGGTCGAAGGATCTCGTACGGCACGACTCTCCCGACGGTAAGGACGCGACAGTCAGGACGTATCCGATCCTTCCCCCGCGGAGCGGGGTCAGGATGACGAGCTTCGGTTTCGGAGGCAAAGGTTGGACAGCTATCGAACCCTTGGTTCCGAGACGCCGATGATCCGGTTCGCGTTCACGAGAATGAGCGGGACATTCTCGCTGCGCTGGAAGTGCTCGCCGCCTCGCACGATGTATTCGCATTCATACAGCTCGAAGAAGCGGCGTCGCTGGATCAGGTAGTCGCTGACTCGAAGACCCGTGGGGACGTAGAGCATTCCGCTGACGAGTCCGGACTCGAAAGCGCAGCTCACGTCGCGTTCGGAGCGATCGCCTCCGAGCGTACTGATGGAGGAACGCTCCTGACGGCCATGGGGGATGACGAAGACGACGGAGTCTCGCTGCAGCGCAAAAAAGTCGGCGCGACCCGTAACCGAGGGGAGCTGGACATCTCTGAGCTTGAAGAAGTCGTCGGGATGATTCGCAAACTCGACGAAGCGCCGCGTGTTCGGCACGACGAACTTGCCTCTCATCCATCCCGCCAGAGTGAGGATCGTGGAGTCGACTTCTCTCTGGGGTGGTGCGAAATGCTGCATTCGGTTCCTTCCTCATCCCTCCACCCGGAGGGTTCCGCCATGCGACCAGTCTCGTAGAAGTGGAGCAATAGTTTACGACCTCAAACCGTGGGTTCCAAGAGGCGTTGCGGGTTGAGGATAGAATGAGCACTATGTCAGTGCGATGTGGAGTGTCTATGAAATCGTGGTTCGTGGCCCCCGTCATCACGGGGCTCCTGCTCGTGTTCATCTCTTGCGACTACGAGCCATCCGAGGATCTCATCGCTGCAAAGACCGTACAGGCGGCAAAGGAGTGGGAGACCGATGCCGCCCAATGGCGTGCCCGTCGTCTGTCATCCCTGCTGAAGGATGACGGGTGGCTCACGCTCATCGGTCTCGAGTGGCTCGAGCCGGGCTCGAACCGGATCGGCTCATCTCCGAAGAACGAGATCGTCATCCGATCCGAGAGCGTTCCGAGATGGCTCGGGGTCATCGTCGTCGAACAGATGCCACAGTTGGTCGATGGTGAGCAGACGCACGCGAAGGCGCGTTTCGTTCCGAATGCGCAGGGAGATGTTTTCCTCAATGGCGAGCCACTCACCGAGCCGCTGGCTCTGCGGACGGACGCGGAAGAGGACACGACGATCCTCACGAGCGGTACGACACAGTTCCATCTGATCGAGCGCGGAGATCGTCTCGGAGTTCGAATCAAGGACTCGAAGGCGGCGTCTCTTCTCGAGTTTGCAGGTCTCGAGTATTACCCGTTCGATCCCGATTGGCGCGTGGAAGGCCGCTTCATTCCCCATGACGAGACGATGAGGATCGGCGATGTGACGGGGTTCGTCCAGGAGATCCCGTCTCCCGGGACGATCGAGCTCACGCTCAATGGCGAGGTACATCGACTGATCGCGCTGGAGGGAGGGGAGGACAGCTATTTCGTCATCTTCTCCGACACGACGAACGGGACCGAAACGTACGGTGCTGGTCGTTATCTCTACACGGGCAGGGAGGATGAGGAAGGCAGAATCGTTGTCGACTTCAATCAGTCGTACAGCCCGCCGTGCGTATTCACGGACTTTGCAACGTGTCCCCTTCCCCCGTCGCAGAACCGGCTTCCGTTCCCGGTACGGGCGGGAGAGAAAATGTACGCGGCCGGCCACGACTTCACCGGTCCCAGGGAGTGAAATCATGACTGAAGAATTCAAGGCGAGAGCGAAAGACGTTGCGGAAGAGATGCTGCGCGCCACCGAGGGGACGAACGGTGAGGACGAGCCGCTGGCGGAGGACAACTCGCGGAGCCGGGTGATTGATGCCGAGCTGCGCGTGCGATTCATCGAAGTCAGAACGTGGATGCATCGGATGGGACTCGTCGATCCTCTGCTCAACAGGTTCGACAGCTACACGGTCCCGCAGGCCACCTCCAGAGAAGTTGCGGAGCGGTTGTCCGAGATTGCGGGCTCCATGACGGCTGACGGGGTAGACGCCTGATCTCATCCCGTGCATCCAGTCACGTGCGAAGTGGTGCGCGTTTCAGCGGGCGGTGCTGATCAACGGCCATGGAGCAGAATGCGCTGACTTCGCTGCTTCTACCAGCCGCACTCGTTCTGATCATGTACGGCGTGGGACTCGATCTGCGCATCGCGGACTTCGCTCGCGTGGTGTCACAGCCGCGAGGAATCATTGCCGGAACTCTGGCGCAGATGGTGTTGCTCCCCATCATCGGAGTGTCGCTGGCGTTCACATTTCCGCTCACCCCGGCGCTCGCGGTTGGAGTCGTGATCGTCGCAGCCTGTCCGGGGGGAGCCGTGTCGAACCTGATCAGCTATCTCGCGAAGGCTGACGTCGCGCTCTCCGTTTCACTCACAGCCGTTTCGAGCGTTCTTACGGTTCTGACGATTCCATTCATTCTCAATTTCGCAATCAGGGAGAGACTGCCCGAGCTGGAAGTAGAACTGCCATTCATCTGGACGTCTCTGAAACTGGCCGGTCTGACCTTGCTTCCTGTGATCGGAGGAATGGCAACGCGAGCCGCGCGACCTGAGTTTGCAATGAGATCGGAGAAGGTACGAAGGAGTTCGGTCATCATCCTCTTGATCGTGATCGTTCTCGCCGTCGGCGCAAACGCTGCGGAGCTTCCGCGCTACCTGCGTGTTCTCCTCGTGCCGCTCCTGGCGCTCAACGGCGCGGCGATTGCGACGGGCTGGGTGATCGGGAAGCTGGCAAGGCTCGATGACCGGGAAGTGTGGACAGTGATGATCGAGACTGGGATCCAGAATGGTGCGCTCGGGATCACCATCCCTGCCGTTCTGATCGGAGTCGAGGAGATGGCGGTTCCTCCTGCGATCTACGGGATCTTCATGTTGATCAGCGGCGCCCTTCTGGCGATTGCGTCTCCGACCAGGAGAGGTGATCGGCGAGTGAAGTGATCTGGTAAAGTCTGGGCCGATTCAAAAGTCGTCTCAGATGACGTATTGGAGGTTACATGAAATACATGTTCTCACTTGCTGCGATCGTCCTTCTCTCCGCAAATGCCGTACTGGCCGCCGATTCGCCGGAGACGATGCTTCCCAATGGAGCGATGGCAGCCGCTGACACCATTGACGAAGCACTGCTGCGTGGTCACATCCGTTACCTCTCGAGCGACCTGCTCGGGGGACGCGGGCCCTCCACCGTGGGAGACGAGCTCACCCAGTTGTACCTCGCCACGCAGATGGAGTCGCTCGGTCTGGAGCCGGCCGGGCCCGACGGGTCGTGGTATCAGCCGTTCGACATCGTCGGGGTCGAGACCAATATGCCGGCGGAATGGACGTTCCGAGGTAACGGACGGAGCGCCACACTCGAGAAGCTGAGAGAGTTCATGATCGCGAGTGGTGTTCAGAATTCGCGTCTCGCTCTCGACGAAGCAGAGCTCGTGTTCGTTGGCTACGGGATCGATGCGCCGGAGTATCAGTGGGACGACTTCAAGGGACAGAATCTGAAGGGCAAGGTCCTCGTGATGCTGAACAACGATCCCGACTGGTCTCCCGATCTTTTCGAGGGCGAGCGGCGGCTCTACTACGGCCGCTGGACCTACAAGTACGAAAGCGCGGCGGCTCAGGGAGCAGCAGGAGCGATCATCATTCACACGACTCCGTCTGCCGGCTACCCGTGGCAGGTCGTGGAGACATCGTGGTCCGGGCCGCAGTTCCAGCTTCCTGCCGGAGACGAGGCGCACACACCGGTCCAGGCATGGGTCACAGAAGATGCTGCCAGGGAGATTCTCAGCCTCGGCGGGCACGATCTGGACAAGCTCATTGCGAGCGCGCGGAGCAGGGATTTCGAGCCGGTGCCGCTCGGTGTGACCACGTCCGTCGAAGCGACCAACTCGATCTCGAAAGTCCGTACTGCAAACGTAGCGGGCATTCTTCGCGGCAGTGACCCGGTCCTGAACCAGGAAGTCGTGGTCTATACCGCCCATCACGATCATCTCGGAATGATCGAGGGCGGCGCCGGGGACCAGATCTACAACGGGGCTCTCGACAATGCATCGGGTACGGCGCAGGTTCTTTCGATCGCACGGGCGTTTGCAGAGCTGCCCGAGCGGCCGATGCGTTCGGTGATGTTTCTCTTCGTTGCCGCGGAGGAGCAGGGCCTGCTCGGTTCCAGACACTTCGCCACGAATCCGACGGTCATGCCAGGCCGTATCGCGGCCAATATCAATCTCGATGGCGGGAACATCTGGGGAGCTACGAAGGATCTGACCTTCATCGGTCTTGGGAAATCGACACTCGACGATTACGTGAAGGCGTTCGCCGGTATGCAGGGACGAACCGTGAAGCCGGACCAGTTCCCGTCTCACGGTTCCTTCTATCGCAGCGACCAGTTCTCTTTCGCAAAGATCGGCGTTCCTGCTCTCTATACCGACACCGGCACCGAGTTCATCGGTCGGCCTGAAGGATGGGGGAAGGAACAGATCGAGAAGTGGGAATCGGTCAATTACCACCAGGCGAGCGACGAGCTCGAGGATTGGTGGAGCTTCGACGGAATGATTGAGGATGCACGTCTCAGCTTCTACGTCGGTGCCGCGGTCGCTGAGGCCGATGAGATGCCGTCGTGGAATCCTGGCGACGAGTTCGAGGCCGCACGCAAGGAAGCTCTCGCCGCGGCGGGGTACTGATTCATTCTCGTGAGCCGGTGAGACGAGCGTCTCACCGGCTCGATCCGCACTGCACCGGTTTGTACCAGGGAGGGCGAGGCGCCTGCCGAGCCGCCTGAAGCACGAGAAGAATTCGTACAAGACAGATTCTGGCGCCTGTGGGTCGTGCGCTTTGAGATTCCTCCTCGCTTCGCTCGTTCGGAATGACAGGGCGAGGAACCTAGCCCGCATTTCTCACCAGCTTTCTACTGCGGCGACGGATAGCGGCGCGGCTGCTGCGTTGCGCTCGATTCGGCTCCTCGACATAGTGTCGACTATGCCTGCGGGGCCGAACCTTCGCGCGCCTTGCATCCGCACCACTCTCCGCCGCCTCGCTACGATATCTGGTGAGAAATACGGGCTAAATAGCCCGCATTTGAGCCGCGTCCGCGTGGTTTCGGCGCGGCGGGAGCCGCGCCCTCCCGGAGTCGCCTGGCGCGGCTGTCGTTATATTGGAGGAATCGCGCGCGCTCACGGGTTGGTTGACGTGAGACATGAGGAATCGTGCTTGTCTCGCGCTGCTGGTGATTCTGTCGTCCGTCTTCACGGCGAGCGATCTTTCCGCTCGATCGAAAAGCGTTCAGCGGCAGACGCCGGCACTGCGAACGGCGATTGACGCGATTGGAGCGAAGGCGCTGCAGGAGGGCGTGCCGGGACTCGTGATCGCCGTGTCCCGCGACGGGCGAGTGGTACTCGAGCGCGCGTACGGTGTTCAGAATCTCTCCACGCGGACCCCTGTGGAGACGAGTACGATCTTTCAGGTCGCCTCGGTCACGAAGCAATTCACCGCGGCGCTCGTCATGAAGCTCGTCGAGCGGGGCCAGCTCGACCTGCAATCAGACATCAGGACGATCCTTCCCGAGCTGCAGACAGCGTGACGCGGTGGTGACTGTCGAGCACCTGCTGACGCATACGAGCGGGCTCCCGAACTACCTCGAGGCTCAGTTCGATCCGCATGAGCCGGTGACGCACGAGGAGGTCTTTGCGGCGCTCAATGCGGCACCGATGCGATTCGAGCCCGGTTCACGCTGGGAGTACAACAACTCCGGCTACTACCTGCTCGGCGTGATCATCGAGAGGGTCAGCGGTGTGAGCTACGACACGTTCCTCGAGACGGAGCTGTTGCGGCCTGTCGGTTTGGTGGAGTCGGCCTACTGCGGCAATCCGCCCGCCTTTCCCGTGCCGGACGGGTACGTGAAACTCGGTCCCTTGTCGCCGATTCCTTTCGAGGCGATGGACATGACTATCCCGTTTGCCGCTGGCGCGCTCTGTTCGAGCGCGGAGGATCTCGTGCGCTGGTCGTGGGCTCTCGATCACGGACTGGCGATCAGCCCCGCGTCGTACGAGGCGATGACGACCGAAGCCGTACTGAGCTCGGGCGAGGGTGCCGGCTATGGTTACGGCATCGGAGTCGGGGAGTTCGAAGGTCAGCCGGTGTACTCGCACACCGGCGGGATCCCGGGCTTCTCGAGCTTCCTGATGATCGCCCCGGAGTCGGGCATTTCGATCGCAGTGGTCACGAATCTCTTCTCGACCGACGAGAGCATCGCGACTGAGATCGGAATCGAGATCGCGGCCGCTGTCGTCGAAGAGTTTCTCCCCTGAAGCAGCTGTCATCCTGACAAGCCTGGGGGGAGCTTTCGAAGCCAGCCCCTTCCGCGTCAGTGCACCATGATCGGCACGCCGGCCTCGGTGTTCTCCCAGCTCAGCAGGAGACGGGTCTTTCCGTCCTTCTCGGGGACCGAGATCGTGAGGGTCTCGACCGGCTTGGCAGTCTTCGCGACACTCATCTTCACTCTGCCGAGATCTTGT
The DNA here is from genome assembly GCA_963829355.1 of uncultured Acidobacteriota bacterium. GTDB lineage: Bacteria > Acidobacteriota > Thermoanaerobaculia > Gp7-AA8 > JAHWKK01 > CAWHHZ01. The sequence continues at coordinate 76,365 of CAWHHZ010000027.1, forward strand.
GCGGCATCGTATTTCGTGCCCCACTGGCCGGTCTGCTTGTTGACGATGAGCGTCCATTCCTTCTCGCCCGGAATCGTGAACAACGTGTACTCCCCGGCGGGAACGTGAAGTGAGCCGATCATCAGATCGCCTTCGGTTTTCAGCGTGGTCGCTGCGTTGGCGCCGGTGCGCCACACCGCGTCGTACGGTACGAGACCACCCATAATCTCGCGTCCGCGCATCGAAGGTGCGCTGTAGTCGATCGTGATCTGCTTGCCGTTGACCGTGGCCTCGGCTTTGGCGGGAGGGCTGAGCGGCTTCTTTTCCTCCTGCGCAGTGAGCGTGAGGGCAGTGAGTGCAACAACGAGTGCCAGTGACAGTCGAATCGTCTTCATGTTTTCTCCTGATCGGTTGGTGGTCGGGTCAGTGTCGCACGGATGTGTCCAACGGCGCCGCTGGCGTGACGAAAGTGTTGCAGCGCGCTGGAGTGGGGCCAAAGTCATCCTGAGAGGCTGTGAAAAAATCCAGCGTGCCCTGCGCTGGTGGTGCTTACGGTTCGAGCTCAAGGAATGAGGAGGAGTCGCGGTGGTTCCTCGGTGACGACGAATGACGCGGAGATCGGGCCGTAACCACCACCAGCCCAAAGGGTTACGGGCGGGGCGTCGCCGATCGCGTGCCTGCCCTGAGCGCCAGCGAGTCAAGGGTCGCAGTTCCTTTCCGATGAACCACATCGCTGCGTCACTGCTTCGCGCGCTCGAGACTCGCCGCGCCCATAACGCAGGGTACGCTGGATTCTTTCACAGCCTCTGAGCGAAGCGAAGGATCGCGTACGTCCTGCCTCGAGCCGAACTTCGGGCCGGTATGTTGGACGCGATCCTTCGACCGTCCTTCTCCCGCTTCGCGGGATCCGGCGGCTCAGGATGACGGACGATCTCCAATCCCCCCACGCACTGACTGCCGAGCGGTTAAGTGCTACGATTTTGGACGATGGAACCGAAAGGCGCACGGCGCGAAGAGATTCTGACCCGCATCGAGGAAGAGGGGGGGCTGAAGCCGGGCGTCGTCGGAAAGGTTCAGCTCACCACGAAAGTCCCCGCGGCCGACATCTACGGTGTCGCAACCTTCTACCACCTGCTCTCCGATCCCGATACGGACATCTACGTCTGCGACGGCCTGAGCTGCCGTATTCGAGGTTCTTCCGAGGTCAATAGCAGGCTGCAGGCGGAGGGAGAGAGCACCCGTGAGGTCTCGTGTATCGGGCGCTGCGACGTCGCTCCCGCCATCTGGGATCGCCGTGGCGCTGTGGAGACGCTGCATCCGAATCTCTCTCCTTCGAGTCCGGAGCACGCCATCGATCTCGCCGGCGAGGATCGCGCCGGTTATGACGCGCTGCTTCTCGCTCGTGACAAGGGCGCCGACTGGATCTGTGAGCAGGTCGAGGCATCCGGCATCCAGGGGAGGGGAGGAGCCGGCTTTCCAGCACACATCAAGTGGAACGGTGTGCGTCAGCAGAAGGAGACGGAACGCTACATCGTTCTGAACGCCGACGAAGGAGAACCCGGGACATTCAAGGATCGTGAAGTGATGATCCGCCGGCCGCATCTGGTCATCGAAGGACTGGCGATTGCGGCGCTCGCGCTGGAAGCACGGGACGTCTACATCTACGTTCGCGGCGAGTTCGGGATGGCGAAGGCGTCACTCCAGCAGGCGCTCGACGACGCGCGGAGACGCGGTGATCTGGACGAGACGCTCCGGTGGCACTTGGTCGACGGTCACGGTGCCTACATCTGTGGTGAGGAGACGGCACTTCTCGAGGCGCTCGAGGGAAGACGCGGCATGCCGCGGATGAAGCCTCCCTTTCCGGTGCAGTCCGGTTTCCGCGGAAAGCCGACATTGATCCAGAACGTCGAGACGATCGCGTGCATCCCGGAGATCCTCCTTCAGGGAGGCGCCTGGTTCCGAGAATTGGGACGCACCGCGCCCGGATCAAAGCTGTACTGCATGTCAGGCCACGTCAATCGGCCCGGTGTTTATGAAGCTCCGCTGGGCGTGACGATGAGAGAGCTTCTGGATCTCGCTGGTGGCGTCGACGGAACGTTGAAAGCATTTTCTCCGGGAGGGGCATCGAGCGGATTCCTGCCCGCGGACAGGATCGACGTCGCCATGGATTTCAAATCGCTCGCTGCAGAAGGATCGATGCTCGGCTCTGCCGGTGTGGTCGTGTTGAACGACACGGTCGACATGGTCGAAGCGGCTCTCGCGCAGGCGGTCTTCTTCGAGGAAGAGTCGTGCGGTCAGTGCTCACCGTGCCGTATCGGAACCCAGATCGTCCGCCAGACTCTCGAGCGGTATCTGCAGAATGGCCGTGACCCTTCGGTTCTCGAGACTCTCGACGAGGTGGCGTGGGGAATGACCGAAGCGTCGATCTGCGGTCTCGGGCAGGCAGCATCGCTGCCACTCACCACGGCGATACGTCACTTCCCAGAGGAGTTCGGGAAGCCCGCTGGAACGCGTCAGGCGTGAGACGTGTTGCATGGAATGGGTCTGAGGATTATTTGCACGATCAGGATTGGATGGATTGACGATGGCAGATTCGAAGTACGTGATCATCGATGGCAGCGAGGTCGAGTTTCGAGAGGGAGAGACGATCCTCGAGACGGCGCGAAGGATCGGCAAGGAGATCCCGACTCTCTGCCATGACGACCGTTTGAAGCCGGCCGGGGCGTGCAGGATCTGCCTGGTCGAGGTCGAGGGCTCGCGGCTGATGCAGCCATCGTGTGCGTACAAAACGAGTCCCGGGATGGTCGTTCGTACTGATTCCGTCCGGGTGCAGCGGAACCGCCAGTTCATCAACGCAATCCATCTCGCCGACACGATTTCCGATCGCGAGATTGCCGAGGATAACAATCCCTCAAAGCTCTTCGAGTACGCGGACCTGTACGGAGCGGGAGCGAAACTGCCCAAGGTGGCGTCGCCGCGACAGGGTCGGGAGCACGACACGAATCCGTTCGTTCAGTTCCGGGCCGATCGCTGCATTCTGTGCGCAGCGTGCGTGCGCTACTGCGACGAGGTCGAGGGCGTCTCCGCGATCACTCTGGCGCAAAGAGGTGGTCGTACGACGATCGCGACGCCGGATCTGGTCTCGCTCGAGCACACGAGCTGCGAGCTGTGTGGCGGATGCATCGATGTCTGTCCCACAGGCGCCATGACCGAAAAACAGGCGGTTCGCTACGGAAAGCCGGAGCGTGAGCTGGAGAAGGTACGCACGACCTGCAACTTCTGCGGAGTCGGCTGCCAGATCGATCTCAACGTGGATCGTGAGAACAACCACGTGGTCAAGGTGACGAGCCCGCCCACGGGAACGACCGTGAACGACGGGAACCTGTGCGTGAAGGGGCGGTTCGCCAACGATTTCATTCATCACGAGGATCGTCTGACGACTCCTCTGGTCCGGGACGCGGAGGGAGTGCTTCGCGAGGCGACCTGGGACCACGCGCTCGATGTCGCGGTGAGGGGATTGAAGGGTGTCGCAGAGCGAAGCGGTGCCGACTCACTCGCGTTCATCAGCTCGAGCCGTTGCACGGGCGAAGAGAATTACCTGCTTCAGAAGATGGCGAGGGGCGCATTCGGCACGCACAACGTGCACCAATGCGCCGCCACGTGACACGCCCCGACGGTCGCCGGTCTGGTGACCACGTACGGAGCTGGCGCGATGACGAACTCGATTCCAGAGATTCGCGACGCTGACTTCCTGTTCGTCACCGGGTCGAACACGACCGAGGCGCATCCGATCATTGCGATGGAGATGAAGCGAGCGGTCGGACGCGGTGCGAAACTGGCGGTATCCGATCCGCGCAGAATCTGGCTGACCGAGATCGCTGACTGGCACCTTCAGTTGAAGCCGGGAACGGACGTGTGGCTGCTCAACGCCATGGCGAACGTCATCGTCACGGAGGGGCTCGAGAGCCGGGAATTCATTGAGCTGAACACCGAGAACTATGAGGCGGTGCGGGAGACGGTTCTGCGGTACACGCCGGAGGAGGCGGAGAAGGTGACGGGCGTCCCGGCCGAGATGATCCGGGAGGTGGCGAGAGCCTATGCCTCGACCGAAAAGGCGGGCATCTACTACACGCTCGGCATCACGGAGCACACGACCGGCACGGAAAATGTCTACGCGTTGTCGAACCTCGTTCTGATGACGGGGCATCTCGGGATACGCTCCTCCGGTATGAATCCGCTTCGTGGTCAGAACAATGTCCAGGGTGCGAACGACGCAGGAGCGACACCGGTCTACTATCCGTCGTACCAGGACGCACTCGATCCCGCGGTGCGAGCGAAGTTCGCCGAGGCGTGGGGAGTCCCGCAGAGCGAGACGCCGGGGCTCAATCTCAACCAGATGATGAAGTCGATGCAGAAGGGCGAGATCAGCGGCGTCTTTCTGATGGGTGAGGACATTGTCGTCTCCGAGCCGAATGTGTGCCGGGTCGAAGAGGCGATGAACCGGATGGAGTTCGTCGTCGTGCAGGACATTTTCTTCAATGAGAGCTGCCGATACGCTGACGTGATTCTCCCGGCCGCGTGCTTTGCGGAGAAGGACGGCGTATTCACGAACTCCGACCGTCGGGTGCAGCGTGTCCGGAAGGCGGTCGATCCGCCTGGCGAAGCGCGGGCCGACTGGCAGATTCTTGCGGAGCTGATCAGGCGCTCCGGTCTCGAACAGCCGGACTATCAGAATCCGGGCGAGATCTACGCGGAGATGGCTGCGCTCTCTCCGAAGTTCGCCGGCATTTCGTACGAGCGGATCGAGAAAGAGGGGGGACTGCAGTGGCCGGTGACGACTGCTGAGTCTCCCAGCACGGAGTACCTGCACAAGGGCGGTGTCCTCCGAGGCAAGGGGCTCTTCCAGCCGGTGGAGTTCCGTGCGCCGTTCGAGCAGGAGGATCCGGAGTATCCGCTGATTCTATCGACCGGCCGGACGTTGTATCACTACAACGCGGCGACCCAGACGAGGCGCTCGGCGGGGTTGACGCAGAAGCAACCGGAGGCGTTCGTGGAGATTCATCCGAAGACGGCGCGGCATCTCGGTGTCGACGACGGTCAGCTCGTGGAGGTCGTCACGCGGCGCGGAAGGGTCAAGTGCCGTGCGATGCACAGCCGGCAGGTGAAGCGCAACACGATCTGGATGCCCTTCCATTTTCCCGATGTGAGGACCAACCATCTGACGACCGACGCGGGTGACTCGATCACGGGAACAGGCGAGTACAAAGTGTGTGCGGCGAGAATCGTTCCGGTGGCGGAGCAGTCGGCTCACGCGTTTCCCGGGTCGTATGCACATCCGCCGAGCGCCGAGCTCGTTCCGGACGAGTAAATGGGGACGAGTCCGCTTACGTTGCTGTGAGCGTGAACAGCCTGTCATCCTGAGCCGCCGGAGGGTAGCGGAGGACGGTCGAAGGATCTCGTGCGGCCCGACTCTCGGGACAAAGTACGCGACAGTCAGGACGCACCCGATCCTTCCCCCGCGGAGCGGGGTCAGGAAGACAAGTCGTTGGTGTTTAGTAACTCGTAGTTCAGTTTCTGGCGAAGCAGTACTTTCCTGCTCGCATTGTGTCGACTTTCACGTCCGGCATGTGACATTCGTCATACTCTCCGCGCCCCCCATACGAGATTCTTCTTGACATGAAGCACGTTGCGGCAATAATTGCGACAGAGTCTCAGTTACACGAAAGACAGAGCCCGACACCCAGAATGGCAGCGATCGACAAAGAACTCCAGCGGTTCCGTGATTTCCTCGGAGGGCACGGATTGAAGCTCACCAACGAGAGGTCAGCTCTCGTCCGGGAGATTTTCTCCACTCACTATCACTTCGAGGCGGACGAGCTTCTGTTTCGGATGAAACAGAAGGACGTGAAAATCTCACGGGCCACCATCTACAGGACCCTCGATCTTCTCGTGAAGTCGGGCATGGTCCGGCGCGTCCACCTCGGTGAAGATCACTTTCACTACGAACGTGTCACCCGGGACGACAAACATCATGACCATCTCGTCTGCACCACCTGCGGCGGCGTGATCGAGTTTCACGACACCGATCTCCAGGAGCGGCAGTTGAAGATCTGCGAGGAGAATGGATTCATTCCGACATTTCACAACCTCCAGATCCTCGGCGTTTGCCACCGCTGCCACAAGAAGGGTGAGCATCCGGATACTCCGGATCGCGTCCAGTCGATTGAAGTCAGAAAGAACAGCCTTCGCAAATGAGTGACGCACTTCTCGAAAGCCAGCTCGCCACGGCACGGCTCCGTTCGAAGCCCGATCCCTCGGCGGAGGGTAACCGGCTGATCCTGGTCGGAAACCCGAACGTCGGCAAGTCGGTCCTTTTCGGCAATTTCACCGGTCGCTACGTCACTGTCTCGAACTATCCGGGGACCACAGTGGAGATCACGGCGGGGAAGGGAACGCTCGATGGCGAGCCTTACGAGCTGATCGATACGCCGGGCACAAATGGTCTGATCCCCCAGTCGGAGGACGAGCGGGTCACACGCGACATCATTCTCGATCTTCCCGGCTCGACACTGCTGCAGGTCGGTGATCTGAAAAACCTGCGCAGGACCCTTCTCCTGTCGCTCCAGATCGCCGAGTACGGTCACCCGTTCACGCTCTGTCTCAATATGGCTGACGAGGCGAGCGATCTCGGCATTACCGTCGATACCGAAAGGCTCGAGGCCGCCCTGGGAGTGAAGGTCGTCGCCACCTCCGCGGTACGGCGGTGGAACGTCGACCGTTTGAAGAGGGAAGCCGTCCGCCCCACCAGATCGACATACCGCATCAAGTACTCGGACGCGATCGAGGAGGGGATCGAGGCGATCTCGGCTCTCCTTCCCGAGGATCTTGCCGTCGCGCCGCGCGGACTGGCCGTAGCGATTCTGGCCGGAGACGACACGCTGGTGTCGTATCTCGAGCAGATCGTTCCAAGAGAATCGCTGGCAAGACTCGACGAGATCCGCAACGAAGTCCAGTCCCGAGTCTCCTCCGCGCTTCCTTTCCTGATCAATCGCGAACGATTGTCCGCGATCGACGTCCTCGTCGACGAAGTTTACTCGGCGCCGACATTGAGCTCGGGCGGAATCAGGCAGTGGCTCGGCTCGATCAGCATGCATCCGCTGTGGGGTGTTCCGTTTCTCCTCCTCGTGCTCTGGTTTGCGTGGTGGTTCGTCGGGAACATTGGTGCCGGCCTGCTCGTCGACTTTTTCGAGAGCGTGATCTTCAACACCTGGCTGAATCCCTGGATCATGCGCGCCTCAGATTTCCTTCTGCGATTCCCGCACACGCACGTCGTGGAGGGTGGCGTGTTGACCGCGGATTACGTGATGCAGGCGCAGTCGCTGGGTGGTATGCAGACCGTTGCAAAGTTCGTCCACGATCTTTTCGTGGGGCCATACGGCATCATCACGATGGCGCTCACGTACGCGATCGCGATCGTTCTTCCGGTCGTGGTGACCTTCTTCATCTTCTTCGGGCTGCTGGAGGATTCGGGCTACCTGCCGCGGCTGGCCGTCATGCTCAATCGGATCTTCAGACTGATGGGACTCAACGGCAAGGCGGTTCTCCCGATGGTCCTCGGGCTCGGGTGCGACACGATGGCCACCCTCACGACCCGGATTCTGGAGACGAAGAAAGAACGTGTCATCGTCACGCTTCTACTCGCTCTGGGCGTGCCGTGCTCGGCTCAGCTCGGCGTCATCATGGCGATGCTCGGACTCCTCAACCCTCTGGCGACATTGATATGGCTCGGAGTCGTGGGAGGGACGATCTTCCTCGTCGGAGCTCTTTCGTCGCAGCTCATCAAGGGGCAGGCCTCCGACTTCATCATGGAGCTGCCTCCGATCCGCACACCGAAGATCGGAAACATTCTCGTCAAGGTGATGGCGAGGCTCGAGTGGTACCTGAAGGAAGCGGTGCCCCTGTTCATCGTGGGAACCCTCGTCCTCTACATATTCGATCTCACCGGGCTCCTGAAGATCTTTCAGCGAGCGATCTCGCCCCTGGTCGTCGGGATGCTGCATCTACCGACCGAGGCCGCGAATGCGTTTCTCATCGGCTTCCTGCGGCGTGACTACGGCGCCGCCGGGCTCTTCATGATGCAGCGTGACGGCGCGCTCGACCCGATCCAGACTGTTGTTTCACTCTCCGTGATCACGCTCTTCATCCCGTGTATCGCGAACTTCTTCATGATGATCAAGGAACGGGGATGGAAATCCGCGTTCTGGATGACGGCCTTCATCATCCCCTACGCCTTCGGTATCGGATGGGTGCTCGACGCCGTCCTTCGTGGACTGAACGTGAACCTCGGTGGCTGACATGTCTGAAGAGATCAAACTGCATCAGTGCCCACTCTGCACGCTCGAGTTTCAGGACGGGTGGGCGTGTCACACGAGCTGTCCGGTGTCGACCGGATGCGGCATGATCAAATGTCCGCGGTGCAACTACGAGTTCGTTGCGGAGAGTCGTGTCATCAACTTCTTTCGGAGTCTTCTCGGTAGCCGGGAGAGGGGAGCTTCGAACTGATGCTCGTCCATCCGATCACAGACGAGATCCTGGAGCGGCTCTGGTATCTCGGCGAACGGGGTGAGCAGGTCGAGAGTCCGACTGAGCTGCGCGTGAAGACCAGCGTTGAAGAGCTCGAGAAGGCGATCGACGAGCTGGTTCAGGACAGAGCCATCATCTCTGAGCCAGTCCTCAAGATGCTCCCTCCGGGGGAGGAGAGGGCTCGGGGAATCATCCGGCGTCACCGGCTCGCGGAGATCTTGTTTTACGAGGTGCTGGAGCTGGAAGCGCGCGACGCGGAAGAGTCCGCGTGTGAGTTCGAGCACATGCTGAGCGAGCGTGTGGTGGACCGCGTCTGCACGTTCCTCGGACACCCCCCAAAATGCCCGCACGACCTCACGATACCGAGAGGCAGCTGCTGCAATCGATTCAAGAAGAGTGTGGAGCCGCTCGTGTCCCGCCTGTGCGATCTTCCGATCTCGGGACGCGGGACGATCGTTTTCATGGCTCCGGCATCGTCGTGGCTCAATCGTCTCTCCGCGCTGGGAATCGTTCCGGGCACGGAAGTCCGGCTCATGCAGCGGAAGCCCTCCATCGTGATCTCCTGCGGTCAGACCTCGATAGCGATCGAGGACGAGATTGCACGGGGCATCTACGTCCGTACCGACGCCACCCCCAACTGAGGATGACTATCGTGATAAATCAGAGAACGGGGTTTAGCGCATTAAATGTTGCGACAGAGTCTCAGTATGCTATACGACTCGTCGTCCTGGCCCTGCTCCTGCTGATCGCTGGCTGCTCTCCCTCACCAGAGCGCCCCGAACACGCTGATCTCACGCGGTCCCGGTTCGTGATGGGAACGCCTCTCACGATCACCGTTCCTGACGCAGATGGCCATCAGGAGGCCGTCGAGAAGGCGTTCGAGGAAGTCTCTCGCGTGGAGAAGCTGATCAGCACCTGGCGCGATGATTCGGCGCTCGCTGCCCTGAACCACTCGAAGACCGGTGAAGCCGTTCCGGTTGATCCTGAGCTCTTCTCGCTGCTTGAACAGAGCGTCGGATGGAGCCGGAAGACGGACGGAGCATTCGATCCTGCAGCCGGCAGAATTCTCTTCGCCTGGGACCTTCGTGGCGATGGCCATGTGCCCTCGGCCGAGGAGGTCGAACAGGCGGTGAGTGTTTCCGGAGTCGAGAACCTTCGGCTGAATCCCGAAGACCGTACCGTAACGCGCCTCGAGGATCTGCTGATCGAAGAGGGCGGCTTTGGGAAGGGCTACGCGCTCGATCGAGCCGCCGAAGTTTTGCGCGAGGCCGGCGTGGATCGCGCGATGCTCGACTTTGGTGGGCAGGTTACGATCTTCGGCGGGAAGGACGTGGCGGTCGGGATCGCCGATCCGACTGATCGCCTGCGCCCGGCCGTGGAAATCACCGTCTCGAATGGCTCTGTCGCCACGTCGAGCGGATCGGAGCGATTCTTCGAGGCTGGAGGAGAGCAGTACTCCCATCTCCTCGATCCCCGAACCGGCCGCGCTCTCCCTCCGCAGGGTTCCGTGACGGTCGTCCACGAGTCGGGTCTGGTCGCCGACATTCTTGCCACGGCCCTCTACGTCATGGGACCCGAAAAGGGTCTCGAGTGGTCCGAGCAGAACGAGTTCGCATCAATTTTCATTGTGCCCGCGACCGAGGGGTCGTGGCACGTTCTCCCGTCCCGAAGAGCGAGTCGGTCCCTGTCGATACAGGTGATTGGCCAAGAGTTCAAGATCGAAAGGAAACATTAATCTGATGTGTAGAAAGGTTCTTCTACTCCTTGCTGTAGCCAGTCTCTTCATTGTTCCTGCGGCCGCGGGCCAGACCGCGTCCGATGTCGAGCAGTTGCGCGCGGAAGTCCTGGAGCTGCAGCGACAGATCGAAGCGATGCGTGACAGTGCAGATACCGGGCAACTCGCCGAGCTCGACCGACGGATCGAGATCCTTACCCGGGAGATCGAGGCGCTCAAGATCGAGAAGGGTGCGCCAGCCGAGGCGGACCGTGCCGACGCCGGGCTTGGTCAGGCTGCATCCAAAGTGTACCGCGCCGGTAGTGGCTTTTCGTTCGGCGGCTACGGCGAGATGATTTATCAGAACTTCGACTCCGAACGGGACAATGGCTCGTTGAGCGGGAAAAGCGATGAGCTCGACTTCGTCCGCGCCATCCTTTACGCGGGGTACAAGTTCAATGACCGGGTTCTTTTCAATTCGGAGATCGAGATCGAGCATGCCGACGAGGTGTATCTGGAGTTTGCCTACCTCGACTTCATGCTGCGTGACGAGGTCAACGTCCGCGCCGGAATGCTGCTGCTGCCGATCGGTCTCGTCAATGAGCTGCACGAGCCCACCGCCTTTCTCGCAGTCAAGCGGCCGGTGACCGAGACAGTCGTGATCCCGAGTACCTGGCGGGAGAACGGCGCGGGTCTCCACGGAGAAATCGGATCATTCGCGTACCGCGCGTACATCGTCAATGGCCTCCGGGGAGAGAACTTCTCAGCTTCGGGCCTTCGGGGCGGACGGCAGAAAGGCTCCCACGCTCTCGCGGACGACTTCGCGTTCGCTGGGCGACTCGATTGGGCGCCGGTGGAGGGCGTGCTTCTCGGAGGATCCCTCTACAGTGGTGGATCAGGACAGGATCTGGGAGTCGACGCAACGACCGACATCCTCGAGCTGCACGCCGACGCTCGCCTTCGCGGGTGGTGGCTTCGTGGCCTCTGGTCGCAGGCTTCGGTCGATGACGTAGCCGCGCTCAACAACGAGCTCGGGCTCACGGGAAGCAATTCGATCGGTGAAGAGCTCGGTGGCTGGTACGGGGAGGTCGGCTATGACCTCTCGACGCTGTTCGACATGGGGCAGATGTCCCTGACGCCCTTCGTCCGCTGGGAAGAGGTCAACACACAGAAGGACGTTCCGATCGGCTTCTCGGCGAATCCGGCAAACGACCAGGAGATCCTGACCCTCGGAGTTGCGTGGCAGCCGATTCCGCAGGCAGTGATCAAAGCTGACTTCCAGAACAATGACAATGCAGCCGGCACCGGTGTGGATCAGTTCAGCATCGGCCTCGGCTACATCTTCTGAGGATCATGAATCTACGACATGCAGTCATCACGACTCTGATTGTCTGCTTCGCAGTGTCCGGCTCCGGCCGGACACTGCTGACGCAGGACAAGGCTCTCGCAAACGCATTCCCGAAGGGTACGAAAGTCGAGCGCCAGAGCATTTTTCTCGAGCCCGGCCAGCTCGCGCGCATCCGCGATTTGAGTGGGCAGGAGATCGAGCAGGAGCTCGTCATCCGGTACGTCGGCCGCAAGAGCGGAGAGGTGGTGGGGTACGCCTATTTTGACGCTCACCGGGTCAGGACATTGCCAGAGACGATCATGGTCGTCGTCGATGCCGATGACGCGATTGATCGCGTCGAGATCCTTTCGTTCAGTGAGCCGGCCGAGTATCTGCCGAAGCGACGGTGGCTCGATCAGTTTCTCGGTCGTCCTCTCGACGACGAGCTCGCCCTCAACCGGGCGATTCGACCGATCTCCGGAGCCACGCTGAGCGGCAGGGCAATCACGAGCTCGTCCCGGAAGATCCTGGCCATTCACGAAGTCGTGAGCAGTGGACGATAAGGCAAAGCCGTCACTCGAGAGACCAGCCCGGCCTCTCGGTCCCGTGGGGCGGCTGACGCCGCTCCAGAAGTGGTTCCTGCACGTCGCGGTGATCCTCTCCACCGTAACCGGTGCCCTCTATGCCTGGATGAAGTACTTCGTCGAGTCGGATGATCCGTTTGCAGTCGCGAATCATCCATGGCAACCCACACTGCTCCATCTCCACATCGTCGCAGTTCCGCTTCTCGTTTTCGGCCTCGGCTGGATCGCATCGGTTCATATCGGTCCGAAGTACCGTTCGAGGACCAGAATCGCGCGTAAGAGTGGATTGATCATGATGGCGATCGCCGGCATCATGATCCTCAGCGGGTATCTGCTGCAGGTGTTCACGGGTGAGCTCGTACTCGAGATCAGCGCGTGGACCCACTGGATCAGCTCGTGCGTCTTCGTCCTCGGGTATCTCGTCCATCAGGTCGTGAAGCCGTCCTGACACGCTGCAGATTCGAGGGAACCGCGGCTCGTCGCTTGCAGAAGGCGCGAGGGGAGGACTCGTCAAAATGAAATCACTCACCCTGTTCGCCATTGTGAGCGCCGCTCTACTCGCTGGTTGTTCGACCTCGATGTCGGCTCCCGGAGACTGCGATTCGATCACCCTCGGTGACCAGGTCGTGTCAGCAGATGCCCTGGTCAGGCAGGTCGGACTTGCCGAGGCGGAGGCAGAGGCGATGAAGGATGGGATTCCTTTCGGTAGCCGGAATGCGGAGTGGAACGATCTCAAGGCCCTGATTCAGCCGGGCGACCAGGTCTGGTTCTACCGGGACAACCGCGCCATGGCCGGAGCGGAGGGTTACGTACTCGTTCGCGACTGCGACGTGATGGCCTTCGTCATGACGACCAAGTACTGAGGTTGTCGGGCGATCCGCTAAGATCAGCTTCATGAAATTCGATCTGGACGAAGCGATTCGAGTGCTGTTTCGTACACCCGCCGTTTTCTACGCCTGGCTCGGTGACATGCCTGCCGCGCGCGTTCACGAGAACGAGGGACCGGAGACCTGGAGCGCGTTCGATATCGTCGGACACTTGATCCAGGGAGAGAAGCATGACTGGATCCCGAGGCTTCGGCTGATCCTCTCGAAGCAGCAGAAGCCGTTCGAGCCCTTCGACCGCACGGCCATGATCGAAGCGGACCGCGGGAGACAGATGCGGGAACTGCTCGACGAGTTCCGGAATCTGCGGCTCGACAACGTGAAGACTCTCAGAGAGATGAGTCTCACGGAAGGTGACCTCGACCGGAAAGGCAGTCATCCCGACCTCGGATCCGTCACCATCCGAGAGCTCATCGCCACCTGGGTCGCCCACGATCAGACGCACCTGGCACAGGCGGGGCGCGTGCTCACGAAATCGTACGGCAGCCAGGTCGGACCGTGGAGGCCATACTTCTCACTTCTGAGTGATTGAAGCAGGTGCGCCGGCTCCAGACCGGCCGACTCCGCCGCGAGGAAGTCGTGGCACGTGGCACCATTCTTCGCTGGCCGGGCTGAGGCCCAACGGCCCGAACTCGGCGCGCAAAAGCGGAACGCTGACGATCCCGCTCCGCAGGATCGTCGGCGGCATGAGGGTTTCCAGGCCCTCGCATGAGCGATCTTGAATTTCTCCGCCACAACAGTGATTTTTCGTCCACTCGCACCTCGGCGAGATGTCAGTGCTCCGCTCTTGAGTTCGGGCCATTTGGCTTGGGCCGTTGGCGGTGACTGAGGCTTGCTGGAGGGCTGGAGCCATCCGCGAAACGCACGAGGACGCCCGACCTCCAGGTGCCAGGTGTTGCCTCCATGTTGGGGTGATCCTCGGACCGTAAGGTCAACATCTTCAGCACGATATGCGCGTCGCCTCCTCGAACGAGCTCGCCGAGGAGATCGTGACCAGTGTCATCCAGGAGGGTGACTGCGATCACGTCCCGACGCACATTCGGTTACAAGAATGGGTCATCCAAATCACCAACGAACCAAGGAGACCGCGATGACGAAGCGAAGCTTTATCCTGTTGTTCGTACTGATCCTGGTTGCATCGACGCCAGCGATCTCGGCCCAGCAAACGAAACGGCTCGGATTCTCGGGAGGTCCCGAGGGAGGTACGTTCCAGTACTTCTCCAATGGAATCTCGATCCGTCTGTCGAAGACGCTCCCCAATGTCGAGGTATCGAACACGGCATCGGCTGGTTCCCTGGAGAATCTCCGGCGCGTCAACTCGGGTGAGGCAGATTTCGGAATCGTCTACTCGGGCGACACCTATCTCGGACGGCACGGCAAACTCACCCAGGACGACAACAAGTACGAGAACGTTCAGGCGATGGCCTATCTCTACGGCGCTCCGGCTCACCTGGTGACGCTCGCCAGCAGCGGTATCAAAAACGTCAATGATCTCGCCGGCAAACGCGTCGCGGTCGGTGGACCGGGCTCTGGGGCGGCAAGCGCTGCACAACGGTACTTCACGGCCATCGGACTGTGGGACAAGATGGATGTCGAGTTCCTCGGCTACTCCGAGGCCGCCTCAGCACTCGGCGACAAACTGATCGACGCCTTCTGGGTCTTCGCCGGATATCCGAACTCCTCAGTCATTCAGGCCGCAGCCTCGAACGACATCAGAATGATCGACCTCGTCGCCGCTGGCGAGAAGGCTGGATTCTTCGAGGACTATCCGTTCTACACGACCCTGACGATTCCGAAGGGGACGTATTCTGGTGTCGACTACCCAGTGAAGTCCTTCCAGGACTCGGCACTCTGGGTTGCAGGAAAGCACGTCGACCCGAAAGTGGTCGAGGCAGCCCTCCGCGAGATCTTTTCCGACGCGGGCCTCGCCTTCATGGTGAAGGTCAAGAGCACGGCCAAGGCGATGTCCGTCGATGGTGCGCTCGAAGGGATCGTCACTCCGATTCATCCCGGCGCCGAGAAGTTCTGGAAGGCGAACGGGCTGAAAATCACACCGGCGCAGTCAGCACGCTGAGGCGGAACCGTGGACAAACCGCCGAATGTAGAAGCACCGGTCGTAGAAACCTCCGGCCCGGAAAAGGGCGAGTCGAAAAACGAGCTCGCTGAGCTTCTCGAGAAAGACGCGAAGACAGCGCGTCCGGTCACCGGCCCCTGGCACTGGCTGGTGGCCGCTCTCGGCGGCTTCATGGTGCTGTTCTATTTCTATGCTGCCGGCGTCTCGTCGGTCGCCACTCACTACCACCGGGGCGTCTACGTCTTCATTACGTACGTGCTGGTCTTTCTGCTCTATCCGGCACCGCGGAAGTCGATGCGCGTCGTCCTGTCACTGTTCTGTGGATTCCTGCTGGCAAGTACGATCGCCGTACTCGTCGCGTATGGCGACGTCGCGGTTTTCCACGAACGCCTCACCGCAATTGGCGCGGCCTGGGGTGAGGGCGGACTCGGTGCCGCCCTCGTCCAGGCTGCCACTCTCTGGCCGCTGTTTCTCGGAACGCTCATTCTGGCTGCAGGACTCTGGTTCGCCGACCGGGAGATGGCGATCCGATGGCCGATGAACCCGACCGCCAACGACATTCTCCTGGCGATCGCGGCGGCGGCATCGGTTCTCTATTGGATTGTCGAGTTCGAAGGTTTGAACTACCGCGCAGGCGCAGAGACCGAGCTGGACGCTTTCGTGAGCATCGTCGGCATCCTTCTCTCGCTCGAAGTGTGTCGCAGGGTTCTGGGGTTGGCGATGACGTCGATCGGCGTCGCGATGCTGGCGTATGCGTATTTCGGAGCATACCTGCCAGATCTGATTGCCCACCGAGGATTCGGAGTCGAGCGCCTCGCCACCGCCTTGTTCGTCACGACCAACGGCATTTTCGGGATCATGGCGAACGTCCTCGCGACGTACGTCATCCTCTTCATCTTCTTCGGAGCGTTTCTCCACAAGTCGGGTGCAGGAAAATTCTTCATCGATCTACCGATGGCACTCGCGGGGAAATCGACGGGTGGCCCGGCCAAAGTCGCCGTCATGGCATCCGCGCTGTTTGGGTCTGTGTCCGGCAGTGCGATCGCGAACACCGTATCGACCGGCGCCTTCACGATCCCGCTGATGAAACGGGCTGGGTTCAAACCACACGTCGCCGGAGCAATTGAGCCCGCGGCCTCGATCGGCGGGATGTTCATGCCACCGATCATGGGAGCCGGCGGTTTTCTGATGGCGGAGCTGACCGAGACCCCGTACGCCCACATCATGCTGATCGCCATCTTCCCGGCGCTCCTCTACTTCTTCTCGGTCTTCTGCATGATCCATTTCGAGGCGAAGAAGAACAACATTCAGGGAATCGTAGGCGATGACCTTCCTCACTGGACCGTGGTGCTCCGGCGTGAATGGTACTTTTCGCTGCCGCTCGTGATCATCACCGTCCTGATGATCATGGGACGCTCGCCCGGTTTCTCGGCGTTCTGGGCAACGATCTCGTGCATCGTGATCAGCTGGTTCCGCAAGGAAACACGAATGGGTCTCCGGGAGATCTGGGAAGCGATTCAGACCGGAGCGCGCAACACGTTGATCATCGGCGCCACCCTCGGAGTGATCGGAATCATCGTCGGCACGATCTCGCTGACCGGCATCGGACTGAAATTCTCCGACATCATCATTTCGCTGGCCGGCGGACAGCTGCTCCCGGCGATCCTTCTGGTCGGGATCGCATCTCTGGTCCTCGGCATGGGAGTTCCGGTCACCGCCGCATACCTGATTACCGCCGTGCTGGCCGTACCGCCGCTGATGGAGATGGGGGTCGTACTGATCGCCGCTCACATGATCGTCTACTGGTTCAGTCAGGATTCGAACATCACGCCGCCCGTGTGCGTGGCGGCATACGCGGGAGCGGCCATCGCTGGATCGGACCCGTGGAAAACGGGATGGACCGCGTTCAAGTTTGCGAAGCTGCTGTACGTCGTCCCAATTCTCTTCGCCTTCACTCCTGCAATTCTGTTCGAAGGGAAGCCTCTGGTCGCTCCCGAGATGAACGACCAGATCATGGGCGGGATGGTGATGGAAGTTCAGATCACCGACGGTGACGCTGTCGAAAAGGGTGACGTGATCGCGACCGTGCTCGATGGAGATGATATTCGCGAGATCACGGCGAGCCGCGACGGGGTCGTGAAGAATGTCCTGATTTCTGGTGGAGGGCTCCTCGACAGCGGAGCAGTCATCGCCGAAACCTCACCGAAGCCGGCAAAGATCTTCTCGTCCATGTTCTCTGCAGTCCTGGGGACGATTGCATTCTCGGCCCTGACGATGGGCTTCCTGATCCGCCGAACCAATATCCCCGAATGGCTGGTTCTCGCCGCCGCGACCGTGTTGCTGTACTGGCCGACGTACATGACGGACGCGATAGGGCTGATCCTCGTCGTCGTTGTCGTCTTCAGTCAGAAGTGGAGGCGGAATGATTTACAACCGGCGCCCGCAACCTGATGAGGGCTGCATCACGAACGAAGCCACCAACGACGCGAAACTCATGAAGAGGTGACTCAGCGATGCTGCCGAAAGTTCGCACCGTCATGTACTGCACCGGTCTCACGTCGAAGAGCAAAACCATCTTCGCGAGAGCTTACACACTGGCCAAACAGTTGGGCGCCGAACTGGTGGTCCTGCACGTGATCGAAACTCTGACGGCACGGCAGCGGGCACTGGTGGAAGGCTACTCGGGCCAGGGAACGCTCGGTCCCCTGATCGACGAGGTCGAGGCAAACGCCGCGAAGAAGCTGCCGGCACAGATCGAAGAGCTCTGTGCGGAGACCTCACAGGAGAACGTATGGCGAGACACCGTGACACGGATCATCGTCGCCAGCGGAGACGTAATCGAGCAGATTCTCGAGCATGTCGAATCAGTCGGCGCAGAGATCGTCGTGGTGGGTGCTCATCCGCCCGCCACGTTGCCTGAGCGCCTGACGGGTTCGGTCGCACACCGGCTCCTTCGCGAGTGTCCGGTGCCGGTCCTGACCGTCAGATTCGACGGATAGATCAGATGCAAGTGGGCTCGGATGAGCCCGGAGTCGAAACGGGGGCCATCGGCCTCGATACGAAGACAAATCGGGTAACTCTAACGGAAGGAAACGTCATGAAACGAAACTCTGTATGGACTCTCGTCGCGCTGGCACTCATCGTGTCGAGCACAATGCCAGCATACGCAGGAGCAAAGATCGCGATTGGTGAGAAGGGCGAGATCGATCTCGGCTTCCGGCTTCAAACGCTTTTCAAGTTGTCGGAGAGCGACATCGACGACGACGCCTCGTTCGAGAACGTCAGCGATTTCCAGATCCGGCGCGCACGATTCCGTCTCACCGGTAAGGTCAACGACTGGTTCAGCATGTTCCTGCAGACGGATGTCTCCGGCAATGACATTCAGATGATCGACGCATACGTCTACCTCAAGGCGGACCCGCGCTTTCAGTTGTTTGCGGGACAGCACCTCGCGCCGTCGAATCGTCAGAATCTCACCTCCTCAGGTACCCTCCTCGCGCTCGATCGTCCGGGAAACATCTACAAGTCCCTCACATGGGGAACCCGCGCTCTGTCGACCTTCGACACCGCGACCTACGGCGACAGTGATGGCGGTTTCCGCGGACCCGCTCAGGTCCGGGATACCGGTGTCACTCTCTGGGGAATCGGCGACTTCAGCGATACGACTCACTACAAGTATTACGTTGGAACCTACGACGGCATCCCCGGGGCGAATTCCGATTCCGAGCGATACACCGGCCGCTTCCAGTTGAACTTCGGCGATTCCGAACCGAGCTTCTACTCGACGGCGAATTATCTCGGAAAGAAAAACACAATCAGTGTTGGCCTCTCCTACGATACGCAGTCCGATGTTTCCTCCTCCCGGACCCCCTTGACCGACTACAACTACTATTCGGTCGACCTGTTTGCATCGCGCGGAGCGATGACGTTCGAGGCGGCAATCATGAATCTCGATCTGGACAATGCGAACCCCTCGGCCGAGGGCGACGGCTGGTACGCTCAGGCTGGCTATCTCATGGGCGAGGATCAGAAGTGGCAGCCGTGGGCGCTGATCGAGAGTTTCGACGCAGATGCTCCGGGCGGGGAGGGAAGCTACGACTTGTGGAGAGTCGGTGTCAGCTACTTCATCGCCGGTCACAATGCAAACATCAAGGCGGGATTCGAGAGCATGAACACCGATGCTACGATCGGCTCGACGAACGAGGACTCCATCAATAGTCTCGTCATCGGGTTCTACACCACATACTGACCGAAATGAGGAGGAGAGCGATGTCGAGGATCCATCCATTCGGAATCACCGACGGTCGAGGATCGCAGTCGCGGTTCCGGCTCGGCATCGCCTCCTCTTTTCCACTGATCGCCAGAACGCTCCTCCTGACTGCTCTGATTCTGGCGACTCCCTTTAGACTCCTGGCATCCGAGAACGCTGTGGCCAGCCCGGCGCTCAGGGTTTTCGAAGCGTTTCAGGCAGAGATCGCGAGCGCGGTTTCCGACTCGCGCCTTTCGCCCGAGATTGCCGCCAGGGCCGAGGATCTGCGTCTCGACCTGCAGCGTGACCTGATTCGGATCGAGGCAGAGATCGAAGTGCTTCGCCTCGACGTTAGCCGATCCTCCGGAGCCCGGCAGAAGGAATCGCTCGATCTTCTGATCGATGAAGTCGGCCGCAGAGAAAAGCGGATCTACGACCAGATCCAACGGCTCGAAATACTCACTGGCATGCCGGGGTGTCTTGCGGCAGAGTCCGAGGAAGGGGAGACCGATAACGACGCCGTTCGGTTGAACCTGAGCTGGGAGCCTGAAGAGTTCGTCGACGACGTTCAGCCGTAACTGAGTAGGGAGCTGACTCGCTTGAGATCGGAACGATGAACGCAGGGCTGTCATCCTGAGCGCAGCGAAGGATCGGGTGGGTCCTGACTGTCGCGTTCTTTGCGTCCTGACAGTCGGGCCGTACGCGATCCCCGGAGGTCAGTTCGTCGGGGGGCGCATGTTGTAGTAGAAGCCGGCGGTGACGCGCTCCGAGTCTTTCGGGAAATCGGCTGGCAGGGGTTGAAGCGGGCTGCTCAGCTCGATTGCCTTGCGCGCCGCAAAATCGAACGGCGGGTGCGTCGAGCTCTGCAGGATCGTGATGTCCGTGATCGTGCCGTCGCGCTGAATCGTGAAGCGGATGACGACCACTCCCTTCATCCCCATCCGGACGAGCGCGGGCATGTTGTTGTACCAGTGATAGCGGATCTTTCTCACCATCGAGTTGGAGTAGTCGCCCCACTCGTACCATTGCGTCTCGAACGAGATGGGACCGCTCTCGGCGAAGCCCTCGTCGCCGCCGTAGGTTCCGAGCTCCTGTCCTCCGAGGGAGGCGACTTTTCCCGCATCCTGGATCGCTGAAGACCAGTCGACCTTCGGAGCTTTCTCGGCAGTGGCGGGCGCCTTGCTCGACCTGCGTTCTTCAAACCGGAATCGGTCCGCCGGAGTCGCGGGCGCGTCGTCGTTGCGCTCACCCTGCTCCTCGTTCGCTTCTGACGGCCGCACGGCAGGCGAGGACTGCGAAGGAGGCGGTCCGGGCGCTGGCGAGCCAGGGATGAACGGGGCATCGACGAGCCCCGGCCGATCAGTCGGCCGGTCTCCGGATGGCCGAGGAGTCGCGCTTTGGCGATCCGCATCCGAGAGGGGAGCCTGTGGCGAAGGGGGCCGGACGGACTCCCGTCCGGGTGCCTCGACGACACGCTGCGACTCGGAGGGAGGTTGCGGGAGCGACTGCGCGAGCTCGACGAACGTCAGTGGCTGTTCGTCAGGCTCCTGCTCGGTTTGAGCGTTCAACACGAACATCGTGATCAGTGCAACGTGGATCAGTACCGAAACGAGCAGACCGATCCCTCCTCCCGACTCTTCGTCGGGGGAGTTGTAGAGGCCGATTTGTCGTCTCACCGCCACTGCGCTGGTAAAAGGATGTGTGCTCCGCCTTTCTTCCTTTTGGACGTCTGCTTATGGTGGGAGGTCACCGCCATCCGGCTTTACGAATGTTAGACTCCGGCCGAAAGGGGATTCTGATGACGACGAGCGAAGAGCGCGTGATGACCGAGTTTCAGATCGCGAGTGCCGAGTTCGACCAGGCCTCCGAGGCCCTTGGCCTCGACCCGCAATTGAGACAGATCCTGAAGATGCCGTTTCGCGAATTGATCGTATCGATTCCGATCGAGATGGACGATGGACGCGTCGAGACTTTCGTGGGCTACCGCGTGCAGCACAACGGCTCGCGCGGGCCGTGCAAAGGCGGGATTCGGTATCACCCTGAGGTGGACCTGTTCGAGGTGCGCGGTCTCGCGGCCCTCATGACCTGGAAGACTGCTCTGATGAACATCCCCTTCGGTGGGGCAAAGGGTGGGGTTGCGGTCAAGGCATGGGAGTTGAGCCAGAGTGAGCTCGAGCGTCTCACGCGCCGGTTCACGTCGAGAATCTCGCTGATTCTCGGCGTCAACCGCGACATACCAGCTCCCGACATGTACACGAACTCCCAGACGATGGCGTGGATGATGGACGAGTTCGGAAAAAAGTACGGGTACTCACCGGGCATCGTCACCGGCAAGCCTGTAGAGCTCGGTGGATCATTAGGCAGAGAGGCGGCGACCGGTCGTGGCACGGTGATCATATGCGAGCAGATCGCGAACGAGTGGGGGATCGATCTGGCGGGATCGTCCGTGGTGGTCCAGGGATTTGGCAACGTCGGATCGCATACGGCACGGATCATCGCGGAGAAAGGAGCCCGAGTCATCGGCGTCTCCGATGTGCACGGCGGAATTCACGATCCGGGAGGTCTCGACATCCCGGCTCTCCTCGAGCACGTGGCGGAGCACAAGAAGGTCGGCGGATTTTCAGGTGCGAAGGAAATCACGAATGAAGAGCTGCTCGCGCTCGAGTGTGATTTCCTCATTCCTGCGGCTCTCGGCGGGGCGATCACCAAGGAAAACTCCGGCTCCATCAAAACGAAGTTCATCATCGAGGCGGCCAATGCTCCCACCACGCCGACGGCCGAGAAGATCCTCAACGAGAGGGGAGTGGTCGTCGTTCCCGACATTCTCACGAATGCAGGGGGCGTGACCGTCTCGTATTTTGAGTGGGTGCAGAACCTCCAGCAGTTCTACTGGCCGCTCGATCAGGTCGAGCGTGAGCTGACACGGATCATGACGAGCGCGTACGAAGAAGTGTCGTCTCTGAGGAAGAAAACGAAAACTTCCTTCCACGTTGCCTCGTACATGATAGCAATCGATCGTGTAGCTCGAGCCGAGAAGCTCCGCGGCTCGTAGGGTCGATCGGAAGGATCAAGGACATGACCGAACAGATCAACCAGGGAGCGGCTCCTCCGGGCCCACCGCCCCCGCAGCCCCCGAATCGCTCGTTCGATCTCGGGAAGGCGTTCGCGTTCACGTTTCAGGATCCGCGGTGGCTCGAGAAAACCCTGATCGGCGGGCTTTTCTATATCGCGACCATTGCTCTGGTCGGGTGGTTCTTTCTTTTCGGCTATATGGCGAGAATCGTCAGGAACGTCGTTGCGGGCGTCGACGACCGGCTGCCGGAGTGGGATGACCTGGGTGAGATGTTCACCGAGGGGCTGAAGCTCTTTCTCGTCGCGTTCGTGTGGTACCTCCCGATCGTGCTGGTCATGGTTCCGCTCATGGTGTGGGCAATTGTGTTCGACGAGTTCGGATCGCCTCGGCTCAGCGAGCTGTTCGCTGGTTGTATGGTCCTGACGGTCGTGCCGTTGGGGCTTCTGATCACGTTCATACTTCCGGCCGCCCTGGTACGCGCTTCGGTGTACAGATCGGTTGGTGCGGGTCTGGCGGTGGGGCCGGTGTTCGCGTTCGTGCGCGACAATTTCGTCAATTTCCTGCTCGCGTTCATCGTTTATCTGGCGGCAAATTTCATCGGCCAGATGGGCATCGTGATCTTCTGTATCGGCGTGTTCTTCACGAGCTTCTGGGGAATGACCGTCGCAGCCCACGCGTATGGACAGACG
>CAWHHZ010000028.1:0-116145 GCA_963829355.1 uncultured Acidobacteriota bacterium
CAAACCCTCGCATACGAAATCTTCAAAGGGACGGGCGCTCGGACGCTCTCGAAGATGCGCCCTCTCTCGCGGTGAGGACCCCAGGTCCTCACGACGCCGGTGATTGCCGGAGGCAATACACCAGCGTTCCTAGTTTTTCTTCAATACAAACTCGATGCGTTCCGCCAGCGGTGGGTGCGAGTAACGCCAGAACTTCATGAAGGGATGGGGCGTCGGATCGACCTTGGAGCCTTCCGCGAGCTTGATGAACGCCCGGGCGCCCGGCTCACGAAGATCCGTGTATTCGAGCGCGAAGACATCTGCCGCATGCTCGACCGATCGCGAGTAACCCGCAAACACTGGGCTCAGCAGAAACGTCAAAACCGCGAGAACCAGCAGATACCATGGAATCGCTGCCGGATCGGACAGATCCTCGATTCCCCACTGACTCCCTCGCCTCTCCACGCCCCATTCCGCGATTCTCGATCCGCCCCAGAACACGCCGAACATCATGGTGATCCCGAAAACGATCCCCTTCCAGACGTCGTGCCGCACGTAGTGCCCCATCTCGTGAGCCATGACGAACACGACCTCGTCGTCATTCATCTTCTCGAGCAGGGTGTCCCAGATCACGATTCTCTTCGAGTAGCCGATCCCGGTGACGTATGCATTCATGGTCTTCGTCTGCTTCGACTTGTCCACCTGATAGACGTCACTCCCCTCGATACCGACAGAAGATGCCAGGGCGAGGAGGCGCTCCTCGAGCCCTCGGTTCTCCAGCCGCCGGAAATCGTTGAACAGCGGCTCGATCACGAGCGGAGCCAGCAGAACTGACGCGAGTGTCAGCGGAATCGTCGCGCCCCAGAGCCAGATCCACCATTTTCGTGGCCGCTTCCGGATCAGCTCCATCGCTCCGGCGGCGATCGGTGAGCCGATGACGATCCCGATCGCAAGGGATTTGAATGACTCGAGGAACCACGCCCCCGCCGACTGGTTCGACAGGTCGAACTGGTGAGGCACGATGAAGCCGGAGTAGAGATCGAGCGGCAGGAGAAGGAGCGCCATGGTCACCAGAAACATCGCGAACCACAGACAATCGCGCACGAAGCGGCGCTTGCTCAGATCCTCCGCGATCCGACGGAGACGAGAGGACCACCCCATCTTCAGAACGAGCCACAGAGAACCCCAGAGCCAGACCGTCCCGGCGAAGTACAGGATGTTCCGGATACGCGTGTGTCGCGTCATCTCCGGTGTCACCTCCACCCTCAGGTCCGGCCTCTCCACAGCCGGCTCAGATGTCTTCCTGGACTCGGTTCTGGCGCCGCTCACAGCCAGCGCGGCAACCGTGAGACCGGCGGCGACGGTCACGCCGATGATCAGAGCTCTTCTCATGTAAGATGTTCTCCCACTTCGGGGCCGGGCGGCCCCTTTTGCAGGCATAACGCACCCAAGGGAGGAACGTTTCCATGCCCGATCAGAACTATGACAGATCAAGAGTCGTCGAGCTCCTCAATCAGATTCTCGAAGAGGAACTGGCCGGCGTCGTACGCTATACCCACTATTCCTTCATGGTCTTCGGCTACAGCCGCATCCCGATCGTGAGCTGGTTCCGCGAACAGGCAGACGAGTCGATGATGCACGCGCAGCAGGCGGGAGAGCTCCTCACCTCCATCGGAGAGCATCCGTCCCTCGGCATCGGACAGATGCTCGAGACGCATCGGCACGACATCGGTGACATCCTGCGCGAGGCGCTCGAAAACGAGCGAAAAGGCCTCGAGCTCTATCGCCAGCTCCTCGAGGTCGTCGAAGGGAAGAACATCGCCCTCGAAGAATATGCACGGAAGATGGTCGCTGAGGAACAGATGCATCTCTGGGAAGTCGACAAGATGCTCCGCAAGCCTGGCGACATCGAATCGTTCGTCCAGCAGCAGAAGACTGACTGATTCGATATGATCGGCTCTTGCGCACAGACGCGCATGCCGATCGTCTCGGGATTCATCGTGGAGATTAAATCATGAGAATGAATGTTCTCTGCTGTACGCTCATTTTCCTTCTATTCGGAGTTTCAGCTCAGGCTCAGGATGTGAGCACGAGATCGCTTCGTGTCACCTACACAGGCACCGTCAACAACCTCCCCCAGGGTGCGACGGACGTCGAAGTGTGGGTTCCCGTCCCCTCATCGAGCCGTCATCAGACGATCTCGAACGTCGATGTGGAATCGCCACTCGAGTGGACCTACATCACCGACAGCAAGCGCGGCAACAGCTACCTTTACACATCGATCGACAAAGTCACCTCGCCAGAGATCGAGATCAGTGTCTCATTCGACGTTGACCGGCGCATCGCCTTGTTCGACCGCATGCAATCCCAGCAGGTGAGCCAGGAAGAGAGACGGCGCAGCCTGTTACCGAACCGGCTCGTCACCGTTTCTCCCCGCATCATGACGATGGCAAACGACATCACGGCGAATACAGAAGGCACCCTCGATGAGGCCAGGGCGCTCTACGACTTCGTTCTCGGCTCGATGACTTACGACAAGTCGAAGCCAGGCTGGGGTCGGGGTGATACCGAACGCGCCTGCGACATCCGCTCGGGCAACTGCACGGACTTCCATTCACTCTTCATCTCCCTCGCACGAGCCCGGGAGATCCCTGCGCGCTTTGTCATGGGCATCCCTCTGGCTGCCGATTCAACGGGAGAAGTCACCGGCTACCACTGCTGGGCAGAGTTCTACCTCGAGAAAAAGGGCTGGGTACCCGTCGACATCTCCGAGGCGTGGAAATCGAAGGATCCCGCATCGCAGAACTTCCTGTTCGGAAATCTCGATTTCAATCGCGTAGAGTTCTCGATCGGACGCGATCTGGTGCTGAAGGGGCAGTCGGGTCCGCCGCTCAATTACTTCATTGCTCCTTACGTGGAGATCGACGATCAGCCATGGGCGGATACGTCCATGAGCGTCGAGTATCGCAATCGACCGAGGCCAAAGTCCGCTCGTCGCTGAGGGTCTGAAACTGCGGGCGATCGGATGAACAGGAGACTCGTTCAGAGGTTTATGCTCCCCGAGCCTTTGGCGGGCAGGCTCGAGTCGGAGCCGGTCCTGGTCTACAACATCAGTCTTCACGGTGCGCTCGTAAGAAGTGCGTCACGGCATCGAGTCGGTCATCACCTCACATTCTTTGCGCAAGCTGGCGAAGAGGAGATCCGACTTGACAGCCGGGTAGCCAGGTGCGAGATGGTCCGCGCGGACTCCGGTGAGACCGCTTACCGCCTCGCTCTGGCGTATCCGCACGCCGAGCTCCTCGAGCGGGCCAGACTGCGACAGTTCCTCGTCGACCTGTTCGTACGGGTCGTCGACGAGTGGAAGAGAAATGCCTCGACGGACGAGATGTCACTGAAGGCTTTTCCGCTTTTCAGCGAACACACTTCGATCTCGTCGAGCCTGCAGGACTACGAGAGCGTGGCCTTCGTCTGGCATCGCCTCGTGGACGGCACCTGGCTGAGCTCGCCTGTCACCAGCCCGAGTCAGCCTCTCGATGGCTTCTGCGTCACCGATGACATCGAGACCGACGAGCTCGAAATGCTGCGACAGACTTATCAGCGATCAGAAGAGACTGGACGCCGGCTGGTCCGGCGGCTCGCCACCATGGCGACCGCAGAGAAGATATGACAACATCCGGGGCCAGCTCCTCCTGCGACTCGCACTCCTGAGGCAGACCTCTTGCACGAAGCGCAGAATAGAGTCCGCGCGTCAGACGCACCACGTAGAGAGGAGAGAGTCGTATGAGCCGGTTCACCAGCGTCCGCATTCTCATCGCCGCACTTGCAGTCGTTCTGTTCTGCCCTCCCACCGCCGAGGCGCAATACTTCGGACGCAATAAGGTGCAGTGGGAAGACTTCGACTTCAAGGTGCTGGAAACTGAGCACTTCGACATCTACTACTATCCAGCCGAAGAGGAGGCCGTCCGTGATGTCGCCCGAATGGCCGAGAGATGGTACGACCGGCTCTCGAGCGTTTTCGGTCATCAGTTCGAAAAGAAGCCGATCGTGCTCTATGCAGATCATCCCGATTTTCAGCAGACGACTACGACGGGCGGATTGATCGGCGAGGGAACGGGAGGGTTCACGGACTCCTTCAAGAACCGGATCGTCATGCCTCTTACCGGCTCATACGCTGACACGGACCACGTCCTCGGCCACGAGATGGTCCATGTCTTCCAGTACGACATCGCGCGAACCTATACCGCGACGCGACAGGGACAATTCCAGTTGCAACGGCTCCCGCTCTGGATGATCGAGGGACTCGCCGAGTACCTCTCGCAGGGCCGGTTCGACACGCAGACCGCGATGTGGATGAGGGATGCAGCGTACTTCGAGAACCTGCCCGACTTCCCGACTCTGAGCCGCGATCCCCGCTTCACTCCCTACCAGTTCGGACAGGGGATCTGGGCCTACATCGGCGGCAGATGGGGCGACAAGGCTGCGATTCAGATCTTCGTCGGTTCCGGCATCGTCGGAATCGACGAGGCCTTCCGGCGGGTCCTCGAAATGAAGCCCGAGGAGGTCTTCGAGGACTGGCACGCGGCAACCCGGGAGTTCTACCAGCCGGTGCTCGACCAGCGGCGTGATCCGGGAAGCATTGGCGAAGCACTCCTGACAAAGGCCTCGACCCGGGCGGATCTCAACATCGCATCCGTCACTCAGTCCCGACGGCAACCTCGTGGCATTCCTCTCCACACGCGATCTCTTCTCGATCGACCTCTATCTGGCCGACGCACGAAGCGGAGAGATCGTCCGCAGGCTCGTGAGCGCGAGTGCTGATCCGCATTTCGATGCGTTGCGCTTCCTGGACTCCGCGGGAAGCTGGTCACCGGATGGAAAGAAATTCGCGTTCGTAGTCTTCGAAGAGGGTGACAACACGATCGCGATCCTCGACGTCGATTCGGGCAACATCGAAAAGCGCATCCACATCACCACGGTCGGAGCAGTTTCGAGCCCCTCCTGGGGACCCGATGGCCGCTCGATCGTGTTCTCGGGATCGCGCGGCGGAATCACCGATCTGTATCTCCTCGACGTGCAGACGAGCGAGGTGACTCAGTTGACTTCCGATCGATACGCGGATTTTCAGCCGCGCTGGTCGCCCGACGGCTCCAGAATCGCGTTCGTCACCGATCGTGGGCCGGGAACCGACTTTCAGGAGCTCACCTACGATCAGATGAGCCTCGCGATTTATGACGTCGAGCGGGGCGGGATCCAGGTCCTGACGATCTTCGACGGATCCAAGCACATCGATCCGAACTTCTCCCCGGACGGTCAGACGATCTACTTCGTCTCCAATCCGGAGGGCGTCAACGACGTCTACTCCTACTCGCTGACTGACGGTACCGTGCGGCGGATCACGGACGTCCGGACCGGCGTCAGCGGAATCACCGAGATGTCACCTGCGCTGAGTGTCGCGGCCAATACAGGCCGCATGATGTTCTCGGTCTTCGAAGACACGAGGTTCAACATCTACGGATTCTCTCCCGATCTGGTGCCGTCAGAGCCGATTGCCCCAGTGGGGTCCGGTGCACCGACGATTGCCGAGATCCTGCCTCCGAACAGCCTCAATCAGGATTCATTCGTCGAGGCCTACCTGCGGAGACCGACGGCCGGTCTGCCCCCGGCGCTCGCCGATCTCGACGTGCAGGAATACGATCCCGACCTGAGCCTCGATTTCATCGGACCCCCGTCGATCGGAGTCGGGACCGACAGATTCGGTGGCGTCGGCTTCGCCGGCGCCATCAGCGCGTACTTCAGCGATCTTCTCGGCCGCCATCAGCTCGGCGTCGCCATTCAGACGGGAGGGTCGAGCGACACCAGCTTCCAGGATCAGATCGGGCTCCAATTGATCTACCTGAACCAGACCAACAGAATCAACTGGGGCGGAGGTGCCACTCACCTCCCGTACGTGACCGAGCGGACGGTGCGTGTCCGCCAGGACGAGGTGGAGATCGACGGGCAGCCCGTTTCCGTCACGGCGATCGACCAGTTGCGCGAAGTCGTCACGGTCGACGAAGCAGAACTGATCTCGCAGTATCCGATCTCCCTTAACCGCCGATGGGAAGCATCCGCATCGTACGTTCATCTCGGGTTCGACAGCGAGATCCGGACGTACTATCTCTCAGGAAACCGGATCATCGGCCGCGACACGAGCAGATTCCCAGGATTTCCCGAGCATCGGTTACTACTCAGGCAGTCTCGCCTACGTGGGCGACACCTCTACATTCGGCTTCATCTCGCCCGTACGCGGACACCGGTATCGCTTCGAGGCGGAAGCCACTGGCGGAGATCTCCAGTTCCAGACGGCGCTCGCCGACTACCGTCAGTACTTCTTTTTCAGACCAGTGACCGTCGCTTTCCGCGGCATGCACTACGGCCGCTACGGGAGCGATGCCGAAGATCCTCGCCTCTCTCCCCTCTTCCTCGGACGCCAGACTCTCGTGCGAGGCTATGACACGGGCTCGTTCAGCGTCGACGAATGCACGACGGTGGAGGGATCAAACGCATGTCCCGAGTTCGACCGCCTGGTCGGAAGCAAGATTGGGGTCGTGAACTTCGAGGTGCGTGCCCCGCTCTTCGGACCCGAGGAGTTCGGCCTGTTCAATCTGGAGTTCCTCCCAACCGAAATGCTCGCTTTCATCGATGGCGGAGTCGCCTGGACCGACGACGAAGATCCGACCTTGGAGTATGCTGAGAATACGATCGAGCGGGTACCGGTATTCAGCGTCGGCGTCGGCCTGCGTACCCTGCTCGGAGGATATCTGCCCCTTCACTTCTACTACGCCTATCCGCTGCAGCGGCCGAATGCCAGCGGAGAGTTCGGCTTCACGATTGCTGCCGGCTGGTAGGACTCAGTCGACTGAAACGACGACGGCCGCGGGTGGGAGCCCGCGGCCGTCGATTTGGTAAACAGTGCGCAGATCGGGCGGTCAGGCGAATCTCAGAAAAGCTCGTCATCCTGAGCGAAGCGAAGGATCGGGTACGTCCTGACTGTCGCGTAATTCATTCCCTGACAGTCGGGCCGTTCGCGATCCTTCGACCGTCCCTTCGCTCGGGCGGCTCAGGATGACAGAGATCGGAACGATGAACGTAAGGCGGCCGCCGGCGACGCTTCACTCGAGGACGATCACGCCCCGGTCCCTCAACTGACGGAAGATCAGAAGACCGTCGAGCTCCCGGAGGGGGCTGATCTTGATGATCGAGCCGATGTCCCAATGTCCATCGATCCGGGACAGGATGAATCCCTCGTTCGGCTGAAAGTTCATGTCGCTGATCTCTTCGATCGGCTTGATCACACGCGGCACCTTGTCGTGAAGGATTCCGTGCCCACGAAGACGCTCCCGGATCGCGTCCTCAGCGTTGCCCAGCACCGACTTCGCGCGTGAGTTGTTCGGCTCGACCTCCAGCGCCGCCCGGATGTACCGAAGCGACCTCTCGTAATCGTCAGACCGGAGAGCGGATTGCGCACGGTCGATCAGGCTCGAAATCTCTTCGTCGGGTGAGGGGATATCGTCCTTGGTAACAGACTCGTCACCGGTGGGCTTGACCAGTTTGACGTGCCCCCCCTTCACCAGCTCGAAGATCGTCTTCGCCACGGTGAACTTCACGGCACGACTCTCGAGACCGATCTCTTCGATCGATCGCCTTCCATTGATGAACTCGAGAACTCTCCGCTTCTCCGGAGGAAGCGAATTCGGATCGACTGCCTTCTCGACGACCGGAATATGGGTCCGGTCCGGGATCACCTCGTTGATCACGCTCCATTCATCTTTCCGTCTCGACCCTTCCATGATCAGGCCGGTGACGTCGACGTTCAGGGGGATCATCTGCATCCGCGGAAGCTCATCATCGGTGAACGTGAACTCGCCCTCGTTCCAGAGGAAGATGTCGTAGATCTCCTCTTCCGCCTTGATGCGCATCAGCTTCCGGAGATCCTCCTCGGAGATCACGCCAATGGTGACGAGGATCTTCCCGAGCAGCATGCCCGACTCCCGCTGAACCTGCATCGCCTTGCGGAGCTCTTCCTCGTTGATGTACCCATAACTCATGAGGAACTGTCCGAGGTAGTCGCGAGGATCGGTCGAGGCCGAAGAGATGAGCCTTCCGTTGCGGAAGTACACCTTTTTCTGCACCCCACTGTGATGGACCTCGAGCGCACCCGTCTTGCGGGCGAGACTCGCCCACTGAATCAGGTCGCCTGCATGCATCGTCTGAAGACTTCCGGAGAGTGCCATAGGGCAAAGGGGCTGCAAGTATAACCTGCCGAAACGGTGATGCGCAGCGCCCTGCCGCTACTATACTTGCTGCCATGTCACGAGAAAACGACGACAATCGAACCTACCGCACATCATCGGGATTCGAGATCCCGAACGCATACGAGCCGGAAGATCTGGAGAGACGCGACTTCGACGCTCAATCGGATCTCGGAGCGCCGGGAGAATTCCCTTTCACCAGGGGAGTCAGGGACACGATGTACCGCGGTCGTCTCTGGACCATGCGCCAGTACGCGGGATTCTCCACGGCCGCTGAGTCGAACCAGCGATACAGGTATCTCCTCGATCGTGGGACGACAGGACTTTCGGTCGCCTTCGATCTTCCCACCCAGATCGGAATGGACTCCGACGATGCGCGTGCGCGCGGTGAGGTCGGAAAGGTGGGAGTGGCGATCGATTCGATCGAGGACATGGAGACGCTGCTCGACGCGATACCCCTCGACCAGGTCTCGCTGTCGATGACCATCAACGCCCCTGCATCCATCCTGCTGGCGATGGTCCTCGTCGTCGCTGAGCGTCGGGGACTGCCGTGGTCCGCGCTGCGCGGGACCATCCAGAATGACATTCTGAAGGAGTACGCGGCGCGGGGAACCTACATCTTCCCCCCTCGCCCATCCCTCCGCCTCGTGACCGATACGTTCGAGTTCTGCGCCAGAGAAGTTCCAAAGTGGAACACCATCTCGATCTCCGGCTACCACATCCGGGAAGCAGGATCGACCGCCGTTCAGGAGATCGCCTTCACTCTGGCCAATGCGATCGAATACGTGAATCAGGCCGTCGAGCGCGGTCTGGACGTCGACAGCTTCGCGCCGCGCCTCTCGTTCTTCTTCAACGCACATAACAACGTCCTCGAAGAAATCGCGAAGTTCCGGGCTGCCCGGAAACTCTGGGCGCGTCTGATGCGGGACCGCTTCGATGCAAAGGATCCGCGTTCGATGACGCTGCGCTTCCATGCGCAGACGGCAGGATCCACCCTGACTGCACAGCAGCCGGAGAACAACGTCGTTCGCGTCGCCTATCAGGCGCTCGCTGCCGTGCTCGGCGGCTGTCAATCGCTCCACACGAACTCGCGGGACGAAGCTCTGGCACTCCCCACAGAGGAGTCGGTGACGATCGCTCTTCGAACTCAGCAGATACTCGCTTTCGAAAGCGGCGTGGCAGACTCTGCCGATCCCCTTGCCGGTTCTTACGCGGTGGAGGCTCTGACTCTCGATCTCGAACGTGAAGCAATGAAGATGATCGAGCGGATCGACGAGATGGGCGGCGCACTGCATGCGATCGAGGAGGGATGGATCCAGAGCGAGATCGGGGACTCCGCCTATGTTGCGCAGCGCGACCTCGAAGAGCTGCGCAGCATCGTAGTGGGTGTCAATCGTTTCAATGAGAAGGAGCTGCATTCCCTGCCGCTTCTCGTCATCGACGAAGACGTCGAGCGGGAGCAGATCCAGAGGCTGCGCGAGTTCCGATCGCGTCGCGAAGCAGATCGTCAGCTCGCCACCAGCGCAGCCGCCGCATTGGACGAGTTGAGGTCGGCGGCGACAGGGGATCGGAATTTGCTATATCCGATCGTCGAGGCCGTAAGAAGTCACTGCACGATCGGTGAGATCGTCGACACTCTGAAGGAGACCTTTGGTGAGCACAGGGAGCACGGATTCTGATCGCAACAAGCACCTTCTGCGTATCGCACGCATCTCCCTCGGAATCGTATTTCTCATCCTGGGTATCATCGGTTCTCTGCTGCCGATCCTGCAGGGATGGATCTTTTTCCTTCTGGCGCTCATCGCGTTCTTTCCCGATCATCCGAAGGTGGAGCGCGTCCTCGAGAAGGCTGAACCGAAGTTCCCCCGCCTGGTCCTCGGCCTGCGCAAACTCGGGATCGGCGACGAGCCGGGAGGCAAAGACGAGACTTCGAGTCCAGAGACTGTGAACAGTGAAGCCGACCCCGGCGACCCGTCTGACAAAACAATATAATGGCCTCGATGCGTAGAGGACGACTCGTACTCGAAGACGGCTCCTGCTGGGAAGGAGAGGCTTTCGGCGCGGACGTGAGCTCCGTCGGCGAAGTGGTTTTCAATACATCGTGCACCGGCTATCAGGAGATCCTCACCGATCCCTCCTACAGCTTTCAGATCGTCACGATGACCTCGCCCCACATCGGCAACTACGGGCTTTCCGCCGATGCCGAGCAGAGCGATCGTCCTCAGGCCGCCGGATTCATCGTCCGGGAGCTTTCGCCGGACAGAGACCCCACCGCTCTCGAATCGCTCGCTCAGTACTTCGTGCGTCACGGAATCGTCGGGCTCACCGTGTCGAACCCGCGCGCTGACCCGCCGGCTCCGGACGGGCGGCGCAGCGAAGGGAATGATCGTCACGGACGAGCGATCGATCGAGGACACGGTCCAGACATCGAGGCGGCTCCCGAGCTCGCGGGCCGCGATCTGGTCCGCGAGGTCACTGCACTACGGCCATACATCGTGGGCTCGACGTCCGGGTCCGCCACGCGGCGAATTGCGTTTACGACTACGGCGTCAAGCGGACATCCTCGAGCAACTGGCCGCACGAGACTGTGACGTCACGGTTTACCCCGCCTCGATTCACCCGGACGAGATCCTCAATGCCGGCTTCGATGGAGTCGTGCTCTCGAACGGACCGGGAGATCCGGAGCCCGTCACCTATGCGCAAAAAAACATCAGCCACCTGATCGGCCGGCTTCCCATTCTTGGGATCTGTCTCGGCCATCAGCTTCTCGGACTGGCGCTCGGCGGCACGACCTAAAACTGAAGTACGGGCACCACGGCGGCAATCATCCGGTGAAGGATCTGCGCACCGGCAGGGTCGAGATCACAGCCCAGAATCACGGCTTCGCGGTAGATCCCGACTCGCTGAAGGAGTCCGAGATCGAGTTCACCCATCTGAACCTGAATGACCAGACACTGGAGGGCTTCCGCCACAAATCGCATCCGTCTGGCGGCCCAGTTTCATCCTAAGGCAGCACCTGGCCCCCACGACTCGCTGCACCTGTTCGACGATTTCTTTCAGGTCATCGAGCAGTTCCGGAAGGCTCCCGCGAGTGAGCCTGCCCTGACCCTTGCCTGGCGATATCCGCGGAAACCCACTGACCGGATCGTCTCGGCGGCCAGTCTCGTTCTCATTCATCGGCCTGGTCACGGAGTGATGGCGCTCATGATCTCTATGGCCCTGATGACCGGCTACCGCCAGGATCTGGAGCGCAAAATACTCGGCGGAAATCCGGAGCTGATTCCCTTCCCGGTCACGGACTGATCGATCGTCCGACCGAAACGCGCAGATCGGATCACTACCGATCGTGGTCAGCGCGACGCCTTCGATCTTCAGCAGGCCCTGGTGACCTCCGACAAGCACACCCGCAGCAACAAGGTCATGCTTCAGAGAATCAGCACACCTCATCCTGAAACATTAATCATGAGAAGGAGTAGATCAGCGAGACGGCACACTTCGCCACGGCGGAAGGTCCCAACATGCATCCCAGTGGGCAAGTACCTGGCCGAGCAAAACCAACATACGTCGCAGAGGGTCCCCCACCCCGTCACCGTTCCCGAGCGGGGAGTCGGGCAGCTTCCTCCGTCGCCGCCACTTTAAGGTGACAAGAGGGCGCCGGCACCAGCTCTTCGGGTCGACACCACTGGGCCTTCATCAACCTGAACGGGACATTCGCTTCTCTGGATCGAGAAACCTCGCGAACGTGCCGAGGTCGACGTCGACGACGATCTCTCCCCCACTTCGGAGGAGCCAGGACCACGATTCGAACGATCGATGGGCGGGCTTCTTGGAGTAGACGAGCTCGCGCCGAGGCAAACAGCAGCTTCTTCAGGATCTTCGAGGTCCAGCGAGTTCGCTCTTCTTCATCGTCATCGAGTTGATCGTCCTCGTCTCGACGTTGGATCTCGTTTCAGACACTGATCATGACCATCCAGGAGAAGCGGGAGGATATCGGGGTAGCCGCCTCGATCAGGTCAAGCAGAAATTCGTCCGGCAGGTCTTCATCTGGTCCCGCGCTCTTCGTCGGGTTCTCGGCACCACAGCAGGTTGTTCGATCAAGAGTCGTCGTCTGCTGGATCGTCAGCCGATCCGAGCTCGTCTCATTCGGTCCGAGGTCGCGGAGGTCTGCTTCGTCTTCCTCGATTACGTTCGTCACCAGGCCGGCCGACCTGGCCCATCATGGCCGCCTTTTCTCTCACCATCTCCTGGCTCGCGACACTGATTTCGTGAGTCCCGAGCAGCCCGGCTCGACCCGGCTGATGCCCTCAGGTACGAGTGAACATCTCGCCTCTGGCGCGGCGATTGAAATCGGGAAGAGATGATGAAACAAGACCTCCCGATTGGAGTCTTCGACAGCGGTGTCGGCGGACTCACAGTTTTCAGAGAAATCTCCCGCAAGCTGCCGGCCGAGTCGCTGGTTTATCTCGGCGATTCCGCCCGCCTCCCGTACGGGACCAAGTCCCCCTCGACCATCCGGCGTTACTCGCAGGAGGCCGCCCGGTATCTGACCGATCGTGGTATCAAGATGCTCGTGGTTGCCTGCAACACGGCGTCTGCTGCCGCGATCGGCGTTCTCCGCCAGGAGCTCGATGTTCCGGTGATCGGAGTGATCGAGCCCGGTTCCAGAGCCGCGGTCATGCGAAGCCGAGGCAATATCGGCGTGATCGCCACGGAAGGGACGGTCCGTTCCGGCGCCTACCGCAAAGCAATTCTCGCAATGTCGCCCCAGGTCAAGGTGAGCGAGGCCGCGTGCCCGCTCTTCGTTCCTCTGGCCGAGGAAGGCTGGGCCAATACGCGCGTATGCCGCGAGATCGCAGAGATCTATCTCGAGCCTCTGATCGATGAGAAGATCGACACGCTCGTGCTCGGCTGTACCCACTATCCGATCCTCCGCAACACGCTCAAGCAGGTCGTCGGCCCCGACGTGGAGATCGTGGACTCTGCCGAAACGACCGCCGAGCAGGTCATGAATGAGCTCACCCGCTGCGGCATGCTGACGAGGAACGAAAGGGGTGCGGCCAACGTCGAGTTTCTCGTCACCGACGACACCAGCCGGTTCCGCAAGATCGCCGGCGAATTTCTCGATCATGCGGTGACCAATCTGGAGCTCGTCGAGCTTCCCCCGCTTCCCGTCGCCCTGGAGCTGGCCCATGAGTGAGATGAACTTCAAGGACCTCGAGGATCTCTTCTGTCGCTGGAACATTCTCCGCGACGGTCGGATCGCCTGCGGTGAGCTGCGGCCATCCGAGAGGGAGAGCACTTCATTCGCCGACTATCTTTCGCTCCTCGAATCGCTGAGCAAAGAGGATCGCTCGAAGTGGGAGGTTCGGCGGGAGACCATCGAGTGTAAGCTGGCACTCCCCCGATGCGAGTGCGGACACCCCGATGCGCTGCACGTGGAAGGAAGCTGCTTCGCAATCGTCGGATGCTCCACGGCGTGCGAATGTATGCGCGCGTGATGCACGGCCCCTTCCTGAAGAACGGACTGCCATGAAACTGCCGAGCCCGTCCCGGATTCCCGGATTCGATCTGCCGTACGTCGACATTTCCACCTCCACGATCCCGCTCCGCTGCTTCACGTTCCCCGAAGGAAGCGAAGATGTGCGCAGGACGGTCCTCTGCATCCCCGGCATGGCCGCCTCGGGACTCTCCTTCGCCCGGCTCCGTCCGCTCGCCCGCGACTACCGTTTCCTTCTGTTGAGCGGTCCTGTGGAGCCATATCCCGGCGGCAGCCGCAGAGCATTCGCCCAGGCGGTGTGCGAGGTCGTCGACCTGAACGACCGTCCCGTGATTCTCGGCACCTCGTTCGGAAGCATGGTCGCCATCGATGCAGCGAGTCATCGTTGCCCCGCTCTCAGCGGTCTGGTGCTCACCGCCGCATTCGCAAGAAACCATGCATTCCCTCCACCGCTCCGGATTATTGAGAAGATCCTTCCACGCATGCAGTGGCTGGCAAAGTTCATGGCTCCGCTGTCGGCGAAGCTGGTCGGGGGATCAGGTCTCGACCGTCATGCGGCCGCCGAGGTGGCGCGGCAGGCCGCTGAGACGAAGCGCAGGCGAGCGCAGACGAAGACTCGAGGAGGTCTTCGACACCGATCTCCGCGGGATGCTTCCACAGATCAGCGTGCCGTCGATCGTCATCCACGGAACCAGAGACGGCCTCGTTGCGAAACGCGATGCTCTCGAGCTCGCCGCGCTGATCCCGCACTGCGATTACAGGGAGATCAACGGGTCGGGACATCTCCCGTACCTCTCGCACTGGGAGATCTTCAATTCGATGCTCGAGCCGTTCCTCCGCCAGGTATTCGCGTGATGCCGATCCTGCGTTCCATTTCTGGTCCTGCCATTGCAATACGTTATTCGCAGAACGCGAAAACGGAGACCTACATGCAAACACTTTCAGACAGTGACCCCTCCTCGACTCTCGTGCGGCGAGGAAGCGACGCCGAGACGCTGCGCGAGATGGTCGAGTTCGTCGAGGAGATCGAGCACCGGCCCCTGCGCAAACTCGTCCGGGATCTGGAGGGCCTCGCATCGCTCTCCGATAGAAAATTCGAGCTTGCGTCTCATGTCGTGAAGCGGCGTCTGAACCGCCTGCCGATCAGCGAGCGCGAGCAGATCCGCGAACTCGGACGGGTGATCTACAAGGATCTCGCCGAGGACAAAGCCGAGCGCCTCCAGTTCTTCCTCGACTGACCCTGCCGTCCTGAACCGCCCCCCATGGGGGGTCGGGCCTCCAGGCCCGACTCGCGGAGGGCTCCAGCCCTCCGCAAAGCATCGCCACATTCATCACGTGCGGACGCCGCTTCTCCAGAACCGACCCGTTAGGCTCAGCCCTCCGGAAGCCCAAGATCACGCCCGAGGCCACTCCCGCCCAGCCGGCTCGCATCGCACGACCAGCGTCGAGTAGAATCCGCGCCCATGGCCGATACAAGCTCGCGATTCCGGATCGATCACGATCTGGCGCTTCTACTCCTCATTGCAACCGCGCGGTTCGTCTTCCATCTTCTGACGAACGGGGCGTACGGCTTTCACCGGGACGAGCTCGCGGTCATTGACGATGCGCGCTATCTCTCGTGGGGCTACGTCGCCTACCCGCCCTTCACTCCCGTGATCGCGCGCATCGCACTCGAGTTGTTCGGCCTCTCGACCACCGGCTTTCGGATGTTCGGCGCACTTGCCCAGTCCGCCATCATGGTGCTGACGGGACTGATGGCGCGGGAGCTCGGCGCGCGTCGGCACCTCCAGATCATCGCCGCCGTTGCCGTCGCGATCGCGCCGATGTCGATGAACATGACCGCACTCTTCCAGTACGTCACCTTCGATGCGTTCTGGTGGGTAGTCGTTGCCTGGGCGGTCGTCAAGCTCATCAAAACCGACGATCCACGCTGGTGGGTCGCTATCGGCGCCGCCATCGGTCTCGGGATGATGACCAAGTACACCATGGCGTTCTGGGTACTCGCTCTCGTGGGAGGTGTGCTGCTGACACCGCTGCGACGACACCTGCGCTCCGGCTGGCTCTGGCTCGGGGTGACACTCTCGCTCGTGATTTTCCTGCCGAACTTTCTCTGGCAGTTCCATCACGACTGGGTTTCTCTCGAATTCCTGCAGACGATCCACGAACGCGACGTCTCGATCGGGCGGACGGAAGGCTTTCTGAGCCAGCAGTTCTACGTCAGCACATCCATCGTGACGATCCCTCTCTGGCTCGCCGGACTCTGGTACTTTCTGTTCGGATCGGACGGCAGAAGATTCCGAGCTCTCGGCTGGATGTACGTCATCGTGTTTGCGGTGATGGCGTTCGCTGACGCACGTTTCTACTACCTGACGCCTGCTTATCCGATGCTCATGGCTGGCGGTGTGATTCCTCTGCAGCGCTGGCTGTCATCGCCGTCAGCGCGTCTGCGTCGCGCGGCTTTCGCCTCCGTCTGGACCCTCTTCGCGGTCGGGGCGATCACGAGCGCGTTACTGATGCTGCCCCTCGCGCCCATCGGCTCGACCGTCTGGAAGGTGTCCTCCCAGGTCCACGACAACTTCAGCGAGCAACTCGGATGGCAGGAGCTCACCGGGGAGGTCGCGAGGATCTACGATTCACTCTCTCCGGAAGAGAAAGCGCGCGCGGGAATCCATGCAGGCAACTACGGCGAGGCAGGCGCGATCAATCTCTTCGGTCCCCGATACGGTTTGCCGACCGCGACAAGCGGCATCAATTCATACTGGTATCGAGGCTTTCAAAACCCTCCACCAGAGATCGTGATCCTCATTGGGTCGGAGCTCACCGACGCAGCTCCACTTTTCGAGAGTTGCGAGGTCGCCGGGTCGAACAAGAACCGGTACGGGGTCGAGAACGAAGAATCGCGAGATCACCCCGACATCCTCCTCTGCCGCGGCCCCCGCTTCGACTGGAGCAGGATGTGGCCAAAGGCCCGCAGTTTCGGCTGACGCCAGCGGAACTGCCATCTCGCCTCCGGCTGTCATCCTGAGCGGGGGAATGATGGGGACAGGTCTTTGGTCGGCGGTACCTTCTCGGTGATGGGGACAGGTCTTTGGTCGGCGGTACCGTCTACTGCTCGTAGAAAAATCCGCCGAATCGGCGATAAAGTCTACCGCTCGTAGATTCCACCGCAATCCAAAGACCTGTCCCCCGCTCCCCCGACGAGCATATTGGTCGACTTCATATGTTTGTGATGGGCGGGAGCAGCATAGAAGATCAGGGCCTCCCAAAGTCATTGCGAGGAAGATTCACGCACTGGCGGATCGACTCGAATCGCGGGTCGTTCTCGAGCTTGCGCCACCGCGAGTTCGCGTACAGAAAGACGAGCCCCAGATCCCGGTCGCGGCAAGCCTTCTCGAGCCAGAGGAATGCCTTGTCGTGATCACCCATCCCGACGTAGACGAGGGCCATCCTGGTCGGACGAACGTAACGCGTCCGCGAATCGGAAATCATCTGGTTGACGATTGCCTCTGCTTCCGCGGTTCTGCCGAGCACGCCCTGGACGTAGCCGATCATCATCAGCGCCTCTTCATTCGATCCCGAGAGCTCGGCTGCCTTCCTGAACTCCAGCAGCGCCTCTTCGGGCCGACCCTGCAGCTCGTACGCTTTTCCCAGATTCAGTTGCGCGAGCCAGAAGTCGGGATGATGCTCGAGAGTCGTGCGGAGAAGTCTGGTACCGGAACCCACGTCTCCCGCCTGAAGCAGAAACTGACCGGAGAGAGTACTGACGATCGGCGACAGTGGGTCGAGTCTCTGTGCCTCGAGAGCGTTTGTCCGCGACTCCTCGTGCCGGCCGATATTTGATAGAAGATGCGCATACCTGAGCCGCGTGAGAGCATTTCCACGATCGAGCTCAAGTGCGCGTAGAAACTCGCTTTCCGCTTTTTCCCAGTCCCAGTCATACCACAGCGCAACGGTCGCGAGTGCCGTATGGCCTCCGCTCGAATCGGGATCGATTCGCAAGGCCGTTTCGGCTGCGGCTTTTGCCTGAGGGAAACTGTCCTCAGGGCTGACGTCCGTACTTATCGAGAGACTGGCGTACGCCTCGGCGAGCCCCGCCCACGCGTCCGCAAATTGGGGATCGAGCTCGATGGCCTGCTGGTACGACTCGATCGCTCGCGCCATATCACCCGCCAGCACTCGCGTGAAATAGAACCGCCCCATCGCGTAGGCCCGATATGCCTCCATATTGTCGGAGACACCGGAGCGCATGCGCCGCTCCGCTTCCGGGCTCAATGACAGGGCGAGCGCTCCCGCGATGCGCCGCGAGATCGAGTCCTGAACTACGAAGATTCCACTGAACCGGTCGTCGAAGCTCGCTTCCCACAATTGCTTCCCATCCGACACACGGAGCAGACGAGCCGTAACCCGGAGCTGATCTCCGGATCGATGAATTCTTCCTTCCAGGACGGCGTCGACATCGAGCTGACGACCCGCTTCGATCGAATCCTGCTCGGCCCCAGCATACCTGCGCACCGCCATAAGCGGACGGACGGTCACTCCCTCGATGCTGCTGATCCGGTTGATCAGCGCGTCCGCCATGCCGAGCTCGAGAGCTTCGTCCCTCTCATCGCTCACGATTGGAGTGAACGGCAGGACCGCAATCACTCGGGATGAGCTCATCGTCGGGTGCTCCCGATCTTTCGACCGCCAGATCACGGCACCCGCGACGAACAACACGATGATTGCTGCCGTCGCGACGACTGGTACCGCCCATCGCCGCGTCTCCTCGATCTCGACCGTCGTCCGTTCCGTTTCCTCGAGAATGATCTCGCTGGACATCCCGACGATCGCGACAGGCCTGACGAACTGATACCCACGTCCGGGAATCGTCGCAATATAGTCGGCCCCTTCACCCCGCTCCCGCAGAGTCTTCCTCAGGATCGAGATCTGAAACGCGAGATTGCTCTCATCCACGACCGTGTCGCGCCATACCGCCAGGAGAATCTCCTCTTTCGACAGCGGCTCTCCTCCGCTCTCGAGCAGGACGCGGAGAACGTCGAATGCTTTGGGCGTGAGTGGTACGTCGGCGCCATCGAACTGAAGGCGCCGTCTCGAAGGGTCCAGCTCGTAGCGACCAAACTCGTATCGAGGCGCACTCGGGTGCATCTTCTAAGGAGATCTAATTCCATTCTAACCGCATCAAAGGACTTTCCGTCTCTCTCGACCCTACCTTGGGAGTCGAGCCCGCATCTCTCACCAGAAGTCGTCGCGAGGCGTTGGAGAGTGGTGTGGATGCAAGGCGCGCGAAGGTCCGGCCCCGCAGGCATAGTCGACACGGAGCCTGGGCTGAGCGAGCGGAGCGAGTCGAAGGCTCGAGGAGCCGAATCAAGCGCAACGCAGCAGACGCGCCGCTATCCGCCGCCGCAGTAGAGGGCTGGTGAGAAATGCGGGCTAGGACAAGACTCTGAGGAAGCGGCGGGTAAAGGTGACGGTCGAACGTGTGAGGCGGCTGACGATCCGGACGGCGGAGTCCCGATCGTCAGCACCGAGACCCGTTGATCCGGATGAGTCTGCCGAAGAGAGAGGATTCGCAACGAGCGAATCGAAGGAGAAACAATGATGAACTGGAAACGGGTAGTCGTACTGCTTATGGCCGCAATCGGTTCCGTCGGCGCACTCGCGCAGGCTGTTCCATTCTCAGCCGGATTCCGATCTCCCATAGAGGTCACCTTCACCAACGGCGGCAACCTGCTGGTGGTCGAGTCGGGAAACGGTCCCAACAATGGACGGCTGTCCCTCGTCGACCGCGCGACAGGTGCTCGCCGTACATTCATCGAATCCCTGCCGTCGGGCATACACCAGGGTCCAACGAATGCGCCATCCGGTCCATCGGCCGTGGCGCTGCAGGGGAACGTCATCTACCTGTTGATTTCCAATGGTGACTCGGTCATTCCGGGAACTGTTCCGGGTACAGAGATTCTGAACCCAGCGCCGTCGTCGCCAATCTTCAGCACCCTTCTCGAGCTGAGAACGGACCGTCCGCTCGATTCGATCGCCGGACCGTTTCAGTTTGAGCTCTCCCACCACGCGATCGTCGACAGCGGGGAGACTGCTGTGCTCGTCAGTCCGTCGGGAGAAGAGGTATCAATCCGACTGATCGTCGATTTTCCCGACGCCGTGCCGGAACCGCGGCCTGGCGCGCCGGAGCACGTACGACTGTCGAACCCGTTCGGCATCGAGATCGTCGGTCAGACTCTGTTCGTCGCCGACGCGAGCCTCAACCTGATCCGACGGGTCGACGCGCGTACCGGCGCATACTCGACCCTCACGACCTTCGCCAATTTCCCGAACCCGATCATGGGTGTCGGTGGACCGTTCGTCGAGTCGGTCCCGAACGCGCTGCGCATCCGAGGCAATGATCTGCTCGTGACCACGCTGACAGGATTTCCGTTCCCCGCGGGCAAAGCCGAGATACACCGGGTTTCTCTGGACGGCAACTCCAACACCACTCTCGTCAGCGGGCTCAGCTCCGCGCTCGACCTCAGACCACTCGGTTCTTCGCCGGACTCACCGATTGCCGTGATCGAGTTCAGCACGAATCAGATTGCCGGAGCACCGGGACGACTTCGTGTCGTCTCCCCTACCGCTGATCCGGTTACTCTTGTGGAAGGACTGATCACTCCGACCGGACTCGCGGTTGACCAGCATACGGGCGAGATCTTCATCACACTCCTCGGTCCGGGACTCGTGATGCGTGTGAACGCGGCAGCATCGATCCCGCGCTTATCTGCACCGGCATCCATTCCGGTCGCCGGCACGACCGCCGGGGCGTTCGGCTCCATGTACACCACGACTCTTCAAATCGCGAACCCCTTCTCGTTCCCGATCGCCGGACATCTCGTGTTCCGACCACAAGGATTCTCCGATGGGCATGACGAGGCCTCGATCGCCTACAGCCTCGCGCCATTCGAGTCGCAACGTATCGGAGATCTCGGTATGGCACTGGGTGTTGACGGCATAGGTGCACTGGATGTCGAGGCTCCGGTCGGTCAACTCCCCGAGATGGTCGCGACCATCACCGGGACCACGCCCACCGGCACTTCCTGGATTCACGTTCCGACGACCGATTCTTCCGAGATCCTGTCGTCTGGTGAGAGGGGAGTTTTGATCACTCCCGACGATCCGGCGGCCGCACGGATGAACATAGGAATCAGAACGTTCAGCACGCCCGCTTCCATGGAAATCAGCCGCTACGATGCAGGCGGTGGACTGGTCGACACAGTCGTCCGGAGCGTCGAAGCCAACACGTTCGTTCAGATGTCCGCCGCTTCGATTCTCGAGAGTGATCTGCAGGCTGGCGATCTGCTCTCGTTCATGCTGACCGAAGGCAGCGCACTCATCTACGGAACCACGACCGACAACGGAGGGACCGGGATGCGGCTCAGCGTCGCATCCGCCGTGGCGGAGAACTAGGGCTCCGCTCCACGGGCACCGTCCATCGGAGAGAAGCCGGGCGGGCGCGCCCGGATTGGCCGACTTTCATAACCGGAATTCGATCGATCCGGGCCGCCGACGCCCCCTTCGCGACACCAGTCAGCCGTCGGTCGTCGGCGGCAACTCGCTGGACAGCGATGTCATCCCGACCGAACAGCGAGTGGAGGGATCTCCC
This sequence comes from uncultured Acidobacteriota bacterium, assembly GCA_963829355.1. GTDB lineage: Bacteria > Acidobacteriota > Thermoanaerobaculia > Gp7-AA8 > JAHWKK01 > CAWHHZ01. The sequence goes on from CAWHHZ010000028.1 coordinate 21,416, forward strand.
CTCTCTCGGATTCTCTGACGTCTGCCGACTGACGACCGACGACTGAAGACTGCTTCACCGCAGCTCGAGTGCGCCGTTCTCGACCCAGTACCGCAGAAGCCTCCAGACGCGGTAGGAGTCGACCGGAATCTCCGGCTCCCACTTCTCCGGCGGCTCCCCGGAGGCGGCCTTCAGCCATACCTCGCGGATCACCTTAGGGTCCTTTTCGCGAGGCTCATGAACTGGTTTGACCGAGGTCGGACCGAGGCTCGATTCAGGAGGCACGATCGCTCTGGAGAGCCTCAGCTCGTCGAAACGTCGCAGCCCCTCGATGATCAGTGGCGTCACTTGCATCGGCTCTTCTCTGCTCTCGTTCTTCGCGCTATCGGCCATCTCGACGAAGCTGAACGAGCCGGGACCGGCGTTCTCGAACAACTGGAAGAAGGCGTCTTTCCCTCGCAACTCCCCCGTGTGGCAGCGGACGATCTTGCCGTCCTCGTATGCCACCGCGCCGATTCTCTTCCCCTCGGTGTCCATGATCGTGAGAACTCCGCTCACCTCCATGCTCGCGAGGTTCTGGACCAGATTCGGCAGACCGAACAGTTCGAGATCGCCGCTCAGTTTGGGTGCGGTCGCGGTCAGGGCCGATCGACCCACACCCGACGCTTCGAGGATCTCCTGCGCCTTTTGCGCGAACGGAGCGTCTGGATACTTCTGCCGGATCGACTCCATCAACTCCAGGACTTCCGGCGCGTCCGTTCCCGACAGAGCATCGAGCAGTTTCTCCACATCGTCTCCCGACTTCCGCTGTACGACGATTCCGAGAACCTTCTTCGGGAGCCGATTCTGTACCGCTCCGACCAGGCGCTCGACGACCTGCGGTTTGTCGAAGAGATTCCGGTTTCCGAGCGCGGTGATGCGACGCAGCGAGTCACCGAGAGCGGGATCCGTCGAGAGCCCGTGATCGACGACTGCCAGGAGCGCTTCGTTCGAACCGATCTTGACGAGCGCCGCGACTGTACGATCGACAATCTGTCTCACTTCGCCAGGCGGATACGGCAGCTTGCCACCCCCGGTCAGCATAGCCTCGTACTCCTGAAGACGACGGATCAGAACCTCGGGGGCCCGTGGACTGCGCGTCTGCCCGAGCGTGGCGATCGCCTCCTTCGTGAGAAAGGGAGGATAGGAAGGTGAGCTGAGATTCTCCGCGAGCCGCATCTGACGGTCGTTCGACTGCTCCGAGGCCGGGATGCGGTTGAGAACGTACAGGAGGTTTCGAGCGAAATAGGGATCCGATTTCGCGAGGCGCTCGTCACCGTGCTCGGAAAACAGTTCGAGCGCAGCCTCACGGGCGTCTTCCTCGAACACCTCGACGAGGGCCAGCAGGAGGCGTCGGCGATCGCGGCGCTCCTGCGTCTTCAGCTCCTGGAGAATGCCTTTCGGCCCGAGTCCCGGAAAGAATCGCAACAGCTTTCTGAGAAGATAATGAGATTCAGGAGTCTCCGCCGTCTCGCGCAAACGGTTCGCGTCGAGATTGCTCTCGGCTGACCGGCGAATCGTTTCACCGTCCTCCGCGCCGACCTCTTGCGCCTCGATGAGCCCCTCGGCCAGACCGAGCATCGTGACGGCGCGACCGAGTGCTCCGTCGTTGAATTGTTCGATTGCAGATTCGACGAGCTGCCTGAAACGCCGCGACTTCTCCTGCGGACTGTCCGAGAGGGTCAGAAGGCGCTTCATTGCCTCGATCGGATGTGTTTCGGAGGAGGGAAAATCCTCGAGGTCCGTCGACATGCTCTCGCGTACGGGAACCGCCCACTCCGGCAGGCTGTTTCCGAGATATCTGAAGAGCAGTCGCGGGTCCACATCGGCTCCGGCCCGTCGGATCTCTTCCAGATTCTCGTCGAGCTCTCCCCCCGTGTGTGAGGCGGACACAGCCGTGGAGACAGCCTCCGAGATAATATGGCTGCGCGCCGGAGGCATGGTTCCCGACGGACCGGGTCGAGCCTGAATCCTGCTCAGACGATCCATGATCAGGCTCATCCGCTGATCGATCTCTGCCCGCCTGCCTTGCTCGTCTTTCGAGGTCGCCAGCTTCTTCTCTGTTCCAGGCTGCCTGTAAAGGATCTCGGCGCTCGAACCTCCGACCGGTGCAGGCTCCCCGATCATTTCCAGATTGTGCTCGAGAAACTGGCGATCACCCGGAGGGCACATCTCGAGAATCGGCCCTTTCAACGCGTGAAGGTAGCTCAGGATCTTCTTCTCCGGAACGAGCTGCAGCTCTGCAAAGTGATGAATCTTCTTAACGGCGTGAAAAAGGTAATCGGAAACAGGGATCTCTGCTCCCCGCCCCCGAAACTGGCCGCTGATCCATGACTTGATCTGACTGGCGGCGACGTCTGGCGGGAGTGCGATGATCGTCTCCACGGCATCGAGAGCCATGAGTGGAGCAAGCTCATCCGACAGGTATCGCTGAAAGTCGAGCAGGGCACTCCTGATCTCCGGAGTCAGGCTTCCATCTGACACTTCACTCTCCCGTCGCTCGAAGTTCAGGTACTCTGAGGAAACCCATCAGCGCCCGTTATGGCCCGCTGAGGGCATACTGAGTTTCATACCATTATGACAAAAGAAACTCATATATGGATCAAGCAACTACAAAGCTGACCGTATTGCTGGACCTCCTGGTGCCAGGAACCGCCGCGGTACTGATCTATTACTTTCATTTCCGGCTGAGAAAATTCTATCTGCAGGAGTGGTCTCGGTTTCTGGCTTGGCATCGTGTTGTTCAAGGCGGCCGCATGGCTCAGCACAGCCACGGTCGAATTCTCATCGAGCCTGATCGGATATGTTCTCCTGTGGATGGCCACTGCCGCCCTGATTTTCGCTTGCATCCATCTCGCCAGCGGCACTTTCAGCGCAATCAGGCTCCGACCTCAGGCCAAAGGCTCGAAGGATGCTGTACCTGTTTGCCGGCGCAGGATTCGTTGCCCTCTCGATTTTTCTGTTTTCGCACTGGTCGTGTCCATGGCGGGAGAGTCGCTTTGGTGAGTTTCCTCTACAATTGAAAGCATTGAAGGACGATACTCCAGATCCCTCTGCGTCGGATGAGACGGTTGCGCGTGCGCCGAGCGCTCCGGCGCCGACCGGCGAACGATTCTCCCCCGGCGACGTGCTCGACGACCGCTACCGGATCATCGCGCTCCTCGGGCGCGGCGGCATGGGTGAGGTCTACCGCGCTGACGACCTGAAGCTCGGCCAGCAGGTCGCGCTCAAGTTCCTCCCGAAAGGGACCCTCTCCGTGTCGGCTCTCGAACGTCTCTACGGCGAGGTGCGCCTCGGCCGAAAGGTCTCCCACCCGAACGTCTGCCGTCTCTACGACGTCGGCGAGTGGAAAGGAAATCACTTCGTCACGATGGAGTACATCGACGGCGAGGATCTCGCCTCGCTTCTCCGCCGGATCGGGCAGCTCCCCGAGGGGAAAGCGATCGAGATGGTCCAGGAGATCTGCGCGGGTCTCGCCGCCGCGCACGGTCTCGGTGTGATCCATCGCGATCTCAAGCCCGCAAACATCATGATCGATGGGCGCGGAAACGCGATCATCACCGACTTCGGTCTCGCCGGTCTCGCCGACGACCTCGCCCGGAAAAACGAATTCGCCGGTACACCCGCCTACATGGCGCCCGAACAGCTGACCGAGGGCAAGGCGACGCACAAGAGCGACCTCTACGCGCTCGGTCTGATCATGTACGAGATGTTCACCGGCCGCCGGCGATTCGACGGCCGGTCGGTCAACGAGATGAAACGGCTGCACGAGAGCACCGATCCCGCGAGCGTCTCTCGTGACACTCGCTCGATCGATTCAATCGTCCAGCAGGTGATCGCTCGCTGCCTCGAGCGAGATCCCAAGGAACGCCCTCGCTCGATCCACTCCGTGATCGCCGCGCTCCCGGGCGCCGATCCCCTCCAGGCCGCTCTCGATGCCGGGGAGACGCCTTCACCCGATATGGTCGCGGCGGCCGGAAAAACCGGAGACCTTTCACCAGCGATCGCGGGAGCGATCGTCGCCGCGATCGTCGCGCTCGTGATCGGTCTCGTTTGGCTCAAGCAACAGACCGAGCTCTACGGGGTGCGCGATCTGTCGAGGCACCCCCGCGCTCTGGAAAGCAAGGCACAGGAGATTCTCACGCAGGTCGGGTTCACCGGTGTGGCGGCGGACACCTATTATTACTACGCGGCGAACGATGGAGTCCGCGAGCTTCTCCGGCAGAAGAACTACGACCCATCGACCTCGCTCCCGTCACCGCTCAATCTCGTCTACAGACAAAGCCCGGAAAAGCTCGTGTCTCGGTATGGATTCGAGGGTGATCGGCGGATCCTTCCATCCGATCCCCCCAACACTCTGCCCGGAATGGCGCTGGTGAGCCTCTCGCCCGAGGGAGTCCTCGACGAGCTGCTGATCGTGCCGGATCAGAGCTATCTGCACGAGCCACAACCGAGTACCGAATGGGAGTCCCTTTTCGAGCTCGCGCAACTCGACTGGGCGAATGCGGAATCGATCCCGTCCTCCCGCCCAGCACCTGTCGACACCGACGAACGATGGAGCTGGCGAACGACGGTGACTGGCCAGGCGCAATCCGTGACGGTGGATGGGGCAGCGCTCGGAGGGCGGCCAGTCTGGTTTTCCACCACCGCCACCTGGCAGACCGAGCCGGACAAATGGCTTTCTTACCGCGGGCGAGAGCCCGATCGCCGCAGGGACGCTGTCGCGATCCTGATCGCTTTGATCACGATCGGCTCACTGGTCGTCGCGCGGCGAAACGTCGTGCGGGGACGTGCGGACAAACGAGGGGCGCTGCGGCTTGGTCTCGCGATCGCCGCCGTGCTTTCGATCTCGTTCCTCCTCAGGGCGGATTTCCACGGGCCCTTCTATGGCAACTGGGCTCAGATGACCGAGCTGGTCGGCCTGGCGTTCTACCGGGCGACCACGATCGCGGTGATCTATCTCGCAATCGAGCCCTACCTGCGAAGGGAATGGCCCGAGCTCCTCGTCGCATGGAGCCGGCTCCTGCGAGGCCGTTGGGATGATCCGCTCGTCGGAAGAACAATTCTGCTCGCGATGCTCGCAGCAGTCCCCCTCATGGCCGTCTATCCACTGCTGTACTGGCTGAATGGGAATCTCGACCCCGGAGGTTTTCAATCGACCCTCACCTCCGGGAGACAGGCTCTGGCGGCCACCGTGGCGCGGTTCGGTAGGCGGCTTTCTCCCAGGCTTTGGTCTGACGGCTCTCATGGTTGGAGCCTCCATTCTCCTCAGAAAGAGACTGCTCGGTGCGCTGGTGCCGTATCTCGTTCTTGTTACAGCAGGACAGGTCTCCGGGTATCCGCTCCTCGGCAACCTGATCTTCCCCGCTTTGATTGTCGTGGTCTACCTGCGCCTCGGTCTCCTCGGGGCCGTAGTCCTGTGGGGGATCATGGGTCTCGCGCCACTCCCTCTGACCTTCGACACCGGGAAGTTCTACTTTCTCTCGAGCGTGCCGTTCATCATGCTGACCGCAGGGCTTCTCGCGTGGGGGTTCTACGCCGTCACGCGGAATCAGACCGCGGCGCCTGATCCGTTCCAGTCCGCCGAATAGCTGTAGGTTCGGGGAGGCGAGCAAACCGGAGCGAAGCGAAGCGGAGGGATCTCTCCGAGTTGCGTACTCAGTATGCGAGGTGCGTAACCTGCGAGCCCCCTCTCGCGCGCCTTCGGCTCAGGCCCCCAACCATCCACACAGCAGTCCCAGGAGTCCCGGTTCGCAAGATCAGGACGATCTCGAGGCTGCCTGCTCACACAGACAGCGTTGAACTGAGGCCGTCCTGAATCGAGGAAATGGGGGGTCGGCTCTCCATGGCCGACTCGCGGCGGGGCTCCAGCCCCCCGGCAAAGCGAGAGATGTACGCCAGGATCCAGACTCGCGGCGGTAGGTCAGTAGTCGTGGATTTCGAGGACATCCCCCTTCTTTTCATTCGCCTGGCTTTGCGGAGGGCCGTGTCCTCGGAAGCGGCTCGGGTCTTTGCTTCGTGCTGGTCTACTACCCGTAGATTTTTCGCCCCAAACACCCTCAGATTCTACGATTGGTAGATCAAACCGAAAACCAAAGACCTGGCCCCAGCGTCGGCCCCCAGCGTCTCGCGTACCTCCGGAGTGCGCGCAACCTGCGCGCTGGAACGCGGGCGGCCCGCCCGCGAGCCGCAGGGCCCGACGATTGCAGAATCTGGTCACCTATGAGGTGGCCTGCACTACTTGCCCTCGCGCTCTTTTCCCTCGCCTGCAACGGCGCGGAGACGCCTCGCCCACCCTCCGAGACACCTGCGGCGCCGAATGACCACGACGCGTCAACTCCGAAGCCGGAGTCCGCCGGCCTCACGACTGATCATGATCGGTACCGGTTCGTCGATGGGCCGTATGGCGACGAGCTGACGATCCCCAGCACACTCACGGCGCCCGCCGGCCAGCCGCTTTACCTCGTGAACTGCAACGGCCAGATCTCCACTGGACTGCAATCGGAGAGCGACGGTGTCTGGACCGACGCATGGGTCGGCCTGATCAACCAGTGTCTGTCAGATCCGATCGTGATTCAGCCGGGCGAGTCCCATCACTACGACGTCCTCATCCGGCGCGGATCGGGAGGAATGACTGGCGGAGCCGGTGAGCTTCCCCCGCCAGGAACCTATCGGGTGGCCTGGCATGGAGTCCTCAGCTCCTTCAACGCTCAGCGCTATCCATTCGGCGAGCCGGTACCGGAAGAGCTGCGGACAGCGAAACCGATCGTGATCGAATGACGGCCGGCGGTCCGTCTGAGGCCACGAGGATCGCACCGGACGACATTTCGCTGGCAAGTATCCAGCTCAGCGCACCTGCTGGTTCCAGAGCTGGATGACTCGGATCTCACGCTTCCGGGCGAGGATGCTGATGGTTGCGGTGTCGAGACGGAAGAGTCGACCAGCTTCGATCGGGAGCCCGACCCAACGGACCGCGAGAGCGCGCAGCATGTGTCCGTGGCCGAAGATCAGAATCTCCCCGCGTGCTTTGCGAAGCCCGGCCACCAGACGGTCCGCCCTCTCCCGCACCTGTTCCGCCGACTCGCCTCCCGGTGCGCCGTCACACCACAGGACCCAACCCGGCTCCTTCTCCCTGATCGCCGCCGTCGTGAGTCCCTCGAACTCCCCGTAGTCCCACTCCCGAAGATCCTCGTCCACCTCGGCGATCTCTCCGAAGCCCGCGATCCGGCACGACTCCGCGGCCCGCTGCAGCGGGCTGGTGAGCACTCTCTCGTACTCCCGGTCGGCGAGGACTTCGCCGAGCCGCTCCGCCTCGCGTCGCCCCCTGTCGGTCAATGGAATGTCGCTCAGGCCGGTATGCTGACCCGTGAGGCTCCAGGCGGTCTCTGAATGTCGGGCAAGGAAGATCTGCATGTCTATGGCGTACGGAAAAACGACGCTGAGCACACCTCTCCTGCAAGATCCAGCCCCCGCCCGCCTCACGCCGGAAGCTTGCCGGAAGGTGCCGGTGGTAGCGCCGCAGGCACAACCACCGGTCCAGCGCCACCCACCCCACCACGCGGCACCCCGGCAAGGCTCGCGTGAAGTTAGGGTCAGAGCCAGAAAAGTAACTTAACGCGCCACGGATTTGCACCGTCGATCCCCGGATGCGGTCTCGACTGTGAAAGCCCCGGAGGGGCGACAGAAGGTAGCCGGGGGCAAGCGAGGAACGAGCGCAGCCCCCGGTCCCGAGCCACTTCAAAAACCACGCGAGCCCCGGCAGGGGCGACATAGCAACTCGAGATCGTCCGCCCCACGCTCGACCACGTTCCCGTTCTCAGGTATGGAGCTTGATCGCGATCTGGTTCGTCATCGTTCCGGAAGGGCAGAAGATCGCGGCCTCCTTCCCGAATATCGCCGCAGCCTTCGCCTCCAGTGCATTGACTGTCGGATCCTCCCGGAAGACGTCGTCCCCGACCTCCGCCGACATCATCGCGTCGAGCGTCTCCCGGGTCGGCCGTGTCACACTGTCGCTGCGTAGATCGATCATGGTCATCACGAGCGAATCATAAACGGACCGGCTTCGCCCGGTCCACGCCCCACCACCACCTGGTCCGCTTCTTCGATCCCACGAACCATGATCAGATCGGTATCGATCTCGGAGCCGAGGTGGAACTGGTGCTCCCCGACCGTCACGAAGCCCCACCTCTCATAGAACGACGTCGCGCGGGCGTTGTGCTCCCATACGCCGAGCCAGATCGTCCGATTACCTGCCGCGCCGGCCCTGGAAATCGACCGATGGCGGCGACACGTGGATCGAGCTGACCCGCAATCCGGGGATGCCGGAAGGCACGCTCGGGATCATCGGCATCACCGCCTCACCGAGCCGTTCCGACAACCTCTACGCGATTATCGAAGCGGAAGAGGGAGGCGTCTTCCGCTCACGTGAGGCGACGCTGGCGCGGTAAGGCTCGGTCCAGACCCGTGCGCCAGGTGCGGATGAAAAATCACCGCATCACCCGGATCGAGCGGTATGAGCGTTCGACCGCTCTCGTCGAAGGCGCCGCCATTCGTACCGGAAGTGCCGTACTCGAACTCGACCGCGCCGCCGGCACTGCGATGCCGCGTACATCGTGTCTGGATCGTGGGACCGCGTCCCTGCGTGGCGGCGACCAGACCGTTGCGCGTCAGATCCGGGCTGATCCGATCCCAGCTCGCACCTCCATCGGGATCCATCCACAGGAATGCCGATCAAGGGGTGGTAGTGTGCCGCAGCCGCCCCTGCACCGATTCAACTGCGCCGATCCATCACCAACCAGCCAAAAGCCATGATGATCGTCAGAAAGGAAATTGCCGATCCGAACAAAAGTGAAGAAGGCAGGTAACGAAGATAGACTTCATGAGTACCTCCAGGGACCGGTACAGCTCTGAACGCGAAGTTGGCGCGGAGGATCTCCACGTCTTCTCCGTCCACTGACGACTTCCAACCGCGGTACATTGTGTCCGGAATGTAGAGTAGGCCCGCCTTCGGAGCAACGACCGTGAAATGGAGCTCATCATGATTGTCGTGCGACTTACGCCGGACAGCGGCGTCAGCAAAGCGCCCACTCAGGAGTCGCGTCTGATCGTCCGCATGAATAAAAAGATGCTGATCAGCGTCGAATCTGCTGAGCACGAACGGTACGACATCCCGATCCTCAATGGGTGATGACTGGTGTGGCAGGAACAGCGAAACATTGCGGCTCGGCAGTGAGATGATTCTGTAGGTCTCACCCTCCTCCTCGACGGTCATCGCTGGATTCAGGCCCGTCTCCTCCTTCGTGAGAACCGCAGAGACACCCGCCGCCTTCAGTACTTCCCGCTTTCTCTCCCACGGAAGGATCTCGACAAGATCATTCAAATCCACAACCGCTTTGGGAGCCAGATCGTGGTAGTCAAGGTGAAAGACCACCCGGAATCCATATGTCCACGCGGAGTAGTCTCGCAGCAGAGACAGGTTCTGCCGGTGAAGTTCCTCGACTCTGTTTGTTTCTGACGTGATCCGTCGTGGATAAGGGTCCTTCGATCTATAGATCTTTCCCTGCCCGACCACATTCTCCAGCCCAGCGACGAGGGGCGGCTTCTTCCAGAAATCGCGGTCCGCGTATGCGGAGGAACAGGGCAGCGCCGTCCAGAGGTCGAGCAGGATGAGCATCGCCAAAACCGGCGCGGCCACCCTTGAGCCGGACCACGTCTATGTCATTCCTCCGGATCGCGAGATGACGATTGCCAGCGGCGTCCTGCATCTCAAACCACGTCCGGTGAAAGTGCCACACCGTCCGCTCGACCGTTTCTTCACCTCGCTCGCAATCGATCAGACGAGCCAGGCGATCGGCGTGGTGCTGTCCGGCAACGACACCGACGGCTCAGCCGGACTGCAGTCGATCCGTGACGTCTCGGGAATCACCTTCGCCCAGGACGAGAGCGCGAAATTCGATGTGATGCCGCGATCGGCCGCCGCGGCCGCAGATTTCGTGCTCGCGCCCGCAGAGATCGGGAAGCAAATCGTTCGCATCGCAGGCAGCCCCAGAGACCCGCGGGAAAAGAATCGTCCCGAGGACTTCGCAAGGATCTTCAGCCTGTTGCGCGAACGCTTCGATATCGACTTCGGGCAATACAAGTCGCCGAGCATCCACCGGCGAATCCTCCGCCGCGTTCTGCTCGACGGTCGCGGGTCGGTTGCGAAGTATGCCCGCGCGCTCGCTTTGGATGAAGAGCAGCTCGACATTCTCTACCACGACCTGCTGATCGGCGTCACCGCGTTCTTTCGCGATCCGAAGCAATTCACCGCCCTGCGCGATTCGGTCTTTCCCGAGATTCTCGAAGAACGCGAGTCCGATCCCCTTCGCATCTGGATCGCCGGCTGCTCGACGGGAGAGGAAGTCTACTCGGTGATGATCGCGCTGTTCGAGTACCTGCGCGGCAACGATATACGGGCAACCGTATTCGGCACCGACATCAACGACAAGGCTTTGGAGATCGCGCGCGCCGGAATCTACTCCGAAAGAGCTCTCGCGGATGTCTCACCCGAGCTTCGCGAGCGTTACTTCACTCCGGTTCCGGCCGGCTTTCGGATCAGCAAGAAGGTGCGTGAGCTGTGCGTCTTCGCGAAGCACGACGTAGCGACTGATCCTCCGTACTCGAACATCAATCTGGTGATGTGCTGCAACGTGCTGATCTACCTTGGATCCGACCTGCAGAACAGGACGCTGAGCTCCCTGCATTACGCTCTCGTCCCGGACGGATTCCTCGCACTCGGCAACGCGGAAAGTCTCCGTGCCTCTCCCCTGTTCGCGCCGGCCGACGGCAAACCGTGCTTCTATCGCAAACTGCCGTTCCGGAACGCGGCTCTTTCTCGCGTTCACGGCCAGCGAGAGACGTCATTGCAGCCCTCCCCGAATTGTTCGCCGAGGCCCCGGGCCCCGGCTCGCCCTTTCACGAGTCGGACATGTTCCTTTCCGACTACCTCGCGCCTTGTGGCGTTCTGGTTGACGGCTCGATGGAGATCATCCGATTCCGCGGCGACGTCGAGCCCTATCTCCGACTCATCCCGGGAGACGCGAACCTGAACCTGTTTCGCCTGATCCGTCATCCAGAGATGCTGGCAGAGCTGCGACCGGCACTGCACCGCGCCGGTCAGTTCGGAGACGAGGTCCTGAGGACCGATATCGCCGTCATGGAAGCGGGTGAGCGTCGCACCAATTCGTTCCGGATTATTCCATTCCAGCGGAGAATCGGGCCGCCGATGTTCTGGGTACTGTTCGATACCCGGAGCACGACGGAGGAATGGGACGCCGTCGACGCGACGGCCGAACAGGTGAGCGAAGTCGTCTCGCTACGCTCATCGCTCTCGGCGGCGGTTCAGGATCGCGAACGGCTGGCCAGCGAAGCTGTCGCCGCCGCGGAAGAAGCGCAGTCGAGCGACGAGGAGCTTCGGAGCACCAACGAGGAGCTCGAAACAGCAAAGGAAGAGCTTCAGTCCACCAACGAGGAGCTCATCACCCTCAATAGCGAACTGCTGGACCGGAACGCCACGCTCACCACCATGAACGACGATCTCGAGAACGTACTCTCCGCGATCGAGATCCCGATGCTGTTCGTCGGTACCGACGGCGAGATCCGCCGGTTCAACGAGCCAGCTGCGGAGCTGTTCCAGCTCGAGGCAGGGAATCGCAAACAGTCGCTCTCGGAGGTACGGGGCGAGATCGTCGGTACGGACAACCTCCCGCGGCTCGTTCGCGATGCGATCACCACGCGTACCACAGGCAGTCACGAAGTCCGCGACGAGGACGGACGATGGCGCCTGCTGCGGATTCTCCCCTACCTGACGAGCGACGGAGTCGTCGATGGAGGTCTGATCGCCATCAGCGACATCGATACGCTGAAACGCAGCGTCGTCGCGGCAGAGAAGTCGGCCCGTCTCAGCAAACTCAGGGCGGATGCCGGAACGCTGCTGGCGTCCTCGCTCGACTACGAAACGACACTCGATTCACTCACGAGACTGGCCGTTCCCAAATTCGCAGACTGGTGCGCCATCGACCTGCTGAACGAGGACGGCTCCATCCGGCACCTGGCGGGAGCACACGCGAACCCGTTCATGCGAGACATCGCTCAGAAGTTTCAGCAGGTCGCCTGGAACGAAGCAGGAGCACCGTTCCCGACGTCGCGGCCCGCTGCACTCCGCGACCCGGTCCTCGTCACCGAGATCTCCAGCTCCGACTCCGACGTCAATGCGAAGGAGACCAACTATTCTCAGCTCGTCGACGCCCTGGGCCTCAAGTCTCTGATTCGCGTTCCACTGAAAACTCGAGACCGGACCTTCGGCACGATGACATTCTCGATCACCGAAAAAACCTATGACGACGAAGACCTCGAGTTCGCGAATGAGCTCGGACGCCACGCCGCCATGGCAATCGACACCGCGTTGCTCTTCCGAGAGGCGGAGGCCGCGAACCGCTACCTCCACGCCCTTCTGAGCACGGTTGCTCACGAAATCCGGACGCCGCTCACGACCATCCTCGGCTGGGCTCAGCTCGGAACAGAAGTCGCCGACGACGAAGCGCGCGCACGGGAAGCGATGTCCGAGATCGATCGCTCCGCGAAACTGCTCCGTGTGTTCGTCGACGACCTGCTCGACACCGAACGGATCGCGCAACGCAAGTTGCGCGTCGACAAGGAAGACATCGATCTGAAGAGCGTCGTGCGGGCGGGTGTGGACATCACCCGCCCAATGGCAGAAGCACGGTCGATTCAGATGACCCTCGAGACTCCCAGGTCCTCAATTCCTTTCCATGGCGATCAGGCACGCCTGATCCAGGTCATATGGAACCTCGTCAACAACGCCATCAAATTCACGCCCGAGGGCGGCCGGATCGAGGTGGTGCTGAAGAAAAACGGCCCGACGGCTCGCCTGTCGGTGCGTGACACCGGCAAGGGGATCGAGACCACATTGCTCCCTCATGTTTTCGAGCTCTTTCACCAGGGTGACCATGGCACGGGACGCGCCACGGGACTCGGCCTCGGCCTGGCCATCGCCAGGGAGGTGGTGACGCTCCACAGCGGCTCGATTCACGCCGAAAGCCCAGGTCCCGACGAAGGCTCGACCTTCACCGTGATCCTCCCGATCGAACAACGACGTCGCAAGACCTCCAGAAGAAAATGACCGTTCGGTTCCTCGAGAACGACGAGCAACTTCCCCTCCCGGTAAACACCTCGAACCGTTCGCACTCGAGGTCTCCGATTATCGAGCAGGTTCCCTGGCTGTGATTTGAGTCCGACTCGCGGAGGGCTCCAGTCCTGCCAGAGATCAGGAGGAACGCTGACATTTCGCCTCCGGCGAATGTCGGCGTCGTGAGGGTTGCCAAACCCTCGCATACGAAATCATGAAAGGGACGGGCGCCGAGGCACCCGAATATACGCAGCCTCTCTCGCGGCGAGGACCACAGGTCCTCACGACGCCGGTACTCGCCGGAGGCGAGATACCGAGCGTTCCAGCGTAGACAGCGACACCATTTTTGCGGTAAAATCGGTGTCGATGTATACACGATCACTCGAGCCTCCAGGGCGCTCTTTCTTTCTGTTCGGACCACGAGGCACGGGCAAGAGTACCTGGGTTCGCGAGAATTACCGCGACGCACTGGTGATCAACCTTCTCCCCCGGAAACGATGCTCCGCTATCAGCGGAATCGATCACTGTTCCGATCCGAGGTACTGGCGCAGCCCCGGGAGCGTTGGATCGTGCTGGATGAGGTGCAGCGTGCACCAGCTCTACTCGACGACGTTCATTTCCTGATGGAGGAGAAAGGTTACAAGCACTTCGTGCTGACCGGCTCCTCTGCTCGGAAGCTGAAGAAGGGTGCAGCGAATCTTCTCGCCGGCCGGGCAATCGTGAGGAACCTCTTTCCCCTGACGACTGCCGAGCTTGGAGGGGCGGTGTCGATGGAGCAACTCGTTCGATACGGGGCCATGCCTCTGAGCGTCAACGCAGCGGATGACGAGATGCGCGAGGATTTCCTCCAGGCATACGTGACGACCTACCTCTCCGAGGAGATCAAGGCAGAGGCGCTGGTGCGCGATCTCGGGCCGTTCAGCCGGTTTCTTGCGGTCACCTCACTCGCCGCCGGGCAGAAGACGAACATCGCAGGGCTCGCGCGCGACGCCGGAATCTCCCGTGACACGGCGCGCGGCTATTTCGACGTGCTCGTCGACACGCTCATCGGTCACTGGCTTCCAGCGTACCGACCGAGAGCGAAGGTCAAGGAGATCGGTCTTCCGAAGTTCTACTGGTTCGATCCGGGTGTTCTGCGGGCCGCCGCCGGAGGATTTGACCAGCCGCTGCCGGCGGACTGGGACGGAATTGCCTTCGAGCACCTGATTCATCAGGAGATCCAAAGCTATCTCCACTACTCCCGCACGAAGGGGTCGCTCGGGTACTGGGCCACGCCGAGCGGCTCTGAGGTCGACTTCGTCTGGTGGTACGGAGACCAGATCGTGCTGATCGAGGTGAAGCATGCCACGGAGTTCAGGAGGGAGCACCGGAAGGGAATCGCGTCATTTCTGCAAGGAAAGAAGGCGACGAGCTATATCGTCTATCGTGGATCCTCGGAGCTCGATGTGGAGGGGACACGCGTCCTCCCCGTCGGGGTGTTTCTCGAACGCCTGCACTCCGGCGAGATACTCGGCTGACGATGCGCCTCGTCGTCCTGGCAATCGTGGGGAAGTCCTGAATCGAGGAAATGGGGGGTCGGCTCTCCAGGGCCGACTCGCGGCGGTAGGTCAGTCGTCGTGGATTTCGAGGACATCCCCCTTCTTTTCATTTGCCTGGCTTGCGGAGGGCCGGAGCCCTCCGCGAGTCGGAGCTGGAGCCCCGACCCCCACGATAACGGTTGGACGACCGTTCTCATCCCCAGGTGAAAGGGTTCAGGGTGGTCTTGCTGTTATCCTTTCGGGTAGCGTCGTATACCGGAGGACCAACCATGGAAAGGCTGTTTCGAGATCGGACGGGCTCGCCGCGATATGTGAGCGGCATGGGATCCGCCGCTTGAGCCTCTTTGGTTCCGAACTGAAAGGCTCCAGCCGCCCTGAGAGTGATGTCGACTTGCTGGTCGAGTTTGAGCCAAGCCGAAAGCCCGGGATGCTCGGGATGGCTACGATCGAACAGGAGCTCTCTGAGCTACTGCGAGGCCGGCCGGTCGACCTGAGAACTCCGGATGAACTGAGCCGCTACTTCCGCGATCAGGTCATCAACGAAGCCGCGGTTCAGTATGCAGCGTGAGGACAAGATCCGGATCCTGCACATCCTCGACGGGTGCGAGACTGTCGCTCGGTTCGTCGAAGGGCGCGAGCGGAGCGCGCTCGATTCCGATGAGATGCTCCGCTTCGCACTGGTTCGCGCCATCGAGGTCATCGGTGAAGCGGCCACCCGAGTGTCTCCATCGGCTCGCGCGGAACTGTCTGATATCCCTTGGACCCAGATCAGCTCCATGAGGAATCGCCTCATTCATGCGTACTTCGAAGTAGATCACGACATCGTCTGGCAAACGGCCATCGCGGACATCCCGGACCTTCATCAAGCCTTGCGCTACCTGCGAGACTGACCTGCCGGTGAGATGCGGTCAGAGCCGGACGCTTGGTTGATCACACCCACCGCATGAAGGGAAACGTGGGGCCGGTCCGAATCAAGAGAATGCGGGGTCGGTGCCACTCTCTGACTTTTCACTGGTGCTAAGTTCCGGGTAGAGTTGGGTCTGACCGCCACGAACACATCTTCGGATATCACGCAGCCTCTGAACAAGAACCGCTACCCGGGCCGGAGGCCTTCGCTAGCTCGCTACCTCGACCCGGCCTGACGATGCGCAAGATCTCGGAGTACCTCGACAAAACCGTCTCCAGAATGATTCAAGTCGCCGATCGGCTCGAGCAACAAGACCCCGAATATCGCCGATCTCTCGCCTCGATCCGAAAGAGATTAAGTTGATTTTCTGGCTGTGACCCCAACTTACCGTGGCGTGGAAGCCGGACCGCACCGTTGCGTTATCATGGCTCGATGAGAACGATCAGTGTTGAAGTATCCGAAGACACTGCCGATGCACTCGAGCAGCGCGCGCGGCGCCTGGGAGTCGCCGTGGAAGACCTCGTTCGCGAAGGCCTCGTCGAGATCCTTTCGCGAGATGACAAGGATTTCTTCGAGCCGCAGAGTATGTGCTGACGAAGAATGACGAGCTCTACCGCCGCCTCTCCTGATGCGGAACCTCACCGCGGAACAGATCGTACTTCTTCATCGCGCGATTATCCGGCGAACGGGCGGTCACGCCACGATCGAAACAGCCCTAGCACAGCCGCGCATGTCATTCGCTG
The DNA here is from genome assembly GCA_963829355.1 of uncultured Acidobacteriota bacterium. GTDB lineage: Bacteria > Acidobacteriota > Thermoanaerobaculia > Gp7-AA8 > JAHWKK01 > CAWHHZ01. The sequence continues at coordinate 37,808 of CAWHHZ010000028.1, forward strand.
GCGCAGACCTCTACGCCACCATTGACTCGAAAGCAGCAGCCATGGCGCACAGATTGATATCGGGTCACCCGTTCGTAGATGGAAACAAGCGGGTCGGACATGCGGCACTCGAGACGACGCTCGTCCTGAATGATCTGGAGATTTCAGCCAGCGTCGATGAGTAGGAGCGGGTGATCCTTGCCGTCGCTGCCGGCCGGATGGACCGCGACGAGTTCATCCGTTGGGTCGAATCGCATGCCGTGCAACGTTGAAGCGAGCCACTGCCCGAGTCGATCCGAAGCAGTCAACCTGCTTTTCCGGACGACCCCAACTTCTTTCCGGGTTTAAGCAACAGCCTGCAGAGACATGGCCCAAGCCACTCCTGCCACGGAACGAGGCGCTTAAGTTGTTTTTCTGGCTCTGACCCCAACTTACCCGGGGTGACGACCCGTTCATTTAGGGCATTGATCATTTCGCCTTGACAATTAGTGAGTAAGCACTTACTTTTTATAAGTATGGTTCATGTCCGGAAATCTGCAGAAACCAGAAAAGACGAGCTCTCCGCGGCGGCGCTGCGCATCGTCGGGGAACGTGGGCTCACTGCGCTCACGACCTCGACGCTGGCACATGAGGTGGGACTCACGTCGGGCGCGATGTTCCGCCACTTCTCGACGCTCGACGCGTTGCTCGACGAGATGGTCGCGCGCGCGGTGACGCGGGTGAATACGACGTTCCCCGATCCGGACGGCCCCCCGATGGACAGACTCCTCCAACTCGCCAGAGAGCGCGCCATTCTGCTGGTCGATGAGCCGGGCATCTCATGGATGCTGCGCTCAGAGCAGGCGCTGCTGTCGCTGCCTCCCGAGGGGGTGCGACAGCTCCGGGCCCTGGCCAGACGCTCGCGCGCGTTCGTGATCGACGCCCTGCGCGATGGTGCGCGCGACGGAACCGTCCGGAGTGACGTCGAGCCGGAAGTCCTCGCGGTTCCCGTCCTCGGGACGATTCACGTGCTGCCGGTAGCTCGGGAGTCGCGAAACGGACCACCAAATTGAAGCATTCCGAGATCTCGCGAGCGCTCGAGGGAATCAAACGACTGCTGTCCCCTCCGGATGCGATCTGAACCGTCCGGGAAAACGAAATCAGAGAACTGATGAGGAGAAATGCGATGAACATCGATCCAACCACACCCGTCGGCCGCATTGCGGCTGAGCACCCACTTTCCACGCGCGTCTTTGCGCGGCACGGCATCGACTTCTGCTGCGGTGGAGGAAGACCTCTCGCCGACGTTTGCGAGAAGAAGAACCTCGACTCGACCAGCATCGTCGGGGAGATCGAGAAAGAGTTGAGCGGGAACGCCGAGAGTCCGGAACGGTGGGATGAAGCGCCGCTCGGCGATCTGGTCGAGCACATTCTGTATGCCTACCATCAGCCACTGTGGGAGGAGTTGCCCAGGCTCGAGGCGATGGCTCGACGTGTTCTCGAGGTGCACCGCGACAAGGACGCGGAGCGGCTCCCGGAGCTCGCCCGCCTCGTCTCGGCGCTCAGAGCCGACATCGAGTCTCACATGCAGAAGGAGGAGGAGATCCTGTTTCCGATGGTGAAGAAGGGCGATGATTTCATGGCCGACGGACCGATCACCATCATGGAAGAGGAGCACGAAACGGCAGCCGGAATCCTGCGGAGACTGCGTGAGCTGACCGACGACTACACGGTGCCGGAACAGGCGTGTAACACATGGAGAGCGCTCTGGCATGGACTGGGAGCACTCGAGTCCGGACTCCACATGCACATTCATCTCGAGAACAACATCCTCTTCCCCCGCGCGCTGGAAGCGTGAGCCAATGACGAATGGAAGGAGAGCAGACATGAACAGAATCGTCAGGTTCATCGCCGTAGGCTTCGCCGTCATCGTCATGACCACGCCGGTCTTCGCGCATTGCGATGCCGTCAACGGCCCGGTCGTCTCGGATGCGCGTGTCGCAATCGAGACCGGTAGCGTCGAGCCGGTTCTCAAATGGGTGGTTCCTGAAGACGAGGAGACGATCCGGAACGCATTCGATCGAACCATGGCGGTTCGCGACGACAGTGACGAGGCCCGGGCACTCGCAGATCACTGGTTCTACGAGACTCTCGTGCGTATCCACCGTGCGGCCGAGGGAGCGCCCTACACCGGCCTGCGTCCGGCCTCGTACGATCCGGGGGTCGCGCTTCGAATGGGGGACAAGTCGCTCGAGAACGGATCGGTGGAGACGCTCGAGGAGATGATCATCGAAGAGGTACGTCATGGGCTTCGAGAACGGTTTGCCCACGCGTCCGAAACCCGGAAGCTGCGGTCGCAAGACGTCGAGTCGGGCCGCGACTACGTCGCGTCGTATGTGGAGTTCATGCATTACGTCGATCGTCTTCATCGGAACGCGACGACGAATGCGGTGAGTCACGAAGCGTCCAATGGGCAGGCTTCGCACGATCACTGACCGCGGCTGACACTCGGCTCCAGTTCTCTGATTGGAGCTCGAACGACCGGCCCGGGAGCTCACTCCTGGGCCGGTCTGCGCCGTCGCCGTCGGGAAGTCAGGTCAGAGCCAGAATTCTAACTTAACGTGATTTTTGATCATCGCACGGGTCTCCGAGACTGATCAGCGACTTCCTCCAACTTCCGGTCGAACTTTTCATCGAGACGTGTGAGGCGTTCATCGAGACCCATCACGCCCTCGGCCACCGTTTCGATCTTTCGATCAAGACTTTCGGCCACGAGACCGGGGAAAAGGGGGCCGGGTCTTTGCTTTTTGCTGGTCTACTACCCGTAGATTTTTCCCCCCAAACACCCTCAGATTCTACGATCGGTAGAATCAAACCGAAAACCAAAGACCTGGCCCCCAGTAGACGACACGGCCGGCACAAACCGTCCGAGGAGCAGTGTGAGACCCCGATGCTACCTCGCGAAAAAGGGGGCCACGTCTTTGGAATCGGGGCACCTTCCGGAAAACAAAGACGTGACCCCGTTTCACTACGATCGATAGAACGGACCGAAAACCAAAGACCTGGCCCCCCCGCGGTTTTGGCCCCCCCGCGGTTTCATTTCTGGCTCCGGCCCCAACTTAACGGCGGCCACGGTCGTCGAGGCGCAGGAATCGAGCTGCGTTGTCGTGAAGAATTCCAGTTCGCTGGGCATCGGTCAGGAACTCGATCGCCCGCAGCCGGGCGATGATCTTGTCGACCGGAAAATTGTCAGACCCGAACATGATCCGGTCAATGAGCCCTTCGTCGACGAACCGTTTCAACGCCATGCGATGGGATTCCTCGTCCCAGACACCATTCAGCACCGCCATATCGGCATAGACGTTGGGATAATCACGCATCAGGCTGATCGTCTCGTCCCAGTAGGTGCGGCCGCCCGGTGCCGCCGGATAGGGAAAGCCCGAATGCTGGAGCACGACCCGAAGCGTCGGAAACCGTTCCAGAACGGGCCGCATCAGAGCGGGATTGCCCATCTCGCCATCGAAGTCGGGACAGCAGTTCTGGTGGCGGCGGGGCCCCTTGCCGGGGGGCGGACCATTGTTTGTGTGCACCAGAACGGGGACATCGTATCTGGCGGCCAGTTCCCAGTAGGGATCCATCCGCGGGTCGCTCGGCGAAATGCCGGCATAGTTGAACGCCAGCTCGCCAATCAGACCGATCCGGCCCGCCCGCAGTTCGCCTTCCAGCCAGTCGACATCAGGCCAGCCACCGCTCTCCGGAAAACAGAACAGCCGGCCCTCTTCGAGTTGCGGGCAGGGCAGCATCGGCCCCGCGATGAAGCGGCCCGGTGCGGTGGCGAGCCATTTGTCCATATCGTCAGTCGAGCTGATGAACAGCGTCGACAGGCCGATGCCGTTGGCATCCATTTCCTCGAGCCGTTCGGCTAACTCGACGGCGTCGTCTTCGCCAGGCCACGCTGCGTGAAAATGCATGTCGATCATCCCAGGGCGGTCAACTGTTTGAACGACCGACGGCGGGAGGGATCGGTGCGAGCACGCCACGAGGGGGAGCAGGCCAATTGCCACAAATCCGATATGTCGAGCCAGAGCGTGCAATGGTTCTTCCTCCCTTTGATTCGTCTGTGCACCCGTGCTTTGGCGAAAAAGGGTACTTGATCCAGCTCCGAGCCACAACGGAGAGACTCGGGTTGTCGGCTCTGTGGATCGTGACCGGGTCTGACGTCATCGTATTCAGTTAAATTGGGGTCACAGCCAGAACATCAACTTGACGTTTGACTGATCGTACCCCGGCCTGACGATGCGCAGGATGGCCCCTCCGGGGCTCAGGACGGTAATGACAGCCTGGCGATCCGTTATACTCGCCTCAATCATGAAGTCGCTGCCGGTGATCCTCCTTCTTTTGTTCGCGTCGTGCTCGACTACACCCCCCGCATCGTCGCCGTCTCGCGTCGTGACGACCGAGAGTGGCGACGAGCTCGTTGCGCCACGGGTGGTACGACGCGCGGATCCGGAGTATCCGGCGTCTCTGCGGAACCAGGGAGTGCAGGGGACTGTGGCGCTGTCCGCGGAAATTGGCGTGGACGGAGTCCCGCGGAACATCGAGGTAGTCAGCAGTTCTCATCCCGCCCTCAATCAGTACGCTGAAGCAGCGCTCCGGAAATGGCAATTTGAGCCGGGAACGAAGAACGGTGAGCCAGTCCCGGTGATCTTCACGATGTCGATCGATTTCGCGATCCACTGACCACGGAGTATCAGTCTCGACTCCTCACGATGACGACTCGATCGCATGGGCAACTCCCGCGACGAATCAGCGACGCGACTCTTCCCGCCGCGGTCGAACGGCTCATCTCGGTCGATGCCGATCTCGCGATCATTCACGAACGCTTCGGTCCGCCTCCGTTGTGGCCGCGGCCGGCTGGCTTTCCGACACTCGTGCTCATGATTCTCGAGCAGCAGGTGTCGCTCGCCTCGGCACGAGCAGCGTACGACCGACTCGCCGGGCACGTCGAATCGCTCACGCCTGAGAACTTCCTCCAGCTCGATGACCCGACCCTCCGTCAGATCGGATTCAGCCGGCAGAAGAGCCGCTACGTCCGCCTGCTCTCCCAGGCGATTCTCGATCGAAGCTTCGATCCGGACGCACTGGAAGGGATGGAAGACGACCGGGCGAGGCGCGAGCTCACGGCATTGACCGGGATCGGCACCTGGACCGCCGATGTGTACCTCCTGATGGTCCTCGGACGTCCGGACATCTGGCCCGTCGGTGATCGCGCCCTGGTCGTCGCAGCACGCGAGGTGAAGCGCCTCGATCACGACCCCACACCCGCGGAGCTCACCGAGCTCGCCGAACCGTGGCGCCCCCTGCGCTCCGTCGCCGCCCGCCTCCTCTGGCACCACTACCTCAGCCGGTGATGGAAAGTTCTCCCGTGGGGGTTGGCCCTCCAGGGCCGACTCGCGGCGGGGCTCCAGCCCCCGCAAAGGGAGAAATGTCGGGCAGAGTTCAGGATCTGTGGGGGTAGGTCAGTCGCGGGATTTTTGAGGAGAACTTCTCCTCCACCATTTGCTTTGGCTTTGCGGAGGGCTGGAGCCCCGCCCCCCCATATCCGGTTTGTAGGCGGCAACCCGTATTCTTTGGTGTCATACTTCCCGTGTCCGGGGAAGATATCCGGGCGAGGAGGAAAATCATGATCAGAGGCTTCATCGTAGAGAGCGTCAGTGGTGGCGCTCCTGTGTGTTACTGCCTTCCCTGCTGTACGCCGTGACCGAGGATGATGCGGCTGCGTCGGAGCTGAATCTCGTGGCGATCGATCTTCGTACGCTTGTCACGCATCACCGAAATCGCGCACGACATCAATGATCACGATGGTCTGATGCGCGACATCGTCGACGCGCGAATTCACGAGCTTCGTGGCCCGCGCGGTGATGATGACTATCAATGGGCTTCGCTCGAGCGGGAAGAGGCATCCCGCAAGACGGACGAGGTCAAGGTCTCGAAGGTCCGGTCGGAGCAAGAGCTCGATTCGGTGACCCTGGACGCCCATGACGGCTATCGGGTGGAGATCGAGGTGCCCCGCAAACGGAGCCTTTTCTCGGCCAACGAGAGGATCTTCGTCAGCCGGATCGTCCTGCATGGAGGATCGGACGAGGAGGTGATTCCCGCCAGCGTCTGGATTGAGCCGGGCAACTCCTGGGCCGCACCGCTCCCCGAGATCGTGGACAAGGGCGAGGTGACTGTCGAGCTCGCGGTCGAGACGGGTGGCAAGAAGGGCGTCGCGAATGTCTCGCTCATCCGGGCAAAGCTCGTCGACGATCCTTCCAGCCCCTACTACCCAGCCGTATCGAAGCTTCTGAAGATCCGCCAGGAACTGGTCAGCCAAACCGATCGTTCGGATCTGAAGCGCTACATCGACGAAGCGCTCGCCACGATCCCCGGGGAAGTCGAAAAGAGCCTCGAGATCGAAAAGGCGCGCGCGGCCGAACGACGCCGGAACCTGCAGTCGGGTCAGATCATGGACATGGTCCACCCGGGTGACGCCACTGGCGACGTGGTCGTCATTCTCGACAAGATCGAGAAGGGGCTTCAGGGAACGCTCCAGCAACAGGAGGAGGCTCGTCTCATGCTCCAGAAACTGATCGAGGATCTTTCCCTCCCCACCCTCGAATAGATCGCTTCCTGGTTTCGAGCGGGGGCGGCTGTGGTTTGCCGTCCCCGCCTGCCGAAACTTTGCCGCGTTCTGTCTCCCGGTTCGCGGGGTGTCATTCCGAAGCGCAGCGAGGAATCTGGGTGGGGGAACGGTTGTCGGGCTGTATCGCCCACCCTCCCGGATTCCTCAGTCGCGATGAAGCCACTCCTTCGGAATGACAGTTTCTTTCATCCCCATCGACGCAACAGATCGTCTTCCCCGCCCGCGATCCCGCTCGCGATATACTCGCGCCAGCGCTGGAGCCGACATTGCAGCGCTCCCATCGAACAATTCCAAGAGGAGGAGAACACTCCATGAACACCCTTCACCGATTGACGGTCGCGATGATGGCGATCGCGACCATGGCGGGGACCGGTTGCGCGTCCGCGCCTCCGATTCAGGAGCCTGTGACGACACCCGAGGTCATCGCCGGCTCGGCGACCGGCCAGCCGACGCCAGCCGAGGCCCACGCATTTCTCGAGGAAGCTCAGGCGCTTCTGTCGGATCTCTACGACAAGAGTGCGCGTGCTGCCTGGGTCCAGGCGAACTTCATCACCCACGATACCCAGATCATGTCGGCCGAGTCCTCGGCTGAAGTGATCGAAGCGGTCGTCCGGCTCGCGGGAGAGGCGACGAGGTTCGACGAGGTCGATCTGCCGTACGATGACCGGCGACAGCTCGACATCCTCAAGAACGCCCTGACTCTCGCTGCGCCGAGCGATCCGGTCAAGACCAAGGAACTGACCACGATCGCGTCGGAGCTCGAAGCTCTCTACGGCAAAGGCAAGTACTGCAAGCCGAACGGTGAGTGTCTCGATCTCGAGCAGATGACCGAGATCATGGCGAACAGCCGCGATCCCCGTCAGCTCGCCGAGTTGTGGGCCGGTTGGAGAACGATCTCGCCCGCGATGAAGCCGCTCTACGAGCGCTTCGTCGAGCTGTCGAACGAAGGCGCGCGCGAGCTCGGGTTCGAGGACACGGGCTCGATGTGGCGATCGAAGTACGACATGCCACCCGACGAGTTCTCCCAGGAAGTCGAGCGACTCTGGACGCAGGTGAAGCCGCTCTACGAGTCACTCCACTGCTACGTCCGGGCGGAGCTCAACGACCAGTATGGCAGTGATGTCCAGCCTCTCGACGGACCGATCCGCGCCGATCTTCTCGGCAACATGTGGGCGCAGGAGTGGGGCAACATCTTCCCGGTCGTCGCGCCCGGAGATGCGGACCCGGGCTACGATCTGACCGCACTTCTCGAGAAGAACGACATCGACGAGCTGGAGATGGTCCGGATCGGCGAGCGGTTCTTCACCAGTCTCGGTTTCGATCCTCTTCCCGACACGTTCTGGGAGAGGTCGCTGTTCCTCAAGCCGGAAGATCGCGATGTGGTCTGCCATGCGAGCGCCTGGGACGTCGACAACAAGGACGACCTGCGCATCAAGATGTGCATCGACCGGACCGCCGAGGACTTCCAGACGATCCATCACGAGCTGGGACACAACTTCTATCAGCGCGCTTACAGCGATCTCCCGCTCCTCTACAAGGAGAGCGCGAATGATGGGTTCCACGAGGCAGTCGGTGACGCAATCGCGCTGTCGGTCACCCCGTCGTATCTGAAGCAGATCGGTCTGCTCGACGAGGTTCCGGAGTCGGACGAGGTGGCGCTGCTTCTACGCGACGCGCTCGACAAGATCGCCTTCCTCCCCTTCGGCCTTCTCGTCGATCAGTGGCGATGGGAAGTCTTCTCGGGTGAGATCGATCCGGCCGAGTACAACGAGGAGTGGTGGAACCTGAGAACGAAGTATCAGGGCATCACTCCCCCGGTCTCGCGACCGGCAGACGCATTCGATCCGGGTGCGAAGTACCATATCCCGGGCAATACCCCTTATACGCGCTACTTCCTCGCCCGCATTCTGCAGTTCCAGTTTCATCGGGCGCTGTGCGACGCGGCCGGCTACGAAGGACCGCTCTACCAGTGCACGATCTACGGGAACAAGGAAGCTGGCGCCAAGCTGGCAGCGATGCTGGAGATGGGGGCGAGCCGCCCCTGGCCCGACGCGCTCGAGGCGATCACTGGATCGCCCGAGATCGACGCCACCGCAATCATCGATTACTTCGAGCCGCTGCTCACGTGGCTCGACGAGCAGAACGAAGGCCGCTCGTGCGGCTGGTAAGGAGAACTGAACGAATGAAGATGATGACCATACCGGCGATCGCAATCGCCGGCATCATGATGGTCGGCTGTCAGGAAGAGCCTCCGGAACCGGAGGTCGCAACCCCTGCAGCCAACTACGAAAGCACCCCGCCCGCGTACGAGGCGAATCAGGCCGGGACGGATACCGCGCTGAACCAGACGGTGACGATCGACGACGTGCAGAAGATTCCCATCCCTGAGCTGCAGAAGCTCAGGGAATCCGATCAGGTGACGATCATCGACGTCCGGAGCGCCCCCTACTACGTCGAAGCGCACATCCCGGGCGCGATCAACATCCCGGCCAATCAGACCGTGGCGATGATCGACATGATCCCGAAAGGGAAGCGCATCGTCACGTACTGTACGTGACCGGCTGAACAATCGAGCGCCGGTGCGGCGCTCCTCATGATGCAGAATGGAATCAATGACGTAGAAGCACTCCTCGGCGGATTCGACGCGTGGAGAAACGCCGGGATGCCGGTGGAATCAGGAATGTAGATGAAGGTACGAAGTCTCGCGATGATCTTCCTGCTCGTTGCTCTCGGATGTGCTTCCGGAGCGCCGGATGAGAATCCCGATGCTGACATGCCCGATGATGTGACGGCAGAGCCGGCTCCTCCATGGGAGGGGCCGGCTCTCAGCCGGAGCGAGGCTCCGTCAGTATTGATCTCCGAATGGGAGAAGGCTGAGAATCGATCGAGCTGTGCCCCCCTCACCTTCCGGTCATTTGGAATCACCGGGAGCAGGACTCCCCGGCGGGCCAATTTCGGCGGAGGATGGGCGGTCGCCTGGGACCTGCCCAACGGCCCCGGCACGGCCGCGAGCGGCGATACCTGCGCAGACTGCGGACGTGGAGCCTTCGGGATCGCCGGAACGGGCGTCGAGCCCACTCCCGATACTTACGACGACTGGCCATACCAGGTCACCTGGAGCGATGGCAGCCGCGTCGGCTATGGACCTCGGAATGAGCAATGGCTCGCGTATCTCGAGGTTGCCGGAGAACGCTGCCTCTACAACGTCTGGTCGTACCGCAGCAGAGAGCACCTCGAAGAGCTGATCGACCAGATCAGACGCGTTCGTCCGTAGCTTCGAAGTTTTGTCCGACCTCGAAGCGAGGGGGAATCCGGGCGGAGTGTGAGACGAGATTCCTCAGTCGCGGCGGAGCCGCTCCTTCGGAATGACAGGGAGAATCGCGGCGGATCGGCCTCGCCGCCCGTCCACTCCGTCGTCCACTCTTCGGTCCACTCCTCCGTCCACAAGAGCTCGAGCGCCGCTCGTCCCAGCTCTCTTCCCGGGCTATAATAGCCCAGCAGCTCGATGAGTGTCTTCATCCCGCGTCGAAGCTCCTCCGTGCGGGACAGCAGGGAGACCACGAGCCATCCCTCCCGCGGGAAGTCATAGAAGTAGCCTGGGTGGACGAGCACACCGAGGCGGATCAGTTTCAGAACGATCGTCTCCTCGTCCTCGAGAACCGGAACGCGCAGCACGGCGGACCATCCCCCCTCGAGCTCCTCCCGTCTGATCGCCGGAACGTTCTCGAGCGCCGCGTCGATCACTCCGAGGTTCGTCGCCAGCCGCTCTTCAATCGGCCGGCGAAGCTTCTCGGACATTGCGAGGACCTCCGGCAGGGCGTTCTGCACGGCGCCGCTGACCGGGAGGTATGTGTCGGCGATCATCTCGAGTGCCGCGAGTGCTGCCTCCTTCTGCGGGCGCGGACCGGACACGCGAATCCAGCCGAGCTTCCAGTGAGGAAAACCGACGCTCTTCGAGAGACCGCCGAGAGAGAATGTGAGACAGCTCGAGTCTGACGCAACACGCCTTTGATGCAGGTGGCTGAACTCGAAGAACACCTCGTCTGCGATCAGTGCGGCGCCGACGGTGGCGGTTGCACTCGACAGGCTCTCGACCTCCTCACGGGAGAGAAAGTGTCCGGTGGGGTTGTTCGGATGCACCACGATGACGGCCTTCGATCCGTCGAGCGATTCGCGAAGCGCGCGCTCATCAGGGAGGTGCCAGCGGTCAGTCGTCTTCTCGAGCTCGAGCGAATTCAGTGGCGCCGACTCCAGAGCGCAGAGATGGTCGAGCAGAGGGTACGTCGGCGTGAAGCGGACGACGCGATCCCCCGGATTGCAGAGGAGCTTCAGGAGCCAGCTGTACCCCTCGCTCGTCGAGGACGTGAGAACGAGATCCTCGGGACCGGCGTCTTCGGCACCGTGCCGCGCCAGCCACTCGGACAGGGCGAGCCGAGCCTTGCCCGATCCTCGGGGGTGGGGCTGATACGGCAGGGTTGCTCCACGTCCGAGTACGTCCGCGAGCTCCGGTGGAGGGAGAAAACCGGACGACGTGGGATTCGAGAGCGTCAGATCGAGCAGCTCGACCCCGCCGGCGCGGCGGTCTGCGATGGCGCGGGTGATGGCGTTACTCTCCGCATGCCACTCGAGCCTTCTGGAGAATTGCATGCTGGATTCGACCGGCGCCGGAGCTCTCGAAGAGAGCCGATCAGTCCCGCAGGCGAAGTGCGAGCCGATTCCAGCGAGCAGCGCTCTCGCGGATGCGGCGCTCGTACTCGGTATTCGATCGTGACACCTTCACCACATAGTTCTGCGTCTCGGTGAAGGGGGGCACGCCGCCGTATTTTTCGACGTTACCGGGGCCACCGTTGTAGGCGGCGAGCGTCATCGTGCGGTTTCCATCGTACCGGTCGTACAGGTAACGCAGGTACTTGGTGCCCGTACGGATATTGTCGTGCGGGTTGAACAGATCGCGCGCTCCCATGAACCTGCCGGTGCTCGGAATGATCTGCATCAGACCGTGGGCGTTCCTGTTGGAGACGAGGCGCGGACGGAAGTCGGACTCCGTCTTGACGACGGCTGCAACCAGCTCCGGGGGCAGCTCATTGTCGGCTGACTCCTTCAGGATGATCTCACCGTACGGGATCTGAGTCTTGAAGAACGCTTCGCGGACGACGTCGGTCGTCATCGAGGTCGTGATCCACGGCTTGCGCGGTGGCGTTTTTTCGAACGTCATGGCCGAAGTGATCTGCGGAGGTCCGGAGATCCAGGTGCGGGCGCTGTTCAGAATGACGTCGACTGAAGGAATCGGTCGCACCGATGGGCGAGACGACAAGTCCTGCAGCGGAGAGCATCACGCCGCCGATCACGGCTGCGCGCGTGAGACTTCTCATCCGCCGCCGTTGTCGCCGGTGCTTCTGGCAATCGCAGATGATACGGGCATCGGCCACACTCGTGGCTGGCGTACCCGTAGCTCTGTGAGTCTTCCTCATTGGGAGTGATTCCTCTTGTTTTTGGGATTGGGAGGCAAGAAATGGTCCAGAAACAACGGGCAGGTGTGACGTTGCCCCTTCAAAGTCAGGCGCTCAATGGTTATGATGTGCCCGACTTGCCCGACCGCCTCCCCTGGATCGGGTGGAAAGCCGCTGTTTCGGAAGGTAGAGGAACGCATGTCCTGGCTCATTAATTTCTACAGATCAGCGATAGGAAAGAAGGTGGTGATGGCCGTGACCGGCATCATCCTCTTCGGTTTCGTATTCGTTCACATGCTCGGGAACCTGAAACTCTATTTCGGACCCGAGAAACTCAACGCCTACGGTGTATGGCTCAGAACCCTCGGTGCACCCGCCTTTCCACACGAGGTTGCGCTCTGGATCGCGCGGCTCGTTCTGCTCGGAGCCGTGATTCTTCACATCGATTCGGCAACACGATTGACCTTGACGAACCGGCGAGCCCGCCCAGCCAGCTATAAGAAAAAAGAAACGGTCGCGGCGACCTACGCCGCCCGGACGATGCGTTGGGGCGGCGTGATCGTGCTTCTGTTCATCATCTGGCACCTTCTCGACCTGACCATCGGGACGGTGAATCCGGATTTCATCCACGGAAACGTCTACCACAACGTGCTCGCCTCCTTCTCGAACCCACTGATCGCCGGGTTCTACATCGTCGCCAACATCGCCCTCGGCTTTCACCTCTACCACGGGCTGTGGAGCATGTTTCAGTCTCTCGGGTGGAATCATCCCTATTTTAACCCGTGGCGACGCGAGTTCGCGACCGCCTTCGCGGTAATCATCACTCTTGGAAACCTCTCCTTTCCCATCGCGGTCCTGGCTGGGATCGTGAGATGACTCGAGGATCTGACACCATGCTGCTCGACTCCAAAATACCCTCCGGACCGATCTCCGAGTCCTGGAACAAAACGAAATTCGATCTCAAGCTCGTCGCGCCGAACAACAAGCGCAAGTTCGAGATCATCGTGGTCGGAGCGGGACTGGCCGGCGCATCGGCCGCGGCCACGCTCGGAGAGCTCGGCTACAAGGTCAAGTGCTTCGTCTACCACGACTCACCGCGTCGCGCCCACTCCATCGCCGCACAGGGCGGAATCAATGCCGCGAAGAACTACCAGAACGACGGCGACTCCGTCTTCCGGCTCTTCTACGACACCGTCAAGGGTGGCGACTTCCGATCGCGCGAGGCGAATGTCTACCGTCTCGCACAGGTCTCGGTCGACATCATCGACCAGTGCGTGGCCCAGGGAGTTCCATTCGCCCGCGAGTACGGCGGGATGCTCGAGAACCGATCCTTCGGCGGCGCTCAGGTGTCGCGGACGTTCTATGCTCGAGGCCAGACGGGTCAGCAGCTTCTGCTCGGGGCCTACCAGGCCCTGTGCCGCCAGATCGACGCCGGAACGGTCGACATGTATCCCCGCACCGAGATGCTCGATCTGATCGTCGTAGACGGCGAAGCGCGCGGCATCGTCACACGCAATCTGATCACCGGCAAAGTCGAGTCACACTTCGGCGACGCAGTCGTTCTCGGCACCGGAGGCTACGCCAACGTCTTCTATCTCTCGACGAACGCGAAGAACTCCAATGTGACGGCCGCCTGGCGGGCGCACAAGCGGGGCGCCGCCTTCGCCAATCCCTGCTACACGCAGATCCATCCAACGTGCATTCCGCAGTCGGGCGAGTTCCAGTCGAAACTCACGCTGATGAGCGAGTCGCTCCGCAACGACGGACGCATCTGGGTGCCGAAGAAGAAGCAGGACGACCGGAGGCCGAGTCAGATCCCTGACGCCGAGCGCGATTATTACCTGGAGCGGAAGTATCCGAGCTTCGGGAACCTCGCCCCGCGTGACATCGCGTCGCGCGCGGCGAAAGAAGTGTGCGACGCCGGCTACGGGATCGGATCGAGCGGACGCGGTGTCTATCTCGACTTCGGTGACGCCATCCGCAGGCTCGGCCGCGACACGATCGCCGAACGGTACGGCAATCTCTTCGAGATGTATCACGACATCACCGACGAGGACCCGTACGAGTCTCCGATGCGTATCTATCCAGCTCCTCACTACACCATGGGAGGTCTCTGGGTCGATTACCAGCTCATGAGCAGTATCCCGGGACTCTACGTGATTGGTGAAGCGAACTTCTCCGATCACGGAGCCAACCGCCTCGGAGCGAGCGCGCTGATGCAGGGACTCGCGGACGGCTACTTCATCCTCCCCTACACGATCGGCAATTTCCTCGCGACGAAGCTGAACAAGGATCGTGGCTCGGCGGAAGCCGCCGCGAAAGACACCGAGCGCGAGGTCGAAGAGCGTGTCGCCAAACTCCTCGGTGCAAAGGGAACGCGCACCGTCGACTCCTTTCATAAGGAGCTCGGCAACATCATGTGGGAGAACTGCGGCATGGCCCGCAACCGCGAAGGTCTGACCAAAGCCGCGGAGATGATCCGCGAGCTGCGTGAACAGTACTGGCGGGATGTGCGTGTTCCGGGAGGCGGAGCAACGTTCAATCAATCTCTCGAGCGCGCGGGACGGGTCGCTGACTTCTTCGAGCTCGCCGAGTTGATGTGCATCGACGCACGGGACCGTGAGGAGTCGGCCGGAGGACACTTCCGGACCGAGTACCAGACCGCGGACGGTGAGGCCGAGCGGAACGACGAGCAATTCGCCTACGTGGCAGCCTGGGAGTACACCGGGGACCTCTCCAACCCGAAACTGCACAAGGAAGATCTCGACTTCGAATACGTCAAGCTTGCAACGAGGAGCTACAAGTAATGAACCTCACACTCTACGTCTGGCGCCAGGCGGGTCCCGAAGCCGAGGGGGCCCTGGTCAAGTACGAAGCAACCGACATCAGCCCCGAGGCATCGTTTCTCGAGATGCTCGACGTCGTGAACGAACGCCTCACCGAAAAGGGCGACGAACCGATCGCCTTCGATCACGACTGTCGTGAAGGGATCTGCGGATCATGCGGCATGATGATCAACGGCACCGCGCACGGACCGACACGAGGGACGGCCACCTGCCAGCTCCACATGCGGCACTTCCGCGATGGCGACACCGTGTACATCGAGCCGTGGCGTGCAGCCGGATTCCCGATCGTCAGAGATCTTTCTGTCGATCGCGGCGCCTTCGACCGGATCATTGAGGCGGGCGGCTACATCTCCGTGTCGACAGGAAGTGCCCGGGACGCGAACGAGATGCCGATTCCGAAAATGGTTCAGGAGACATCGATGGACGCGGCAGCGTGCATCGGATGTGGTGCGTGTGTCGCGCAGTGTCCGAACGGCGCCGCACAGTTGTTCACGGCCGCAAAGGTCTCGCATCTCGGGACGCTTCCGCAGGGACAGTCGGAACGCTACCGCAGGGTGCTCCACATGGTCGAGGTCATGGAAGAGCACTTCGGAAGCTGCACGAACTACGGCGAGTGCGAAGCGGTCTGCCCGAAGGAGATCTCGATCGACTTCATCGCCCGGATGAACCGGGACTTCGTGAAGTCGAAGTTCGTCCGAAGCTGACCGGGTCATCCTGAGCCGCCGGAGCGCAGCGCAGGCGCCGGGAAGCGAAGGACGGTCGAAGGATCGCGTGGGGCCCGACTCTCAGGACCGAAGTACGCGACAGTCAGGACGTACCCGATCCTTCGCTGCGCTCAGGATGACACCCGGTCCATCATTCATCGTTCCGCATCTTCGCTGCGCTCAGGTGTCCCTCAGTCGCCCTCTCCGCGCTCTACGGCGGGGCCACCCTCGGCAGAGGATAGATTCTCTGCCGTGTTGATCAGGCCGATGTGTGAGAACGCCTGGGGAAAGTTGCCGAGGAATCGTCCCCGTTTCGAGTCCCACTGCTCCGCGAGCAGTCCGACGTCGTTCCGGATGCTCAGCAAGGTCTCAAACAGTTCGAGCGCCTCGCTGCGCCTGCCCTGAAGGGCCAGATTGTCGACCAGCCAGTAAGAGCACAGGAGAAACTCTCCTTCTCCCGGCGGAAGACCGTCGACTCCGGGCGCGGTCCGATACCGCTGAACCAGGCCGTCCCGCATCAGGTCGTTCTGAACTGCTTCGACCGTTCCGAGCATACGGGGATCCGTGGCATCGATGAAGCCGACCAGAGGCAGCATCAGAAGACTTCCGTCGACCTCCTTCGATCCGTAGTACTGGACGAACGTGTTCCGCTCCTTGTCGAAGCCCTTCTCGTGTACCTCACTCCTGATCGTCTCAGCCAGCGTACGCCACTCTTCGACGGGTCCTTCGAGATGGAACATCTCGACCGCTTTCACCGCGCGATCTGCCGCCACCCATGCCATCACCTTGGAGTGCGTGAAGTGCTGACGCGGCCCCCGCACTTCCCAGATCCCTTCATCCGGCTCCCGCCACGCCTCCGCCAGAAACGACATCATCTGACGCTGGACTCTCCACGCATTCTCGCTCGGCTCGAGGCCCTTCTGCCGCGCAGTATGAAGAGCGTCCATCAGCTCGCCATAGACGTCGAGCTGAAACTGATTGTGCGCCGCGTTCCCGATCCGCACAGGGGCTGAGTCCTCATATCCGGAGAGCCACGGGATCTCGAGCTCGGTCAAGCGCCGTTCCCCGGCGAGCCCGTACATGATCTGAAGGGTCTCCGGGCTTCCCGCCACCGACTGGACCAGCCACTCTCTCCACTGGCTCGCCTCTTCGATGTAGCCGCCAGTCATCAGAGCAAACAGCGTGAAGGTCGCATCGCGAACCCAGCAATAGCGATAGTCCCAGTTCCGCACCCCTCCTATATCCTCAGGAAGAGATGTGGTCGCGGCGGCCACCAGCCCTCCAGTCGGAGCATAGGTCATCGCCTTGAGCGTGATGAGTGATCGCATCACGGCCTCCTGCCACTCCCCCTGGTAGGTGCAGTGCCCGCTCCACTCCTCCCACCATTCCTCGGTTTCCTCGAGCGATTTGAAACAGTCCTTGCCGGGTGGCGTTTCGTCGTAGGTCGGAGACCACGTGAGATCGAAAATGTAGCGATCCCCTTCCCGGACGGTGAACTCGGCTTCGGTCGAGTGATCGCGCCCGCTGAGCTCGACGTCAGTCCGCAGCACGACCGTGTCGGGACCGGCGGTCGCCTTGATACCCTCCTCGATTGCGCGGACCCACGGAACGACTGATCCGTAGTCGAACCGCAGACGGAGCACCATTTCCATGTCCACGGTTCCGGAGCGGCCTTCGACGATTCTGATCAGGTCCACTGCGTCCGTTCGGGGCGGCATGAAATCGAGGATGGCCACCACACCCGATTTCGTCCTGATCTCCGTCTCGAGCACGAGAGTATCGCCGCGATAATGCCGCCTCGTCTCCAACGCCTCTTCCACGGGTGAGATCCGCCAGTGACCGTTCTCCTCGTCGCCGAGCAGCGCGGCGAAACATGCTCCCGAGTCGAAACGAGGCAGACAGAGCCAGTCAATCGACCCGTTGATACCCACGAGCGCCGCCGTGTGGCAGTCTCCGATCATCGCGTAGTCTTCGATCCGGCACGCCATCACGGCACCATGATGCAGCGTCGCTGCCAGCAGCTGCCGGCGCAATGACCGGAATCTATCACGAGGTCGTCATGACGGCCGCTGGCCCCTCTCGCTCCCGGAACACTTTTGTGTTCAAATCCGCTCTGGAGAAACCTTCATGAATCGTTCGTTTTCAAGCGCTCTCATTGCCCTCCTGGCGACCGCCTGCTCGCTCGCTGGAGGCTCACCGGTCTCCTACGAAGTGATCACCGAGCCAGTGGCGTTCCATTTCGACGCCGATCCGCAGGACCGCGTACGAATCGGCAATATTGCAGAAGAGCTCGAGCCGTACTTTCCCGACATGTCGTGGCGAATCGGTACGTACGATCCTTCGGGGCGGGATGGCATCGTGGTCCTCGTGGAGGAGCGGCAGTTACGAAATCCCAGCGACGGGGAGCTTCGTACGCTCACGGCATTCGTGATCTTTGATCGCGGCCAGCGACTCGGTATCGAAGAGTTCGAGAACTGCAGCATCTACCGAGCCGATGGCGACTGCTTCGCCATCAGGCGTATCGTCTCCACGATCAAAACGCTCGTCAAAGACTCCCGATCAGGGCCCGACGAGATCCGCGTCTGATACGGACGTCCGAACAATCACCGGGAACGCACCACGTATACTGGCGGCGAAATGGCCTACAAAGACCTCAGAGAGTTTCTCAAGCGACTCGAGAAGGAGGGTGAGCTCGTCCGAATTCGCGAGCGCGTCTCACCGAACCTCGAGATCACCGAGATCACCGACCGCGTCTCGAAGAAGATCGGTCCTGCCCTTCTCTTCGAAAATGTAGAGGGAACCGGCATTCCGGTCGCGATCAATCTGCTCGGCAGCGAGCGGAGAATGAAGCTCGCGCTCGAGATCGATGACTGGACGTCGTGGACCGACCGGCTCGACTTCTTTCTCGAGCCGAAAGTGCCGACCGGGATCATGGACAAGATCAAGGCTCTCCCCGCACTCGGAGAGCTGACTCAGGCGTTTCCGAAGATCGTCACCTCCGGCCCGTGTCAGGAGGTCGTCATCCGAGGCGACGATGTCGATCTGAGCAGTCTGCCGATTCTGACGTGCTGGCCTGACGATGGCGGTCCGTTCATCACGATGCCGCTCGTCTTCACGAAGGATCCGAAGAGCGGCAGGCGGAACTGCGGGATGTACCGGATGCAGGTGTACGACCGCAACACGACCGGAATGCACTGGCAGCTTCACAAGGATGCAGCACGGCAGCACCAGGATGCGGAGTCCGGCAAGCTGGAGCGCATCCCGGTCAGCGTTGCGATCGGCTGCGAGCCGGTAACGGTCTTTTCCGCGATCTGTCCCCTTCCCCCCGACATCGACGAGATGATGTTCACCGGCTTTGCGCGGGGTGAATCGGTGAAGATGGTGAAGTGCATCACGAACGAGCTCGAGGTTCCGGCCAATGCCGAGATCGTCCTCGAGGGCTGGGTGAATCCAGCCGAGAGACGTGACGAGGGGCCGTTCGGCGATCACACCGGCTTCTACACGCCCGTCGAACCGTACGCCGTCTTCCACGTCGAGGCGATCACCCGTCGGAAGAGCCCGATCTACATGACGACAATCGTCGGCAAGCCGCCACAGGAAGATGCACACATGGGCTTCGGGATCGAACGGATGTTCCTCCCGATCATGAAAAAGCAGTTCCCCGAGATCATCGATATGCACATGCCGGCCGAGGGCGTGTTTCACAATCTGATGATCATCGCGATCAAGAAGCGATATCCGGGGCACGCCCGAAAGATCATGCACGGGATCTGGGGTCTCGGACAGGCGATGTTCACAAAGACCATCCTCGTCATCGATGAGCACATCGACCCGCACGATATCCGGACGGTGGCATGGTATGCGCTGAACAATATCGACCCGGAGCGGGACGTCGAGATGGTCATGGGACCGATCGACGTTCTCGATCACTCCTCCCGTGCATTTGGCTACGGCAGCCATATGGGAATCGATGGAACGAAGAAGCTGCCCGAAGAGGGCCATCACCGCTTCTGGCCGGATGAGATCGAGATGTCTGACGAGGTGAAACAGAGAGTGGACCAGATCTGGAAGAAGCTGGGTTTGTGAAGAGAAGCTACGTGGGGTTCCATGCTTCCGCCTCGACTCGCGTGGCGCTCCAGCGCCTCGCAAGCTGCTTGCTCAACTTTCGTACCTGCGGAGGGCTGGAGCCCTCCGCGAGTCGGTTCTGGAGAGCCGACCCCCACTACCTGCGACCAACGACTAAGGACTAACGACTCTCCATGAAAATCACTCTCCTTTTCTCGCGCCTGAAATCGCTCTCTCTCGAGACGGGATACGGACTCGAACAATCGAGACGGCTCCTCGAGCGCCAGACGGGCTTTGCGGCGCTTGTCGACTTCGGGGCCAGCGACGGCGCAAAGGAGACACTCGCCTCGGTCGAGACCGATCTCGTCCTCGTGCTCACCGATCCCCTCGCGATCGTCTCTCCCAATATGATCGAGACGCTCGCGCGGGCACTCGACAATCACGACGAGTGTGTCGCCGCGGTTCCGACGACGAACATCACGACGAGTGCGCCCCAGCGTCGTGACGTGCCGCCGTCGTTTCTGACTCTCGGACAGTTCGAGCGCCGCTTTCACGATCTGGAAACGACGCCGACAGTGGTCGACTGGGCCGACGCCGATCCCGGGCTCTATCTCGCCCGTACGAGCGCTTTGCGTGAGGATATCTCGCCGCTGGCTCGAGCGCTCGAGCACCGCAAGGTGGTGATTGCGGAAGAGGCATTTTTGTTCCGGTACGCGCCGCAGAGGCGGATGCCGCGCCTCGACCTGCTGGAGCTCGTTCCGTCCGAAGCGAAGTCGATCCTCGAGATCGGTTGTGGCGAGGGCATTCTCGGAGAACAACTCCGCAACCGGCAGGAAGCGCGCGTGGTCGGCATCGAGATCGACGAGGAGGCCGCGGCTGCCGCCCGCAACAGGCTGGACAAGGTTCATGCGGGAGATGCGCGTGAAGTCATCCGCGAGATCGACGAGCGCTTCGAATGGATCGTTGGTGGCGACGTGCTCGAGCACATGGCCGATCCGTGGGAGTTCCTCCGGGAGCTGAAGCGAGTCGCCGAGCCTGGTGGAAGGCTCCTCCTCAGCATTCCGAACATCGCCGCCTGGCCCGTGGTGGCCGAGCTTCTTCGCGGGCGCTTCGACTATCTCTACGCCGGACACCTCTCTGCCGGACATCTTCGATTCTTCACGAAGAAGACGATCGAAGACACCATCTCGATGGGAACCTGGAGCGTGGAGTGGATCCGGCCGCAGCCGGACATCGCGCCGGACGAACGCGAAGAGCTGTTTGCCAAACTCGACCGCGGCGGCATCGCCTACTCGCGCGAGGACCTCTCAGTTCCCGGCTGGTACGTCCTGGCCAGGAACTAAAGCTGTCATCCTGAGCGGCCGGAGCGAAGCGGAGGACGGTCGAAGGATCGGGGTACGGCCCGACTCTCACGACCGAAGGACCCGACAGTCAGGACGTACCCCGATCCTTCGCTGCGCTCAGAGGCTGTGAAAGAATCCAGCCTCTCAGGATGACACTGTGCTCCAGCTCAGAGCTTCAGCACGAGCTTCGTCATGTCGTGCTGCTCTCCCTCCGGATCGGTGCCGTAACCCGGAATCACGAACTTGTCGAAGCCGAGCTCGCTGAGGGTCTTGACCGCGTCCGCTTCGACGTCTGAGATCAGCATACAGGTCAGATGTCGCAATCCGTTCTCGCGTGCGATGTCGATGAACAGACTGACGAGGCTCGTCCCGAGTCCGAGTCCCCGGTATTGCGGATCGAGCAGCCACTTGATCCGTCCGACCCGACGGAGCGGACCACCTTCTCGGCGATGAAGGGTCGCGTCAGCGACGATCTTCGTGCCGTCGAAGGCAAGAAGCGGAAGCGCCTTCGAGTAGTCGAGATTCTCGGCCCACTTCTCGACCGTCTGACGCTTCTCGATCGGGGCCCACGCGAATCTCCGGGACTCCAGCGGAAGCGATCGGAAGAACTCGTGGAGAGCATCGACATCGTTCTCTGCAAAGGGTCTGATCAGGACTCGGCGTCCGTCCCGGAGAGCCGCCTCCTGAGGATAACGATGAGGCATGGAAGATTCTCCTGTCTGGGTTCCGGCCGTGCGGCTGGCCGGTCCCTCGGAAGATATCAGAAATCGGCGGCGATGAGTGCAGGAGATCGAGCTCCGCAGCCTTGCCTGGGCATGGGTGACAGAACTGCCGGGCGAGGACCCTGGTGGACTATGATCCTGATCATGAACTCGACCGCATCCGACCTCGGTAGCCGCCGCAAGCATCTCGAACAGCTTCTGCACGATCACTGGGAGTGGAACCTCGAGACTCAGCCCGAGTTTGCCTCCTATCTCGGAGACAAGCGCTGGAACGATCAGCTCACTGACTTCTCCCTCGACGCGATTCATGCCCGACTCGACCGGACGAAGGCATGGCTGCGCGAGTTCGAGTCACTCGATCTGACTGGTTTCACGGCGCAGGAAGTTCTGAGCGTCCGTCTGATGATCGAGGAGCTCTCCAATGACATCGATGACGAACAGTGGGAATGGTGGCTCATGCCGCTCAGTCAGATGGACGGGGTGCATCTCGACATTCCACAGCTCATCTCGTTCTTCTCCTATGAATCGCCAAAGGACTACGACGATCTCGTCACCCGATACAAGAAGGTGCCTCGCCAGATCGAGCAGGTCATAGCACTCATGGAGCGTGGACTCGAGAAGACCCTGGTGCAGCCCGCCTACATCATGGAGATCGTCGCCGGACAGATCGAGAATCTCGCTGCAGAGGCGCCGGACGAGAGCGCATTCGCACAACCGCTCGCCAACCCTCCCGACTCGATCGACGAGGGGGAGATCATTCGAATCCGCGAGAACATGATGGGCGCCATCAGCGAGCACATCCTCCCCGCCTACTCTCGTCTCGCCGCATGGATCCGCCAGCACTACGTCCCGCACGGGCGCAGCGAACCAGGGATCTGGTCACTGCCAGACGGGCTCGAGCGTTACCGCAACAGAATCGCGCGATCCACCACGCTCGAGCTCGACCCGCAGAAGATTCACGAGCTCGGGCAGCGGGAGGTCGCTCGAATCGAAAAGGAAATGCTCACGATCGCACGGAGCGAGGGCTTCGAGTCGATCGGCGATTACGATCGCTCGCTCGATTCGGACCCGTCGATCAAAGCAGGAACGCGACAGCACATCATCGATATCTATCAGCGATGTACGGATCAGATGTACAGGAAGCTTCCCGCGCTCTTCGGAAGACTCCCGAAGGCGGGACTCGAGATCCGGCAGGTCGAGGTCTGGAGGGAAGCGAACGAAGCCTCAGCCTCTTACTACACCCCCGCTCCCGATGGTTCCCGCCCAGGGCGCGTGATGGTCAACACGCACGATGCCGAGAACCGCAAGGTCATCACTATGGAGTCGACTGCCTACCACGAAGGAGTCCCCGGCCATCACATGCAGCTCGCCATCCAGCAGGAGCTGACGGAGCTGCCACGATTCCGGCAGGAAGGCGGTCACAACGCTTATGTCGAAGGTTGGGCACTGTACTCCGAAAAGCTCGGCAAGGAGCTCGGATTTTTCGAGGTTCCCGCGTCCGACTACGGACGCCTCCAGGACGAGATGCTTCGTGCCATCCGTCTGGTCGTCGATACCGGCGTGCACGCTATGCGGTGGACCCGCCAGCAGATCGTGGACTACTTCCGTGATCACTCCGCCCTCGACGAATTCGAGATCCAGACCGAAGCGGACCGCTACATCGTCTGGCCCGCTCAGGCGCTCGGCTACAAGATCGGACAGCTCGAGATCACCGAACTACGCGAACGAGCGACGCAGCGCCTCGGTGATCGTTTCGACATCCGTTCGTTCCACGACATCGTCCTCGGCTCCGGTTCACTGCCACTGAACGTCCTCGAGGAAGTCGTGGATGACTGGCTGTCATCCTGAGCGCAGCGAAGGATCGCGTACGTCCTGACTGTCGCGTACTTCGGTCCTCAGAGTCGGACCGTACCAGATCCTTCGACCGTCCTCCGCTGCGCTCCGGCGGCTCAGGATGACTTGCGCGCCGCCTTTGAACCTTTGAACTCTGAACTCCTGAACCCTTGAACCCTTGAGCTCCCCCCTCTGTTAGACTGCTCCGCGGTGGATCTCCATGTCGGAAGCAGCGACGATTCCAGATGAGCGCAACTCCGGCGAGCCGGACGGTGGCGGACTGCTCCGCCTGATCCTACGCAGCAGCACCGTCCGCCTCTCACTCGTCGCCCTCGCGATCTTCGCCATCCTCTACTCGATTCCGGCTGTCCCGCTCCGGTTCCGTCAGGCGCTCTCGACGAACGTCGGACCGGTCCTGTTCCTGGTATTCGCGGTAGTCTCATGCTGGAAGGACTCCGGAAAGGGCTCGGATCGCCGGTCCGTCTCGTTCTGGCGGATCATGGGGCTGGCATTCCTGTTCTGGCTGGTCGTCCGAGCCGTACTTCCATACACCAAGCCTTTCTTTCCGCTCATCAGCAGTCTCACATCCGACATCGTCTATGCGCTCTACTACCTGACGATGATTCTCGCGATCGAGATTCGCCCGCATCTCCACAGAGAGGAGCCCGCCTCCGGTGTCGAACGGTCACTCATCTGGCCGGCGGTTTCTCTCTTCGTTCTCGGACTCTTCGCCTACTTCGTTTTCATTCCCCTGTCGGTCAGTCCTCAGCAGTACGCGACGGCAGTTCCGTCGATGTACTTTTTCCTGGCGCTCGATCTCTACATCGGAATCCGCCTTCTCGCTCCGGCGCTGCGCGTGAGCTCTCCAGGGTGGAGAGTGGCCTACGGGGGGCTGGCAGCCGCGATGTTCGGCTTTGCTCTCGGGGATCTGATCGAGCTGCTGCAGTATCGAAAGGCTCTCGATCTCGATCTGGGCGGGCCCTCGGATCTGGTATGGCTCGTTCCGTTTCTGGGCGTCATCATCGCCGGAAGGACACAGGTGCGTCTACCCGGGCGGCCGGAGAGCTACGAGGAGCTTTTCGGTCCGCAGCAGCAGTTGATCGTCCTCGCGTTCGTCCTTCCCGTCATTCACTTCATCGGGTACGGTCTGGAGATCTTTGAATCGGCCGGTCAGGACCTGCGGGAGGTGGTCACACTCTTCTGGCTCCTGCTGCTCGGTTCGCTGGCGTTTACGCAGCAGATCCTGCTCCAGAGGCGCACGCGCAGGCTCGCCCTCGAAACCCATGAGGCCACCGAAGCGCTCCGGCAGAGCGAGCGCACCGTGAGGCTCATGACCGACAGGCAAAAGCCGTTGAAGCGCAGCGCCAGTCGGAAATCAACTTTTCCCGCGTGTTCAACGCCAGTCCTGATCCGATGATGATTTTCACACGAGATCGACGGAGGGTCGTGGAGGTCAATGAGTCCTTCGAGCGATTCTGGGGAGGCCGATCGCTCGAGAACCGTACATCACTCCATCGATCAGTTGTCACTTCTGCATCCACGAGATCTCCATAGTCTCCTCGATTCCACCGACGAGTCCCGCAGTGTGCACGATTTCCCCGCCCACATCCAGACCTCCTCCGGGGAAGTGCGCCAGTGTCTGCTGGCCGTCGAGGCGATCGAGTTCAGCGGAGAGTCGAGCGTGATTCTGGCCGTTCGCGACGTGACCGAGCAGATCGAGCTGGAGGGCGTTCCGCGACTCACTGATCGAGCAACTCGAGGCGAAGAACGCCGAGCTGGAGAGGTTCTCCTACACAGTGTCGCACGACCTGAAGAGCCCGCTCATCACCATCCGTGGATTCCTCGGGTTTCTCGAGGAGGATATCGAAAAGGGGAATCGCGATCGTCTTCACGACGATCTCAAACGGATCAAGGACGCGACCACTCGCATGCAACGCCTGCTCGACGAACTGCTCGAGCTTTCGCGGGTCGGCCGGATCGTGAACGATCCCGAGCCCTCTCTCTCTCGGATCTCCTCAGGGAAGCGCTCGAGCTGTTGCAGGGCCGTACCGACAAGCGCAACATCAGCGTCGAGATCGATCGCCCCGACGAGATGCCCGCGATTTTCGGCGATCCGGTCCGAATCCTCGAAGTCTTCCAGAACCTGCTGGAGAATGCCATCAAGTTCATGGGGGACGAGCCCCACCCCACCATCCGTGTCACCTGGGAGAACATGGCGGGTGACGATCTCGTCCGGGTGCGAATCCAAGACAACGGTATCGGCATCGATCCCCGCTTTCATAAGAAAATATTCGGTCTGTTCGAACAGCTTCATCCCGACGGGAGCGGTACCGGTATCGGCCTCGCGCTCGTCCGGAGAATCGTCGAGCTCCACGGCGGAGAGATTCGCGTAGAATCAGAGGGCGCCGGTCGAGGATCGGCTTTCACACTCACGCTTCCGCTCGCTCCGGATGCGGCGACAGCAAGGAGAGGACGGGGTGAACCACAGACGAAGTCGGCCGCAGAGAATCCTGATGATCGAGGACAACCTCGATCACGCCGAACTGATCCGCAGAACTCTCGAGAGCGGTGAGCTCTCCTGCGAGATCACTCACATCAGCGATGGAGACTCGGCAATCGACCATCTGCAGTCGAGCGGCGAAGAGATCGGCGGCAACGAGCTCCTGCCCGATCTGATCCTTCTCGATATCCGTCTGCCGAAGCGAAGCGGGATGGAAGTTCTCAGGGTGATTCGAAACCGCCCATCCCTGACCCACATCCCCGTCGTCATTCTCACGACATCGACGAATCTCGACGACATCCGCGAAGCGTACAGCCTCCATGTGAACAGCTACCTCGTCAAGCCTTTCGACTTTCGCGAATTCCGAGCTTTGCTCGAGGATATGGGACTGTACTGGCTGTTCTGGAATCAACCCGGTGACGGGAGCGCCGATTGATACGACTCGCCGTCCGCTTCTTCGAGATCCTGGAGCGAGCGCGGCATCCCGAGATGGTATCCCTGAGCGTAATCGACTCCAAGCTCTGCGATCCGTGAGGCGATCTCCGCACTCTCGACGAACTCCGCAACCGTTTCCTTCCCGGACGCGTGAGCGATCTCTGCGATTGATCGCACCGCCACCGCGTCGACGGGATCACGCGCCACATCCCTGATGAACATGCCGTCGATCTTGATCAGATCGACTGGAAGAATCTTCAGGTAGGCGAGTGAAGAGACTCCCGTGCCGAAATCATCGAGAGCGAAACGGCACCCACGCTCGCGAAGTACGCGGATGAAATCACTCAGCGCGCGAGAAGTTCGCGATGGCCGAGGTCTCGGTGACCTCGAAGCAGATCGTGTCGGCAGAGACGGATCCCCGTTCGAGCTGCGCGACGATGAACTCGAGCATTCCGGGGACGCCCATCGATTGACCCGAGAGGTTGATCGACCATGTTCCCCACTGTTCAACCAGACGGGGATGTGTCCCGAGCCAGTCGATCGCGGTCCTGATCACCCACTGATCGATGCGGACCATGAGGTGGTAGCGCTCGGCCGCCGGGAGAAATGCTCCCGGCGCGATGACCTCTCCGTTCTTGCCATTCATCCGCAGGAGAATCTCCGCGTGCCTGCGGATGTCGCCGTTCGTGCCGGTCGGCATGATCGGCTGAAAGTACAGTTGGAACCCATCTTCCTCGAGCGCCCGCTGAATGCGGCCGACCCAGCGAATCTCACCATGATGACGCGCGATGACTGCATCATCCTCGCGATAGACCTGGTACCGGTTGCGGCCCTCTTTCTTCGCGACGAAGCAGGCGGCATCCGCCGCACTCATGACTTCATCGACGCTTCCGCTGTCGCCCTTGATCGAGACGACACCAATACTCGCCGCGATCGACAAGACCTGGCCTTCCCATACGAACCGGAGCTGCTCGATCGTCTCGTGCAGCTTCGCCGCGACCTTCCGGGCGTCAGCGATCGAACACCCTTCCATCAGCAGTGCGAACTCATCGCCTCCGAGCCGGGCGAGAGTGTCGGCACCGCGAACCTGCTGGCGAAGAAGATTTGCGATCTGACGCAGAAACTCGTCTCCCGCGCGATGGCCGAAGCTGTCATTGATCAGCCGGAAGCGATCGAGATCGAGATAGCACATGGCGCTCTCGATCTCTTCATTTCTCGCTCTCCTGAGCACCGAGGCCAGTCGTCTTTCGAACTCGCTCCAGTTCAACAGTCGCGTCAGCGAGTCATGAGTCGACTGATACGAAAGCTCCTCCGAGAGAGTGTGCGCCTCGCTGACGTCCTCGCATACCACCAGCAGTGCGGGAGCTCCATCCTGCTCGATCGGCCGGGTGGTGATCCTCACCCACACGGATGCACCGGAGCGAGTGACCTTCGCCGCTTCGAATCGTCTGACGTCGCCGGCATCGAATGCGTGCTGGAGGTTCCTGCTCACGTACTCACGCTGCTCCTCCGAATAGAGATCGAGAAACCGGGTCAGGAGGAGAGATTCGACGTCGTATCCGAGGTAGGCGGCACCGAAGTGATTCACCGAGAGAATCGTGGCATCGCGATCGAGGGTGAAGAACATCGAGGGAGTCTCGTCGTAGAGGGTGCGGATCCTCTGTTCACTCGCATGCAGCGCTTCTTCAGCGCGTCGCCGCTCGACGAGATGAGTCCATTCCCGGAGCGCACGGTCAGCAAAACGGGGCATTCCGGGTAGCGTGGCATCGCTCTTCACGACATAGTCGATCGCCCCCGCCTTCATCGCCTCAACGGCGAGCTGCTCGTCTCCGTGGCTGGTCATGAGGACCACCGGCATGAGCGGGTCGCTGCCGTCCGATGGCAGAAGCTCGATTCCCGTACCGTCGGGTAACAGATGATCGGCGATGATCAGATCGGGTGGTCCTTCGGCCTCGATCGAGCGGCGGGCTTCGCCGAGCGTGGTGACGATTTTCACTTCTACGTCGTCACGCCGCTCGAACGCCCGCCGGATCAGCTCTGCATGCGAGCTTTCGTCTTCAATTAGAAGGATCCGCATCAGTTTCTCTGGACCACGTCCCGACCGGTGCGATGGTACATCCCGCGCCCGGGGCTGTCGAGTATCGAGGGCCCGGCGCCCCTCCACCGCCGCTCTCATTCCGAAGCGAACCCATCGCTCCTCCCCCCCCTCGTTTACAATCGGAGGTGGAGGGACTCCATGGAACATATCGAAACCTCAATTTCAGACGGAATCGCCACAGTTCGTCTGAATCGTCCCGAAAAGATGAATGCTTCTTTGGGTCGATGAGGGAGGATCTCGTCAATGCGTTCACCAAGGCCGCGCAGAACGGTGCGGCCCGGGTGGTCGTGATCACGGGTACAGGCCGCGCGTTCTCGGCTGGTGGCGACATCGAGGCGATGCAGGCGATGCAGGAGAAGCGGGAGGTCCTCCCCTTCACAAAGCTTCTGAGCGCAGGTTCGGCTGTCGTGACTGCAATCCGTGAGCTTGGACCTTCCGGTCATCGCGGCCGTCAATGGCGTCGCGGCAGGTGCAGGATTGAATCTCGCGTTGGCGTGCGACATGCGCGTCGCTTCCGAATCGGCCAGGTTTTCAGCATCATTCGTGAAAATCGGTCTCCATCCCGACTGGGGTGGCACCTACTTCCTTCCGCGTCTCGTCGGGACGAGCAGGGCGATGGAGATGATGATGACCGGGCGTCTGGTCGAGGCGGCTGAGGCGCTGTCGATCGGACTCGTCGACCGTGTCGTGCCGCAGGATCGGCTGATGGAAGAGACCTGGGAGCTGGCAAAGACGATCGCCGCCGGCCCGCCCCTCGCCATCCGTGACATCAAGAAGGCGGTCTACGAGTCGGAGAACAACGAACTCCGAATGCAGGTCCGGCTCGAGACCGAGCACCAGATCCGCGGCCTTCCTGTCCGCGGACGCGACCGAAGGGATGCGGGCGTTTCGCGAAGAGAGCGCCGGAGTTCAAGGGGGAGTGAAGCAGGTTCAGAGGTTCAAGGGTTCAGAAGTGCAGGGGTTCAGAAGTTCAGGGTTCAGGGGTTCAGACAATTCGGAGGCTTAAAGAAGTTCAGGGGGTTCGATTATTCAGGGATCTCGATTCTCTCGAAACCTGTTTTCCAGAACGATCAGGATGGGATTCCTCCTCGCTTCGCTCGTTCGGAATGACAGAAACGTACCCGATCCGGCACACATCCACGACCGAAGAGTTCAACACTGAACCTCTGAACTCCTGAACCCCTGAACCCTTGAACTCCTGAACCCCTAAACTCCTGAACCCCTGAACCGTCTCCCTACAGGGTTCTCACGAGCACGGTCGTCTGATCGTCGGTCTGCGGTTGGCCGATGGTGAACTGATCGACTGCCGCGACGATGCGGTCGCGGACATCGCGGCATGATCCGTCACGGTTCTCTTCGATGACGGCCGTGAGCCGGTCATATCCGAATTCGTCACCCGCGTTGTTCTCGGCTTCGGTGATTCCATCGCTGTAGAGGACGAGCAGCGATCCCGGTTCGAAGGGGATGCTCATCACCTCGTAGGTCGTTCCCGCCATCATTCCGATCGGGAGCCCGTGAGAGTGCAGTTGGGTGATCTTGCCATCCGTCACGAGATAAGCCGGGTTGTGACCGGCATTGACGTAGCGCAGACGCCCCTGGGCCTGGTCGATCGTCGCGAGAATCATCGTAATGAACTTGTTCTGGGAGGACCACCGGTGAATGTGCCGGTTGAGCTCTGTCGCGATGTCGCCGAGCTCCCGCCCTTCGTCGAAGAGGAGTTGCAGTGCAGCGTGGCAGGCCGACACGAGAATCGCCGCCGGTGTGGACTTGCCTGAAACATCGGCCACGCAGAAAGTGGTCGCCGTATCGGTCGCCATGAACGCGTGATAGTCGCCCCCGAGTTGCTTGGCCGGGCGCGTCCAGACGTCCAGATCGAATCCGGCGGGAGCCACCACCTGACGCGGAAGAATGTCCTGCTGAATCGTCGCCGCGAGCTCGAGCTCCCGCTCCATTGCCTGCTTTTCGAGTGCCTGACGATGAAGCCGGGCGTTCTCCAGTGCGATTGCTGCCTGGCTGGCAAACAACGAAAGCGTCTTGATGTCCGCCGGCTCGAAGGGACCGACTCCGTCGCGGAATTCACGATCGGCCGCGGCCAGAACGCCAATCACTCCCCTCTCACTCCGGATCGGGAGCGCCACCGCGCTCACGCACGTCGGAAAGATCGCGCGCGCCTGTGAGGTCTGCGTGAGCACCCGCCCCTCCTCGAGCAGCTCGTTCGCTGCATCCTCGGAGAGATCGCGCTGGATGTCCTCGGAACCGAGCTCGCCAAACGAACGGTGGAGTACGAAACGCCCCTTCTGTCGCAGATAGAGCGCTGCACGCCGGGCATTCAGGAGAGTGACCGCGCGCATCAGGATCTCATCAGTCAGCTCGTCGAAGTTGAGCGTGGATGCGATCGAGAGTCCGATGTCGTAAATCGACTCGAGCTCGAGCTGGTGAAACTTGGTCAGGAACTCGACCTGCCGGGCCTCCGCGGCGAGTCGCTGATTGACGAGCGCACTCGTCAGATGCATCCCGGTGGCACGCAGCAACTGGACCTCGTGATCAGCCATCGCCGCGGCGGAGTCACGTCTGAGCGCGAGAAGACCGTAGATCGTGCTCCCCTTTCGAAAAGGGACGACGGCGTCAGGGATCGGTTCAAGGCCGGAACCGCTTGCGAACGCTTCAATGCCCGCAGCGTCACTGGTGCGATGAAGCAGGTCTGGAGGGATCTCCGCGGTCAGGAGAGACGCGGGAGACCACGAACCCTCGACCGCGGCGAGCTCGATCTCGTCTTCACAGGAAAGCCATATGGCGCCGCTGCTGAATTCGCCGTAGCGAAGTACCGATCGGAGGATCGCCTCTCCTCGCTCTCTTGCGCCATCCGAGTTATCGGGAAAAGAGCGGTCGAGCTGCTCGAGCTGGTGGAGAAGGACGGAGAACTTGTCAACTGAGAACATCGGGTTCGGAAGAGAACTGGGCACGAGCTTCTTCTTCGTTCTCGTAGATCGTCGCGTACTGGGCGAGCCCCATGATCTGAAAAGTCTTGCGAATGACGGGCGTGAGACAGCAGAACGCGACTCTGCCATTCTTCTCCATCATCTTCTCGACGATCTCGATCAGAATGCTGATTCCGATCGAATTGACGATCTTCGTTTCCCGCAGGTCGAGCAGGAGTGTACGGACACCATCCCCCATCAGCTCATAGGCGGTATTGGCGATCTCTTCGCCGCCGACATTGTTGATGTACCCGCGCGTGTGGATCACCGCCTGATCGCCGCTGCGATCGACCGTCAACTTATCCTCGCTCATGACTCCTGACTCCGACCTTTCTTGACCATGTGAAGTGTGGTTCCGTGTGAGCCTGAATCGATGCTCACCTCGTCCATGTGAGCCTCGATGATCTGCAGACCCCATCCACGCTTGCGAGGACCATCAGGACGGCTCGCCTGACGCTTGCGGACTGCCGCCGGATCAAAGCCCTGTCCCCTGTCCGTCACCCAGATGTCGAGACGGGGGCCCTCCGCGGTCACCGAACCCGTGAATCTTAAATAGATGCGCTCATCATCGCAAGCCGCATGCTCGCGAACATTGATACAAGCCTCGATGATCGCATGCGCAATCTCGTCGACCTCATCGGATCTCATGCCGAGAGATCTTGCGAGATCACTCGCAGCCTCCGCTGCCGCGACCTCGATATCGGGTACGAGCGGCAGAGTGAGCTCCATGTTTCGATCACTCACGGTGTCCATGAAAGGAATTGTCACTCCAGAGTAATGCCACCTCGACGCGGTGACTCAGAAAACCAGGAAAAGTGCGGCTGCGGCTTTCAGCCAGGTGGGAATCCCCTCCATCCACTCCACGCCGCCAAGCAGCACCAGATTGCCTCCCAGTACGACCGGAAGCATTGTCTCCGAAGCAACTGCAGTCTGGAACCGTCCCCATGCTTTGACCATTGTGCTCATTGAATCCTCCTTCTTCCAGTGGATTCATTGAGCAACGCAGTTGCCATTCTGCCACAACCTCTGCAGAAACTCCTAACTCGCTGTATCCACAGTAGTTATAAGTCGTCATGGCGCCTCCGGCCGAAACTCTTAATTGTTCTTTTTCGACCCACTTGCAACGCGGTCTGCATCAAAATATCTCGTAACTCACTGATTATAATGATTTTTTCATTGTAGATACATTACGCCCCATCTGCCCTCTTTTGGGACATCGCTTCCAGCTTGCGGTACACAGTCTTCCTGTCCACCCCGAGGACACGCGCCGCCTGCGACACATTTCCGTCGGTCTGGCGCAGAACCCGAGCCACGTGACGCTGCTCCATTTCCTCGAGCGTAAGAGGTTCTCCATCCTGATCCGGAGCCACGGCCTCGTCTGCCTCGGGGCCCGTGACGAGCAGATCTTCAACGTCTATCACCGGATCGAGCGTGAGCGCCAGAGCTCCCTCGATGAGGTTCTCCAGCTCTCTCACGTTGCCGGAGAACGGGTATCGCATCAGCTTCTGCAGTGCGCTCTGCGTGATCCTCACGTTATGAAGCCCTTCCTTTTCGCCGTACTTGTCGAGAAAGTACCGGACGAGCTTCGGGATGTCCTGACGGCGTTCGCGCAGTGGAGGGAGATGGATCTCGACCACGCGGAGACGGTAGTAGAGATCCTGTCGGAACGTGCCCTCCTCGACCATCTCCTCGAGATTGCGATGGGTCGCTGCGAGGATACGGACGTCGACTTCGATTTTCCGCCGTCCGCCGAGCTTCTCGACCTCTCTCTCCTGAAGAACCCGGAGCAGCTTCGCCTGAAGAGTCAGAGGGATGTCGCCGATCTCATCGAGGAACACGGTCCCTCCATCCGCGATCTCGAACTTTCCGGGCCGTGCTTCGACGCCAGTCGCGACGCCGCGCTCGATCCCGAACAGCTCGGACTCCAGCAGCGACTCCGGAAGAGCCGCGCAATTGATCGCAACGAATGGCTTCTGCCGACGGGAGGAGTTGATGTGGATGAGACGTGCAACCATCTCTTTTCCGGTCCCGGATTCTCCACGAATCAGGACGTTCGCGCTCGAGTCCGCTACCCTGGCAACCAGATCGATCACCCGCTGCATCTGGGGCGAGTCCCCGATCATGAGGCGGTCACTGTAGTCGCGCTGGAGCCTCTCCTTGAGCGATCGGTTCTCATCCTCCAGCGAGGCTCTCATCATCTCGAGACGGTGATAGTTGCGGGCATTGTCGACCGCCACGGCGCCGATTGAAGCAATCGATCCCAGAAAGCGCAGATCCTCCTCCTCGAATCTCCCCTCGGCGGCTCCACGCTGCTCCTTGCCTACCAGACCGACGGCCCCCACGATCGTCTCGGCCGCCACCAGCGGCGCCACCGCAATCGCTCCACCCGGCGCGTCAAAGAAGTGGGAGACGGTCGCCATGATCGGTTCTTTCAGCTGCAGGGCCCGTCGCACCGGCTCGAGCTCGAGGATCGCATCCTGGCTTGCGGGAGGATCAACCCCTGCGGTCAGCAGGTGCTGAATGCGGAAGTCTGAATCGATCGAGAACACGAACCCGACCGAGGCGTCGAGGACCGACATGCCGCGATACATCAGCTCCTCGAGAAGCTCCGACTCCGGCCGCAGAGTGTTGAGAGCACGCCCGATGTCATAGAGAGCCTCGAGTTGCAGAAGCTTCTGCCGGGTCTCGAAGGCCGTGGACGTGAGCTGCGCCATTGCCGGTCAGTCCCTGCCGCTCCGGCGCCGGCACTCTCCGAGGAGGTAGTCGCCGTTCCACTCTCGATAGAACGCCGGCGAGAGACTGAACAGACGGATCCACAGCTCCGACGCCTCGTCCCACTCCCCCGTCTTCATCTTCGTCCTCGCGAGAAAGTACATCGCCTTGAGCGTTTCCCGTCCCGGCGCATCCGCTTCGACCAGGGTGCTGAGCTCCCGCTCCGCACCCTTCCATTCCGAGCTCCCATACAGGCACAGTGCACGCTCGTACCGCGTACCCTGACATTCGAGTGTAGCAGAATAACCCATAGTGGCCCAGCTACAGAGGAGAACCGCTACGATTGACCGAATCATCCCCATCTCCTGATTAACATACACTACTCACCGTGAAACTGACTATCGTGGGAGCCGGCCGGGCCGCGTGGACGTTTGCCTCAATCGCCACGGCGACTGGCCGGGGCGTCACCCTCATCAGCCGGGGTGTGGTTTCTGACGCCTTCCGTACTCTGGAACTCCAGTCGAGACCGCTTGCTCCCGAGTCGTTCCCCGACGCGGAGCTCCTGTTGTTTGCGCTCTCCGATGACGCAATCGAAGCGACGTATCAAGAATACGGCCATCACATCCCGCCCACCGCCCACGTTTTCCACCCGAGCGGATCTCTCTCCTCCGAGCTGTTCACCCACCACCCGAATCGCTTCTCGCTCCATCCCCTGTGCTCTCTTCCCGCCGTCGGCAACCTCCCTGCTTCGTTCCAGAAGACTCTCGTCACCTGGGAAGGAAGCGCCTCGACACGTGCGATCGCTGAATCCATTACCCGCGAGGGCGATGGCGAGCTCCGTGCCATCGAGACGCGCCTCAAGCCGCTCTACCACGCGGCAGCGGTCTTCGGCTCGAACTACGTAGCCGCGTCTCTCGCGGCCTGCCGGCAACTTCTCCAGCACGCCGGAGTCGAGGAAGCGGACGAGGCAGTGGAACGACTCGCCCTCTCCGCCATCCGGAACTGGAAGGAACAGGCGGGAGCCGCGCGCTACACCGGCCCGCTGGCGCGCGGCGACATCGAGGTCGTGCGGGCACACCTCGACGCACTCGCCCGCCATCCGCTCCATCAGGACGCCTATCGTGCCATGGCAGAAATTCTGCTCGAGGAGATTACCGGCTCTGCGGAGTGGGACACGGCTGCAATTGCTGAGGTAATCCGGCGGAACCGGCAATCTTGACTCCCGGCTGGCCGGTGCTACTATCGTCAACCCTGAAGGATCAGGACCAACTCTGATGGTTTTTTTCAACTACGCGACGATGCAGATGGCGGCCAAGATCGTTTATTACGGTCCGGGTCTCTGTGGCAAGACCACCAACCTGCAACACGTCTATAGCAAGACCTCCCCGCAGAGCCGCGGAGAGATGGTCTCGCTCGAGACCGAGACCGACCGTACGCTCTTTTTCGATCTCCTTCCGATCGACGTCGGTGTCATCGGCGGCTTCAAGACCCGGCTCCAGCTCTACACGGTTCCGGGACAAGTGTTCTACAACACCACGCGAAAGCTCGTGCTCAAGGGAGCCGACGGCATCGTCTTCGTCGCCGATTCGCAGGAGCCGATGCTCGATGCGAACGTGCAGAGCATGAAGAATCTGCGCGCGAATCTCGAGGAGCTGTCGCTCTCACTCGACGACATTCCTCTCGTGATCCAGCTCAACAAGCGAGATCTGCCGAACGTCCTCTCGAAAGAGACCCTGGAAACGCATCTCAATCCTCAGCGGCGCTGGCCCACGGTCGAATCCTCCGCGGTGAAAGGCGAGGGCGTTTTCGAGACACTCAAGCTGATCTCGAAGCTCACCCTCAAGAAGCTCCGTTCACGCATGACTGGAGAGGAGGAGAGTCCCGCTCCCCGTTCGACGTTCCACGTCCACTCAGGTCCATCGACGTCGAACACGGCCGAGCGGGAGTCGGCATCGTTCACGATTGATGACGAGATCGATTCGAACAGAACCGTGTCAGCGCCCAATCCGCTCGCTGTTCCGAGCACCGCGCCCGCTCAGCCCGGCTCAGACACCGCGACGGCTGTAGAGGAATACGGCGAGGATCGGGAGGCGCAGGAGCAAAGTGAAATCGCAGCCTCCCAGCCTGAGGCAGACCTCGCAGATGCCGATGTCGCCGAGGACGTACCGGAGGACACCTCACCGGGGGACGAGAGTTACGTGCCTGCTCATTTTCCGTATCCGGGAGATGCGCAGCCTGATGAGCAGAATGCTCCCGAGGAAGATTCTTCTCTCGAGGGACCTCCGGCGGAGATCGAGGAAGACACTCCTCCCCCAGCCAAACCGGACCGCGGGGAGTCTCCTCAGGAGGCACCGGCGGAGGCCAGTGCAGTCAAGCGGGTCAAGGTGCGCTCCACCGTCGACATCATGGCTGAGCTGGAGGTACTGCGGAAGAACGCCACCGGAAAAACCGGAGGAGAGACGGCGGTGGACTCCTCGCGCCGGGACCTCCACAAGTCGCTCCACATCCATCTCGACCCATCACATCGTGAGGACCTCCGCAGCGTTCAGCTCACGGTCGAGATGAAGGACGGCGGCGGGAACAACCTCACGACGGAAACCAAATCGTGGGAGCTGACCGCGGAAGAGTTCCGGAAGCTCATCGTGAGCCTCAATATCGACCTCCCTTAGTCCACATACCGTTTGACGTCATAACCGAAACAGGCGAAACTATCCGTGTGCTGCTGCAAGGCAGCAATCTGTCACCGGGAGGGCGTGCGAGTGTGAAGGTGAAGATGCGCGACAGGACCATCGGGATCGTCATATCGGCTGCAGTGCTGCTGACTGCCTGTTCTACGACTGGCGGCTCGAAACCCGTCCCTCCCGCCCCCACGACCGTCCATGATGCTCTCGCGCTCGAGTACCGCGCCGAGCTCGAAGACGCTGCACGTCTCCTCGGCGCGGCACCCGAAGATCCTCGGCCGTTCCATTTCGCGATCTCCGTTCCGCAACACGATGCGGTCGAAGCTGCGGTCTCCTACTTTTCAGGCGCACGACGCGACACGATTCAGAACTCCTTCCGCCGCTCTGCACCATGGATCCCGATGATCCACCAGATCCTCGAATCGTACGATCTGCCACCTGATCTCGCGTTTCTTCCAGTCATCGAAAGCGGCTATCGCACGGTGCTGACCTCCAGCGCCGGCGCTCACGGAATGTGGCAGTTCATGGCCCCCACCGCGCGCGAGTACGGCCTCCGCGTCGACTGGTGGGTGGACGAACGAGCAGATCCCGTCAAATCCACCCGCGCGGCGGCACATTATCTGTCCGACCTCCACCGTATGTTCGGCGACTGGTCACTCGCGCTCGCCGCCTACAACTGCGGTCCGGGACGCGTCCGGCGCACTCTGGACGCGCAGAACGCCACCACCTTCTGGGAACTGCTCGAGAACAAGGCACTCCCGAAAGAGACTCTCGGCTACGTCCCGACCTTCTACGCCACGGTCGTACTCGCCGCCGCACCGGGAAAATACGGATTCGAACTGCCGACTGCCGAGCAGGTCGAGTACCCTGAGGTGACGGTGCGGGGACCTCTCTCGCTCCAGTTCCTGAGCGTCGCTGCATCGGTCGACGAGGAGCAACTGCGGACACTCAATCCCGAGCTGCGCAAAGGAATCGTCCCGCCGGGAAGCTGGAAGCTGCGCGTTCCCGACAAGGCGGCGGGCACCATCGCATCGCGTGACTGGTATCTCGAAGATTCGCTCATTCGCATGGCGAGCTACTCCCTGAGGCGCGACGAGAGCCTCGCGTCATTCGCACGTCGCGTCGGAATCGCAGAAAACGAGCTGAAGGAAATCAACGGGTTCCGCGACTCATCTCTCCCGGCAGGCTCCACGCTGTGGATCCCGCTCAATCAGGCCGAGCTCTCCGCACGACTCACCAACGCCGGTCCCTCGGATCAGTGGCACACTGTCGCCCCGGGCGATACGCTCTACTCGATCGCACGGCGCAACGGCATCACCCTAGAAGATCTCGCCGAGATCAACCGCCTCCAGCCCGACAGCGTGATCCATCCCGGCGATCGCCTCATCGTCCGCCCCCCCGGCGTCTACGGCACCGGCGGAATGTAGGTCATTGGGTCATTGAGTCATTGGGTCGTTGGGTCATTGGGTCGTTGAGTCGTTGGCCGTTGGTCCGTGATCGCTGGTCCGTGGCGGTGGAACATCGAGCCGCGGACGCGCTGTCATCCCGACCGAAGCGAGCGCAGCGGAGGGATCTCCCCACTGGCGCACCAACGTGACCAGTGGAGAGATCTCTCCACTCGCTGCCGCTCGACCATATGTTGCGATCAACCCAACCACCACCATATTTACGATTCGGAGTAGACAATGATTAGAATTGTTAAGACGTCAGTCGTGGTGTCGTTAATGGCCATTTGCACAACGGTCACGGCTCAGGAGTCGACCGAGAAGATCCTGCTTCCGGTGGTCCTCAACGAGCCGGTTTCGGGAGCCGAGGGATCCATCTGGACCACCGAGCTCGCGATCACCAACCGGGGAACAACACCGATCGAGATTTCAGGCCTCATTACTGACTGTCCTTTTGGCGCCGGTTGTACAGAGCCTTACCTGGTGCCACCGGGGCAAACGGTGTTCCCGGACCCCTACACTCCTACCTTCGCGCATCCGCCGGTCGCATTTCTTCGCGTGGATCCGGCGCGGCTCTCCGATCTCGACTTTCAGCTGCGTGTGCGGGATCTTTCACGAGAGCACCTGACGTGGGGGACCGACGTCCCAGTGATTCCTGAGTCGGCCTCGCTGAGCGGCGAGAACGGCATGATCGACATTCCGAATGATCCGACTGCCCGTCTGCGACTTCGCCTCTACGATTTCACGCCCGCTGCAGGCCATGCAATCAACCTGAAAGCCTTTTCGGTCGACCCCGATGCACGT
Organism: uncultured Acidobacteriota bacterium; assembly: GCA_963829355.1. GTDB lineage: Bacteria > Acidobacteriota > Thermoanaerobaculia > Gp7-AA8 > JAHWKK01 > CAWHHZ01. The sequence goes on from CAWHHZ010000028.1 coordinate 77,067, forward strand.
CATCCATCCGATCAACAGGACGTGTTTCTTTCCGAGGTCGTCGTGCCGCTCGTTCCTCCGGACCCGGAGTCCAATGTCTCGGGCTACTGGGAGCTGGACCTGGCGACTCTGGATATCCCCGAGGACGTGCAGCGCTTCCGACTCGTGCTCGAACCGTCGGATCACCAGATCCGCTACTGGGCCCTTCTCAGCATCACGAACAACGAGACGCAGCACATCACGATCATCACACCCGACTGACTCTTGTCTCCACTCAAATGAGAGGGCCTCGGCTCAGCGACGGCGCGAAATCAATCCCGGTCCGCCCCTGGACCTTTGAACCCTGAACACTCGAGCCTCCGCCCTTGAACGTTTGAACCCTTGAACCTCTGAACCTCTGAACCTTTGAACTCTTGAACCTCTCAGCCGCTCTGCCCATGAAATGATCCCTCTGTTGCCGTAGTTTTGTGACACCGTCACGTCGCTACGACGTGAGACCCCGTAGATAGAGAGCGGAGCTGATGGCCGAGAAGAAGAACTGGAAAGACACACTCAACCTGCCGAACACCGAGTTCCCGATGAAGGCCGGTCTGCCCATCAACGAGCCGAAGCGGCTCGAGAAGTGGGAGGAGCAGGATCTTCACGGAATGATCCGAGAAGCCGCTCAGGGCAAACCGAAGTTCATTCTTCATGATGGCCCGCCATACGCGAACGGGCGCATTCACATTGGCCATGCGCTCAACAAGATCCTGAAGGATTTCGTGATCCGCTCGAAGACCATGTCGGGCTTCGACGCACCCTTCGTCCCCGGCTGGGACTGCCACGGTCTCCCGATCGAGCATCAGGTCGACAAGGAGCTCGGCAGCAAAAAGCGTGAGATGTCCGCGGCAGAGTTTCGCCGCGCATGCCGCGAGTTCGCATCGAAGTTCATCGACATCCAGCGCGAAGACTTCATCCGCCTCGGCTGCACGGGTGACTGGTTCAATCCCTACAGCACGATGTCGTACGACTACGAAGCCGCCATCGCCGATGCTCTCGGCCGGTTCTTCGAGACGGGAATGGTGTTCAAGGGACTCAAGCCGGTGCACTGGTGCACGCGCTGCCAGACGGCGCTCGCAGAAGCCGAAGTCGAGTACGAGGACAAAACCTCACCATCAATCTACGTACGATTCGAGGCAGACGCTTCCGTGGCAGAAAAGCTGGGCGTGCCATTGGACAAGCCTCTTTACGCAGTGATCTGGACGACCACCCCTTGGACGATTCCGTCCAACCTGGCGATCGCTCTGCATCCTTCGCTCGAGTATGCGGTGGTCGATGCGGTCGACGGATACCACATCGTGGCGAAAGAGCTCGTCGATCGCGTCACATCGACTTTCGGCTGGAACGAACCGCAGATCGTGAAGACTTTCTCGGCGGCCGAGATCGAGAGACTCTCGTATCGTCATCCGCTCTACGACCGGTCCGGCATCTTCGTTCTCGGCGACTACGTGACGCTCGAGGCAGGCACGGGTCTCGTTCATACCGCGCCGGGGCACGGTGCCGATGACTTCATCACCGGACGCCGCTACGACCTCGACATCTTCACGCCGGTCGATCACCGCGGCCGATTCACCTCGGATGTTCCGGAGTGGGAGGATCAGCACGTCTATGAAGCAAATCCGGGCATCGTCGCTGCGCTGAAGGAAGCGCGCGCGCTGCTTGCGGCCGAGGATCTGACTCACAGCTACCCGCATTGCTGGCGGTGCAAGACTCCGATCATTTTCAGAGCCACCGAACAGTGGTTCATCAGCATGGATGATCACGGCCTCCGGAGTCGCGCGCTCGAAGAGATCGAGAAGGTCGAGTGGATCCCGAAGTGGGGTCACGACCGGATCGTGGGGATGGTGGAGAATCGTCCGGACTGGTGCATCTCGCGGCAGCGGCTGTGGGGTGTGCCGATCACCGTTCTGTACTGCGAGAAGTGCAATGAGGCGGTGAGTGACCGCGAGTTCTTCAAGAAGGTTTCAGAGGCCTTCCGGGAGAACGGCGCCGACGTCTGGTACGAGCGCGAGGCTTCAGACTTTCTGCCCGACGGATACACCTGTGCGTGCGGCAATGACTCCTTCCGCAAGGAGTTCGACATCCTCGATGTCTGGTTCGACTCCGGCTCTTCCCACATCGCCGTCGCAAAACAACGCGAAGAACTCGGGTTGCCGGTCGATCTGTACATGGAAGGGCACGACCAGCATCGCGGCTGGTTCCAGTCCTCACTTCTGATCGGGACGGCAATCGAGGGTGGCGCGCCGTACAAGCGGGTGATCACGCACGGCTTCGTCGTGGACGAGCAGGGACGGAAGATGTCGAAGTCCGTCGGAAACGTCGTCTCGCCACAGGAGATCATCAAGGATCAGGGAGCCGACATTCTCCGGCTCTGGGTCGCGATGATCAATTATCGAGACGACATGGGGATCGGCAAGGAGATCGTCTCACGTATCTCGGAGAGCTATCGAAAGATCCGCAATACGGCGCGGTTCCTTCTCGCGAATCTGAGCGATTTCGATCCGGCAACCGATGCAGTTCCGGTCGATCAGCTCGAGGAGATCGACCGCTGGATTCTGTGGCGAGCAACAAAGACGTTCAATCAGTGCCGGGCCGCGTACGAGCGGTACGAGTTCCACACGGTCTACCACCGGCTGCTCGATCTGTGCACGGTCGACATCTCCGCGATCTATCTCGACGTCTCGAAAGACACGCTCTACATCGAAGCTCCTGATTCGCCGAAGAGACGGTCTGTGCAGACGGCGCTTTATCGCATCGTCCAGGGTCTGGCCACCATGGCAGCTCCCATCATCCCGTTCACTGCCGAAGAGATCTACGAGCACATTCCGGCGCGTGAGCACGAGTCGGTTCACCTGACCAGCTTCGACGACTGGGAGCCCGTTGAGATTTCCGAATCGAAAGGACGCGCATGGGAGCGGCTGTTCGAGCTTCGCGAGGCAGTGACCGGCGTGCTCGAGGAGGCGCGTGCGCGCAAGGAGATCGGTCAGTCGCTCGCGGCGGACGTCACGCTTGCTGGCGAGGTCGCGGCCCTCACCTCGGAGATCGACTTCGATCTGTCGAAACTCTTCATCGTTTCTCACCTTCACGAGAGCGAATCGATCGACCGTCCTGCAGCGACTGTAGAGATCGAAGGCGTCGGCCGGATCGCGATCGGCATGAACCACGCATTTGGCAACAAGTGCGGTCGCTGCTGGCATTACCGCGAAGAGGTCACCGAGGATGGTGAGCTCTGCGCGAGGTGCGAGGCGATCGTCAGCACGCTCACCCCGGCGTAAAGCTCTCGCGCCGGGAACGGAACGGTGCGACAATAATTTGTCGTCATCACCACAGGAGGTGAAACGTGGATCTATCGAAGGCTGTGCGCAAGCAGGTGAAGAGAGCAAAAAAAGGGGCGAAGGGCCTCGTGAAGGATGGGGAGAAGGCCATGAAGAAGACTGTAAAGAATTTGAAGAAGGAAGCTGGAAAGACCGCCGACAAGATCGCCAAGGAAGCAAAGAAGACGACGAAGAAAGTCGTGAAGGACGCCAAGAAGGCCGCGAAGCCTGCAATCAAGGACGCGAAGAAGGCTACCGCGAAAGCAGTCAAGGACGTGAAGAAAGCCTCCAAGCCCGCGATCAAGGATGCGAAGAAAGCGATCGAGGCTGGCCAGAAAGAGCTCGGCAAGAGCCTGAAAAAGACAAGCAAGGCTGTCGGCAAGAGCCTGTCGAAATCGAAGAACAAGACCGTGAAGAAAATCGGCAAGGCGCTCAAGTAGAGCTGCTGCTCGCCGATGTCATCCTGGAGCCGTGGGACGACGCGTGCGTCGTCGCGGATTCGAAGACCTGTCATTCCGAAGGAGCGGCTTCATCGCGACTGAGGAATCCGGGTGGTTGGGCAATGCCAGCTCGACGACATCTCCCCCACCCAGATTCCTCCTCGCTTCGCTCGTCGGAATGACAGGCGCGAGTGAGCTTCCGCCGCCGTAGTTCATCTCATGCGCTTCGCTGACCTTCATCTTCACACGACCCTCTCGGACGGCCGCCGTTCGCCCCGCGAGATCGTGGAGCTCGCTGCGCAGCACCAGCTCGATCTGATCGCGATCAGTGACCACGATATCGTTGCCGGCTACGACGAAGCATTCGATCATGCGATCGGGCACGGCATTACGCTCGTGACGGGAGTCGAGCTTTCCGTTGCGTGGAAAGGTGTCGACGTTCACCTGCTGGCGTGGGCCTTTGATCCGACGAACGCTGCACTCCTCGCGAAGCTCTCCGAGTTCCGATCTGCGCGCGACCGCCGCGGCGAGCGGATGGTCGAACGACTCTGCGAGCTCGACATCCCGGTATCGCTGGACCAGGTCCGCGGCATCTGCGGAACGGGCTCGATGGGTCGTCCGCACGTGGGCCAGGCGCTGATCGATGCCGGAGTCTGCTCATCGATGGATGAGGCCTTCGATCTCTATCTCTCCCCCGGCCGCCCCGGATTTGTTCCGAAGGCGAGACTTCTGATCGAGGACGCTCTCGAGCTCATCGGCAACGCCGGGGGCGTCACCTCGATCGCCCATCCGGTCTTCTACCCGAACCACGAGCTTCTGGTTCCGGAGCTCCTCACACTCGGCGTGGATGGAGTCGAGATTCTGCATCCCGAGATGCCATTGGAGCTCACACGGCGCTACGACGAGCTGTGCGTCCGGATGGGAAAGATGAGGACCGGCGGCTCGGATGATCACGGGTTCGAGGAGCGCCGGACGATCGGCAGCGTCCGTGTCCCGGTCGAATGGATCGAGCCGGTCGTCTCCCGCGCCGAACGTTTCGCATGAGCTGTCATCCTGAGCCGCCGGAGCGCAGCGGAGGACGGTCGAAGGATCGCGTCCGGTCCACGCCGAGTCGGATCCACCGATCCTTCGCTGCGCTCAAAGTACCCCGGGCTGTCAGCCTGAGTCGTCGGAGCGAAGCGGAGGACGGTCGAAGGATCGCGTCCGGTCCACGCCGGGTCGGATCCACCCGATCCTTCGCTGCGCTCAGGATGACGTGCCGCCATACTGACACCCCCTCGACATGACCATCGCAATCTACATCCTCCTCGGCTTCTTTGCGCTCATGGGAAACGCGCGGATCGGCCTCTTCTCACTCAACAGACTCGTGTTCGGCGAGAAGCACGAAAGCGACCGGCTCAAGTGGGGACTCCTCGCGATTCCGATCGTCCTTCTGCTGCTCGCGCCGCTCTACTGGATCTTCGTCCGCGACTTCCGTGACGGCCAGCTCACACTGCTCGGCTGGAGCGGCGCGATATGGCTCTCGGTGACTGTCGGCGCCGGGATCTACTGGCTGATCGACCGCGGATGGCACACGACACACCCGAAGCAGATGGAAGGCGTTCGCTCGGATGAGCCGGACCTCATACGGATAAGGAAGGCTCACATTCCATTCGCTTCTCTTCGCCGGCTCGGGGCCCACAACGACGTCTACGACCTCGAGATCACGCATCACGAGATCATCATTCCCGATCTCCCTGCTTCATTCGACGGCTATCGGATCGCCTTTCTCACCGACACGCACGTCACCAGCTTCATGAGACGCGGCTTCTACAGGCTCTGTGTCGAAGAGACGGTGCGACGGCAGACAGATCTCGTTCTCCTCGGTGGAGATTTCGTGTCGTGGCAGAAGCACATCCCGCTGATGACCCGGGTCCTGCTCGATGGGCTGGAAGCACCGGACGGTGTCTACGCGGTGCTGGGGAATCACGACTACTGGTCCGATGCCGACTCGGTCGTTGCAGCGATGAGCGCCAAGGGCGTCGAATTCATCATCAACCGCTCTGTCCGGCTGCAGCGGGGCAACGATGTGATCGATCTGGTGGGTATCGACGAGATCTATCGTGGCGACCCCGACGTCGAGACCGCATTCAGACAAGTCACGGGAAAGCGGCCCTGCATCGCCGTGAGCCATCACCCCGACATCATTGACGAGCTCGGAGGACAACGGGTTGATCTTCTTCTTTCCGGACACACGCACGGTGGCCAGATCCGGCTGCCGTTCCTGGGAGCGATCGTCGTCCCCTCGAAACACGAGGGTCTGTACGATGCCGGCTTTCACCGCGAGGGAGATGTCCTGCTCTACGTCAGCCGCGGACTGGGCTCGGTTCCCCCTGTCCGCATCCTCTGCCGCCCGGAGCTCGCAACTTTCACTCTCGTAAGGGAGCGGCGCTCGGAAGAGACATTACCCGGGCTCCAGCACAAACCGCTGAAACCCGAGCGTCGTAACTGAGACTGATCCCCAGCCGCGCCGTAAGGACTGTCATCCTGAGCCGCCGGAGCGAAGCGGAGGACGGTCGAAGGATCGCGTACGGCCCGACTCTCACGATTGAAGTACGCAACAGTCAGGACGCACCCGATCCTTCGCTGGCGCTCAGGATGACGATTGTTCCTACTGAGCGCGTGACTGGTCCACCATCTCCTTCGCTTCAGGTGCGATTAAGGTGATTGGGTTCACGGTCAGCGAGGGCACCTTCGCTTTGCGGCTGCGGATTGTATCGCGGCCGATTCAGGCGGAAAAGGAATTTACACGTCCGTCAACAGGGGTCTGCGAGTCGCGTCACGGCGCGATCGATCTCTTCTGCGCACCTTCGATAGTCCTCGATCGTCGATCCGTACGGGTCGTCCACCTCGAGCCTGATCAGGCGCGGAGGATCGACGCCAAAAGCTTCGACCAGAGTGTTCCCAATCTCGCCCGTCAGAGCGACGATCAGATCGTAGCTCGACAATTGGAGATCGCGAACATGACGGGCCCGATGGCCCGAGAGATCAATCTCATTTTCAGATGCGACCGCGATCATCTCCGGGGTGGCTGGCATCGCCGGCGTGGCGATGATCCCGGCACTCTCCACGACGGCCTGCGCGCCGATACGATCCCTGAGAAGAGCCGCGGCGTATGGGCTTCTGCAGATGTTCCCGAGACAGACGAAGAGGATGGACCGGTGAGGAGTGGATGAAGACATGGAATCGTGGATCTACTCTGCCATTCTCAGTGTTCGCCGTCCGCGACCTGGTCCACCAGGGCGGTCATCGCGTCGATGTCGAACGGCTTCAGAATCACTCCCCCGATCGCGGCTCGATTGAGCGAGCTGAGAACCTTCGGGTCCGCTGCAGTGACGACGATGACGCGTTTCGCGATGTGTGGGGCATTCGTGGCGAGCCGCTCGATCACCTCTATGCCCGTCATCGTGGGCATCATGACGTCGAGAAGGACGACGGAGTACTGCTCCTTCTCGATCATTGCCAGGGCACCGGCACCATCGTGCGCGATCTCGATTCGAAAGCCGCGATCCTTGAGCATGACTCGAATCAAAGGCTCGAGATCCCGATCATCGTCGGCGAGGAGAAGTTTTTTCATCGATATTGGACGTTTCGAAACGCTATTAGAACCGAGCAGAGGGAATCCGTCAACATGATATTGCTCTGCAGGCAAAAGGTACGAGGTCAAATCACGCGTCCTGATCATCTCGGACGCTGCACCCGTCGAAGGCTGCAAGATACAATGGTCGGAGTGAGGCCGGACAGCGTCTGAATGAGAATCGACTGGGAAAATCGCATTGTTCAGTGCGCGGTGGGCGACCTCGTTCGGGATACCTCTCCTCGCCGGATCGGTCTGGACCGGGGCGAAGGGTTTCGCAGGATGTGGCTCGGTCAGGAGATCCACGTCCAGCGGGCGGACGAGCGGGCAGCGAGCGATCCTCTGTACCGCTCCGAGATTCCCGTCTCGATCGAGCTCGATCGCGATGGATGGCGGGTAAAGGTCAGCGGCCGGATCGACGGCGCGTCGATCGACTCCGACCGTCGCGTCGCGTACATCGAGGAGGTGAAGTCGCTCCACTTCTCGCGCGAGCTCCTCGCGCTGCGCAGGTCGGGAAAGCTGCAGCGCCATCTCTATCAGTTGATGCTCTATGCCCTGCTGATGCAGATGAACGGTGAGCTGGAAGGCTTCCACGTGTTTCCGCAACTCGTCCTCGTGGACCTGGTGTCAGGCAGCACCGAAGTCATCGATGCTCCCTTTGAGCCGGAAGAGGTGCGTGAAGCGCTCGACTCTTCTCTTGGTGAGCTGATCGGGGATCTCGAGACCAGCCGTGCTCTTCAGTTTGCCAAAAAGGCTTTCGCCGACGATCTCGTGTTCCCTTTCGGCCAACGGCGTCCGTTTCAGGACGATCTCCTGGAGGCGGTCGATCGTGCCGTGCGGCAGCGCGAGGTGCTTCTCGTATCGGCTCCGACCGGCATCGGAAAGACTGTCGGAGCGATCTATCCGGCACTGCGCGAGGCCCTGCGGACCGGAAAGCAACTTTACTTTCTGACATCGAAGACCCTGCAGCAGGATCTCGCGGTCGATACCCTCAGCCGGCTCAATGACGGCTCGTTCCGCACCTTGCGGATTCGAGCGAAACGGGCGATGTGTGCCCACACCCAGGTCATCTGCCATGAGGACTTCTGCCCCTTCGCTGATCGCTACGGTGAAAAGATGGACAGGACCGGACTGCTTTCGCACCTGGTGGCGGAGCTCTCCTACTTCGATCCGGATGAGGTGTACGAGGCTGCACGCCATCACGAAGTCTGCCCGTTCGAGGTTTCGCTGGAGCTGGTCGACAAGAGTGACGCGATCGTCTGTGACTACAACTATGTGTTCGATCCTTGGGTTGGACTCACGGCGCTCCGCGATCCGGGCGAGCTTCGAAACACGATTCTGGTGATCGACGAGGCGCACAATCTGATTGACCGCGCACGCGGGTACTTCTCTCCGTCGTTCGACCTGGCGATGCTGGACGCCGTAGAGCAGCACCTCGCGATGCGTCCGGGTATCGGTCTGACCGGATGGGAGTCGCTGCTCGACGAGTTGCGCCGCCACATCGAATCGATGGCGTCCATTTTTGAATCGTCCGCTGAAGATAGTCGCTGGAGCTCACGTCAGGCGTTGTGCGATCCGGACCGTCCGCTCTTCCGCAGGCAGCGCGCGGCCTGGGAGAGACTCGTCCTGCGCTACATCGACTGGAAAATCGACACGCGAATCGTGGAAGAAGAGGATCCGCTGATCGACTTCTACTTCACTTTCATTCGCTTTGCTTCGCTCCTCGAGGAGGATGGCGATCACTTCGCGAGACTCGTGGAGAAGACGGAGAACGGTTTTGGACTCAAGATCTTCTGTCTCGATCCTTCCTTCCATCTCGAGTCGATCCTGGAGGAGGCGCATGCGGTAATCGCGATGTCCGCTACGCTCGAGCCGTTCGAGTTCTACCGGCAGAACCTGGGGGTGCCGCGCGACCGCAGCGCCGAGCTTTCACTCCCCTCCCCGTTTCCGCCGGAGAACCGCAAAATCATGGTCGTGTCGACGGTCGAGACGACATGGAAGAAGCGGGCGCAACACTACGACCGAATCGGCGAGCTCGTGGGAGAGATTGCCGAGCAGGTCGAAGGAAACGTCCTCTCCCTTTTCCCGAGCTACGAGTTCCTCCGGCAGGTCCGGGAGCGAATCCCCTACGGGAGCAAGACGATCCTCGTGCAGCAGTCCGACATGACCTCATGGGAGCGTCAGGAGATTCTGCGCTCGCTCCGGGATGACCGGGACCGGCTCGTTCTGGCCGTCTCGGGTGGGATGTACGCCGAGGGGATCGACTATCCCGGCGAGATGCTGACCGGTGTCATCGTCGTCGGTCCGTCGCTGCCGACCGTATCGTTCGAACAGGAGTTGCTCAAGCAGTACTTCGACGAGCACTACGGCTCCGGTTTCGAGTATGCATATCTGATCCCCGGCATGACGCGGGTCGTCCAGTCCGCAGGACGGCTGATCCGGAGCGAGACCGATCGCGGAGTGATCGCTCTCATCTGCCGACGCTTCAGCTGGGCCTCGTACAATCGCTACTTTCCCGCGCACTGGTACGACGACAGCCCGCGCGAGCTCGTCAGCCGTGATGCCGTCACGGATGTGCGACGATTCTTCGACGACCGCCGCGCCGGCCAGTTGAAGCTGCTCTAGAGCGGGTGTCGCTCCAGCTCACCTCGGATCCTGCTGAAGCCCCGGATCCACGCGCTCATCGGGGGCACTCTCGCGCAAAGCCGTGAGGATTCGCCCATCCCGGTGATAGATGTCCGGCCTGAAGTGCAGGGTCCCATCGGGAGAGGTCCACGCGGTCCAATACAGGATATGGATCGGGACATCGCGACGCACGAGCTCCGTTCTCTCCCTGGCCGAAGAGAGCGCCTCACGAATGGTCGCACGCTGCGCCGCTCCCAGAAGATACGTCGCGAGCTCGACCGGCTTTTCCAGCCGGATGCAACCGGAGCTGAAATCACGAACGTCCCGATTGAACAGCTCTCGCTCGGGTGAGTCGTGGAGATAGACGTTGAACCGGTTGGGAAAGTTGAACTTGATCCGGCCGAGCGCGTTAGCCGGTCCCGGGTCTTGGCGAAGCCTGTAGGGGAAATGACTCTCCGAGAGCCTGGACCACGCTACAGTCGAGGGGTTGACCTCGCGATTACCGGCATACACGCGTATATGATTGCGGGCGAGATAGCCGGGATCGCGTTTGACCTTCTGAAGCACGTCTGTCGCGGCGATGATCTCGGGAACGTTCCATGCGGGGTTGAACACGACGTGGCTGAGCCTGCTGCTCATCACGGGTGTCCTCCTGTACGGTCTTCCCACTACGATTTTCATCGACAATGCGTCCTCACCGTTCTCCACGACGTGGAGTGTGAACGAGGCAAGATTGACCAGGATGTGGTTCTCCCCGAGAGCGGCAGGAAGCCAGCGCCATCTCTCCAGGTTTGCGATGATCTGATCGATGCGCGCGCTCACTGGAACGTCCAGTGCTGCCCGGGTGGAGGGTCCGACCACACCGTCCTGGGCGAGACCATGACGGAGCTGAAACCGCTTGACTGCGAGCGCCACCCGATCGTCGAAGGTCTCGCTCGGAGGCACGGAGGAGTCGAGGTCTCCGGAGGCGATGAGACGTCGCCGCAGTGAGACGACAGTCGTGTGGCTGACGCCGGTTTTCAGCACTGGACCATCTCCGATCGCCGGCCATCCGCCCTCCGCCTCGATCGACCGATATTTTCGCAGGGCGTCCTTCAGAGTTGCATACGCTGGCTCGGCGGGTCTGAGCTGGTCGAAACCGGCGGCAGGAGCTCCGGCCGCCAGAGACGACTCCAGTAACGGGAGCAGGTCGCGCTCTGCCCGATCGATGAACCACTCGGCGCCGAGACTTCTCGGATCGGTCCGCCCCGCGAGGAGATGCTGGGCCGCCGTCAACCAGGCGTCCGTCATCATGACCTCACGAGCTGCAATTCTTTGCGCCGACGGCCTCTGCTCGATTGCACCGGTCAGAAGATCGATCTCTGCCCGATGGTACCCCGAGGGCCTGAGTCCATCATCCGCGAGACTATCGAGAGCCGTCAGCAAACGTTCCGCTGTGACGGTGTCCCAGGCCGGCGCAAATGCGCGTTGTTCGTAGAAGTAGAACACCGGAAGCGACGCATAAATTGGCTCAGTGCGCCCCGCGACACCAACAGTCGTTCCCGCCGCGACCAGCTCCCGTATGGCTTCATCCACTTCCTGCGCGGAGGAAGGCAGACAGAGAAGACACGCGAGAACCAGCAGGATCATCGTGTTCAGCCTCGAACAGTCTTTCGTTTCCAGGACGAACTGTGACCATTGAGCTGGCCCTGTCGAAAGCCATCTCCCCCCTCGTTCAGCGGCCCCCAGGCGCAGCTTGGCACTCCTTATCCCGTGAGCTCTCGAACGCATGATCCACTCTACCCCTCTAGAGCATCCCCCACAACACCCCCCGCCCGCCGAAAGGGGTCACGTCTTTGATTTCCCGGTTGCTTGGGGTCACGTCTTTGATAGGCCGAAAGGGGTCACGTCTTTGATTTTCGGTTCGACTACCAAAAAACAAAGACGTGACCCTGTTTGGAAGGCGTTTTGACACGTTTCGCGGGGCGATACGCGAGATGAGGATCAGCGATAGGGTTTAGCGAAGCGGTGCTGCACGCTGCGGAACAGTTCGTTTTCACTGCCGCGGAGCGTGAGTTTTGGCTCAATAGCCGCGCGAGACGCGCTTTCAGACGCAGCTCCGCCCGCTGTGGCTGCGGAGACGAGCATTTTGGGACTTCAATTCGGTGATGAAGCGCGCCGGCGCGTCAGGTGGGGAGGGCGCGCGCCAGGTAGTGCTCGGGGAGTGGTGGCGCGTGCTTGCGCGCAACCGCGACACACTGGGCCACGATCGACTGCAGCTTTGGATCTCGGCTCCTCTGCTCGCGGCATCGTCTCGCGAGGTTCGAGACATGTGCGGCGCTGCGAAGGCCGAGCTCGCGCGCAATCTCACGCAACGTTCTGAGGCCTTCCCAGTAGCCGAGCTCGGCGAAGACCATCCGCGCCAGATCGCCGCGCTTGGTTTTCAGCTCCTCCGGCGTCCTGCCCATCACCTCGCACACGGCACCGGTGATCGCATCGACCGAAGGCCGTCCGACGTCGCGCTGGTAGCGGGGATGTTCGGTGCTCCGTTTCTTCTCGTCGATCCACGCCTGGACCGTCTCGACGAAGGTCTCGCTGCCGTAGCAAAGCTTCCCAAGGAATGACGGCTCTTCGGCCCCCTCGACCCGCGCCATGATGAACTCCCGATACCCCGCTCTCCCCTCATCCTCGTCGCGGCTGAAGTGCAGCAGCCCATTCATCGACAACCACGGTTCGGCTGGGTCGATCCCAGCTTTCGCCCGGTAGCTCGACCACTCGTAGTCCTCCGGGCGCTCCACCATCCCGGCCCGCACCGGATTGAGAACGATGTAGCGCGCGACCTCCATCAGGTACGCGCCACCCTCGACCACCTGGGAGCCGAACCGGCCTCCGAACAAATGACCAGTCCGATCGTGTCTCTTGTTGAACCGTTGCGCGTACTTCGTCTGAAGCCGCTGCATACCGACCGAGAGGTTCGCCTCCGGTGTCTCGATCAGCAGATGGAAATGGTTGTCCATCAGACAGTAATCGTGGATCAGCCACCCGCACCGATCCGCTTCGGCCTCGAACAGCTCGAGAAAAAAAGCCTTGTCGAGATTGCCGAGGAAAATGTCCTCGCGATTGTTGCCCCGATTCGTGACGTGCTGGATCGCACCCGGAAGATCGACTCGAAGTTGTCTCGCCATGATGAGTCCGAGGCTCCCTCGGAATCGCCTCGATGTCCAGCAACACTCCGAAATCGATGAGTCTAGCGCCAAAAACCTCCTCGGAATGGAACCTCGGCAAGCCCGATTCTACGATGAGTAGAATTCCAGTTTCGAGTGGTCGCTGAAGCCGAATGTGCAGGCGCGCTTCAGCAATTCGACATTTGCCATTTTGCCGGATCATCCACTCCTCGTAGATTTTCACGGTGAAACCGTCAAACAAAGACGTGACCCCCATGGGTCTCAGGTCAAACCGTCAGGCAAAGACGTGACCCCATGGGTACAAGACGTGACCCCATGGGTTCTGGTTCCGACCGCACCCGAGTGGATTCACCTGACGTCGTCGATCTCGACGAACATCCATCGCGCAAACGCTAGCCATGTGAGGGCCCCGGCGATCCGGAGCCATCGTGGCGCGCCCAGGATGATGATCGCCGCCATCATGTGAAGCTCGGTCAACGCTCTCATGAAGCTCCAGTCCTCGACCCAGATCAATCGTGACAAGGAAGCGCCGAGACTGGCGTACAGCAGGTAAGCCACCTTTACATGAGGTGCGGCACGGCTCCACCAAATCGCCGCGATTGTGATGGCTGCGAGCACTGCCAGAAACCAGAGCTCGGTCATCGCCACGCTCTCCCAGTGGTCCTGTCGATCTGAGACATCGCGTGCAAACCCGATCAGAGGTTGGAACGGAATGCCGAGATTGCCGCTACCCTGCGCCGCGGGGAGCACCCCCCATCGCAAATAGAGGCTCCAGTGCCAGAATGCCATGACGAGCATGGGAACGATTCCGTGATGCCATGACAACATGCGGCTCCCGGTTCTGAGCCGTTCCCACATCCAGATGAGAACAATCGCAGCGGCGACGAGCACGGTCGTCTCGCGCGCCAGTACGGCAAGACTCAACAAGGCGGTCGCTCCCACGGAGGCCCAGGCGACTCCCCTCTCCGTCGCTACGAGCGCAGCGATCGCTCCAATCACGCAGCCAGCGGCCACGACCTCGGAGGTGTCGCGCACGATTGTCAGAAAGAAGCCGGGATAGAGAGCGGGCAACGCGCCCCATACGGCGTGTAGTCCGAACTTCCTGACGATGATCCCTCCGGCGAAGCCGATTGCTCCGAGAGTGAGGAGATTTACGAGGACCAGAGCACTCGGCACCAGCCGGGGAATGCCGAGCGACACAAACCACACGAGGACCGGATACAAGATTCGCTGATGACGCCAGGCCGGTGTATCGAGCGTTACCCCCAGCTCCCTGTGTTCCGGCGTCCACGGATCGAGCGCCAGCCTGTAGAAGAACTGGCCGTCGTATCCGGCACCCTCATCGACGAGAATCGGAGACGGAACGGAACCGGCGTCGATGAACATGTCGCCAGCGACGACAAACCCCGACCAGTTGTCGTCGTTCTCGTTCAATTCGCCGCTCACCAGCGACCATCCGATCACCATTGCGACAAGTGCCGGGAGGAGAGGATGGCTGGCCCTGCGCATCAGACCGAGGGCGTATTCCGTCCGTGCTGGCGCAGTGGTTCTCTCCGTCATTTCCTTATTCTACGGATGCCGGAAGTTCTTCATCGCTCCGTCTGCCCAGCCACAACACGCCTCCAACGATCACGATCGATCCCACGACGAGAGAAATCCAGGGGCTCAATCCGTAGCCGGTGGGGATGTCGCCAACCAGCATGCCGAGGACCCCGACCCCTACTGCGTACGGCAACTGTGTCCGGACGTGAGCGATGTGATCACACCCCGTCGCCATGCTCGAGAGAATTGTCGTGTCGGAGATCGGGGAACAGTGATCGCCCCAGACGCTTCCCGCGAGAACAGAAGAGATCGCGCCGAGAAGGGCGCCCGTGTAGATCGTGGTACCTGGAGCGTGGCCTGCCGTCACCGCAATACCGTGCGCGACGGGCACGACGAGCGGCATCAGGATGGCCATGGTTCCCCACGACGTGCCGGTGGCGAATGCGATCAGCGCCGACATGATGAAGACGAGCACGCCCACCCAGTGCGGGGAAAGGATCCCCTGCGTCATCCCGACGACGTAGTCGGCGGTGTGAAGAGCTTCGGTAATCCCTCCGATTGACCATGCGAGAGTCAGCACGATCAGTGCGAGCAGCATCGCCTTAAAACCCTCCACCATTCCGCTCATCAGCTCGCGCAATGGCATCAGCCTCTGGGCGAGCGGAAGGAGCAGGGCCACGATCACACCGCTCATGGACGCCCAGAGAAGAGCCGCATAGCTGTTCGCATCAGAGAAGACGGCCTGCAGCCATCCTGCTGTCGAAGGATGCGCGGCACGATCGACTCCAGCTGAGCCGGTGATGAAGAGACCGATGACCGTCACAATGATGACCGTGACGATCGGTGCAATCGCGTTGATGGCTCTGTACGGGATCCCTTCGGGCGGAGTCAGAGCATCGCCCGTCGGATCGGCCAGAGGAACTGCATCATCGGCGAGGACTTTTCCGGTTGCGCGAGCACGTCTCTCAGCCTTCAGCATCGGGCCGAAATCCTTGCCACTCGCCGCGATAACCAGCACTGTAAGCAGGGCAAAGATCGGATAGAAGCGATACGGAATCGAGGCGATGAAGGCTCCATACGCGTCCATCGTTATTCCGACAGAAGCGAACGCTGCTGCGATCAAACCGACCTCGAACCCGATCCATGTGGAGATAGGAAAGATGCTCGAGACGGGCGCCGCCGTCGAGTCCACGATGTACGCAAGCTTCTCGCGACTCACCCTCAGCTTGTCCGTAATCGGTCTCATCGTTGAGCCGACGATGAGCGAGTTCGCGTAATCGTCGAAGAAGATGAAGATCCCCATCATCCAGGTTGCAACCTGTCCTCGTTCAGCGCTGGTGGCCCAGCCTCGGATCTTGTCGACGATGCCGAGACTTCCTCCACTCTTCGAGATCAATCCGACCATGCCGCCGAGCAGAGTCGAGAACACGAGAATGGACGCGTGATCCGTATCCGCAAGCGCCGGAACAATGAAGTCGCCTATCGTCGATGCAAACGCAGGAAATGGTTTCCACCCTGCCAGGATCCACGCACCGGCCAGCACTCCGAGAAACAGGGAAATCAGCACGTCGCGGAAAACGAGGGCCAGAATGATTGCGAGAAGCGGCGGCGCAATCGAGAGCCATCCCGGTATCGCTCGAACCTCGACCGTTTCCTCGAACCCGGCCCCCCGCAACTCGACTGAATAAGAGGCGGCGTCTTTCGTCTCGTTCAGTACAACCTCGTTCTCCCCTCGGGACAGCTGCAGGTCCGAAACGCGACTCCCGTCGATGACCACCTCCACCGGAAGCGTCGCACCTTCCGGGACCCCGGAGACCGTCACGGTCAGATGGAGCGGGCGTCCGCGCAACGCGGCGCCATCTGCTTCGGCCGAAATTGACGGCTGCGACCACGCAGGAGTCGCTGGAAAGAGAGCGCAGATGAACAGGACGAGGGCGGGTGTACTCGAGCGTATGTTTTTCATGATTCGGACGCCCGCACTATGGACATGGAGACTGGATGAGTCAAGTTGTTCCGGAAGGATCGAGAGTCTCGGGAGTCCCGACTCGATAATGATTGGTCGTTGCTCGTCGGTCCATGGTTGTTGCTTGTTCGTCGCTGCTCGCTGGTCTGGTCGAATCCAAGGGTCCTTCAACCTTCACTTTCACCTTCACCTCGTCACTTCGCTCCCCCCTCCACTTTGAACGTACAATACGCTTCATGTCCTGCAGGTACTCGGATCTGGGAGTCGTTCTCAGCGGCGGCGGTGCCCGGGCGGCGTATCAGGTGGGCGTTCTCATGGCGATTGCTCGCAGACGTCCCAATCTTCATTTCCCGATTATCACCGGCGTTTCCGCCGGTGCGATCAATGCGGCGTTCCTGGCGACGAGCAGAGCCGATACGCTGGAGACCGTGCGCTCTCTCGCACATCTGTGGAGCAATCTCGAGACGGGGAATGTCTTCGACATCCGCACTCGCTCTCTGACCAAGATGATCTTCAAATGGGGTCGGCGCCTTCTCTCCGGATCGAGCGGAGCCCATGCACAGGCGCGTGGCTTCGTCGACACCGATCCCCTCCGGTTGCTTCTCGCCACCATGCTGCCACACGATGATGGCCGTCTTCTCGGGATCAGGGAGAACCTGGACGAACAAAGGCTCCAGGCGGTCGCGCTGACTGCTCTGAACTATTCGACTGGCCAGACGGTCACCTGGGTACAGGGCAGCGACATCGATGTATGGGAGCGGCCGAACCGCAGAAGCCAGAAGGTCGACCTGACGATCGAACACGTGATGGCATCTTCGGCACTTCCGCTGTTCTTTCCTGCCATCAGTCTGGAGAACGGGTGGTTTGGTGACGGCGGCGTGAGACTCGTTGCGCCGCTCTCTCCGGCACTCCATCTCGGCGCCAGGCGAATCCTCGCCGTATCGACCCGTTACGAGCGATCGTTCGAGGAAGCCGACGAAGACGAAACCTCTGTCTACCCTCCCCCCGGCCAGATCATCGGACAACTGATGAAGGCGATCTTTCTCGATCTGGTCGACCAGGATGTCCTGAGACTCGAGCGTCTCAACCAGTTGCTGATGCGAGTCGAGGAGGAGGAGCGACTCGGCCTCAGCGTGGTCGATCTCGTCGTGGTTCGACCGTCAGTCAACCTTGGGAAACTGGCCGCCGAGTTCGAGCCCGAGCTACCACGATCGTTTCGGTTTCTCGCGCGCGGCCTGGGCTCGAAAGAAACAGAGAGTCCCGACTTCCTCTCGATTCTCATGTTCCAACCAGGCTACCTCCAGAGACTGATCGAGATCGGCGAGGCAGATGCGGAAGCGCGGATGGACGAGCTCCTCGATCTCGTCGATGGACCTGACGAGCCGGCTCCAGTCAAATGCGACTCGGTCGACGATCTGTATCGCGCCGCCGAGTAAATGATTCTCGAGCGCCTGTCCCTCGAAATTCGTTCCCCATATAATCCGCGACATGAAACGGATTACTGTATTGGGATGTGGTCTTGTCGGTGGAACAATCGTTCGCGATCTCGCGGCCGATCCGGAATTGTCAGTTCGAGTCGTCGATCTTTCTGACGCGGCGCTCGAGAAACTGGACGCGAACGTCGAGCGCGAGCGGGCGGACCTGTCAGATCAGAGTGAGATCCGCCGCGTCATCGCCGATGCCGATGTCGTCGTCGGTGCGGTCCCCGGACGTTTTGGCCAGGAGATGCTCCGTACAGTGATCGGCGAGGGGAAACCGATCAGTGATATCTCGTTCGCACCCGAGAATCCTCTGGAGCTCGACGGGCTCGCCAGGGAAAAGAATGTCACGGCAGTCGTGGATGCTGGCGTGTCCCCGGGCCTCTCGAACCTTGCGGTAGGACGAGGGGATGCGCTGCTGGACCACATCGTGAGCGCGAGGATTCTGGTTGGCGGACTGCCCGTCCCCCGCTACTGGCCGTACGAGTACCGTTCCGTCTTCTCGCCGACCGATGTCATCGAGGAGTACACCCGCCCGGCGAGACTGGTGGAGAACGGGCGGGTCGAGACGCGAGAGGCCCTCTCCGAGGTGGAGCTGATCGAGTTCGAGGGAATCGGTTCACTGGAAGCGTTCAACACCGACGGTCTCCGGACTCTGCTCGACACCGTCACGGCCGACAACATGAAAGAGAAAACGCTGCGCTACCCGGGACACGTCGACCGGATGCGCATGATGCGCGAGACCGGATTCTTCTCGGACGACCCGGTCGTCGTCGATGGAGTCGAGATCATCCCTCGACGTCTGACCGAGACGCTGATGTTCGACCAGTGGCGGCGCCCGGAGGACGAAGAGGAGCTGACGGTGATGCGCGTCGACGTCGAGGGGCGGCAGGCAGACACCACCAGACACTACCGCTTCGATCTTCTCGATCGTACCGACATGAAGACGAAGACTTCTTCGATGGCGAGAACGACAGGATTCCCCTGCGCGATCATCGCGCGGCTGCTCGCACGAGGCGTTATCCGAACACCCGGGGTTCTGCCGCTGGAGATTCTCGGACGCGACGAGTCGCTCTACGACCAGATCGTTGCGGAGCTGGCCCGGCGGAACGTCAAACTGGAGATGCGCGAAGTCGGCGAGTAGAAGTGACTTGTCGTCCTGAGAGGCTGTGAAAAATCCTGCGTGCCCTGCGCTGGAATCTTTCACAGCCTCTGAGCGAACGAAGGATCGGGTGCGTCCTGACTGTCCCGTACTTACCGTCCAGGAGAGCCGGGCCGTACGAGATTCTTCGCCGTCCTGCGGCGGCTCAGAATGACAGCCTCCCGGCGGCTATTTTCGGAGCAGCGAAGGATGACAAGCTCTCGCGTGCCCCGCCTTCCCCTCTTCAACCTTTGAACCTTTGAACCCATGAACCCTCCCACTCCCCACGAGCTCCCTACACCATCCATCCGAGTTCAGGCATAATGTCGCGCCTATGGAATGGCTTACAAACCCCGAGATATGGATAGCGCTTCTCACGCTGACTGCCCTGGAGATCGTCCTCGGCATCGACAACATCATCTTCATCTCCATCCTGGCCGGAAAGCTGCCCGCCTCACAGCAGGCGAAAGCACGACAGACCGGCCTCGGCGCGGCGATGTTCATGAGAATTCTCCTTCTTCTGTCGATCGCCTGGATCATCAAACTGACGGCCCCTCTCTTCACGGTGTTGGGCCAGGAGATCTCTGGCCGGGACCTCATTCTTCTGATTGGAGGACTGTTCCTCCTCGGCAAGAGCACCTTCGAGATTCACGACAAGCTCGAGGGTGAGGAGGGGCACGAGTCCACGAAAGTCGCGACCTCTTTCATCTCGGTGATCATCCAGATCATGCTTCTCGACATCGTTTTCTCGCTCGACTCGGTCATCACAGCAGTCGGAATGGTCGAGGAGGTCGGTGTCATGATTGCCGCGGTGATCATCGCGGTCGGAGTCATGATGATGGCGGCCGGCTCGATTTCCCGTTTCGTCGAGAATCATCCGACGATCAAGATTCTCGCGCTGAGCTTCCTCCTTCTCATCGGAATGTCACTCGTCGCCGAATCACTCGACCGCCATATTCCAAAGGGTTACATCTACTTCGCCATGGCGTTCTCGGTGTTCGTCGAGGTGCTGAACATCAACATGAGGCGGAAGAGCAAGCCTGTGGACCTGCACGAACGCTATTCGGATGAGGAAAGGGAGACTGTTTCATGAGCAGAGCCAGCTCGATGTTTGCGCCCGTCGTGATCGAGAAAATCGACAAGCCGTGGGGCTACGAGCTCATTTGGGCGCGGGCGAGCCGCTACGTCGGCAAAATCCTCCATGTCGATCAGGGGGAGTCTCTCAGCCTCCAGTATCACGAGAAGAAAGAGGAGACTCTCTACCTCATTCGCGGTCTGGTGAAGCTCACGCTTCGCTCAGGTGCCGATGAAGAGATCGTCGAGATGCAGGAGGGGCAGTCTTTTCACATCCCGCCCCGTCTGATCCACCGCATCGAAGCTCTCGAAGACTCCGACATTGCGGAAGTCTCCACGACGGAGCTCGATGACGTGGTGAGACTCGAAGATCGCTACGGCCGGACGGCGGAGTAGACGTAGGCCGGCGAAACCTGGTAGTTTTTTAGCCATTCCACCGACGTATCCAGACCGCGATACACTTCCTCTCATGGAACGCTTCGTTGCCGCAGCGATTCAGATGAACTCGACTGATGACCGGGAGCGGAATCTCTCCCAGGCCCTGGGGCTGATCGATCGCGCGGCTTCACGTGGCGCACGTTTCGTCGCTCTCCCGGAGAACGCCGACCTCATCGCACCACACGGCGTGCGGCTCGAGGCAGCAGAGGTGCTCGACGGTCCGACCATCCGGCTTTTCTCCGAGAAGGCCCGGGAGCGCGACATCTGGCTGCTCGCCGGAAGTATCGGGGAGAAAGGATCGTCTCCCGACAAGGCCCGCAACACTTCGGTGCTGATCGATCCGCAGGGACAGATCAACGCAACATATCGAAAGATTCACCTCTTCGACGTCGATCTGGAGGACGGCACGACGATCCGCGAGAGCAGTCAGGTCGAGCCCGGTACCGACGTGATCGTCGCGGACACGCCGATCGCTAAATTCGGCATGTCGATCTGCTACGACCTCCGGTTTCCGGAGCTTTACCGGAAGCTTGCCTCAGCCGGAGCGGATGTTCTCCTGATCCCGTCGGCATTCACGCTTCACACGGGCAAGGACCATTGGGAAATTCTCGTTCGGGCCCGCGCGATCGAGAACACGTGCTGGGTGATCGCGCCCGCTCAGACGGGGAAGCATCTCAAGGGACGATCGAGCTACGGTCATTCGATGATCGTCGATCCGTGGGGGATGGTCGTCGCGCAATGTTCGGACGGCCCGGGGATCTGTCTCGCGGAAATCGATCCGGACCTCCAGGAACGGGTGCGGTCGTCCCTTCCCTCGCTGGAGCACCGACGGCTGACCGGCTGAGCTCACACCGGCGCGCGAGGGCTGACACCTCGCTTTCCGGCTATAATCCAGAGATGCACCGTGCCACATCTCTGTTCGAGGACTATTCGAGCCACCACCGCACCACAGGCAACAAGTGGTGTCACAGGCTCGGGATCCCCATGATCATGCTGTCCCTGTTCGGGATGCTGTCTCTCGTCGGGATCCCGTTGACGGGCAGGGGATTGAATGCCGCCGCGGTCCTGATTGTACTGGGGTCGCTCTACTACTTCTGGCTCGGCTGGAGATTCGGGGTCGCAATGCTTGTCTTCAGCGCGATCCTCTACATGGTCGGCGTTTCGATCCCGTTCTGGCTGAACGTCATGATCTTCGGCGCAGGATGGATACTTCAGTTCATCGGCCACGGTGTCTACGAAGGCCGGAGCCCGGCGTTTCTCAAGAACCTCGTCCATCTTCTGGTCGGCCCGATCTGGATCGTCAATGATCTTCTCCCAGACACCTTCAACGCGCGAGATGCGGGAGAGGCCCGAGGTTGAACGGGCCTGCGAGACACGGTTCGTTCACCTCTCCCACCGCCGGCTGTCCGTGACGGGCTGAAACCTGTGATCATGAAGGAACCGGTTTCAAGCTCGGACAGATTCAGATCACTCCCCCGGCCCACCCGCGCGCTGGTGGCTTTCTGCTGGCTGCAATGGAGCGTCGCAACCGTGCTGCTGCTGGTCTTCCTCGCTGCGGCTCATCTCGGATCAGATCAGGGAATGAGCTGGAACAGGCAGAGCGGAGTCATCTGGAACATTGTTGCTGATGGGCCGGCCGATCGTGCGGGGCTCGTCGAGGGGGATAGAATCGCTGCCGTCGACGGAACTCCGACGACCTCAGGCCTTCCGCTCTTCTACAACGCGTCGCCGTGGACCGATACACGGCTTCTCGTCGAGCGCGACGGCCGCCTGATCCGGCTCGACCTGCAGAACATCAGTCAATGGGAGTCGCGAAAAACGGGTATCAGGACCGGCGGCGTCCAATTGCTCGATTCTGCTGCGAGGTACCTCGGAGTCGCGGTGAACTTCTGGATGCTGTTCCTTGCCGGGGCGATCCTGCTGCTCCGTCCGTCGCTCGCACAGGCCAGAGCCGCGGCGGTTGCGCTCTCTTTCTGGATCGGTGGCAACGCTCTTCTCGAGGTCCCGGGAGTTGGAGATCTCACGGGCGACTGGCCAGTTGCTTTGCGGTTTGCGCTCCACTCGGTCGACTATCTGTTCTACGTCGGATTCGTCGCTCTACTGGTGCATTTCGCACTCCTGTTCCCCCGCCCCCTGGCGCTCGTGAGGCGACACCGATCGGTCCAGGCTCTTCCCTATCTGTTCGCGCTCCCGGTTCTGCTTCTCGCCCTGGTGCGAGTTGCGAGGGTGGTTGACCCGGTACTCAGCAACGCCCTGCCGAATCTGTATCTGGGTGGTCTGATTCAACTCTACTCGCCGATCATGATGGTCCTTGCGATCACCATCCTCGTCACGCATCTCCGCAACGAGCCGATGGAGACGGAGCGGCGTCGCCTGCACTGGGTGCTTTCTTCACTGCTGCCTCCGTTCGCTGCGTGGATCTTTCTTCTGGCACTCGATACGATGCAGGCGCCCGTCACGCTGATCGTCCTCGGACGCACAATCTTCTGGCTCGGCGTCGCTTCCGGTTCGGCCATCTTCGCCTGGGCGATCGTGCGCCACAGAATCTTCGAGACACGAATCCTGCTGAGAAAAAGTATTCAGTACGCTCTTGCTCGCGGCACCCTGCTGGGCCTGATCGCCGTTCCGGCCACGGTCCTTCTCGCTTTTCTCTGGGTGAACCGGCACCGGACGATTGCTCAGCTGATCTCGACGGATCTCGCGGCACTGGTACTGATACTCGCTCCACTTGCAATCCTTCTTCAGTACCGGTCATCGCTCCTCAACTGGATCGACCGGCGATTTTTCCGCAACGACTACGACTCGCAGCAGAAGCTGATCCATCTCATCTCGATGATTCAGAAAGGATCGGATCTGACTGTCCTTTCCCGGCTCGCGGTCAGAGAGATCGAGAGCGCGCTGCATCCCACCCACATCTCGTGCTGGACACTCGATCCGGGAGAGTCGGTCTTCCGCCCCCTCATCGCTTCAGGAGACCCGGTATCCACACCGGCTCTCGCCCGCAACAACTCGGTCGTCTCAATGATGGCAAGGCAGAATGAGCCGATCCAGATTGATCTCCTGTATCCGCACGCCGCTCTGAAGCGCCACTCCTCCTCGGGCCAGTTCTGGATCTGGCTGAGCGTCACGAGAGCGGCTCTGCTCATTCCGATCATCGTCGATCAAGAGCTAGCCGGATTTCTTCTCCTGGGGCGGCGACGTTCCGAGGAACCGTACTCGTCCCGCGATCGTGAGCTTCTCATGACCGTGGCGAGACAGCTCGCCATTGCAGAGTCCTATACCCGGCTCGAGCAGATTGCGCGGCAGGATCCGCTCACGGCGGCGCTCAACCGCCACGCGTACTATTCACTCATCGAGAAGCGCGGCGATCGCGGTGATCTCGACGCAGGCTGCGTCGCGATCGTGGACCTCGACGACCTCAAGAAGATCAATGACTCATTCGGTCACGCGGCCGGAGATCTCGCGATCCGACAGGTCGCTTCGGCGGTCCGTTCCGTGCTGCGAGCTGATGATCTGGTCTTCCGCTGGGGAGGAGACGAGTTTCTCGTCATCCTCTTCGGTATCAGCGAAACGCTCGGCCGCGAGCGCCTCGGCAACATCAACCAGGCGCTCGAAGAAAACGCACTCGCCTCGGCGATGCCCATCACGGTCTCGATCGGTCTCTCTCCGTTTGCCAATTCCGGCGATCTCGCCAGCGCCATCGACAGAGCGGACGCCGACATGTACGCAAACAAGGAGTACCGGCGCAAAGAGCACACGCGATCTTGATCTCGGCCTGAGGTGCCGGTGCAGGCGTACCACTTTGGGATGGATTGCTGTTGACTGTGCATGAGGCCGTTGCTATAAGTGACTGCATCAAATCGGTTTAATTTATCGTGACTGGCGGGCGGAGCTCTTCGATTTACCGGCTCCTTCCCCGCGAGAGAGGGAGAAGAACATGGCTCGGATGCGCCGTCTTTCCATCATCATCTGTTTCACGATCCTCACTCTGCCGGCTCTGGCTCAGACGACTGGCCGGATCAGTGGAAAAGTGACCGGGCCCAAGGGACAGCCCATCCCGGGCGTCGTGGTCGTTGCTTCAGGAACGAATGCGGCAGGGGTCACCCAGGCGGATGGTTCCTATGTTCTCCGCTCCGTTCCCATCGGCACCCATGCCCTGTATCTGACGGCTGGCGAGAAGACGGAAGTGATCGAGGGAGTCGTCGTGCAGTCGGGCCAGACGACGACTCTCGATCGTGAGCTCGACTGGGAGCTGAGCTTCGCGGAGACGATCACCGTCTACTCCGCTTCGAGAAACGCCGAGCGGATCGTGGAAGCCCCAGCGGCGGTCAACGTCGTCAGTACTGAAGAGATCGCGCTTGCCTCACCGACCGGACAGCTTCCGAAGGTCCTCGAGTTCGGCACGGGTGTCGACTATTCGCAGAGCGGTCTGTACGACATCAATTTCAATACACGAGGATTCAACAGCTCCCTGAACCGTCGCGTCCTGACGCTTATCGACGGACGTGATCCTGCCGTCCCGTTTCTCGGAGCGCAGGAGTGGGCTGCAGTTTCATTCCCGATGGATACCATGGAAACGATCGAGCTGGTCAGAGGTCCGGGCTCGGCGCTCTATGGCGCGAATGCCTTCAACGGCGTCCTCAACATGGTGACCAAATCCCCTCGCTACAGCCAGGGCGGCAGAGTGACACTCACT
This sequence comes from uncultured Acidobacteriota bacterium, assembly GCA_963829355.1. Taxonomy (GTDB): domain Bacteria; phylum Acidobacteriota; class Thermoanaerobaculia; order Gp7-AA8; family JAHWKK01; genus CAWHHZ01. The sequence continues at coordinate 102,576 of CAWHHZ010000028.1, forward strand.
GGCGGTGAGCTGAGCACGGGGCGTATCGATCTGAGCCATTCGGGCGAGATCGGCTCCGACTGGTTCTATCGCATCGTCGGTGGCTATCAGCAGAGCGATGACTTCACCCGCTCGCGGAACGCCGGAGTCGAGTACGCTCCATGTGCTCCCAGTACCCGCCCCGGAACCTTCAACTGTCTTCCCTTCGAAGCGCGCTGCTCTGGCTCTGACCGAAGTCCAGATCGCCTACGGCGGCCTGCGCTTCGACAAGTACTTCGGAGACAGCTCCGTTCTGACCTTCGAGGCAGGCGACGCGACCCTCGAGGGGCCTACCTTCCAGACGGGAATCGGTCGTGTTCAGGTGACCGACGTCGACCGGCCGTGGGCGCGGGCAAACTTCAACACCGAGCACTGGAACATCCTCGGCTACTGGGACGCCCGCAACGCCGATGAGCAGGTCGCACTCGCCTCCGGCGCGCTCCTCTACGAGGACTCCTCCAACGTTCATGGAGAAATCCAGGGGAATCAGGTGTTTTACAACGGTCGCGGCCGGATCATCGGCGGAGTCGCCTACACCGAAGAGAAGGTCGACACAGCGAATCCCAGCGGCTTCCAGACATTGATGACCGAAGCTCGTAACGAAGATATGCAGGCCGTTTTCGGACAACTCGAGTTCGATCTCACCGACTCTCTCAAGGCAGTCGTTGCCGGGCGCTGGGATGACAGCACGCTGCACGACCCACAGGTTTCGCCAAAAGCCTCTCTGGTCTACGCTCTGACACCGAACCAGACGATTCGTGCGACCTACAACGAGGCGTTCCAGGTCCCGAACTACTCCGAGTTCTTCCTGCGGGCGCCCGCAGGAGCACCGATCACGGCGTTATCCGCGCTCGAAGCCGCGCTCAGCCCCTTTCTCGGTGGTGTCTCGCTCGGATTCGACTCCATTCCGATCCTCGCACTCGGCAATCCGAACCTCGACGTCGAGGAGATCACCAGCTACGAGCTCGGCTATGCCGGCATCTACGGCAATCGCGTGTTCATCACGGCCGACTACTATCAGAACAACATCCAGAATTTCGTGACCGATCTCCTGCCGGGCGTGAACCCGCTGTACGGTCAGTATCAGCCCCCGGCAGGGCTCCAGCCCCAGGTTCAGGCTCTGGTTCTTCAGCAGCTCCAGGGGGCACTCGGAGGGACCTTTCTCGGCATGACCAATCTGGCGGACGGCTCGCCGGCGATCGTCCTCTCCTACACGAACGCGGGTGAGGTCGACAGCGAAGGCGTCGAGCTCGGCATGAACTGGTACGTCACCGACAACTGGATCGTCGAGGCGAGCGGAAGCTGGTTCGACTTCGAGATCGTTCGCGAGGCGCCCGATCAGCTCCTGCCCAATGCGCCCGAATACAAAGCGACACTCGGTCTCACCTATCGGGCCGATCGCTTCGATGCATCGATCAAGGCTCGCTGGGTCGACGACTTCCTCTGGGCCACAGGCATCTACTTCGGCGAGGTTCCGTCCTACGAGGTCGTGAGCCTCGCTGGCAACTATCGTCTCTCGGACGACATGTCGATTGGACTCAACGTCAGCAATCTCACCGATAGCGATCACTGGGAGTCGTTCGGCGGAGACCGGCTCGCCCGGCGCGCCCTCGGATTTGTGACCTATAGCTGGTAGTTTCGCCAACGGGGAGGGAAGCAACCGCTTCCCTCCCCTCGTTTCCCTCGTTGATGAACCGCATGGTAATGTCAACGATCCTCCTGCTCGGCCTTCTCTCGGCCTCATCTGGCAGTGCGGATTCGCCCCCCGCTCCCCGATCGAACTACGCGCTCCACCTCGAGGCTCGTCCCACAGCAGTCTTTCCCTTCCTCGAGAAGCTGGGCAACATCCAGATTGCCGTATACCCGCAGGGTGTGCGGGCGGACAGTCTGTGGCTGGACGGGTATCTGAAGGCGGGCTCGAAGTCGGTTCGGATCGAAAATCCCTCGTTGCGGATCTATTCCGACGCAAATCTGGCGTCCCTGCGGCAGTTGTTCCGAAGCCTCGCTCCCGAGAAAGAGACGGCAGAGCTCGGAGAGCTGCCAGTCACCGACACAGGCAGAAGGGGCACGATCAAGGATCTGCCCGTGAAATGCTACAGAATCACTCTTGGCAAGAAGGCATGGATCGACGTCTGGACCACCGCCGCTCTGAAAGAGAGTCAGCCGTACCGCGACCTGCGCACCGAAGTCCTGTCGGCCATCTCTCCCGATCTCGCACGCGCGGGGGCCAGAATCCCGGGAACACCCCTCCATGTCGCGCTCAAAACCGACGACCGGCCCGAGACGACTCTCCTTGCAACCAAACGGTTCTACAAGAGCAGCGCGGGACACGAGGACGCGCTCCAGACCGGGCGGTTCTTTCTCAAGGCGCCGTCGATCGACCGCCTGATGAAGTAGTCCATGTGGGGTCGAGTCCTCCCGAATTCGTCATCCTGAGCGAAGCGAAGGATCGGGTGCGTCCTGACTGTCGCGTTCTTTCCGTCCTGACAGTCGGTAAAGTTCGCGATCCTTCGCTTCGCTCAGGATGACACCACCTGCTAAACTCTCAAAAAGCAGGGCCTGTCATTCCGAAGCGGAGCGAGGAATCTGGGCGGCGGGATCGAAGGAGGCTATATCCAGCCGCTACGACTTCTCCTCCTCACCTTCCTGCCCGGAGTGCTCCTCCGACGGACGCTCGTTACCGAGGGGATCGTCGGGGTCGATCGCGCCGATCTTACGCGTGTCGTCTTCCGTCGCGCCCTTCGAATCGGACTCTTCCACCTCGTCCGGCGCTTTCCGATCGCTCATCGCAGCTCCTCCATGATCGACTCCAGCACTTCGCGACCCGGCCGTATCTGGTCGCCGTTGAGGTGCGCGAGCGGCTGCTCGACCATTCCGAGGAGGCTGATGAAGTCGGGTTTTCCGGGGTCGAGATACACGAGGCCTGTCAGCATCTGATGATCCCGCTCAGCTTTCGATAGCCGGCGCAGCGCCATATCGCGATCGGCGGTATCGTAGTCTTCTTCCAGCTTTCGGAGCAGCACCCTCGAGCCGTCGTGCAGGTGCACTTCCTTGATCTCGCCCGGCTCATAGTCGACCTCGATCTGTTCGAACGACGGAACGAATCCGATCTGCTGGAGAAGTTCGTCGTGCTCCTTCGCGTACGGGTAGCTCTTGGTCGACCCTTCGTGATTGTTGAAGGTCACGCATGGTGAGATGACGTCGATGACGGCCAGACCGTCGTACGCGATCGCCGCCTTGAGGAGCGTCACCATCTGCTTTGGATCGCCGGCAAATCCACGCGCGACGAACCCGCAGCCGGTGAGAATTGCGAGCGCGCACAGATCCATCGCCGGCATGTCGTTGATCACCCCGGTTTTCAGCCGTGAGCCCTCGTCCGCAGTCGCGGAGAACTGACCCTTCGTCAGACCGTAGACACCGTTGTTCTCCACGAGGTAGACCATCGGGATGTTGCGCCTGATCATGTGGAGAAACTGCCCGAGTCCGATCGAGGCCGTGTCGCCATCGCCCGAGACGCCGATTCCCGTCAGAGTCCGGTTCGCGAGGGTCGCACCCGTGGCGACTGCCGGCATCCGGCCATGGACCGCATTGAACCCGTGCGACCTCGAGAGAAAATACGCCGGCGTCTTTGACGAGCACCCGATGCCGGAGTACTTCACCACGCTCTCCGGCGCGAGATTCATCTCGTAGAATGCGCGGATGATCTGGTTGCTGATCGCATCGTGGCCACAGCCGGCGCAGAGGGTGGATTTTCCGCCCTTGTAATCGAGCGCCTTGAGACCGATGCGGTTCTCTTTCATCACTTCCGTGTCAAGCTTCAGTACGCTGTCTGCCATCGTTATCCTCTCTTCGACTCCGACGCTTCCGCATCCACGATTGCATTGGTCACGAAGCGGGCATACACCGGCAGCCCGTCGTAGTGAAGCACGTTGCGGATCTTGTTCTCGTGTTGGTGAACTTCGAGTCTCAACAGCGATGCCATCTGGCCGTCGCGGTTCTGCTCGACGACGTATACCCGCTCGTGTCGTGCGAAGAACTCTCCTACTTCATCAGTAAACGGCAGCGCCCGAACCCGCAGATATGAAGCGTTTATCCCGTGCTCTTCCCGAAGCTGAACGACGGACTCACTGACCGCGGGATCACTCGACCCGTACGCAATGATTCCGATCGTCGATCCTTCGACCGACTGAACGATAGGCCGCGGCAGCGACTGTCGCGCGCCGTCGACTTTTCGCTTCAGCCGGTCGACGAGGTTCTTGTAGTCCTCCGGCTTTTCCGTATATCGCGCGTACTCATTGTGTCCGGATCCACGCGTGAAGTACGAGCCCTCCGGATGATCGGTGCCCGGCAGCGTGCGCCACGGAACCCCGTCGCCATCGACGTCGAGATACCGCCCCCACTTTCCGCCGAGCTCCTCGAGCCGCTCTTTCGTCAGGACCTTCCCGCGATCGATCGGTTCCGCCGGGTACTCGAACGGGTCCGACATCCAGTTGTTCATCCCGAGGTCGAGATCAGAGAGCACGAAGATCGGGGCCTGGAATCGCTCCGCCAGGTCGAGCGCCTTGTATCCGAACTCGTAGCACTCCCCCACAGATCCGGGGATCAGCGCAATGTGCTGGGTATCACCGTGGGAGAGAAACGCAACCTGCAGGATGTCACCCTGCGCGGTCCGGGTCGGAAGGCCGGTCGAGGGGCCCACGCGCTGGATGTCCCACACCACGCCAGGGATCTCGGCAAAGTAGCTGAGTCCCGCAAACTCGGTCATCAGACTGATGCCGGGCCCCGAGGTTGATGTCAGCGATCGCGCCCCTGCCCATCCCGCACCCAGTACCATGCCGATCGCGGCGATCTCATCCTCGGCCTGCACGACGGCATACGTGGCTTCGTCATTTTCCGTCTTCCGGTACTTCTTGAGATAGTCGATCAGTGCTTCGCAAAGTGAGGAGGACGGCGTGATCGGATACCAGGTGACGACCGTGACTCCGCCGAACATCGATCCGATCGCCGCGGCCGAGTTGCCGTCGATCAGGATCTTACCGCCGGTCGCGTCCATCCGCTTTACACGAAACAACTCCTGCCGCGGAAGGTTCCCCTTCGCGAACTCGATCCCCTTGTCGACCGCTTCGACGTTCAGCGCAACAGCCTTCGCCTTGCCGCTGAACTGCTTCTCGAGAGCATTGACGATCTCCTGGCGCTCGATACCGATGAGCTCGGCGACGACGCCCACGTAGATCATGTTGGCGATCAGCTTCCTGAGTCGCGTATCGCTCGTGACATCGCTCGCCAGCTTCGAGAAAGGAACCGCGAAGAAGTGAACATCGTCACGGAAGCTCGAGCAGCCGAGCGACTCGTCATAGATGCACACGGTTCCGGGCCTGAGCGCATCGACGTCTTCCCTTGCAGTCGCGATGTTCATGCATACCAGAACATCGACGTCCTTCTTGCGCCCGGTCCAGCCGCGATGGTTCGCGCGGATGGTGAACCAGGTCGGGAGTCCCGCGATGTTGGAGGGGAAAAGATTCTTCCCACTCACCGGGATACCCATCTGAAACAGGGACCGCATCAGAACATTGTTCGACGACTGTGAACCTGAACCGTTGACAGTCGCCACATGGATGGTCAGATCATTGACCGTATTGCCGTCACCCGAGATCGTGGACTGCTCGAGTACGGCGGTGCTTGACGAATCACTCACGAAGAAGCCTCCAGGAGTTCTCTGAGGAGCTCGGCTCGATGCCGCAGGATTTCGCACATTATAGGGGATGCTACGAAGAGCGATAGACGGTTCTACGAGCTCGCGTCCTCAGATCTCATTGCGTCGATGGCCTCACGGGTGTGGATCACGAGATCACTGATCTGCCTGACGGAGAACTCGTCAGGAGCAACCGGCCGCGACAGCCTCACCACGACCGGTCCCGGAACCACTTTGAGTCTCGTGGACGGCAACACCTCGAAGGTTCCCACGATCGCCGCCGGAAGGATCGGAAGCCTGGACTTGAGCGCGAGAAGGAATGCGCCCTTCTTGAACTCCTGCATTGCGAATGTGCGTGACCGCCCGCCCTCGGGGAAGACGACGATCGTGTTCCCCTTGCGGATCCGCTCCCCAGCCAGACCGAAGGACTGAGCAGCCGTCCCGCGGTTCTTGCGATCGATCGGAATGAACCCACCCGCCTTCAACCCCCATCCGAAAATCGGGATCTGAAAGAGGGACTTCTTTGCCATGAATCGCACAGGCTGAGGCACCGCGCAAAGCAGCACCGGGATATCCATGTATGAGTGATGATTGGCGATCAGGACGTACCGCCTGCCCCAGTCGATCCCTTCTTCACCCTCTACCGTGAGACTGATCCCTGCCGCCAGCACGATCGATCGTGCCCAGTACCGCACGATCCGGTCGATCAGAGGCGAATGACTGCTGAAGACGGCCACCAGAACAACCAGAGGCGAGCAAACCAGCGTCGCCACGAGCGAGACGACTGCTACCCATACCGTTCGAATCATCGGGGAGGATTGTAAGGGATGGAGAGAGAGAGACGGGTTCAAAGTTCAGAGTTCAAAGTTCAAAGTTGTGGACGGGGTGGACGGAAACGTGGACAGAGGCGTGGACAGGAACGTGGACAGAAGCGAACGACGGCAGTGGAAACGTGGACAAAGAGCTGGAAAGAGGTCCCGATGTCCACAGGTCCACTCTTTCGTCCACGCCTCTGTCCACGTTTCCGTCCACCCCGTCCACCCCTATCCACTTCGTCCACTTCGTCCACCGCTTCCACTTTGAACTTTAAACTCTTGAACCTTCAAACCCTCCCGCCCCCCTTGATCCTTTCCCTCTCTCCTGTCACCATTCGCCCTTCGAGCGGGAGAGCGTGCCCGCTTTCCACGACTACTTTCTCGTCCGGGACCCCGGACGCTTCAGGACGGACATGACTCAGGACAAGCTCAAGATCACACTTGCACACTCACCCGATGCCGACGATGCGTTCATGTTCTACGCGCTCGCGAAGGACCTGATCGACACTGGTGGGCTCGAATTCGAGCACCACCTCAAGGACATCCAGTCGCTCAACGAGCTCGCTCGCACCGAGAAATACGACGTCACCGCACTCTCGTTCGCCGTCTATCCCGAGCTCGCCGACCGCTACGCGCTCCTCTCGAGCGGTGCCTCGATCGGCGACGGCTACGGCCCACTCGTCGTCTCGAAGGACCGGATCTCACCCGAAGATCTGCACACGAAGAAGGTGGCGGTCCCGGGAGCTGACACATCTGCCTTCATCTCCCTCAAGCTGTTCGCGCCTGACGTCGAGACTGTCGTCATGGATTTCGACGAGGTGCAGCACGCCGTCCTCGACGGCCGCGTCGAAGCGGGCGTCATCATTCACGAAGGCCAGCTCACCTATCGAGACATGGGACTCCGGAAGGTCGTCGACCTCGGCGAATGGTGGAAGGAAGACACCGGTCTCCCCCTCCCTCTCGGATGCAACACGATCCGGCGCTCACTCGGCGAGGAACTGATGAGAAAAGCATCCCGGATTCTCCGCGAGTCGATCCAGTACTCGCTCGATCACCGTGAAGCGGCACTCGATTACGCTCTCGGATTCGGCCGGGGACTCGACCGAGGCCGCGGTGACGAGTTCGTCGGCATGTACGTCAACGATCTCACGATCGACTACGGCGATCGCGGCCGTGAAGCTGTTCGGGTTTTCCTCGATCGCGCCCACGAGGCAGGTCTCGTGGACAAGATCGATTCGTACGATTTTTATTGATTTGAGTCGTTGGGTCATTGAGTCTTTGAGTCATTGGTATTTAGCTAAACTGTCATCCTGAGCCGCCGAAGCGCAGCGCAGGACGGTCGAAGGATCTCGTGAAATTATCCTCGCCGGCATTTCGGTCGAGTCGTGCCGTACGAGATCCTTCGCTTCGCTCAGGATGACTGACGACCACCCATCAGCGACCTGATGACCCATGGCCAATGACCAACGACCAATGACCAATGACTAATGACTGACGACTGACGACTGATGACTGCTGCCAGCCCCATTACCCCCGACATCATCGCCTCCCACGGCATCTCACCTGATGAGTACGACCGAATCAAGGAGATTCTCGGCCGCGAGCCGAACCTCCTCGAGCTCGGTATCTTCTCCGTGATGTGGTCCGAGCACTGCTCCTACAAGTCGAGCCGGGTCCACCTGCGGAAGTTCCCCACCACCGGTCCGCACGTCGTGCAGGGGCCAGGAGAGAACGCAGGAGTGATCGACGTCGGTGACGGCTGGGTCGCAGCCTTCAAGATGGAGTCGCACAATCACCCGTCGTTCATCGAGCCCTACCAGGGCGCAGCAACAGGCGTCGGAGGAATCCTCCGCGACATCTTCACCATGGGAGCGCGCCCCGTTGCAACCATGGATTCGCTTCGTTTCGGACAACTCGATGCGCCACGGATGCGCTATCTCGTCGACGGCGTCGTCCGCGGCATCTCCGGTTACGGAAACTGTATCGGGGTCCCGACCATCGGCGGCGAAACGACGTTCCACTCGAGCTACAACGGCAACATCCTCGTCAACGTCTTCGCACTCGGACTCGCCCGCAAAGGAAAGATCTTCCTCGGCACCGCGGAAGGCTCCGGAAACCCGGTGATCTACGTCGGCTCGAAGACGGGCCGCGATGGCATTCACGGCGCGACGATGGCCTCGGCCGAGTTCGATGCCGAGTCCGAAGAAAAGCGGCCGACCGTCCAGGTAGGTGACCCATTCACCGAGAAGCTCCTTCTCGAGGCGTGTCTCGAGCTGATGGAGAAAGACGTCATCGTCGGCATTCAGGACATGGGCGCCGCCGGTCTCACGTCATCCTCGTTCGAGATGGCCGGCCGCTCCGGAACCGGAATCAAGCTTCACCTCGACCGTGTCCCGATGCGTGAGGAAGGGATGACGCCCTACGAGCTGATGCTCTCGGAATCTCAGGAGCGGATGCTGATCGTCGCCCACAAGGGACGCGAGCAGGAAGTCATCGACATCTTCGAGAAGTGGGAGCTCGATGTCGCGGTGATCGGTGAGGTGGCGACCGACGGAATGGTGCGGCTCTTCTGGCACGGCGAGGAGGCCGGAACGATACCCGTCGAACCGATTGCCTCCGAGGCTCCCGTCTACGAACGACCAATCGAAACGCCGCGTTATCTCGACACGATCAGTGAGTCCTGGGTACGCGAGAACACAGGCGACAACGAGCAGACCGATACGCTTCTGCACCTTCTCGCCTCGCCTAACCTCTGCTCGAAGGCGTGGATCTGGGAGCAGTACGACACGACGGTCCGGACCAACACCCTGCTCCGTTCCGAGCAGTCGGATGCGGCCGTGATCCGCATCAAGGAAACGGACCGGGGGCTCGCGATCTCATCCGATGTCAACCCCGTCTACTGCTGGCTGAATCCTTACGAGGGTGGCAAGCAGGCGGTCGCCGAGGCGGCGCGAAACGTCGCCTGCACCGGGGCTCGGCCCGCGGCGATCACGGACTGCCTGAATTTCGGATCTCCGGAACGTCCGGAGATCATGTGGCAGTTCTCCGAGGCCATCCGAGGGATCTCCGAGGCATGCGAGTCCTTCGGCACGCCGGTCGTGTCGGGAAACGTGTCGTTCTACAACGAAACGGAAGGGCGCGCGGTGTTCCCTACCCCGACCATCGGGATGGTTGGAATCCTCGAGTCGATCGATGACCGCATGCCGCTGAGCTTCCTGCGGGACGGGATGTCCATCCTCCTGCTCGGTGAGACGCGCGATGAGCTGGGAGGCTCAGAGGTTCTCCAGCTTCACGACAGGGACACGACCGTGAAGGGTCCACTCGTCGACCTGAAGGCGGAGAGGGCATTGATCGAAACCATCCTCGAAGCGCGGTCGAAGAGGCTGATCGAGAGCGCGCACGATCTCGGTACTGGCGGCCTGGCGATCGCGATCGCCGAAGTCGTCCATGAGCGGTGTCGGTGCCGAGATTGCGCTCGATGACCACGCCGATGATCTCGACTCGCTCTCGATTCTCTTCTCTGAGTCGCAGGGACGCGCAATCGTGTGTGGTGCCCCGGAGAACCTCGACGCGATCATGGCGATTGCCGAGTCGCACGGTGTGGCGGCTCGAGCCATCGGTACCACCGTGACCGGCGCTCTCGTGATCCAGCGTCGAGGCGCCGACCTGATCAGAACGACGGTTCCCGAGATGAAGCGGATCTGGAACGAAGCATTTGCAGAGCTTCTCGCGGGTGCATCGCCGGAAGACGTCATCCGCGGTCAGGCAGAGGCCGTGGACCTGATCGCCCATTGAACGAACTGGCAAAGAGCCACGTTCCGGAGTCTCTATGAACAGTGCCGAATCCAGCTCCGTCGTCACCCTGAGCGGTGGGCGGGCGGGAAAGCGAAGGGGCTCGCCAGTCACGATTTCAGAAATCAGCGCGATTCCCGCCCCGCCGCAGCGCCATCTCGGCATGCGCGCTACGTACAAGCGACTGGCGAGGCCCCTCGCGTTCACCCGCCCACCCGCTCGGGGTGACGCTGCGGATTCACTCCCACACCGCCACCTTCCCGACGTACCGAGGAAATCACAGCGCCCCATCGTTGTTCTGGAGACTCCATGACTTCCGATAAATTTCACGACGAATGTGGCGTCTTCGGTATTCTCGACCATGAGGATGCCGCAAACCTTGTTTACCTCGGCCTCTATGCGCTGCAGCACCGTGGTCAGGAGAGCGCCGGGATTGCCTCGATCTCGCTCGACCGGAAGAAGTCCGGTTCGAACGTGGGCACCGCGGCGGGCAAGGATGGAACGGGCGAGCATATTCTCGCGGCGGACCGTCCCCAGATCCATCTCGAGCGCGAGATGGGATACGTCGCCGACATCTTCACCGAGGAGCGGATGGAGAGACTGCCGGGGCAGGCAGCGATCGGCCACGTCCGGTACTCGACCGCCGGAGGATCGCTTCTCTGCAACGCGCAGCCTCTGGTTGCGTCGACCAGCAAGGGACCGATCGCCGTCGCTCACAACGGGAACCTCACCAACGGTGTGGCGCTGCGTCAGACTCTCGAGGAGAACGGATCGATCTTCAACTCAATGTCCGATTCCGAAGTGGTCGTTCATCTCGTCGCTCGCTCTCAGGCCTCGGGGGTCGAGGCGGCATTCGCCGACACCGTCTCACAGATCGAAGGGGCGTACTCGCTCATCGCGCTTGCTCCGGACCGGATCATCGCGACTCGAGATCCTCTCGGTTTCCGTCCACTCCTCATCGGCAAGCTCGACCAGGCTCTCTGCGTCGCGTCCGAAAGCTGCGCCTTCGATCTGATCGGCGCGAAGGTCATCCGCGAGATCCGACCGGGCGAGACCGTCGTTCTCGACTGCGACGATGGTCGCCCCCCCGAGGAGCGCATTCGGGTGCTCGAATACAACCCCTCCCCCCGCGAAGCGCGCTGCATCTTCGAGCACGTCTATTTTGCGCGTCCTGACTCGACGATCTTCGAGCGCAACGTCGGACAGGTGCGGAAGCGATTCGGCGCGAAGCTGGCCCGCGAGCACGCGGTCGATGCCGACATCGTCGTGCCCGTTCCCGATTCGGGAGTGTTCGCCGCTCTCGGCTATGCTCAGGAGTCTGGGATTCCGTTCGAGTACGGACTCGTCCGGAACCACTACGTCGGAAGGACCTTCATCGAGCCGAAGCAGTCGATCCGTCACTTCGGCGTGAAGGTCAAGCTCAATCCGGTGCGAGAGATCGTCGCCGGCAAGAGGATCGTCCTGATCGATGATTCGATCGTGCGCGGCACAACTTCAAAGAAGATCGTGAAGATGCTCAAGGATGCAGGGGCGAAAGAGGTTCACATGAGAATCTCTTCTCCTCCGACCACCGGTCCCTGCTACTACGGGATCGACACTCCTCGCCGGCAGGAGCTCATCGCCTCGAGAAACTCCGTCGATGACATCCGATCATTCATCGAGGCCGACTCGATCGGCTATCTTTCGGTAGGGGGTATGCTTGACGCGGTCAGAGGCGACGGTGATAATCCGGAAAACCTCTACTGTACGGCTTGCTTTACAGGGAGATACCCAATTCCTGCTCATTCAGAGGAACAAGAGACGACTGAGCTCGCAGAATCAGACGCGACAGTGTCGTAGACGAAGCGGAGGAGGCAGAGTCTGTCTGCAATGAGAGTTCAGCGCCAGCTCATCTTCTGGCTCATTGGCCCTCCACTGCTTCTTGGATTCCTGGTCTCCTTGCTGTTCCTCAGCCAGGTCCTCCAGACCTCGCAGACCTCGTTGCTCAGCGTCATCGTCGTGATGCTCGTTGTCTACGGAATCGCAGCGGTGCTCTTTGCTCGTGATCTGAACGCGACGGGCTCGCTCGTGTCGAATGCGGTTGAACGGCGATCCGACGTGTCGGAGACATTGTCGTGGTCTCTCGAGCGTACCGAGAATGTTGCGTTTGCCGTCTGGGTAGGCGCAGGCGTCGTGTTCACGGTCGTCTCCACCCTGCTGTTCTTTCGTAGCGGGCTGGGATTTGCGTACTTCCTCACCGCGGCAACCCTGATCGGAACCTTCTGCTTCGCCTGGGACTACTTCACCGCGAAACAGATTCTCTTCAGCGGCGCCAGACATCTCGAAGATCTGCACTATGTCGGCCGGCAGGTTCCAGTCGCCCGGAAGATCGCCATCATCTTTCTCGGATTGGCTGCTACGTTTCTGATCGCGCTCGTGCTTCTGGTGTCCGCAAAAGTCTCCACGACTCTCGAGGAGCTCGCGATCGCAACAGAAACGACGCCCCTCGACGACATCTACTCGGTACTCTCACAGGGGGAAGTCGAGCAGGCTGCGCTCACAGAGTTCCAGCGCACCCTTCCCGAAGATCACGACCTCTTCGTCGTCCGTCCCGACGGTTCGACAATTGGGGTCGACAGCTCCACTCCCGGTAAGGACGAGATCCGTACGATTCTCGCGATCAAGTCCGGCTCCAGCCTGCGGTTCGTCTCCGAAAATGTCTCCCGTTTCCTCGAGCTTCCCGATGGCTCGGTACTCGTGCTCGCAGTTCCCTGGACTCCTTACGCGAGCATCCCGTGGCAGATTGCCTTCTATACTCTGATTCTCGGAGCCGTCACCGCAGGGGCTTTCATCCTCAGCACGATTTATTTGTCCCGAGACATCACGCGCCCGATCAAGGCTCTGCGAAAGGTCGCGAGCGAGATCGCCTCGGGCGATTTCCGCACCCCCCTTCGAGTATTCACGGATGACGAGATCGGAGACCTGGCGGAGAACTTTCGCGAGACGCGCTCCAAGCTGCGGCGATTGCTCGCCAGCATCGGGGAGAGCGGCACCTCCGTCACAGAGGGGGTCCGGGTCATCACTGGCGGGACGAACAAACTTCTCGACCGTGCTTCCAAGCAGGCTGGACTCTCCGATCACGCATCGACTTCGCTATCGAAGGTTCGCGGGGATGCGGAGTCGATTCTCGCCGCCGCCGAGCAGGTGAGCGAAGCCACGATGGATTCATCGAGCAGGGCGCTGCAACTTCAGGCCTCCGCGGAGGAAGTTGCGC
>CAWHHZ010000029.1:0-12258 GCA_963829355.1 uncultured Acidobacteriota bacterium
CGCGAGTGCTGATCCGCATTTCGATGCACTGCGCTTCCTCGACTCCGCGGGAAGCTGGTCCCCGGATGGAAAGAAATTCGCGTTCGTGGTCTTCGAAGAGGGTGACAACACGATCGCGATCCTGGACGTAGATTCAGGCAACATCGACAAGCGCATCCACATCACCACAGTCGGAGCAGTTTCGAGCCCCTCCTGGGGACCGGATGGCCGCTCGATCGTGTTCTCGGGATCCCGCGGCGGAATCACTGATCTGTATCTCCTCGACGTGCAGACGAGCGAGGTGACTCAGTTGACTTCCGATCGCTACGCTGATTTTCAGCCGCGCTGGTCGCCCGACGGGTCCAGAATCGCTTTTGTGACCGATCGTGGGCCGGGAACGGATTTTCAGGAGCTCACCTACGATCCGATGAGCCTCGCAATTTATGACGTCGAGCGGGGCGGAATCCAGGTCCTGACGATCTTCGACGGATCCAAGCACATCGATCCGAACTTCTCCCCGGACGGTCAGACGATCTACTTCGTCTCCAATCCAGAGGGCGTCAACGACGTCTACTCTTACTCGCTGACTGACGGCACAGTGCGGCGGATCACGGACGTCCGGACCGGCGTCAGCGGAATCACCGAGATGTCACCTGCGCTGAGTGTCGCGGCCAATACCGGCCGCATGATGTTTTCGGTCTTCGAAGATTCGAGATTCAACATCTACGGCTTCTCGCCCGATCTGGTGCCGTCGGAGCCGATTGCTCCCGTGGGGTCCGGTGCACCGACAATTGCGGAGATCCTGCCTCCGAGCAGCCCCACCCAGGATTCATTCGTCGAGGCATACCTGCGCAGACCGACGGCCGGTCTGCCCCCGGCCCTCACCGATCTCGACGTGCAGGAATACGATCCCGACCTGAGCCTCGATTTCATCGGACCCCCGTCGATCGGAGTCGGGACCGACAGATTCGGCGGCGTGGGCTTCGCCGGCGCCATCAGCGCGTACTTCAGCGATCTTCTCGGCCGGCATCAGCTCGGCGTCGCGATTCAGGCCGGAGGGTCGAGCGACACCAGCTTCCAGGATCAGATCGGGCTTCAATTGATCTATTTGAACCAGACCAACAGAATCAACTGGGGCGCCGGTGCCACTCACCTCCCCTACGTGACCGAGCGGACGGTGCGTGTCCGTCAGGACGAGGTGGAGATCGATGGGCAGCCGGTTCCCGTTACGGCGATCGATCAGTTGCGCGAAGTCGTCACCGTCGACGAGGCAGAACTGATCTCGCAGTATCCGATCTCGCTGAACCGTCGATGGGAAGCATCCGCGTCGTACGTTCATCTCGGGTTCGACAGCGAGATTCAGACATACTATCTCTCGGGCAACCGGATCATCGGGCGCGACCGGGAAGACTTCCAGGATTTCCCGAGCATCGGATACTACTCCGGCAGTCTCGCCTACGTCGGCGACACCTCTACATTCGGCTTCATCTCACCCGTGCGTGGACACCGGTATCGCTTCGAGGCGGAAGCCACTGGCGGAGATCTCCAGTTCCAGACGGCGCTCGCCGACTACCGGCAGTACTTCTTTTTCAGACCAGTGACCGTCGCTTTCCGCGGCATGCACTACGGCCGCTACGGGAGCGATGCCGAAGATCCTCGCCTCTCTCCCCTCTTCCTCGGACGTCAGACTCTGGTGCGAGGCTATGACACGGGATCGTTCAGCGTCGACGAATGCACGACCGTGGAGGGATCGAACGCATGTCCCGAGTTCGACCGCCTCGTAGGAAGCAAGATCGGTGTGGTGAACCTGGAGGTGCGTGCCCCGCTCTTCGGACCCGAAGAGTTCGGGCTGTTCAATCTCGAGTTCCTCCCGACCGAGATGCTCGCTTTCCTCGACGGGGGAGTCGCCTGGACCGACGACGAAGATCCAACGTTCGAGTACGCAAAGGACACGGTGGAGCGGGTGCCGGTTTTCAGCGTCGGAGTGGGACTGCGTACCCTGCTCGGAGGATACCTCCCCCTTCACTTCTACTACGCGTATCCTCTCCAGCGACCGAATGCGAGCGGAGAGTTCGGCTTCACGATTGCCGCCGGCTGGTAGGAGCTCAGTCGATTTCAGAAAGAGTTCGCAGATCGAGCAGTCAGCCGAATCTCAGTAAAGCTCGTCATCCTGAGCGAAGCGAAGGATCGGATACGTCCTGACTGTCGCGTTATTTCCGTCCTGACAGTCGGGCCGTTCGCGATCCTTCGACCGTCCTCCGCTCCGCTCCGGCGGCTCAGGATGACAGGGATCGGAACGATGAACGCAAGGGCTGTCATCCTGAGCGCAGCGAAGGATCGGGTACGTCCTGACTGTCGCGTTATTTCCGTCCTGACAGTCGGGCCGTTCGCGATCCTTCGACCGTCCCCTCCGCTCCGCTCCGGCGGCTCAGGATGACAGGGATCGGAACGATGAACGCAAGGGCGGCCGCCGGCGCCGCTTCACTCCAGAATGATCACGCCGCGGTCTCTCAACTGACGGAAGATCAGAAGGCCGTCGAGCTCGCGCATCGGGCTGATCTTGATGATCGAGCCGATGTCCCAGTGTCCATCGATCCGGGACAGTATGAATCCCTCGTTCGGCTGGAAGTTCATGTCGCTGATCTCTTCGATCGGCTTGATCACACGCGGCACCTTGTCGTGAAGGATTCCATGCTCACGAAGACGTTCCCGGATCGCATCCTCAGCATTGCCCAGCACCGACTTCGCGCGTGGGTTGTTCGGCTCGACCTCCAGCGCCGCCCGGATGTACCGAAGCGCCTTCTCGTAATCGTCAGAGCGCAGAGCGGACTGCGCACGGTCGATCAGGCTCGAGATCTCTTCGTCCGGTGATGGGATATCGGCGCTGGTAACGGACTCGTCACCCGTGGGTTTGACCAGCTTGACGTGCCCCCCCTTCACCAGCTCGAAGATCGTCTTCGCCACGGTGAACTTCACCGCACCGGCTCTCGAGACCGATCTCCTCGATCGATCGCCTTCCATTGATGAACTCGAGAACCCTCCGTTTCTCGGGAGGGAGCGAATGAGGCTCGAGAGCCTTCTCGACGACCGGAATATGGGTCCGGTCCGGGATGACCTCGTTGATCACGCTCCATTCATCTTTTCGCCTCGACCCTTCCATGATGAGACCGGTGACGTCGACGTTCAGAGGGATCATCTGCATACGAGGCAGCTCATCATCCGTAAATGTGAACTCACCCTCGTTCCAGAGAAAGATGTCGTAGATCTCCTCTTCCGCCTTGATACGCATCAGCTTCCGGAGATCCTCCTCCGAAATGACGCCGATGGTCACGAGTATTTTCCCGAGCAGCATGCCCGACTCCCGCTGAACCTGCATCGCCTTGCGGAGCTCTTCCTCGTTGATGTACCCGTAACTCATGAGAAACTGACCGAGGTAGTCGCGCGGATCGGTCGAGGCAGATGAAATGAGCCTGCCGCTGCGGAAGTACACCTTCTTCTGCACCCCGCCATGATGGACCTCGAGCGCACCAGTCTTGCGGGCGAGACTCGCCCACTGAATCAGGTCGCCTGCGTGCATCGTCTGAAGACTTCCGGAGAGTGCCATAGGGCAAAGGGGCTGCAAGTATAACCCGCAGAATCGGTGATGCGCAGCGCCCTGCCGCTACTATACTTGCTGCCATGTCACGAGAAAACGACGAAAAGCCGGTCTACCGCACATCCTCAGGATTGGAGATCCCGAACGCATACGAGCCCGAAGATCTGGAGCAGCGCGATTTCGAGGCTCAATCGGATCTCGGAGAGCCGGGAGAGTTCCCTTTCACGAGGGGAGTCAGGGACACGATGTACCGCGGTCGTCTCTGGACGATGCGTCAGTATGCGGGATTCTCCACGGCGGCTGAGTCGAACGAGCGATACAGGTATCTCCTCGATCGCGGAACGACCGGTCTCTCGGTCGCCTTCGATCTTCCCACACAGATCGGAATGGACTCCGACGATGCGCGTGCCCGCGGTGAGGTCGGGAAGGTCGGAGTCGCGATCGATTCGATCGAGGACATGGAGACGCTGCTCGACGCGATCCCACTCGACCAGGTCTCGCTATCGATGACCATCAATGCCCCTGCATCGATCCTCCTGGCGATGGTTCTGGTCGTCGCTGAACGTCGGGGACTGCCGTGGTCCGCGCTGCGCGGGACCATACAGAACGACATCCTGAAGGAGTACGCGGCCCGCGGAACCTACATCTTTCCGCCTCGCCCATCCCTCCGGCTCGTGACCGATACGTTCGAGTTCTGCGCCAAAGAAGTTCCGAAGTGGAACACCATCTCGATCTCCGGCTACCACATCCGGGAAGCAGGATCGACCGCCGTTCAGGAGATCGCCTTCACTCTGGCCAACGCCATCGAATATGTGAATCAGGCCGTCGAGCGAGGCCTGGAGGTCGACAGCTTCGCACCACGTCTCTCGTTTTTCTTCAACGCACACAACAACGTTCTCGAAGAAATCGCGAAGTTCCGCGCTGCTCGAAAACTCTGGGCGCGTCTGATGCGGGACCGGTTCGATGCAAAGGATCCGCGTTCGATGATGCTGCGCTTCCATGCGCAGACGGCAGGATCCACATTGACTGCCCAGCAGCCGGAGAACAACGTCGTCCGCGTTGCGTATCAGGCCCTTGCTGCCGTGCTCGGCGGCTGTCAGTCGCTCCACACCAACTCGCGGGATGAAGCGCTGGCACTCCCCACCGAGGAGTCGGTGACGATCGCTCTTCGGACCCAGCAGATCCTCGCGTTCGAAAGCGGCGTGGCAGACTCTGCCGATCCCCTTGCCGGTTCTTACGCGGTCGAGACTCTGACGCTCGACCTCGAACGTGAAGCGATGAAGATGATCGAGCGGATCGACGAGATGGGCGGCGCACTGCGTGCGATCGAGGAAGGATGGATCCAGAGCGAGATCGGGGACTCCGCGTATGTCGCGCAGCGCGATCTCGAAGAGCTGCGCAGCACCGTCGTGGGTGTCAACCGTTTCAATGAAAAAGAGCTGCATTCCCTTCCGCTTCTCGTCATCGACGAGAACGTCGAGCGCGATCAGATCGAGAGGCTCCGCGACTTCCGTTCCCGGCGCGAGGCAGATCGGAAGCTCGCCGCCAGAGCAGCAGCCGCACTGGACGACTTGAGGTCAGCAGCGACCGGGGATCGAAATTTGCTATATCCGATCGTCGAGGCCGTAAGAAGTCACTGTACGATCGGTGAGATCGTCAACACTCTGAAGGAGACCTTTGGTGAGCACAGGGAGCACGGATTCTGATCGAAACAAGCACCTTCTGCGTATCGCACGCATCTCCCTCGGAATCGTATTTCTCATCCTGGGTATCATCGGTTCTCTGCTGCCGATCCTGCAGGGATGGATCTTTTTCCTTCTGGCGCTCATCGCGTTCTTTCCCGATCATCCGAAGGTGGAGCGCGTCCTCGAGAAGGCCGAACCGAAGTTCCCCCGCCTGGTCCACGGCTTGCGAAAACTCGGGATCGGTGATCCGCCGCGAGACGAAGACGAGACTTCGAGATTCGAGACTGGGAGCAGTGAATCCGCGAGCGGCGACCCGTCCGACAAAACAATATAATGGCCTCGATGCGTAGCGGACGACTCGTACTCGAAGACGGCTCCTTCTGGGAAGGAGAGGCTTTCGGCGCGGATGTGAGCTCTGTCGGCGAAGTCGTTTTCAACACATCGTGCACCGGCTACCAGGAGATCCTCACCGATCCCTCCTACAGCTTTCAAATCGTCACGATGACCTCGCCCCACATCGGCAACTACGGGCTCTCCGCCGAGGCCGAGCAGAGTGATCGCCCGCAGGCCGCCGGCTTCATCGTCCGGGAGCTCTCGCCCGACAGAGACCCCGCCGCTCTCGAGTCTCTGGCCCAGTACTTCGTGCGCCACGGGATCGTCGGGCTGACCGGCATCGACACACGTGCCCTGACCCGCCGACTCCGTACGGGCGGCGCGGCAAAAGGAATGATCGTCACGGACGAACGATCGATCGATGAGACAGTGCGGGACATCAAAGCGGCTCCCGAGCTCGCGGGACGCGACCTGGTCCGCGAGGTCACTGCACTCCGGCCATACCTCGTGGGCTCGACCTCCGGGTCCGCCACGCGGCGGATCGCGGTCTACGACTACGGTGTCAAACGGGACATTCTCGAGCAATTGGCCGCGCGAGACTGCGACGTCACGGTCTACCCTGCCTCGATTCACCCGGACGAGATCCTCAACGCCGGCTTCGATGGCCTCGTTCTGTCGAACGGGCCGGGAGATCCCGAGCCGGTTACGTACGCCCGGGAAAACATCGCCCGACTGGTCGGCCGGCTCCCCATCCTCGGAATCTGTCTCGGCCATCAACTTCTCGGGCTGGCGCTCGGCGGCCGAACGTACAAGCTGAAATATGGTCATCACGGCGGGAATCATCCGGTCAAGGATCTGCGCACCGGCAGGGTCGAAATTACCGCACAGAATCACGGCTTCGCGGTTGATCCTGACTCACTGAAAGAGTCTGAGGTCGAGTTCACGCATCTGAATCTGAACGACCAGACGCTTGAGGGCTTCCGCCACCGATCACACCCGATTCTGGCGGCCCAGTTTCACCCTGAGGCCGCACCGGGCCCGCACGACTCGCTGCACCTGTTCGACGACTTCTTCGACGTGATCGAGCAGTTCCGGGGAAACTCCCGCGAGTGAGCCTGCCCCTGACTCTTGCCTGGCGATATCTGCGGCGACCCACCGATCGGATCGTTTCGGCGGGCGGTCTCGTCTCTTTCATCGGGCTGGTAATCGGAGTGATGGCGCTCGTGATCTCGATGGCCCTGATGACCGGCTATCGGCAGGATCTCGAGCGCAAGATCCTCGGGGGAAACGCAGAGCTGATTCTTTTCCCGGTCACGGGACTGATCGATCATCCGAACGAACAGGTCCGTACCATCGAGGCACTTCCGATCGTCGTGAGCGCGACTCCGTCGATCTTTCAGCAGGCTCTCGTGACCTCGGACAAGCACACCCGCGGCGAACAGGTCATGCTCAAAGGGATCGGTACACCTCATCCTGACGCACTGATCGTCAGGAAGATCATCGGCGAGGCAGGCACGTTCGCCACGGCGGAAGGTCCGACAGGCATTGCAGTCGGCAAGTACCTGGCCGACAAGCTCGACATACATCGCGGCGAGATCCTCACCGTCACCGTTCCGAGCGAGGAGTCGGGCAGCTTCCTCCCCCGGACGCGCCGCTTCGTCGTCACGAGCGTCTTCAGCACCGGCTTTTTCGAGTTCGATGCCCGCTGGGCCTTCATCGACCTCGAAACGGCACAGTCGCTTCTATCGATCGAGAACGCGGCAAACGTGCTCGAGGTCGACATCGACGATGATGTTCCGCTCGAGGAAGCCCGCGCGACGATCGAGAGCACGATGGGCGAGCATTTCGGAGTGAGCGACTGGCGTGAGGCGAACAGGCAACTCTTCGGCATGCTCGAGATCCAGCAGCTCGCTCTCTTCATCGTCATCGGACTGATCGTCCTCGTCTCGACCTTCAATATCGTTTCAACGCTCATCATGACCATCCAGGAGAAGCGCAAGGAAATCGGGATCCTCACCTCGATGGGAGCCGATCGAAAATTCGTACGGCAGGTCTTCGTCTGGTATGGCACTCTCGTCGGCGTGCTTGGTACCGCTGCGGGGATCTCGATCGGCGTCGTCGTCTGCTGGATCATCACCAGATTCGAGCTCGTATCATTCGGCCCCGAGATCGCGGAGGTGTATTTCGTCTCCTCGATTCCCTTCATTACGAGGCCCACTGATCTGGCTGTCATCGCCGCCTTTTCTCTCACCATCTCCTGGCTCGCGACACTCATTCCATCAGTGCGCGCCGCCCGCCTCGACCCGGCTGATGCCCTCAGGTACGAGTAGCCTTTCCATCTCTGGCGCGGCGATTGAACTCGGGAAGAAATGATGAAACACGATCTCCCGATTGGAGTCTTCGACAGTGGTGTCGGCGGACTGACGGTTCTCAGAGAAATCTCCCGCAAACTTCCAGCCGAGTCGCTGGTCTATCTCGGCGATTCCGCCCGCCTCCCGTATGGAACCAAATCCCCCTCCACCATCCGGCGCTACTCTCAGGAGGCAGCCCGGTATCTGACCGATCGTGGTATCAAGATGCTCGTGGTCGCCTGCAACACGGCCTCAGCTGCCGCAATCGGCGTTCTGCGCCAGGAGCTCGATGTCCCGGTGATCGGTGTGATCGAACCGGGGTCCAGGGCGGCAGTCATGAGGAGTCGAGGCAATATCGGCGTGATCGCCACAGAAGGAACAATCCGGTCCGGCGCCTACCGCAAAGCGATCCTGGCGATGTCACCCCAGGTGAAGGTGAGCGAAGCCGCGTGCCCGCTCTTCGTTCCTCTCGCCGAGGAAGGCTGGGCCAATACGCGCGTATGCCGCGAGATCGCGGAGATCTACCTCGAACCTCTGATCGATGAAAAGATCGATACGCTCGTGCTCGGCTGTACCCATTACCCGATCCTCCGCAACACCCTCAAACAGGTTGTCGGACCCGAGGTCGAGATCGTGGACTCTGCCGAAACGACCGCTGAACAGGTCATGAACGAGCTCACCCGCCGTGGAATGCTGACGAGAAACGAAAGGGGCGCGGCGACGATCGAGTTTCTCGTCACCGACGACACGAGCAGGTTCCGCAAGATCGCCGGCGAGTTTCTCGATCATGCCGTGACCAATCTCGAGCTCGTCGAGCTTCCCCCGCTTCCCGTCGCCCTGGAGCTGGCCCATGAGTGAGAAGAGCTTCAAGGACCTCGAGGATCTGTTCTGTCGCTGGACGACTCTCCGCGACGGCCGCATCGCCTGCGGTGAGCTGCGGCCATCCGAGAGGGAAAGCGCTTCATTCGCCGACTACCTTTCGCTCCTCGAGTCGCTCAGCCAAAAAGAGCGCTCGGAGTGGGAGGTTCTGCGAGAGACCATCGAGTGCAAGCTGGCACTCCCAAGGTGCGAATGCGGACATCCCGATGCGCTGCATGTGGAGGGAAGCTGCTTCGCAATCGTCGGATGTTCGACGGCGTGCGAATGTACGCGCGCGTGATGCATGCACCCATCCTGAAGAACGGACTGCCATGAAACTGCCGAGCCCATCCCGGATTCCGGGATTCGACCTGCCGTACGTCGACGTGTCCACCTCGACCATTCCTCTCCGCTGCTTCACGTTCCCCGAAGGGAGCGAGGATGTCCGCAGGACCGTGCTGTGTATCCCCGGAATGGCCGGCTCGGGTCTGTCATTTGCCAGGCTCCGTCCCCTCGCACGAGACTATCGGTTTCTTCTGTTGAGTGGTCCTGTGGAGCCGTACCCCGGCGGCAGTCGCAGAGCATTCGCCGAGGCGGTGTGCGAGGTCGTCGACCAGAACGACCGCCCAGCGATTCTCGGCACCTCGTTCGGAAGCATGGTCGCCATCGATGCCGCAAGTCATCGTTGCCCAGCTCTCAGCGGTCTCGTACTCACGGCGGCGTTCGCGAGAAACCATGCATTCCCACCACCGCTCCGGATCATGGAAAAAATTCTTCCACGCATGCAATGGCTGGCAAAGTTCATGGCTCCGTTGTCGGCGAGGTTCGTGGGAGGATCGGGACTCGACCGCCATGCGGCCGCCGAGGTGGCACGGGAGGCTGCCGAGACGAGTGCCGGCGAGCGAAGACGACGACTCGAAGAGGTCTTCGACACCGATCTCCGCGGCATGCTTCCACAGATCGCCGTGCCATCAATCGTCATCCACGGAACCAGAGACGGCCTCGTTGCGAAACGGGATGCGCTCGAGCTCGCGGCGCTCATTCCGCACTGCGAGTACAGGGAGATCAGGGGGGCCGGACATCTTCCGTACCTCTCGCACTGGGAGATCTTCAATTCGCTGCTCGAGCCGTTCCTGCGCCAGGTCTTCGCGTAGCTCGAGGATCCGTTCCATTTCTGGTCCTGCCATTGCAATACGTTATTCGCAGATAGCGTAAATGGAGACCTACATGCAATCACTTTCCGACACTGACCCCTCCTCTACCCTCGTGCGGCGAGGAAACGACGCCGAGACGCTGCGCGAGATGGTCGAATTCGTCGAAGAAATCGAGCACCGGCCGCTGCGCAAGCTCGTCCGGGACCTGGAGGGACTCGCATCGCTCTCCGACAGAAAATTCGAGCTCGCGTCTCATGTCGTCAAGCGGCGGCTGAACCGCCTGCCCATCAGCGAACGCGAGCAGATCCGCGACCTCGGACGGGTCATCTACCAGGACCTCGACGAGGACAAGGCCGAGCGCCTCCAGTTCTTCCTCGACTGACATCGCCGTCCTGACCCGCCCCCCCATGGGGGGGTCGGGTCTCCAGGCCCGACTCGCGGAGGGCTCCAGCCCTCCGCAAAGCATCGCCACATTCATCACCTGGGGCTCCGCTTCTCCAGGCCCGACTCGCGGAGGAGCTCCAGCCCTCCGCAAAGCATCGTCTCGCAGAACTGACCCCGTAAGGCTCCAGCCCTCCGGAAGCACCAGAGATCACGTCCCGCCCAACCGGCTCCCCTCCCCTCCGCCCAGCGTCGAGTAGAATCCGGGCCCATGGCCGACAAACGCTCCCGATTCCGGATCGATCACGATCTGGCGCTTCTACTCCTCGTTGCAACCGCGCGGTTCGTCTTCCATCTTCTGACGAACGGGGCGTACGGCTTTCACCGGGACGAGCTCGCGGTCATCGACGACGCACGCTATCTCGCATGGGGCTACGTCGCCTACCCGCCCTTCACTCCCGTGGTTGCTCGCGTGGCGCTCGAGTTGTTCGGCCTTTCCACGACCGGCTTTCGGATGTTTGGCGCACTTGCCCAGTGCGCCATCATGGTCCTGACGGGACTGATGGCGCGGGAGCTGGGAGCGCGCCGGCACTTCCAGATCATCGCCGCCGTAGCCGTCGCGATCGCGCCGATGTCGATGGTCATGACCTCACTCTTCCAGTACATCACCTTCGATGCATTCTGGTGGGTCGTCGTCGCCTGGGCGCTCATCAAAGTCATCAGAACCGACGATCCCCGCTGGTGGCTCGCCATCGGAGCCGCCATCGGTCTCGGGATGATGACCAAGTACACGATGGCATTCTGGGTGCTCGGTCTCGTTGGCGGAGTTCTGCTGACACCGCTCCGACGCCACCTGCGCTCCGGCTGGCTCTGGCTCGGGGTGGCGCTGTCGCTCGTCATTTTTCTGCCGAACTTTCTCTGGCAGTTCCATCACGACTGGGTCTCTCTCGAGTTCCTGAAGACGATCCACGAACGCGACGTCTCGATCGGGAGGACGGAAGGCTTTCTGAGCCAGCAGTTCTACGTCAGCACATCTCTCGTGACGATCCCCCTCTGGCTCGCCGGACTCTGGTACTTTCTGTTCGACTCGGACGGCAGAAGATTTCGAGCTCTCGGCTGGATGTATCTCATCGTTTTTGCGGTGATGGCATTTGCCGACGCACGCTTCTACTACCTGACGCCCGCTTATCCGATGCTCATGGCTGGCGGAGTGGTTCCTCTGCAGCGCTGGCTGTCATCGTCGTCCGTGCGTCTGCGTCGAGTGACATTCGCCTCCGTCTGGACCGTATTCGCGTTCGGGGCGATCACGAGCGCGTTGCTGATGCTGCCACTCGCGCCCATCGGCTCGACCGTCTGGAAGGTGTCCTCACAGGTCCACGACAACTTCAGCGAGCAGCTCGGATGGCATGAGCTCACGGGCGAGGTCGCGCGAATTTACAATTCACTTTCTCAGGAGGAGAGGGCGCGCGCAGGAATTCATGCAGGCAACTACGGCGAGGCGGCAGCGATCAATCTCTTTGGTCCCCGATACGGTTTGCCGACCGCGACGAGCGGCATCAACTCATACTGGTATCGAGGCTTTCAAGACCCACCACCAGAGATCGTGATCCTCCTGGGATCGAAGCTCGCCGACGCAGCTCCACTCTTCGAGAGTTGCGAGGTCGCCGGGTCGAACAGGAACCGGTATGGAGTGGAGAACGAGGAATCCCGGGACCACCCCGACATCCTCCTCTGCCGCGGCCCTCGTTTCGATTGGAGCAAGTTGTGGCCGAAGGCACGCAGTTTCGGCTGAGATTAGATCAGCGTAGCCGGTCCTGGCTTCTGTCGTGGTCGTGGGCGGTACTGGCGAGGGTGTGGCGACCGCTACAGGCGCCACACAGCTCGTTTGATGTCATACTTCCGGTGTCCGGAGCAGATGTCCG
>CAWHHZ010000030.1:0-24050 GCA_963829355.1 uncultured Acidobacteriota bacterium
TGAACTTCTGAACGACTTGAACCCTGAACCCTCGAACCCTCGAACCCTTTTTACGAGCAGAGCTCGCAGCCTTCCACCAGTGCGTAGTGACGCCGCGCTTCCGCGATCGCGTCGTCTCCATCGTCAAAATCACCAAACAGAGAGACGCCTGATCGGAGCGGGAATCGAATCGCAGCCGTTCTGGTGCACGACGTGGATTCCGTCGGGACGTGCTCGCTGGGCGACGTAGTACGGGAGTCTCTTCGAATTTTCAAGTGGTCGGTTACAGATGGACCCTCCTGTTCAGTCTTCAGTCGTCAGTCGTCAGTCTTCAGTCTTCAGTCGTCAGTCGTCAGTCGTCAGTCATCAGTCGTCGGTCATTACTCAATGATCATTGGTCGTTGTCCTCTAAACTTCTAAACTCCTGAACCTCTGAACCTCGAAACCCTTGAACCCTTGAACCTCTGAACCTCCTCATCACAGTGCTCTCCGTGTGAAGGCATCAGCATGAGGTGCAGGTCCTCGAGGAATCCGGTGTCGTCCTGTTGCCGGTCCAGAAGCCACTCGACGAAGGGAAGATCGTCCTTCTTCTGGCTCGGCGATCCGCGTTGGCGGAGGTACCACAACCATTCGCTGGGATCGCCGTTGAAGACGGAGAAGAGCACCAGGTAGCGGGTCAGCGTGACTTCTTCCTCGACATGATTTCGCATCGCTCTGTATATAGGGTGATGCGAGCGGGCCTTTCCTTAACATCGGTGGCAAAAAAAATTTCGGCGGCGCCTTCTGATCGTTTCCCCTCGCGGGTGTGTTGTGGTCTCTCTGCCGACCGATCCGATCTGCTAAACTCGAGGTCCTGTCTCGACCGGAAGGGAGCCCGCAGCTTGACGATCAGCAGCGACGAGTCACGGATCGCAGTGTTGTACCGCGAATTCGGAACGATCCTGTGCGGGATCATGCAGAACCGGTTCGGCGTCCCGGCCGAGGACACCGAGAGCCTGCTGCACGACATCTTCACGTCTCTTCTGCGGCGGGAAGTTACGCTTGGGGACGAAAGAGAAGTGGCTCGTCGGCGCCGCCTGCAATGCCAGCCGCTGGTACTGGAGAAGCCAGTGGAAAACGGATGCTCTCGACGACGAGATGCAGACGTTCCAGCACGGGGAGAGCGAAATTGCGGTCGACCAGATTCTGGACCGGATGCCGGATCGCGCTCGTGACATCCTCCGGATGCGCTATCTCGAGGGCATGTCGGGCCACGAGATCGCAGAGGTGTATGGAACCAGTCTCGAATACACGCATATCCTGATTCACCGAAGCCTGGAGAAGGCGCGGGCGATCGCCAGGGAGAGCGAGAGATGAAGCATCCTCCTGTAGAGCTGTTGATCCAGTATGCGCTGGGCATGTCGACCGCCGAGGCGGCTCATATCGGTGATTGTGCGGAGTGCGCCGGAGAGGTCGAGGAGCTCGCCGCGATCGGGAGATCGGCGCCTCGCATCTCGCCTCCGGCTGATCTCGTTGAGCTGGCTGCAAAGTTCGACGAGGAGAAGGCCTCAGCTCAGGAGATGCTGAAGAATACGAGCGCTCGCCAAATACTTGAGGACTCTGCACTCGAGGCCGCGCTCGGGGTGTGTGCAGGCATTGATTGAAGCGATTCCTTCCGCACGCCGAGGGGATCCGGTCGAGGCCCTCGAGATCGCTGAGGAGCTTGCGAATTTTCTTGAAACAGCTCCCGCTGCCTCACTGGCTCTCGCAGAAGAGATGAGAGTGGACGTGCTCCGTGAGGTCGCTGCCTGTGCGCGCGTTCTCGGTCAGTACGACCGGGCGCTCGACCGGCTGCGCGAGGCTGAGATGCTTGCCCAAAAGCTGCCTTCCGGGGACTACCTTCTGGCGAGGGTCTGGTATGAACGCGCCGGAATCGAGATCTCGAGGGAAGGATCGGCGACGAGGGAGTGGGCCGGCAGGGCCGCTGATGCGTTTCTTCGCTACGGGGACACCAGACGGCACAATCGCAGTCGCTATCTGGTCGCGATATCCCATTCCAATGATCGTAACTTCCGTCGTGCGATCGCCGAGCTGGAGACTCTGCTGCCGGATCTGGAGGCTGACGGAGACGTCGAGACACAGGCTGCTGCCTGGTCGGCACTCGGACAGGCGTTGTCGAAGGAAGGCCATCTCGATCGTTCATCGGATGCCTTCACACGTTCGCTCCAGCTCTATCAGAGCCTCGATTCTCCGTCAGAGAGTCTCAGAGCACGCTGGGCTCTGGCCAGAGCGGACATGAAGAAAAGCAACATCCGCGAAGCGAGGCTGGAGCTCGAGCAGCTCCAGGGTCCTTTCGGCAGCTCGGTCTGGACGAAGAGGCCTCTCTGGCCGGACTGGATCTCTGCGAATGCCTCCTGATCGAGGGCGAAGCCGCGACCGCAGCTCATGCCTGCCGTGAGGCGCTGGAGATCCTGCAGGATCGCTTTGCGGGTCGCGAACAGCTTCGGGCGATCGCATATCTCCGGGAAATCAGTCTTCAGCAGCTCGATGCCCGGAAAGTGAACTACGTCAGCACCTTCCTCGAGAGCTCAGCAGACGACGGCACGCTCGTCTTCTCCCGCCCCTCTCTCTGAACTTTTTCAAAATTTTTTTTGCGCGAGTGATAAGGAAGTGGCCGCTCAGGTCACTCTTATTACAGAAGGGCGCCCTCCTGACTAAATCGCTGCGTACAGCAGCACGAGGAGGGTTCAATGCGTATCAGCTTCATTGCACTGCTGTGGTTTGCCATCGGTGTGTCTCCAGTCATCGGCGGTTTCGAGTTTTCTCCCCACCATTTCTCCGGCTCGACATCAGACGTGGAGGGTGCGAGTACCAGCATTTCTGCAGATGGCGGCACTCTCAGCGTCCCTGACGGCGACAACTGATCGATTGTGACGAAGGGGTTCGCCGGCGGAAGGCTGGCGAGCCCCGGTCGCGCGGGTCTCCTGCCAGGCCGGGATCGACCGCATTCGAGCTTTCTGCTCGAGCGTCCCAGTGACACGGTCTCATTGGACTGGGAGGGGGCCGGGTGCAGTAAACTGTGGGTTCGTCCGAAAAGTTCATAACCACTCCGGTTGCCCGTGTGGCATCCGTGGCTGAAGGGAGAGCCCGTGAATCGACCCTGTCCTGCGTGTCTCGTTCTGCTCGCCTTGTTCTGCGTGGCGACAGCCGCGTCTGCGCAATATCGTGATGCCGTCCCGGAGCTCCGCGAGAAGCCGCGGGTCTCCCCCCAGACCGAGTGCACGAGTGGAGTCATCCCTTCGTTCGACATCGACATTGCCGCGTACCAGTCGTATACGCTGACATGGGAGCCACCGTCGCTCGACTACGCCCCCACCTACCAGATCATCATGCAGTCCTCGTCCGACTACTGTGACCTCGTGCTCAACGCTCAGCAGATCCAGCCTCAGATCGTCGGTGAGACGACCGCGACCACCTTCACCGGGCTCACCAACGTCGACAACAGGGCGCTGCGCGTCTGGGTCGTCGTCAAGGAGTGCACGGACGTGCAGACCGAGTACGCCTGGGTATTCGACACATTTCGCAGCCGGCCACCCACTCCTCCGCTCGTGCTCGATTCCCTCTCCGGGCGAACGGTCCGGTTGCGGTACGAGGCGGGAGACGCACGCTCATACTCACTGCGGATTCTGCGTGACTCGCCGCTCGGAGGGACGGGATATCTCGATCTGACACCGTCGACCTGGTGTCCGGCGGGCTCATCGAAGATCTTCGAGGACAGTTTGGCGAACGAGCCGGACGGGCTTTGGCGTTACAGGCTGGCCGCACAGAATGCGGCGGGGGACGCGGTATCGTCCGCCGTGACAATCAGCGTCGGCGACACCGGCGGCACGCCCGAGATCAATTCATTCAGCGCGGTTCCGGCGAGGATCAGGCCTGGACAATCATCGACTCTCGTCTGGTCGGCAGAGAGTGCGACGTCTGTCCAGATCTCCCCGGGATCGGGATCCCTGCCGCCGCGGGGGACGCTCGAAGTTACGCCGACCGCAACGACGACCTACACACTCACCGCGTTCGGCTCGGCCGGGACGTCGGAGGAAACCACGGTGGTCGAGCTGATCTCGACACCTCAGATCGTCGTGACGAAGAAGCCGGAACCGATCGTTCAGGGTACGGGATCCGGAGGCGGTACCACGAGGTTCGTCTGCGCGAACGCGGGCGGTTCGGTGGCGCAGGTGATGCTGAGCCCGGCAGGCTCTCCATTCTTCACGATGTCGATGACCCAGGAGATGGTGGGGCCCGGCGAGACATGGGAGGTCGAGATCGTCGCCGATCAACGAGCTACCGGTGTCTACGACGGAGAGATCGTCGTCACCGGAGATGGTGTCCCGCCCGGAACGAGAGTTCCGGTGAGGCTGCTGGCTGTCCCGACTCCCGACGGTCCGACCGCGGCGGAGGCACAGAGCAAGAGGGTCGACGTCACTGGACAGATCGGCCAGAACCCCACCGGAACAGCAATTTTCCGCAATACGGGACAGGCAAGAATCCAGGGGACGGTCGTCTCGACCGAGCCGTGGCTGATCCCGCCCGATGGAATCATCGAGATCGATCCGGGAAAGACCGCCACGATTGTCTTCACGATCGATCGCGCGAAACGTCCCGCCGATGCAGAGCTGGGCTCACTCGAGGGTAAACTGAAGCTGGTCTTCAGGCAGGGGCCCGGAGCCAAGACCGGTCCGGTCGGCCCGCAGGACGGAACCGCCACGACGACGAGTCTCGTCACAGTCGTCGATACGTCGACACCCCAGGTCGGCCAGGGAACGATCCCGCCCCTGGCGGCAGGTGAGGTCGCACTCTTCCTTCCCGGCGTGGGCCACGTCGAAGGTTCCACGGGACTCTTCTTCTCGGATATGTCATTCATCAACCTGTCCGGATCAAAGCCTCTGAACGATCTCAAGCTTTTCTTCAAGCCGCTGGGATCGACCAGCTCCAATGCGCTCTCGTCGACCGTGACCGGCCTGGTGCCGGGTACCCCGATCGGTCTCGCCGATATCGTGAAGTCGGTATTCAATCAGGAACAGATCGGAAGTCTCCAGATCCGCACGAAGAATCCGAATCAGCTCGCGGTCAGCGCGAGTACGCTGAGCAAGACCAGGAACGGCCAGAAGACCTTCGGCGCAACCATCCCGATGCTTCGATCCGATCGGAGCGTCGGGGCAGCGGAGAGTTTTTTCATCACCGGCCTGAAGCGCACCGCCACGAGCCACACGAATCTCTTCATTCAGGAGACGGCCGGAGGCGTGGCCACGATCGACATCGAGTTTCTCAATCCGGCGGGTCAGGTCCTCGGCAGCCGGACCGAGACTGCGGGACCATTCGAGTTGGTCGGCCTTTTCCACAGTGATTCGAGCCCGGTGCTGCCGCTCGGCGCCGTGAGTGCGAGGATGACCAGCCGCGCCGACTCGACTGGACGATTCGCCGCATACGGAACGCCTGTCGACAGGGCGAGCGGCGACTTCTGGTCTCTCCTCGACTGGAACGCCCAGTACGATTTCCCCGGGAGTCAGGAGATGTTGATCCCGGTAGCAGGAGCGCTGCGCGGCGCTAATCAGCTCAACTTCCGAACCGACCTCGCGATCATCAATCGCGGTGAGACGAATGCCTCCGGAACCCTTCGTTACATCACGAGACTCGAGGAGGGACGTCCCGTGCTGGAGCGGAAGATCAACCTCGGCCCCGGAGAATCGTCGATTCTGGAGGACGTCACGGCATCCCTGTTCGGGATCGATCCTGCCGACGCAAATCTCGGGTTCATGAAATTCATCCCGGAGAATGGTGAGATGACCGTAACGAGCAGGAACTTTGCGACAGTCGGAAGTGATCCGGGCTCGTTCGGTACAGGAGTTCCCACGGTTCCTCTCGGTCGTGCGATGAAACTCGGTGAGGTGAGAAGGATCGGTGGGGTGAAGGACTCCGCGGTCGACGCGATCGCCGGGCGTGTGCCGGGAACCTTCCGGTCGAATCTCGGCCTGATGGAGACGAGCGGCGAGGCGTCCGTCACGGTGCGAGTGACACTTCACTTCTCGTTCAGCACCGGTACGACGGCGGTGGCACGCGGAAGCGCCAGCAAGGACTTCATGCTGCAGCCGAATCAGTTCATGCAACTCGGCCGGATCAGTCAGCAGATTCTCGGTGAATCGCGCGAC
The DNA here is from genome assembly GCA_963829355.1 of uncultured Acidobacteriota bacterium. GTDB lineage: Bacteria > Acidobacteriota > Thermoanaerobaculia > Gp7-AA8 > JAHWKK01 > CAWHHZ01. The sequence continues at coordinate 6,162 of CAWHHZ010000030.1, forward strand.
AACTACGGCGATTTCAGCAATCTCCAGGCTGACTTCGCCGTGACCGCAGGAAGCGGATCAGTCATGGTCTTCGTGTCCTCGGTCGAGAACGATACTGGAGACTCGGATCTGAGAGTCGAGTGAACAGGAGCGGAGCGCCGAGTCGCCACGCGCCAGACCTCACGATGTGGACAGACGAGTGGACGAAGGCGTGGACAGAGGAGTGGACAGAACGAGAGCCACGCTTCAGCAGCCCACTTCGGTCCACGTCTCTGTCCACGCTTTTGTCCACAACGTCCACCCGGTCCACATCGTCCAACGGGTGACTCGAAGTGAATTGCGGAGAGGACCGAGGGCGAGTATGGCTCCACGCGATCCTTCGACCGTCCTTCGCTGCGCTCCGGCGGCTCAGGATGACAGCGGGCGCTCCGATTTCGATTCCGTAATCACTGAGTTGTCGTCACAAAGCCATGTGATGCAACTCGTCACCAGACGTGGTGATTCATCACACCTCGGTTCAGGTTCGTTTGCGCCTATCGTTCTGCAAGTCCAAATCAGTTCAATGCAGTTCAACCCCTGATCCGGAGGTGATCCCGTGATGGATCGACCGATGTTGCGTTCAGTGTTGGTGCTTGGCTGTCTTCTCCTCGCGTCGGGTGCATCGGCGCAGTGGAAGATCGAGAATGACAAAGGCTCGAGTCTGAAACTCGGTTTTCTGGTGCAGGCGAGAGGAGAGCTGATCGACTCGGATGCTGCGACTGCACAGAACCTGTTCTTCCGGCGGCTCCGGCTGCTGGCGGGAGGGACGCTGAGCGACCGCTTGAGCTTCTTCTTCGAGACGGACAGTCCGAACCTCGGAAAAGGAACGAGTGCCGGCGGCAAGGAGGCTTCCGATCTCTACCTTCAGGATTTCGTTCTGATGTACAAGTGGTCCGACGATCAGTTCATCGATGCGGGGATGATTTTGCCGGCGCTCTCGCACAACTCGAATCAGTCGGCGGCCTCACTGCTCGCGACCGACTATGGACCGTACTCGTTTCTGGCATCGGGTCCGACCAACTCCCGTGTGGGCCGTGACTACGGAGTCCGCGCGCGGGGATACGTGCTCGACGATCATCTCGAGTACCGGGTCGGTCTTCTTCAGGGCACGCGAGGGACTGACGGAGCGAACGACCTGAGGATGACCGGGCGGCTGGTCTACAACGTCTTCGAGCCGGAGAAGGGTCTTTTCTACGCGGGGACGTATCTCGGCAGCAAGCGCGTGCTATCGCTCGGCGCGAGTATCGACCGGCAGGAGGATTACCAGACCACCGCACTCGATCTGTTCTGGGATCAGCCCCTCCCGGGGGGCAACGGTGTCACGCTGCAGACCGACTGGATCCAGTACGACGGCGACGATTTCCTGCCGCAGTTGCCGGAGCAGGATACGTTGATGGTCGAGGCTGGCTACTATTTCAGCGATTCGAGACTTCTGCCCTTCGTGCAGTACTCGACCCGCGATTTCGATGCCGCGAACGTGGCAGACCAGGACCGTCTTCAGGTCGGGCTGGGATGGATGTTCGATGGGCACCGCACAAACCTGAAAGTTTCGTGGGCACAGGTGTCAACGGATGGTTTATCGGACGTGGATGAGATCTGGATCAACCTCCAGGTCTTCCGCTACTGAGTAGTAACCGTAACGAAGGAGGATTCGTAATGAATGATGGACCACTGCGGTACTGGCGCGCGAACCGTATCCTGATCGCCATTCTTCTCGGGATCTGGGCGCTCGTCTCTTTCGTCTTTGCGATTCTGCTGGCGGAGCCTCTCTCCGCGGTGAGGATCGGACAATTGCCGATGAGCTTCTGGTGGGCTCATCAGGGTTCAATGTACGTCTTCGTCGTTCTGATCTTCGTATATGCGATCGTAATGGATCGTCTCGACAAGAAGTATGACGTCCAGGAAGAGGAGGAAGAGCGATGAGCGTCGAAGTCTGGACCTACATTCTCGTCGGGATCACGTTCGGCGCGTACCTCTATATCGGTTACTACAACCGGGTTCGGGATACGCGCGGGTTCTACGTTGCAGGGCAGGGCGTTCCTCCAATTTTCAATGGAGCTGCGACCGCCGCGGACTGGATGTCAGCCGCGTCGTTCATCTCGATGGCGGGACTGATCTCGTTCATGGGATTCGACGGGACCGTCTATCTCATGGGCTGGACGGGTGGCTACGTGCTGCTCGCACTGCTCCTCGCGCCCTACCTGCGGAAGTTCGGAAAGTACACGGTTCCCGATTTCGTCGGCGACCGCTACTACTCGTCAACGGCCCGCGTGGTTGCCGCCATCGCTGCCGTCGTCGTCTCGCTCACGTACGTTGCCGGCCAGATGCGCGGCGTCGGAATCGTCTTCAGCCGCTTCCTCAGCGTCGACGTCAATACGGGCGTGATCATCGGAATGGCGATCGTGTCATTCTTCGCGGTCCTCGGCGGCATGAAAGGCATCACATGGACTCAGGTCGCTCAGTACGGCGTCCTGATCCTCGCGTACCTGATTCCCGTCATTGCGATCGCCTGGGTCGTGACCGGCAATCCGATCCCGCAGCTCTCACTCACCTTCAGCGATATCGTCCCGCGGCTCAACGGACTGCAGGCGGATCTCGGGTTTACCGAGTACACCCAGCCTTTCCGAACGAAGCCGATGATCGACATTCTCTGCATCACGTTTGCCCTGATGGCGGGGACGGCTGGACTTCCTCACATCATCGTTCGCTTCTACACCGTTCCCAATGTAAGGGCAGCCCGGTACTCGGCCGGATGGGCACTGCTGTTCATCGCCATCCTCTACACCACGGCGCCTGCACTGGCGGTGTTCGCACGATATAACCTGCTCAATACTCTCCACGGCAAAACCATCGAGCAGATTCACGAGCTCGAGTGGGTCGACAAGTGGGAGACGACCGGTCTTCTCGGTTTCGAGGACAAGAACGGCGACGGCATCATCTCGATGACTCCCGACGAAGCGACCAGCGAGATGATGATCGACAGGGACATCATCGTGCTCTCGACTCCGGAGGTTGCCGGACTCGCACCGTGGGTCGTTGCACTCGTGGCCGCAGGTGGGCTCGCCGCCGCGTTGTCGACGGCCGCAGGTCTGCTGCTGGTCATCTCGAGCTCCGTCGCCCATGACATATACGCCCGACTGATCAATCCGGGGGCATCGGAGGCAAAACGCCTGCTCATCGGGCGAATATGGATCTTCGTCGCGGTTCTGGTGGCAGGCTTCTTCGGAATCTATCCACCTGCATTCGTCGCGCAGGTCGTGGCTTACGCCTTCGGACTCGCAGCGGCCAGCTTCTTCCCGATCATTCTTCTCGGAATCTTCGACAAGAGGACCAACAAAGCAGGTGCGATCGCTGGAATGTCGGTCGGTCTCGTCTTCACGCTGGCGTACATCACGGCCAACAAGTACTTCGGTATGCAGCCGTGGTTCAACATCAGCTCCGAGGGAATCGGGACGATCGGCATGATCATGAACCTGATCGTCACGATCACGGTATCGCGATTTACTGCACCACCACCGATCGAGATCCAGGAGATGGTGGAGTCCGTACGCGTCCCTAGAGGAGCGCGAGCCGCACTCGAAGCACACTGAACAGTCGCCGGTCGTCAGTCGACAGTCGTCAGCAATGAAGAGCGGCTGGCGACCGGCACACTCGAGTCTGGGAGTGGCGCGAGGCGCCAATGCACAAAGCCAAGTGACCATCGACAGTGACAAACGAGCAGTGACCGATGACACTGGGACCAACGACCATTACCAATAACTCTCCCGTCTGACGACTGACGACCGATGACTGTCGACTGACCCCCTTATGGAACCAAGAGAATTTCTCGAGAAGCAGCCTCCATTCGACCGGCTCGAGCCAGGGCAGATGCGGCGACTCGAGCAGTCGCTCGAGATCGCATGGGTCTCGCGCGGCGAGATCATTCTCAAACGTACGGCTCCCCCGAACCAGACTCTTTTCGTGATTCGGAAGGGTGCCGTGAGGCTGGAGCGGGATGGTCAGATCGTCCAGATGCTCGAGGAGGGAGATCTCTTCGGATATCCCTCTCTGCTGGGAGGAACGAGTCCGACCGTGGATGTGATCGCGGAAGAGGACTCGCTCTTCTACCAGGTTCCGAAGAAGGTTTTCGATCAATTGGTTCAGATCCCGGCCTTCGGCGAGTATTTCCTCGAGAAACTGGCAGAACGTCTGCGCGCCTCCGTCGAGACACCGTCGAGCTCACTGACGGGAAGTCTGTCGAGACCTGTTTCGGATCTTATCCACAAGCCTCCCGTATTCGTCGCGCCTGATGCAACAGTCGTCGATGCGGCCCGGATGATGAGCCGCGAGCGGACGAGCTCGGTACTCGTCTCAAGCACTCCCCCCGGCATCCTGACCGATCGTGATCTCCGCAATCGGGTTCTCGCAAATGGTGCTGACGCAATGACTCCCGTCAGCGGGGTGATGTCGTCACCGGTGATCACCATACCGTCGAAGATGACGTTGTTTCAGGCGCTGGTTCTCATGCTCGAGGAGAAGATCCACCATCTGCCGATCGAAGAGGATGGCGAGATCATCGGTGTGGTGAAGGACACCGATCTGCTTCGGCACCAGGTCAAGAGTCCGTTGTATCTGTTGCGCCTTCTCGAGCGTCTGGAGAAGCCAGAGGACTTTCCCGGATTCGCTTCCGAGATGATGGCCATGGTCGACATCCTGTATCAGGGCGATCTGGATGCTCTCGAGATCGGCCGTCTGGTGGCGAGCCTTCACGATGCTGCCACTGCGAGACTGATCCGCGCTGCCGAGAACGAGCTGGGGGAGCCACCCTGCGCGTTCTCCTGGATCGTCTTCGGATCCGGCGGACGAATGGAGCAGGCGCTTCTCACCGATCAGGACAATGCTCTGGTGTACCAGAAGGAAAGCCCGGAGGCGAAGCAGTACTTCGAGAAGCTTTCGGAGCGTGTCGTGGGTGGGATGGTGAAGCTCGGCGTCCCTCGCTGTCCAGGCGGATTCATGGCGACCCGCTGGAGCATGTCACTACGCGAGTGGGAGCGGCAGTTTGGCGATTGGATCCGGACACCTGATGAGGATGCACTGATCGACGCCGCCAACTTCTTCGACTTCAGGCCCGTTTACGGAGCCCTGGCGGTGGAGACGCTTCAGGCCATCATCGATGATGCCCGGAACCGCGATCTTTTTCTCGGGCGGATGGCGAAGAACGCCGTCTCCTTCAGACCTCCCCTGGGACTCTTCCGGCGCATTCGGGAGGAATCCGAGGGGATCGATCTGAAGAAAGGGGGCGTGATCCCGATCGTCGCGATGGGACGCCTCTATGCTCTCGAGCATGGGATCCGTGAACGGGCTACGGTGGACCGCCTCCGCATCGCCGCGGAAAGAAAAGGCGGACTGTCGAAAGAGGGAGAGGAGCTCCTCCGAGAAGCGTTCCGATTCATCCTTCACATCAGGCTCTCGCGCCAGCTTCAGGCGCGGCGCGAAGGGGGAGCCGTGAACAATCTCGTCCATCTCGACGAGCTCACCCCGTTGCAGCGCAGGCATCTGCGCGATGCCTTCGTCGCGATCGCGGAGCACCAGAGCTCGATCTCCCAGAGGTACGGAACCTCGCTCATTTCATGAGAGCATGAGTCGGGATGAGGCTCTTTCGTTCCAGACCCTGGGATGAGCTGGTCTACTGGGCTCTCGATCTGGAGACCTCCGGGCTCGATCCCAGATCGGGCTTCATCTTGTCGGTCGGCATGGTGCCCATCCGCAACACGACGATCCGGTGGGGAGAGCGCTACTACAGCCTCGTGAGACCGGATGTGTCGGACTCCGCTGCGACCGATGCCATTACGATCCACCATATTCTGCCGGCGGAGCTCGAGAACGCTCCCGGTCTTCCCGCCGTGATCGGTGAGGTCGCGGAGCGGCTGACCGGAGACGTCGCCCTGCTGGTCCACCATGCGCCCCTCGACGTGGGATATCTCCAGCAGGCTTTTCGCGCGACGGGGCACCGCTGGCCGAAGCCGCCCGTTGTGGACACGCAGGCGCTCGCTGCCCGCATCGAGCAGCGGCGGCACATTCTCGAGCCTTATGCCCGGCCCCTTCCGAGAGGTCTCGCTTCGCTGCGCTCCACCTTCGATCTCCCGTCGTTTGACGGGCATCACGCCTTGTCCGACGCCCTCGCTACCGCCGAGCTGTTCCTGGCCATGCGCGCCAGGTTGGGAGCTCAAACGCTCCGGCATATTCGCCGGCGCTGAGAGCACAGATTCATTGCCTCCGGCCTTCGCCGGCTTGGTGAGGATTTCCCTGCCCTCACCTGCGAAGCCAGAGCGAAGATGCAGGAGGCCACACAAATACGCGTAATGCGCTCAGTTTCTAACTGCGCTGAGGATCTCGTGGGTCAGGGCCTCCCGATCCATCCCCTCCGCCTGTGACTCCGAAACAGGGGTGTGAACGATTGCCACGTTCCGGAGCTGCCACAGCTCGAGCGCGGCCAACTGGCGGCGGAGAATCTCGTCTCCCTGCGAGGCGTGAACATGGAAAGGGTCGAGGGCGGCGTGTCGACCTTCGTGTGCGTGCGAATCGTGTGGAGCCGGACCCTCATATACCGGTTGCTCGCCAGCCGGTGATGGGGAGGCGGCTCTTTGGGGGCGGAGAGCCCGCCTCAGAGCTCCCTCGAGATACACCAGCTCCAGTCCGGACGCCCAGTAGGCGAGATCGTCGCGATTTGGCTGCGTGGTTTCCCGGCTGGTTCTCAAGGCTGCCGTTCCATCGTCGGGCAGGAACTCGAGCCAGCCCTCCCAGACCGTTTCGTTGAGTGGGCGGCCGCACGCCTGAACCGAATAGCCGTGGCCGTCCTGATCGCTCACACTGCCCTCGTAACTGAGAATGACTTCCGCCATGGTGTCCTCCGTGCTCCCGGACGAGCGCAAGTGGCGTGCCCGGGAGGTGGCACCCGGAGGTGGTCACGTTCCTGGAAGCCACCGACCTCTGCTAGTCTGATTGCATGAATCGCTCGATGATTTTTCTGCCGCTTCTGATGCTGTCCGTAGTCACTCCCGCACTCGCGGAGCTCCCCGCCGGGTACTGGCCTCTCGAGAAGAGCCAGACCATTCTCGACAATACCGAGGAGCTCGTTCTCTCGCCGGATCTGTCGGGGTTGACCCCGGGAGAGCGCGAAGCCGTGCAGCTCCTTCTGGTCGCTGGCGGGGTCCTCCACGATATCTACGAAGACGCCAATCACCATCAGGCTCACGCTGCCGAGCAGAGGTTGCTGGAGATTCATGAGAAGAAGGAGTCTCCGGAAACGGAGAATCTCCTCCGGCTCTATCGGCTTTTCGAGGGTCCCGTTGCGACGACGCTCGACAATCAGCGTGAGCCCTTTCTCCCCGTCGACCCTCCCGTTCCGGGGAAGAACGTCTATCCATGGGGAATCGAGAAGAGTGAGATCGAATCCTTTCTGGCTGCTCATCCCGATCAGCGTGCACAAATACTCGGTGAACGTACGGCCGTGAGACGAGCCAGCGTGGAGAATCTCGACCGCGACCTCGGGGCGATCAGGAAGTATCCTGCTCTCGACACGCTTCATCCGGGGCTCAAGACCCGGCTCGCAGAACTGCGGAAGTCGCCGAACTCCGAAGTCCTCTATGCCGTCCCGTATGCGGTGGCGTGGGCGGATCGCCTTCACGAGGTTTACGGTTTGCTTCGCGCGGCCGGCGAAGCCGTCGGGAAGGACGACGCGGAGCTGGCAGACTATCTTCACAACCGCGCTCGCGATCTTCTTTCGGGCAACTACGAGAGCGGTGACGCCTCCTGGGTGACGGGCCGGTTCAAGCATCTGAATGCGCAGATCGGTTCGTACGAAACGTATGGCGACGCACTGTACGGCGTGAAGGCGTTCCACTCGCTCAGTCTCCTGCTCCGGAACGATGAGGCGACGCGGGAGCTGGAAAAGGGGCTGGGAAGTCTCCAGGCGATCGAGGATGCTCTACCGTACGACCATCACAAGAAGGTTCGTGACGATATCCCTGTGGGGGCGTACGAGGTGATCGCAGACTTCGGGCAGTCGCGGGGAACGAACACGGCGACGATCCTGCCCAACGACCCGCTCCATTCGAGACGGTACGGCCGCACGATTCTCCTGCGGGAAAACATCATGCGGCATCCGCGCATCTATCAGTCGCAGCAGCAGGTGTGGAATGCTGCCGTCGCCGAGGGGTTCGAGAATGACCTTGATGACTCGGGCAATTTCTACCGGACCCTGTGGCATGAGGTCGGGCACTACCTCGGCGTTGACCGTGACAGGGAGGGGAGGGTGCTCGATGTGGCACTCGAGGACTACGCCGACTCTCTCGAAGAGATGAAGGCAGATCTCGTCTCCCTCTTCACCGTCCATCAGCTCGCGGACGAGGAAGTGATCGGAGCGGAGCAGTTGCGGGCGATTCAGGCAAGCGGCATTCTGCGCACGCTACAGAACAACCGTCCCCGTAACGACCAGCCGTACCAGAGAATGCAGCTGGTTCAGTTCAACTGGTTTCTCGACCAGGGCCTGCTGTCGTGGGATGGAAGCGAGTTGTCCATCGACTACGGTCGCTATCGCGCCACCGTGACGAGTCTTCTCGAGGAGGTTCTCGAGATCCAGTACCGGGGAGATGTCGAGAAGGCAGCCGGGTTCTTCGACCGTTGGACCCGCTGGGACCCGAAACTTCATGGCGCTCTGGCCGCACAGATTCGCGACGCTGAGACAGTCCGCTACAGGCTCGTGAGATATTCGGCTGAGCAATTGCAGCGCTGAGAGCCGTCGACCGAACTCATATCAGGAGGAGATGAACTGATGACTGTCCCGCACGAGAACGTACAGAGCCCGCCACCGCCCGTCCAGGGGCTCAACGACGAAGCGCGAAAGTGGGCGATGCTCACCCATCTGTCGGCGCTCGTTGGCCTGCTCGGCAACGGTATCGGGTTCCTTCTGGCACCGCTCATCCTGTGGCTCGTGAAGAAAGACAGCGACCCATTCATCGATGATCAGGGCAAGGAGGCGGTGAACTTCCAGCTCACCATGTTCATCGCGGCGCTCATCGCGATCGTGCTTTCGTTCGTGCTGATCGGCATTCCCCTGTTGATCGTGATCGGACTGATGGCCGTGATCTTCCCGATCATCGCAGCAGTGAAGGCGAATGAGGGTGAGTACTATCGCTATCCGCTCACGATCCGCTTCATCAAATAAGGGAGATATCGGGGGCGCAGGACTCCCGGTGAGCCGCCTGCGTCGTGGTTGCCATCAAGTGCTCGAGTGCTTTGCAAGGAATCCGGACGGGGGATCGGAAAACACATCTCCCCCCCGCCCACATCCCTCAGTCGCGATGAGGCCGCTCCTTCGGAATGACAGCGACGACAACCGCAATCACCTGTTGACAATCGTGAACTGATCACCAACGACGAACATCTAACATCTAACATCTAACATCTGACGACTGACGACTGACGACTGACCCCTATGACCATCATCCTCTTCATCATCGGAATCGTCCTGCTCGTCGCGGGAGCCGAGCTGCTCGTCCGCGGTGCCTCCCGGCTCGCGGTGGCCGTGGGAATCTCCCCGCTCGTCATCGGGCTGACGATCGTCGCGTTCGGGACGAGTGCACCGGAGATGGCCGTGAGTGTTGCATCGGCACTCAGCGGTCAGTCGGGAGCCGACATCGCGATTGGAAACGTCGTTGGAAGCAATATCTTCAACGTGCTTCTGATCCTGGGAATCTCCGCGATGATTGCTCCGCTCGTGGTGTCGCAGCAACTGGTAAGAGTCGACGTTCCCATCATGATCGGGGCGTCAGTCCTGATGTTTCTGTTCTCCCTCGACCACCATGTGGGGCGCGGAAATGGCCTGATTCTCTTTTCCGGCGTGATCGCGTATACGGTCTTTGCCATTGTGAAGGGGAGGAGAGAGAGTCGCGCGGTCAGGGATGAGTACGAGACCGAGTACGGAGCCAAAGAAGAGCAGAAAACGTCCCTCGGAACGAACCTGTTTCTGATTCTCGTGGGCGTCGTAATGCTCGTAGTCGGTTCGAACTGGCTCGTTGACGGAGCGATCGCGATCGCGAGGGCGCTCGGTGTGAGTGAGCTGATCATCGGGTTGACGATCGTCTCGGCTGGCACATCATTGCCCGAGGTGGCGACGTCGGTGATGGCGAGCATCCGAGGGGAGCGGGACATCGCAGTCGGCAACGTCGTGGGCAGCAACATCTTCAACATTCTCGCCGTGCTCGGCCTCGCTTCGATCGTCTCGCCGGACGGGGTGAATGTCTCTGCCTCAGCAATGGCGTTCGATATTCCGGTCATGATCGCCGTCGCCTTTGCCTGCCTGCCGATCTTTTTCACCGGGTATGCAATCTCGAGGTGGGAAGGAATGGTGTTCCTCGGCTACTACATGGCCTACACGGCTTTCTTGATCATGGCCGCGTCGAGATACGAGTCGCTCGATGAGCTGGGCCGGATCATGCTGCTCTTCGTGATCCCGCTGACCCTTTTGACGCTGGCAATCACGTCGTTCCGTGAATGGCGATCGAGACGAAGACCGTCTCTTCAGGCCCGCGAAGGCGGGCCGTGACAACCTGGCCCAGGGCGTCAGCCCTGGGAAGGAGATCTCCCATCATCGACGTGCGAGGCCGCGAAGGCGGCCGACACGATGGACCAGGGTTGAGAATCGGTGCCATTGTGTCGCCCGCCTTTGCGGGCTCGAGACTGCAGGGGACCCTCGTTCCCCAGGGCTGACGCCCTGGGCTACGTTGTTTCGCGCCGCCTGCGCGGCGCTGTAGGGCCGCCTGATCGGATCCTTAATTCAACGCCATTACGGCTTCAGCCGGGGTAACCGTCGCCACTGAGAACACGCAAGCCCGCGAAGTGGGGCGACAGAGAATGACGCAAGAGTCACCGCGTACGCGCCCGGAGGAAGAATGCTACTCCCGTTCGATCAACTTTCGGCCAGACCCTTACGACTCTCCTCCGCGGCTCGCAGATTCTGTTCGATACTGCGCCGGACAGCGGGGGTGTCAGCCTGCGGGGAGAGAGGAACCTGACCGATCGCCATGACGCGCTCGATCATCTCGCCAAGCTCTCCGACCGTGAGCTCCTCGAACACCTCGTACAGCCCGCCGGGGTTTTCCTCGAGCGGATTATGCAGCTCGAGAATGGACCGGATCGTTTCGACCTCTACGGTTGTCGGTGGAGGGACGAGGAGTGAGGCGAGGGCGGCATGATCGAGATGGATCTGCTGCTCGACGGCCGTCGAGCCGCGGCGGCGCCGGATCTCGGGAAGAAGAATCTTCTCCTCGATCGCGATGTGTCTCAGAAGTCCGCGCCGGAGCTCGTCGTAGATCTCCGCGTCGATTGTTCCGTTCGCGCGGATCGAGCTATCGAGAAGGGCGTCGAGTCGCGCGTGATCATCGGACAGATACTCGTAGATCTGAGCAGCCATGCCCAATGGTACAGGAGCGCCGGCAGAGTGCCAGCGCTCCCCGTGGCTTCAGCCTGTTGAGACGCCAGCAGGTTCCTCCGTCCCTTTCCGATCAGAGTCACGGTCAGCCTCCTTCGGCACCATGACGGACATGACCTGGCAGGGGGCGTGGCGCGTCACACGCTCGGTGGTGGTGCCCAGGACGGTCGTGTTTGCAAATCTTTTGTGCTGCGCGCCGATCACGATGAGATCCACACGCTGCTTTTCTGCATAGGCGATCACCTCCTCGGCTGCGTTTCCTCGACGCACCAGTACCCTGAGGTCACAAAGTCTCCTGAGACTCTCGGGAACCCACTGATGGAGTCTGCACAGAATGTCACCGATGTCAGCGACCTCCTCAGCCTCCAGCAGGTGAAGGGCCACGACCTCGGCTCCCAACAGCGACCCGAGTGTTCCGGCATGCATGAGTGCCTCGAGAGCGACGGTCGTGAGGTTGACGGGACAAAGGATCGTCATGATCTTCCTGAGACTCCAGCGGATGCTTCCTTTGCGGAACGGTGATGACCGGCCTTGTGGTCCGGAACTGGACTCCCTGAACGACCGACCCGATGAGGAACGACATGAACGGATTTCTCCCGTGTGTTCCCATGATGATCAGGTCGGCATTTTCCTCGTCCGCGGTGTTGCAGATTGACGAGATCGGATATCCGGAGGCCGCCCTCGCCACCACCTTCACGTTGGGGGAGAAGTAGTCAGTCGTCATCTCCTGAAGTTTTGCCTCGGTCCTCCTGGAAAGGTCATTCATCGCACGAGCCATCGTGTCGTCATCGAATGATCCATAGTCGACGAAGCCGATCGGTGAGATGGCGTTGAAGAGGATGGCTTCTGCGCCCACAGTTTCGACGAGGTCCGCCGCGAAGGCGATTGCAGGTTCGGAAGCTGGAGTGAGGTCGGTTGCGACCAGGATCTTCTTCAGTTCGAAGGCGTCCATAGGAGTCTCCAATGGAACGGGCTTCGGTGGCCGGAGACCACAGTCCCGTCCTCACTATCAATGTAGGTCCGAGACTGGGGGGAGGCGATGTGTGTCAGCACAGGGCGATGTGACGCAGAGCCGCAACTGTCATCCTGAGCGCCAGCGAAGGATCGGGTGGACGTCCTGACTGCTAGCGCGATACCTTCCGTGCCTGGCGGTAGAGCCTTCCACGAGATCCTTCGACCGTCCTCCTCCCGCTTCGCGGGACTCCGGCGGCTCAGGATGACAGTTCTCGCGGCGGCGTTCGGATCTCAGATCGAGACCATCTGGGCGAGGCGCTCGCGGTCCGTGAGGACGAACGTTGAACCGCGAACTTCGAGAATCTTTTTCTTCTTCAGGTCCGCGAGCGAGCGCGTCACCGTCTCGCGGGTGGTCCCGATCATCTCGGCGATCTCCTCGTGCGTGAGAAGGACCTGGAATCTCGAGTCGCCGTTCGGTTGGAGCGAGTGCTCAGACCAGTCGAGAAGAAGTCTGGCGAGCCGTTCGGCCGTGGTCGATGAGAGTCCGAGATTTCGAACGTCCCGCTGTGCAGCGTTGTACGACATCGCCAGCGACTGTGCGCTGTGCATACAGGCGTCTACGTGTCGGGTGATGAAGCGCAGGAAATCGTCGCGGCGTACCGAATTGACCTGACACGGCTCCAGTGTTTCGCCGCTGACCTCGTACGCCCTGTTTCCTACTGTAGCGCTCAGCCCGAGAACCTCACCGGCTTCCGCGATCCGGAGGATCATCTTACGGCCTTCCATCGAGGAGGTCGTCAGCTTGACCCGCCCACTGCAGATGATGAACACGCCGCGCGCAGGTTCTCCCTCGGAGAAGATCACGGATCCCTTCGGATAGACGGAGGTGAACTTGATCGAGTCGAGCTCCGCCACGGCCTCCTCGCCGAGATTGCAGAAAGGACGTTCTGCACGGACAGAGCACTTGTTGCAGTTCGACTCGAGATTGAGGTTGTATGGAGTGGGCATCTGCTGGTGTTAATTAAGGCCCATCCAGCAAAATTTCGCAAGTCAGCGGCCGCGCAGGCACTCTCGAGTAAGACGAAAGATTCAATGCCTGCCGCCGTCGCCCCGAGGTGATGTCGGATCACCTCCGGACGTGCGACCTGAACACCTCGCATGGCATGTCGACCCGCTATCGTTATGTCTGGACCACCCGCCCTGACCAGACAAGCGCTTGTCGAGCCGGAGGTGTCGGATGAACCCCACGGGACGGCTGAAGGAAGTTACGATTCAGGGAGCTGGTGAACCCGATCGCGCGTTCGGCGCCGAGCGGAATTCGCTCTGCTTCTCGGAGTTGATCCTGCTGATCGACGAGTTGGCCGAGATGCGCCATCCGCCTGAAGTCGTCAGGTTTGAAGGCTTCCGGGCGTCGTCCGACACGATCCGCCTGCTCGAGTACACGCGGGCACGCCGGCTGAGTCCCAGAGTGAGGCTGTCTTTTTCCGATCTGTCCGTCGAGGCGGTGGAGGAGATCTCAGGCGAAACGGGCGCGATCATCGTCATACCGATCGAGGGCTCCATCGGCCGGAGTGGAGGGGACAAACCGATTCGCGTGGCCGAGCATGCAGCGTCGGTCGGGATCGACCTCGAGATCGAGACATTGCTCCGGCCGCTTCGATCTCAGAGGGCTGGAATCGCTGGCGCGATTCGTCAAGGCATCCGGATTTCGCTGGTGGCAGGTAGACTTTCTCGGGCACCCGTCCCGCGGCGGTGGGCTGCTTCGAGGACGTGAGATTGCCCGCACGTTCTCATTTCTCAACGGACTCCGAAAGCAAATGAAAACCGTGATCGAGATCAGAGAGGCCCCCTCCTTTATCCGGTTCATGGAAGCGAAACGTGCGAGGGGACATGAGCAGCCGGGGATGATCCGGGTCGTGACCAGCCGCGACACACTCTTCGTCAGTGCCGCGGGGGAGGTGACACCGGGCAGAGCTCTGAATCTTGCCGTCGGAGACGTCAGGGAAACCGAGATCGATCGTATCTACACCCACTCTCCTCTCCTGATTGCTCTGCGCGACCCTGAGCGCCTCAGCGGCAGGTGTGGATCGTGTGAGTTGAATGCCATCTGTGGTGGCTCCCGCGCACGAGCATGGCGTGTCTCGCGGAATCTACTCGCGGAAGATCCGGGATGCTACAGAGCGCGGTCCTCGAGCACTGCGATCTCCACCGCAGGCCTGAGAGCGGATCACACTTGACGACATGTGTCGACAGCCGCAGTGACTGTTTCGACGAAGTTTCCGCACTGGGATCAACGACTGCAACCTGAGGCTTACGAGCGATCCTGTGATTCATCTGCTCGAGTCGCATCGAGATGCCGTCCCAACACGAAGACACGGGACGAGTCGCCATGCACGAGGTTGACGCCCTCGATCTCCGAGAGACTGATGAGGCCGAGTTCCCCGGTCATTTCCTCAGCCTTCCGCAGCTCTTTTTCCGTGGCAATGAGCACACCCTGTTCGTTGCGACGAGACCATTCGACGACGTCTTCGCCACCTTTCAGCATCTCCACTCTGCCCCGATCGAGGTAGAAGACGAGACTCGGCTCGGTGTACCCCACTGCGGCAACGGGCACATCAGGGGAGGTCAGGGTATTGACGGCCGCGACGATCGAAGGAGTCAGCTTCATCTCTTCGGCAGCAGGCACGATGAAGAACGCGAGCATCGCCTGCATCAGAAACGCTCCGACGAGCTGCAGCCGGACCGTCCTTTCGATCTGACCGGGAGCCGGACCGGAGTCCGAACAGAGTCATTGTGGTCGTGAGAATTCCGAGGCCGAAGAGCTCCGCGGCGAGACCATGGATCTGGAGAAACCACGCCCCGACCAGGAACGTCGCGGAGAGCAATCCGCCACCGATACCGAACAGTATCTTCCCGGCTCTTCCCGCCGCAATCGCGTCGTTTCCGTCGAAGTCGAGTGATCCGGCCACCACGAGCGCCAGCGCAGGCCAGACCGGGAGCACGTAGTGTGGCAGCTTGGTCGCGACCAGCGTCATCAGGATCAATGTCGGGATAATCCATCCGAGAAGCACCGCGCGACTTCGAGAATCTCTCTCCCTCCCTTGCCATAAACGCCGCAAAGCACCCGGCAGGTAGAGCGTCCAGGGGAAAAAGGCCAGCGCAATGATCACCAGATAGTAGGGAAGGAAGAGAAAGAAATCGCCACCGTGAGACTCCAGCGGCTGCATCGATCGTTGCAGAACGTGATAGCCGAGACCGCGCGAGGCGAGCTCACCACCCGTCGCGCGATTCGCGGGAAGACCCCAAAGGAGAAGAAGGACGACTCCGATCAGCACAGCGACTGCCAGCCCGCCCCAGTCTCTCCGGTTCGAAAGGATGGCGGAGCGATCGAGCCACCAGGCGCCCGCGGCTCCGAGAACAACCACGGCGAGACCAACAGGTCCCTTCGTGAGCAGCGCGCCACCAAAAACGATTCCGAGAAGAGCGACCCGCCCGAACGAGAGGGAACCGGGAGGCGCCGTGATCAGAATCGCGAAAGCTCCGGTGATCCAGGCGAGCAGAAGCGCGTCAGTCGTCGCCGCGGATCCGCTCACGAGAAGGAGCGGTGTGCTCGCCAGAATGAGTGAGGCGAGGATTGCGCGCCGGGGTCCGAAGAGGCGGCGTCCGATCAGAAACGTCAGGAAGCAGACGATTCCCGCTGCGAGTGGCGCGACACCCCGGGCTCCGAGCTCCGTCTGCCCGAAAAGGCGGATCGGAACCGACATCAACCAGTAGATGAGGATCGGCTTGTGCAGCCGCGGTTCGCCATTGAAGGTGGGAACCAGCCAGTTCCCTGACTGCATCATTTCCACCGTGGCGCGTGCAAAGCGCGGCTCGTCACGATCCCAGAGCGAACCGGCCGATGCGACGACGCCGTACCAGACGATGACCGCGAGGCCAATCCCGATCGCAAGGCGAACGCCGCCGGAGCGCTCAGCGTTGATCATGCAACGTCGCCGGTTTCCACGCCAGAACAAGCCCAACGAAGAGCACGGCGGGGCCCCAGACCGATCCAAATGTGTCCCAGTACCCGGTCGATTTCGCCCATACGATCCGCGAAGCAATGAAGAGCACGATCGCGAACACGCCGAGAGAAGCCACCATACGACCAGACATCTCGATCGTCCTGAACCGTCTGGTCATCGCGAGACACCCGCAGAGTAGCCCGATGAGGATCCCCGCCGTCACATCGGACACGTGATGGTACCCACCCGAGACTCGAGCGAGTGAGACACCTATGATCAGTGCAGTCATAAGGGGAGCCGTCGCTGGAAAATCGACGACGACCGGAATGGCCACTGCCGCTAAGGACGCCACGTCTCCACTCGGAAACGAGCGATGGTCCGCTCCGTTCGGACGCTCGACGTCGGTAAAGGCCTTCAGCGGAGTGACCATGGCCGCGACGAGGATCAGAGCGATGAGAACACGGCTCGTGAGACGGCGCCACCCGTGAATCCCGAGCATCAGGGCGAGGACGACCAGGATGTCGGCCTTCCCCCATGGCTTGAAAACCGTCTGAAGAGTGTGTGTGATCTCGAGGCTCATCGAGGTCTCGATCGACCCCGTAGCGGCTTCGTCGAGTGCATGCATCCGATGCCACGCCTGCATCAACGTGTGATCCCCCGCCAGCGGCAGCGCGATAACGGTGAGAGTCAGAACGAACAGGATCAGGAGCGGCCAGCGCTTCCTTCCAGCCGTCAGCGGATCCCGCGGGACCTCGGCGACCTGCTCTGTCTGAGTGTTTCTGCGGATCATCTGTCCCTCACGGACTGATCGACACAATGGGGGGCGCTGGGATGGTGAAGCGTCTGACTCCTCTATCGAAACGAAAAATATCGGACGGAAGATTCCACTCGACACAAACCGTCTCTTTCGTTGCTCTCGGCTATACATCCTCTGCTGGATCGGAAGACGATCGCCCGGAGTCGTACGATGGAGGCTCCCGCCCGGGCACCTCCAGGTCGGGTAATCTTCCATCCTCTCGCGGAAGATCGGGATGCTGCGGGCCATGCCCACGAGGCTCGGGTTTTCGGTCGCTGAGCTCAGACCCGGCCACTCCTGAGCTGGTGTACGGGCAGGCGATCGACGAAATGCCGGGGTGGCGCCTCGAGCGGTTCCTCTTTTGCAGTATGTCATCCGATGTCCCCCTGCAGCTCAACTGCAACAGAAGGAGAAACTGAAATGAGATCCAGATATCTGATTCCGACAGCCCTGTTACTGCTCATGTTTTCATTGCCGGCGCTCGCGTCCACCTACCAGGTAGAACTGGGTGGAGGCCTCTCGAATGATCCGGACGGGAGCGGGACGGCGATCCTCACGATCGAGGGAAACGCGATCGGCTACACGGTGACCTACGAGGGGATCGGAACGCCGGTCGGTGCGCAGATTCACGCGGGTGCCATCGATGT
>CAWHHZ010000031.1:0-19740 GCA_963829355.1 uncultured Acidobacteriota bacterium
CTCCTCTTCCTGGACGTCATACTTCTTGTCGAGACGATCCATTACGATCGCATATACGAAGATCAGAACGACGAAGACGTACATTGAACCCTGATGAGCCCACCAGAAGCTCATCGGCAATTGTCCGATCCTCACCGCGGAGAGAGGCTCCGCCAGCAGAATCGCAAAGACGAAAGAGACGAGCGCCCAGATCCCGAGAAGAATGGCGATCAGGATACGGTTCGCGCGCCAGTACCGCAGTGGTCCATCATTCATTACGAATCCTCCTTCGTTACGGTTACTACTCAGTAGCGGAAGACCTGGAGGTTAATCCAGATCTCATCCACATCCGATAAACCATCCGTTGACACCTGTGCCCACGAAACTTTCAGGTTTGTGCGGTGCCCATCGAACATCCATCCCAGCCCGACCTGAAGACGGTCCTGGTCTGCCACGTTCGCGGCATCGAAATCGCGGGTCGAGTACTGCACGAAGGGCAGAAGTCTCGAATCGCTGAAATAGTAGCCAGCCTCGACCATCAACGTATCCTGCTCCGGCAACTGCGGCAGGAAATCGTCGCCGTCGTACTGGATCCAGTCGGTCTGCAGCGTGACACCGTTGCCCCCCGGGAGGGGCTGATCCCAGAACAGATCGAGTGCGGTGGTCTGGTAATCCTCCTGCCGGTCGATACTCGCGCCGAGCGAGAGCACGCGCTTGCTGCCGAGATACGTCCCCGCGTAGAAAAGACCCTTCTCCGGCTCGAAGACGTTGTAGACCAGCCGCCCCGTCATCCTCAGGTCGTTCGCTCCGTCCGTCCCTCGCGTGCCCTGAAGAAGACCGACCCGGTACTCGAGATGATCGTCGAGCACGTATCCCCGCGCGCGGACTCCGTAGTCACGGCCCACACGGGAGTTGGTCGGACCCGATGCCAGAAACGAGTACGGTCCATAGTCGGTCGCGAGCAGTGAGGCCGCCGACTGATTCGAGTTGTGCGAGAGCGCCGGCAAAATCATCCCCGCATCGATGAACTGATCGTCGGACCACTTGTACATCAGAACGAAATCCTGAAGGTAGAGATCGGAAGCCTCCTTGCCGCCGGCACTCGTTCCTTTTCCGAGGTTCGGACTGTCCGTCTCGAAGAAGAAGCTCAAGCGGTCGCTCAACGTCCCTCCCGCCAGCAGCCGGAGCCGCCGGAAGAACAGGTTCTGTGCAGTCGCAGCATCCGAGTCGATCAGCTCTCCTCTCGCCTGCACCAGAAAACCGAGTTTCAGACTCGAGCCTTTGTCATTCTCGATCTTCCACTGCGCCGATGCACCCGACGCGAGGAGAAGACAGCCAAGCACCAACACTGAACGCAACATCGGTCGATCCATCACGGGATCACCTCCGGATCAGGGGTTGAACTGCATCGAACTGATTTGGACTTGCAGAACGATAGGCGCAAACGAACCTGAACCGAGGTGTGATGAATCACCACGTCTGGTGACGAGTTGCATCACATGGCTTTGTGACGACAACTCAGTGATTACGGAATCGAAAACGGAGCGCCCGCGGTCATCCTGAGCCGCCGGAGCGCAGCGAAGGACGGTCGAAGGATCGCGTGGAGCCATACTCGCCCTCGGTCCTCTCCGCAGTTCACTTCGAGTCACCCGTTGGACGATGTGGACCGGGTGGACGTTGTGGACAAAAGCGTGGACAGAGACGTGGACCGAAGTGGGCTGCTGAAGCGTGGCTCTCGTTCTGTCCACTCCTCTGTCCACGCCTTCGTCCACTCGTCTGTCCACATCGTGAGGTCTGGCGCGTGGCGACTCGGCGCTCCGCTCCTGTTCACTCGACTCTCAGATCCGAATCCCCCGTATCATTCTCGACCGAGGACACGAAGACCATGACTGATCCGCTTCCTGCGGTCACGGCGAAGTCAGCCTGCAGATTGCTGAAATCGCCGTAGTTGTCGCGCGATTCACCGAGAATCTGCTGGCTGATCCGGCCGAGTTGCATGAACTGATTCGGCTGCAGCGTGAAGTCCTTGCTGGCGCTTCCGCGTGCCACCGCCGTCGTTCCGGTGCTGAACGAGAAGTGCAGTGTCACTCGCACCGTGACGGACGCCTCGCCGCTCGTCTCCATCAGGCCGAGATTCGACCGGAAGGTTCCCGGCACACGCCCGGCGATCGCATCGACCGCGGAGTCCTTCACCCCGCCGATTCTTCTCACCTCACCGAGTTTCATCGCACGACCGAGAGGAACCGTGGGAACTCCTGTACCGAACGAGCCCGGATCACTTCCGACTGTCGCAAAGTTTCTGCTCGTCACGGTCATCTCACCATTCTCCGGGATGAATTTCATGAACCCGAGATTTGCGTCGGCAGGATCGATCCCGAACAGGGATGCCGTGACGTCCTCCAGAATCGACGATTCTCCGGGGCCGAGGTTGATCTTCCGCTCCAGCACGGGGCGCCCCTCCTCGAGTCTGGTGATGTAACGAAGGGTTCCGGAGGCGTTCGTCTCACCGCGATTGATGATGGCGAGGTCAGTTCGGAAGTTCAGCTGGTTGGCGCCGCGCAGCGCTCCCGCCACCGGGATCAGCATCTCCTGACTTCCCGGGAAGTCGTATTGTGCGTTCCAGTCGAGGAGAGACCAGAAGTCGCCGCTCGCCCTGTCGACAGGCGTTCCGTATGCGGCGAATCGTCCAGTCGAGTCGGCGCGGCTGGTCATCCTCGCACTCACGGCGCCGAGCGGCAGCACCGGGCTCGAATCACTGTGGAAAAGGCCGACCAGCTCGAATGGTCCCGCAGTCTCGGTCCGGCTGCCGAGGACCTGACCCGCCGGATTGAGAAACTCGATGTCGATCGTGGTCACGCCTCCCGACGTCTCCTGAATGAAGAGATTCGTGTGGCTCGTCGCGGTGCGTTTCAGGCCGGTGATGAAGAAACTCTCGGCCGCGCCGACGCTCCGATCTGACCGAAGCATCGGAATGGTTGCGCCGAAGGTCTTCTGGCCGTTCCTGGTCTTGCTCAGCGTACTCGCGCTCACCGCGAGCTGATTCGGATTCTTGGTGCGGATCTGGAGACTTCCGATCTGTTCCTGATTGAATACCGACTTCACGATATCGGCGAGACCGATCGGGGTGCCCGGCACCAGGCCAGTCACAGTCGACGAGAGCGCATTGGAGCTGGTCGATCCCAGCGGCTTGAAGAAAAGCTTGAGATCGTTCAGAGGCTTTGATCCGGACAGGTTGATGAATGACATATCCGAGAAAAAGAGTCCTGTGGAGCCTTCGACATGGCCGGCGCCGGGGAGGAAGAGCGCGACCTCACCCGCCGCGAGCGCCGGGATCGCTCCCTGACCAACCTGGGGTGTCGACGTGTCGACGACTGTGACCAGGCTCGTGGTCGTGGCGGTTCCATCCTGCGGGCCGATCGGACCGGTCTTGGCGCCCGGCCCCTGCCTGAAGACCAGCTTCAGTTTGCCCTCGAGTGAGCCCAACGCCGCATCGGCGGGACGCTTCGCACGATCGATCGTGAAGATGATCGTCGCGGTCTTTCCCGGATCGATCTCGATGATTCCATCGGGCGGGATCAGCCACGGCTCGGTCGAGACGACCGTCCCCTGAATTCTTGCCTGCCCCGTGTTGCGGAAGATTGCCGTTCCGGTCGGGTTCTGACCGATCTGTCCGTTTACGTCGACCCTCTTGATCTCTGCCTCCGCCGCGGTCGGACCGTCGGGAGTTGGAACAGCCAGCAGCCTCACCGGAACTCTCGTCCCGGGCGGGACACCATCTCCGGTGACGACGATCTCTCCGTCGTAGACACCGGTAGCGCGTTGATCGGCGACGATCTCGATCTCCCATGTCTCGCCCGGCCCCACCATTTCCTGGGTCATCGACATCGTGAAGAATGGAGAGCCTGCCGGGCTCAGCATCACCTGCGCCACCGAACCGCCCGCATTCGCGCAGACGAACCTCGTGGTACCGCCTCCGGATCCCGTACCCTGGACGATCGGTTCCGGCTTCTTCGTCACGACGATCTGAGGTGTCGAGATCAGCTCGACCACCGTGGTTTCCTCCGACGTCCCGGCCGAGCCGAACGCGGTGAGTGTGTAGGTCGTCGTTGCGGTCGGTGAAACCTCGAGCGTCCCCTGCGGCGGCAGTGATCCCGATCCCGGGGAGATCTGAACCGACGTGGCATTCTCTGCCGACCAGACGAGAGTCGACGATTGTCCCGGCCTGATCGTTGCCGGAATCGCGCTGAAGGAATTGATCTCGGGCGTGCCGCCGGTGTCGCCGACGCTGATCGTCACGGCGGACGACACCGCGTCCCCCGCAGCATTCTGGGCGGCCAGCCTGTAACGCCACAGCCCGTCCGGCTCGTTCGCCAGACTGTCCTCGAAGATCTTCGATGAGCCCGCCGGACACCAGGTCGACGGAGTCAGATCGAGATATCCCGTCCCTCCGAGCGGCGAGTCACGCAGAATCCGCAGTGAGTATGAGCGTGCGTCTCCCGCCTCGTACCGCAACCGGACCGTCCGCCCGGAGAGGGAATCGAGCACGAGCGGAGGAGTGGGTGGCCGGCTGCGAAATGTGTCGAATACCCAGGCGTACTCGGTCTGCACGCTCGTGCACTCCTTGACGACGACCCAGACGCGCAGCGCCCTGTTGTCGACGTTGGTGAGCCCGGTGAACGTGGTCGCGGTCGTCTCACCGACGATCTGAGGCTGGATCTGCTGAGCGTTGAGCACGAGGTCACAGTAGTCGGACGAGGACTGCATGATGATCTGGTAGGTGGGGGCGTAGTCGAGCGACGGTGGCTCCCATGTCAGCGTATACGACTGGTACGCGGCAATGTCGATGTCGAACGAAGGAATGACCCCACTCGTGCACTCGGTCTGAATAGAGACTTTCGGCTTCTCGGGGAGCTCAGGGACGGCATCACGATATTGTGCAGATGCGGCTGTCGCCACGCTGAACAAGGCGACCACAACGAGACACGCAGGACTGGGTCGATTCACGGGCTCTCCCTTCAGCCACGGATGCCACACGGGCAACCGGAGTGGTTCCCAAGTTTTGAATGAACCCACAGTCTACTGCACTCGCCCCCCTTCCGGTCCAGATCGTGCCACAGTCATGCTCGTGCAGAGGCTCGAACATCCCGCCTTCAGACCATCCTCGCGGTCCGATGCGGGCTCGGCAGAAGCCTCGCGCCGACGGGGTTCGCCAGCCTTCCGGCCGGCGAACCCTTCGTCACAATCGATCAGTCGTCGCCGTCAGGGACGCTGAGAGTGCCGCCATCCGCAGAGATGCTCGTCGTCGCGCCCTGTACGTCTGATGTCGAGCCGGAGAAATGGTGGGAAGTAAACTCGAAACCGCCGATGGCTGGAGACACACCGATGGCAAACCACAGCAGTGCAATGAAGCTGATACGCATTGAACCCTCCTCGTGCTGCTGTACGCAGCGATCTAGTCAGGAGGGCGCCCTTCTGTAATAAGAGTGACCTGAGCGGCCACTTCCTTATCACTCGCGCAAAAAAAAACTTGAAAAAGTTCAGAGAGAGGGGCGGGAGAAGACGAGGGTGCCGTCGTCTGCTGAGCTCTCGAGGAAGGTGCTGACGTAGCTTACTCGCCGGGCATCGAGCTGGTGGAGACTGATTTCCCGGAGATAGGCGATCGCCCGAAGTTGTTCACGCCCCGCAAAGCGATCCTGCAGGACCTCCAGTGCATCACGACAAGCGTGAGCAGCGGCTGCGGCGGCGCCTTCGATCAAGAGGCATTCGCACAGATCCAGGCCGGCCAGAGAGGCCTCTTCGTCCAGGCCGAGCTGCCGAAAGGATTCCTGCAGCTGCTCGAGCTCCAGCCTCGCTTCGCGGATGTTGCTTCTCTTCATGTCTGCTCTGGCCAGAGCCCAGCGAACTCGGAGACTCTCGGACGGAGAATCGAGGCTCTGATAGAGCTGGAGCGACTGTGTGAAGGCATCCGATGAACGATCGAGATGGCCTTCCTTCGACAACGCCTGTCCGAGTGCCGACCAGGCAGCAGCCTGAGTCTCGACGTCCCCGTCAGCCTCCAGATCAGGCAGCAGAGTCTCCAGCTCAGCGATCGCATGCCGGAAGTTGCGATCATTGGAATGGGATATCGCGATCAGATAGCGACTGCGATTGTGCCGTCTGGTGTCCCCGTAGCGGAGAAAGGCCTCAGCAGCCCGGCCGGCCCACTCCCTCGTCGCCGATCCTTCCCTCGAGATCTCGATTCCGGCGCGTTCATACCAGACCCTCGCCAGAAGGTAGTCCCCGGAAGGCAGCTTTTGGGCAAGCATCTCAGCCTCGCGCAGCCGGTCGAGCGCCCGGTCGTACTGACCGAGAACGCGCGCACAGGCAGCGACCTCACGGAGCACGTCCACTCTCATCTCTTCTGCGAGAGCCAGTGAGGCAGCGGGAGCTGTTTCAAGAAAATTCGCAAGCTCCTCAGCGATCTCGAGGGCCTCGACCGGATCCCCTCGGCGTGCGGAAGGAATCGCTTCAATCAATGCCTGCACACACCCCGAGCGCGGCCTCGAGTGCAGAGTCCTCAGTATTTGGCGAGCGCTCGTATTCTTCAGCATCTCCTGAGCTGAGGCCTTCTCCTCGTCGAACTTTGCAGCCAGCTCAACGAGATCAGCCGGAGGCGAGATGCGAGGCGCCGATCTCCCGATCGCGGCGAGCTCCTCGACCTCTCCGGCGCACTCCGCACAATCACCGATATGAGCCGCCTCGGCGGTCGACATGCCCAGCGCATACTGGATCAACAGCTCTACAGGAGGATGCTTCATCTCTCGCTCTCCCTGGCGATCGCCCGCGCCTTCTCCAGGCTTCGGTGAATCAGGATATGCGTGTATTCGAGACTGGTTCCATACACCTCTGCGATCTCGTGGCCCGACATGCCCTCGAGATAGCGCATCCGGAGGATGTCACGAGCGCGATCCGGCATCCGGTCGAGAATCTGGTCGACCGCAATTTCGCTCTCCCCGTGCTGGAACGTCTGCATCTCGTCGTCGAGAGCATCCGTTTTCCACTGACTTCTCCAGTACCAGCGGCTGGCATTGCAGGCGGCGCCGACGAGCCACTTCTCCTCATCCCCAAGCATGACTCCCCGCCGCAGAAGAGACGTGAAGATGTCGTGCAGCAGGCTCTCGGTGTCCTCGGCCGGGACGCCGAACCGGTTCTGCATGATCCCGCACAGGATCGTTCCGAATTCGCGGTACAACACTGCGATCCGTGACTCGTCGCTGCTGATCGTCAAGCTGCGGGCTCCCTTCCGGTCGAGACAGGACCTCGAGTTTATCAGATCGGATCGGTCGGCAGAGAGACCACAACACACCCGCGAGGGGAAACGATCAGAAGGCGCCGCCGAAATTTTTTTTGCCACCGATGTTAAGGAAAGGCCCGCTCGCATCACCCTATATACAGAGCGATGCGAAATCATGTCGAGGAAGAAGTCACGCTGACCCGCTACCTGGTGCTCTTCTCCGTCTTCAACGGCGATCCCAGCGAATGGTTGTGGTACCTCCGCCAACGCGGATCGCCGAGCCAGAAGAAGGACGATCTTCCCTTCGTCGAGTGGCTTCTGGACCGGCAACAGGACGACACCGGATTCCTCGAGGACCTGCACCTCATGCTGATGCCTTCACACGGAGAGCACTGATGAGGAGGTTCAGAGGTTCAAGGGTTCAAGGGTTTAGAGGTTCAGAGGTTCAGGAGTTTAGAAGTTCAGAGGACAACGACCAATGATCATTGAGTAATGACCGACGACCGATGACTGATGACTGACGACTGATGACTGACGACTGAAGACTGACGACTGAAGACTGAACAGGAGGATCCATGTCCACGCGCCCACTTGAAAATTCGAAGAGACTCCCGTACTACGTCGCCCAGCGAGCACGTCCCGACGGAATCCACGTCGTGCACCAGAACGGCTGCGATTCGATTCCCGCTCCGATCAGGCGTCTCTATCTTGGTGATTTCGACGATGGAGACGACGCGATCGCGGAAGCGCGGCGTCACTACGCACTGGTGGAAGGCTGCGAGCTCTGCTCGTAAACAGGGTTCGAGGGTTCGAGGGTTCAGAAGTTCAGAAGTTCAGAAGTTCTGAACTCTCGAGCCTCGCCTCAACTGAACACGGCCTCGTAATCGAAGCCATCCCCGGACCGGCCGACCGGCACGAGGAAAATCTCGAGAGGCTCGGCGAAGGCGGGATGTGCGAGAGCATAGATCCGCTGAGGCAACAGCGCAGTTCCGGGGCCACGGAAGACCAGCGAGAACGGGTGACGCGCGAGCCTCGCCCGCTCACTTTCCATCACCGGCATCACACGGTCGAGCCGAAGATCGATCGAGTGCTCGTCGATCCGGAAGATCTGTCCCTCGAGAGGTTTGAAGTCGTCCACTGTCAGCGTTTCGAGCATCGCCGCCGTTATACCACGGCGGTTGAAGTCCTGATTCCGGCGTACGAGCCCGGGACTGACGATCGGTCAGAGGAAATCGGTTGTGGCGCCTGTCATTCCGAAGCGCAGCGAGGAATCCGGGTGGGCGACGTCGTCGGGCTGGCATCGCCCAACGAGATTCCGCAGTCGCGATGAAGCCGCTCCTTCGGAATGACAGTTTATTCGGATCTGGAGTTGATTAAAGAGCGGCGAAGAATGCCGAGGCCCTATCCGGGAGCTTGGAGTCCGGACTCCACTCCGGCTCTTCCTACAGCGGAACGTCGATGTTGTCGAGAAAGGCGCGGAACCGCTCATGCCCCGGGTTCCCGAGGATCTCATCCGGGGGGCCCTGGTCGAGCATCTGTCCCTCGTCCATGAAGCAGATCCGGCTTGCGACGCGACGGGCGAAGAGCAGATCGTGCGTCACGACGACCATCGTCATCCCTTTCGACGCAAGGTCCGCCAGCAACTCGTTGATTCCGGAGATCATCTCGATATCGAGAGCGCTCGTCACTTCGTCGAGCAGCAGAACCTCCGGATCCATCGCCAGCGCCCGCGCGATCGCGACTCTCTGCTTCTGCCCACCGGAAAGCTGCGACGGCCAGTCGTTCCCCCTGTCACCCAGACCGACACTCGTCAGCAGCTCGAGACCGCGCCGGTTCGCCTCTTCCTTGTTCCAGTCGAGTACATGAATCAGCCCCTCGGTGACATTCTGCAGGACAGTTCTGTGAGGAAAGAGCTGAAAGTGCTGAAAGACCATTCCCATCCGGGTCCGATGGCGTGTGAGCTCCTCGGAAGACATGTTCGGATAATCGACCGCCTCCCCCTTCCAGCGAAGCGTGCCGGCGTCCGGAAACTCCAGCAGATTGAGGCAGCGGAGCAGTGTCGTCTTCCCCGAACCGGAAGGTCCGACGAGCGCGACGACCTCGTGAGCCGCTACGGTCAAATCGACTCCTCGCAGCACGGGCGTGTTTCCATATTGCTTCCGGAGGCCTCGGACCTCGATCTCGGTCATGCGCCCCTCCTCGACTCTCGTACAGATCGCTGCAGGTGGCGCTCCCCCCGCCGCACGCCGATCGTCACCAGAGAGATGATCAGCAGGTAGAAGACCGCCGCGACGATGAACGGTGTGAAGGCCTGACCGGTCTGGAACACGACATTGCGCGCCGCGTAGGTCAGCTCGATCAGGGTGATTGCGCCGACCAGAGAGGTGTCCTTGATCAGGACCACGAGATTGTTGCCGAGCGACGGAAGCGAGCTCCGGAACGCCTGTGGCAGGATGATCCGCCGCATGATCAGATTCCGGTTCATGCCGATCGACGAGGCGGCATCCCATTGCCCCGGATCGACCGCCATGATCCCACCGCGTATCGTCTCTGCATTGTAGGCGGTCGTGTTGACCACGAGCGCCAGCAGCGCCGCTCCGAACGCTCCCATCAGCTCGAATCCGGCCACCCGATTGACCGCCGTGGCGATGGCAAAGTAGGCGATGAAGAGTTGCACGAGAAGCGGTGTGCCGCGAACGATCCAGACGTAACCATTCGAGAGGGACCGTACGAGAGTACCGGCCGATACTGCGCCGACACCGATCAGAGATCCCGACGCTATCGAGATGATGATCGTCAGGAGGGAGAGCACGATCGTCAGGATTGCTCCCTTGCCGAGCAGGCTCACCATGTTCCCGATCGTTTCGGCAAACTGCGGCGCGTCCGTGGCGGACGGTGCGGCTCCTGCGTCGACCCGCGGGATGATCTGCTGATGGGCGGCCCAGGAGCGAAGAAGGCGTTCGAGATCGGGCGGAGCACCCACCCAGCGCTGATAGATGCGACCATAGGTTCCGTCCTGGATCATCGAGAACAGAGCCTCATTGACCTCCAGAACCAGAGCGTCGTCGCGCTGCTTCGCGGCAATCCCACACGCTTCCTCGTAGAGGAGATCTCCGAACGGAACAATTGTTCCTGCGCTCCCCCGCTGAACATAGAAACCACCGACGATCCGGTCCGATACGAACCCGTCGATCTTGTTCGTGTTGAGCGCAGCCACGCTCTCTGCTTCGCTCCCGTAGCGGACGATGGTCACGTCAGGAAACTGTTCGGGGTGCTCATCGATGAACCGTTCGTACGTGGAGTCCTCAGTCACACCGAGCCGGGCACCTTCGAGTGAGTGGAGATCGTTTCGCACGAACACCTGAGCGCCGCTGACGTAGTACGGCAGCGAAAAATGCATCGTTGCGAGCCGGGGCTCGGTGATTGCCATCGACCCGCAGATCAGATCGTACTTGCCACTCTGAAGACCCGCCTGGATTCCAGCCCAGTCGGTCTGCACGAGCACCGGCTCACGATCGAGCCGCAGAGCGACCTCCCGCGCGATGTCCGCATCGAACCCAACCAGGTTCCCCTGATCGTCCGTCGTCGAGAACGGCCGGAACGAGCCCGACATCGCCAGTCGCAGCTCATCACCATCGGAGGCGGGCTGCGCCGCGATAGTGAGCGCGAGAGTCAGAGCGAGCAGTAGTCGGGGGACCAGAGTCTTCATCGATTCAAACAGCCTCCCTGTGTGTCATCCTGAGCGTCAGCGAAGGACCGCGTACGACATGACTCGACCGAGCTTCAGGCGAGTTCCACGCGATCCTTCGACCATCCTGCTCGCGCTTCGCGGGAGCAGGCAACTCAGGATGACAGTCCTGGCGGTATTCTCAGAGCAGCGAAGGATGGCCTCCCGTTAATCCTCGAGCTTCCGGGCAATTTCGGTCGAGTCATTCCTGACGCGATCCTTCGCTGCGCTCAGGATGACACACTCCGCAGCCATCCTTGAACCCTTGAACCCTTGAACCCTCGTTCACCGGCACCAGATGTTCATCGACTCCCAGCCGTTCGGCATGCGGCAGTTGTTGACGAGCCGCCCGGTGTAGGTCCAGCCGAGTTTGGCGAATGCGCAGTTCATGGAAAGCTCGTCACTTCGCGCGAGCGTGTAGAGATCGGTGATTCCGTAGCCACCGATCATGTCCTTCTCGAGCTGCCTGAGGATGAACCTCATCAAACCGCGGCCTCTCGCTTCCGGCCGCGTCGCACAATCGGTCAGCTCGGCGGAGCGGTTCCGGCTGTCGATCTCCGCCGATGCCGAGGCGACGACCCGCCCCTCGGAATCGCGCATGACGCGAAAGTGTCTGGTGCCTTCCTCGAGAGCATCGACGACCCACTGAGCCGAGATCGGATCAGGGTACTCAGTAAAGATCCCTTCCATCAATCCGGCGATAGCTTCCGCGTCCGCGGCCGTCGCGATCTCGCAGGAGTAACCTTCGGCGAGAGTCGGCTCCGACGCGCTGCACGATCTGGCTACATCGACGTGCGCGTCGTGCTCGCTGTGACGCGGACTGACCCGCCGGGCGGGGTCGACGAAGGATGAACGAATCGTCGCATCGCTGCCGTCGGCAAAATAGCCGCGGATGGTTCCTTCGTGGACGAAACCGAGCTCGTCCCACCCCGCAGGATCCTTCCCCTTCACGTAGGCGACGACCTTCGTGAAGCCCTGGCTTGCGGCATCACGGACGAGGCTCGACGAGCTGATCTCGCCCGCCGAGCAAACCTCGTAGATCTTGACCCGTTCGTTGTGCCTGTCGAATACGACCGGCCTTACGGCGTCCTCTGTTCTCATTCGATCTGCTCTCGCCACCCGTGCTCGTTTCCGCTCGAAGGTCGTCTCGGCGAATACACTACTCAGTGGCGACCTCCATCGTCTGGAGTCCCGCCGCCCGCAGTGCCTCATCGACGATCGCGTCGTGCTCCTTGAAGTTGGACCAGCGCTTCCGGCCCTCTTCGGGGAGACGATGAGTCGGATCGAAGTAGAGATAGACCTTGTCTTCATTGACGCTCGGGCTGCGATACACGCTGACACCGGTCACCGGGTCGTAATGATCGTAGCTGTGCACGTCTCGCTTTCCACCCCCGCCAGGCACGTCGTTGACGAACAGCGGCGTATTGAAGCCAGCCGTGGACCCCCGGACCGCCCGCTCGATCTCGACGGTATCGCCGACGCGGGTGCGAAGATCCTCGACGCCCTTCACCATGTCATGCTGATAGACGTAGTAAGGCTGGACGTTCATGTACGACAGCTTGCGGACCAGCGTCACCATCTCCTCTGCATCATCATTCACGCCGGCGATCATTACCGACTGATTTCGTACCTTTACACCACGCTCGAACAGGACGTTCATCGCCTGCCGGGTGATTTCCGAAATCTCGTTCGCGGAGTTGAAGTGCGTATGGAGACAGACTTCCTTGTGACGCTTCCGGCCCAGCTCGACCAGGTCGACGAGCGTATCGGTCCAGTTGTGATCACTCAGGACCTTCATCGGCATCACCGCAGGCCCCTTCGTCGCGAAGCGGATCCGGCGGATGTGCGGGATGTCGAGCAACGTCTCACCAATATGCTTCAGATGAGCCGGCGCCAGCATGAACGCGTCGCCGCCCGACACGACGATGTCCTCGATCTCGGGACGCGAAGCGATGTAGGCGAAGACGTCGTTCCAGCGATCCTTGTTCGGCGTGTAGCGGAACTTTTCCACCATGTCCGTGTTGCCACCGATGGCGTAACTGCGCGTGCAGAAGCGGCAGTAGACCGGGCAGACATCGAGAGGAAGAAAGAGCGCCTTGTCGATGTAGCGATGAACGATCCCCGGCGTAGGCGAATCCTCTCTCTCGTGAAGAGAATCGAGCAGCAGACGCGGGTGGTCCGGAAGCCGGCTGGAGGCGACCGGTACGAACTGGATCCGGATCGGGTCCTCGTACGGCTTGCTCCAGTCGATCCGGCTCAGAACGTATGGTGAGAGGCGCATGTTCATTGGCGCCCTTGCCATACCTTCTCGCACATCTTCGAGAAACTCCGGCGCGACCAGACCCTGCAGGAACTCATCGAGCTGCTCAGCGCTCGTGACACTGTTGCGGTTCTGGAACTTGAAGTCGATGAACTCCTCAAAGGAGATGTCCTGGAATCTCGGAATCACCCGCCAGAACTCCGAGTCGTCGAATTTCCGGTGTTTCAACTGGTCGCGCGCAACCGGGTCCTTGATCGGCTCCGGGATCTCGACCTCTGAAAGCGCTTCGAGCTTCGGTCTCCCCGAAACTGCGGTGGGAAGGTCTCCCACGGTCATGATCTCTTCTGCAGAATTGTCGAGTAACTCAGAGGCCTTTTCCGACGAGTTCGGCAGATCTCTGGCTTCGATAGTCATGGTTCTCCTTTCGACTTGGAGGGTTCTTGAGTATAGCTATATCAGATTGGGCACTTCGATCGGAATCATTCAAACGGAATCTCATCGCGTCTCCCCGCGGACGACTCCGGACTCAAATCTTTGATTATGATGAAGTTAAGGTTACGATCGAACTTGTGCTAACTTTCACAACAGTATAGCACACCGCGTTGTTCCGAGACGGCAGGCTCCCCCACGGGCTGACAACTGTTACGAATGGTAACAACCTGAATTCGCCACGCTGCTCTGGAAATCGTCGTTTGCGAGTAAACCGTGCCACGACTGTGCCAGTTGCAGCAGGATCCGCGATCGTTTCGCTTCTAATGACGAGAGTCATTTCACTTCACTGCTGGTAGCAAAGCGGCGCATTCTCTCGCTTCTAATGAACCTCTTCGTAAATGACTGGAAACAAAGAGGGACTGTCATCCTGAGCGCAGCGAAGGATCGGGTACGTCCTGACTCTAGCCGAACTTCAGGCCGGTAGGCGCCACGCGATCCTTCGACCGTCCTCCTCCCGCTTCGCGGGATCCGGCGGCTCAGGATGACAGTTCATTTCACTCCATTGGCGTAGCGAAGCGCCGCCATTCCCACGGCTCAGGATGACAGTCTTTTGGGACCATCTGCAGCGGAGCGAAAGATTCAACCCTGCCGGTTGCCGAGGATCTCCGCGATGTGCTCTGCCGGGATCGGAGGAGCGTAGCGTCCTTCCCGGCCGTCCATCCCCGAGGAGCAGAACATGGAGTTGAGCACGGCCTCCTCGGTTGCCTCGATCACAGCCTCGTAGAGAGGATTCATGTGCTGGTCGGAGACGAAGTCGAGATCGAGCTTGCTGCACTCCTCCTTCTCCCGCCGCGAGATCCGGTTCCCGGTGCTGAACGCCAGGACGAGCTCACCACTGGTGGTGGCGGCCCAGGAACCGGCGCGCCCGAGACCGAGTGCGGCGCGGCGGGAAAGTGCTTCGAGCTGGGTCGAGAGCATCGGAGCGTCAGTTGCCACGATCACGAGAATTGATCCGTAACTCCTTCCGCGGCGCCCTTCCTGAGGAAACATGCCATCGAGCTCGCGGCCGATGACGGCGCCCTCGATCGTGAGATTCCGCATCTTGCCGAAGTTCGACTGCACGAGCACACCGACCGTATATCCGCCGAACCGCGATGGAAGGACGCGCGACGAGCTCCCGATCCCGCCGGCGAAATCGAACGTGATCATGCCGGTTCCCCCGCCGACCGAGCCCTGCACGACAGGACCGGACTTCGCGTTGAGAACCGCCTGGACCGCATCGTCTCCCGTCAGGGCAGGAGCGCGGACATCATTGAGAAACGAGTCGTCCGTCTCACCGATGATCGGGATCAGCACCTCGATGTCGCGTCCGAGCTCGGGATGGCGCCCGAGCAGATGTGAGATCAAACCCGAGTGAACGACGCCGATCGACATGGTATTGGTCAGCAGGATCGGCGTCTCGATCCAACCCCACTCCATCGCCTGCGTCAGACCTGAGACTTCACCGACGCCGTTGAGAATGAAACCGCCCGCTACCAGCTGTTTCTGGAGCAGATCACGTTTTCCCGGAACAATCGCTGTGACGCCGGTCCGGATCACTGTCGGTTCGCTCGCACCCTCGAGCGGCTCATCCTCGCGCACGTGCGTCACATGACCGACGCGGACCCCCTCGACATCCGTGATGGCGTTCCACTCTCCCGTATGGAACCTGCCGACGGTCACACCCAACTCGCGCGCCGTGGGCCTCCTCGTCTCACCGGAGTCGACGTACACGGCCGTCGGATCAGTCCTCAATCCATAGCGGCGCGCCGCCGAGCGCACGACATGATCGAGCACCTCGGCGTAACCGAGACCGCGCGCCGCTCCGGCAACCATCAGAGATCCGTCCGGGTGAAGGCTCGGGAGAGGATTTCGTTCGATGAAGAAGGGCGTCCCGTCGCTCCGGAGGCGTACATCGACCCGTCCCAGATCGGGACATGGCGCCATCTGAAATACCTTCTCGGCGAGTCCCAGAACACCTCTTCGTTGGTCCGGAGAGAGAGCCGCGGGACAGTCGACTTCGATCTTCCTGCCGCTGCCTTCCTGTTTCGATTCGTAATCGAAGATATTGTTCTCGGAGCCCTCGACGCGGTGCTCGACGATCTCGAGAATGCCTCCCGGAAACGCTTCGAGAAACGGAATCGACAGCTCCCGCCCTTCCACGAACTCCTCGACGTTCACACCTTCCGGATACTCCTCCAGAAGATCGTCGACGACCTGCCGCGCTTCTTCACTGTTCCTGCAAACCGACCTCTCGGTGATCCCCTTGCTCGATCCTTCGAAGTTCGGCTTGACGAAGAGTGGGTAGTCGAGATCCGGCAGCTCGCGCTCGTCCGGCGTCAGGAGCCGCCCTTTCGGGACACGAATCCCACGCACCTCGAGCAGCCTCTCTGAGAGCCGCTTGTCGAGCTCGATGAAAAGCAGGGACGCCCCTCCTCCCGTGTGCGGGATGCGAAGATGCTTGTAGATCGCCGGATAAAGAGCTTCCCTCGCCGTTCCGTCGACGCCCTCCGCTACGTTGAAGATGAGCTGGGGCTTCGATTCGAGAATGCGATCGACGATCACGGGTCCGGGAGCCGAGACTTCCACCGGTGTGACCTGGTGACCGAGCTCCTCGAGAGCCGACTGAATGCGGTCAACATCCTCCTGCCTGAGCAGTTCTGCCTGGAGCTCGCTCGATTCCTGTCTGAGGTTGTAGGCAAGCGTAATCTTCACGCGCGCCTCGCGCGGTCGGTCCGACTGAAAAAAATCATGGCCCTCAGGAACAGCAACCAGGGTGCCATCAGGTTGTGAGAACCTTCTCGGGAGGCGATGCCCGCGTCTGAGCTACTCCAGTCTTCCGCCAAGCTGCGAAGGATCGGGAGGGAGCGCGCTGCACTCTGTTCCGCGACAAAGAAGCATGACCGGAGTGCAGTCGATCTTTCCATTCCATTCGACGCGCTCACCCAACTTTCCGGCATTGCACTCCGGTACGGTTTTCAGGCCTTTTACGTGAGCCGACATCGCGTCGCGTTCAGCCGTGGTCTCCACCAGAACGGTCATCACGTGCGGACGGAACTCCTGGCGGACGAGCTCGAGAATCGGAGCGACCCTGGACTCCTGATCGGTGGCGAGAATCAGAAGCCCGTACCGATCCGCCTCGCCGCCGCTCAACTCACGGCCTGAGTCGATCCAGGACTCGTCAGCCGAGGCGGCGCCAAGCTGTACGAGGTTGAGCCCGGCGATCAGTTCGAGCTCCGGATCCGGCGCCATCTCACGGATCATTTCCGGAATGAGCTCGTTCTGTGGCTGGACCGACGCCAGACTCTGCAGCTCGAAGGCTTTCACGAGATAGGCGGGCTTGAATGAAGCCTCGTACAAGTCGATCAATGACCGGATCAGGAAAGCGTAATCGAGCTGAGAAGCGGGTACGGAGAGGTTTGCCATTCTGACTGCATAAAGATGATCTCCGTCCAGATTTCGCGACAGCAACGCCTCAACAGCCGTCTCGGCAGCGTCTGAGTATCTCGATTCGCCGAGAACGATCCCCGCCCGGGCGAGCGCAGAGATTGCGAGCGCAGTCGAGCCGGTGACGACGGTCGAGTCGCGCTCCGGGAGCGGCCGGAGCGATCGGGCCTCGAGAAGCCTGGCCGCTGCCGCCGAGAGCTCTTCCGATGGCGCCCCCGCATCTTCAGGAAGATTGAAGAGGATCGCTCCATCGAGATCGCTTCCGGCGAGCTGCTTCGGGAACGTGCCTTCGGGCGACGCACCGTAGTAATTCATCAGCTTGTTCGCGGTCTCGTCGCCCAGGATCTCCCTGATCTCGCTCACCCGCCAGACGTAGTGGGCTCCATCGACCAAGCCCCCTCTCGCACCCGGGCTGTGCGATCCGAGAGAATCGAAAAAAAGTCCCGTTTCGGGATCGAGAAACTGCCGCAGAAGGAGATCGGCCGTGGCGGTCGCAACACTCGCGAACCTCGGCTCACCCGTGATCTGCCAGGCGTCCGTGTACGAGAGAACAGCAAGAGCCTGATCGGCGAGCACTTTCTCGAATTCAGGGGTCGTCCAGGCGTCGTCACGAGCCGCCCGATGAAAGCCACCCCCGAGTTGATCGTAGAGTGCGGTCCGGCTCATCCGCAGCAGCGCCGCGGAGTCCGCATCGCTGAGCCGCCCCTCAAGCAACCTTCGATAGATCTCGCTGAGACGCTGTCCCGGGGTCGAGGCAACCGTCGGCGCCCACCCCTGCAGGTTCAGTCTGCGGATCATGAGGGCTGTCTCGAGAAATCTCTCGCGCGACCAGTCTGACTCCAGCTCATCCGTGAACGTTCCCAGCGATTCGGCCGTCAGGCCTCCCTTCGCGGCGACGGGATCGAGAAACGGCGTCAGCGCCACGGCGACCGGCAACTCCACCGGCTCTCCCACGAATGCTTCCGCGAAGGCGAGATAGGCCGACGAAAGCTGTGGACGGACGTTCAGGTCCAGCACGAGCGGCACGAAACGTTCTGAATCGACACCGGCGCTCACGATCTCCTGGCACGTCGTGCAGTATCCCGCGCTGATCAGGAGAAGAATCGGCGTGTCGTTCCTTCTCACCTCCGCCGTAGAGGTCGCACTCCAGTTCGTCCACTCCGTCGCACCAACAGAGGCGATCGGCAGCAGCATGAGCAGGAACAGCAATCGGGCGATTGGCGGCGAAAATATCCGGCCTTGGCTCTGAGTCGTCATCTGTAGCTGGGACGCTTCTTACCAGCTGAACGTTTCGGCTTCGAGGAAACTCCCCGCGTTCATGCGGATTCGCAACTCTGCCATTCCGACGGAGCTGCCTCATCGCGACTGAGACATCCTGGCGGTGGACCTCGCTACCCCCCGGCAGATTCCTCCTCGCTTCGCTCGTGATTGTGTGAAAGTCCAGGAGTAAAAATACGGATCAACCAGTCACCACGTATGGCTTCACCAGTTTTACCGTCTGTCGGGCGTCGTCTCTGGCTGCGGTCGCGTCCGTTTTGGAGTAGAACGACGACGGGGTGAGATCTTCGGCTCCATAAAATGCCAGCTCCCGGTCGCGCCGGAGCCTCCGGGAGATCCTTGTCAGTTCATCGAGATGCTCCCACAACTGCTGGGGCAGCTTCTCCCGTTCCTGGACGAGCAGGTCAGAGACATCGTGGATACGTGGCGGCGTAACTCCGCATGAGCGAAGGAGGCCCTTCAACGTCAACTCCACGATTTGCTGGGATTCCCGAACGACGTCAGCCCAACTCTTCTCCCGATAAAGAACATCGAGAGCCAGCAGGCGAACCTCTGCCCGTCTCACGTAGTCCTGCGCCAGTTCGAGATTTCGCATCAGGCGACCTCCACCCAGTAATGCTGGCCGTGCGCCCGGCGTCGCACGATGCTGCCCGCCGCAATCTGCCGCCGGACTTGAACAAGCCGCCTGGACACCACGAGCTCTCGCTCGAACAGCACGATCCCTTCAACCGCGACTTCCGCCCAAACGCCGCTGAGAATGTTTTCCTCCGACGGCAGATGCACGAAATGCGGTTCGACGAGATGACCTCCCCAGCGCAATGGCGAATCGTCCCAGTCCTCGTACAGCGTACGATGAATCGGGGTCGCCTCGTCCACGACGATCAGAAGGTCGATGTCGGATGAGTCGGCAAGATTGCCTCGCGCCCATGACCCAAAAGCGACCACGCCCAGCAGCGCCCCGCCGACTGTTCGCGCGGCCCTCTCGACCACGTCCGACGCGGGACCGATCACTCGCTCCCCTGGCAGGGCCAGCTTCCGTGCGCAGTACTCGTTCAACGACAATCCCTCCTGGTCTGCCGCGCTACGCAGGGCCGCATGGAGCGCGGCATCGATTCTGAGCACGAACTTTCCAGAAGCTGTAGTCCTCTCGTCCCGATCCACCATAGTACCACTCACTTTAGCAACGTGATACTACGCAGTCAATCTCGCTCGTCCAGATTGGGACGCAACCCCTCGCCGTTCTCAATTTTCAATTCAGCGCCAGCGGCGCTCTCCACTCCATCAGAAAGTAGACACCGTTCGTGT
>CAWHHZ010000032.1:0-178657 GCA_963829355.1 uncultured Acidobacteriota bacterium
AGTCTTCAGTGAGAGACGGGTGTCATCCTGAGCCGCCGGAGCGCAGCGGAGGACGGTCGAAGGATCTCGTGAGGCGTACACTCCCGAAGTTAGCTCGGGCGATGCCGGACGCGATTTTTCGCAGAATCTACGGCTGGAAGCGTGTGCGGGAGATTTCCGAGGGGCTCTCGATTGAAAGTCGGGCGAAGAGGCGGATGAGATTCTGCTGCTCCTGACTGGCGTGCTCATAGGTGCGTCGGAGGAGAACGATGTCCGCCTCATCCTCTTCGGCCGAAATCGTGAAGCCGGCTTCGGGCTGGGAGGGATCGTCGACGCGCTCCTGCTTCCAGCGGCGCTTTTCATCGAGGTGGCACCTGATGAATGGCTTCGTATTCATCCAGGAGGTGAGGAGGTCTGTCGAGAACGAACCGCTCGATTCCTCGACTCCCTTCATCACCGAAGGATCGGCCCAGGCATCGGCATGCTGCCTCAGCAACGCCCGTTCGACGCGCTTTCGAATGGCGTTGCGGATTCCCTCCGTGGAACCGGCCAGGGCTGTGAACTGAAGGCCGGAGTGATAGATGTGGGTCTTCCTGTTCCCCACGTCGACGAGCTCGAGCCTGCTCCGTCGCAGAATGCAGCAGACGCTGTGCTGTTCCCGCTCGAGCCTGAAGGTGAGCTGATCCACGGTTCCTGGAGCGATCTGCTCGCTGTGCCTGATACCCGCACCCGTGCTTCCCACATCCGCAAGAACGACCCTGTGCGAACCGAAGGTGGCGGAGCGCGGCATCCGAAAAGTGATGCGCCCCGAGTGTTGCCTGCGTTCTCCAGTCATCTTTTCCGCGTAACTATTCTACAGCGGCGCGCGGTGTACGGACCACCTGGAGAATCAGGATTGACGAATCTGACCGATGTGATGCACTGTGGTGAGCAATCGAGTCAAAAAAAGGGGTGCCTGTGCGATCTCTGAACGTCGTGATAGCGGTTCTCGTGCTGGCAGGATCGGTTGACGCCGCGGTGCCAGCTGGCGAGAGGGAGGCGCTGATCTCCCTTCATGAATCGACAGACGGTGAGAATTGGATCGACTCGAGCGGATGGCTCGGCGCGGCGGGTACCGAGTGCGCCTGGTTCGGCGTCACGTGTGGCGACGCCGGAACCCATGTCGTCGCCATCGATCTCGAGGAGAACAATCTCGCCGGAGCTCTCCCCGCCGAGCTCGGAAACCTGGACGCACTCGAAGTCCTCGTGCTCTTCGACAACGACCTCGGTGGAACGATACCGTCAACCCTCGGCAGTCTCGAGAATCTGGTGAGGCTCGATCTGAGCGCAACCCGACTCTCTGGATCGATCCCGGAGGAGCTCGCCGCACTATCCGCACTCGAGAGCCTGATTCTCGGCCAGTCCTACGACATCGGGCCACGCAACAATCAGTTGACTGGAGGGATCCCGGTATGGCTCACCCAGATGACCGCGCTTCGCAACCTGGAGCTCGGGTTCAATCTGCTGGGCGGAACGATACCTGCGGAGCTGGATAAGCTCACGGGTCTGGAGACGCTGGACCTCAGCGCAAACGGTCTCTCCGGAACCATTCCGGCCGAGCTGGGAAACCTCGTGAATCTCCAGAGGCTGACGCTCGGATTCAACTCGTTGGGCGGAACCATCCCGTCCAGTCTCGGAGGGCTCGCGTCCCTCACGGACTCGATCTTCAGGTGAACGAGTTGACTGGTGCCGTCCCTCACCAGCTCGGCAACCTCGAGAACCTCGACTATCTCTATCTGAACGAAAACGATCTGACCGGGACCATCCCGCCGGAGCTCGGCAGTCTCGAGAACCTCACAGCGCTCTACCTGCACAGCAATCATTTTTCCGGAACGCTTCCGGCAACCTTTGCCAATCTGAGTCAGCTCCGCTCGCTGCAGGTGTTCGGCAACGAGCTCGATGGGCCGGTTCCTTCGTGGATCGGCAACCTGACGAATCTGACTGACCTGCTGCTCGACGGTAATCGCTTTACCGGAACGATCCCACCGCAGATCGGCAACCTGACGAATCTCACGGCCTTCGGCGCCGGGGGCAATCTCCTGAGCGGTACGATTCCGGCGGAGATCGGCAACCTCACGCGAATGCAGTATCTGTCGCTCGACAGCGCGGGTTTGAGCGGAGAGATCCCGATCTCGATCTGGGAGATGAAGGAACTGGTGAACGTCCGGCTCGACGACAACGACCTGACGGGCTCACTTCCACCGGGCATCGGCGATCTGCAGAATCTCACGGTTCTCCTCCTGAGCACCAATCGGATGACGGGTCAGATTCCAGCGGCGATCGGGGAGCTGCCTTCGCTGCAGATTCTCGGTCTCGACGGAAACCGTTTCAGTGGTCCGATACCGGCCGCGATTTCCGGAGCCTCCGCGCTGTCATTCCTCGGCGTAGAGAAGAACGCGCTGAGTGGAGAGCTACCGGCATCCCTTCTCGGAATGTCAGAGCTGCAGGCGGTGCGGATGAACTTCAATGCGCTGAAGTCGTCCAATCCCCAAGTGCTCGCGTTCGTCGATGAACGGACGGAGGATGAGACGTTCGAGTCTACCCAGACCGTTCCTCCGACAGCTGTAGGGGTGAGCGAGGTGACCGATCGCAGTGCCGTCGTTTCCTGGACCGTGATTCCATTCGATCAGTACGAGGGCGGGTATGAGATTCGTGCGACGCCCGCCGGGGGAGGTGCCGCGATCATCTCGACGACCGGATCGAAACGGGTCGATTCTCACGTCATGCGAGGGCTGGCGCCCGAGACGACCTACTCGGTCACGGTCCGGACGACGACGCATCCTTTCGGATTTCAACAGAACTTCCTGCGAAGCGAAGCAACCGGCCCCGTATCGTTCACAACGGGCGTGCGCCAGTCCGCTCCTGCTCTCGTCGATCTCGTGAGCGGCCCGGGAGGCCTGATCCAGATCGGCGGTGCGCCACAGAACGAGGACAGCTACGTCCTCGGAAACTTCGGCGACCTCGCGACCACGATCACTCTGGAGCAGGTTGGAGATCATTTCGAGCAGGAACCGGAGACGTTCATTCTCGAGCCTGGCGCGACTCAGACGATCACGATCCGTTCTCTTCCGAACCAGACGCCCGATTCCTACTGGGGCTACTCCGTCGTGACAGGCGCGGGAGTCCCCGACGATTTCCTGATCCCCGTCATCCTGCTCGCAACGGCACCTTCAGCAGGGACGGCGGTCGGTGAGGCGTTGTCGAGTCGCGTCGATGTGTTCGGGCTGGAGGGGACCGATGGGGTGGGAACCGTGCGGTTCCGTAACCGCGGTCAGGCGACTCTGCAGGGCGTCCTGGTCTCCGATAGCCCCTGGATCAGGACCGCGCCGGAGCCGATCTCGATTCCTCCGGGAGAAGTGCGCAGTGTGAGCTTCGACGTGCTGCGGCATCGGCGGCCACTTCAGCGCGGTGCGGTGACGGGAGGAATCCGTCTCGTCTACGTCGCCGCGGCCGACCCGGGCAAGACTGCGCCGGCTCCAGGTGTCGAATCGACATCGGTGTCGACGACGCTCGTGACCGTGATCGATACCGTGGTTCCGGAAGCGCGTGCCGCCGAAATTCCGGACCTCGGGGCGGGCGAGGTGCGGCGTCTGATTCCGGGCGCCTCCCATCTGGTTCGGCCGTTCGGAACCTTCGTGACCGACCTCGCTGTGGCGAATGCCTACGGTGGATCAGCCGTCGGCGATCTGGAGATTTTCTTCGATCGCACAGGGAGTGGTGACTCATCCGCAGCGTCGGCCGGAACGATCTCGCCGTCGACCTCGCTCGTTCTCGCCAACATCGTCGAGAGTGTGTACGGTGACGATGACCGGAGCGGCACGATCCACGTTCGGGCCAGCCTGCAGGAGAACCTCGAGGTGGCGGCAAGCCTGGCGAATGTGAGCGGACCAATCGGTGAGATGCGCGGCACTCTTCCGGTGTTCCGGACCGACCGCGTCATCAGCCCCGGGCAGAGCTCGTACCTGATGGGCGTCCGGGTCGGAACCGATCTCGAGACCACCCTCTATGTCCAGGAGGCCCTCGGGCTCGAGGCGTCCGTCACCGTTGAATATCAGCGCCCGAGCGGAGAGACGATTGGATCGACGGAGCTCGCTCTGGGACGGTTCGAGCTGCGCCAGTTGACGGGCGTCATGCCGGCGGGGACTGAGCTCGTGCGCATCGTCAACCACGAGATCTCGACCGGCGGTGTGGTGAGCTA
The DNA here is from genome assembly GCA_963829355.1 of uncultured Acidobacteriota bacterium. Taxonomy (GTDB): domain Bacteria; phylum Acidobacteriota; class Thermoanaerobaculia; order Gp7-AA8; family JAHWKK01; genus CAWHHZ01. The sequence goes on from CAWHHZ010000032.1 coordinate 4,217, forward strand.
CGCGCTCATCATCGACCGGAAGAGTGGGGGAGTCGAGACGATCGTGGACTGGACCAGCATGCTCGGCTATCCCCCAGGCACGACGGTCCGGATTCCGATCGTGCTTTCTGAAGGAGAGCTCGAGGTGAGTCAAGCGCGGACGATCACGGGGCGGGATGTAAGTTTGCGCAGGCGTCCCGTCCACCGTCCGGATGTGCCGATTGGGCCCGCCGTCCGTACGAGCGCCCACCTGATGAATCCTGGAGCGCAACGCTCTGTCATGTCCGTGACGTTCTACGAATCGTCCGGACAGATCTACCGGCAGCACTGGTCGGTCGATCCCGGAGCGATGCTTACCGTGAATGATCTGGTGCATGAGCTGAAAGGGTCGGGGAGCGCGACGTCCGGATACGTGGTCGTCGAGATGATCAGTGGAGAGTCGATCATTGCGGCGGCCCTGATTCGCGACACTGGCGAAGATCAGCTCGTCTCCCAGATTCCAGTCTTCCCGGACTCTCGCGGACTCCGCCTCGGACAGTCTGTCATATACAGCGGACTCGAAGATTCCACCGCTCAGGCTGTTCTTGACCGCCGCCCCGCATCTTTCAGAACCGCGTTCGGAATCGCTGAAACGGCGGGAAGTCCTGTCACTGTCCGGGCGACGGTAGGATTCGCCGGAAAGAGCCCCCTGGTGAGCTCGACGATCTCGAAGGACTTCGTCCTCGGGGCCCGGCAGACTGTCGTGATCAGGGATCTGCTTCGGGGAGTCCTGGGTGAGCAGCGGGATGCGAGGCTCGGCGACATGAAGAATGTCCAGCTCACGTTGAAGGTGACCGATGGAGAAGGCGCGGTAACCACGTTTGTTCAGGAGACGGAAAACAGCTCTGGCGACTCTCGTTTCACGTTCTGATGTCGAAAGCAGAGCGGGACTTCCACACTGCTCAGATACACGGCTGTCATTCCGAAGCGAAGCGAGGAACCGGGGCGGGGGACCGATCAAGTCGCTTCCCCGACAGAATCTTCGGTTGCGATGAGGCCGCTCCTGTCGGAAGGACAGGGCGATAGACGTTTCGCTTCATTGTTTACGGCGTCAGAAGCTGGTGAAAAGGAGCCCGATCCTGAGGTACGTCGTCAGATTTCACTGATCGAGTGATCTTCACGATTCGATCAGGATCCGGTTGAGCTCACGATCACCGGCTGGGTCCAGGCGCGGAGACCGTTCGAGTCCACCACCCTCGCGCGGACGTAGCCCTCGTCACCTCGAAAGGTGTAGACGGCCGGGTTGCTGATTGCCCGCTCCAGCACCTTGCCGCCCTTGCCGATGAAGGACACGGTGAATCTCGTCGAGCCGGCTTCCGGCAATGTGATCGTGACCGCATCCCCGGTCACTTCGTAGTCCTTCAATGTGACGCCGGTCGACGCGTAGAAGTCGCCCCGCTCCATCGCACCCACGATTGCGTCGGCACTGAGCTCCGGGGCGCGTACGACGATCCATCCCTGACCCGGCTTCGAGGCCGACGGATCATCCGGGCGCTTGAAATGATGGGCGTCGTCGACTGCGATTCCGTAGACGAGAACACCTGAGGAAAGAACCGCATCCCACATCTCTTCGAGACCGGGGTAACCGCCGCCTCCTACGTTGTTGACCTTCGGATGACCATTGAAAATCTCGATCAGCCGGGTGTTCTTCAGTCGCGCGAGGTCTTCTGCCGAGATCGCCCACTCGTAATTGGGATGATTCACGTGCGGGACGCCACCGGCCTGACGGATTGCGTCGACGTCTCTCTGGAGAACGTCGAGGACGCTTTCTCCTCCCTGGGGCTCGATCTCCTCTCCGAGGTCCAGCCCGTTGACGTGGATCGGTTTTCCCTTGAAGGCATCGCTGACTTCCTCGCCGCGGATCACGAGGAACTTGCCGTCCGCTCCGTGGAGATCATTGAGGCCGGCGACGCTCGTCAGGAAGTTGTGGTCGGAGAGTACCAGGAAGTTGTAGTCGTGCTCCCGGTACCACGTGACGACTTCGTCGGGCGTGCTGTCGCCATCGCTGTTGAGCGTGTGCGTGTGCGTATTGCCCTTGTACCACTCCCGGTTTTCGCCCGAACTATCCTGCGCCATTGCCGAAACTGTCATGAACAGCGCGAGCGTAGTAAAGATGAGGTTCTTCATCAGAGACGTTCTCCTTGCCTGACACAGGCGAGGCTCATCGATCGAGCGCATCGTCCGTCGGGCTTTACTCAGTCCCCGATCGATGGGCGCCTACGAAAGGCTCTCGAGCAGCTGCTTGAATCGTGGTTCATCACGAATCGGATCGAGATCGGAATCGTTCACGATCCATTCCCTCGAGACGAAGCCCATGCTCGTCGCCTTCTCCAGGCACTGCAGCGCTTCGTCGACCTTTCGCAGTCCCGCGTATGTGCATGCCGCGTTGTACTGGATCACCGGTTCGTCGAAGTCGATTGCGAGAGCGCGGCTGATCCACTCAGCCGATTTGTCCGGCTCACCGAGATCGGCAAGTGCCGCCGCGCCGAGTGTCCAGGCTCGGGTTTCGTCCGGATGGGTCGCGAGACGACGCTTCGCAGCCTCGACGGTTTCGAGCGTAGCCAGTCGGACCTTCGCAGTCTCACCGAGGGCGCGATAACACGATGCAAGGAAATACCAGGAATCGTAGGCCTCCGGTGAGATGTCCCGTGCCTTCGCGAAATGACGCGCCGCATCCTCGTACCGCCCCTGAGCGTAGTACACCCTCGCTGCGATGTAATGGGCCTCGAAGAGCGACGGATTCAGCTCGATTGCCTTCTGAAGCTCCCGTTCCGCCTCCTCGTAGTCCTTGGTCAGCGAGAGTGCAAATCCTCGTGACACACGAGCCTCGGCGAGATCGGGATCGAGCTCCAGCGCCCTCTGGCTGGCGCGCTTTGCTTCCTCGACCGCTTCCTCGCCCGCTCCGAAATAGAGGCGGAGATACGAGCTGCAGTCCGCGAGGCCAGCGTGCGCACGCGCATACTCCGGGTCGATCTCGATTGCTCGTGAAAACATCTGACGGGCGAGCTCGAGAGGCTTCCGGCGCAACTGATGAAACAGCTGCCGTCCCTGGAGGTAATAGTCGTAAGCCTCGACGTCCTTCGGCTTTGCCTTCTCGATCGGCGATTTTCCTTCCGATCCGAGAGCGACTTCGAGTGCCTGTGCAATGCTCTGTGCGATCTCGTCCTGAATCGCGAAGATGTCCTTCATGTCGCGATCGTATTGTTCGGTCCAGAGCCGATAACCGTCTGATACGTTGACGAGGCGGGCAGTCACGCGAACGCGATCCCCCGCTTTCCGGACACTTCCTTCGAGCACGGTTCCAACGTTCAGCTTCTCACCGATGTCGCGAACGTCCATCGCCGTTCCCTTGAACTGGAATGCCGATGTTCGTGAGGCGACGTGGAGCTCGCGGATCTGGCTCAAAGCGCTCAGGAGCTCCTCCGCAATCCCGTCACAGAAATACTCCTGGTCCTTCTGGGGACTCATGTCGACGAACGGCAGGACGGCGACGGAGCTTCGTTTCGGTTCGGCGGCCCGTTGAACGGTCACTTCACCGGATCCCACCGCGGAGGTCATCGCCTGGAGATCCGCAATCAGATCACCCATCTTCTCGTAGCGACGTTTCGGGTCCTTGGCGAGCGCCTTCTGGAGCACGCTGTCGATTCGTGAGGGGAGCCCGGACCTGAGCGACGTGGCGCGGTACGGCTCCTCGCTCAGGATCGAGTGAATCATCGATTCGGTGCGTTCTCCCTTGAATGGAAGCCGGCCGGTGAGCATCTCGAACAGCACCACACCGAGAGCCCAGATGTCGGTTCTGTGATCGACGTTGTCGCTTCGGATCTGCTCGGGGGACATGTAGCCTGGTGTGCCGAGCGTCGAATCTGGTCGCGTGAGGCCGGAGTGGCGGACGAGTTTCGCGAGTCCGAAATCGAGAATCTTGACCGTATCCTTCTCGGTCACCATGATGTTGCCCGGCTTGATGTCTCGGTGGATGATCAACTCCTCGTGTGCCGCCGCGAGCCCGCGCGCGATCTGCATGGCGATGGTCAGAGCTTTGTCGGCCGGGAGAGGCCCTCTCTGTATGAGGGTGTTGAGAGTTTCCCCCGGATAGAACGCCATCGCGATGAACATCTCTCCATCGCCGGTCTCGTCGATCTCGAAGATGGTGCAGATGTTCGGATGGTCGAGCGACGACGCGGCCCGCGCCTCCTGCATGAAGCGCAGACGGATCGACTCGTCATCTCCGAGGGCGTCAGAGAGGAACTTCAGCGCGACCGGACGACCGAGTCGCCGGTCGGTCGCGCGATACACGACTCCCATTCCTCCGACGCCGAGTTTTTCTCCGAGGTCATAGTGCGAGATCTGTTTTGGCATTTGGCTCAAGCGAGACTATATGGCGGTAATTACAGCCGCGCAATGACGATCCTCTCAATCATCGCCGGCCGTTCCAGCCGGTTTCGATGGTGATCGGGGTGTGGGCGTCCTCGTCGACCATCGCATTGATGAGAAAGCGCTCACCGTCCGGTGCGACGTCGTACGAATAGTCGGATACGTCGTTGATCGGCGGGGCCTGAAAGAGACGGGTCGTGTCGCCGATCCGGATGTTCCCGCCCTGAGAGTCGATCGAGGTGCGGCTGATGATGCCGCCCGGCGCGCGGTAGTAGATCGCGTCGCCGCTGGCTGACCAGCGCGGCTCCATGCCGCCCCCATACGACACGACCCATCGTCCGCTGCCACCCGGGAACGACGTGATCTCGATCTCCGCTACACCATCACGGAAGATGTTGTAGACGAGCCAGCGGCTGTCGGGTGAGAGCTGTCCCGCGTAGAGCCCCGGCCCTTTCACCAGCTCGATCGGTTCTCCGCCAGCGTCGATGTCATATGCGACCAGCGAATCGCTGAAGTTGCGGCCGAGGATCAGGGTCTTTCCATCAGGGGACCAGTCGGTCACATCCCAATCGAGATCGGACTCACCGAGAATCATGTCCGTGCGTCCTTCTCCGAGCCTTGCGATGAACGTCCGCAGGTGGCCATCCTGGACCGCCGAATACGCGAGCCGCGAACCGTCCGGAGACCATTGCGGCTGTCCGGCCACTGACGAGGTTGCTCGAACCCGCCGTTCCTGACCACGATCGTCGACGATCCAGACTCCGGGTGATTCGCTGCCTGGACGCAGTGTCGCGACTTCTCGACCGTCCGGCGAGATCGACGGGCCCGTCTGCAGCATACCGCTGCCAATCGTGCCGATGAGCTCGCCGTCTGCATCGACCCAGGTCAGGATGCTTTCGCCGCCGTATGGGCCTTTCTGGTAGACCAGCGTCTGATCGGATGCGGAAAAGCTCGCGTGCTCGTAGGCTGAGTCATACTTGATCTTCGGGATGACAGTGCGGGCAGAACCGATCAGCTCCAGGCGGTTGAGATCGATCGTTTGCGATCGTAGTGCTCCACCCTGGTAGAAGAGCAGCTCGTCGCCAACCTGCTGCGCGTTCGCTCCGCCTCGCATCAGGATCTTGCGCTCGCCGCTGTCCAGCCGTACCGCCTGGATCGACTGCTCCGCTTCGGATCCGGTCCCGGTGCGCCCGCTGACGGGTAGGACGAGAAATACCACTGTCTTTCCGTCGGCGAGCATCGAGGGATAGCGATGAGAGTCGTCTCCTGCCTCGCGGTCGAGCTCGGTGACCGGTGTGACGGCTCCTCCAGTCGCGGCGACGCGGAGCAGGGGCGAGCCCGAGTCAGGTGCGAAGATGATGTTCCCGTCAGGACTCCACGTTCCGCCGCGGTTCGCCGGGGCATCGGCCACCGGCAGCGCCACGCCGCCCGCGAGATCGATCCGCATCAGTTTCCCACGAGCGAAGAACCCGAGCGAGCGGCCATCTGGTGACCAGAAGGGGCGGCTTCCGCCCTCCGTCCCCTGGACGGGTCGCGCTTCGATCTCGTCGAGCTCCCGGACCCAGAGGCGATTGCGTCCGTCTTGCTCGACCACGCCGAACACCAGACGCTCACCATCGGGGGAGATGGCGGCCGGGGCGGCGTCTTCCCCTGTCGCTCGCAGATATCCATCAGCAGGTGCAGGGACAGTGAAGGTGACTGCCAGCGCCATCCCGCTCGCGCCTTTCTCGCCGAACGTCGTCGGTTGAAGCAGGAATCCGGCAACCAACCCGATGATCGAGATGACGCTCAGCAGCAGAAGGGCCCATGCGAGGCGCTCTCGTGATTTCCGGCGCATCGAGAGTGGAGTCGCGACGCCCGCCTGTGAGCCGGCTTCGCTGATCCACTGGAGCTCCGTTGCGATGTCGTGAGCAGATTGCCACCGGTCCTCCGGATCTTTCTCCAGACAACGTCGCACGACGTGATCGAGTGCCGGTGGCGCCATCGGAGTCAACGTCGAGATCGGCTCGGGGTGCGAGGAAACGATCGCCGCGATCAGGCTCGTCTTCGATTCACCGAGGAAGGCGCGCCGCCCGGTGGCCATCTCGTAGAGCAATGCGCCAAATGCGAAGATATCGGTTCGTGCGTCGGCCTCGATTCCCTCGAGTTGCTCCGGTGCCATGTACTGGAACGTCCCGAGGATCGTTCCCTCTTTCGTCAGTGGCTTTGCTTCGGTGGGCAGGCTCGTGAGGCCTTCGATCGGCTTCTGTCCCTCCGACGCGGTCCTGGCCAGACCGAAGTCGAGCAGTTTCGCACCCGTTCGGGTGATCATGATGTTCCCTGGTTTCAGGTCGCGATGGATCACGCCTCGCCGATGGGCGGCATCGAGTGCCGAGGCGATCTGCTGGCCGTACTTGAGCACGTCGAACAGGGGGAGAGGCCCCTTGCGCAGGCGCTCGGCGAGCGACTCTCCCTCCATCAGCTCCATCACGAGGTAGTGCGTTCCATCCTCGTGGCCGACGTCGTGGAGCGTGCAGATGTGCGGATGGTTCAGCGAGGAGATCGTTCTGGCCTCACGATCGAAACGCTGGAGAAACTCCTCACTCGCGGCGAATGTCTGCGGCAGAACCTTGATCGCCACGTCCCGGTCGAGTCGCGTGTCCCTCGCACGCCACACCTCTCCCATCCCACCCGCGCCGATCGAATCGACGATCTCGTACGGACCGAGTCGCGTGCCACTCGAAATGGACATGAACCGCTCCAAGGATATGACGAGCGTGCCCACCGCGTCACTCTTCACCGGCGTGCCGGCCGGTGGTGGAGGTGGGTGGGGTAGGGCTGTGAGATCGAGAACCGCATCCATCTTAAAGCTGAGGCTTCTGAGAGAGGGGCACGACGAGGTGCAGGCTGCGGAGTCGAATATCGCCGACCTGTGCCATGGCAACGACAGGACCTGTCATATGATCCTTTGCGATGACCAGCCCCGTTGACGAACCTTTCATCACACGATGCTCGTTTTCTGAAGCCTCCTTCGGTCTGGCCACTCGCTTCCGTATCCGGGAGCGGAGACCATGAACGCCCGGCACTCGGTCGACATCAGCGCGCCTCCCGAGCTCGTCTGGAGGGTGACCGAGGATGTGGAGCGATGGCCGGAATGGTCGCCGGTGATCGAGTCCGTGACTCGACTCGATCAGGGACCGTTCGCCGTCGGGAGCAAAGCGCTCATCAAGCAAAAGGCAATGGCTCCGGCCGTGTGGACCGTGACCGAGCTCGAACCGCCCGTAAGATTCTCGTGGGAAACATGCAAGCGTGGGATGCGAATGGTTGGTACCCATGAGGTGATTCCGATCAAAGGCGGCACTCACAGCATTCTCTCGGTCGGACTCACTGGGTCCCTGGGGTTGCTGCTCTGGCCCGTTCTCTCACTGGCAATGGCTTACTCGCTTTCGATCGAGAACCACGGACTCAGGAAGCGGTGTGAGTCCTCTGTTTCCAGCCGTGTTGAGCTCTGAGCTGGTTGCGCGCGATTTTCGGGGATGGAGTTGAACCGCAAGCCCAACAATCGGCCCTTTTCGATGCGAAAAACGTCGCGAATCGCAAGCGAGCTCGACCGGCCGGCCCGCCCCCACTCCTCACTGCTGTTTGTTCGTCTCTGCAGGGGGACGCATGGGTCGGTTTTAAAAGTGGGGGTACGTTCATAGCCCTGATCGTGGCCTTTCATCTTCGCGTACGATTACAGTTTCTGTGGCAGAATCGTGGCGAAAATTCGAGTCGAACGGTTTTAAAAAGGGTGGATCGAAACGATGTCCAGAGACCTATTGCTTCGTACACTTCTTCTGTTGTCCATGATGGTGCTCGGAGGCTGCGCGAGCGCCAACGATCCGGTCGGTTCGCCGGGCAGCGTCGTGCCGACACTCGCGGTCGATGAGGCGGCGCCCATCCTGCGGCTCGATCAGCGGGCGATTCCCCGTTCCTATGCGCTGCATCTGTGGATCGATCCCGAGGTCGAAGGCTTTACGGGTGAAGTCTCCATCGATCTGAGTGTGCTCGAGCCGTCTCGGGTCATCTGGCTGAACTCGCGCGCGATCGCGATCGAGTCAGCCGAGCTCACGATGGCGGGGGAGACTCTGCCAGCGTCGATTCTCGATGGCAATGAAGAAGTGGAAGGCTTCGCCTTTGATCGGGAAATCCCGGCAGGACCTGCCCGGATGACGATCCGGTACACCGCTCCGTTCGAGGAGGTGGAGACTCAGGGCGCGTTCCGCCAGAAGGACGAGGATGAGTGGTACGTTTTCACGCAGTTCGAGTCGGTCTACGCGCGCGAGGCGTTTCCGAGTTTCGACGAGCCGATGCACAAGACGCCGTGGACGATTACGATCAGCGCCCCCGAGGATGTTCGGGCGTATGCCAACACACCGCTCGTTCGCTCGAGCCCGGACGAGCGTGCGGGATGGGTGCGCCACGAGTTCGCCACTTCCGAGCCGCTCCCGAGCTATCTCGTCGCTTTTGCCGTCGGTCCCTTCGACGAAGTCGATGCGGGACGGGTGGGGGATACGCCGCTACGGATCATCACGCTGAAGGGGAAACAGGAGCAGGCAGCGTACGCTGCCGCGGTGACGGCGCCGATACTCGAGCTTCAGGAGGCGTACACAGGGATTCCGTACGCATACGCGAAGCTTGACTCGATCTCGATTCCTTCGACCGTAGGGTTCGGAGCGATGGAGAATGTCGGCCTGATCACCTACATCGAACGCTTGATTGCGGCGCATCCAGCCGAGCAGACAGTGCGGTTCGAGCGCGCCTATGCCAGTGTGGCTGCTCACGAGATTGCCCACCAGTGGTTCGGGGACCTGGTGACGCCAGAGTGGTGGAACGATATCTGGCTGAACGAATCCTTTGCATCGTGGTTTGGCTCGAAGACGATGGAACAATGGCGTCCGGAGTGGAAGGCCGGGGTCGACCGGATCGATACGCGCCGGTATGCGATCTCCGCTGATTCGATGGCGACGGCGAATCAGATTCGGCGGCCGATTCGGAACGAGGGGGATATCGAGACGGCGTTCGACTCGATCAGCTACTCCAAAGGAGCGACCCTGCTGGCGGGATTCGAGCGATGGATCGGACAGGACGAGTTTCAACGTGGTATCCAGTCTTACCTGCGGCGCTACGCTCATGACACGGCGACGTCGGACGAGTTTCTCCAGGAGCTCGAAGATGCGACCAGGCCAGGTGTGGCCGCGGCGTTCTCGACGTTCCTCGATCAGCCGGGCGTTCCGCTGCTGTCCGCGCGGCTGAATTGTGAAGAGCCTGCTGCTCCGGTCGTCGAGCTCGCGCAGCAGCGCTATCTGCCGGTCGGCTCCGAGGCCGAGAGCGAGCGCCTGTGGCAGATTCCGGTCTGTGTGCGGTGGCCAGGTGCAGAGCACGGACAGTGTTCACTCGTCACCGGTGCGCAGTCGACGATCCGGCTGGAGGGCGCAGAAGGGTGTCCTTTGTGGATTCTTCTCAACGACGGTGGGATGGGCTACTACCTCACCGATTACACGGCGGAAGCTCTGGAAGCGCTTCCCTTTGAGGACACCGACATTCTGACGGAGGGCGAGCGTTTGGCCCTCCTGCAGGATGCCCGCATTCTCTTTGCGGGTGGTCGAATCCCTGCCACACCGACACTCGAGATGGTGCGCGTGGCAGCTCGCTCGGATGAGCGCAATCTGATCGAGGCCGCCGTGGCCGTGGTGAACTCACTCGATCCGTGGCTCGTCCCGGACGACCTCGAGCCGGCTTACGTCAGCCTGATCCAGGACCTCTTCGGCGCCAGAGCCCGCGAGATTGGACTGACTCCCAGGGAGGGTGAGAGTGAGGAGATCACGCTCCTCCGCGATGCGATCGTCGAGACCGTCGCCGGACCGGGCGAGGATGCTGAGCTCCGTGCGGAAGCGCTGGCTCTGGCAAACGCATGGCTCGCCGACAGCAGCGCGGTTCCGGCAGAATCGGTCGGGATGGTTCTCGGCATCGCCGCGAAGGAGGGGGGCGAGGAGCTCTACCAGAGATACATCGAAGCGCTGCGCGGTGAATCGGATCGCCGGAACCGCAGCAGGCTCATCGATGGGCTGAGCTCGTTTACCGAGCCTGATCTGGTCGAGAGATCGTTCCGGCTGCTTCTCGATCCCGATCTCGATCCGCGCGAGTCGATGGCGGGACTTTACGCAGGGTCAGACTTGCCAGAGCTCATCGCGGTGAGAAACCAGTTTCTAGAAACGCACTACGAGGAGATCTCGTCACGGCTCCCCGAGATGTACGTTTCGTATCTTCCATTCGCGAGTGCCGGCTATTGCGACGCCTCGAGAATCCCCGAGGTTCGGGAGTTCTGGACGACGCGACTCCAGAAGATCCGCGGAGGCTCCGTAAATCTCGAGCGTGCGATCGAGTCTCTCCGGCTTTGCAGCGCCTGGCGTGAGGCTCAGGCTGAAGGCACGCGCGCGTTTCTCGAGTCGATCGCTTCAGAGATGGAAGATTGAAGTGCGGTAAGATCGCGATGTGCCGCTGTATCCGAGGCTTTCGGGTCCCGCACGTCTGGGATTGTTTGCCGATGGTGCGACCGAAGCGGTGATCCGCGGTAACCCTGCTAGAATCGGCCCGCAATCATGTCACTACAGAAGGGCGCGACTCTCGGACCCTACGAGATCGTCGAGTCGATCGGCGCGGGTGGGATGGGAGAGGTGTATCGCGCCCGTGACTCGCGGATCGGTCGCGAGGTTGCGATCAAGATTCTTCCGGAGAACCTCAGTGACGATCCGGAACGTCTCCGCCGCTTTGAGCAGGAGGCTCGTGCCGCGGGCGCGTTGAGTCATCCAAACCTCCTTACCATCCACGACATAGGTATTGAAGGATCGGTGCCGTATCTCGTGACCGAGTTGCTCGAGGGGGAGACACTCCGAGAGAGACTGGGCGATGACCGTACCGGATCCGGATCGTCCGACTCGACGAGGCTCTCGACCCGGCGTGTCCTGGACTGGGGCAGCCAGATTGCCGACGGTCTGGCCGCGGCCCATCAGGCCGGCATCGTCCATCGCGACCTGAAGCCGGAGAATATCTTCATCACCCGCGACGGACGTGTGAAGATTCTCGATTTTGGTCTCGCGAAGCTCCAGGGCTCGTTTGCAGGGGCCGAGAACGATCAGACCGTGCAGCGCGACACGGACCCCGGCACGGTGATGGGAACGATCGCTTACATGTCACCGGAACAGGTCCGAGGCATCGAAGTCGATCATCGATCCGATATCTTCTCGCTCGGGCTGGTGCTCTACGAGCTCGCCGCAGGGCGTCGCCCGTTCCAGCGCGACACCAAGCCGGAGACGATGACTGCGATCCTGAAGGAGGATCCCGACGATCTCGCCGCGATCAGTCCTTCTCCTCCGGCGGTTGTGCGAATCATCGATCACTGTCTCGAGAAGCATCCTGACCAGCGTTTTCAGTCCGCGCGTGATCTCGCCTTCCAGCTCCGCCAGGTGAGCGAGAGCTCAGGGAAAGAAGATATCGGGAGCACGAGACGTGCGGTGACCAGGCGCGAATGGGCGATCGCTGCTCTCGTCGGAGTCATCGCTCTCGCTGCAGGATTCTTTCTCGGTCGCATGACTGGCTCGAGCCCGGCCCATGAACAGGTTGAGCAGAGAGCAGCGACGCAACTTCAGACGATCACCTTCTCCGGTCGAGATACCTCGCCCGCGGTCTCTCCCGACGGTAAGCTGATCGCGTTCGTATCCGACCGCGACGGCACCTCGCGGATCTGGATCAAGCAGCTCGCGGGGGGAGGGGAGGTGGCTCTGACCGATGGACCTGACTTCGTACCGCGCTTCAGTCCCGACGGTTCGACGATTCTCTTTGTTCGAGCGTCGAGCGGTTCAGAGTCGTCGATCTACAAGGTGCCGCTTCTTGGTGGAGAGCCCCGAAAGCTCGTCAACGATGCCCTTGCTGCTGACTGGTCTCCGGATGGAAACGCCATTGTCTTCGTCCGAGCGGAGGCGACGACTGATCTCATTCGAAGTGTGATCCTGACAGCCGGGGCTGATGGCTCGAACCAGAAAGAGATCGGACGCGTCGATGGGAAGACGATGTCCGCACCCAGATGGTCTCCTGATGGTCAGTCGATCCTCCTCGCCGAGGTGACCTTTGGCAACTACGCACATCTTCCGCTGCTCGTCAAAATAGACGGATCGAGTCAGCGCTGGATCGATCTGCCCGTCGACGCTGATGTCCAGCCCAGTGTCGCCTGGGTGGATGACACGAGAGTTCTGGCCGCCACGATCCCGAGTGGTACGAATCTGGTCAGCGGTACCGGCAGCATTGTGATGCTGCATGATCTCCAATCCGGTACCAGCGAGACGGTTCTGTATGTGCCATCTCCGATTCAGACGATCGATCTTCTCCCTGACGGGCGGCTGGTCTTCGACACCATCCCGCTCCAGCAGAACATCCGCGAAACGGGCATCACGACTGAGCGCACGAGGTGGCTCACCCGCGGTACGAGTGTCGACCGCCAGCCTGCGTATTCACCCGACGGTAGTGAGGTCATCTTCTCGTCGAACATGAGTGGCAATCTCGACCTGTGGGTCGTCTCGACCGTCGACGGCAGCCTTCGCCGCATCACCGATGATGAGGCGGATGATTACGACCCCGCTTTCTCGAGGGATGGCAGCACGGTCTACTGGAGCTCGCGGCGGGTGACCGGCAACTACGAGATATGGGCGGCGAACGCGGACGGTAGCGGGGCGCGGCAGGTCAGCCGCGACGGCTTCGACGCCGAAAATCCGACCCCGACGCCGAACGACCAGTGGATCGTCTATAACTCTTACAACCCGGAGAAGAAGGGGATCTGGAAGGTCCGTTCTGACGGCTCGGAGGCGACGCATCTGGCCAAGGTCGATTCCCAGCTTCCGGATGTATCGCCCGACGGGCAGTACGCCTCTTTCCATGCCTTCGCCGCGAATGAAATAAAGGTTGTGCGTCTCGAGGACGGTAAGGTGTTCACGCTCGGAAAGATCAATTCTCCGTCGAACAATTTCGCAATCGCGCCGGGCCGGTCCCGATGGAGACCGGATTCGAGCGCGGTCGTGTTCATCGATACGAACGAGGATGGCGTCGTCGGTCTATTCGAGCAGCCATTCGTTCCGGGCGAGGACACCAGTGATCGTCGCCGTCCGCTGACCGGCTTCGATGGCGACCGGTTCACCGAGTCGTTCGGCTTCGCGCCTGATGGCGAGACGGTGGCGATCTCGAGCACCGATCAGCTCAACAGCGTCGTGATCTCCGACCCGATCCCCTCCCTTGTCCGGAAGTAAGTGAACAAACTGCCGCCCGGCAGCCTCCAGCCTCCCGAACCACCGATCACAAAAGTCATCCTGAGAGGCTGTGAAAAAATCCAGCGTGCCCTGCGCTGGTGGTGCTTACGGTTCGAGCTCAAGGAATGAGGAGGAGTCGCGGTGGTTCCTCGGTGACGACGATTGACGCAGAGATCGGGCCGTAACCACCACCAGCCCAAAGGGTTACGGGCGGGGCGTCGCCGATCGCGTTGTCGCAGTTCCTTTCCGATGAACCACATCGCTGCGTCACTGCTTCGCGCGCTCGACGTCGCCGCGCCCGTAACGCAGGGTACGCTGGATCTTTCACAGCCTCTGAGCGCAGCGAAGGATCGGGTACGTCCTGACTGTCGCGTTCTTTCCGTGCTGACCAGTCGGTCCGTACGCGATCCTTCGACCGTCCTCCGCTGCGCTGCGGCGGCTCAGGATGACATGCAATCGCTGCTTCGGAACGGCGCTGAACTCAGTTTCTCAATGGCAGCTTGCGCATTCACCCGCGCCGGCCGGAGCCGAGACGGTCATCGCGCCTGCCTCGCCGTCAGGGCAGTGTGCGCCCGTGTCGATCCAGGCGCGGATCAGCTTGCCGAAGCTTACCTGGGTCCCGGGCGCGGGCTCGAGGCCGGCGCCGGGATTCCATCCCCATCCGACCAGAGTGTCTTCCGCCATATGCTCGTGGAGCTCCTCGAGATCCCTCCCGCCGTTGCGCGAGTCGTCCTTGAGCTGCATGCAGATCGAGCCGAGAGATTGACCGATCCAGCCGCTCTCGATCGGAGCGAGATGCCATTCCGGATGACCCGGAACGCCCGCGTGATCGATGTTCCTGTTCTGATGGCAGGTGCTGCACTTCATTGCGACCGTGCCGCGGTTCTCTTCGCCCCGGACAACCGGAGGCTGGTGAAACGACAGGTTCTCCCCCTGGCGAGGGTGAGCGTCGGTCGGATGGCAGTTCAGGCAGCGAGGATGTTGAATGACGCGTCCCGCCTCGACGAAGAGCGCCTTCGACCGCTCGACCGGGCTTTTGATCGTGTCGAACTCGCTGACGTCCTTCAAGGTGCGCCTTCGACTCGCTCGATGGCTTCGTGAGCGAGGCCGGATGTGGTCGCGAGACCCAGGATTGCGAGCGACACGATTGCGATTCTCTTCATGGACATCTCACACCCCCGCCTTCACCCGGACAAACGGCAGCCGGTAGGTCGGCTCGCCCGTCAGCGCCAGTTTCGCATTCGCCATCGCGGGTGCGACCGGCGGCACGCCCGGCTCACCGATGCCGGTCGGCGCCTCTCCACTTTTCACGATATGGACGTCGACCTTCGGCATCTCGTGCATACGCAGAATTCGATAGTCGTGGAAGTTGCTCTGCTGCACGCGCCCGCCCTCGAATTCGATCGCGCCATACAGCGCGGCGGTCATGGCATACGCGATCGCCCCCTGTACCTGCTGCTCGACGTTCCACGGATTGACCGCGATCCCGATGTCGACCGCCGCGGTCACCCGGTGCGTCACCGGAGTACCGTCGTCGGCAAGCGAGCACTCGAAGACCTCACACACGTAACTCGAGAATGACTTCCGAAGCGCGACTCCTCGGGCACGTCCTTCCGGCAGACTCGTTCCCCAGCCGGACTTCTCCGCCGCAAGCTTCAGGACACCAACAAGCCGCGGATCGCCGTCCTTCAGCAGAGCGAGACGGTAGTCGACCGGGTCTTGTTTAGCCGCGTGTGCAAGCATGTCGAGGAAGTGTTCCGCCGCAAACGCCGTATGCGTATGTCCGACCGACCGCCACCAGAGCGCGCTAACGGGGGTCGGTGGAGAGTGCAGCTCGATCCGGCGGTTCGGAATCGCGTACGGCATCTCCTTGGCGCCTTCGACCGAGGTTTCGTCGATGCCGTCCCTGACCATGAACTCCTCGAACGGCGTACCGGCAGCAATTGAACGGGTGACGACGCGTTGCCGCCAGGTGTCGGGCATTCCATCGTCGCCGAGAATGGCCTCGATCCTGTGCACCGTCAGCGGTCGATACATGCCGCCCTGGATGTCATCGGCGCGGTTCCAGATCACCTTGACCGGCACGCCCTCACCATCCGCGGCCTCGACCGCATCCATGATGAAGTCGGACGCGACGTTCGCCCGCCGGCCAAATGCGCCGCCGGCCAGCATCGTGTGCAACGTAACGTTTTCGGGGTCGAGCCCGAGGCGGTGGGCGATATTTCCCCGGTCGACCGTCTGAAGATACGTTCCAGCCCAGACCTCGGCGCTGCCATCCTTCACGTGGGCGGTCGCGTTGAGCGGCTCCATCGGTGCGTGTGCAAGGAACGGCATGAAGAAGGTCGCTGCAACGGGATTGCTGTCTTCTTTCAGGTGCGACTCGCCTGCACCATGATTCTCGGCCACCATTCCCGTGGTCAGCGCGAGCTTCTCGTACTGCTCGTAGAGCTTTTCGGTCGAGAGACCGGCGTTCGGCCCGTCCTTCCACTCGACCTGGAGGCTCTTGCTCGCGCGATCGGCCTGCCAGAACGAATCGGCGAGTACGGCCACGCCACTCGGAATCATCTTGATCTTCTTCACACCGGGCATCGCGAGAACTGCATCGTCGTTCTTCACGCGGACAGCCGATCCGCCATAGACGGGAGGGCGGGCGACAACGGCGGTCAGCATCTTCGGAAGCTGAATGTCGATCCCGAACTGCGCGCTGCCGGTGACTTTGTCGAGTCCCTCGACTCTCCGCGCAGACTTCCCGATGATGCGGAACTGCGACGGATCCTTCAGCTTCGGCTCTTCCGGAGGCGTCTGATTCGCCGCGTCTTTCGCCAGTTCTCCGTAGGTCAGGGATTTGCCATCAGGTCTGATCACCTTTCCTCGATCAGTCCGGAGCTGCGACACCGGAACACCCCAGCGCGCGGCCGCGGCACCCATCAGCATCGCCCGGGCCGACGCTCCTGCATTCCTCAGGGGCATCCAGAACGCGGGTGTCGAGGTGCTCCCTCCCGTTCCCATCATTCCGAAGAATGGATTGTTGTAAGCGGCATCGACAGGCGAATGCTCCGCTTCAAAGCGATCGAAGTCCGCGTCGAGCTCCTCGGCGATGATCATCGAATGCGAGGTGAAAACGCCCTGGCCCATCTCGACGTTCGGTGACACGAAGCACGATGCGACCGTCGGAGTGCACGCGGAGGAATGCCGTGAGTGCTGTAGAGCCCGCGCCCTCCTCGGCGGCCAGACCGCGTGTCAGAGTGGGAAGTGAGATGCCGAGTGCGAAGCCACCGCCGGCGAGCGCAGAGACCTGGAGGAAACGGCGACGGGTCGTCTTCATGCCTCACCCTTTCGGCCTTCTGCTGCGGTTCGAATCGCTTTGCGGATCCGGTCGTAGGCGCCGCAGCGGCAGATGTTTCCGCTCATCGCGACGTCGATGTCGCGGTCACTCGGAGAAGGGTTCGCGTCGAGGAGCGCCGCGGCCGACATCAACTGTCCGATCTGGCAGTAGCCGCACTGCACGACATCCTCGTCGAGCCACGCCTGCTGCACGGGATGCAGTGAGTTGCCAGACCCGAGGCCTTCGATCGTCGTGATCGCGTGTCCGGCGACGTCGCGGACGGGCGTGACGCACGAGCGCCTCGCTTGGCCGTCGACGTGAACCGTGCACGCGCCGCACTGCGCGATCCCGCAGCCGAACTTCGTCCCGGTCAGGCCGAGCGAATCGCGAAGAACCCAGAGCAGCGGCGTCTCCGGGTCCACATCGATGGCGCGCTCCCTCCCATTGACCTTCAGGTTGATGGTCTTCGCCATGAATCCTCCTCTTCCTTCGCGGGCCTGGAGCGGCTCCGCGCAAGAGTGGCTGCGTACAGTGGTAGTTTGCACCAGTATATGTCGTCCCGGCGCTCGCAAGCACTGCTGCGGTCACGGATAGAGAAGAAGTCGGCTCTTCAGTCTCAAAAGTGCTCGGGCGCTGCGAGCGGTTCTATGGATCTCCTTCTGTAGAGGATGAAAGGACGCGCCAGCGCCAGCAGCAGGAGCACGATCCCGAACGTGCACACGATCGTCGCCCCTGTCGGCAGGTCCCATCGGAATGAGAACAACACGCCGAGCGCGGTCACCGTGGCTCCCATGATCCAGCCGAATGCGAGGCGTCCTCCCACGGTCCTCGCGAACAGCATCGCCGCAACCGAGGGGACGATGAGATAGGAGAAGACCAGAAGAACTCCGGCGATCTCGACCGAGGAGGTCACGACGGCGCCGAACGATGTGTAGAAGAGGAAGTCCCAGAAGCGAACATTCCATCCCGCTGCACGTGCGCCTCGGGGATCGATCGAGATCTTCAGAAATCTGTGGCGCAGCGCGTAATGGAAGGCGCCAACCAGCGCGTACAGGATCCCGGTCTTGATCACCTTGGCCCACGACACCGTCAGGATGTTTCCGACGAGCATGTCCTTGATGTGCTCGGTTCCCTCCGGGGCGTGGCTCATCGTGAGAATCGCCGCGGCTGCCGAAACGGCGTAGACGATTCCGATGACCGCTTCCTGCGGGATGCGGCTCTCCTCATGGATCCGGCTGAGCGCGAAGATTGCGGCGCCGAGCACGGTGAAGCCGAGCGACCAGATGTACGAGGTCTGGTTGTGGAGCCCGTATCCGAGCAGAAAGGCGACCGTCGTGCCCAGGGCCGCGATCTGCGCCAGGGAGAGATCGACGAAGATGACTCCCCGTTCGACGACGTGGAGTCCGAGGTATGCGTGGATGCCGGTGAGGACGAGGCCGGCTGCGAACGGTACGGCAAGGAATGAGAGCAGGTCCATCGTTCTACCTCAGCGCTTCGGAAAGTGTCTTGATGTTGCGATCGAATACGGCGAACCAGTCATCGAGACCTTCCGCGCCACCGACCGATGGATACATGACGATCACTTTTGCGCCGGTTTTGCTGGCGATCGACTGTGGCGTCTTGAGGTCGACGTACGGCTCGACCATGATGACCTTGACGTTCTCTCGCTTCATCTTCTGGATGAGATTGAAGATGTGAGACGGTGAGGGGGGAACGCCGGGCTTCGGTTCGACGTAGTCGATCACCTGCAGTTTGTAGCGCTCGACGAAGTTCGGCCACGAGTTGTGATAGGTCACGATCTTTGCGCCGTGGAACGGCTCCATGGTCTGCATCCACTTCTTGTGCGCGACATTGACGCGTCCCTTGAAGTCCTCGTATCGGGACTCGAAATACTTGGTCTTTTCCGGCCGTAGCTCGGAGAGCTTGTTCCTGACCTGCGCTGCGACTCGAATCAGGTTGCCCGGTTCGATCCAGTAGTGGGGATTGCCCATCGCGTGAAGATCTCCCATCGAGCGGTCCACGGTACCGGTCGGACGATCGAGAATCTCGACGCCGGCAGAAAGATCGAGATAGCCGCGTGCACCCTTCTGAATCTGCGCATTCCGGCTTTGTGACAGGAGTGCAGGGAGCCATCCGATCTCGAGATCGAGTCCGACGACCTCCAGAAGATCAGCGCGTTTGAGATCGAGCAGAAAGCTCGGCTTCGGCTCGACGAAATGTGGATCCTGATATCCACGCGACATCGCCGTGACATCGACCTCGGAGCCACCGACTTCTTCGGTGATCGAGGCGAAGTCGGGGATCGTGGTCACGACCTTCAGTGGCTCGGCCACGACAGGGATTCCCAGGATCAGGGAGATGAGAGTGATCAGAATTGATTTCATGAATGTCTCCTCAAAACGCGTGCGCACCGTGCGCACCGATTGCGAACTGGAACTGAAGCAGCAATTCCACTCCGTCATCCATCCCGTCGTAGTCGTAGCGCCTGAGCTGTGAGCGCAGAAGACTGAACTCGGAAGGATGGAACGTCAGGAACAGAGACTGACTCCGGTCGGTGAGTAAAGGATCTTCCGGAAGATCGGTCTGATCGACCCGAAGTCCGGCGGACCACCTTCGCGCGAACTGATAGTCGCCAAGAAGATAGAAGCCGCTTGCCGTCTCCGTCTGATCCTCACGGTTGTTCCACATCAGCTCGGCACGACCCATAAAAGAGTTGTAGATCGATCGCGATAGAGGCTTCCAGCGGTAGGTGAGGTCGATTCCGGAGAATTCGTTCGATCCTCCGTTCTCCGGCAGTGTTCCCCGGGCCCAGCTCGTGCCGAGCTCGAAGTTGCTGCTGTCGGACAGATCGCGATACATCTTCGCGTGAGCGACATAGAGCAGATCGTTGCGGTCGCCGGCTTCGAAGACGTCTTCGACATTGCCTCGATAGATGGCGCCGGTCAGTTCGATGAAGGTGTTCCATGGATTCGAGACGAGGTGATCGATCTCGATGCCGGAGTCCGCAATGCCCTCTTCCCCAAAGAAACGATCGTTGACGAGTGGTGCATCGACGGTCGACCAGCTGTGGAAGTGCGACTCATTGAATTTGCCGAACGGAGCCTTTGCCTTGCCGACCCGGGCGACGAGATCCCAGGGGAGTGTGACGAAATCGGCGTACGCCTCTTCGATTGCCGCTCCCTCTTGTTCGCTGTATCCGATGAAGACGTTCGCCTGCATGTACGGATCGACCCACGCCTGAAGCGACATCTCTGCCTCGGCGAGAGAGATTGACTCTCGTTCTTCAACGGGGTTGGAGCTTCCCGCGGAACCGATCACGTTGCCGATCAGCGCAATCTTTGGATTGAAAATGTTCGAGGCAGGCGAGGCCTGGGTAGTGACGACTGGCTCGCCGAGTGTCTCGGCCGGCTCGTCTGCCGGTTCGGACGAAGTGATGATCTCGACGTCCATGAGATCGTCGTCGCGATTGGCTTCTGCTGCATTCTCGTCAGACGTCTCATCATCTGCGAGATCCTTACGCAGCTCCTCGAGCTCGTGGCGCAGTTGTTCTGTGCTGCGCCCGAGGGCTTCGAGCTTCATCTCCAGTTGTTCGATTCGATCTTCCCGTGACTGCGTGGATGCTTCCTGGGCTGCCGCTGGTGCGGCCAGGATGAGCAGTCCGAGAAGGGTGATGAGAACGTAACGGGCCGTTACGATCGTCATGATCCCTCCTGATCTGAAAGACTGGCTTCAGGGATGGTCGATCAGACGAGTCGGGGAGGAGCACGGGAGGGTGCGAGGGAAGAGTCGACCGTCGTGGCAGGAACGATGCTGATTGCTTCGACCAGATCGATCGAACCGAGCGGCGGCATGGGAAGCGCCGCAGGGGGAAGAATGACCTTTACGTGGAGGCAGACGCCGCAGAGGGTCTGGAGCGAGGGGGAAGAACCGTGGTCGCCGGAAGGGACGAGAGGATGATGATGGACTGCCGGCCCGACTGCGAGCGCAGCGAGCACCAGCACCAGCGTCATGAGCGTCTTCCGCATCGTCCTCATGATAAACGATGATGGGCTCGAGTGATTCCGCCCACCGGCCGTGACGTTTTGGCGACAGGGTAGACCTCATCCTCGAGGAGCGGCGGCTCGTCAGACGGAGCTCGCGATTTCTCCAGCGTCCTGAAGGGGGAGAAAGAGGTGCATGGTCGTGCCTGCGCCTTCGGTGCTCTGGGCGAAGATGTGCCCACCGTGGTTCGTCACGATCTGGTACGTGATCGCGAGTCCGAGGCCGGTGCCTCGTCGTTTGGTGGTGATGAACGGCTCGAAGATCTGCTCGAGCATTTCCGCGGCGATGCCGCAGCCGTTGTCCTCGACTTCGATGTGGAGAAAGGAATCGGGATTTGTGACCACACCGAACTCGTATGTCGTCGTTGCCGTGTCGCGTCGCGCTGAGAGTGTGACCGTTCCTGTCTCATCCATGGCCTGGCCGGCGTTGATGAGCAGATTCGCCAGGACCTGCTCGATCTGTTCGAGATCGATGAACACGACCTCGTCAGGTGCTGCCATGACGATTCGCATACGCAGACTCGCGCCGAGCAAGGAGCTCGCGGCCGCCTCCACACGCTCGATCAGATCCGCGGCTTTGACAGCATGCCTGGAGAGCGGCATCGGCCGCGCGAACCGCAGGACCTCCTGAGACACTCTCCTCCCACGATCTACGGCCTGTCTGATGTACCGGGTCGCGCTGAGAATCTTCTCATCGTCAGAGGATTTTCTTTCGATGACTTCGGTGAACGGGAGAATTCCGGCCATTACGTTGTTGAACTCGTGGGCCATGGTCCCCGACAACTTTCCGAGACTCTCGATCCGTTTCATCTGCTCGAGCTGAGCATGAAGGCGTTCCCTCTCGGCCTCCGAGCGCTTGAGATCAGTCAGATCGTTGATCACGCAGAGAGTGCCGATCGATCTTCCTGTATCGTCGCGACGCGTGATGGTGTGCATGGAGATCAGCTTCTGCACGCCCCTTCTGTCCTTGATCTCCAGTTCCGACTGCCCCTGTTTGATCTGTCGCCGCTGCCGGGGCGGCACCGAAAGAATCTCAAACAGATTGCCGCGAACGATCTCGGAGTAGGCGAAGCCGGTGAGCTCGCAGAACCTTGGGTTCGCGTACAGAAGACGGTCATGGAGGTCGATGGTGCAGACGCCTTCGGCCATCGTGTCGACCATCGTTCTGAACTCCATGGCCGAATGTTGCAGACGCTGTTGTGATGACGCTTCGGCGGCCAGAACGTGCTGCGCGTGGCGAATGATCGAGATATAGATGAGCAGACAGGAAAGAAGGACGAACGCGACTCCCTTCATCGTCTGGAAATGCTCTCTCAGTAACCCCTCTCCGGGCACGATCGAGCGCGCGATGAAGTCAGTGGCGAATACCCACGCCATTCCAAAGATCAGGAAGAGGAGAACCGTACGACGCGCGGTTCTCACCCGCTCGCGGGCCAGCCGAAGCCGGGTTTCCAGTCTCTGGTCCGTCATCGAACGACGTCCTTCCAGCGTCCGCTGCCGCTTCGCGCAATCGTTCGATTCGTGCGTTTCATTCGGGGTTTCCTCCATGCTTCGCGAACCATCCCTACCTATAGGGTTGCGTGGGGAGACCTTTCCTTATCAACGGCAGCAAAAAAAAGTCATCCTGAGCGCAGCGAAGGATCGGGTACGTCCTGACTCGACCGACCCTCGGGCGTAATATGCTTCATACAATCGCAGGGAGGAGCCGATGGCACAGAGTCGAGGAATCCACGTCGTGTTCGGAGCGGGTGGTGGGGCGGGTCATGCCGTGGTCCGGAACCTCGCCGCCGAAGGGGTGCGGGTCCGGGCAGTGACCAGGAGCGGCAGCGGCTCGTACCCCGATCGAGTCCAGATTGTCCGTTGCGATGCGTCCGATCCGAGCGCCGTACGAGCCGCCTGCGAAGGCGCGGTGGTCGTTCACCACTGCATCAATGTGCCGTATTCCGAATGGGAGCAGACGCTTCCGTTGGTTATGGGCAACCTCATCGAGGGCGCCGGAGATGCCGGAGCCACTCTCGTCTACTGTGACAACCTCTACATGTACGGTCCCGTCGACGGTCCTCTGGTCGAGTCGAGTCCGACCGAGGGGGCATCGCGGAAGGGAAGGCTCAGAAAACGACTCGCAGACTCTCTCTTCGAGGCTCATGCGACGGGCAGGGTGAGGGCCACATCCGCCCGTGCCTCCGACTTCTTCGGCCCGGGAGCAACGAATACCATTGCCGGGCAACTGGTGTTTCCTCCTGTTCTCGCCGGAAAACAAGCGCACTGGATCGGTTCACTCGATGCCGAGCATTCGATGAGCTACATCGACGATGTCGCGAGAGGACTGATCCTGCTCG
The DNA here is from genome assembly GCA_963829355.1 of uncultured Acidobacteriota bacterium. GTDB lineage: Bacteria > Acidobacteriota > Thermoanaerobaculia > Gp7-AA8 > JAHWKK01 > CAWHHZ01. Next base: position 27,624 of record CAWHHZ010000032.1, read on the forward strand.
GGGAGGATCCGAAGGCGGAAGGGCGGGTGTGGCATCTTCCGGCGCCTCCTCCAGTCACCGGGCGGGAGTTCATCCGGACAGCGTTCGAGATCGCCGGCGGGGAACCGAAGATTGGTGTCTATCCTCGATGGATGCTGCGACTCGTGGGCCTTTTCAACCGCCAGATGCGAGAGCTCGTGGAAGTGCTTTACCAGTTCGAGGAGCCATTCGTTCTGGATCACACCAAGTTCGCTACGACCTTCCCCGATTTCCGAGTGACTTCGATCAGGGAAGGTATCGAACGCTCATTGGTTGCTCTTCGCGGGTGAGGTGCGATCCTCGGCTCAGACGAACCGCAGGGTCCATTGACGGAGTGACTCGAGATATCTGCGGAGATAAGTGCGCGTCTTGTCGTCAGTCAGCCGCCCTGTCTCATCGAATTTCTCGTGGGCCCGGTACACGAGGATTTCCGGTTGCGCCATGCAGTAGGAGTCGGTGAAGACGAATGACTGGCGGAGTTGGCTCTGGGCGCGGGCGGTGCCAAGCATGCCTGGAGATGCTCCGAGGATGCCGACGGGTTTTCCATTCAACACGGACTTGCCGGGCGGGCGCGAAGCCCAGTCGATCGCGTTTTTCGTGACGGCGGGAACGCCGTGGTTGTACTCGGGAGTCGCGATGAGAAGAGCATCACCCGCCGCGATCGCCTCACGAAGCTCGGTGACCCGAGGTGGATCTCCCCGTTGCTCATCGTCGGCGTTGTAGAGGGGAACTCCTTTGAGGTCGAAGATCTCGATCGTGACCCCATCCGGAGATTCTTCCTGAAGAGCTCGAAGAAGAGACTTGTTGTAGGAGCCTTTCCGCAGGCTTCCGGCGAACGCCGCAATCGCAATCGGTCGATCACTTCCCATTGAGAGATGATAGCGGCCTTTGGTTCTCTTCAGTAGCCGCGGAGAGAGTCGTACTTCGCAATCTGGTCCTTCGACAGGATTTCAACCATCTCGAGGTGGGCCTCGAGGTGCGTGTAGCGCAGCTCCGCCTGGAGCTGTCCGATCTGTGAGATCAGATCCTCGAGCGACTCCTGGTCGATGTGCCGATGCTCGAACCGGCGCGAAAGAACTTCTTCCTTGTCGAGGATCGCGGAACCGATGGCCTGTGCGTTCCTCTTCATCCGATCGAAGATTGCCGAAGTGGCGGCTCTCTGCTCCGGCGAGAGATCGAGCTCATCTGCCGCGTCGAGAACATGCCTGGGACCGGGATAGTGATTCAGCTCAGCGGCGCGAGCGAGGCCCATTCCTTCCCCATTTCTCAACTGCTCGACTTCGCTCGGAGAGAGACCCGCGATCCCGGATGAGGGCTGGCCCGCGTAAGCGGAGTGATGCTCGTGAGCTTCATGCTCCTGAGCCCGGACCGTCGAGTTGCAGATGAGTACGGCGATCGCCACCGGCAGAATCCAACTCCCTGTTTTCATGATGATTCTCCCTCGAAATACCGTTCGCGTTCGTGTGGAACAATCGTAGCACCGCACGTCCGTATGGAAACTGCTCCGTGACTGACCTGGGGCCAACTGTTCCAGTCGCGTAACCCATGAGAGGCCGGTTACCGCATAAAGTCAGATGATGCTCAGATCGATCGTTGCAATCGTGCTTCTCGCAGGGGCGCCGGCCATGGTTTCAGCCGATGAGATCGTCGTACGCAGAGGTGCGATCACCGAGCATCTCGCCACGCTCACAGATCCGACGCAGACATATTCTCTCTATCTTCCATCGACCTGGAGCGCGGAAGGCAATCATCCGTTGCTCTTCGTGTTCGATCCGCGCCAGCGCGGGACGTTTGCTGCGGAGATTTTTCGCGCGGGCGCCGAGGAGCTGGGGTGGGTCATCATCAGTTCGAACGATACGCGCAGCGACGGACCGGCGGAGCCGAATGTGAAGGCCTTGAACGCTCTGTGGCCCGAGGCCCACCTCCGGTACTCGATCGATCCTGACAGGATCTACGCGGCCGGCTTCTCGGGTGGCGGGATCCTGACGCTTCTGCTGGCAACCTCCACCGGAGAGGTTGCCGGAGTGGTCGACTGCGGGGGACGTCTTCCCGCGGAGATGTCATTGAAGGGTGCGGACTTCGCTCACTACGGTGCGGCGGGGCGCTTCGACTTCAACTACATGGAGATGCACGAGATCGATCGCCACATGGAGCGGGAGGGGCAGCATCACCGGCTCGACATCTTCGAGGGGAGGCACCAGTGGCTGAGCGCCGACGACGCCGCGCGCGCGATGAGGTGGCTCGAGGTCGTTGCGATGAAGGAGGATCGCCGCAGCTCCGATCCCCGTATCATCGCAGCGGCTCACGGCGCGGATCTCGAGCGCGGAACGGAGCTCGAGACCCAGGGTCGCGCCCTGGAGGCATATCGTCACTACGAGATGATGCTTCGGACCTACGACGGTCTGCTTCCACTCGATGCGGCGAGCGCTGCCTGGAAGAGACTCGGTGGCAGCGCGGAGCTGAAGCGTGCGAGGCGTGATCAGCATGCTGCAGACAAATTCGAGACGATGTCTCTCGGCATGATGGCGAAGGCAATTACCTCGCTCAGGCGCTCCGATACACCGGTTCCCATTGGACATTTCAGAGGAGATGTGCGGATCGAGGTTCTGAATCGGACGGCGAAGGGTGGGGGAGCACGTGGTGAGGCTGCACAGCGTGTTCTGGAGTCGGTCTTTACCCATACTTCCTTCTATCTTCCGAATGAGTTTCTCGCACGCGGCGATCTCGCGAAAGCTGCGATGGTTCTCGAGATCTCCTCCGAGCTGCGCCCCGAACTCGCATGGGTTCACTACAACCTCGGTTGCGTATACGCCAGGATCGGAAGAGAGGAGCTGGCCGTCGCCTCCATCCGCCGTGCAGTAGACCGGGGATTCAACAACCTTCAGCTACTGAAGACAGATCCGGATCTCGATCGCATTCGAACCAGCAGGCGATTCGAAGCGCTGATGAGCTCTATCGAGAAATAGAAACCCAGATTCCTCGCTGCTATGAGATCCCGGCTGTCATCCTGAGCGGGGGAATGTCGCCGCTTCGCTGTCACCAGTGAAGCAGAAATGGACCTTGTCATCCTGAGCGCGCAGCGAGGGATCTCGCTTCTTATCGGTCCCATCGGTGCCCTGGTGCTATGATCGCGCGCTGATCTCTACAACTGCAGCTCCCGGGAGGCGTTCATGATTCGTGGACATCGTTTTACCGTCGTGGTCTTCGCGTTCTGCTTTACCGCGGTGATCTCTCCACTGGTTCAAGCGCAGATGACGGGAGCCGAACTGCTCGCCGAACTGCAGAGCGGCGATTCCAGCCGCTGCATGGATGCAAGCAATGCAACCTCGGAGTATCAGGAACACTTTCAGGCATTCGCTGCCGAGCTTGCCGCACCTCTCATTGCGATCGTCAGGAGTGGGGAGGGGTGCTACGGACAGTGCGATCAGCGCGCTGATCAACCTCGGTCCCGGGATCGCGGATGGCGTTCCCGCGAGCGAGGCGGTCCCGGCTCTGGTCCGGGTCGTCGAACAGGGGTTCGACCCGGATGACTTCGAGGCCGTGTCGAGAGCGGGGAGTGCCACTCTGGTGCTGGGCTATTTCGGATCGGAGGGAGGGGCCGCCGTTCCTGTTCTCCAGCGGTGGGTGACCTCGGGCCCGGATTACCAGTCACGCGCCTACGGTATCGATTCTCTTGCGCGAATCGGTGATGCCGCCGCGCCGGCCGTGCCCGCTCTGATGCCCCTGCTCCTAGAACCTGCTGAGGATGACGAGCATGCGTGGGAAAAGAACGAGCTGCGTGCTTCGATCATCCGGATGCTCGGATCTGTCCCTGCGGCGGCTCAGTCCAGCGCTCCCGTACTCGCTCGGGATTCTGCAGGGTGGCGATGGCTCACTCACGTATCTCGCGGGCGAGTCGCTGACAATGATGGGAGCGGCGGCGGTGCCGCATGTCCTCACGGTCTTGAAGAACGGCAGTCCCGAGCAGCGCGCTAAGGCGGTGGAGATTTTAGGTGCGATGGGAGCGGAGGCGGCCGCAGCCGTTCCGTCGATCGTTCCACTGCTTGCGGATGAAGACTGGAACCTGAAATTTGCCGCTGATGTCGCTTTGAGCGAGATCGGTCCGACAGAGGAAGGGATCGCGGCGCTCGTCGCGGCGCTCGGAGGCGCTGATGACGAGGCGGTCAGAGCCGCGGTGGGGATCCTCGCCCGGTACGGTGGCGCCGCACGTCCAGCGCTGCCTGCACTGCGCAAATTGGCCTCGGGAGACGGGATGGCATCGTACGACGCGAAGGATGCCATCGCTGCGATCGAGTCGAACGAGTAAGAGCGAGAGGGCAGCCGATTTGCACTACCTTCCCGGTCCGACAGGGTGATCGAGGAGAGAGAGAGGAGATCGCCATTGCCCGAACAGAGATCGCAGGTTCTCGTCATCGACGATGATCCGGTCATCAGGCGGCTGATCGTGACGGTGTCGCGGCAGGCTGGCTACGTCACCTCGGAGGCGACGAACGGGGCGGAAGCGCTGGAGATGGTCGAGCGCGGAGAGTTCACGCTCCTGATCCTCGACCTGATGCTTCCGGGGGTCAGCGGCCACGACGTACTCGACCGGCTCGACCCCGCGCATGAATGTTCCGTCATCATCGTCACGGCCAGCGATGACCATGACGTCCAGCGGATCGATTCCCGTCTCGTCTGCGACATCGTCAGAAAGCCTTTCGACATTCACCGGCTGGAGAGGGCGATCACCGCGGCCTTTGAAAGTGGGACTCCGAAGTATGGCGATGCAGCGGGCGGAAGGCTTCGACTGAGGCCCGACGGTGCGGATGCCGCCGGCTCGGAAAGACAGTTTTCTGGCGGTGCGACGCCGGATGAGGAGAGAATCGGTATGGATGCACCGATCCCGGATGATGAGCCGGCCGCGGACTGAATCGGTGACTTTCAGTGGTGGCAGGACTGCTGCAACCGTGCTCTCTCATGACCCGAAAAATGGAAGCGTCCATGAAGCGAATGATTCTGGTGGCAGCACTTGCGATCCCGGCGCTGGCGCTGGTCAGTTGCTCTGCCGATAGTCCTGGTCGCACGCCGACTGAGCCGGGACACGGTGCCCTCGAGATCGCCGTGGTTCCCAATCCCATCATGGCGACTCACGTGAGCGGTAACACCTACGAGTTTCCCTTCGATGTTCACGTGCGGAATCCCGGCTCTGTTCCGGTGTCGATCAACAATGTACAGATCGATGTCACGGCGTTTGGCGGGCTGAAGATCTACTCAGAGTCGAAGAGTGCGGCCGATATTCAGGGGTACGGCTACCCGACCGAAGTCGCTCCCGGCGAGACACTCTCCTACCATTTCGAGCCGAGGGAAGAGGTCCCGGATGAGCGGCTTTTGACGGCGTTTCGGCCCTGCTCACGGCCGTAGGGACAGATGACTCGGGGAAGCAGGTCTCGGCAAGTATCCGGGTTTCGGTCACGCGCTAGAGAGCTTGCGCTGGCAACTCAGTCGGACGGAACGGTGATGGCATCAATTTTCCAGTGGTGCGTATGAGAGTGTGCCGGAAGAGCCCAAGATGAAAATCTCATATTGCCTGACGAAAATGTCGACGACCTTCCTCGCGCTGCTCCTCCTCTTTCTGCTCGCGATGTGGCCAGTCACGGCAATTGCTCAGGAGCCGGAGCCGGACAGCACCGATGAGGTGGCAACGGGAGCAATCACCAGCCCGCCGGATCCGGATGCGGACCCCGTCGACCGAAGAGAGCGAAGAGGAGGAGTCGGAGGGCGACCAGCCGCCGGCTAAGCGGTCAGGCGATCCCTGCACCGTGCAGAAGGACGAGGACGAGGCGCAACTCGACAAGATCGGCGAGAGGTCTTCGAGACGGTTTGCCAATCAGCGGAATGGTTTGACGGATTTTTCGGGAGCCAGCGCTTTGACGAGGAAGCTCGACGGACACATGGTCGTTTGGGAGCACGCCTGGCGTGGGACGAGCACGATGGTCTGAAAGCAGACGGAGATCTCAAGGTAAAGGTCGACTTCCCGAACCTCGAGCACAGGCTCAATGCGTTTCTTGGCCGCGAGGATCAGGCAATTATCTCGCTGGTTCGGAAGACGATCTGACTTCCTCCCGACATTCTTTGAGCGGGAGGGGGGACAGGAGTGGCTTCTTGGACTCGGCTACCGGCCGGTAGGTGACGATACGGAGCTCCCTCGATTTCGACGTGGGAATTGACGTGGATACTCCCGTCGATCCGTTCGTGCGAGCGCGTTATCGGCGCTACTGGCTGCTCGGTGACGATTTTCTGTTGCGAGCGCGTCAGACGCTTTACTGGACGAATCAGAGGGACGTCGGTACAGGAACAAGAATCGATCTCGAGCGCCCGATAGGCTCGAGGACGCTCGCACGACTGGCCGGCAATCTGGTGTTCGACGACCAGACCGAGGGTGCCGACTGGGACACCGGTCTGATTCTGTATCACGGATTTTCTCCCGATCGTGCGATCTCCTGGTTCGTCGGGGTGGACGGAGAAACGGGTAGGGAGGTGCCGATCGAAACCTATGGCACACGCTTTACCTATCGCCAGCGGATGTTGCGCGAGTGGTTTTTCGGCGAAGTGATCACCGGCGTCACATGGCCGAGGGACACACTCGACGAGAAGCGCGAGCTGGCATTTCATCTCGGCTTCGGCTTCGAGATCCAGTTCTCCGGCGAGGACCTCGGCATCGGCGCCAGACGCTGATGCTCATTTTCGAGCGGCGACCGAGCAGGTCTATGTTCGCCAGTGTGAAGGGGACCTCGTAGCGCGTCAGGCCTCTTCGCATCATCGCGCTTATGCGTCCATCTCCTGGGAACTTCCGGTCGAGCGAATACGTCAGCGTCGTCGAAGCGTCGCTCCAGCTCGTCGAAATGAGCTGGGCGTCGAGTGCAGTGCCAGCGGCATCCTTGAAAAGGAGCTCGTTGAGCTCTTCCCTCGGCACTCCGAGCTCAATGACGAGTTGCTCTGATCCTTCGTCGTATCCGGGACTGATTTCCACGATCGAGGCTTCGAGAGCCTTGCCTGTCTCCCCGGGTGCAATTTTGTCGAATAGGACGATCTCCTCGTCCGGTTCCGTGGCGCTGACGTAGTAGAGAAGGCCGGCAATCTCGCGAAATCCCCGTGCGTTCGCAGGAGGGAGTTTCATGCCGATGTCGAAGCTCGCCCTGGACGAATCTTCCGAATCGAGTGTCGCATCGATTGAACGCGACCACTCCTCTTCGGGGAGCAGGTCCGTACCGTCGTCTGCAATGGCACGCGTCAGCTGGCCCGGTTCCATGGAGATCACGGCACCGGGAAGCAGAGCGGAACACGATATGCGGGTTCCTTCCTGTGCCCAGGCGCGATCGCCGTCAGTCACGAACGAAACCTGAACCACGTCGAAACTCCTGAGGTCACCCCCCTTCGCCGCCGGCATCTGCTCGGCGGGTGCATCAACCGGGAGAGCGGCCAGCATGTCCTCATACTGCGTTCCTGGCAGCCTCCACGGCCGAGTCGTAGTCGAACGACGGTTTCGTTGCTGCCGAGGTGGTGACGTACGCGCCGTCTTCGCCGAAGAGCCTCTCGATCAGGATCGACGGCATCTCGTCGGACTGCGGGTCGAGCATTTCCAGGTTCCCGCTCTCCGCCTGTGTCCTCAGAAAATCGGGATCACTCATCATCGAGTCGATTTCCTCGAAATAGCGTTCGCCATCGATGGCAAAAATAACGTCCTGCGGGCCGGTTGTTTCGAAGCTCGAGCTCGCCGTGACCTCCCCGGGAAGATGAAAGGAAGCCTTCCATTTGAAGGAGCCGAGCACGCCCTGCATCATCGGCCGCATCTGCTTCCATTCCTTCAGAGCCTCGTCGATCTGAGCCTGAGTGTCACCCGAGCCGGTCGCCGGAGCGCTCCCGCCATCCTCTCCGGTTGCGAGAACCAGCCGCCCCTTACCTCCTGCGAGAGGCTCCCACCTGAACCTCAGTGTTTCCGCGTCCTTGAGTGACAGCTCGTTGAGGTTCGCGAAGTAAGCCGTTCCGCGGAACTCGAGTGAGTCGTCCTCGGTGACACGGACGGCGATGTCCGACCACGCGTCGACACCCTCAGCTTCCTCGAGCTGCTGCTTGAGCATGTCCTTCAAGCCCGCTTCGCCCTGCCCCATCACGTCCGCTTGTCTGACCTGATGGACGACCATTCCCGATCCATCGGGGTTGAGCGTGTACTCCTGCTCGACCTCGAAACAACCCGTAAAGCAGAGCAATGCCACTGCGAGCAACGGTAGAACGCGCAACCTGGACATGATGGACTCCTCCGATTTGAGAAGAGTGAATCGTATACCGCCCGCTCGTCTGCCGTCATCCGTCAGCCACGGAAACTCGCGCATTTTGAAAAGCCACAGGCCGCCGCGCTGTCATTCCGAGGCGAAGCGAGGAATCTGTGGGCCAACGTCTCGCCGGTCGGCATCGATCCACCGCCCAGATTCCTCAGTCGCGATGAGGCCGCTTCTTCGGAATGACAGAGGAACCACCGAGCTCGCATGTGTTGCAGGGAGTTTCAGGGAAGCCGCCGGTGCCTGGCCGCTCTCGAAGCACAAACTCGTGTGTCCGGCGTCACCGGACGGCGTCTGCGGCCGTGGAAGGATGTTTCAAGCACGACTTGAGGAGCCTGCCGATGGGTATGACTGTTGTCGAAAAGATCCTGGCCAGGGCGGCGAACAGGAAGAGTGTTCGGCCCGGGGATGTCGTCGAACCTGCCGTCGATCTCGCGATGTCACATGAGAATGCCGCGCTCGTCATCAACCAGTTCGCAGAGATCTGGGACGGGATCGGAGAGCATCCGCGGGTGTGGGACCCGAAGAGGATTGCGATCATTTTCGATCACCGCGTTCCGGCCGAGAGCTCAAAAACCGCGTCGAATCAGAAGAAGATCCGTCATTTCATAGCCGATCAGGGGATCACGAAGTTCCACGACATCCGTGCGGACCAGGGCGGTATCTGCCATCAGATTCTTCCGGAAAATGGATACGTCCGTCCTGGCGGCGTAGTCGTCGGAACCGACAGCCACACGACCACACACGGAGCACTCGGTGCGTTCGCCTTCGGAATCGGAGCGACGGAGATGGCGAGTGTCTGGGCGCTCGGACGCGTCTTGAACGTAGAGGTTCCGGAGACGATCAAGGTCGTCGTCAACGGAAAGCTTCCCGAGCTCGTTTCACCAAAGGACCTCATCCTGCATCTGATCGGCAGGATCTCGGCAGAAGGGGCCAATTTCAAGGTTCTGGAGTTTCATGGCGAAACAATCAGAGAGATGCCCACCTCCGGCCGGCTGACGCTCTGCAACATGTCAGTCGAGGCGGGCGCAACGGCCGGCATCGTACCGGCTGACGCGGAGACGGGACACTATCTGCGTGTCGTGGCCGGGATCGACGATCTCCTCGAGGCTGTGGAGCCGGATCCGGATGCGGTTTACTCGGACGTTGTGGAGATCGATTGCTCCAATCTCGGATTCCAGGTCGCGCGACCCCATCGCGTCGACAACGTAGCCGATCTATCCGAAGTCGAGGGGACGAAGGTCGATCAGATCGTCGTCGGATCGTGCACGAACGGACGGCTCGACGACCTGGCGACCGCCGCCAGCATTCTGCGAGGAAAGCAGGTCGCCTTCGGAACACGCATGCTCGTGTTCCCGGCGACGTGGAGAATTTACGAGGAGGCTCTCGAGCGGGGATATCTGAAGGATCTGATCCGTGCGGGAGCGGTCGTCATGAATCCGGGCTGTGGTTGCTGCCTCGGGGTTCATCAGGGGGCGCTCGGCAGTGGAGAGGTCGCGCTTTCGACGACCAACCGCAACTTCAAGGGACGAATGGGAAATCCGGATGCCGAGGTCTACCTCTGCTCCCCGGCAGTGGCTGCCGCCAGCGCCATTACCGGTCGTATCACTCGTCCCGCCGTGGATCGTACCCGAATCATGTTCGAGGAGCAGGAAATCAATGAGAGCGCAGATTGTCTCGAAGCTTGGTGACGACGTTTCGACTGACGAGATCTATCCGGGCCGTTTCATGGCCACTGTATTGCCGACTGAAACACCGCAGTACGCGTTTGCAGACATGTCCGAGCTCAATACGAGACTGGTCTCCGGCGAGATCGGTCCAGGCAGCGTGATTCTTGCCGGTAAGAATTTCGGCTGTGGTTCCTCGCGGGAGCAGGCGGCCTCGACCCTCAATGGTCACGGCCTGATCATCGTCGCACGAGGTTTCGCGCGAATCTTTCTCCAGAACGCAATCAATCTCGGTCTTCGAACGGTCGTCTGTCCCGGAATCGAGGCGGCGGAGGGAGATGAGCTGGAGATTGGACCCGCTCACGTGACCAATGTGACCACCGGTGGCACGTTCAGCACCACTCCGCTGCCGTCGCCACGTCAGGCCATCGTCGATGCGGGCGGACTGATTCCGTATACGCAAACGCTGCTGCGGGAGAAACTCGCGCAGGAGGTCTGACGAACGCGCAGGAGAGATGGCCTTACCACTCGTGGTCCCGAGTCGCCGGATTCCGAGAAGTGGGTGGAGGGGAATTGAGAATCTCTCCGAGTACACCTCGAGGTAGAACGACGTGATCCTTCGCGGCGCTTCAAAGAAGATCATTTTCAAGTTACTCGAAACTAAAGTCCTGTCATTCCGAAGCGCAGCGAGGAATCTGGGTGCGGGAGGCGCAGTCGTGGTGGCATCGCCCAACATCCCAGATTCCTCAGTCGCGATGAAGCCGCTCCTTCGGAATGACAGTCTCTTCGTATCCAGGTCGACGCACCGCGTCGTAACCCTTGACCCCTCGACCCCTTGAACCCTTGACCCCTTGAACCCTTGAACCCTTGAACCCCTGAACCCTGAACTCTTGAACCCCTGAACCCTTGAACTCTTGAACCTTCAGCATCGTGGAGAAACGACTCATGGCAAAGCACAAGATCGCATGGTTACCTGGTGACGGTATCGGAGTAGAAGTCCTGAATGCATCGCGTCGCGTGCTCGACGCTCTGGAGCTCGATGCGGACTACATTCATGGTGACATTGGCTGGGAGTTCTGGTGCCGCGAGGGTGACGCCTTTCCTGCTCGTACGATCGATCTGCTCAAGCATGTCGACGCGGCGATGTTTGGCGCGATCACCTCGAAGCCGAAAAAGGCGGCGGATGCGGAGCTCGATCCGTCGCTGCGCGATCAGAACCTCGTGTACCGCTCTCCGATCGTGCGGATGCGACAGATGTTCGATCTTTACGTCAGTCTCCGCCCATGCAGGGCCTACCCCGGCAACCCTCTTAATTATCGCGACGACATCGACCTGGTCGTGTTTCGTGAGAACACCGAGGATCTCTATGCCGGCGTCGAGTTCAATCCCGTGCCGGAACGTCTTCGGAGCCTGCTCGCCGAGCTTTCGCCAGCGTTCGCTCCCTTCAGCGCGCTCGAGCCGGATGAGTACGCGATCTCGTGCAAAGTCAACACGAAAAAAGGCTCTGAGCGGATCGTGCGAGCTGCATTCGAGTATGCGCGCAAGAACGGCCGGCGGAGCGTGACAGCGGTTCACAAAGCGAATGTCGTTCGGGCGACCGATGGGCTGTTCCTGGAGGTGGCGAGAGACGTTGCGGCCGGCTATCCCGAGATCGAGTTCGGCGAAGCGAACATTGACGCGATGACGATGTGGCTGATCAAGAATCCGCTGAACTACGACGTCCTCGTCGCGCCCAATCTCTACGGTGACATCATCTCGGATCTGTGTGCGCAGCTCGTCGGTGGTCTCGGCTTTGGAGCCTCGGGGAACATGGGCGAACGTCTCGCCGTCTTCGAGCCAACCCACGGCTCCGCACCGAAGTACGCCGGGCAGAACAAGGTCAATCCTCTCGCGACGATCATCACGACGCGGATGATGCTGGAGTGGCTCGGAGAAAATGAGAAGGCGGAGACGCTCGAGCAGGCAGTCGCCGAAGTCATCGCCGAGGGCAGGGTCCGGACATACGACATGGGCGGATCGAGCACCACGATGGAGATGGCCGACGCGGTCGCCGCGAAGATCGCAAGACCGGTCCTGGTGTAGAGGCTGATCGCCGGGAGCTGCCGATGAAAAAGATCATCATTCACGAGGTAGGGCCGCGAGACGGGCTTCAGATCGAGAAGCATGTCGTACCGGTTGAAACCAGGATCGAGTGGATCGATCGCCTGATCAGATCGGGAGTCGACATCATCCAGGTCGGCTCCTTCGTCCATCCCGGGAAGGTGCCGCAGATGGCGGCTACTGATGAGATTGTCCGGCATTTTGACGAGACGAAAAGCGCGGAGAGACGCACGGTTCTCTCTGCTCTCGTTCTGAACGAAAAGGGGCTCGATCGCGGTCTGGAAGCCGGCGTCGAAATGTTCTGCATGGGCGTCTCAGCGAGTGACACACACAGCAGGAGTAATACGGGGATGTCGACCGAACAGGCGCTCGATCGGATCACGTCGATGGCGAAGACTGCCGAAGCCGCGGGTAAGGCAGTCCAGGTGTCGGTACAGTCGGCGTTCGGATGCGGTTTCGAGGGAGTCGTTCCTGAAGATCGCGTCCTCGATATTGCGAAGCGGTACAGGGACGCAGGCCTTACGAGGATCAGCCTTGCCGACACCGCAGGACATGCGACACCCGAAAAGGTCGAGTCACTTTTCGCGGCACTGGGATCTCTGGATCCCGATATCGAGATGGCGTGTCACTTTCACGATACCTATGGCATGGCGATGGCGAACTGCTGGGCCGCATTCCGTGTAGGAGTGAATACGTTCGAAGCGGCCTTTGGCGGTCTCGGCGGATGTCCGTTCACGAAAGTGAGTGGAGGGAACGTCGCGACGGAGGATCTGCTGCACATGTTCCACCGAATGGGGCTCAGGAAGGACATCGACCTGCAGTCGGTGATTGACGTGGCGATGCTGGCTGAGGGGGAACTGGGGCGAGCACTCCCTGGTGTAATCCATCGGACGGGTGCAATCGAAAACCAATCCGTGCCGGCAACGCTGGTGTGAAGACGGGAGAGACGCGATGAAGGCGCTGCTGGAAGATGTACGCGTACTGGACATGACCAACGTGCTCGCGGGTCCATTCGCAACGGAACTGCTTGCGCTGTGTGGCGCGGAAGTGATCAAGATCGAGAATCCGACGGGTGGCGATCTGGCCCGGAAGCTCGGCTGTGTTCCGGAGCTCAACAATGAACTGATGGGGACGAGCTTCCTTGCGCAGAATGCGAACAAGAAGTCGATCACGCTGAACCTCAAGTCGGCAGAAGCGAAGAAGATCCTCTGGCGTCTCATCGACACTGCGGACGTTCTGGTGGAGAACTTCCGTCCCGGTGTGATGGATCGTCTCGGTTTCTCGTGGGCCGTGTTGAATGCAAGAAATCCGAGGTTGGTCTACTGTGCGATCTCGGGCTTTGGCCAGACGGGCCCCGATGCGCCGAAGCCCGCCTACGATCAGATCATTCAGGGCTTGAGCGGCGTGATGGCGATCAACGGCGACGAGCGTCTCAATCCGTTACGTTGTGGTTTCCCAGTCGGCGACACGGTGGGAGGCCTGAACGCGGCGTTCGCGATCATGGCGGCTCTCTACCATCGGGAACGGAGCGGAGAGGGGCAGTTCGTCGATATTGCTCTGCTCGATTCGCTGATGCCGATGATGGGATGGGTCGCGGCGAATCTTCTGATCGGAGGACAGCAGCCGGTACCGATGGGAAACGACAATCTCACCGCCGCTCCCTCGGGGACGTTTGTCACCGGCGACGGCTACATCAACATTGCTGCAAACAAACAGGAGCAGTGGGAGGATCTGTGCGACGAGATCGGAACACCGGAGTTGAAGAGTGATCCCCGCTTCCAGGAGCGGGACAGGCGCAAGAAGAATCGCGTTGAACTGACGCCCCTTCTCGAGGAGAAACTGCGCCTGCGTTCAACGGCCGACTGGGTCGAAGCGCTCAATGCGAAGGGGATCCCGTCCGGAGCGATCCTTTCGCTCGAGGATGCTCTCTCGACACCGCAGATTCGTCATCGCCAAACGATCGGGACGGTTTCCGAATCCGGAATCGGTGATCTGCATCTGTTCAATCTGACTGCGAAGTTCGGGAAGACGCCCGGGAGGTTGCGAACGCCGCCTCCGCGTCTCTCTGCGCATACCGCCGAGGTTCTCGCTTCGATCGGCTGTTCGGACGACGAGATCGATCGGCTGGAGGAGGTGGGGGCGATCGGTGAGGTGCTTCGGCCGGCCGGCGTCTGATCAAAGATCAGTGTCCCGGCCGGATCGACCGGGACACTGGAGAGGACGGGGCCGGATCAGCCGAGTCGGCGAGGGTCGTACCACTTGTAGTTTCTGCGACGCTTCATCAGGAGTGTCGTGGCGGCGGTCGCCGCGACGAGTGCCCCGGTCACGGAACCGACGATCCCGCGATTTTTCTTCAGCCACTCTCCTCCGTCGTTTCGCACCCGAGTGCCGAACTGCCGTACCCGGGCGGCAAAATCGGTTCCTTCCGCTTCGACTTCGACCTGTCGTGTCTTGGCGTCTTTCATGATCTGGTTGGTTTCTTCGATTCTCATTCGAGTCTCCCTCGCGTCGTAGTGGCTTTAAATAACTATGGCCGCTGCGAATAGAGTGCCATCAGTCAGGGAAACCGCAGAGTGTGGTACAGGGCGCTGATGAGTCTCCGGGAGATGAAAAAAGGCTCCCGCCGGGCCGACTGCGTCGGAGGGCGAGAGCCTCGAAATTCAAGCATTCAAGCATGCAGCATTCGACACTACTCCCACTTCTGGTCGTGGCAGTCGAAGCAGGAAACGCCTGCTTTTCCGCCCTTCAGGTCCTTGCCGTGGCAGGCAGCACAACGCTTGGTCGGATTGTCCGATCCTGGCGCGTGCATCACGCCTCCCTGATCAACCGTGTGGGTTTTCGGGCGCTTTGAGCTCGTGGCCGGAGCGGCTTCCGCCGGGGCAGGTTCTGCGGCGGGAGCGGGTTTGGTGGTCTGTGGCTCCGGGGCTGGTGCCGGCTCACTGCGCACAGGCTCAGAGGGCGTGGCAGGTTTTGCCACTGCTGCGGGCTTCGTTGCTGGAGTGGAGGTCGCTGGTGTCTTTCCGACGGCAGATGGCGCGGGCGTCGCGGCGGTCGTCGTTTCCAGGGGCTCGACAACTTCCTCGGTGCCCGTCGCCAGCACCGGATCCGTGATGGCTGCATCGGTATCGGTGATGACTGTCTCCGACTCGACGAGGGCGACGTCATCCTCACGATCCGTTTCGGTCTCCCCGCATGCGACAACGGAGATCAGGCAGAGTACGGCGATGCTGGCGAATCTCATTTTCATGGCTGGTCCTTTCTTTGTTCCATTTCTCAGGCGCCGTATCGCTTTGCTAGCCGATGTCGTACCAGCCGTGAATACCGGTGCTCCAGGCGGAGCATCTCTGTTTCCATTTCTCGGTGCAGTTGTTGCAGTTTCCGTGGTTATGACAGATGTACGACAAACATTTCTATCGACCTTACTGATTGGCTTCGCCTGCTCATTGTTCATCTCGGTATCGGCCCATGCGGACGTTTACGGAGATCCCGCCGTTCTGAAAGCCGCTGTCGCTGAAGTGGAGTCTGGGCAGTACGGGTCGCGCGCCGAAGTGTTGGTGGGGCCGGTTCTCCGAAAGGGTGCGGAGGGCGACATGGTGGGAACGGTGATCCGACGCCTGAAGCAGGATGGCTATCTGCCCAGAAGCACCGAGGTCTCGTCGTATACGACGGAGGTCATGGACGCGGTGCGCTCATTTCAGAAGGATCGGGGACTTGTGGAGGATGGACTCGTCGGGCCCGCCACCAGCCGCGCGATGAACTCGACGTGGCGCGACCGGATAGAAGAGATTCGCAACAACCTCGAAGAGCAGCGGAGCTTCTTCTCCGAAGCACCTGATCGATTCGTGCTCGTCAATATTCCGGACGCCCACCTGGTCTACTTCGAGAACGGCCAGCCGTCCCTCGAGATGAAAGTGATCGTGGGCAAGGAAGGGTGGGGGACGCCGACAATGGAGGATACGATCGAGAAGATCGTCGTGAACCCGGACTGGGATGTGCCGGCGTCGATTGTGGCCGCCGACATCGCTCCGAAGGTGGTGCAGGATTCCGATTACCTCGAGAAGAACAATATGATCGTGCTCGATGGGTGGGGGCCGGACGCCGAGCGCGTCGATCCACGCTCGATCGGCTGGAGCTCAGTAACGGAGTCAGGCTGGAACTATCACCTCAGACAGCTTCCCGGGCCGGACAACCCGCTCGGCCAGGTGAAAATATCCTTCCCGAACGATCAGGCCATCTATCTCCACGGAACACCGAACGACCATCTGTTCGACAGGTACAAGCGCGGGCTCTCCCACGGGTGTATCCGGATGGAAGAGCCGCTCGAGATGGCTGGGGAGCTTCTCGAGTATGGAACCGATGACTGGGACACGGCGCGTCTGAAACAAACCGTCGGGGGCGAGCAGCAATCGATCTCGATGGAACGATCCGTTCCGGTATACCTGGTTTACTGGACCGCCTTTGGAGATTCGTCGGGCGAGTTGCAGTTGAGGCCCGATCTCTACGATCGGATGTAGACAGGTTCAGCTCTCGAGCGCCCTGCAACCTCCTTAAACAAGATGTAGATCGTGATTCTGCGGCTCTGATCCACGCCTCATGAGGATGAGAGGAAGCCATCGGGGGAGAAACAGAAGCGCCGATTCCTCGGCTCATCATCAAAGGAATTCTCCAGGATGACGCCGAAGCCGCTATCATGGCTGCCGGCACATCGCCGAGCCGCATGAACATCCCGGGCCGGAGCGGCCTTTGGATCCGCGGCGACGTACAGGAGCCGGCAAGACGAACCGGCCCGATCACTCACACGAAAAGGAACGAGTATTCATGAAGCTGAAAACGATCACTACTTTTTTTATCATGGCGAGTCTTCTGACGTTCGCCACGGGCTGCAAAGACCAGGCAGGTGATGTCACGACCACCGCGACGGACGCACAGCAGGACACCCCGGCCGAAGGCGCGGAAACCGCCGAAGCGCCCGCCGAAGAAGCTTTCTACGCGCTCGGGTTCGCGGTTTCCCGGAACCTCAGCGATTTCCATCTGACACAGCCGGAGCTCGAGCAGGTCGAGCGCGGGCTCGAGGACGGCGTCATGGGACGCGAGTCGAAAGTCGACCTCGAAGCCTCGGCACAGCGAATTCAGGAGCTCGCGCGCGAGCGTTCTCAGCAGGCCGCCGAGGCGGAGCGCGTTGAAAGCCAGAAGTTTCTCGAGAATGCTGCCGCCGCTGCAGGAGCAAAGAAGACAGATTCGGGTCTGATCATCAAGACCACCCAGGAAGGCACCGGACCGAGTCCGAGTCCGTCAGACACTGTGTCGGTTCACTATCGCGGAACCCTCCGCGACGGAAAGGTCTTCGACAGTTCCATCGATCGCGGCCAACCCGTTCAGTTCTCGCTCGACCAGGTGATTCCGTGCTGGAGTGAAGGGCTGCAGGCGATGAAGGTCGGCGGGAAAGCTGTTCTCACCTGTCCTCCCAGCCTCGCCTACGGTGACCGTCCAAACGGTCCGATTCCGGCGGGATCTGCTCTGCAGTTCGAGGTGGAGCTCCTCGACATCGTCGGAGACAAGTAACGAAGCAGCCATGTGAGGAAGCTCTCCGGAGCGCCGGAGAGCTTCCTCTCGTTACTCCAGTCCCGGGATCAGCGTATCGATGATCTCGTCGACTATTGGTCCCGCTCCAGCCTGGTAGCGGTTGAGGAAGACGATCACGGCCAGGTTCTGCTCAGGAAATCGCGAGAAGTGCGCAGTGAAGCCGGCCACCTGCCCCCAATGGCTCTGACGTTCGCTTCCCCGGTAGTCGCCGAGACTCCAGCCGTAGCCGTACTCGATCGTAGTGCCGTCCTGCCTCCGGGGCTTTTCCCCGCCTGTCACGCGTACCGGCGTCCACATTCTGCGTTTCGACTCGTCGCTGAGCAGTGACTCTCCATCGAGAGCCTCGGCCCATATCGCCATGTCACCGACCGAGGAGAGAAGCCCTCCAGCTCCGAGGGTCGAGGAGCTCTCGGTCGGCGGGCGGTTGATGAGAGTTCCGGTACGGTTGATCCAGTAGCCCGAAGCCCGATGAGGAATGATGTCCTCAGGATCAGCCATCCGGGTCTGGCTCATTCCGAGAGGTTCGAAGATCCGCTTCTGCAGCGCGGCATCGAGAGGCTGTCCGGCAACGGTTTCCACGATTCGGCTCAACAGGAAATATCCGGTATTGCTGTAGTAGTAGCCAGTGCCCGGTGGAAAGTCCATCGGCCGCGAGTGCGCAATCTGAATGATCTCTTCGGGAGTCAGCCGGAACCGGTAGACGTCGTAGCCGCGGATCTCTTCATAGTCCGGGATGCCGGAAGTGTGGGTGAGCAACTGATGAATGGTGACGCCAAACCACTCGCCAGGTATCTCGGGCAGATACTTCTGCACTGGATCGTCCAGTCCGATCAGTCCGTCCTCGACCATGAGCATGATCGTGGCTGAGACGAACTGTTTGCTGATCGAGCCGATCTCGAAGACGTGCTGTTCGTTGACCGGTACGGCAAGCTCGACGTCGGCCATCCCGAAGCTTCGGGCGAGGATGACCTCTCCGTCGGAGGCGAGCGCATAGATGAACCCCGGGATCTCGCGCTCTTCCATGTAGCTCTCGATGCTCTGGTCGAGCCGAGTGAGTGCCTCGGCGGGGGGAAGGTCCTTCTGTGCGAACAGGGGAGACGCAGAGGAAAAGCACATCACTGCGGTCGCCAGCGCAACGCACGCGGACCGAAGACTCGTGAAGGGAAATGGATGACGGCTCATGACTGGATCCTCCGTATCTGATCATCCCAGTCTATCGCCTGTGAGGTTCCTGAGAACTCGGCAACCCGGATCAGGCTGCGCAGCTACGAACCGTCTGAACAAGCTCTCGCACATCAAAGGGTTTCGTGAGAACCGCAGAGACGGGATCGGCCATCTTGTGAGCGTCAGAGGGTAGAGCGGCCGAAACGACCACCACACGCGGAAGAGTCGTCCGCCCCGGCTCCACACGCAGCAGATCGAGCAGTTGCCAGCCCGACATGCGCGGCATCATGAGATCGAGCACGACGACATCGAACTCCTCGCTTCGAAGCCAACCCATTGCAGATGCACCGTCTTGCGCGGACTCGGTATCGAAGCCGGCGCGACGAAGCGTCACCGCGATCAACGAACGTATGTTCGGATCATCATCGACGACGAGTACACGGGAGCCCATGGGCTCCCTCTCTGCAATCGCGGTTCCCATTGTCGAATGATGTGGATTTTCAGTGCCGCCGACTACTGCTCCGGCTCGAGCCACATGCGCTGATCGACAAACGAGATGGCGAGCAGAATTACGCCGAGCGGGATGAAGCTCGTGATCCGGTGGATCGCTTCCAGCGCGGCGAGATCATTGAGGATGTGAGGTACTGCGGTCCGCCCCGTTGTTTGTCTCCTCGTTCCTTGAGCTCGAACCGTAAGCACCGCCAGCGCGGGGCACGCTGGATTTTTTCACAGCCTCTCAGGATGACAGGCTCACCTCAAATTGGCAGGGCTAAAACCATTCCCGGTTCTCAACGTAATATGCTGTTGGCACCCGTAGATCCCACGTGCAAAGGAAGGTCATGTCCCGAAAGAAGAAGATCATCATCGGCGTCGTCGTAGTCGTGCTCATCGCCGTGGTTGCTGTCAGCATCGTCAGCACTCGCGGCCCGGAGCTCACGGAAGTTGAAGTGGCGAAGGTTGAGCGCAAGGACCTCGTCAGCCGCGTTACCGCGAACGGAAAGATCGAGGCGAAGCGGAAGGTCGATCTCTCAGCGAATGTGATGGGTCAGATCGTCAACCTTGCCGTCCGTGAAGGTGATCGCGTCGAGAAGGGCGATTTTCTACTCCAGATCGACAAGACTCAACTCGAAGCATCCGCAGCCGGTGCGGCCGCCGGCCTCCAGGCTCAGCTCGCTGACCTCGAGGCGTCCCGGGCGAATGCGCAGGAGGCCAGGCTGGCATACGAGCGTGCTCAAAGGAGTGTCGCCGACAGTCTGATTCCACGTGCCGAGCTCGAGCGTGCTGAATCAGCGGTCAAGTCTGCCGATGCGCAGGTCTCTGCGATCCAGCGAAGAATCGAGCAGGCGCGCGCCTCGCTCGAGGGGGCTCGCGACACGCTCTCGAAGACCACGATCCGGGCGCCGATGAGCGGTCTGGTGACGGCGCTTCCCGTGGAGGAGGGTGAGGTTGCGGTAATCGGTACGATGAACAACGCTGGTACTGTCCTCCTGACGATCTCCGACTTGAGTGTCGTCGAAGCGGTCATGGAAGTCGATGAGACCGACGTGCCTGCCGTCAAGGTGGGTCAGAAGGCAGAAGTCGTGATCGACGCGTTTCCGGATCAGACGTTCACCGGTGTCGTGACGGAGGTTGCTTCGAGCCCGATCGGTAGCGGCGCAGCAACAGACGCCGTCAACTTCGAGGTCAAGATACAGCTCGACACCCCTCCCGAGGGAATCCGGCCCGGCTACTCTGCTTCGGCGGAGATCATCACGGGAACTGCCGAGAACGCAGCCGCCGTACCGATCCAGGCGCTCGTGATCCGGGAGCCCGAAGCAGCCGAAGGTCAGGTTGCACCCGCCGAGCCCGTGGAAGAGGAAGGGGTTTACCAGTTCAACCGGGAGAGCGGAGAAATCGCCTTCCGGAAGATCGAGACCGGCATTGCCGGTGACACCGACATCCAGGTGGTCTCGGGCATCGACGCCGGTGCCGAAATCGTCATCGGTCCCTTCAAGGCGCTGCGGGAGATCGAGGATGGGGACAAGGTGAAGGTGAGTGAACCGAAAGACAAGAAAGACAAGAAAGAAAAGAGCGAAGACTGATTCATGAGGACTCTCAGCATAGCGGCCGGGGCCCTCGGTACGCACAAGCTGCGTAGTTTTCTGACGCTCCTCGGGGTGATCATCGGCGTCGCCACGATCGTGACGGTGGTCTCGATCATCTCCGGACTCAACAACTACATCGGCGAGAAGGTCTTCAACCTCAGTCCGGACGTTTTCATCCTCACCCGCTTTGGCATCATCACGAGCCGCGAAGAGTATCTCGAAGCGGTCAAGCGGAAAAAGGTCACGATGCAGGACGTGCAGGCGATCGAGCAGCGCTGCGATTCCTGCGCGATGGTGGGGGCGCAGTCGAGCAGCGGTCAACTCGTCAAACGGGGATCCGAAAAACTCGAAAATGTAGAGATCATCGGAACGACCGCGAACATGGCCGAGCTGAACAATCTCGACGTCGAGGTCGGGCGGTACTTCGTCGACAGTGAGGACGATCATTCGGCTCTCGTGGCAGTCATCGGAACTGATGTCCGGGACCAGCTCTTCGGACGAGTCGATCCACTGGGCCGGTCGATGAAGATCAGTGGCCGGACGTTCCGGATCATCGGTCTCCTCGCCAAGCAGGGCTCCGTGCTCGGACAGCCTCAGGACAAGAAAATCTATCTCCCGCTGGGCACATTCAGGAAGATGTACGGGTCGCGCAGTAATATCTCCGTGTTCGTGAAGCCGGAGGGGGGCGTCCCGGGAATCCGTAAAGCCGAGGACTCCGTCAGGGTGATCATTCGAAGCCGCCGGCACACGCCTTTCGACGGGCCTGATCCGTTTCAGATCATCACTGCCGACGCGTTGCAGACGTTGTGGCGCAACATTTCAGGGACTGCCTTCGCGGTGATGGTCGTGATCTCGAGTATTTCTCTGATCGTGGGCGGGATCGTCATCGCGAACATCATGCTGGTCTCGGTCGTGGAGCGGACGCGAGAGATCGGTGTCCGGCGGGCCATGGGTGCGCGCCGGCGCGACATCAGGCGTCAGTTTCTCACCGAGGCGATTCTTCTGTCGCTCGGGGGTGGAGTCGTGGGAGTTCTGATCGGCGCGGGCATCGCGAAGGTCGTTTCGACCATGTTCCCGCTGCCGACGATGGTCCGGCCGTCGCTCATACTCACGGCTCTTCTCATCGCCGTCATCACTGGCGCGATTGCGGGATTTGCCCCTGCGCGGCGTGCGGCCAATCTGCCACCGATCGAGTCTCTGAGGTTCGAATGATGAGGACGAATAAATGACGAGCGAGGTCCTGAACGCTCCGGGTGAACGACGCAGCGGAAGATTCAGCGGCGCAGCCCGGCTGACGAGCGAGAACATCGTTTTCGCGATGACTGCCCTTCGAGCGCACAAGCTGCGTTCTTTTCTGACGGTGGTCGGAATCGTGATCGGCGTGTCCACCGTGATTGCGATGGTCTCGTCGATCGTCGGATTCAGCAACAGCGTCACGGAGGACTTCGAAGCCTTCGGGGCGACACTCGTCCAGTTTCAGAAGTACGACCCGCAGTTCGGACCAGGAAACCATGAGCGTTCGCAGCGGGTCCGGGAAGAGCTGACGATCGAGGATGCGCGGGCATTGAAGGAGCTCGTACCGGAGATGGCGGCCGTTTCGCCGGAGCGTTACTGGGACGGACCGGACGATTCACAGATTCCGGATGCGAAGTACAAGGCTGCCGAGGCAACGCCGGACACGATCATCGGAGTCACGGAAGACTACACGAGGGCCAACAACCGGTTCGTCGGCGAAGGACGGTTCATCACACCCTCGGACGTCCTTCATTCCTCGGATGTCGTGGTCATCGGCGCGGACATCGCCAATGTCCTTTTCGCGAACCTCGATCCTCTGGGGCGTCAAATCATGCTGCGGGGAAGAAGCTACACGGTCGTCGGCGTCATGGTCGAGGAGGGATCGACCTTCTTCGAGTCGAGTGACCAGCACATCTACATGCCGATCAGTACGTTCGATGACCACTTTCCCTGGGTCAAGCGGGAGCGGGGAGTCAACATCGCGACCGTTCCGCACAGTCCCGATCAGGTGGACACGATCATCGAGAAGGGGAGTGCCGTTCTTCGCGTGAGGCGGAACGTTCCGTTCAATGAACCGAACGACTTCGGGATCATGACGCCCGACAAGATGATCGGAAACTTCCGTCAGGTGACTGGAGGAATCGCGCTCGCGATGATTTTCATCTCATCGATCGCTCTGATCGTCGGGGGAGTGGGGGTGATGAACATCATGCTCGTTTCGGTGACCGAGCGGACCCGGGAGATCGGCATCAGGAAAGCTGTGGGTGCCGTGCGCAAGGACATCGTCGTGCAGTTTCTGACTGAAGCCATGACTTTGTCCGGGATCGGAGGTGTGCTGGGCATCGTGCTCGGTATCGCGATCGCGGTCGTGGTTGGCGCCGCGACTCCGCTCGAGACGGCGACACCTCTATGGTCGATCCTCCTTGCATTCGGCGTCTCGGTCTCGATCGGACTCTTTTTCGGGATCTATCCCGCCTGGAAAGCCGCGAAACTCGACCCGATCGAAGCCCTTCGCTACGAGTGACGCGAACCACGAAGTTACTTTCGCGTCCCGAATCGAGTGTAGCCACACTGTCATCCTGAGAGGCTGTGAAAAAATCCAGCGTGCCCTGCGCTGGTGGTGCTTACGGTCCGAGCTCAAGGAACGAGGAGGCGTCGCGGTGGTTCCTCGGTGCGACGAGTGATCCTTCGGCTCGCTGCGTTTCACCGCTTCTGATGACACCACTTGTTAACCTCACAAAAAGGGCCTGTCATTCCGAAGCGAAGCGAGGAATCTGGGTAGGGGACCGAACCAGCAACCTTCCCCCGGTCAGATTCCTCAGTCGCGATAAGGCCGCTCCTTCGGAATGACAGACGGGTGATTCATTTCACTCCACTTGCGTGTCGAAGCGGCGCCATATCACCGCTCAGGATGACAGTGTCTCTGAGCTTTCCATTCACTGCCTTATACTCTCTTCATACGACCATGGAAATCACTGTCGGCCAGCAGCTGGGCGATTACGAGATCCTTGCCTTTCTCGGATCTGGTGCGATGGGATCGGTGTATCGGGCGCGCGATCGAAGACTTCGCCGGGATGTGGCACTCAAGATCCTGCACGACGATCTCGCAGCATCGCAGCAGGTGCTGCGCCGCTTCGAGCGGGAGGCACATTCCGCTTCCTCGCTGAACCACCCCAACATCGTCACGGTCTACGAGGTGGGACATGTCGACGAGCTTCACTTCATCGCAATGGAGTTCGTCGCGGGCAAACGGCTTCGTGATCTGATCCGGGAAGAGTCGATGACACTTCAGGAGATCGTGAGGATCGCCAGCGGGATCGCCGAGGGTCTGGCGGCCGCGCACGTCCACGGAATCGTGCACCGCGACCTGAAGCCGGAGAACGTGATGATCTCGAGGGACGGCTTCGTCAAGATTCTCGATTTCGGGCTTGCGAAGCCTTTTCGTGCGCCCTCCGATCCGCCTGAAGACGAAGATACGCTGCGCCTTCCAACCCATCACACTGGGCACGGCACAATCGTCGGGACGCCGAGTTACATGTCTCCGGAGCAGGTCGCGGGCGAGGAGCTCGATCATCGATCGGATCAGTTTTCATTCGGAGCGATTCTCTTCGAGATGATCGCGAGACGAAGACCCTTCGACCGGGCCACACAGGTCGAGACGATGACTGCGATCTTGAGGGACAAGCCGCCCTGGGTCTCGGAGCTCGTCAATGATGTTCCACCCGAGCTCGACCGTCTCATTGGAAGATTGCTGTCGAAGGGCAGAGACGATCGATACGGAGCGACGGACGACCTCGCCCACGATATTCGGGATCTTCGTGACCAGATCTCGCTCGGCATCGACCGGACGCCGCGTCCTCGAGCCCGGCAGCCCAGGGCTACGCGCCAACTGGTCGTCGGCGCGGTCGTGACTATATTGCTGCTGATTTTCGTGGCTGCTTATGTGTGGAACAGGGTCGAGCATCGCGCCAGCGATGTCGAAGTGCAGCCCGCAGTGGCTTCTGCTGCCCTCCCGGCGATCAAGTTTCTCGCCGTGTTCCCGTTCGACGATCTGAGCGGTGATCCCCAGGCGCTTCTCTATGCGCAGGGGATGGCGGAGACCATCAGTATTCGACTCGCTTCACTGCCCGGAGTGCAGGTGATTCCGCCCTCCGCCGGAAGCGTCACCACTGGTGATCTGAACACGAGAGCGAGAAGCCTCGGTGCAAACCTCGTTCTTCGAGGATCGGTGCGACGTGCAAACGGCAACCTTCGCATCAACTACCATGTGATCGATCCGGAGCGTGGGACGCAGCTTGCGGCGGGGACCGTGACCGGCTCGATGGACGACCCTTTCGTCATGGAGGACCGCCTGGCCGACAGTATCCTCCACGCTCTGGAGCTCGAGCTCGGTGAGCAGCGCCGGGGGGCGTCCAATCAGGGCATTCTCGATGCTGCTGCGCAGGACCGTTACGTCCAGGCGCTCGGGGCGCTTCAACGATATGAGAACGAGAGCTCGGTCGATCTTGCCGTCGATCTTCTCGAAGAAATCCGTGCCGACGCTCCCGGCTCGGCCCTCGTCGGTGCAGCACTCGGCCGGGCATATCTGTACAAGTTCCAGTTGACCTCCGACGCAGAGTGGGCCGACAAGGCGGTCGAGACCAGCGAGAGCGTCATCCGGCTCGATCCGGCGTTGCCGGAAGTTCACGTCACGTTTGGAGAAGTGCTCACGAAGCTTGGGCGTTTTGATGAGGCGATCCTGAGGTTCCGCGAGGCTCTCGACCAGAGACCGGACTCCGCACCCGCCATGCTCGGGCTGGCCGAGGCGCTCGATCGCGCAGGACGGGATACCGAAGCGAAGCAGATGTACGAGAAGGCAATCGCAGCGCGTCCCCAGTACTGGGCTGGCTACAACAAGCTCGGCGTGTTCCACTACAGACGCGGCCAACTCGAGGATGCTGAACGACAGTTCCGCAAGGTGGTCTCACTCACTCCGGACAATACACGTGCGCTCAACAATCTCGGCGGGATCTACTTCAGTACAGGCAGGTTCGACGAGGCCGCGGAGCGCTTCCGCGATTCGCTCGACATCAGCGAGACCGCGGCTGGCTGGTCAAACCTGGGAACGGCGCTCTATTACGTCGGACGCTTCGATGATGCAGCGAGTGCGTTTGATCACGCGACGGAGATGGCGCCCGGAAATCATCTGTTCTGGATGAATCTCGGGGATGCGCTGCGCTGGAGCGAAAAGAGAAAATCCGAGGCGGTCGATGCATATCTCAAGGCTGTCGCACTCTCGCGGGAGGCGATCGGGCGCGACCCGGGCAATGCCAACGCTCACGCGGTCGCCGCAGCCTCGTATGCAAAGCTCGGCGAGAGCGAGCCTGCGCGGGATTTCATGAGCCGCGCCGTCGCGCTCGGCCCCGACGACCCGGACATTCTCCTGCTCGCTTCGGTGACCGCACATATCGCCGGACGGGATGAAGAAGCGGGAGAGCTCCTCGCTCGGGCTATCGCAGCGGGAGCAAGTGCGGAAATCGTACGGCGCGAGCCGGAACTGGCCGCACTGAACGCCAAGGGTGTCGCCGAGAAGCTCTTGCGCAACAAGAGAGAATGATCATCGCAGATGAAAGGGAAGGGTGAATCATGAGGAGAGGGATTGCGTGTCTATCATTGATGATGTTGCTGGCGATCGGAGGCTGTGCGACACGGCCTGGTGATCAGGGGAATGGTCCGGGCGATGAGAACAGGGTTTGTCATCCGGACCACCGGCCTCCATCGACGATCGCCGTGGTCGTCTATGAAGATGCAAACGGCGTCGTACAGGTGGTGCCGGAGAAAGTTGTGATCGAGAAACCGAACCAGACGGTGATCTGGACCGCCGCGGATGGTCAGGTCTCCGACATCACGTTCGAGCCGAGTGATTGTGCCCCTGGACCTCCGGCGATCAACCGGAAGGGCAGGCAGCTCTCAGCGCGATTCGCTACGGGACATCGAGGCACACATAAGTACAGCTTCACCTTTCATCCTTCAGAAGGCCCTTCGCAGAAAATCGACCCTCTCATCGTGATCGAATACTGATCCGGTCGCAGCGGGTCTTCTGTGGGGGTCGGACGTCCCCGTCCGATGTGTCCCGGCGTCCCCGCCGGGACCTGTTTCACGAATGGATGTACTCACGCGGGGCCGGGTACGGCTCCGCGCATCGGACGGGGACGTCCGACCCCGTGCGCCTACCAGTCGGGGGTGCTGGTCGTGACGCTGGACCGGTGCGGGAGCCAAACGAGGCCGAGAAGCTCGACCTCGATGTTCGTCGTGGTCGGTCGGATCGAGACGTCCTCGATCTCAATCAGTGCCGGGTCGAAGCTCGCTTCGAGTGCCGACATCTCGTCTTCGAGCTCTTCATCGAGCTTCCGGACCTCTTCCTGGACGGTTTCGAGACGCTCTTCCGCGTGATCGACGTCCCGCGCTTCCTTGCCGATTCCGCCAGCTTTCCTGACAGCCGTACCCAGTCGGGAAGCACTGGTCACTGACACACGCTTCCGCCCGAGAAAGGCACCCAGGATCGCGGTTCCGAACGAAACCGCGGTATCGAGTTTCTTGTGCTTCGACTGGGCCTGTTCGCGCTCCACTGCCTGCCGGGCCCTCTCGAGCCGCCGCTCGAGTACCTGCATACGTGAATCGTACTTGTTGCGCAGCTTTGCCACTTCGAGATCTCGACCCTCCCGCATTTTCTGAATGACCCTGTTGCGGAACTCCGCCTCCGCCTCGTCCGTACCGCTCGAGAGTTTGGTCTCCTTGTGGCGGTGGATGACGAGGGGATGCTGCTGACGGATCGTGCGCTCGACCTCTTTTGTCCAGCGATCGTAATTCTTCGGGCGGGTGGCCTCGGCGGGAAGAGTTTCGAAGGTCGCACCGCTGGGAGGATCACTCAGGAGACGATCCGGCTGAAATCCGGCGGAAGTGGCCGAATCCCAGTCGACACTCTCAGCAGCGTCGCTGAATCGTGCGACGAGTGCAAGCCGGCGCGATTCATCGACGTTGTTGGTCCTGCTGCTGTACTGAACGTCGCTGATGGCGAGCAGTGCAGGCTCGTACCGAACTTCTGGCGCGGCTCCGGAGGGCGACACATACCAGACATCGATGCCGGGAGGGATGAGCGGCGGCGCCGCCTCCAGGGAGCCGGTCCGAGGGCTGGACTCCGCGGCCGTGGCGGTTGATGTCTCGACATCTCCCTGCACCTGCCTGATCTGCTCCCGGGTCATGGGACCCCGCAGATACGACATCACCCATCGGGTCTCGAAAAGAACCGGTTCGCTTTCGTGGACATTGTGCAGCAGAAAGACCCGCTTTCCGACGGAAGAGAGAAGTCGGTCCATTTCCGCCCGATCGATCCCGCCGGCCGCCGACTCCAGACCTTCCAGCACTCGCGATTTATCCCGTTCCGTCTGCAGGCGGCCGAGAAACCACGTACCGGCATTGGAGAGGCCTTTGTAGTCGAGGTCGACTGGATTCTGAGTGGCGAGCACGACTCCCAGACCGAACGCACGCGCCTGCTTCATCAGCGTGAGGAGCGGCTGCTTCGATGGAGGATTGGCGACGGGAGGGAAATAGCCGAAGACTTCATCGATGTAGAGGATCGCGCGAAGACTGTTGGTACCGGGCTGCTTCCGCATCCATGCGACGATCCGGTTGAGCAGCGTCGAAACGAAGAACATCCGTTCGGCGTCCGACAGGTGCGCGATCGATAGGATCGAGGCGCGTGGACGGCCATCGCCGGAGTAGAGGAGGGAAGCAATGTCGAGTGGCTCTCCTTCCATCCATGCTCCGAATCCCGGCGATGCGAGAAGATTGTTCAATCGCATCGCGAGAGCGAATCGGTCACTCTGCGAGAAGAAACTCTGCAGGTCGAGAACGCCCGAGACGCTCGAAGGGAGGGTTCTGGATGGAGCGGATCAGGGTGGGAAGATCGAGCTCTCGATCATCTCTCCAGAAATGCTCGAGAATGTTGGCGATCAGGATGTGCTCGCGGCTGGTCAGTGGATCGGCAGAGACACCGATCAGCGTCAGCAGACCCGTCGTGGTGCTCTGGATCATGTCCCGCCACAGATCGGCGTCGTCACGCAGCTCTTTCGGTGGAGGCGTAAATGAGCGCAGGACGTTGATCGGACGACCGGTGGAGCTGCCTGGGGTGTAGACGGAGAACGAGACGTTGTTCCGGAGCCGGCGGATCCGTTCTCCGTCCTGTCCCCATTTCGCGAGTCCATTCTTCCAGAGCTCGGCCTGAGCGGCAGCGAACTCGTCGGGAGAGAGGCCCTGATTCGTCGCATCCTGCTCGTTGATCCAGGGGCGGAAATCCGCAGGCCTGAGATCGGGAAATGTCAGAAGGAGGTTGGGCAGATCGCCCTTCGGGTCGATTGCGATGACCGGAATGTTGTCGATCAGCGCCTCCTCGAGCATCCCGATCCCGAGCCCCGTCTTCCCGGAGCCAGTCATGCCGATGATCACCGCATGCGTCGTGAGGTCTTTCGAATCGTAGAGAACGACTTCATCGGTCCGCTCTCCGGCCGCGAGGTCGTAACGCTTTCCGAGGTAGAAGGAGCCGAGTTTCTCGTAGTCCATGGGAGGAGTGTAGGAGAGGCGAGTCAAACTTCAAAGTGAAGAAGCTGTGGACAGAACCGTGGACGGAAGCGTGGACAGAAGCGTGGACGGAAGCGTGGACAGACGATCGGACGCATCTGAGGAAGGCGCCCACTCCCTACGTCCACGCCTCCGTCCACCCAGTCCACACCCATCCACGAGGTCCACTCCACCTTGAACCTTCGAGCCCTTGAACTCTTGAACCGCTTCTCCTACAGCTCCGGTTCCGCGAGGAACTTCGGCGCTCGTCGCGCTTTGGTCGCCTGTTCGAACGCGTATGCAATTCCGAGCAGCTCCGGCTCGCTCCAGGCGCCGGCGTAGAACGAGATGCCGACCGGGAGGCCATGGACGAAGCCGAGCGGGACGGTGATGTGCGGGTAGCCCGCGACCGCCGAGGCTGAGGAGTAGCCGCCGCTGAAATGGTCATCATTGACGAGATCGGTTGGCCAGGCGGGGCTGCCGGTCGGCGAGATGATCGCGTCGAGATTGTCGGTGGCGAGCGTTTCATCGATTCCTTCACGGCGGGAGAGGGCGTGATTCTTCTCGAGCGCGTCGAGGTAGGCCTGCTCCGTCAAGGGACCTTTCGCTTCGGCCTGCAGGAAGATCTCCTGCCCGAAGTAAGGCATCTCCTCGCTTTCGTGGTTTTTGTTGAACTCGATCAGGTCCGCGAGGGTCCGGTTTTTGACGGTCTCCGGCATTTTGGCGAGGTAGTCGTTGAGGTCAGCTTTGAACTCGTAGAGCAGGACAGCGTACTCGCTGTCGCCAAAGTCGCCGCTCGTGTCGAGGTTCGCCGGGTCCACGATTTCGGCGCCGAGCTCCTTCATCGTCTCGATCGCCTTCTCCATCAGAGCATCGACGTCCGGGTCGAACCCGAAGTTCTCGCGCGCGACTCCAATCCGCTTTCCTTTCAGCGCATTCACGTCCAGGTACTTCGTGTAGTCGCTTTTCGAGATGGTCGGTGCTCTTTGAGGTTTCCGGATCGCGAGGATCGACCCCGGTGAGAGCGCCGAGGAGAATGGCGGCGTCGGTCACCGTTCGGACCATGGGCCCGGCGGTGTCCTGGCTGTGAGAGAGCGGGATGATTCCGGCTCGCGACCAGAGCCCGAGCGTGGGTTTGAAGCCGACGAGTCCGTTTGCGTTTGATGGGCAGACGATCGATCCGTCCGTCTCGGTCCCGATGCCGATGGTCGCCAGGCTGGCGCTGACGGCTGCGCCGGTGCCGGAGCTCGAGCCGCACGGATTGCGCGACAGGACATATGGATTCTTCGTCTGGCCGCCGCGGCCGCTCCATCCCGACGTGGAACGCGTCG
This sequence comes from uncultured Acidobacteriota bacterium, assembly GCA_963829355.1. Taxonomy (GTDB): domain Bacteria; phylum Acidobacteriota; class Thermoanaerobaculia; order Gp7-AA8; family JAHWKK01; genus CAWHHZ01. Next base: position 58,496 of record CAWHHZ010000032.1, read on the forward strand.
AGCGGAAGTTCGCCCATTCGGAGAGATTCGTCTTGCCGAGCAACACCGCGCCCGCTTCACGCAGCTTCGCCACGATGAAAGCGTCCTGTTTCGCATGGTTGCCGACGAGGGCGAGAGATCCTGCGGTCGTCATCATCTTGTCGGCCGTGTCGATGTTGTCCTTGATGACGATCGGGATTCCGTGTAGCGGGCCGCGCAACTTGCCGGCTGCGCGCTCCCTGTCGCGTTCGCGTGCGATCGCCAGCGCGTCCGGGTTGAGCTCGATGATCGAGTTGAGATTGATGCCGCCGAGTTTCTGCGCCTCAGCCGCGGTCGGGTTGCCGAGGCCGTCGATCTCTGCGATCCGGTCGAGATACATCTGGGTGATCTGCTCGGAGGTGAGATCGCCCGCCGCCATCTTCTCCTGGAGGTCCAGGACGGTCGCCTCTTCAACCCGAAATGGTTCGTGGGCGAAGAGGGGGAGGGCGAAGAGGAGAGCGAGTGCAACGAGGAGTGGTCGTCTCATGCGAACATTGTAGTGGTTCCTTACAGCCCCGCGAAGGCGGGGCGAAATAACCTAGCCCAGCGGCGTAAGCCCTGGGACACCCGGACATGCGCACCCCCTCGAGCCCGCGAAGGCGGGCGACACAACTCGTGCATCAATTCACGCGGCCGGGGATGTGTCGCCCGCCTTCGCGGGCTCTGGGATTTCCGAGGGCGCCTGTTTCCCAGGGCTTACGCCGCTGGGCTGGGTTGTGTCGCCCGCCTTCGCGGGCTGTAAGGAGCTATCCTGTCGTCATGTCCAAGACGTACGACCGCAACTACTACGATCGCTGGTACCGGGATCCGAAGCATCGTGTGAGAACTCCGCAGGACCTGCGGCGGAAGATCGCCATGGTCGTTGGCGTCGCGGAGCATCTGATGCAGCGGCGGGTGCGTAGTGCCCTCGACATTGGATGCGGGGAAGGGGAGTGGCGGGTCGAGCTCGAGAAGCTGCGCCCGGCAATCCGGTACCTCGGGATCGACTCGAGCGAGTATGTCGTCGAGCGCTTCGGCAAGTCCCGGAACATCCGGCACGGTTCAGTGGGCGAGGTCGACGAGATCGCCGGGCGGAGAGTCTGGGATCTGGTGATCTGCAGCGACGTGCTCCATTACGTTCCGGATGACGAGGTCGAGGAGGCCCTCCCGATCATGGCGCTCCTCTGCGAGGGTGTGGCGTTCGTCGACGTGATGACGACCGAGGATGAGCCGACCGGCGACACGGAAGGATTCCTGCTGCGCCCTGCTGCGTGGTACCGCCAGAGGATTGCGGCTGCCGGGCTGGCAGGCGTGGGGATGCAGTGCTACGTGGGACCAGCGATGGCCGAGGTGGTGCTGGAGCTGGAGAAGGTGTGACCCGCGCCGCGATCGGCCGCTCCGTGTGGGTCGCGCGTCTCGCGCGATGTCGAGGGGCGTCCCGCCCTCGACGGCTGGTGAGCTTAACGGACGGGCGGCAGCGTCGATAAAGTCGGTGGCGATGCTTGCCGGCGAGACGCCGGCAAGCATCGCGCGAGACGCGCGACCCACACGAGACGCCCGGTCACCGCCGGCTGCCGCCGAACAGGCGGAGGAGCATCAGGAAGAGGTTGATGAAGTCGAGGTAGAGGGCGAGTGCACCGATCACCGCGAGGTTCGTCGCCTTCTCACCGGCGCTCGAGGCCATCACAGCGTAGCCCTTGAGTTTCTGCGTGTCGTAGGCGGTGAGCCCTACGAACACGATCACGCCGATGATGCTGATGGCGAAACTCAGCATGGAGCTCTGGAAGAAGAAGTTCGCGACGGCGGCAATGATGATTCCGATCAGGCCCATGAACAGGAATGAGCCCCAGGAAGTCAGGTCCTTCTTCGTGGTGTAGCCGTAAATCGACATCGCGGCGAACATTCCGCCTGCGACCACGAACGCCTGGAAGATGGAAGCGGTGGTGTAGACGAGGAAAGATTCCCGAGAGCGTCAGCCCATTGAGAAGTGAGTAGACGAGAAAGACCGAGGCTGCCGCGGCCGGACTCATCTTCTGAATCCGGAACGAAAGGAAGAGAACCATGCCGAGCTCCGCGATTATCGAGGGGACCACAGGTTCATGGGCGGCGAGCTGGCCGACTCGCGGAGAAGAACGGCCCAGGCTGCGGCCATCGCCGTAATCAGCAATCCGCCAAACATCCAGGCGTAGACCGAGCGGATGAACTCGCGCTCGTTCGTACGGACCTGATCTGCCGTCATCGGGGGACGTCCCTGCTCCATGGCCATCCGATTCATCATCTGTCTCATCTGAGTCACCTCATTTATGGTTTTTCATGGTTTTTCGGTACGGTTCGAGCATAAATAACACCAGAAACCGCAGAATATTCACCAACGTACTGACCTCGAGCGCTGGAAATTTATAACAGGGCACTCAGGTTTTGAATGCTTGACAAGACTCGACTCATATCTGAGTCTATAGCGAAGAACTCAAACTCAAGGAGTGGATACCATGTCTAACAAGATCATTGGAATCGACCTTGGTACGACGAACTCGGTCGTGGCGGTGATGGAGGGGAACGAGCCCAAAGTCATCGTGAACGCCGAGGGGAACCGTACGACCCCGTCCGTGGTGGGATTCACCAAGTCGGGGGAGCGGCTCGTCGGCCAGGTTGCAAAACGTCAGGCGGTGACGAACCCCGAAAACACCGTCTTCTCCATCAAACGCTTCATGGGTCGGAAGTATGACGAGATCACCGAAGAAGCGAAGATGGTTCCGTATAAGGTCCAGAAGGCATCGAATGGCGATGCCCGCATCGAAGCTGGCGGCAAGGAGTATGCGCCGCCAGAGGTCTCCGCGATCATTCTTCAGAAGCTGAAGCAGGCTGCCGAAGACTATCTCGGCGAAAAGATCGAGCGCGCGGTCATCACCGTGCCGGCGTACTTCAACGATTCGCAGCGCCAGGCGACCAAGGACGCCGGCGAGATCGCCGGCCTCAAGGTCGAGCGACTCGTCAACGAGCCGACGGCCGCGGCGCTGGCCTACGGTCTCGACAAGAAGACCGATCAGACGATCGCCGTCTACGACTTCGGTGGCGGTACCTTCGACATCTCGATTCTCGAGGTCGGCGAGGGCGTCGTCGAGGTCAAGTCGACCAACGGTGACACCCACCTCGGTGGTGACAACATCGACCAGCGCGTGATCGACTGGATCATCGAGGAGTTCAAGAAGGATCAGGGCATCGATCTATCGACCGACAAGATGGCGCTCCAGCGCCTCAAGGAAGCGGCCGAGAAGGCGAAGATCGAGCTTTCCTCGACCAACTCGACCGACATCAACCTCCCGTTCGTCACGGCTGACCAGACCGGTCCGAAGCATCTCAATCTGACACTGACGCGCGCGAAATTCGAACAGCTCGTCGGTGATCTGCTCGAGCGGTCGATGGGGCCGGTCCGTCAGGCTCTCAAGGATGCCAACATGGATCCGAAGCAGATCGACGAGGTCGTCCTCGTCGGTGGATCGACGCGTATCCCGATGGTGCAGCGTCTCGTCACCGAGTACTTCGGCAAGGAGCCGCATCGCGGCGTGAATCCGGATGAAGTCGTCGCGATCGGTGCCGCGATTCAGGGTGGTGTTCTGGCCGGTGACGTCAAGGACGTCCTGCTGCTCGACGTCACCCCGCTGTCGCTCGGAATCGAGACCCTCGGTGGCGTCATGACGAAGCTGATCGAGCGGAACACGACGATCCCGACCAAGAAAAACGAGGTCTTCTCGACTGCCGCCGACAATCAGACGTCGGTCGAGATCAAGGTCATGCAGGGTGAGCGCGAGATGGCCCGGGACAACAAGACGCTCGGCGTCTTCCACCTCCAGGGCATTCCGCCGGCACCGCGTGGCGTGCCGCAGATCGAGGTCACATTCGACATCGATGCGAACGGCATCCTGAACGTTTCCGCAAAGGATCTCGGAACGGGCAAGGAACAGAAGATCACGATCACGAGCTCGTCCGGTCTTTCGGACGACGACATCGACAAGCTCGTCAAGGAAGCCGAGTCACATGCTGCAGAGGACAAGCAGCGCCGCGAAGAGGTCGATGCGAAGAACAACCTCGACTCTCTGATCTACTCGGTCGACAAGATGCTCAACGAGAATCGCGAGAGCCTCTCGGGTGATGACATCAGTGGCCTCGAGGAGGCGCTGACCGAGGCCCGGAAGGCGATGGAAACCGGCGGAGTCGACACGCTGAAGTCGGCGACCGACAAGCTGCAGTCCGCGTCGCACAAGCTGGCCGAGGTCATGTACTCGAAGCAGGCGGAGAGCGCCAGTGCCGAGCCTGGTGCCGATGCAGGACAGCAGAGCGGCTCGACCTCGGATGAAGATGAAGTGATCGAAGCCGAAGTCGTGGACGAAGAGAAGAAGTAAGGATCGGGGGCCGGCGGAGACGCCGGCCCCGTCTTTGTCATCCTGAGCGCAGCGAAGGATCGCGTCGAAGCTTACCTCGAGTTGAAGATTCACGCGATCCTTCGCTGCGCTCAGGATGACACGACTCGACGACTCAACGACTCAATGACCCATGACTCAATGACTCGATGACCCAATGACTCGACAACGACTCAACGACTCAATGACCCAATGACCCAATGACCCAATAAAACCATGACTGCTAAACGCCAGGGCTACGTCATGATCTCGATCGTGTCGGAGCGATACAACATTCACCCACAGACGCTCCGGTTGTACGAGCGCGAGGGATTGATTCTGCCTGAGAGGACGGGAGGCAACACCCGTCTGTACGGTCCGCGTGAGCTGAAACGTCTCGAGCTGATCCTTCGTCTCACGAGAGAACTGGGTGTGAACCTTGCGGGTGTGGAGGTGATCCTCAACCTGGTCAACCGGCTCGACGAAGAGTCGGAGATGGACGGGGAGCGGCTGCTCGATTTCATCCGCCGGGAAGTGCTCGACCGCCGGTATGGTGTCGAACGAAGGCAGGCGCTCGTGAAGGTCGAGCGAAGAGAGTTGCAGAGAGTCTTCCGCGAAAGTAGCATCGAAGAGAACTCAGATGAGGGCAAGGGATCATGACGGATCGAATGATCTTCTCCGGCAGTACCTGCAGGAGATTGCGCAGAATCCTCGTCTGACGCCGGAGCGGGAGCGAGAGCTCGGCCGCATGATTCAGGAGAATGGCGACCCGAAAGCCGTCGACGAGCTCGTACGCTGTAATCTTCGGTTCGTCGTTTCGTATGCCAAGCGTTATCGCAACCCCCACGTCCAGTTTCTCGATCTGATCAACGAGGGGAACATCGGTCTCATCCAGGCCGCGAAGAAGTTCGACCCTGAAAAGAACGTCAAGTTCATCACCTACGCCGTCTGGTGGATCCGACAGGCAATCCTTCAGGCTCTCTCCGATCAGAGCGGCTCGTTTCGTCTTCCCCCAAAACGCGCAAACCTGATGCATCGTCTCGAGAAGGCGATCTCGAAGGCGCTCAATGAGGACAATCATTTTCCGACTCCTGAGGAGCTCGCATCTCTTCTGGAGATCTCAGTCACCGAGGTCCACACATTGTTGCGAGCGTCACATGACAGCTACTCGCTCAGTGATGAAATCGACGGAGAGAGCCGGATCGAACTGGCCGATCTGATCGAGCAGACCAGCGTGCCCGCCGCGGACGTCGAAATGCACGATCAGGACGTCAGGGATCAGCTCCTCGAACGCTTTCAGATCCTGAAGCCTCGGGAGCGCATGATCCTCACTCTTCGCTTCGGCGTGAGCGACAACCTTCCGAAGCGAATCACCGAGATCGCCGAGTTCATCGAGAAGACTGAGGACGAAGTTCGGGAGAGCCTCGACCGTTCCATCCAGCAGCTCTGTGAGAGGCTCGAGATCAACGAGAGCGAGCTGAGTCATCTTCTTCTCTACACGAACCCGAATCCGAAAGCTTCGTGGACCTTCTGGGTCGCGGTGGGAGATCTCCCCGACTCGCTGATCCAGAAGATCGATTCTGAGCGCACGGCGTATCTCGAGAGCACGAACCACGATGCGTCTCTCCAGCTCGAGCTCGACACACTGCCCGTCCTCGACAGGATCATCATCAAGCTTCGCTACGGCATCCTCGACGAAGAGCTCACGCTCCGGGACATCGGAGAGATGCTCGATCTGTCCCGCGAACGAGTGCGACAGATCGAAGCACGCGCGGAGACGAAGTGCCGGAGGGCCGGCCGGATCAGGGGGAAGTAGGGGAGGCAGTCGACCAGTGGTCAGGGGTCAGTCGTCAGACCACGAAAAGCTGTCATCCTGAGCGCCAGCGAAGGATCGGGTACGTCCCGACTGTGGCGCTCTTTCCGCCCTGACAGTCGGACCGTACGCGATCCTTCGACCGTCCTCCGCTGCGCTCCGGCGGCTCAGGATGACATGCGTGGGTATTTTCAGGGCAGGGACGATCGGGTACGTCCCGACTGTGGTGTTCTTTCCGCCCTGACAGTCGGACCGTACGCGATCCTTCGACCGTCCTCCGCGCGCTCCGGCGGCTCAGGATGACATGCGTGCGACCTACAGCCAACGACTATCTGATGACTGACGACTGTCGACTGATGACTGACGACTGCCTCTCTACTCCCTCAAAAAGTGGCAGTTGTAGCCCCAGGGGTAGCGTTGGAGGTAGTCCTGGTGCTCGGACTCGGCTTTCCAGAACGTTTTGGCGGGCACGATCTCGGTCACGACGGGACGCTCCCATTTCCCCGATGCATCGACCTCCTGCTTCACGCGCTCGGCAATCTCGCGTTGCTCCTCGTCATGGTAGAAGATCGCCGAGCGGTACTGTGTGCCGCGATCATTTCCCTGCTGGTTTGGTGTCGTCGGGTCGTGAAGTCTGAAGAAGTATCGGAGGATCTCCTCGAAAGAGATCGTGTCCGGGTCGAACTCGATCTGGAGCGACTCGGCGTGACCAGTCCGTCCTGTTTTCACGTCGTTGTACGTCGGATTGTCGAGATCGCCGCCGGTGTAGCCGACGGTGGTATCGGACACACCGTCGAGCTTCCGGATCAGTTCTTCCACGCCCCAGAAACAACCGCCGGCAAGTGTCGCCGTTGCGCTGTTACTCATTGGTCTTTCTCACTTTCGAATTACCTTGACGGAAGAGACTCACGTATTCGCCGTAACCCTCTTGCTCGAGATCCTCGAGCGGTACGAAGCGGAGTGCAGCGGAGTTGAGGCAATAGCGCAGGCCAGTCGGAGGTGGCCCATCATCGAAGACATGGCCGAGGTGCGAGTCTCCCCATCGGGAGCGGACCTCGGTGCGGGGGAAGACGAGCTTGTAGTCCTTCTTCTCCACGACGTTCTCGGGCTCGAGCGGTTTTGTGAACGATGGCCAGCCGGTACCCGACTTGTACTTGTCGAGAGAGCTGAACAGTGGTTCTCCCGTGACGACATCGACGTAGATCCCGGGCTTCTTGTTGTCCCAGTACTCGTTGCGAAACGCGGTCTCGGTGCCAGCCTTCTGGGTCACCTGGTACTGGAGCGCGGTCAGGCGCTCACGAATCTCGGTGTCGGACGGCTTGACGTACTTGCCGTCGGGCGAACGCAAAGTTTCAGTCTCGGCCGTCGCCGGTTGCGCGCACCCGATCGCGCTGAGTGCCGCCAGCATGGCCACAGAAGCTGCTGTTTTCAGTTTCATCGTCTGGACTCCTTTCGGTCGAGAGCGTCAATCCTTCGAGGTCATTCATAACAGGCGCTCCGGGGACAGAGTTCCCGTGATCGGGAGCGAAGATCACGAGAGCGTCACGTTTTGAGCACAAGTGTGTACGCGATTGCTCGCTTCGAGCCGTTCTCGATCAACAAGCTGTCATTCCAAAGCGAAGGGAGGAATCTGGCGCTCCGAAATGACTGGCGACGGTTCTTTGCAACGATTTGTTGTGCTCCAGCTCCCACGCGGGGAATCGCAATCGGGGGCTCGCCGTTCTCATCAGTGCCGGTACCCGGAGAGGATCTACATGACCGTTTCCAGGTACATTGTTTCAACTGTCGTCGCAGTCGCACTCTGCTTTCCTGCAGCCGCACAGATCAACGATACCTTTGTCGTTCCGGTGGTCGGACTGACCGCTGGCGCCGGCTCCACCACGTGGACCTCGTCTGTCTACGTCTTCAATCCGCAGCCTTACACGCTCAACGTGTCGGTGACTTTCCTCCCGCGTTTCGGCGAGATCGGCGAAGAGCTGCTTCTCGAGATTCCGGCAAATGCGACCGGAGTCACGAGTAACGTGCTCGGCGAGTGGTTCGAGACCAGTGGTGCCGGTTCTCTCCTGTTCGCCACATTTCCCGAGGACAATCCCGGAGTCGAGGACAGCGTAGTCGCGCGATCGTTCCTTGTGAGAAGCCGGGCGTTCAATACTGGTGGCAGCGGAGGAACCTACGGGCAAGGCATTCCCGGAACGTATGTCGCGCTGCTCGACGATGGGATCAGCTCGATCGTGGAGGGAGTCCGGAATTCGGGAACGCCTGGGATCAGCGGATTCCGTACGAACGTCGGAGCGGTCAATCTCGGAGACGAGACCGCATGGCTCCTCGTCGTCGCCTACGACGAGTTCGGAAACGTCGTCGACGATTCTCTGAACCATCCGAAGGAGTTTCCGGTGCATCCATATGCCTTCGATCAAAGCCCGCTGCCGTTTGCGGGGACGAACCTCACTCTGGAGTTCTTTCTCGATGATCCATCGGGCGAGGCTGCCGTGTTCCCATACGTCTCGATCGTCGACAACCGATCAGGCGATGCGACCTACGTCGAGCCGCGGCTCCTCGCCACCGGAGACATTCTCTACAAGGGCGGAATCGCGATGAAAGGTGCATTCCTTCAGGCGCCGGAGAGTCGCTACCTGGATCTCGATCGCGCCCGCACCGTGCGGGAGCGAGCAGTCCGGATCGGCCACGTCCGTGATGGCAAGCTGGAAAAGATGTAAGGGAGCGTGGGGCGCGCGCCAGTGTGGGTCGCGCGTCCCGCGCGATGTGTCCCGGTGTCCCCGCCGGGACACTAATCTTACCGAGAAACCAGCGGCCCTGCCCAACGACTAATGCCAACACCAACGACGCAACGACTCAATGACTCAATGACTCAACGACTCAACGACTCGACGACTGACGACTGACGACTGAAGTCTGCTACTCAAACACCTGTCCCGTTTCGGTGGCAGGGCTGATGATGCGCCTCCAGATGGAGCGCCCCCAGTCATTGCGCTCGAGCCAGCTGATGAGCCGTTCCGCGGGAAGGGGTGGTGTGAAGCAGTAGCCCTGCGCGACATCGCAACCTAGGTCGTAGAGGATGCGGCAGGTTTCATCGTCCGCGACACCTTCGGCAACGACCTGACGGCCGAGGCTGTGTCCCAGATCGATCAGTGTTCGCACGATAGCGGCGTCTCCCTCGCTCGTCCTCATCCCCATGACGAACGATTTGTCGATTTTGATCTCGTCGACCGGAAGTTGCCGGAGGTGCGTGAGCGAGGAGTAGCCGGTGCCGAAGTCGTCGAGGGAGAGGCGGATCCCGAGCGACTGCAGCAATGAGAGGATCGCGAGCGCCTGTGGCGGGTCGTCGAGCACGCTGCTCTCGGTGATCTCGATCTTGAGCTGGCTCGGCTCGAGCCCGAAATGCTGCAACTTCTGGAAGATTTTCTGTGGCAGGACGTGCTCGTGAAAGCTCTTGCCGGAGATATTGATCGCAACCGGGATCAGATAGTCGCGTTCTTTCCAGTCCCTGCATTGAGCCAGCGCAGAGTCGATTGCCCACTCCGTGAGATTTCCGATCAGCCCGGTTCGCTCGGCGAGTGGTATGAACAGGTCGGGGAGAACCATTCCATCCCAGTTGTTCCAGCGCGCGAGCGCCTCGACGCCCATCACGGTTCCGCTCCGCAGGTGGATCTTGGGCTGATAGTAGAGCTCCATCATGCCGCTCTCGATCGCCTGTCGCAGTTCCACCCCGAGTGAGAGAGCCTGAGGGTCCACGTTTTCGAGATCGGCCGTGAATACGCTGAAACCGATTCCTTCACGTTTTGCCTTGTACATTGACGCGTCGGCGCGCCGGAGAAGCGTGGTCGCGTCCTCCCCATGCTCCGGATACAGGGCAATGCCGATGCTCGTGCCGACTTCGAATCGCTGGTCCTCGATCTCGAAGGGGTACTGCAGAGCATTGATCATGCGACGGGCTGTCCGCACGGTCTCTCCGGTATCGCTGATCGCGGGCAATACCAGCGAAAACTCGTCTCCACCCATTCGGGCGACCGTCTGGCCACTTCGTATTTCGTCGAGGAGCCGTTCAGCCACCTGTTGGAGGAGCTTGTCTCCGTAGTGGTGGCCGAAGGTGTCGTTGACCTCCTTGAAGCGATCGAGATCCATGACGAGCAACCCCACCAGCTCGTTCTCGGTCTTCGCCCGTTCAATTGCTTCTTCGAGTTTCTTGAGAAGAAGGGCCCGGTTCGGCAGCCCCGTCAGCACATCGTGAAGTGCCTGGTGCTCGAGTGAGGCAATCTGGGCCTTCTGTTCTGTGACGTCTCGCAGATAAGCCACCCAGAGGTCGACCTGCTCACCTTTTCCGTGTATCGGAACCATGATGAGTCGGAGCGTGTACCGGGTCCCGTTCTGCCGGAGGGCTGAAGCTTCCCCCTCGAAGGACCTGCGCTGGCAGAGGGGGTGGAGGAGTGCGTCTCTGACTGCCTGATCGCTCTCGGCGATTCCGAATATCTCGAGCTCGCGCCCCAGCACGCGGTCCTCCCGCTTTCCGGTAATGCGACAGAAGGTCGAATTGACGAACCGTATCCTCGGAGGTTCGGTCTCATCGGGGGGAGCGATGATGACGACTCCATCGACTGAATTGTCGAGTGCCATCTGCACCATCGCCTGATACTCACTCGCGATCGCATCTTCGATCTGCGACGCGTCGATCTCGACCGTACCGCGGTCCACCCATGACTGCGCTGTCGGGCTCTGCGGATAGTGGAGGAGGTCCCGCAGGTCCTTCGGAATCTCCGGGACCTTCGGGATGAATGGATCGTCAGTCACTACACTAGTCTATCGCGGGTCCGGGCCGGTGGGAACGGGCCTCACCATCTTGGAGATATGCGCTTTCGCACAACTTGCAGTCAGAGTTCGTTGCAGCGTGGAACGGGGCGGTTTGAACAGGTGGGATGACTTGGGACAAGGGTCCCCTGACCGCCTACGGCAGAGAGCAGGTGCGCGAACGACAGCCTTGTTCTATCCTGCTGCGGTCTCGCTCGAGTCGAAGCTGGCGAGCGCCTCTTCTTCCGTGTCGTAGATCTGGAAGAGTGGCAGCAACATGGAGAGCTGCAACGTGTGCCGGACTCGCTCCTGAGGACGGAGGAGTTTGAGATCGGCTTCGAAGGTCTTGGCGACCTTGAAGCTCTGCACGAGCTCACCGAGACCGCTGCTGTCGATGTATTCGATCTGGGTAAGGTTGAGCAGAATCTTCCGGCAACCCTCGGCGAGGAGATCATCCACAGTCCGCGAGAGCGCCAGCTCATCATCTCCGAGCGCCAGGCGCCCCTCGAAATCAACGACACGGACATCTCCGACGGTTCTTACATTCACGTTCATATTGGGCGCATCATACCGTGTGAAGAGGGAAGGGTGAAGAGGGAAATGTTCGACGTTCAAAGCTCAGATGACGAGCCCCACAGACTGCGGCTCAAAAGACTAATCGCCAGGGGAGAGATCGAGAATGATTTTCCATGTGCCGTCCGACTGGCGCTTCCAGGTCGAGACGAAGTGTCCGACCGTCTCGCCGGCAGGGTTGAACACTGGCCCGGTCGTTCCTCCGATGGTTCCATCGTCCAGCACGTGTACCCGAGCCGGTTTCCAGGAGAAAGGGGCGTCAGGGCCGTCGAAGAAGGGACGCCAGCCCTCGACGATCGCCTCTCGTCCTCGCAGGAGATTTCGGGGCGAGCTGAAGATCGCATCCTCTGCGAGGAAGCTCGAGAAAGCCTCGAGGTCACGATCCGCCATCGTGGCTGCAAAGGCTGTCTCCGTCGCTCTCAGGGAGTCTTCCAGAGCAGCAGGATCGTGAGCGCTGGCGGGAAGAGTCATCGTGATCAAAACTATCGCTGCACATATTCGGAGCATGTCATCCATCCAGGGCGGTCCTTACGAAACGCGAGATCATGGCGATCTCCTCGTCCGTAATCTCGTGACCGATATTCAGCTCATGGTACTCCGGTTCTATGCCAGCCGAGGTGAGAATCGTGCGTGTTATCCGTGCAGCCTGGACAGGAACCGTGCTGTCGAGGGTTCCATGGATCAGTAGAACGCGAGGTTTGGAACGGATGGCTTCCGGTGGAAGGTTCCGCGGATCGATTCCGCCACTGAGCGCCACGACTCCGGCCATGGTCTCCGGGCTTCTGAGTCCGGCGTCGAGCGCCATCAGTGCCCCCTGGGAGAAGCCGCACAGAACGGTACTCGAAGACTCGGCGCCGTAGCGCTCCGCAAGTTCGTCCAGAAAGCGGGCGAACTTCGCCCGGCTTTCTTCGAGTGAGGCCGGCTCGGGAGGATACCCGTCGAACCACGTGTAGCCCAACTCGATGCCGGGTGAGGGGGAGAAGCGCCTCGGAGCATCCGGGAGCACGAACCGGTACGGGCGATCCCCTCCGATCAGCGGGGCGAGCGGAGCCAGATCATTCGCGTCTGCTCCGCGTCCATGAATCAGAATCACGAGAGGCGAACCGCTGGCGGCGAGCCCTCCGGGCGTCGATTCGAGATAGGAGAGTGTGAGGTCGTTGTGGCGGATCATTGCAGCCTTCCGTTATGAGTCGTTTTGTTTGGCGAAACTCGTCGACGCGGTACAATGGATCTTTGTTCGACGTAATCGTCCGCTCGAGGTGTTGCCGTGCATATTAATGATCTTCTCAAAATAGCAGCCGAACGCCGTGCTTCCGACCTTCATATCAAGGTGGGGTCGCATCCCGTCATCCGGGTCGATGGTGAGCTGGTTCCCCTGGTCGAGCTCAAGCGCCTGATGCAGGAAGACACGATCGCCATGGCGTTCTCGATGATGTCCTCGAGACAGAAAGAGAAGTTCAAGAACAACTACGAGATCGACTTTGCCTACTCCGTGCCGGGTCTCGGCCGGTTTCGCTGCAACATCTTTCAGCAGCGGGGAACGGTGGGTCTCGTTCTGCGCGTCATTCCGGTCAAGATCGCCTCGATTCGAGAGCTCATGCTCCCGGCAGTTCTCGAGAGAATCTGTGAAGAACGCCGAGGCCTGATTCTGTGTACGGGCACGACCGGGTCGGGCAAATCGACCACACTCGCGGCGATGATCGACTACATCAACGCTCACCGGACCGAGCACATCATTACGGTCGAGGATCCGATCGAATTTCTCCACCGTGACAAGAAGTCGATCGTCAACCAGCGAGAGGTCGAGGTCGATACGAAGTCGTTCGCTCAGGCGCTGCGATCGGCTCTGCGTCAGGATCCCGACGTGATTCTCGTCGGCGAGATGCGCGACTACGAGACGATCGAGACTGCTCTGACGGCGGCAGAGACGGGGCATCTTGTCCTCTCGACCCTTCACACGATGGACGCGACCGAGACGATCAACCGCATCATCTCGGTTTTTCCTCCGCATCAGCAGAAGCAGATCCGGCTGCAGCTTGCGGCGGTTCTCAAGTCGGTCATTTCCCTGCGCCTCCTTCCGCGTGCTGACGGACTGGGACGCGTTCCGGCGGCCGAGGTTCTGATCTCCACCGGCTATATCCGGGACTGTATCGAGAACAAGGAAAAAACGAAGCTGATCAAGGACGCCATCTCACAAGGTACCTCGCAGTACGGGATGCAGACGTTCGATCAGTCGATCTACATTCTCTACAAGAACGGCCTGATTACACTCGAAGAGGCACTCCGCCGCGCTTCGAATCCGGACGAGTTCAAGCTCAAGATCCAGGGCATTCAGTCGACCTCCGACGTGTCGCGCGAGGAGATGGAATCGCAGCTCGAAGGTGCGACCGACGACCCCTTCGCCGAGGAGAGCCCGTTCGACTTCTCGAATCAGGTGTGAGAGGCGGAGTTCAAAGGTTCAAGGGTTCAAAGGTTCAGGAGTTCTGAAACCCTGAACCCCCTGAACCCTCCTCCCTCCCTCCGGGCGCTGCGATTGCAGAGATATACTTCCGCCATGGCAGAACCGCACCAGCAATTCAAGAAAAAGACGATGCAGGGGAAGAAGTCGGACGAGGTGGACGCCTATATCGAGGAGGCGGCTCTATTCGCGAAGCCGATCCTGAACAGGATCCGCAAGGCGTTCCACTTCGGTTGTCCCGATCTCGAGGAGACTCTCAAATGGGGGGCACCTCATTTCGAGTACAAAGGGATCATCGGAGCGATGTCGGCACACAAGGAGCACGTCACGATGTCGTTCTGGAAGGGACAGTTGATGAAGGATCCCGAGGGGATCTTCAACGTCGTGGGCCAGACCCAGATGTCAGCGATCAAGTTCCGTGCGCTCAAGGACATGCCGCCTCAGCAGATCCTGATCGAATACGTGAGCGAAGCCGCCGATCTGAACGAGAGAGGCGTCAAGGCGAAGAAGAAGACGGCAAAGGTCAAGGAGAGGCTGACAATCCCCGACGATCTTCTCGAAGCGCTCGGGAAGAACAGCGACGCGAGGAAGAACTTCGATGGATTCAGCTACTCGAACAAGAAGGATTACATCGAGTGGCTGGAAGAGGCAAAGCGGGTTCAGACACGCCGCAAACGTCTCGCCACGGCGATCGAATGGATGGCCGAAGGAAAGCCGCGCAACTGGAAGTACATGAAGCAGGAACGCTGACGTAACGCCTCCGGCGTTCGTCGCCCCTTCGGCTCGTCGCACCCTCGATTTGTCATCCTGAGAGGCTGTGAAACAATCCAGCCTCTGAGCGGGGGAATGGCGCCGCTTCGCTTCGCCAATGGAGTGAAATGACTCACCCGTCTGTCATTCCGCCTGCCCTGAGGAGCGAAGCCGAAGGGACGGCCGCGGATCTCGTACGGCCGATCTCAGAACGGAAGTACGCGACAGTCAGGACGTACCCGATCCTTCGCTGCGCTCAGGATGACTCCGGGTCGCGCGCTTGCAGCAACTGTGTGACTGACGACTGACGACTGACGACTGAAATTACTTCGCGCGCTCCATGTA
Source organism: uncultured Acidobacteriota bacterium (assembly GCA_963829355.1). Lineage (GTDB taxonomy): Bacteria > Acidobacteriota > Thermoanaerobaculia > Gp7-AA8 > JAHWKK01 > CAWHHZ01. The sequence goes on from CAWHHZ010000032.1 coordinate 73,632, forward strand.
GCGGCCTTCGCTGGGGTCGACCACGATCTGTGTGCCCGCTTCGATGAACGCTGGCACCGTGACGACGACACCGTTCTCGAGAGTTGCCGGCTTGCCGGACGACGCGGCCGTTCCTCCCTTGACGGTCGGCTCAGTCTCCGCGATCGTGCAGACGACTGTCTTCGGAAGCTCGACGCCGAGCGGCTTGCCTTCATACAACTGGACCTGAATTTTCATCCCGTCGGTGAGCCATTTTCCTGCGTCGCCGAGATCCTCGTCCGACATCTCGATCTGCTCGAAGTTCGACGTGTTCATGAAGTGGTATGCAGACCCGTCGTTGTAGAGGTACTCCATCTCCTGCGTATCGATGTAGGCCTGCTCGACGTCGTCGTTCGAGCGGAAGCGATGCTCGAACTGGTTTCCGGTCCGGAGGTTGCGGAGTTTCGCCTGGACCATCGCCCTGAGGTTGCCGGGAGTGTGGTGGCGGAACTCCATGATCTTACAGAGCTCACCTTCGAAAACGATGACCATACCGTTGCGAATATTCGTTGCCTGCATGTCGAGCGGTTCCTTTTAGAGTGCGTTTCCTGATAAAGATGTCTGTCTTCGGGTCGGAAGTCGTCGTACGACCGGACAACAGGAGGTCATACCTTTGAACATCAGCAGGAAACGACCATCGTTAGCTTTGCCGATTCTGCTTCTCGCGACGTCCGTGTGGATGGTGGGGTGTCTTGCCCCCGACGAAAGCTCGGAAACCAGCGGCGGAGCGGCCGAAATTCCAGTAGGAGTCTACGTCGCACTCTCCGGACCTACGGGTACATTCGGGCAGTCGACCAAGGAGGGAGTCGAGCTGGCGATTGATGAAGTCAACGACAACGGCGGCGTGCTCGGGAAAAAGATCCGCGTCCTCGTCGAGGACAATATGGGGCGGCCCGATCAGGCAGTGGCGACTGTGACCAAGCTCATCACCAGAGACAATGTCGTGGCTCTGATCGGTGAGAACGCCTCATCGCGCTCTCTCGCGGCGGCTCCGGTTGCCCAGGCGAACGGTGTGCCGATGATCTCGCCTTCCTCGACGAATCCAGCGGTTACCGAGAAGGGCGATTACATCTTTCGTGTCAGCTACACCGATCCGTATCAGGGCGCCGCGATTGCCGAGTTCGTCCGCAACAGTCTCGGCTTCGAAAGAGTGGCGATTCTCAAGGATGTGAAGAACGACTATTCGGTAGGGCTTGCAGACTTCTTCCGCCAGCGCTTCGAAGCCATGGGTGGAAAGGTTGTCGTGGATCAGAGCTACGCGGAGCAGGATAGCGACTTCCGCTCGCAGCTCACTTCGATCAGGAACAGCGAGGCGCAGGCGATCGTCGTTCCCGGCTACTACACTGACGTCGGCCAGATCGCGATCCAGGCACGGGAGCTCGGGATCGATCTTCCGCTCGTGGGAGGCGACGGTTGGGATTCTCCGAAACTGCTCGAGATCGGAGGCGAGGCGCTCAACGGCTCCTACTTCGCGAACCACTACTATGCAGACGAGGACCGGCCGGCAGTCAGAGAGTTCGTGAAGAAGTTCCAGGAGAGATACGGTCGACTTCCAGACTCCGTCAACGCCCTCTCGTACGATGCCGCAAGAATCCTTGTCGAAGCGATCGAGCGCGCCGGGGAAGTCGACAAGGCGAAGATCAGGGACCAAATCGCTGCTACCAGCGATTACCAGGGAGTTTCGGGCGTCATCACTCTCGGACCCGACAGGAACCCGATCAAACCAGTGGCCATTCTCGCTGTGCGAGACGGGCAGATCGTTCTCGAGGAGTGGGTGAAGCCATGAGCCGTCCATTTTCAATCGTCTGCCTGATGATCGTCGGCGTGCTGGCCGGGACGCAGTGCGCGACTGTCCCCGATGCTCAGGACGACGGAATCACACCGATTTACATGATTCAGGGAGAGGGTCACCTGTCGCCGATGGTGGGTGCGCAGGTTACGTGTCGCAGGAGTGGTGACCGGAGTGCTCGACCGACAGAGCCTTCACGGTTTCTGGCTGCAGAATGGGCAGGGGAGGGAAGGTGCGTCCGCGGGCATTTTCGTGCACACGGGTGAGGCATCTGGTCTCACTCCGGGCGACGCGGTAACGGTGCTGGGGGAGGTCACCGAGTTCGGACGTCAAGGCACCCTCACATCGACTCAGATCGATGCCACCGAGGTCACGGCTGCGGGCGAAACAGAGTTGCCGGATCCCGTCAGGATCGGCGCTTCAGGGCTTCGGATACCGGAGATCATCGAAAACGACGGGCTGGAGTCATTCGACCCGCGTGAGGACGCGCTCGACTTCTGGGAATCTCTCGAGGGAGAGCGGGTCATCGTCAGCGAGTCGACGGTCGTCGGACCGAGCTCTCGGTTCGGTGACTTCGTGATCGTTCCGGACTCCGAAGGGGCTGACACGATCCGCACGGATGCCGGAGGGGTGCTCCTCCGGGCAGACGACGAGAACAGCGAGCGGATTGTCGTCGACCTGACCCTGCTGAAAGATCGGCCCTCGGTCGGGGTAGGGGACGAGCTTGCAGGCCCGCTGGAAGGCATTGTTCACTACGACTATGGGATCTACAGGATCATGGCGACTGGACTTCCCGAGATCCGACCAGCCTCGCGGCCATCAAAGACTGCGGTCGGACAAGGTGAGCAATCCCTTTCCATCGCCAGCTACAACGTTCTCAATCTCTCCGCCGCCAACAAGGCAGACCGGTTCGAGAGTGTGGCAAAGTCGATCGTCGAGGATCTCGGCGCGCCCGATATCATCGGCCTGCAGGAGATTCAGGATGACACCGGCGGAGCCGACGACGGCGTGGTCTCGGCGGCCGGAACGCTCCAGCGTCTCGTCGATGCCATCGTCGCTGCGGGTGGTCCGCGCTACGAGTGGCGGCAGATCGATCCAGTCGACAACGCAGATGGCGGCGCTCCCGGCTCCAATATTCGGGTCGCGTTCCTCATCGATCCGACAGACGTCGAGATCATCGGCCGGGGTGCCGCGAGTTCCACCGATGAGGTGTCGATCGAAACCTCCGGCGGCGCAGTGCGACTCTCGGAGAGTCCTGGACGGATCGGCACGACAACCGAGTGCTTTCTCGGAGAGGGGGCAAGCGACGAGTCGGAAGGGACACGGAAGTCACTGGCGCTGGAGGTTCGTTTCCAACAGGAGACGTACTTCCTGATCAACAATCATCTCAAGTCGAAGAGAGGCGATGACGCAGTGTTCGGATCGGCGCAGCCGCCGGAGAGGCGAACCGAGGCGCAGCGCCGCTGTCAGGCTGAGCTGGTGGCTGGCGTGGCGCGGCAGATCCTGCGCGAGGATTCGAAGGCAAAAGTCGTTGTTGTGGGGGACATGAATGAGCACGAGTTCCGTTCGCCGATGAAGGCTTTTACGGATGCCGGGCTCATTGAAATGATTGAGACGGTGCCGGTTTCACAGCGGTATTCTTATAACTATCAGGGCAACTCGCAGGTACTCGATCACATCTTCGTCAGTCGTTCACTCCGGGAGAATTCACGGCTGCTGGCCCAGCACATCAATACTGTCCTTCCTGAGAATGAGGCGGCCAGTGATCATGATCCACTTCTGCTGATCATCCAACCCGGACACTAGCCCGCATTTCTCACCAGCCTTCTACTGCGGCGACGGATAGCGGCGCGGCTGCTGCGTTGCGCTCGATTCGGCTCCTCGACATAGTGTCGACTATGCCTGCGGGGCCGAACCTTCGCGCGCCTTGCATCCGCACCACTCTCCGCCGCCTCGCTACGATATCTGGTGAGAAATGCGGCTAGAGCGCTTCTCGAATCATGAAAAAAGGGAGCGGCCGCGGCCGCTCCCTTTTGTGAGAATTGTACGAATCCGTTGCTCGAACTATTTCTGGCCGGCCGCCTGCTTCATCTGCTTCACAGCCTCCTCGCGGCCTTGTTCCTTTGCGAGGATCTTGAATCGGTCGCGCTCCTTACCGGAGAAACGCTTGATCAGCGAGATGTACTGTCCCTGAAGTTGCCGGCTCTTCTGCGTTTCCGGTGTCGTTGCCTTTCGCGAGCCACGTTTGCGCTTGCTGCGCTTGTCGCTTGATGCAGTACCGGCTGCCGATCCCCGTCTCTTTCGAGGGCTCCGCCCTGTGTCCGAAGCTGCCCCGGCGCCACCAGCACCTCGAAGCATCGAGAGACGATGTTCGAGATTTTCGATTTCGCTGTCCATTTCCTTCAGATATTTATCGATCTCACGTGACTTGATCTTCTTGTCTGCCACGATCCGTTCGAGCACGAACTTCGCCTGGCCCGGTGTCAGCTTATCCAATGTCGCCATCACTTCCCCCTTATTTCGCTCGAGATGAGTGTCTGATGCTACTGATAATCGTAGCAGGTAATAAGGTGACGGTATAGAAGCGCGGCAGCTTCAAAAAACCTGTTTTACACAAGTGCTGGTTTTTTGAAAAACGAGAGTGTCTTCTGCACTGCCACGTTGAGGTTTGAATCGACTGTGTGACCAGATCGCTTTCGCGGCACAAGCGAATGGTCTCCGTCGGGTATCCATTCGATCGTGACCTGACGTGAGAGCTCGTAAGACTGTACCTCGGCAGGCGTGCCGAATGGATCGCGCTCACCCTGGAGAATCAGTACTGGTACTCTCATGTCAGCAAGGTGAGCCGTGCGGAGCTTCTCGGGACGCCCAGGCGGATGGAACGGGTATCCGAAACAAACGACGCCGCTGACGTTTGCGCGCGATGCACTCATCGTCGCAATGCGTCCGCCGAGACTTTTTCCCCCAATGAACAGCGGATGGCGCCCCTCTGCTGACTCGATTGCCGTGAGCCACGTGTGTATGAGGACCTCCGCCCGATCCGGCCCTCTCTTGCCACCCTTTCTGCGTGCTGCCATGTAGGGGAATTCGAAGCGCATGACGCGGACGCCGCCACTCGACAAACGGTCCGCGATCGAGTTCATGAATGGCGAGTCCATCGGAGCACCAGCCCCATGGGCGAACAGGAACGTGACCGTGGCATCTTCGGAACCGTCGATCAGAAAACTCGAATCCGGGGCATCCATCGTTCAGTAGTTTACGCGATACCTGGTGGTGGCCGTCGCGACGGCTTCGTCGGCGGATCACCTCCTATAATGGACTCCTGATGAGAATATTCGAGTCGTTCTGTGTTCTGCTTGTGCTGCTGCTGAGTCTTGCCGCCGGGGCTCAGGAAAACAGTCCGGAGAGCCGGCCGGCGGCGGGAAGAACTCTGCTCGTCGGCACTAAGGATGCGGTACCGTTTGCGATCAAGAGCTCGGACGGAAGATGGTCCGGCATCAGTATCGATCTGCTCGACGAAGTGATGAGTGACCTCGGGTGGCGGTATGAGCTCAGAGACGAGCCACTCGAAGAGCTTCTGAATGATGTGGAAACCGGGGAGCTCGACATGGCGATCTCAGCGATCACGATTACCCCGGAAAGGGAAGTCGAGCACGACTTCAGTCATGGCTACTATTCGACCGGTCTTGGAATCGCGGTCTCCGCTGAGGGGGGCGGATGGAGGGGTTTCGTCCGGAGGCTCTTTTCGGCGCAGCTCCTGGGCGCGATCGGTCTGACCATCTTTTTCCTTTTACTGGTCGGATGGCTCATCTGGCTCGCAGAGAGACGCGCCAATCCGGACCACTTCGGCGGGAATGCGACGCAGGGTATCGGGAACGGGTTCTGGTTCTCAGCCGTCACGATGACGACAGTCGGCTATGGCGACCGAGCTCCCGTGACGAGAGCGGGTCGTTTTCTCGCTCTCGTCTGGATGTTCGTGAGCCTCGTTGCCATATCCAGTCTCACCGCAGCGATCACCTCCGCTCTGACGCTCAACCAGCTCGATAGCGGCGTCACAGGGCCCGCTGACCTGCCCGAGGTGAAAGTTGGAACAGTCGAGAGCTCCACGAGCGTGGCGTATCTGAACGAACGGGGTATCGCTCCGTTGCAGTACGGAAGTGCCGGGGAGGCTTTGCAGGCGTTGAGAGACGGGGATGTGGGTGCGGTCGTGTATGACGAACCGATTCTGAGGTACCGGATCAACGAAGGATTTCAGGGTGATCTGGCGATGCTTCCGGACATTTTTGATGAGCAGAGTTACGGTGTCGTCTTCCGGTCGGGCAGCGAGTTGCGAGAGCCGTTCAATCGGGCGCTGCTGCGGGTGATGGGAAGTCCCGCCTGGCGCGGGATCAGGGAAAGCTATCTCGGAGCGGCTGAAGAGTGAGAGCCGGCAGGAGGGCGAGGAGACGGTGCGACGGGCCGCCTCCACCTCCTGCCGTGATCGCGTCTGACGGCAGGAGGTGGATCCTTCACGATGTGGCCCTTCTGCGGGAACGGACTATCAGAATCTGAGAACACCGCCCACACTCACAATGAGAGGATTAAAGCTGATGTCGCGGCCGGGCTGCGCGTCTCCCGAGCCGAACACGATCGTGGACGGCGACTTCAGGGGAACATACTTCGCATCGATGTTGACGAGGATGGTATCGGTGATCGCAATGTTGAGTCCGAGGTTGGCGACAAAACCCGCATCGTCGTTGAACTCGATTCTTTCGATGTCGTCGCTCTGAATATCGCCGATGTCCCCCTGGACGTCGTCGACCAGCACCCAGGCTCCGCCTCCTCCGAGGTAGAGATCCCAGGCTCCATCGGGTGAGAAGTGGTACTGAAGCACGGCGGTGATCGGAATGATCGTCGTCTTCGCGTTCTGCAGCACGGCGCGAATATCTCCCGTCTCGGTCACGATCGTGTCGGGCTCAACGAGCGTCACACCGACTTCGACGGAGAATTTGTCGGTGACGTAGAGGTTGACGGCGGCCCCATAGCCGGTATCGTTGTCGACTTCGAACCTGACCGGATTGACATCCGAGGTCCCTTCGATCTCTTCATCCGCTTTGGTCGTCATCCACGCATAGCGACCGATCAGTTCGAGGGTTTGTGCGGACAATGGAGCAGTTGCAACCACGGCAAGGAGCGCCAGCAGTAGTAGTCTTTTCATCATTTTCCTCCTGTTTGTTCCGGCCTGTGCAAGAAGACAGCCGATGGATGCTCCTCATGCTTTTTGAATCTCATCCTCGATCCATGTCCAGACGGCGACGGTTGAAGGGACCCCGAGGGAGCTGCAAGCGAGCGCAACGACCTGTTCGATTTCCCGCCGGTCGATCCCCTGGGCGAGAGCTTTTCTGACGTTCGAGTGGACGGCCCCCTCACTCATGACGCTCATGGCGACGGCCAGCTTGATCAGTCGACATGTCCTGTCATCGAGCGGACCCTCGCGCCCTGCCTCTCCCATCATGTCCCACGCCTTGCGGAGCCTGGGGTGTGCTTCACTGAATCTTCGATATGTCTCTGGTGGCTTTGGCAGCTCGGACATCAATTTCCTCCTGCATCGTTACTGGGCCGGGCGACAGATTCCTCCTGCGCTGCATGTTGCTGGCCGGCCGCCATCATAGCGCTGCTGGAAGAAGCCGGCAGAAAATGCGCCTGATCCGGGTTGGCTTCCGAAGCGGGATTCCTGTGCACGTCTCGCGTGTTTGCACCCCCGATGAGTCGTTCCCCTCGACTGCTACTGTCGCTATTCGTGGTTCTCCTCTGTGGCTGGACAACGGAGGCAAGTGCAGCCTCGTTCATCATCCCGGATGATGAGGTGTTGATCGATCGTGCTGAAGCGATCGTTACGGGCACTGTCAGAGGATCTGTTCCCCGTCGGGGAGACAGGGGCGGCATCGAGACGATTTATACACTCGATGTTGACGAGGTGCTCAAAGGTAGCGCGGGAGCCGTTGTCGAGCTGCGTGAATGGGGTGGCGTGCTCGATGGTGAGTGGATGGTGGCTTCAGGATCGCCCAGATACTCAGTGGGGTCCCGCTATCTGGTCTTTCTCCTCCGCGCCCCCACCGGATCGTGGACGACACTCGAGCTGGCTCTCGGTCAATTCCGCTTTGTCGAGGTGGCAAATCAGATGTTTCTGACACGGGAGCTCGGGACTTCATATGTCCTGGGTATGCCCGGAGACGCAGGGAGATCTGCCCCGGAGTTTCTTTCCCGAATCCGGGACAGGGTATCGGTGGCATCGATGTCTCAGCAGTATTCCTCGACACCGACGGTTGAAGCGAATGATCTCGATACACGAAGTGCAGCCACAAAGGGTGTCGCGCAATGGAGCAGCGGCTCCTCGGTGAATTACACGATCAGTGGCGCGGCAGCGAGTGGAAGTACGCGGGGTGATGACGGGGAGGAGAGGATCATCATCGGAGATCCGAACGGTGACATTCCCGGCTCCTTCTCCGGCAGCGGAACCATCGCTACGGCCTTTTTCGGCGGCTCGACGCTCGGCTTTACAGACCGCGTCGATCTGACCTATTCGGACATCGTCGTTCAGGATGGTGTCGGAACGGCCACAGGTGTGACTCAGGAAGAGTACGCGACCGTGCTGACCCACGAGCTCGGCCACACGATCGGATTTCGGCATTCAAACCAGAACAAGTTCAGCGAGAGTGGATCTGCCTGTGCTGCGCCGCTCCCCTGTTCCGGAAGCGCGGTGATGAATTCATTCATCATTTCCGGTCTGAACGGCGTGCTGCAGACCTGGGACCGGGCTGGTCTATCGAGCAACTACGGGTCGGCTCCCGACCAGAACTACCTGATCGTCGATCAGTCGTCGCTGCGTCCCTGGTACCGGAGCCAGTCGAATGTGGTCTGGAGGATATCGGGAGAAGGAGGGGCATGCAGTGGTCCGAAGATCAGCTCGGGACCCGTCGCCAATCCCTCCGCGATCGAGCTAGGTCAGACCGCTCAACTCGTGGTCAGCGCTACGTCCAGCGTCGGTTCATTGCAGTACCAGTGGTACCGGGGGACCAGCGGAAACACGGGCTCTCCAGTTCCCGGAGGTACGGCAAACGCCATCTCGGTCAAGCCGACGCAGACCTCGTCGTATTGGGTGCGTGTGAGCGACTCGTGCGGAAGCGTCGACAGCGTGTCCGTACAGATCTTCGTCATCGTTTGTGAGCCGGTGATTACCAGTCAACCGAAAGGAAAGGTGATCGGGCCGGGAGAGACCACGACGCTCGCAGTTACGGCTGCCAACGCCACGAGTTACTCCTGGTATGCAGGGTCGAGTGGTGACATCTCCCGGTTCGTCGGCGGTGGCTCAATCCTGTCGGTCAGTCCCTCGCAGACAACGAGCTATTGGGTCAGGGTCGGCAACTCGTGCGGATCGGTCGACAGCGGCTCGGCGACTGTTCAGGTCCTGCAATGTCCGCCCCCGAGTATCGTGAAGGAACCGGTCGACATCGATCTCCAGGCTGGAGAGAAGGCGACACTCCAGGTTGTTGCCGACGGGGAGGGGGAGCTTCGTTACGAGTGGTATCGCGGTCTGAGCGGCGATACCTCATCCCTGATCGCTTCAGAAACGGATGTTCTGGTGCTCGAGAATATCGGGTCTGATCTCGATGTCTGGGCCAGGGTCTACGGTGAGTGCGGGTATCGCGATACCCGGACCGCTCATATTCGTCTCGTGACGATCTGTACTGCGCCCGCCATTGCGCGCGAGCCGGGGGACGAAACCATCTTCAGTGGAGCGCGCGCGCTGCTGCAGGTGGAAGCAACCGGCACGTCACTCATCTATCAATGGTTCTATCGTCCTGGAGCGACCACTCTGGAAGTCAAAGGTGCGACTGGTCCGACTCTCACCACTGAACCGCTCTTTTCCGACCGGACCTACTTCGTGCGGGTCAGAAACAACTGCGGCGGGATCTCGAGCCGGGACGCCACGGTCACTGTCAGTTCCTGCACACCTCCCTCCATCCTCTCGGTCACGCCTGGGCAACGGCTCGATCTCGGTTCTCGCGCCGAGCTCGACGTGGTGGTTGATGGCACGGCACCAATCGAGATCGAGTGGTTCGAAGGGGAGTCCGGCGACCTCTCACACCCGATCGAGGGAGCTGACGATCCAGTCCTCGCCGTTGGTCCTCTGGGCGGCACCGTGCGCTACTGGGTTCGTGTCTCGAACTCGTGCGGGAGTGTACAGAGCGAAACGATCGAGCTGCGCGTCGATTCGGTGAGAAACCGGCCGACGCATCGGAGGTGAGCGTCCCGGCTTGAAGAATTGAGTTCATCACTCTTCACGTCGAGACTCTATGCTCCGTCAGCTCTTTCCGACGGAACGCCGCAGTAGCTGGTGGAAATGGTGGACGCCGTTCTCCCGGGCCACCGAGTAGCGTCCGGTCGAATAGGTTCTCGATCCGAGTCCCCTCTGAACGGCTTCGCAGATCGCGATGTCCTCGATCTGAATCTCGTCGCTGAACTCGACAGTCTCGTCGATCATTGACCCGGCATGGGCGGGATCGCGGAAGTACCACTCGAAGATCGTCATCGTCTTGTGCGGGCCGAGGGGCAGAATGAGATTGGTCGAGAAATTGTCGGGATAGACGTTCAGCATCAGGTTCGGATAGATCCAGAAGTACTGGGCGTCGGCGCTCTCCTCGCTCACGCGCAGCCGTTTTGCCCTCTTGATGGGGGAGTGCTGAATCGAGAACCATTCCCTGGTCTCGACCCTGTAGTTGGCGTAGTCGAGCTCCTCGTTGAGTGACGGGTGGACGATCGGGATATGGTAGCCCTCGAGGTAGTTGTCGACGTAGACCTTCCAGTTGCAGTCGAGCGTCCACTCCTTTCGATGCGCGAGCGCGTACGATCTGAGGTCACCGAGCTCGACGAGCTCGTCCAGTCCGCCGAACGTCTCCTCGAGAGAAGGACCTTCCTGATCGAGCTTCACGAAGACGAGCGGCCCCCACGAGTCGACCTGCCACTGGGGGAGCCGATGGTCGGCTTTGTCGAATCGCTCCACTCCCTCGAACTCCCGGGTGGCCAGCAGCTTCCCGTCGAGCCCGTACATCCAGCCGTGGTAGCCGCATCGGAACGAGCGACAGGTTCCAGATCCGGCTGCCACGGGTCCGGCGCGATGACGACAGACGTTCGACATCGCCCGAAGCTCGCCATCGCGTCCCCGCGCGAGGAGCACCGGTTCTCCGGCGATCTCGGTGGTCACGAACGATCCCGGCTCCGCGAGCTGATCGAGCCTGGCAGCGAGCTGCCACGTCGCTGAAAAGACCGTGAGCCGTTCAGTCTCGAGCATCTCGGAGTCGAGATACCAGGAGGAGGGGATCGTGGAGGCGGTCGAGAGTGTCATGGGTGGGGAGGTTCGAGGGTTCAAGAGGTTCAGGAGTTCAGAGGTTCAGAGGTTCAGGGGTTCAGAGGTTCGAGGTTCGGAGGTTCAGAGGTTCAGATGTTCGGGAGCCTGGGAGTTCAATGGTCCGAGAGTTCGTTGGTTATTGTTAAAGGGGTGGAAAGGGCCGTGTGCATATCCAGAGTCAGTTTCTCACGCCGCTCCTGCATCTGTCATCCGACGGAGCAGCCGCGCCGCCGCAGAACGCCCGAGCCTCCAAATGTCCTCAACCTCTGAACCTCTGAACCTCTGAACCTCTGAACCCTCGAACTCCTGAACCCTTGAACCCTCGACCCTCCTCACCCTCCGATGCTCGACATTGCGACTCGGGGGAGGGTAGTCGTTTCTTCGCTGCGGATCTCCGAGTATCGATCGGAGCGGGCCATCCAGATCGAACGGAGCATGTCGGCGATCTCGCCGTCGGTGCGTCCGTTGCGCAGAGGAGTCTTGAGATCTCGGCCGGTGCCGGCGAAAAGACAGGTGAAGAGCTTTCCTTCAGACGACAGTCTCGCCCGGCTGCAGTCGCTGCAGAATGGAGCGGTAACTGAGCTGATGACGCCGATCTCTCCTCCTCCGTCGCGGTACCGGTACCGTTTCGCAACCTCTCCCCGGTAGTCGGAGCCGATCGGCTCCAGAGGCAGTTCGCGATCGATTCTCGCGACGACTTGCGCAGCCGGAACGACTTCGTCGAGATTCCAGCCGATCGTGCCTCCAACATCCATGTACTCGATGAATCGCACGATGTGGGATGTGCCATGAAACCGGCGGGCGAGCTCGACGATGCTGCGCTCATTGATTCCACGGCGGACCACGCAGTTGACCTTGATCGGAGAGAGCCCGGCGCTCTCGGCTGCCGCGATCCCCTCCAGCACACGGCTGACGGGAAAGCTCACGTCATTCATCGATTGAAACACTTCGTCGTCAAGCGAGTCGAGACTCACCGTGATGCGCTTCAGCCCGGCGTCCGCCAGCAGGTGTGCCTTGTCCGAGAGCAGCGATCCGTTCGTCGTGAGTGAGAGGTCCTCGAGTCCATCGATCTCCGCGAGCTGCCCGACCAGGATCTCCAGATCGCGGCGGAGGAGAGGCTCGCCACCCGTGATTCTGATTTTTTTCGTTCCGAGACTCACGAAGATCCTCGCAAGTCGGGTGATCTCTTCGAACGTCAGGATCTGCGAGTGTGGGAGAAAGGCGAAGTTACGACCGAAAACCTCCTTCGGCATACAGTAGCCGCAGCGGAAGTTGCAGCGGTCTGTAACCGAGATGCGCAGGTCGCGCAGAGGTCGCGAAAGATGGTCCTGAATCATCGTTGACTTCAACGGAGCCATAAAGCCTGAATTCCACGGAAGATGCGTCTGCACGCGGTCGGATCCGTCGCAACCGCCGCGATCGGTCCCGACCTTGAATGAAATCATAAAACCTCAGGTTGTGTACGTGTGAACGGAGGTTTTTCCATGTTTCTGATTTTCAGGCGCCGACTGCTGGCCACCCTCTCGCTGGTGTTCGTGGCTGCTGGTTGCACGATGCCCGGCGAGCCGCCGGCAACCGCGACTACTGCTCCGAGCGCGACTGTTGTTCCCGCCGAACCGCAGCCGCCCGTCCTCGTGAGGGCCATCGATCCGGGGAGTGACCCACATTCGTATTCGCACCCGGAGGAAGCCGTCGTTCGGCATCTGACGCTCGATCTGGACGTGAACTTCGCCGACCAGATTCTCGAGGGGTCGGCCCGGATCGACTTCGAAAATCTGACCGGTACGGACAGGTTGATCCTCGACACGAGAGATCTCACGATTCACCAGGTCACCTATGACGATGGTTCCGAGGCGGAGTGGTATCTCGGAGAGGAGAACGAGATTTTCGGTCGGCCGCTCGTCATCGCGATCGCACCCGAGACGCGATCCGTCGTCGTTCACTACGAGACGAGTCCTGATGCTGCGGCCGTGCAGTGGCTCACTCCGGAGCAGACCGCGGGTGGCAAGGATCCGTTCCTGTTCACACAATCGCAGGCAATCCTGGCGAGGACGTGGGTTCCGCTGCAGGACTCGCCAGGCGTCCGGTTCACCTACGACGCGCGCATCAAAGTACCTCGCAACCTGCTGGCAGTGATGAGTGCCGAGAATCCCACCTCGAAAAGCAGCACGGGTGTGTATCAGTTCCGGATGCCGCAGCCGATCTCTTCGTATCTGATGGCTTTGGCGGTAGGAGATCTCGAGTTCAGGAGTCTCGGCCCGAACAGCGGTGTTTACGCGGAGCCGGAGATGATCGAGCGTGCCGAGTGGGAGCTTGCCGATACACCTGAGATGATTGAAAAAGCCGAGAAGCTGTACGGCCCGTACCGATGGGGTCGCTACGACATTCTCGTTCTCCCTCCGAGCTTCCCGTTCGGCGGGATGGAGAATCCGAGACTGACCTTCGCAACCCCGACGATCATCGCGGGAGACCGCTCACTCGTCTCGCTGGTCGCGCATGAGCTCGCTCATTCCTGGTCGGGAAACCTCGTGACGAACGCGACCTGGAACGACTTCTGGCTCAACGAAGGCTTCACGGACTACTTCACGTTCAGGATCATGGAGGCCGTGTACGGGCGGGAGTACTCGGAGATGCTCGCTCTCCTGGCGATGCAGGATCTACAGGAAGAGATCAACTCGCTTGGTGCAGCCTCCCCCGACACCTTTCTCAAGCTCGATCTCGAGGGCCGGGATCCCGATGAGGGGATGACTGATATCGCCTACGAGAAGGGCTACTTCTTCCTGCGGCTGCTCGAGGAGACGTACGGCCGTGAGCTGTGGGATCAGTTCCTTCGCGGATACTTCGACAAGTTCGCGTTCAGTTCACTCACCACGGAAGAGTTTCTGCAATATCTCGACGATGAGCTGATCTCGAAGTATCCCGCGAAGAGTGCAGATCTCAATGTGGATCGCTGGGTATACGGACCGAGTCTCCCTTCCGACAGCCCGCAGCCGCGCTCCCGGGCCTTCGAGCGTGTCGAGACGGAGATCGATCGATTCGCGACGGGCACTCATCCGTCGCAGCTCGAGGTGGAAAGCTGGACAACCCACGAGTGGCTCCACTTCCTCCGGAATCTCCCGCGCGAGCTGAGTGATGATCAATTGAGATCGCTCGACGAATCGTTCAGCCTCTCTGAGACGGGTAATTCCGAGATCCTGTTTGCATGGCTGATGAATACGGTCCGCAATGACTACGACCCCGGCTATCGGGCACTGGAGAAGTTTCTCACGTCCATGGGGCGGAACAAGTTCCTCGAGCCGTTGTACGCGGAGCTCGCGAAGACAGCGAAGGGAAAACAGCTCGCGATGAAGATTTACGCCGCTGCCCGCTCCTCATACCATCCGATCTCCGTCCAGTCGATCGACGCCGTGCTCGACTGGGAAAATCGCTGATCAGGAGCAACGCCAATGTCAGAATCACTCGAAATCAAGTGCCCCTGCTGCGAGGCGACGATCGTTGTCGATCGCGACAGCGGGGAGGTTCTCTTCCACAAGGCGATGGAGAAGAAGTTCTCCAGATCGCTCGAGGAGATGGTCTCGGACATCGACCGCCAGAAATCGGATCGTGAGAAATTGTTCGAACAGGGGATGGCGGGGCAGAAAAACCGGCAGGATCTCCTCGAGAAGAAGTTCAGAGAAGCGATGCAGCGCGTCGACAAGGACGACGATACGCCGCGCGTAAACCCACTGGATCTCGACTGATGGAGCGGCTTGCAATCGATTTCGATCCGGATGCCGCCGCGGGAGACGAAAGCGGGCTGTTCGGTCTGCCGTTCTCCGTCGAGGATAGCCAGGTCGTCGTCATTCCCGTGCCGTTCGAAGCCACCACCTCTTATGGTGGTGGAACTTCGGGAGGTCCTGAGGCGGTGCTGAAAGCTTCGCGTCAGGTGGACCTCTATGACCAGCAAACCGGACGCCCGTACGAGTACGGGATCGCAATGGCTCCCATCCCGCGGAAGATTGTTCGATGGAATCGTATCGCGAGGAATCTGGCCGAACCGATCATCGAGGCCGGGGGATTGATCAAGGGGAGCCGCCGACTGCGCAGAGATCTGGAGCGGGTCAATGACTTCGGGCGCCGGCTCAACAGATGGGTCCACGACGAGACGCGATTTCATCTGGAACGCAGGAAGATGCCGGTGATCCTCGGAGGGGACCACGCGGTCCCGTTCGGCGCGATTCAGGCCTATTCCGAGGCGTATCCGGGGCTCGGTATTCTTCACCTCGATGCCCATGCCGATCTTCGCGAGGCGTACGAGGGATTCGAGTGGTCGCACGCCTCGATCTTCTACAACGTCTATCACCAGATCCCGAACGTTTCGAAGATCGTTCAGGTCGGAGTGCGGGATCTGGGACGCGCCGAAAAGCAGATGATTGACGAGTCGCAGGGCAGGATCGTCACGTTCTTTGACGCCGACATGGTCGAGAAGAAGCATCGGGGGGTGCCGTTTGACGAGATCGCTGATGAGATCGTCGGCCAGCTCCCTCAGATCGTCTACCTGTCGTGGGACATCGATGGCCTCGATCCCACACTTTGTCCCGGTACCGGAACCCCGGTCCCCGGCGGATTGTCATGGCACGAGGCGATCGGGCTGCTTCGTGCGCTGATCCGCCACGGCAAGCGCATCGTCGGATTCGATCTGTGCGAGGTCGCCGAGGGCGATACGGAGTGGGATGCGAACGTGGGGGCGAGACTTCTGTACAAAATGATAGGTTTTGCCCTGCTCTCTCAGCAGAAGCCGGGACATGCCGAGGAGAATCTCTGATGGCGATCGGAAAACTGATGAAATTCGTGAAGGACTCGCTTGCGGAGAAATCTGAACACGATCAGGCGAGCCATGATGAAGCAATCAGGATTGCCACGGCCGTCGTGCTTCTCGACGTCGCCTATGCCGATGACACGATGAGCAGCGGTGAAGAGGGCAGAGTCGTCGAGCACCTGCGGACGGCATTTGATCTCGATGAGAGCGATGCACGGGAGCTACTCGATATAGCGAGTGAAATGCGGCGGGAGACGATCGACCACTGGCACATGACCAGTCAGATCCGCAATGCGACTTCATTCAGTGACAGGATGGAGATCGTGAGGACGATGTGGCGCATCGTGTACGCGGACGGGAACTTTCACCAGTACGAAGGATATCTCGTCCGGAAATTGTCCGATCTGATGGGCATCGAGCACCGTCGCATGATCGAGGCGAAGCTGGCCGTGCGAGAGCAGCTCGGTCTTTCCGAGTAGCCTTTGTGACTTCTGACGCACCGGATCACTGACGATCTGGAATCGCCGAGATCCTTCGCTGTGCTCCATACCCCCGGACTGTCATCCTGAGCGCCAGCGAAGGATCGCGTGAAGTGATACTCGCCTGAAGTTCGGTCGAGTCATGCCGTACGCGATCCTTCGCTGGTGCTCAGGATGACAGTTATTTATTGTGATAGTCGCGCAGGAGTTGGTTAGAATGGGCTTTCACACTCGAGGGGACGGATCGATGCTCGATACAGATATACCCAATTTGTTTCTTACTTTGTACCAGCCGAACCAGACGCCGAACAGAATGAGTCTCGACGGCCCCAGCGTCACGATGGGCCGGGCCGATGATTGCAAGCTGCCGATCAAGGATCGTTATCTCTCACGTCACCATGCTGAGCTTGCGTGGGATGAGAACAGCTGGGTCGTCAAGGACAACGGCAGCGTCAATGGCACCTTCGTCAACGGACAGAGGATCACCGTACCCGTCAGAATCACGCCCGGTGATCGCATCACCCTCGGCGATACGGAGCTCGTCATCGAAGGAGAACCGGAGCAGGTCTCGTCGGCGCAGATTTCGGTGTCGGACATCCGCTCCGGCGCGACGATCTCGATCCCGATGCCGGTCCTCGAGGAAGAGCATGCGGTGGTCAGCGGCAGGTCGCTCGAAGGGAGTACTTCCCTCACGCGGCTCGCGATGGAACTGATCGAGGACAAGCCGATGGACGAGCTCTTCGAGTTCATCGTCGAACGTGTCATGCACGTGATGTCCCCCTCTCGATGTGCGCTCGCTCTGCTTTCTGACGACCAGAAGTCGTTCGTGAGCCTCACGATGAAGCGAAGCGACGCGGCCGACTCAGAGGCTTTGAGCATCAGTCGAACGCTTCTCCACGAAGTGATCTCGGAGAAGAAGGTGCTCGCGTATACCGACGTCTCCGAAGACGAGAACCTGGCGCAGGCGAAGTCGATCATCGGGCAGCGCATTCGGTCGGCCGTCTGTGCACCCTTGTTCGTCAACAACAAGGTTCTCGGCGTCCTGTACCTCGATTACCTGCTCACGCAGCGGACGATCACAGAGGATGACGTCAAGCTGGCAGGACAGATCGCGCGAATCGCCGGCATCAAGCTCGAGACGACGAGGCTTCGCGAAGAGTCGCTCGCCAAGGCGAAGATGGAAGAGGAACTGCGGATGGCTTATGTCATCCAGAGCAAACTTCTTCCGGAATCGCCCCCCGCGCTGGATGCCTATCAGTTTGCGGGAGTGAACCGGCCGGCGCGGGGAGTCAGCGGTGATTACTTCGATTATTTCGTCCGTCCTGATGGCAGGGTCTACTTCGTGATCGCCGACGTGAGCGGCAAGGGAATCACGGCCGCTCTGATCATGGCGAGTCTCGCGACCGCCTTCAACATCTTCACGAAGGAAGATCCGACACCCGCGGAGCTCGTCTCGAAAGTGAACCAGACTCTGGCGCCAAAGACTTCACCGAACAAGTTCGCGACCTTGTTCGCCGGCGTCCTCGATCCGGTCAACCACACCGTTCGCTTCGTCAATGCAGGGCACACGCCGCCGATCGTCATCAGAAAAGAAGGGTGCGACACGCTCACCCAGACCGACATGGTCGTGGGATTGTTCGCCGGCGCCGGTTACAAGGACCAGCAGGTTGAGCTGGGAGTCGGCGATTCTCTCGTCATCTTCACCGACGGCATCATCGAAGCCGAGAATGAGGCAGGGGAGGAGCTGGGGCATCCAGCCGTCTGCGAAATGGTCAAGGGCTGGCACACACGCCCCGCCCCGGAACTGCTCGAGGCGCTCGAGACCGATGTGCGGCGCTACGCCGGCACGCGACCCCTCGGGGATGATGTGACCATTCTCTCGCTCTACCGGAACGGGTGAGATTGGGGGTCGGGCGTCCTCGCCCGACTCGCGGAGGGCTCCAGCCCTCCAGCAAGCCGAGGGCAGACTCCGTCCAGATATCGTCCCCGGAACGCAGTTCCGGGGAGATCTTTCACGTTCTTCAATGCGTCCGCTTCCGTCGACATGACACCGCCGCAACCCGGGTGGGAACGCGGAAGCTTACCGCTGCAAGGACGTCCTCCTGCTGGACTCGCCAACCTCCGGGCGTTATTCTTTGAATCGTTCGAATCCCGGAGGTCGATATGACGGTACAAACCGCTCCCTCGGCGGTGGAAAAAGAGCTGCAGTTCCGCAAGAGGCTCACTGAGATCACCAATCAGATCAACTCGGCCGAGTCGATTCAGCAGATTCTCGTCACCCTCAAGGACCAGATCCTCGAGGTCGTCGATGCTGAGAGACTGACAATTTATGCGATCGACACGAAGAACCAGGAGCTGTACTCCCTCGAGAAGGTGGGGGAGACTCCCCGGGAGATCCGGATTCCGAAGTCGTTCTCGTCGATCGCCGGGTTCGCGGCGCTGAGCCGACGTACCATCAACATCAAAGACGCCTACGACGGCGCGGAGCTCGGTGCTCTTCATCCGAACCTGAAGTTCGATCAACGCTGGGATCAGCAGACTGGCTTCCGCACGCGGTCTGTAGTTGCCGCTCCAATCATGTTCGAGAAGTACCTTCTCGGGGTGCTTCAGCTGATCAACAAGAGACCGACCGGATCGTTCACTCCTCAGGACGTCAAGATCGCCGAGGAGATCGCACGGATTCTGGGCATCGCCTTCTACAACCAGCACCGTGCCACTCGATCGAACCGGCCTTCGAAGTTCGGAGGTCTGGTCGACAAGGGCATCGTGTCCGACAAGGACATCGAGGCGGCCGCCAACCATGCTCGGATCAACAATGTCGACATCGCCAAGGTGCTGCTCGACGAATATGACGTTCCGAAAGAGGAGCTCGGGAAGTCGCTGTCTTCATTCTACGGAAGCACGTTCTTCAACTATGACGGAGAACAGAAGATCCCTTCCGATCTGATGGAGCGGGTGGGACCCGAGATCTGGAAGAAGTACACATGCGCACCAGTGGAGCGCAAAGCCGGTTCCCTCATCATCGCCGTGGACGATCCGCACGATCTGACACGTCTCGACGCGATCAGGACCATGGCACTCTCGGCACGTTACGATTTCTGGGTCGGCACCAAGAGTGACATTCTCGACTATGTCTCTAAATCGTACGGTGTCAGTCTCGAGGACAAGAGCACGATAGACGGTATCGACATCGAGGGAATCCTCGAGACTCTCGGTGATGGTGAGGTCGAGGTCGAGACCGAAGAGGAGGATACCGACCTCCCGGAGATCGATGAGACCGACTCCGGAATCGTTGCCCTCGCGAACCAGATCATTCTCGATTCGTATCGCAAGGGTGCGTCCGACATTCACGTCGAGCCACAGGGATCGAAGAATCCGTGCAGGATACGTCTCAGGATCGATGGTGCATGTCAGGAGTACCTCGACGTTCCGGGTCCCCATAGAAATGCGCTCGTGCAGCGTCTCAAGATCATGGCCGGGCTCGACATCTCGGAGAGACGGAAACCGCAGGACGGAAAGATACGGATGCGCTCGAAGAAGGGTGTCATCGAGCTCCGCGTCGCGACGATTCCGACATCGAACCAGAACGAAGACGTCGTCATGCGTATCCTCGCTGGTTCGAAACCGCTTCCGCTCGACAACATGGGCTTTCATGAGCGGAATCTGCCGAAGTTCAAGGAGGCGGTCCAGACGCCTTACGGCATCGTCCTCGTCGTCGGGCCTACCGGATCCGGTAAGACGACGACACTTCACTCCGCTCTCGGATTCATCAACACTGTCGAGCGAAAGATCTGGACTGCCGAGGACCCGGTCGAAATCACTCAGGCGGGACTGCGGCAGGTGCAGACCCACGCGAAGATCGGTTTCACGTTCGCCGCGGCGATGCGAGCGTTCCTTCGTGCCGATCCAGACGTGATCATGGTCGGTGAAATGCGCGATCACGAAACGGCCGCAATCGGCATCGAAGCCTCGCTCACTGGTCATCTCGTGTTCTCGACTCTTCACACCAACTCCGCACCCGAGACGATCACGCGTCTGCTCGATATGGATATCGATCCGTTCAACTTCGCTGACGCACTGATCGCGATTCTCGCCCAGCGCCTGATCCGCACGCTCTGCTCGAAGTGCAAGGAGGGGTATCACCCGACGCAGGAGGAGTTCGCCGAGATCATCCAGATGTACGGGCCGAAGTATTTCGGCGAGACGGGCTTCAAGTACTCTCCCGAGCTGACTCTGTATCGCCCAAAGGGTTGCAGGGCATGCAACGACAGCGGCTACAAGGGACGCATGGGTGTGCACGAGTTGCTGATCGCTTCGGACGAGCTGAAGAAGGCAGTTCAGCAGAAGGCTCCGATCGATGACCTCCGGCAACTCGCTCTCGACCAGGGAATGAGGACGATCCTCCAGGATGCGCTTGAGAAAGCGCTTCACGGACATACGGACGTGAAGATGGCGCGCTCGATCGCCGTGAAGTAGTCGACGGTCGTCAGTCGACAGTCGTCAGATTGTCAGTCGACGGTCGTCAGATTGCGCGGAGTGACTCTCGTTCCTGTCATTCCGAAGGAGCGGCTTCATCGCGACTGAGGAATCCGGGCGGGGGAAGGTGGATTTTCTTCGCCCCCGCCCGGATTCCTCGCTTCGCGTCGGAATGACAGCCTTGTTTGTTTCGGCTCAGAATCGGGCACTTTCCGAATCGCCACGGGTTACCGAGCGGCGTCCCGTCGTCAGACCCGCCACACGATCCGACGCCGGTACAGTGGCCACAAAATCACCAGCCACACAAGGACGAAGCTGATCGCGAACGCGAGTGACGCGGCGCGTGGTGGGAGCCACGGCACGAAGAGCGACTGATAGATCGCGGCCTGCAGCGGTATTCTCTCCCCGTCCGCTGTCACCTTCACGAGTGAGTAGATCAGCCGCGCCATCAATCCTGATCCGACGAACGCGAGCATGGGGTTGACGCCGAACGCGGCGAACGGGGGAGTCCACCATCGGCTTCCGCGGACGTCGACCAGCCAGAGAGTCGTGGCCAGGACGAGCGCAGCGATTCCGGCGGTGAACAGAACATAGGAACTGGTCCAGAGGTTCTTGTTGATCGGGAAGAACCCGTGCCAGATCAATCCCCCGCAAGCGGAGAGGGACCCGAACACGAAGAGGCGGTTCAGACGCGCGGCGAGAGGGCTGCGATCTCCCACGATTCTGCCCGCCAGTACGCCGAGTATCACAGTCCCGATCGCCGGAATCGTCGACAGGAGTCCTTCCGGATCCCATGTTTTCGTCTGACTCCACAGATGCTGCCCGAGGATCTGCCGGTCGATCCATGCCGAAAGAACGAGACCCGGCTCGTCGAGAAGCTGCCATCCGGCTCTGCCGGTTCCTGGAACTGGGATCAGTGTCATCGCCAACCAGTAGCCGACGAGCAATGCGGTCACGACTGCTGCATGGTGGCGGAGGTTTCCCCGGAGTGTCAGAAGAGCTCCCCCGATGTAGGCCAGCCCGATTCTCTGCAGGACCCCCGGCACCCTCATGTGCTCGAACCGGTACGCCACGCGTTGAAGGAACGTGGGATCGTCGACGCCTGTGAGGGGCCACCATGCGTAGAAGGGGAAGAGATTGAGCAGGAGACCGAGCAGAATGATGATGCCGCCCCGCCGTACGATCTGGCGAACGATTGCGGCATCGCCGACTCCTCGTGCACGCCGGACAGTGAGCGAGAGGTGTGTCGTGATGCCGACGATGAAGAGGAAGAAAGGAAAGATCAGGTCTGTGAATGTCCATCCGTGCCACTCGGCGTGGCGGAATGGTGCATAGATGTCGCCCCAACTTCCCGGATTGTTGACCAGCAGCATTGCAGCGATGGTCGCACCCCGGAAGACGTCGAGCGCGACCAGCCGCTCCTCGAAGGAGGTGCGGGGAGCGACAGTGGTTGCCACTGATGTGGAGCTCATTCGCGCTCCAGTTCTGGTTCCGGCTCACGTGACATCCCGAGAAACAGCAATGAGCCGGATACGACGAGCAGAGACGTGAAAAGGATGAGCTCGCTGCTCTTGTGGAAAATCAGCGCACCGGTGGCGAACATGATCGAATACACGAAGACGATCGCCAGGATCCAATAGACGAGATTTCGCGCGATCTCGCCTCGAGGCGGCGCTGTGCCAGTGGCTCGAGCGATCGGAAACCAGCCGCGTCCGCCAGGTCTCACCTTCAGGTAGAACAGTTTCAGAGTCTCCTCCGGTTCGGGTCGCGTCAGGAATGTCACTGAGAGCCAGATCGCCGTCGTGATGACGGTGGTTGCCATGAGAACCGCGGCAAAGCCTTCCGGCCGGGATGTGTCGAACACGGGATAGTGGGAGCCCATTGCCCGGAGCGCCATCGAGACGGTCAAAGCCGAAGCCATCGCCGCGACCTCCGACCATGCGTTGATTCTCCACCAGTACCAGCGAAGGATGTAGACGAGCCCGGTTCCGGCCCCCAGCATGAGCAGAAACTCCCACGCCCGGCTCACCTGATCCATGAAGACTGTTGCGACCAGCGACAGGATCAGCGTCAGAGCCGTGGCTATCCGCGAAGCAACGACGTAGTGGCGTTCGCTGCGGTTCTTGCGGATGAACCGCCGGTACAGGTCATTGATCAGATAGCTCGATCCCCAGTTCATCTGCGTCGCCTGCGTCGACATGTAAGCAGCGGCAAACGACGCGAGCATGAAGCCGCGCAGCCCCGCAGGCAGCAGATCGACCATGGTACGCACGTAATTGAGGCCCGGATCTTCGATCCCCGCGGCATTCTTGAGAGTCCCGTTGTAGAGCACGAGAGAGCAGAGTGCCGTCACCACCCACGGCCAGCTGCGGATCGCGTAGTGAGCAATATTGAAGAGCAGGACAGCGAGCCTGCTGTCGCGCTCGGTCCTGCACGCGAGCATGTTCTGCGCGACATATCCGCCACCGCCCGGCTCTGCCCCCGGATACCAGGAGGCCCACCAGTTGAAGCCGAGCAGTGCAGCGAGAGTGATCGCGGGCACGGTCCAGCCGCCGGAGCCCGACGGCCAGAAGGAGATTGCGTCGGCGGCGCTCCCGAAAGTCACACCGGGCGCGGCCCCGGCTGGCTTGATTGCCGCCAGCCCATCGAGCATCCCGTCGATTCCGCCCACCGCGCCAACGGCGAGCACGGCGAGCAGGATCGCACCTCCCATCTCGAACAGATACTGAACGCCGTCAGTGGTCGCGACGCCCCAATAGCCGGAGATCACGGTGTACATGAAGGTGATCGCCAGACACACCAGAAGCGCTGTCCATTTCGAGATTCCGAGCGTTCCCGAGATCACCTTGGACATGCCGAGGTTCACCCAGCCCATGATGACGATGTTGACCACGAGTCCGAGGTAGGCAGCGCGGAAACCACGAAGGAAAGCAGCAGGTTTTCCCGAATACCGGAGCTCCGCCAATTCGACATCCGTGACCACCTCCGACCGGCGCCACAGCTTCGCGAAAAAGAAGACCGTGAGCATTCCGGAGGCGAGGAGCGACCACCACAGCCAGTTACCTGCCACGCCGTGTTTCGCCACCATCTCCGTAACGGCGAGGGGCGTATCTGCCGAGAAGGTCGTGGCGACCATCGCCGTCCCCGCGAGCCACCACGGCATCGAGCGATGGGAGAGGAAGTAGTCGACCATCGATCGTTGCGCACGTCGCGAAAAGTAGAGACCGGTGCCTATGATGAGAAGGAAGTAGCCTCCGAGGATCAGAAGATCAATCGAAGAGAGCTTCATCGGACGGGAGGAAGGCTGATACCGCTGCCACGCGGTACGATCCCGGGGATGGTGACTGGAATGCGTCCGCTGATCGGATGCTCCCCGAACAGTGCGCTGGCCGCTGCACTTTGCATGACGGGCTGGATTCCGTACGCCGCGATGTAGGTTCGCAGAAGGGGAACCTCACGAAGGAGGTAAGGGTTGCCGAAGGAGACTCGCGATCACCGTCGCGCTTCCCTCTGAGAGGACCTGCTCGATGAGCTGTCGGGCTCGGGAAGGAATTGACACGGCACCCTCTCCGGAGCGGGTTCTGACGGTGAAGGCGACGACCACGACGTCGGCGCGCGCCATGGCGGCCGTGACCGGCTCGAGGTCATCCGCGGAAGATTTCCGATCGAGTATGAAGCGCTCCGGTGGCGACTCGAGCCGCCTGCTCAGCTCCCGGTGAAATGGTGCGAGAAGATCGGTGCTGTCGGTAAAGTCTCCGACGATCATTTCCACGATTCGCGACTGGCGGTCGAGCGGGAGTGATCCCGGCTCCGCTCTGAGAAGTGTGATCGCACGCTCTGCCGTCTCGAGCGCGATAGCGTAGTGTTCGGGACGGTCGACTCCCTCGAATATCTGGTCGGGGTGGAATCTCTCCGTTGCCACGAACCGCTTTGCGGCAAGAATTCGGCGTACCGAGCGGTCGAGACGTTGCATCGAGATGCGGCCGCTCCTCACTGCCTGTTTGAGCGCTGCGATGGAGCGTTCGGTATCCGCGGTCTTCAGGACCTGATCGGCGCCGGCCTCGATTGCCCTAACGGCCGCCTCGCCGCCGTCGATCGTGCCGGTGATCCCACCCATGTCGAGGGCGTCGGTCACGACCAGTCCGTCGAATCCGAGCTCCGAACGGAGGAGCCCGTCCACGATTGTCGGAGAGAGCGAGGAGGGAACCGTGGATCGCGAGCTGGAGGGCGTGATGTGATCGCTGGTGTATGGATTCTTACCGCCGGCACCCGTTCCGACGAAAGGAGCCGGGTCCACGGATGGAAGCGCCAGATGAGCCAGCATTACGGAACCGACTCCTTCTTTGATCGCCGCGCGGAACGGAACGAGCTCGACCAGATCGAGACGATCCCTCGTGACGTCGAGCACGGGGAGTGAGCGATGGGAATCGGTGTGGGTGTCTCCGTGCCCGGGAAAATGCTTGACGGTCGCAAGGACGTCCTGTGACTGCACGCCTCGAATGAACGCGCGGACGAAACGCGCGACGTCGTGCGGATCTTCGCCGTAGCTCCGAACGTTGATCACCGGGTTGTCGGGATTGTTGTTCACGTCTGCCACCGGCGCGTAGATCTGGTTGATGCCGAGAAGCTTCGCTTCGCGCGCGACGATCTCCCCCTGCTTTCTCGCCAGCTCGGGGTCGCCGGTCGCGGCGACCGCCATCGCCCATGGCCAGAAGGTCGTGTTGTCGAAGCGCATGCCCACGCCTGCCTCCAGATCGGCGCTGATCAGAAGGGGAATGCGAGAGCTGGCCTGAAGCCGGTCGTTGACCCAGGCGGTTTCGTAGACGTCCGCTCCGTACCAGATCACGCCTCCGATGTGGTGCTCGCGAACGTGGCGGAGCAGGCGCTGGTAGGCGGGCGAGGACTCGTTCATGAACGTCCCCTGCGCTGCCACGACGACAAGTTGTCCGATCTTCTCGTCCAGTGACATCCGAGAGACCTCGTCGGCCGGAGCGGGGGAGGAAGCGCATGCCGAGAAGCCCAGCAGCATCGCAAGGAGAATGGGCAGACGGACCGGTCGATTCATTCGCGACAGGATACTTCCTGGACGTGACAGAACAAAGGGAGCTCGAAGTTTTTCCGAGTGGCTGGGAGGGTGGACAGCGTGGACACGGTGGACAGAAGCGTGGACAGGAAGCTGCGCCATCTCGTCCACTCCTCTGTCCTTCCCGCACCTCTGTGCTAAGGCCTCAAACCTTCAGCATCCACCCCTTTTCCCAAACCGTAACAGCCAAAATCGGAATGCGAGCGCGTCTTCATGTTTTACTTATTGCGATGAATCCAACACAATCGAATCGCCTCGCAAGACTCAGAGAGATGAATAGTATTCATGCACGCGCAATTTTCGCCACACTCGCGGTGACCATTGCACTGATCGGATCGGCTCCTGTGGCCTGGGCTGCAGGTGAGCCATGCGGATCCAGAGCATCGGATCAGATTGTGAAGACGCTCGCTTCGCAGGCGCCGACGTTGAAGGCAGATGTGCTGAGGATGGCGCTCGATGCGAGTAATTGTGCCGCCGCGCAGGGACTGGTCAAGAGAAAGAACCTGCTGACCGTGATCGACTACTCGATCCCTTCGACCGAACCGCGGTTGTGGATATTCGACATGGCTTCGAAAAAGCTTCTCTTTCAGGAGTACGTGGCTCACGGCGTCAACAGTGGGGAAAACCGGACGACCAGGTTCTCGAATGACGAAGGCAGCCGCCAGTCGAGCATCGGTCTCTACGTCACGCAGGAGACGTACTACGGTCGGAACGGCTACTCGCTGCGGTTGCGAGGGCTCGATCGCGGTTTCAACGACCGGGCGCGGGCCCGTGCGATCGTCATGCATGGGGCTCCGTACGTGAACCCCGATGCAGCACGGTCTCAGGGTCGTCTGGGACGCAGCTGGGGTTGCCCCGCCGTTCGTAAGGAAGTCGCAAAAACGATGATCGATACCGTCAAGGATGGTGCCCCGATCTTCGCGTACTACCCGGATGAGCGATGGCTGACCTCATCGCGCTATCTCGTCCGATAATCGGAAGAATTCGATTCAGGCGGCACTCCTCACCACCACCCGGAGTCTCGAATCCAGCTCGTGAGCTCGCTCGCAGGCAGCGGACGCGTGATGAAGTAGCCCTGCGCCATATCGCAGCCGAACCCAGCGAGGATCGTCCAGGCCTCCTCCGTTTCAACCCCCTCGGCGATCACCTTCAGCCCCATCGTATGGGCGAGGTCGATGGTGGAACGGATGATGGCTCCGTCCTCGCTGTCCGCTGACTCGAGCGAGAGCACGAATGACTTGTCGATCTTCAACTCGTCGGCCGGCAGCTTCTTCAGATGGGACAGTGAAGAGTAGCCGGTCCCATAGTCGTCGATCGCAATCGTGATTCCCTTGCTTCTCAACTCCCCGAGTACATCCATTGCCTGTTCCGGATCTCGCATGATTGCGCTCTCGGTAATTTCGACCACGAGGCTGGACGCCGGAACTTCGCTTTCTTCGAGCAGATCGTGGATCGCTCCCGGAAGGCTTACGTCGAACAGATCGAGAGCGGACAGATTGACCGCGACCCCCATGTCGATCCCGTTCCTCTTCCACTCGCTGCATTGAAGGATGGCGTTTCGAAGGACCCAGCGGGTGATCATCGAAATGTTCCCCGACTGTTCGGCGAGAGGAATGAACTCGGCCGGAGACAGGACACCGTGCACCGGATGCCTCCACCTGACCAGAGCTTCCGCGTGAATGGCCTTCCTCGAGGCGATATTGATCTTCGGCTGAAAGTAGATCTCGAACTCACCCGATGCAATGGCATTCCGAAGCTCGGAGAGAATCGCGAGGCGACGCAGCGAGTGTTCGTCTCTTCCTGGTTCGTAGATCGAGTGCGGCCGGTGATGTTTCTTCGCGTCATACATCGCGACATCGGCTCTCTTCATGAGTGTCGCCGCATCTCCCGCGTGAAGCGGATAGAGCGCGATGCCCATGCTCGCTTCGATTTCGATCGAGACGCTTCCGAGCTCCATCGGCTTCTCGAGCGCCTGCTGGATCCGCTGGGCCACTTCCTCGGATCGCGAGAGGTTGTCCGCAAAAAACGTCACGGCGAACTCGTCTCCTCCGAGACGCGCGACGGTATCGCTCTCTCTCAGTGTCTCGATCAGGCGCCGTCCGACCTCGGTGAGCACCTCGTCGCCGAAGTGATGGCCGAGCGTGTCGTTGATCTCCTTGAACCGGTCGAGGTCCATCATGATCATTCCCACCAGCGCACCGCTCCGTCGCGCTCGTGCGATCGCCGTGTCGAGCCGGTCGAGAAAGAGGGTTCTGTTCGGAAGTGTCGTGAGCTCATCGTGCGTGGCCTGGTACCGGATCTGGTCCTCGCGGTCGGCGATCGCAGTGCGCATGCTGTTGAACGCCGTGGCAAGCCGGCCGATCTCATCCTTCTGGCGGAACGAAAGAGATGTGGAGTAGTCGCCTCGCTCGATCTTTCCAGCCTCGGAAGCGAGCCTCTGGAGTGGTCGGCTGACGCCGCGCGCCATGATGACCGCGGCGAAGACTGCGGCAAGCAGAGCGAGACTCGACAAGCCGAAGATCTGCAGCTCCAGCCTTCGGAATGGACGCTGCGCCTCTTCAATCGACCGCTGGAGAAGCGCGATGATGGAGGATTCGTCCACCGTCTCGAGGGGCCGCGCAAGAGCCTGATACGGCTCGTCGCCGATCGTGATCGGATACGCCAGATCGCCTCGCTCCTCGATCAGGAGCCGTGCCTTGTCGACGAGCTCCAATCGATGTTCCTCCCGCAATGTCGAGATCAGCACAGGTCTCGAACCCTCTGCGGCAATGATCGAAAGATGGGTCGAGGTGAGCCGGCGGATCTCGTCGAGGAGAGTGTTGTCGATCGCCTTTCCCATCGACACCCATGCGATCGGCTGCGGGGCCAGGACGGGCTCCACCACGAGCTGGTACGGTGCCCCATCGAGCATCACGATGCCGGCTCCGCTGCCAGTCTCCTCGGCCTCCGCGACCAAGGCGGAAAACGGGAACGGCTGGTTCGGGTGAGACGACTTCAATGTATCCGCTACGACCGTGCCGTCGAGTGAGACCAGAAACGCGACGTCGGCCGCGATGCGGGCGCCATGGTTGTAGAGCACCGACTGGATCGTGGGCTCATCTCCCGTCGCGACGGTCTGACGGAACGCGAAATCAGACGCAACCACTGTGACTTCGTTCGAGAGCTGTCTGCCGCGGGTTGCGAGGATCCGGTCCAGAATCCGTCCGGAGACCTGAAGCTCCTCTCCCAGGGTGGATCTTACGTTCTGCCGTCCTGAAACGTGGATCGATACGAGCGTCGCAGTCTGTAGAAGGACGAGAACGGCGACGATGAGAAGAAGCAGCTTGGCCTGGAAGCTTCGAAAGCTCATCTATCTCTTCCGGAGTCTGAAAATCAGTTCCTGTTGCTGGTCCTCCGCGAGAATTACGCCGATCGGCTCGAACTCCCGAACCATATCCGGATGCCACATGTGAAGCTCGTACTCGCCACCCTGAAGATCTTCGAGGGTGACTTTTCCGTCGCTCCCCGACCGCGCGAAATGAGGCGTCTCTACCACGACGATAAAAGCACTCATCTGATCATGAATGTTGCAGCCGAGCGCAACGATGCCGGGGATGTCGAACACGACGGGATTCGCAGGTGTGCCGATGTAGAGCGGAAGCTGAAACGTCTTCGGTGGCGAGAACGAATAGACCTGGTGTCGGACATTGTCGCGGTTCGGAAACGTCACTGATGTCCCCACCTGAACCGGCAGAACGTGTGGTACGAAGGTTCTGTTGACCTGATCCATCACCGCCCGGGCGTCCCGAACGCGGGGCATGGGCCGATTCTTGGGAATCGCCCACACCACGGCGTTTGAGGCGGGTCTGCCTTTTCCGTCGCGTACTTCCACCTGAAGCACGGCTGCGCGCGCCGTGACCCCCGGCGCCAGAAGAGTCAGAAGAACGAAGATCGAAAGATGTTTCATGTTCAGCAGTTGGATCGTATCCCATTCGATCGCGGAGAGAGCAGTTCTGTAACGCTTGTGTCGGGATGTCCGGTGTCCGCTGATCAGTGTTTCAGCGGAGCGAGAAATAAGCTCGCAACTCCACCAGAGCCCGGAGGTCACCTGCGACCGTGGTCATTTCCGCGCCGATGCGAGCCTGATCGACCGGATTCCACAGCCAGGCGGCGGTGAATGCGATCTCCGTGTCGTGATCCACGCTCATCTCCTCGGCGCGGAGCGTGGCGCGTCCACTGTTCAGCCGGCGTGAGACCATGACGTAGCTCGTTCGAAGATCCGCCAAAGTCTGCCGTTTCAAGCCGGGGATCCAGCTCGACCCCCACCCTGTCTCCGCGGCGAAGTTCCAGTCACCGCTCCAGTACTCGCCACTGACGATATGAAACGGAGTACGCCATGGATAGACGTGATCGCGTTCAGTGCCTCCAGCGCGATTGTCGATGAAGGTGTACTGAACCAGAGCAGAAGACCAGTTCCATCGTGCCCGCCCCGACCAGCCGAGCCGGCCGTCCGTGTCGACGGAGATTCGCGTGTGCTCATCGGGCGACAGCACGATCGTCTCGTCGAGGAGTGCGACGTGATTCCGGAGTGTCCATCCTCGTACAGCGGGGAGAGTACCGAACGCATCATTGCCGGTAAAGACAGTTGCGCCGAGCTGAAGCCTTTCGCGCGTGT
This sequence comes from uncultured Acidobacteriota bacterium, assembly GCA_963829355.1. Lineage (GTDB taxonomy): Bacteria > Acidobacteriota > Thermoanaerobaculia > Gp7-AA8 > JAHWKK01 > CAWHHZ01. The sequence continues at coordinate 104,317 of CAWHHZ010000032.1, forward strand.
AATCTGCGTCGACACCGATCGGCCGCAGCTCTTCGCCGAGCCAGCCGTTGAGGGCAGAGGGCGTGATCGAATACGGTGTCTCCCAGAGCGCGTCAACGTGCTCGCGGGAGGTGGGAAGGAAGAACGCGCCGCCGCGAAGCCGCAACCTCGCGTTCCCGGGAGTGAAGTAGCCCTCGAGAAATCCTTCCACGATTCCGATCGTCTCGCTGGTGGAGTCATCACGGTCGTCTCGGGCGAGAACGTGGAGATGCGCACGTACGGCAGGGGAGAAGTACCAGTCAATTCCCGTCTGGAGCTGGATCGAGACGTCCTCATGTGCCAGTGAGCCAGTATCGTCGCCGGTCGAACCACGTATCCAGCCAAAACCCGCGATCTGAAGCGACTCCTGAGCAGTCGCATGCGGCGCAACGCAGATAGTCACGAGCACCATGATGATCAGTCCTGAGGAAGATCCCACGACTCGACATTCTAACCCGGCTGTCGCGAAGGGCCTCACATGACTCCAGCGACTCAGCGACTCTGGAGCGATATGCTTACGTGATGCGCAGAACGGCTCTTCTCGTATTTTTCGTCCTCGTTCAGGTAGGTTGCTCACACTGGAGTCGCCCCTCCCCCGGGATTGCATATCAGCGGTTCCAGATCGATTCTCTCGACGCACATGTCACCCGGATCGACCTCGATGCCGACGCGTTGCGCATCATCGTCTCAGACGAGAGTAGACGCGGAATCACCGTGCGGGAGCTCGCCGAGCGGTACGATGCAATCGTCGCAATCAATGGTGACTATTTCGACGAAGAGCATCATCCGGTCGGGCTGTCGATAGGCTCCTGTGGCCGATGGTTCAGTGGAGGCAGTGCCAGGCGGCAGTGGGTTGTGGGATTCGCCCATGAACGCGCCGAGATTTTTCATCCGCAGAGTCTGGAGGAGCCCGTGCCGGAATGGGTGCGCTATGCCGTCTCCGGATGGCCGCTTCTGGTGGACCAGTGCAAGGTGATCCCGGCGGCCGAGCTTCCCGGAAGCGACTTCTTCACCCGCGCTTCTCATCCCCGGACCGCAGTGGGTATCAGCGAGGATGGCCGTGAAGTGTATCTCGTAGTCGCTGACGGAAGGCGTGAAGGTGTTCCCGGACCGACTCTCGAGGAGCTGGGTATCTTCATGAGGGACGAGCTCGGCGTCTGCTCAGCACTCAATCTCGACGGTGGTGGTTCGAGTGAGATGGTCGTGAACGGTGTCATCGTCAATCAGCCCAGCGATGGCGAAGAGCGGGCAGTCGGTAACCACGTTGCGGTGGTGCCGATCGGCTTCGATCCCGAGTGTGAATCGGGCTCGCAGTAGTGGGGGCGGGCTGTCGCGGGGCGGGGCCTTCGCTTCGCCCGGCCGGGGCATCAGTGACGGTCATTCGCGTCGATGAGGTTTGAGGCCGCTGTTGATCGGGTTTCCCGAACCCATCGCTCGTCAGAGTTGAGCGGCATTCACCAGAGAGTGCTATCGCGCGATTCTCGCAGAACCGCCACGCTGGAACGCCAACAGCCAGAATCGTTCGCTACGAATCATCGCAGCAAACGTCCCGCGAGGCCCGCCCCACGAAGCCCGCCCCGACATCTCCACGCCTCTGCTTCGTCAGTTCATTCCCGCGCTTCCCTCTCGCCTGTAGGGAGCCAGGAACTCGAGAATGCGCAAGCGATCGCGGATCAGATCGGTCACGGTCACGCTTCTCCTCATCAGGTTCGACTCCTCGAGCAGGGCTTGCTTTTCAGAAGCTTCGATGTTGAGCGCCATCGCGAGCGCATTCACGATCGAGGAGAGCGACGCGCTCTCGAGCTCCGGTACTTCGGAGTCCCTGAAGTGCGACAGATACTGCCGCGAGAGCTCCCTGAGGTTGCCTTTTCGTCTCTCCACAGCTTCCCATTCACCACTCTCTTCTGGTGTCGGACGCACACGGGCGAGCCTGTAAGGAGAGTGGTCGATATGTTCCACGATCTGGTATCTGCTGATCCCGTTCAGGATGATGTCGTATCGCCCGTCATCGTATTCGACAGCCTGTTCGATCTCTCCGATCGTACCGACGTCATAGACCGGAGGGCTGCTGAGAAACGCTCGCTCCCCTCCTGGTCTCAACAGAGCCATGCCGATGAGAGAATCACCCGCAAGAGCATCCGCCACCATCTCCCGGTAGCGCGGTTCGAAAATGTGGAGCGGCACACGGGTCTCCGGAAAAAATACAAGCGAAGGGAGCGGAAACAGTGGCAATACCACCTCTCGAGTCGACGCGTCCATCGGTAAAGTTTCTGCCGGCCCGGCAGCGAATGCAAGAGAAGCCGCTACTGGACAGAGGTTGGTCATCCTGAGCGCAGCGAAGGATCGCGTACGTCCTGACTCGCGCCGAACTTTGGGCCTGAGAGTCGGACCGTACGAGATCCTTCGACCGTCCTCGCTGCGCTCGGCGGCTCAGGATGACTTGTGCGGCTCGGCGCGCAGGCGGCTCAGGCTCGGTCCGGGCGTGCGACAATGACTCACATGCGGAAACCGGACGACCTCACGATTCTGTGCGTATCGAGCTTCTTCAAGGGGAATCGCTTCCTCGAGACCTGCAGGAAGCTCGGCTGCAGAACGTACCTGCTGACGGTCGAGAGCAAGCTGGAGGAGCCGTGGGCGAGGGAGGCGTGTGATGAAGTCTTCGCGCTCCCTGCCTTCACAAATCCCGACGAACTGCTGCGAGGGGTCAGCTATCTTGCTCGCACAATCGATTTCGATCGCGTGGCGCCGCTCGACGACTTCGATGTGGAGCGTGTCGCACGCATCCGGGAGCACCTGCGCGTGCCGGGGATGGGCGAGACGACGGCGCGCCATTTTCGCGACAAGCTCGCGATGCGCGCCCGTGCTCGCGATCGCGGACTGCCACATCCCCGATTCGTCCACGTGCTGAACCACGAGCGAATCGCGCGCTTTCTCGAGGAGGTTCCGCCGCCATGGATGTTCAAGCCTCGATCCGAGGCGAGCGCGATCGGGATCAGGAAACTGACCGATGCCGAGGAGGTGTGGAAGACGGTCGAGGAGCTCGGCGACCGCCAGTCGTTCTATCTGCTCGAGGAGATGATTCCTGGCGACGTGTTTCACGTCGATTCGATCGTTTCCGAGCGGGAAGTGGTCTTTGCCGAGTGTCACCGGTACCAGACGCCTCCGTTCGACATCATGCACGGAGGGGGGCTCTTCGCCTCGATGACTCTGCCGCGTGAGGGCGAGGACGCGCAACGACTGAAGGAGGCAAACCGGAATCTCGTGCGGGAGCTCGGCTTCGTCCGCGGCGTCCTCCACACGGAGTTCATCCGCCATGCGGATACCGGAGAGCTCTATTTTCTCGAGACCGCGGCGCGTGTGGGGGGTGCGAATATCGCGGAGATGGTCGAGATGGCGACCGGCGTGAGTCTCTGGGAGGAGTGGGCAAAGATCGAGGTGTTCGGCGATGAGATTCCTTACGCCGCGCCCGAACAGCGCCACGACTATGCGGGACTGATCGTATCGCTCGCGAAGCAGGAGCGGCCTGATACGAGCGCCTACGATGATCCGGAGATCGTGTGGCGGCTCGACAAGAAGAACCACGTCGGCTTCGTGGTGAGGGCGGAGACTCCCGACCGCGTCCGCGAACTTCTCGATTCGTACTATCCGCGCATCTACGAGGATTTCCAGATGACGCTTCCGCCGCCCGCCTCAGCGCTCGACTGAGGATCGGGGCTGGGCACCACGAAGCCCGAGTTACGCTGGCTCTCGACCATACTTCTTGTCGAGCAGCCGCATCAGGCCGTTGGGCGAGATGATGGCGAGACCGAGCTTCGCACGCGGAATTCGTATGTCCCCGGCCACGAGGACGAAGCGCGGATCCGAGAGCACCAGATCGATCAGGCACTGGTCACCTGGACCCTCCGCTCTGACAGTCGATGGCGACGGCTCCCGGATGATCGCGTTCGCCGCGAGTGTCATCACGACGACCTCGACCTGGGACCGGCGCAGACCATGGATGCCTGAAAGAGACGGACGGTTGAGAACTGTCTCGTAACGGCGGATGAGGTCTGGCGAAAGAATGAACGTGAATCCGCCAGTCAGCATCTGCTCCAGCACATGGACGCTCGGAGCCGACGCGTCGGATGTGATCAAACCGCTGACGATCACGTTCGTATCGACGACGAAGTGCTTCAACGACTGGTTTCCTTCCTGGCGAGCAGCTCTGCCTCCGACTCGGACACTCTGGATCGGCGACGGACGTCCCTCACGATATTGATCGCCTCTGAGGACTTTCGTCGAAAGCTAGCAACGAGACTCTCCTCGACCAGTTCGCTGATCGATCGTTCCTCTCTCGCTGACACCTGTTCCAGCTCGGTGCGGATTTCCGCGGAGAGATCGATCGTGATGCGCGGCATACGCCCAATTATAGAGAAGTCATCCATCGAGTTGTCCACGCGAGTCCCCGGCTCGGAGTCTCTCAGCGGCTCCACGCTTCGAGCAGTCGATCGACGTGACGGACGTCTCCGCGCGTTTTCTGCGAGAGGAAACGGCCGAGAGCGGGCTGTGGGGCGAGCCGGGCGACCGCGCGAAGGAGCCGGGGTCTCGAGAGGATGACCGCACTGCTCCGGGACCAGCGAATCCGTGAATCGAACCACTCGGCGAAACGCTTGGCGTAGATCCTTCCGGACATCTCGCCGAGCCTTCCGCCCCCGAGTTTCTGTCGGATCGAACCTGCGGCCAATAGCGCGGACTGAATCGCCATCGCCATTCCGTTGCCGGCGAGAGGGTCGATGATTCCCGCCGCATCGCCGATCAGGAACATCCCCTCCACGACTGGTTCCCGTGCGCTGAAGATGACGGGTTCGCTGGAAATGAATTCCTCCTGGCGTGTCTCCCGGTCTGCGAAAAGCAGGTCGAGCTCGGCTGCCTCACTGCGGATCGATGCGATGAATGTGTCCCAACCTCCTTTCATCGATCGGATGCGCGAGCCATGAACGAGTCCGCAGATATTCGTACACTCGTCTTCCACGGGCGAGACTCCGAGATAGCCTCGATCGAATGAATAGAGGCGGATCACCCGTTCGTCGTCGGATCTCGATTCGTAGTGGCGTTTGAAGCCGAAGTGGCGGCGCCTCGTCTGCCGGACGAAGCGTCTCTGCAGCTGGATATCGAGACGTCCCCACCGGCCCCACGCTCCAGCGAGAACTGTGGCGTTGAGCTTGATCTCGCGACCGGAACGTCCTTTCGCCAGAACGAATCCAGGTTCGTCCCCACGCGGCTCGACCCGCGTCGCCGTCCATCCTTCCATGACAGTGGCTCCCAGCTCACGTGCCCGGTCGAGGAGTACCTCGTCGAGTACACGACGGCTGATCCCGCGCGCGGCCATAGGGAGCTCGAAGCGGTACTCGCCGTCCCGGAGCATGATTGCGCATCGCTCGATCCTCCGGGAGCCGCGCGCATCCAGGACCTCGAGAGCGCCGATCGAATCGAGGATCGGCAGGGCGTCCCAGGAGAGAAACTCGCCACAGACCTTGTCACGCGGGAACGTTTCCCGGTCGATGATCGTGACACCGATTCCGCGACTCGACAGTAGTGCCGCAAGTGTGGATCCGCCCGGTCCGGCCCCGACGATCACGACGTCCGAGGTGAGCTCATCCACCGGCGCGCCCGCCCTTCCAGATGATCAGCGCGAATCGGAACGGAACGAGGCGGAAGACCTTCTTCGAGAGCTCGGAGTAATGGCGGGCAAACTGCCGGACCTCTCCGACGGTATATCCCTGAATGACGGACGCGGGTGCATCAAACCTGGTGATCCGGCCGACGAGACCAAGCCATCCGAGCAGACGCACGAAAAGCAGTGGAAAATGATTCCGGCAGGTGTCCGTCACGAACACTCCACCGCGGCAGATCCTCAGAGACTCGTCGACGATGGTCGTATTGCCTTCCGGCGAGAAGTGGTGAAAGAAATGGGAGCTGCCGGCAACGTCGATGGATCGGTCCCGGAACGGAAGATTCATCGCATCGCCGACCACTCTGGCGATCGAGCGATCACCAATCTGGCGTCCGTAGATCAGGTGATCGATTTTCAGATCGAGACCGATTCTGAGTGGAATCTCCGGGACGGACTCCAGAAGATCACTCGTTCCGGTACCGATCTCCAGGATCGATTCAGGAGCCTTCCCGTCAGCAGTCATTCGGGTCAGGCGGCGCCAGGCAGGACGGCCTCCGAGATAGCGATTGAATCTTCGCAGATCGACGAGCGATCGCTCCACGTCGACGACTGGCGCATCATGTTCGTCGAGGAGCTCGTCGACCTCGACACGCCGGGGCACGAGGAACTTCATCGCAGATCAGACTCTCCTCAGCGCAATTGCGGAGTTCTTCGAGCCGAACGCAATCGTGTTGCATACAGCCGTATTGAGCTGCACACGGCGTCCAGGCTCGGGGACGTAGTCGAGATCGCACTCCGGGTCAGGCTGATCGAGATTGATTGTCGGAGGGAGGCTCCCGTCTCGAAATGCTGCGAGAGTCGCGGCGAGTCCCGCGGCGCCGCACGCTCCCTGCGGATGACCGATCATGGATTTGGTGGCGGATCCCGCGAGTCGGTACGCGTGTTTGCCGAATGCGATTTTCACGGCCCGCGTCTCCACACGATCGTTCAGCTCGGTCGAGGTCCCGTGATAGTTCACATAGTCGACCTCGTCGGGTCGCACGTTCGCAGAGTCGAGAGCCAGCCGCATGGCGCGCGCGGGCTCCTCTCCGTTCTCGTCGAGCCGGACCCGATGGTGCGCATCACAGGTCGAGCCATAGCCCGCAAGCTCTGCGTAGATCGGCGCATTCCGCGCCCGGGCCGAGCTCTCGCGCTCGAGAACGAACATCCACGCCCCCTCTCCCAGAACAAAGCCGTCACGGTCACGCGAGAAAGGCCGCGACGCACGTTCCGGCTCATCATTCCGACCGGTCGAGATGATCCTCATCATGCTGAAGCCGGTCATGATCCCCTCGGTGATCGTCGCATCGGCACCGCCGGCGACAATCTGGTCGGCCGTACCGGTCCGCAGGTTCATCAACGCGTATCCGAGAGCATCGGTCGAAGACGTGCAACCGGTCGAGATCAGGTGGGAGAAGCCGTGGAGCCCGTGGATCATGGAGATTTCGGAGGCGATCGTGCCGATTGTTCCCGAAGGCACCGAATAGACCGACGCCTGCTTCTCGTGCCCTTCGTACCAGAGCTCGTACATCCGTTCGCTGAACTCGATCGCGCCGCCTCCGGATCCCAGGATCACGCCGATTCTGCGGCGTGCCTCGAGGTCGAGCGTTGACGGCTCCAGCTTTGCGTCCGCAAGCGCCTCGGCAGAGGCGGCCAGAACCAGAGGAACGGTTCGTGAGACGTGCTTGAGTTGCTTCGGGTCGATCCATTCGCCCGGATCGAATCCGCGCACTTCACCGGCCACACGCGAGGGGAGGGACGACGCGTCAAATGCGGTGATTCTGCTCACGCCCGAGATACCGGCCCGAACTGCATCGAAGTAGGCCTCTCTTCCGATGCCGTTCGGGCTGATGACTCCAACGCCGCTGATGACGATTCTTTCACTGTCTGCCAAACCTGCCATTCCTTTCGTTTTCATCCGTTTGAACGCGTTCGAAGACCGCGCTCACCGTCACGCGCAGATTGCCTCGATCACCGTCTCGGTATTCTCCAGCGTCTCAAAAAAGTGGTCCGGCGATTCTGCCTGCAGCATCTCCCCGGAAGTGACCCCCGTTGCGACGGCAATCGATCTTGCGCCGTTGGGAACGGCGCAACGCACATCGTAGATGGAATCGCCGATCACGACCACGTCTTCCGCGTTCACTCCCTGGTGCCCATGCTCGCGGGCGCGTGCCAATGCGACCGGAGGAAGGTCATTCCGGAATCGCGAGTCGCTCCCGAACGCGCCGAACGGGAAGAAGCGGTTCAGGTCGAAGGGAGAGAGTTTTGTGCGGGCGCCCGGTTCGATGTTTCCAGTCAGCAGAGCGAGGACCACGTCGTCGCGGCGCGAGAGCTGCTCGAGCAGTTCTTCGATGCCCGGCATGAGCCGAACGGTCGTACGGTCGATCCGCCGCTCCAGACCCGTCAGATAAGCCGTCCAGAGTTGATCGAATCCGGCCTCGACCTCATCGTCTGACAAGCCGCTCTCCTCGAGGACCATCCATGTGATCTCCGGATCGGTCCGTCCGGAAAAGTCGAACCGATCGAGCGGAGCGAGGTGACCATAGACCTCCCGCAGCGCCTCCGCAAATGCATCGCGCGCGGCTCCGTCGTCACGGATCAGGGTACCGTCGATGTCGAACAATACGAGTTTCATGAGGATGAGTCGACAGTCGACAGTCGACAGTCGTCAGATTGATGATCGTTGGTCATTGGTCGCCGTTGTGTGTTCCTGGCCCGTTCCTCGCTCAAATCGTGCCGGCCGCTTCTGCTGTCGACTGATCGACTGACGACTGACGACTGTCTACGACTGCCGATTTCTGACGACTGACGACTGACGACTGACGACTGACGACTGCTTCTGGTACTCTTCGTGCCGCTGCCGTACGTGGTCTGGATCCTGCTCGAAGCGTACCTGAGCGCTCTCAATGAAAAAGACTTCACTTCTCGTTCTCTTTCTCGTCGTATTCATCGACCTTCTCGGATTCGGGATTGTCCTGCCACTGCTTCCATTCTATGCGAGCCAGTATGGCGCCTCAGGGACGACCGTTGGCCTGATCGTCGGCATCTATTCGCTGATGCAGTTCTTTTTCGCGCCGATCTGGGGGCGTCTTTCCGACAGAGTAGGCCGACGGCCGATCATCATGCTCAGTCTTACGGGAAGCGTCCTCGGCTATTCGATCTTCGCCTTCGCAGAAAGCATACCGCTCCTGTTTGCCGCGAGAATCGTGGCGGGCATCGCGGCCGCGAATATCTCGACTGCCCAGGCGTATGTCTCCGACATCACGGCTGCGGCAGACAGGGCGAAGGGGATGGGGATCATCGGCGCGGCATTCGGTCTGGGATTCATCTTCGGTCCTGTGACTGGCGGGATCCTCTCCTCGTACGGCGCGTCGATCGGTATGCCCGGAAATCTGCTGCCCGGCATCGCGGCGGCAATCTTCTCGGCCGGCTCGCTGATCACCGCCATCACATTTCTAGGTGAGTCGCGTCCGCAGGATCTGGAACCGCGAAGAGGCCGTCCGCCCCAGTTCGATCCCGCGATGTGGCGCGGTGTTCTGAGCGATCATTCTCTCTCGCGGGTTCTCGTCGCGCTGTTCCTCGTCATCCTCGCCTTCGCCTCCATGGAGACGAGCGTCGTTCTGCACGGGGAACGAGGGTTTGGACTCGAGCCGAGAGATCTGGGGTACTTTTTCGGGATGATGGGAACGCTCGTGGCGGTCATCCAGGGAGGGTTGATCGGGAAGCTGTCTAAACGCTTCGGAGAGCGGCTTCTCGTGAGATCCGGAACCGTGTTGCTCGCAATGGGTTTCGGTATCGTTCCTTTCATCCACCAGTATGGCTGGCTGTTTCTCGCAGCGTTTCTGATCGCAGCGGGCCAGGGAGTGACGTATCCATCTCTGACCTCAATGATCTCGCAGCTCGCTGATCCGAGGGAGCGGGGAGGAACGCTCGGAATCTCGGCCGCTCTCAGCTCACTCGCCCGGATGCTCGGCCCTGTCGTGGCGGGTATGCTCTACGACATCTTCGCGGCCTGGGGCCCGTTTACGACGGCTGCGGCGATGACGCTGATTGCGAGCATGATCATGGTGTCATCGCTGCGAGGGCAGGTCGGCGATATCGTGGCAGTCGACCGATAGGCGCGGACCGCTGGTCGACGATTGACCAGCGGCCAACGGTGGAGACTCGTTTTACTCGACCACCTCCAGCGCCTCCCTCGTCGCGGCCAGAAGTGCGTCGGCGCTGACAGGCTTACCGGTCGCCCTGGTCATCCAGAGGTCTGGTGTCAGGTCCCCGATCAGGGCCATTCGGGCGAACTCCGGACCGATCTCGCCGGCCTTCTCCATCTGCTGACGGATCTGGAACGCGATCAGGTGCCCGAGGGGATAGTCGGGGATGTAGAGCATCGAGTCGATCATGTGTGAATAGATGCCGAGGAGCACGACATCCTTCTGCCCGAAGATGGGAGCAAAGTACTCGTTCCAGACATTCTTAGAGATTTCCACCGTCGCATCGCGAAGCTCCTGCGGCGTTGCATCCGGATTCTCATACATGTAGTGCCAGACACCCATGTCGACCAGAGCGACTCCGGCGATCTCGTAGGTTCCCCAGAAGTCACCCAGAACCTTCATGGCCTCCGATTGTTCGCTCGGCGTCTCCAGTCCGAGAAGCTCCAGGTCCTTTGCCTGGAACACGAATGCGAGCGCTTCGGTGAACGCGGTGTTCGGGACGCCCTGCAGGAGTGTGTGATCGATCTTCTCCATCGATAGCACCTGCTCGACGTTGTGTCCGAGCTCGTGTACCGCGATGTTGTAGCCCTTGTAGTCCATCCCGCTCGGTCCGACGCGGGTACGGAGGTATGCCTTGTCGCCTCGCCGGCCGGCGCCGAAGGCATGTCCGGCTCCGCGGGCAGGATGCACTTCGACGTGGTCGGCGACGAAATGCGCCGTCTCCTCGGTGAAGCCGAGCTTCCGGAGGATGTTCGGGATGTCAGCTTCGAACGCGGCAGGGGTCGGGTATTTCTTCGAAACGATCGCATCGAGCTCTTTTTCCGTGTACTTGCCGGATGAGCGAAAACCGGAGTACCAGATGTCGAACGGCTCGAGCTCACGTCCGAGACGTGCCTCGATCAATGCCGCAATCTCTTTTCGAAGAGGGGAGGTCATCACATCGGCGAAGATCTCGCGGACACGCTCCTCCGGGATCTCCCTGTCGGCGTTGAATCGACGCTCGATCAGGGTCGGGTTCGTCGGGTGGTACGGATCGGCCATCCGGGCTGCCTTGAAGGTCTCCAGAAGCATCTCGTAGCGGGTGAAAGGCTCGGTGGCATTCGACGCCGGCGCGTCGAGAGGGGGGAACTCGGAGGTGTCGTAATCGACCTCGTCGGATTTCGTCACGACATTGGAGTACGGTTTCCAGTCGAAGCGCGGGTCATCGATGACAGCCTGAGGAATCGTCTGTGTCACGATCCTCTCCATCACCTGACGAATCATTTTCTGTTTGGCGAGACCATCCGGATCGCCGTAGTTTGACTTGAGCTCGTCCCTCAGGTTCCAGTGGGAGATCAACCGGAGACCGGGCTCGAACAGCCGGTTCCCTTCTTCGTCCAGGAGGTGATGCATCCAGATGTTGTATCCCGAGATGTATGCATCCGCCTTTGCCGCGGCCTGGGATGCAGCGAGGTTCACGTTTGCAGGGACGCGGGAGTCGAACTGCTCCGCCAGCCGCACTTCAGCCCACTTCGTTCGTGACCACTCGTCTCCGTTCTCCAGCTTTTCCTCGAGGCTCGCCGCTGGGAAGTTGAGCAGGACGAGGAACGCGAGCTTGTTCTCGAAGAAGTCGTCGCTGAGGTGTGCCGACGGGTTGTAGCCCGCCATGATCTGATCGACCGGCAGAATCCGGCCGCGATCGAGATCGACGTTCATGCGCAGTTCCCGGACCAGCTCGAGGTAGAGGCCACCAATCTGTTCGAAGTACGACTCGAGGCGGTCGAACATCATGTTGCGCGTCGCGTCGTCATACGCGAAGTTCTCGCGGACGAACTCCTCGAAAACCTCCGCATCACCATCCTCGGGGCGCCAGAGCGCCGAAATCTGTTCGAGCCCTCGCTCGAGCCGCGGCCGAATCGCCTCACCATGCTCGGCGACCAGTTCGGTCTCGAGTTGCTCGACCGTCCGGTCCATCCAGTCGAGATCGTGAGCTGCGACGGGCAGGGAAATGAGCAGTGCGAGGGTGAGCAGAGTGATCCTTTTCATGTTGACCTCCGGAGGGCATTATAGTGGTGGACTTGCTGTCCGACGCGTCCGATGTCTGACTCGTCCGACCTGTCCGACTCGTCGGGCCTGTCAGACTCGTCGGACCTGTCAGACTGGTCGGACCATCACCAGAACGAGGGGGCGTCAGATCTGGATGAGAGGAATTCTGAGCTTTTTCGCAGCAGCCACCATCCGAGTATCGTAGGCAGCGAGCCTGATCTCGATCCCCTGGTTCCGGAGGAAGACGAGGGTAGCCAGATGCATCGCATCGAGTGTTCGAACCGGAACAGGAAACGGCTCGGTGACTCGTCGGAGAATCTCACGCGAGAGCTCGGCGATGGCGATCGATTCTATGAGTTGCCGCGCCGCATCTCCGTGTGAAGTCTGTAGCCTTCTTCGATTGATTGAGCTCCAGAGCTCGTACTCGAGAAGTCGGCTGGAGACGATCTCCTGCTGCCAGAACTCCTCGGAAGGGTGCCTGTCCTCGGCGAACAGCTCCGCCAGGGCAACCGAGGTGTCGAGGTAGATCACCGATCCTCTCTCTGATCGGAAAGATCGCCGAGAAGCTCCTCGAGAGTCGCGATAGGATTCCGGGCACTCTTCTGGCGTTTAATCGCCGGGGGAGTCAGCCAACCCTTTCGTACGGCTTCTGCCAGAATTGCGTCGTTCACGAATTCGGTTCGGCCCGTCTTCGGTGCGCTGATCTCCGCGACAACCCGATCCCTGTCGGTCACGAGAACGGTTTCACCTTGCGAGGCGATCCGGATGTACTCGCTCAGCTTGTTCTTGAGGACTTTGATGCCTACGCTTCGCATGACTCTCAATGTGGCGCCCGGTAGCTACCTTGTCAAGGTTCTCACGATTCAGCCCCAATGGCCCGAACCCGGCGGTAGGGAGAGCCTCCCGGCGAGCCGAGATCGCGCCAGCGGCTCGCCCCCGGTGGAGGATCACTCGCCGCTCGCCTCTCGCCGCTCCTTCCTCACTCGCTTCTCGTCTCTCGCCCCTCGCCTCTCGCCCCCGCCACAGCTAGAGTTCGGGCCAGTCCTCCGTACCGCCGCTCCGCGATAGAATACCGCCATGGATATCTGGGTACGGAAGTGCCGCTCCTTCGAAGAAGAACAGGAGGCAGACCGGGAGTTCTGGCGGCAGCTCACCCCGAGTCAGCGGATTGCCATCGTTGAGGATCTTCGCCAGCAGGAGCTCAGAAGAAGGGGAGAGAGTGAGCAAAGACTTCGAAGAGTTGCTCGAGTTGTTAAAGCTCGAAGGAGAATCCAACAGTGACGAATAATCTCCCCACGGCGATCAATCTTGCCGAAAAACTCTCGAGGTTCAGCGAGCACTGGTCCCCGAAGATCGTCGGAGAGCTCAACGGTCAGCACGTAAAGCTCGCGAAGCTTCTCGGCGAGTTCGACTGGCACCATCACGAGAATGAGGACGAGCTTTTCATGGTCGTGAAGGGACATCTCACAATCCGTCTGCGGGATCGGAGCATCGAGCTCGACGAGGGTGAGCTCTTCATCGTCCCGCGGGGCGTGGAGCACCAGCCTTACGCCGCAGAAGAGGTCCACGTCCTGCTGTTCGAGCCCGTATCGACACTGAACACGGGCAACGTGCGGACCGAGAAGACGGTGGAGACGCTGGAGTGGCTGTAGGAAGATGACGTCTGGCTTTCATGATACCATCATGAAGTGAAGAAGAAGTTCAGCACGATTCTCGATGAAACGATCGTCCGCAGGACCAAAATCGAGGCTCTGCGACAGGACAAGCAGATCGGTGAAGTGATCGGTGAGGCGCTGGAATCGTATCTGGCTGAGAAGGGTAGCCCCAGGGGCCCGGGCGGGGTTGTCGCGAGCTCCTGGGGAGTCCTGTCGTTGGATCTCGAGCGAGTAAGCGAGATTCTAAATGAGGAGTCGTATCCTGAGGATCTCTGAAGTTGTCGCGGGCTCGAAGATCTTTGTGGATGCCACGATTTTCATCTACCACTTCACCGGGCTGTCGCACCAGTGCCGCGGCTTTCTCGAACGATGCGAACGAGGGGAGATCGCGGGCGTGACGTCGACGACGGTCCTCGCGGAGACCTCGCACCGGCTGATGATGATCGAGGCGGTTGCGCGAGGGCTGGTCGAACCAGGGAACGTCGCCTCGAAACTGCGATCGAAGCGGGCGATCGTGCGGAAGCTGAATGTCTATCAGGAGCAGCTCGACCGGATTCCCCTGATGGGGATCGCCGTCCACTCTGTCGATGTCCCGGCGTTCGACCGTTCGCGCCACGGCCGGGCGAAGTACGGGCTTCTCACCAACGACTCGCTGGTCCTCGCATCCGCCGAGAATGCCGGAGTCGACGGGATCGCGACGGCAGATCGCGATTTCATCCGTATTCGAGAAGTCGAGATCTACGCACCTTCGGATCTCAAGCGGTAATTGATCGCAACGGAGTCGTCAGTAGCACGTGCCGCGTGTGCTTTGCAGGGGACTTCGAAACAGGTCACCTATCGCCGCGACACAGCCCGCAGCCGAGTGGGAGCAAAGCGAATGAAGCTGCGAGTGGCAGAACTGTACGGTTGCTCGTACAGAGTCTCCTCCAGGATGACCGCTGTTCCGTCGGGTACGAGGTTGGCGCCCCCGCAGCTGTTGCGGAATAGATAGTGAGGCTCGTGGGGGAAGGGCGTGACGAGCTGGCCGGCTGCGTCGACGACGATCCGGTAGATGTGAGACAAGGCGTCGCAGCCTTCCTCATCAGCCGCAATCCAGCTCAGCATCCACCCGCTCCTCCTGCGAGTCACGGCCAGATCGCTGTCGAAACCACCTCCGAGTGAGACGACCGTGCCGCCGCCGTCTCCAGACACAATCTGGCCCTCCGAATCCAGGACGACCGTTCGAATATGATCGTTGCCATTGATCCAGGCGATGAGCAGCCGGCCGTCGTGTGCTGCCATGAGAGGGCGCTGCGGGTTCACCACAGGCGGGATGACGGGCAGACGCGGTACCGTCGTTTCGAGCCGCGCGTTGAGTACTTCGACGGCAAATCCCTCCCAGGCCAGGCCGAGGAAAAAATTCGGGCCGACCGAGACGATGTCACGGATTGGCGGGAAGTACTGATCGAATTTTCTCTCGGCGACCGGCTCCATGTCATCGTCGAGCAGAACCAGATTGTCTATCGTCACCCCCCACGGCCGGGATGTGTAATACAGAAGCAACCCAGACTCTCCGGCTGCAGCACCCTCCACCGTGAAGTCCTCCTCGAGTGCCAGCTCATCGATCGACATCGACAGTCGATCGTCAGATGTCCGCCGGAGGGTCACGATGGCGACCTTACCTGGATCACTCTCGAGTGGTGAGATTACGTACGTCGTGTCGTTCCAGGTGGCCACGGCGACCCGGTGCGGCAGTAGGTTCTGGTTCGCTCGAGCATTCAGCGCGTCAACGAGCGGCAGATGGAGGATCGGCATCCCGGCGCGGTTTACGACGGTCGCCATCAGAGTTCCTTCGAGACCATAGACGACGAGCCAGTCGTGTCCCCACTCGATCATTTCCAGAAGGATCGCGTTGGCGGCGCGCTGCGACAGCTGATGCTCCTCCACAAGTGAATCACCTTCAATCCGGGCCAGAGCGTATGGCTTAGGCCACTTGTGCGTTCCGTTTGCCTCGAACTCCGTGAAGGCTACAAACCAGGTGGTGTGCGACCGGTAGAGAATGTCGGCGACTAGTGTTTTATCGAGGACGACTGGAGACGCGTCGAGCTGTCGTCCATCCGCAGAGAGTCGATCGAGGTAGGTAATCCCTTCGTAGCCATCCGTACACGCCAGCAGCCACTGATGGCCGACCCACTCCATCGCGAGACTGGTGCATGGCGCCTCCAGGTTGATCTCGCGCTGGTGGAGAACCTCGAGCATGCTGGACAAGGAGACGAAGTCGATTGTTCCTGACGAGGCCGCAGTCCGCCGGAGCAGTGTGACCTGCTCACCGTTCCAGAACGCATCGATCAAATCGTCGCGTGGGGCGACTTCGAGGCGTGGAAGCAGTTGAGAACCCTCGAGCTCATAGAGCATGACGCCGGAGGCGGTGCGTATGACTGCGATGATGCCGGAGGTCGTCTGAACGAGCTGACTCAGCGTAGCTCCTTCGACGGGCTCGATCGTGTCAATCAGTATTTCTAGGCTCGTCGTGAGCCGTATCCCTTCCACCCTCTGTGGGGTATAGCTCACAGGGGACCACAGCACGACCCACCCCTCCTCCGTTGCCTCGGTTGCTCCCACTCTCCCGGCAGTCTCGAGCGGACCACCGACTACATGGCCCCTGGCGTCGAGCAGTGTGAGGTCGATCAAGTCAGTTCCCCAATGCCCGGTGACGAGCAACACCTCGCGTCCGTTGGTCGCCGCGGTGACCTCTGAGGTCAAACCGATCGAGGCTACGAATACCCGCGACGGAGTGAGCGGCTCACCATCGAGACTGAACGGGCGGACCCACACCTCGTAGCTATCCCATTTCGTGGGGCCGGTAAGAGTCAGGAAGACCGCCATCATCGAGTCATCGAGCTCGAGGAGATCTACTTGAATGATGTCGTCGACACCCTGCCCCAGCGGAGCAGGATCGACCGGAGCCTTCAAGGGAAGGGCTGCGGTCAGCGGAAGTGCGGAGAGCACTGTTGCAAACGTAAGGAGTTTCCAAAATCGCATCAACTGCTGATACGTTAGTCGCGCTATTCTCGTCTAGCGAGTGAATGACAATAGCGAATGCGAACATGCTCACGGAGATCCCTCCCCTGGCTCGGGGGCTGGCCGGACCGAGCTGCGGTCAAAGGAACGTTCTGCGGTGGGTAAGTCAGAGCAGCGAAGAGGCCCAGGAGTCGCTGGCGGGCCGTTCGAAAGCCTGTCGGTAGGTGGCGAGATGGTCGAGAGAGGTGTCGAAGACCGGGCTGTCTTTGCTGATCTCTTTTGCCTGCGCGGCTTTACGGAACCCGGGCGCTCGATGCCGCGGATCTCTCCCGCCTTGTCGCGATACCAGATCTTGCCGGAGCTGAGCATGTCGATCTCGAGATGTTCTCCCAGGGCGCGGACGAACCTGAAAAGAGAGTCGATCGAACAGCCGCCGGGGGCGACGCTCTCGTCGGCGGCGATCACGAGAAATTGATCGTCCCGGATTTCGTGTGAGGCAGGAACCGGCGCGCCATGCGCGGTCCATTGCGAAAGAAAGTTCGGCACCTCAGTGTCGATGATCTCGCGCTCGTCCGCCGTCAGCGGCCGATTCGCGGCGAAGATCCACGCTTTCGATTTGTCGGGGAGGGCTTTGAATTCAGTGTAGGGCATGGTGGCTCCTGGAACGATGAAGGATGAACGATGAACGATGAACGATGAACGATGAACGATGAACGATGAACGATGAACGATGAACGATGAAAGATGGGTCTTGTGGTGAGCCGACGTCATCCTGAGCCGCCGGATCCCGCGAAGCGGGAGGAGGACGGTCGAAGGATCGCGTACGGCCCGACTGTCAGGACGGAAAGAACGCGACAGTCAGGACGGACGCGATCCTTCCCCCGCGGAGCGGGGTCAGGATGACAGGCCCTTTTCATCATTTCATCGTTCATCGTTCATCGTTCATCGTTCGTCTTCTTCACTCCTCGATCGCGATTCTCACGATCTCCTTCTGTTGCTGGTCATGACGATGGTGCGAACCGGTGGCGGGGGAGGCGCTGAAGTTCCGGCCGACGTAGCGGAGCTTCCGGTCGCCGATGGCAGTTTCCAGACGCTCATCGATGAAGTCCCAGCCGCCCATGTTGCGGGGCTCTTCCTGGACCCACAGAACTTCGGGAGCGTTCTCGAAACGGCTGACGAACTCTTCCAGTTTGGCCTGGGGCCACGGATAGAACTGTTCGAGACGGAGAATCGCGATGTCGTCCCGTTTCTCGTCCCGTGCATTCTTCAGGTCATAAAAGATCTTTCCTGACGTGATCAGAACTCGCTTCACGGCTTCCGGTGCAATCGAGCCGTCGAGCACGCCCGGATCGTCGAGCACCGGCTCGAATCCGCCGTTTCTGAACTCGTCGAGCGTCGAGGTGGCTTGCGGGTACCTGAGGAGGAACTTCGGTGTCATGATTACGAGAGGTTTCCGCGGCTTGTTCTGCATCTGCCTTCTCAGTACATGGAAGTACTGAGCGGGCGTCGTCGCATTCACGACCTGCATGTTCCCCTCGGCGCACAGCACCAGGAACCTCTCGAGCCGTGCACTCGAGTGCTCGGGACCCTGCCCTTCGTACCCGTGAGGGAGCAGGAGCGTAAGACCGCTGTGCTGTCCCCATTTCTCTTCGGCGCTCGAGATGAACTGATCGATCACGATCTGAGCGCCGTTCATGAAGTCGCCAAACTGCGCCTCCCAGCAGACGAGCGCGTCCTGGTCGGCGACCGAGTACCCGTACTCGAAGCCGAGGACCGCATACTCCGAGAGCAGTGAGTCGTAGATCGCGAGAGTCACCGGCGGGCCGTCCGTCTGCTCGACCTCGTCTCGCGGCATCTCGTAGTCCGGCTCCTCGAGACTCCACTGCTCGTCAGGAGCCGGGTAGTTCTTCGCAAGCTGATTGATCGGGATCCAGACCCGCCCATTCTTGTAGTCGTGCAGCACGGCGTGTCTTTGCGAGAAGGTTCCTCGCCCCGTGTCCTGCCCCGTGATCCGCACCCGGAAGCCGTCCTGAAGAAGCGTACCGAAGGCGAGGGCCTCGGCAAGGGACCAATCGACTTTCTCCTCGCCGGACATCATCTTCCGGCGCTTGTCCATGAAGTTCTTGAGCCGGGGATGAAGTGTAAAGCCCTCGGGCAGGCTCGTCAGAGCGGATCCGACTTCCTGAAGCTTTTCATCCGCGACCGCAGTTTCCGGCGACGGCTTGTTCTGGAATCCCGTCTCCTCCTCGTCGGTCCATAGAGGGGGCTGGGGTCGTTCCCGCTTCTCGCTCTCTTTGGTCTTGTCGAACGCCGCTTCCATCTTCTCGCGGAAATCGTCGAGCCACTGTTCCGCCTCTTCGGGATCGAGATCTCCCTTCCGCAGGAGTGCCTCGGTGTAGAGTTTTCTGACGGAGCGATGATCCTTGATCAGGCTGTACATCTTCGGCTGCGTCATCGACGGATCATCGGCCTCGTTGTGACCGTGACGCCGGTAGCAGAACATGTCGAGAACGACATCCTTCTTGAAGTGCTGCCGGAACGCCATCGCCAGCTCGACCGCTCTGATACATGCCTCCGGATCATCTCCGTTGACGTGGAAGATCGGCGCCTGGATCATCTTCGCAATGTCGGTCGCGTAGACGGAGGAGCGAGCATGTTCGGGAGCGGTGGTGAAACCGATCTGATTGTTGACGACGATGTGGACCGTTCCCCCCGTTCGGAAACCCTTGAGCTGGGAGAGGTTCAGCAACTCCGCGACCACTCCCTGTCCGGCGAAGGCCGCATCGCCGTGGACCAGCACCGGGACGATCTTGTTTCGCTCCCGATCGTTTCTCAGCTTCTGTTTTGCCCTCGCCATGCCTTCGGTGACGGGATCGACCGCCTCGAGGTGACTCGGGTTCGACGCGAGTGTAATTCTGAGCTCGTTCCCCTTGGGTGAGGTGTGGACGCCCTCGGTTCCGAGGTGGTACTTGACGTCTCCCGATCCCTGCGTCGTCTGCGGATCGAGGTCCCCTTCGAACTCCGAGAAGATCTTCTCGTACGATTTTCCGAGAACGTTCGCGAGCACGTTGAGCCGTCCTCGGTGCGCCATACCCATGACGACATCCTCGACCCCATCGTCAGCGGAGATCGTGAAGAGGTGGTCGAGCATCGGGATCAGAGTCTCTGCTCCCTCGAGAGAAAAACGTTTGTGGCCGACGTACTTCGTGTGCAGAAATCGTTCGAAGGCTTCCGAGTCGTTGAGCTTCCGCAGAATCCTCCGCTTGACCTCGCCGTCGAGTGACCATTGATTCCGGGTCGGCTCCATCCGGTCCTGCAGCCACCTCTTCTGATTCGGATCCTGGATGTGCATGAACTCAGGTCCGATCTTTCCGCAGTAGGTCTGACGGAGTGTGTTGAGAATGTCGCGGAGCTTCGCCGTCTCGAGACCGCAGAGACCGCCACAGATGAATTCGCGGTCGAGATCCCAGAGCGTGTACCCGTAGTAGATCGGATTCAGTTCCGGGTGGTGCGAGAGGTCGTATTCGAGCGGATTGAGATCAGCAATGAGATGTCCGCGTACGC
This sequence comes from uncultured Acidobacteriota bacterium, assembly GCA_963829355.1. Lineage (GTDB taxonomy): Bacteria > Acidobacteriota > Thermoanaerobaculia > Gp7-AA8 > JAHWKK01 > CAWHHZ01. The sequence goes on from CAWHHZ010000032.1 coordinate 124,479, forward strand.
GGTACGCGTTGATCATCCTGAGAACACCCGCCTGACGTGTGATCGACTCGACGTGGGCCGAGCCGGCGGCGTACGGGTCGTGCTCGTCCCTGGTCCAGTGAACCGGCTGATACGGGACGCGGAGTGCTCGGAAGATCTCGTCGTAGAAGTTGTCACTTCCGATCAGGAGCTCGTGGACTCGCGCCAGGAACGCACCCGATTCGGCCCCCTGGATGATTCGGTGATCGTAGGTGCTGGTCATCGTCATGACCTTGGAGATGCCAAGGTTGGCGAGGACCGAGGGATCAGCGGCGGAATACTCGACGGGGAAGTCGATCTGTCCGGTGGCGATGATCGTTCCCTGCTTCGGCATGAGGCGAGGTACCGAGGCGACGGTGCCGATCATGCCCGGGTTCGTCAGCGAGAAGTTCGTCCCCGCAAAATCTTCGATCTTGAGATCGTTTTTTCGCGCGCGACGGATCAGATCGTTGTAGGCGTGAAGAAATGAAGAGAAGTCCATCTTCTGCGCGCCCTTGATGTTGGGAACGAGAAGCGTACGGCTTCCATCCTTCTTCTCGATGTCGATCGCAAGACCGAAGTTGACGTCGTCGTGATCGAGCCGGACCGGCTGGTCTTCGCGGGTCTCGTATGAGGCATACATGCGCGGAAACTCGCGCAGAGCACGGACGAGCGCCCAGGCGATGATGTGGGTGAAAGAGACCTTACCCTGGCCCTGAAGGAGCATGCTCTCGTTGATGGTCCTGCGATTCTCTTCCAGAGCCTTGACGGGGATCGTGCGGATCGTCGTCGCCGTCGGCACGGTCAGCGACTCTTCCATGTTCTCGACGATCTTGGATGCGACGCCTCGCAGTACCGTCACCGGTTCTTCTGGAGCTTGCTCCTTCGTTTCTTCCGGAGCGGACACCGGTCGAGGTTTCTGGACCGGACTCTTCGCCTGCGCAGCAGGAGCTTCCTTCGCCGTTACGGCGGCTGGCGAAGTCTTGCTGCCATCTCCGCTGGAGCGGCGATCCACGTGGTCGACCGCTGGTTGCGCCGCGGGAGGACGATAGTCCTGGAAAAACTCCTGCCAGCTTTCGCTGACCGAGGAGGGATCGTGTTGATACTTCTCGAACAGCTCTTCGATGAATGCGATGTTAGTTCCGTATGTGGGCGAGACGGACATTTTCCTGAGTCGTTCTCCGTGTGTGGCGTTCGGGCTCGGCTGCAAGACGTCATGCGAAGCAGACGCCGATGCTCTGGTTCATTCTCCAACTCTTCACAACAAAGGGCAATTTCGTGAGTGTGGCCGGGGATGCTGGGTTCACGGCAGGTCCCGGCCTTCCCGGATCCAGGCCGCGGCGACTTCGCGGTCCACCATCCCGTGCGACAGAGAGGTGAGACCGAGCCATCCGAGACCGGCAGCAAATCCTCCGAGGACGTCGGACGGGAAGTGGACTCCGAAGTAGACGCGCGAATACCCGACCGACAGGATGACCGCACCTGTGATGATCTGCGTCGTGATCTGAGTGCCGACCGAGCGGGAAGATACGAGCTGATGCGCGACGATCGGGTACGTGGCCGCGGACAGCAGCGAATGTCCACTCGGGAAACTGTGTGAACGGGGAAGTTTGATCATTCGAAGCCGCTCGAGGGGACGCTGCCGCTGAAAAATACCCTTGAGCGCCGTGTTGAGGACCATGGCGCCGCCGGTGCTGATCAAAACGGTCCAGGCGTCGTGCTTGCGATCGCGCTTCATCATCGTCATCGCGGTGAGGTAGGCGGCTGCACCAATCGCGATGTGTTCACCGAGACTTGTCGAAACCCGCATCACCTTGTCCATTCTTTCGCTGTGGCCGCTGTGAACAAGATCCATGATTGCCGAGTCGAATGTATCGGCACGACCCGTAATCACCTGCCTGGCCTGCTGCCGAAAGAACAGGAAGGCCACCGTGGCCAGAGCAACTCCCCCCGTGGTGCCGATGGCGAGGGGAAGAAATGTCTGTCTGCTGGCGGTGCGCCGCTTCGGTCTTCGCTTTCGTCTTTGAATCACTCTACTTCCATCTCCTGTCGCTCGAATCGCACGAATCGTACTACGGGTGCGAAAGACGAGCCGACGCGACTTTCGGGCGGGACCCCCCTCCGACGAGCGACCAGTGTGGTGCTTCACTACACTAGAATTGGTGGATGCACATTCGTCGGGCAGACACGGAGGACTATGAGCGTCTCCGCGAGTTGCTCGTGGGAGCGCTGGACATCGGGTTCGATCCGACGCCCGTTCTTCACGAGAAGCTCTTCGGTCCTGGATTCGGAGGCCCGGCAGTCTGTTCGGTTGCTGTCGCCGACGAGGTGATACGAGGCGTCTCGGTTGTCTGTGGCTCGTCCCTGCGTCTGCTCGTCGTCGAGGCATCGTCCAGAGAACGGGGAATCGGCTCGGCGCTGCTCGATCACTCTGTGGAGGAGATTGGAACCTCCCATAGAAGAGTCACGGTGGCGGCTGCCGCGGGAAATTATCTGATCCCGGGGGTGCCGCGGAGTCAGGAGCAATCAATCGAGTTCTTCGAAAGCCGAGGATTTGAGCAGGCTGACCTGGCGACGGACATGGAGACGTCCATCTCCGAGGCGGAGAGGCCGGAGCCCCTCTCAGGAATTGAGGTCGAGCAGGTGACGGCGCTCGAGGACTCACTCGAGCAGTTCATTACGGATCAATTCGGGAGTGCGATCGCCTGGGAAATCGGGCGCGGCGTGTTGAGTGAGCGTGCGGTGGTACGGGTGGCGAGGTCGGATCGGATGATTCTCGGATTTACCGCGTGCGAGATCAACAACGCCGGACTGGGGACGTTCGGTCCTCAGGGTGTGAGCGCGGCGGCGCGGGGAAGGGGTATCGGTGCGCATCTGCTGAGGCACTCGCTCGCCGATCTCCGGGAGCTCGGTTACTCCACGATCCGGATCCCGTGGGTCTCCACGACCGAGTACTACGCGAGAAGCTGCGGCGCTTCGGTCGTGGGAGAGTACGTCATCCTCAGAAAGGGTTGCTGACGGAGTGGCTCTCGAGCAAGGGTGTGGACGCTCTCACTGGTTCATGCGCCGATTGGGATGATCGACATAATCCTGCCTCATTGTTCTCAGAAAATAAACGCGGAGGGAGGTCGATCACGAAAACCTTGTACCCACCGATTCCGTAGAACAGACTGCCTATGACTGAAAAAGCGATTCGAGTTCACGAGCTCGAGAAAACTTATACATCCGCATTCGGACGCCAGAAGGTCCGGGCGCTGGATGGCATTTCCTTCGACGTGTCCGACGGGGAAGTGTTCGGACTCCTCGGGCCAAACGGAGCCGGGAAGACGACGACCGTCAAGATCCTGCTCGATCTGACGCGCTCGACGGCCGGGAAGACGTTCATCCATGGGCGGCCGACCTCCGATCCCAGGAGCCGGCTCCGCGTAGGATATCTGCCCGAAGGGCATCGCTTTCCCGGCTACCTTACCGCCCGGGAGACGATGTCGATTTTCGGTCGGATGTCGGGGATGGACCGGGCGACTCTGAAGAAGCGGGTGCCGGAACTCCTCGAGCGTCTCGGCATCGAGCGATGGATCGATGTGCGGGCGAAGAAATTCTCGAAGGGAATGACGCAGCGGCTCGGTCTGGCGGCATCGCTCGTCCATGATCCCGATGTCCTGTTCCTCGACGAGCCGACCGACGGGGTCGACCCGGTCGGTCGCCGCGAGATTCGCGATCTTCTCAAGGAGGAGGCGCGGAAGGGGCGGACGATCTTCCTCAATTCACATCTGCTCTCCGAGGTCGAGCTGACGTGCGACCGGGTGGCGATGTTGCGGGACGGACGTATCGCAGCTATGGGATCGGTCGAGGAGCTGACTCGCAGAAGCTCGACCTACAAGCTCGTCACGAGCGCCGACCTCGTCCGCACGGCATCAATCGTCGCGGACGGCGGGATTGCGTTCGAGAGACAGAACGGACATCTCGTCCTCGCCGTCGAGGATCTCGAGAAACTGAATGCGACCGTCGACCGTCTCCGCAGCGAAAAAATCCAGCTCGTCGAGCTGACACCATTGCGCTCGACTCTGGAGGATGTCTTCGTCGATCTCGTCCGGCCAGTCAGCGTCGATGCAGTGCAGGGAGAAGATTGATGAAAGTTCTCGCAGCCAACATTGAAGAGGTGTTTCGCGAGGCGGCGGCGCGATGGACGCTGATCGCGTATTTCGTTCTGTCATCGCTCTTCATTCTCGTCTTCGCTTCGGCGGTCAATCTCGATGTCGTCGACGGCGCGCTCGCGGGTGCAAAGCTCTTCGGAAACGAAGTGGAGCTGGAAGCCGGAATGTTCCAGATGGAGGATCTCGTCACTGGCTTCGAAACCGCGTTTTCAGGGGTAATCTTCGTCATCGGCATTTTCCTCGCGATCTTCGCGACGGCCCATCTCGTGCCACGCCTGCAGGACAAGGGAACCGTCGATCTGTACCTCTCCAGACCGGTCGGACGAATCCCGATCCTTCTGAGCCGATATTTTGCGGGTCTGCTTCTCTCCGCGACGAATGTGATTTACCTGATCGGTGCAATCTGGTTGATCGTGGTCTGGAAGACCCACGTCCTTCATCTGCGCTTTCTGCTGAGCGGTGTGATCATCATGTTCTCGATTGCCGTGCTGCTCGCCTTCGCGTTCGCAGTCGGTGTGGTCACCTCTTCGACCGCGGTCTCGATCATGGCGACCTACGCCATCTTTTTTCTGTCGATCGTACTGGCGGCCCATGAACGGATCGGGGCGGCCCTGGCGACGCAGTGGAAGGCCGATCTGGTCCACGGGATGTATTGGATGTTCCCGAAACTATTCGAGTTACAGCAAGCCACGATCGTTGCGGTATCCGGGGGCGAGCATATCCCGGAGCGGATGGCGGAAGCCGTCACCATCGCCTCGTTCTGGACCTCGGGGCTCTTTGGCCTCGCATGTCTCGGCCTTGCGTGCTGGCTCTTTCAGAGAAAGGAGTTTTGAGATGAGATACAAACATAGTGTCATTGCAGTCCTTGCGGTTCTCCTCGCTCTTCCTGCGATCGCGGGAACGGACGAGCTGCTCTCGCTCGTTCCATCTGATGCCGTCACCGTCGGGGTCGTGCGGCTCGACGAGCTGAAGTCCGGCCAGTTCGGAGGCCTTCTGTTCGAGCACACGAGCGACATCACCACCGATGGCGAGGCGATGCTGTTCCTCCAGGAGGCGGGGCTCGATCCGATGTCCGACGTCAACGCCGTGCTCTTCGCGATGCTCCCAAGTGCGGAAAATGCGGAGAAGGGTGAGCTCCTGCTCGTGGTCGAGGGCCGTTTCGATCCGGCACGTCTCGCGGCAGCAGTCATGCGGCATGGAGCCGCTCCGGTCGCGTCTGCCGGGGGCTCGATCTATTACCGACCGACCGAAACTCCGGACGGTAAAGAGGTGGATGATCAAGTGCCGGTTGCGAGCTTCGTATCGTCGACCGTGACGATTGCGGGAACCGAGGCGGCCGTTGTCAGAGCGCTCGAGCAGCGTGCGGCAGGGGGCTCTGATTTCATGGTCGCTTCAAACATCGGTCGCGATCTCGCGAAGATCAACCGGAAAGCATCGGCCTGGGCCGTGATGGACGTGCAACGCTCGGCGCGCATGGGCCGCTCCATGACCCAGAAATTGAGCGAAGAGAACGCGGACTCGTTCGGCAAGGCCCTCAGGTACGTCTCCACGATGGGCGTATGGGCCAGCGAGAAGAACGGAAACATCGAGTTCGGCGGAGTCGCACTGACCTCGGACGGTGAGACTCGAGCGCTCCTCGAGGACGTCGTGCGTGGTGTGACAGCAGCCTGGCGTATGGCCGCACGCGAAGAGAATCCGGAGTGGCTGCCGGTGATCCGGAGCTTCAAGGTCGACCGGGACGATGCGGGCGTCAATATTAACGGCGCGATCCCGATCGCCTTGCTGAAGGACAAGAAAGAGCAGCTCGCCTCCCGCTGAGGTATCTCTCGATGGGTGGCTTCGCAGAGGTCTGCGGGTGGTCTCGCCCGCAGGCCTCTTTTCTTTTGACCAGTGGCCGCCGGCATTCTGATCGAGTGGGATGGTGCCGCTTCGCTGTCGCCATTGGAGTGAAACTGACCCCGGTGCTGTCATTCCGAAGGAGCGGCTTCATCGCGACTGAGGAATCCGGGCGGGGAAGGTGGCTTCGTTCGGTCCCCCGCCCAGATTCCTCGCTTCGCTTCGGAATGACAGCTCCTTGCAAGGCTCAGACAGAGCCTCCGTTCAGTCCCCGGTGCGGTCGTACCAGATGACGGTGCCTTTGCGGGCGTGATTCTGGCGTCGCTCTCGGTGGACGAGGAAGGCCTCCTCGAAAATCATCTGGATGATGACGGCGCTCGGTACCGCCAGGATCGCCCCGACGATTCCGTAGAGAGATGCTCCGACGAGGAAGGCGATGAAGACGGCAAGGGGAGAGATCTTCACCCGGTCTCCCATGATTCGCGGGACGAGGAGGTAGTTCTCGACCTGTTGGATCCCGATCGTCAGGGCGAGAGCGGCCCAGAACTGCCACTTCGAGAGAGTCAGGGCCACAATCAGAACCGGGATTGCACCGAGGATCGGACCGATGACCGGTACCACCTCGCCAACCGTCGCGAGAATGGCGAGGGGGATCGCGTATGGGATCTGCAGAGCGACGAGACCGATGAATGTTGCCGCGCCGACGATCACAGCCAGGGTCAACTGCGCCCCCAGCCAGCTCGACATTCTCTTGGACATACGCCGGATGGTACCGGCTCGTGCCGTCCTCTGATCGGCGGGGAAGAGCAGCAGGATCAGATTCCTCAGTCGCGCCGCATCGATCAGCATGTAGGCGACCATGAAAAGGATCGCAACAACGGCGGTCACGACGGTGACTGCGCTCCAGAAGAAGTTGAAGATCCGGATTTTCGGCTGCTGGCTCTGCTGGGTCAGCAGGCCGCGGACATCGTCGAGCGGGATGTAGGGCTCGAGAGGTTCGAGAATGTTCTGTTCGACGAGCGTCGGTAGTTCGGCCGTAAGGCCACGCGTCTCGATCAGCATGCGAGGCACGACGAGGACCGCCAGCAGGACCGCTCCCGCCACGAAGGGGAGATAGACGATCATGACGGCGGTTCCGCGGCGGATGCGCCGTTTCGTCCAGAGCCTGACGACGATCTGCACACGGCGGACTGCCGGGGCGAGTCCGGCGGCGAGGACCGCCGCGATGTAGATGAGCACCAGAACGTGGCGGACCAGCCAGAGGCAGCCGATCGCGGCTGCGATCAAGGCGACGATCGCTGTCTTCTTTGCAAACTGCTCGAGGTCTCCCGGCGCAGTCTTCTTGCTGTCACGATCCATTCGCGCTGCCGTGTTGCGAACCGGGCGCCAAGTGGAGGGCGGGACACGATCCGCGGCCTCCTTCTACCTGATGTTACGACTCCGCCGGCTCTGAGCTCTCGATGTGCAACGTACGGGTAGGGAAGGCGAACTTGATCTTCTCAGCCTCGAAGCGCCGCATGATCTCGAGGCTCAACTTCTGCTGGACGTCCATGAAGATCGGGAAATCGGGCTGCGTAATCCAGAAGACGGTTTCAAACAGCAGAGCCGAATCGCCGAAGCCTTTGAAGTGGGAGCGATCGAACCGGCAGTTCTCCAGTGACTCGATCACTTCCTTGACCATGCCTGGAATCCACTCCACCTTCCCGACCGGTGTGTCGTAGGTGACTCCGAAGAGATAAACGGCGCGCCGTTCCTGCATCCGTTTGAAGTTACGGACCCGGCTCTGCAGGAGGTCCCCGTTCGAGATGATGATCTGCTCTCCCCCCAGACTTCGTATCCTGGTGGTTCGGAGGCCGATCTTTTCGACCGAGCCCATGAAATCTCCGCCGACGATGATGAAGTCGCCGATGACGAATGGTTTGTCGACCACGATGGAGAGCGAGGCGAAGAGATCGCCCAGAATGTTCTGCAGGGCGAGGGCGACGGCCACACCACCGATACCGAGACCTGCGACGAGCGTGGTGACATTGAAACCGAAATTGTGGAGGGCCGTGAGGAAGAGTACGGCCCAGATTCCGATCTTGGCAACGAAACCGACCGCCGAAATCGTGGTGACCGCGGCGGCATCAGTCTCGATCTTTCCTTCACGATAGCGCTGGAGCCAGAAGTCGAGCGCCGCGCAGATCCAGATGCCGACCTGCAGCAGGAAGGCGATGATCGCCGCGCCTCGGATGATCGCCACGATGGTCAGGGGAAGCGTAAGCGGTTTGAGGGCGAAGTAGAGAAGCACGAGCCCGAGAAGAAGCAGGCGCGTGTGGCTGACGAGATCGCGGATCACGTCATCGAATCGCGTCTCGGTCGACTCGGTTGCGCTCAGGCGCGGTTTGAGGAGCAGGCGGAACAGGGCGAGAGCTGCGAGGGCCAGCGCGACGATCAGGAGCGCAGACAGATATTGCGCAACGGTGTTCTCCCACAACGTGTAGTCGCAACCACTCGTACTGCTCGATCCAGGACTCGTATCGCTCCAGCCATTTCATGTAGTGATACGTAACAGATCGGGAGAGGGCGGGGCAAGTTGCGAAAGGTTGGTCCACGGGATGGCCGTGGCTCGCCGGCAGCCGCGGCGCCCGCTTCCTGCCGTTGCAGGAAGGATCACGAGCAAGGACCACGGAACCTTCGCCGCGGCACATTCGTCAACAGAACTGTGCGTTCATATCGGATTTTTTTCCGGCGCCGTCAGGTTGCGAGGCGTGTGCTGGAGGGTCCGGCATTTCCAAATTCGAGAATCGTTCTGTGTGGATCAAACCTATGATGCCAGTGATTTCTAAGAACCTTCGCGCCGGAGTCATGACTCTTGGCGTGCTGATGCTCACTCTGACAGCGGTCGACGTGATGGCTTTCCCGTCGGCGCGGCGCAATCCGGGAATGGTTTGGAGCCCCGAGGCAAAGGGAATCATTCTGTTCGGTGGGCTCAGTCCGCTGGACAGCGCTGATCTCAGGTACGAGTATGCCGATACGTGGCGCCTGATCGGCAACAATTGGGTGAAGCTCTATCCGGAAAACGCACCCTCGCCGCGATATGCGATGTCGATGACGTACGACAGCGCGCGTGACCGAATCGTGCTTTTCGGAGGCGCGACGGGAGATCAGGTTATCGGCGACACATGGGTCTACCGCGATGACAACTGGATGGAGCTCGACACACCGAACGCTCCGGCACCGCGGCGTCTTGCCGGGCTGGCGTACGATCCGGTTCGCGACAAGACAGTCCTGTTCGGCGGTGGGTTGGTCGACGAAAACTACACGGATACGTGGGAGTTCGACGGAACCACATGGACACTCGTCAGCAGCGACGGACCGGACGTCACTTTGCCGTCACTCGTTTACGACGCGGCGCGCAATGAGATTCTGATGCTCGGTACCAGTACGAGCACGACTGCGCCGGCGGTCGTCATGTACCGATATGCCGACGGCTCCTGGGTCCAGGTCGAACCGGAGGAGATGCCTCCGTGTGCGGGGCAGGCGAAGATGGTGTACCGGGAGTTCGATGGCGACGTTCTGCTCTACGGAGGAAGCTGCCCGCGGGGTGGGGTCAGCAACGACACGTGGATCTGGGATGGCACCAACTGGTCGGAGCTGTCGGTGGTACGCACAGCCGGGTCGATCTTCGCGTACGCCATGGCGCATGACCAGAGCCGGAATCAGACGGTCATCTATGGCGGTACGGCTCTGGATGAGAACAACAACACGTTCCGTCTGAGCGGCGACCGGTGGATTTTCGTCAGGGCACCGGAGACCCCGGGATCACGAACACATTTCGTGCTCGAGAGCTCGCCGGGAGACGAGCATACGCCTGCTCCTTTTCGGCGGACAGGACGCCACTGATTTCTATTACGATCTGTGGAGACTCGACAATCTGCAGTGGGAGCGGCTGGTGCTGGAAGGTGCACCCACCGGCTGCACGGTTCCGAGTGGTGCCGTCGATCCCGAGCGGGACAAGCTCGTCATCCTCTGCTCCACTTCGAGTACGTACGAATACGACGGCGAGAGCTTCGAAAAGAAAGAACCAACGGAGAAGCCGAAGTCGCGCCGCTGGTCGATGATGGCCTGGGATCCCGTGAGCCGGAAGGTGATTCTCTACGGCGGGATCGATGATCTCGGAGGCTATCTCGGAGAGACGTGGACGTGGGACGGAACCAACTGGAAGAAGCTCGATCTCAAGAAGGACCAGAGGCCGCCGGCGCGCATCCTGGCAACAATGTTCCACGACCCGGTCACGAATCGAATCGTGCTCGCCGGAGGAGTGGGCCGTCCCGATTTCAATTCCAAGTTCCAGCGTTATGAGGATCAGTGGCAGTTCGACGGCACCAAATGGGTGGAAATGACTCCGTCTCAGAAGCTTCCGCAGCGCTATGGTGCGCAGGTCGCCACGGATCCGGTAAATCAGCGCGTTCTGGTGTTCGGAGGCAAGAGCAACACCGAGCAGTATCTGAACGACATGTGGGCATGGAACGGATCGACCTGGAGTGAGGTCGATGATGGTCCTGCACCGTCGCCCCGGATGAACGGGGGAATGGCGTGGGATCCGACCATCGGAAAGATCGTTCTTTACGGTGGCTTTGCCGGACTCTATTATCCGGACTTGTGGACCTTCGACGGATCGTGGAACCTGATCGAGAGTGACTCCTCATTGCCGAGGCGTCCGGTGCGTCGTCCCTCGTCTTCGCCATCCTCCTCCCCCGGAGCGATGAAGGAGTCAGTCACCGCAACGCCGGTCGAGGTGTCGCCCCGTCGGCGTGTCACGCTCCCCGGCGAAGCGTTAAGATAGGCGCATCATGAGCGGCGCCATCATCGAACGCGGAGACGGCACGGTTGCGCGATCTCTGGACGATGCCCTGAAACTCGTGCGGCCAGTCGACGCCGTTGCCGTGACCGAGCGGGCCGAGAGCCTCGCGAAGCGCTCGATCAAGAAGGATGCGAAGCTCCAGGGACTCAGGACGATCATCTCCATGATCGACCTGACCACCCTCGAGGGGAAAGACTCCCCGGGCAAGGTCCAGGCTCTCTGCCGCAAGGCGATTCGCCCCGACCCATCCGACCCGGAGATCCCTCACGTCGCGGCCGTGTGCGTCTATCCGGCCCTCGTCGCCGACGTGAGAAAGGCGCTCGTCAGGAGCGGATATCCACATCGCCTCCGTCGCCACGGGCTTTCCCAGCGGACAGACCTATCTCGACATCAAGCTGGAAGAAACACGCCGTGCCGTGGCGGATGGAGCGGACGAGATCGACATGGTGATCAACCGCAACGCCTTTCTCTCCGGCGACGATCAGGCGGTCTTCGACGAGATCGTGGCGGTAAAGGAAGCGTGCGGGCCGGCTCATCTGAAAGTGATTCTCGAGACGGGGGAGCTGGAAACGTACGACAACGTCCGCCGCGCCTCGATGATCGCCATGTACGCTGGCGGCGATTTCATCAAGACCTCGACCGGGAAGGCAAAGACGAACGCAACGCTCCCCGTGACGCTGGTGATGCTCGAGGCGATCCGTGACTTCTATCACGCGACCGGCAAGCAGATCGGCATGAAGCCGGCTGGCGGCATCTCGAGCTCGAAGCTGGCGCTCGCGTACCTCGTGGTGCTCTACGAGACGCTCGGGCGCGACTGGATGACGCCGGATCTGTTCCGGTTCGGAGCGAGCTCGCTGCTCAATGACGTGCTGATGCAGATCCGCAAAGAGAAGAGCGGGACCTACCAGTCCTCCGACTATTTCACGCTCGATTGACAGGACAGCGAATGAGTAAAACCGACATCACGGAACGGTTGAAGCCCGGTCCTCCCACGCCGCTCCCGGTCGAGTGGGACTACGCTCCCGCCCCGGAAGCAACCGACCACGTCTCGATCGCCGACAAGTACAACCATTTCATCGGTGGCGAATGGGTCGAGCCTTCGAGCGGAACCTGGTTCGAGACGATCAATCCGGCGACCGAGGAGACTCTGTCCCGTGTCGCGTGGGGCGATGCAAAGGACGTCGACAAGGCCGTCAAGGCTGCCCGCCAGGCCTACGAGAAGACCTGGAGCAAGATCAGCCCCTCGGAGCGCGCAAAGTACATCTACCGGATCGCCCGGATCATTCAGGAGAAGGCGAGGGCTTTCGCCGTTCTCGAGACGATGAATGGCGGCAAGCCGATCAAGGAATCGCGCGACATCGACATCCCGCTCGCCGCGGCTCACTTCTTCTACTACGCCGGATGGGCCGACAAGCTGGAGTACGCATTTCCGAACCGGCAGATCGAGCCTCTCGGAGTCGCGGCTCAGATCATTCCGTGGAACTTCCCTCTGCTCATGGCGGCGTGGAAGCTTGCGCCGGCTCTGGCCGCGGGAAACACGGTGGTTCTGAAGCCCGCCGAGACGACACCGCTCACGGCCCTGATGCTCGCCGACGTGATCCGCGAGGCAGGTCTTCCGCCCGGAGTCGTGAACATCGTGACCGGAGACGGCCGTACGGGCGCCGCTCTGGTCGAGCATGAGGACGTCGACAAGATCGCATTCACCGGCTCGACCGAGGTGGGGAAGATCATTCAGCGTGCAGTCGCGGGAACGGGCAAGAGGCTGACGCTCGAGCTCGGCGGCAAGGCACCGAACATCGTGTTCGAGGATGCACCGATCGATCAGGCAGTCGAAGGGAATCGTCAACGGGATCTACTTCAATCAGGGACACGTCTGCTGCGCGGGATCGCGGCTGTTCGTGCAGGAGTCCGTGCTCGAAGAGGTCGTCCGGAAGCTCCGGGCCCGTCTCGGAACGCTTCGCGTGGGTGATCCGCTCGACAAGAATACCGACATCGGCGCGATCAACTCCCGCATGCAGCTCGACAAGATTCGCGAGATGGTCGAGAGCGGCGTGGAAGAGGGTGCGGAGATCTTCCAGCCCGACTGCAAGCTCCCCGAGAAGGGCTTCTGGTTCAAGCCGACCTTCTTCACGGGTGTTGCGCAGTCTCACCGCATCGCTCAGGAAGAGATCTTCGGGCCGGTGCTGTCAGTGTTGACCTTCAGAACGCCGGAGGAAGCCGTCGAGCGGGCGAACAACACGCCGTACGGCCTGTCGGCTGGCGTCTGGACCGACAAGGGGTCCCGGATCCTCGAGATGTCGCGGCTGCTGCGGGCGGGGGTGATCTGGGCGAACACGTTCAACAAGTTCGATCCTACGTCTCCGTTTGGCGGTTACAAGGAGTCGGGATTCGGTCGTGAGGGTGGACTGCATGGGCTCGCTCCGTATGTGAGGCTGAGCTGATGGCGAAGCGCGAGAGACTCGAAGTCCGAAAGACCTGGAAGATGTACATCGGGGGGCAGTTCCCGCGCACCGAGTCGGGTCGCTTCTACCCCGTTCACTCCGCAGGAGGAGATACCTTGCTCGCGAATGCCTCGAGAGGATCCCGGAAGGACGTACGCAACGCGGTCGTCGCCGCACGGAAAGCGTTTCCCGGCTGGAGTGGCAAGACTGCATACAACCGGGGCCAGATCCTCTACGGATGGCCGAGGTCTGCGAGAGCCGCTTTGCGGAGTTGCAGGCAGAGCTGGAGAGGACCGGACTGAAGTCAGGCGACGCCGAGAAGGAAGTTGCCGAGTCGATCGACAGGCTCGTGTACTACGCCGGTTGGGCCGACAAGTACACGCAGATCTTCGGCAGCGTGAATCCCGTGGCCGGTCCGTACTACAACTTCAGTACGCCGGAGCCGACGGGTGTCGTCGGAATCGTCGCTCCGGAAGAGAGTGCACTGCTGGGGCTTGTGAGCAGAACCGCCCCGGCGATCGTCAGCGGCAACACGGTCGTGGTCCTCGCGTCCGAGAGCCGCCCGCTTCCATCGATCACGCTGGCCGAGATCATCGCCACCTCGGATGTCCCAGGCGGTGTCGTGAACATCATCACCGGTCAGAGGGGAGAGCTCGTCCCCTGGCTCGCCTCGCACATGGACGTCAACGCAATCGACCTCTCAGGCGCCGACGAAGAGCTCGCGTCAAAAGCCTCCGCGCTCGCCGCCGACAACGTCAAACGCGTCGTGCGTCATGAGATCCAGGACTGGTCGTCCGACCGCGCCCAGAGTCCCTACGCGATCCAGGACTTCCTCGAGACCAAGACGGTCTGGCATCCGGTAGGAACCTGAGTCTTCCTCCCGCCTTTTCTGACGACTGACGACCGACGACTGCCGACTGAAAACAAGAAACCCTCCTCCGCGGTGGCGGTCGAAGGAGGGTTTCGGCGCGTCCCGGCGCGCCGTCCAGACCGGGCCATCGAGTGGCCTCGGTACTCTTTAAACTTAAGCCTGCAGCGCGGTTCGTCAAGACCGGTTTTCGGAAAGAGACTGTGTGTGGGTCGGGCCTCCGGCCCGATGTCCTCGGCCGTCCCGGCCGAGGACGGACCAGTCAGAACCGGGCCCGCAGGACCTTTGATCGATCGGACGACGGTTGCTGGTATGGTGTGGCGGCCTGAGGCCACCACACATCGTGCGGGACGCACGACCCACACGACAGCTCTTTCCTATCGTACTTTTGTGCCGACGGGGACGTCGGCGTCGACTGAGAGCAGGGTCGGCTTGCCTCCGAGGTCGGCGGCGAGGATCATTCCCTGCGACTCGACGCCCATCAGCTTTGCGGGCTGCAGGTTGGCGACGATTACGATTTTCCGACCAACCAGCTCCTCCGGCTCGTACGCCTTCGCAATCCCTGCGACGATCGTGCGCTCGGAGTCTCCGGTCGTGACCCGCAGCTTCAGAAGCTTGTTCGATTTCTCGATCTTCTCTGCGGCGACGATCTGTGCGACGCGGAGGTCGGTCTCGAAGAATTTGTCGATCGAGATCTGCTGTGCGTCGGGTGGCTGTGCTTCAGTGGTCTGCCTGGGAGGCCCGGCGGATGAATCTTTCGCCGGCTTCTCTGCATTCGTACCTTCCGGCTGCACACCCTCGTGAATTGCCTGCGTCGTTTCGATGGGAGGACCAGCCTCTCCTTTTTTGTCTTTCTCCGTCACGTCTTTCTCCTTTTTTCCGCCTGTGATCCGGTCGAGCCATTCTCCGGCGTCGACTCGTGGAAAGAGGGCATCGCCTGCCTCGACTTCGCGGCCATTCGGCAGCGCACCCCATTCGAGCGCCTTCCGGTCGAGTGAGATGTCTCCGGCTCCGATTCTTCGTAGCGCAACCGCCGCCACCTCCGGCATCATGGGCGACATCATCGTCCAGACTACCCGCAGGCCCTCGAGGATGTTCCAGAGGATCCGGGAGAGTGCGTCATCGGCGCCCTGCTCCTTGTAATGTTTCCACGGCTCGCGGCTGACGATGTAGCTGTTGATCTCGTTCTGCAGATCCCACACGACGTCCAGCGCTTTCTGAAACGCCCATTTCTCCATCTCCTCGAGATAGCGGGGGACGTGCTTCTGCACCGCTTCGACGATCGGGTTGTCGTTGCACGGGACCGGCGGGGTTTTGCCGTCGAAGTACGACGCGGTCATCTTCAGCGCCCGAGACAGGGTGTTGCCGAGATCGTTCGCGAGGTCCGAGTTGTAGCGGTTGATGAACGCTTCGTCGGAGTAGTTCGCATCGTGTCCGAAGACCATCTCACGCAGCAGGTAATAGCGGAGCGGATCGGGACCGAACTCCTCGATGATGTAGTTCGGCCTGACGATGTTGCCGGTCGACTTCGAGATCTTCTGATCATCGCGGAGCCACCAGCCGTGCGCGACGATCTGCTTCGGCAGCTCGAGTCCGGCGGCCATCAGAAACGCTGGCCAGTACACCGCATGAAATCGCACGATGTCCTTGCCGATGAGATGAACATCTCCGGGCCAGTACTTGTCGAACCGTTCGTGGTCCGCGGCTCCAAACCCGAGGGCGGTGATGTAGTTGGTGAGCGCGTCCATCCAGACGTAGATCACGTGCTCGGGCTGACCGGGGAACGGAATACCCCAGTCGATCGAGGTACGCGAGACCGAGAGATCCTTCAGGCCCTGCTCGACGAACGAAACGACTTCGTTGTAGCGGGTCTTCGGGTAGATGAACGAAGGATTGTCCCGATAGAGATCGAGAAGCGGCCGCTCATATTTCGAGAGCTTGAAGAAGAAGTTGCGCTCGGTCGTTTTCTCGACGGGATGGCCTTCGCTGTCCCGTCCGTCTTTCACCTGGGATTCGGGGACGTAGGTCTCTTCACTCTGGCAATACCAGCCCGTGTGCTCGCCGAGGTAGATGTCCTCGGGGTTCCGCTCCTGGATGCGCTTGATCAGCTCGTAGACGGCGACCCGATGGCGGTTCTCGGTGGTGCGGATGAAGTCGTCGTTGGTGATGTTGAGCTTCTTCCACAGCTCGAGATGATTCTCGACGACCCGGTCTGCGAGCTCGATCGGCTGAATGCCTTCCTTCTCGGCGCTCCGCTGGATCTTCTGTCCGTGCTCGTCGGTCCCCGTGAGAAAGAACACGTCGTCGCCCATCAGCCGGTGGTGCCGCGCGACGGTATCCGCGACGACATTCTCGTAGAGATGACCGATGTGGGGTAGGTCGTTGACGTAGTGAATGGCAGTCGAAATGTAGAAGGTCTTTTTTTGCATGATTTTTTGCGAGGGGAGTGGTGCAAGTTCCGTGGCGACGGATTGTACAGGATGGAGAGGAGAACGACTGGCCTCGACTGCGAGGACGAGAAACAGATTGTCATCCTGAGCGAAGCGAAGGATCGGGTACGTCCTGACTCGAGCCGAACTTCGGACCGGTAGGCTCCACGAGATCCTTCGACCGTCCTTCTCCCGCTTCGCGGGATCCGGCGGCTCAGGATGACAGTTCCTTTCACTCCACTGGCGAAGCGAAGCGGGGCCATTCTCCCGCTCAGGATGACATGCTGGACTGAACTGTCTCTACAGTTCCGGGAGCTGTTCTGCCTTCGCCAGGGTGGGCGCGTCGGCGTCCTTTGGTGACAGAAGGGGATTCGTGATCGGCCACTCGATGCCGAGCTCGGGATCATTCCAGCGGATGACGCGGTCATTCGGGCCGTCGTAGAGGGCGGTGCACTTGTAGACCACGTCGGCGGTTTCGGAGAGTACGCAGAAGCCGTGAGCGAATCCTTCCGGAACCCAGATCTGCCGCCGGTTCTCCTCGGAGAGCTCGACGCCGACCCACATCCCGAATGTGGGAGATCCTTTCCGGATGTCGGCCGCAACATCGAAGATCGTTCCGCGTACCGCCCTGACGAGCTTCCCCTGGGCGTTCGGAAGCTGGTAGTGGAGACCGCGCAGTACGCCGCGCGCCGATCGTGAATGGTTGTCCTGGACGAAGGTCTCCGGGAGATCGTGCTCGCGGAAACGCGCCGCGTTGTACGTCTCCATGAAGAAGCCGCGGTCGTCCCCGAACACGCGAGGCTCGAGGATCAGGACACCGGGTAGCGAGGTTTTCGTGATGTTCATGTTTCAGTCGTCAGTCGTCAGTCGTCAGTCGTCAGCGGACAGCGGTCAGGGGGGCGGACGGCGGGGCGGAGTTTACACGGGATGGTGGAAGGGGGGAAGGGAGTCGAGGTTCTCAGTCGCGTTGCTTGTCATCCTGAGCGCAGCGAAGGATCGGGTACGTCCTGACTCGAGCCGAACTTCGGACCGGTAGGCTCCACGAGATCCTTCGACCGTCCTTCTCCCGCTTCGCGGGATCCGGCGGCTCAGGATGACAGTTCATTTCACTCCGTTGGCGTAGCAAAGCGGCGCCATTCCCACGGCTCAGGATGACGCCATCGAACTCCATGTTACGTTTCAGCCTTGAACTTTTCGCCTTCCTGCCCGGATTCGGGAATGAGATTCGAGAGTGCCCGGTTGATATGGGCCGACCAACGGAAAGTGGGATCGTAGTTCAGTTGGTTAGAACGCCGGCCTGTCACGCCGGAGGTCGCGGGTTCGAGTCCCGTCGGTCCCGCCACTTTCCTCCTCTGCTCATTCCCGTTCCTCCTTCCTCAGCGGGTATGATCCTGTGTCGCGAGCAGTGAAACGCCGCTGTTCTCAATCGAAAGGATCATCAGTGAGCAATCTCTCGAAAGTCATTTCAGCTTCGATTCTGCTGCTCTTCGTGGGCTGCGCCTCGCTCACGCGTGAAAGCCTGCCTGAGCTGTCCTGCTCAGGACCGATCACCGAGTCTTCCACCCTCGAGGAGCTGGTGTCTCGTTATGGTGTAGAGAATCTGCGCGGTGAGGAGATCGAGATGGGTGAGGGAGAGACCGCCGAAGGTACGGCAATCTACCCCGACGATCCATCACGACGGATCGAGGTAGTCTGGACCGACGCCGGCCGGCGCAACCGCGTCGCATCGGTGAGAGTCGCTGAGCCGTCGGAGTGGTCGGTCGAGGGACTGACGACTGGAATCGATCTCCGGACGATAGAGCGTATGAACGGCCGCCCTTTCTCGCTCTATGGTTTCGACTGGGACTACTCGGGGACCACGGCTTCCTGGAATGGCGGGAAACTGGACTCGACCGGCGATTGTAGAGTGCTCGCTCGATTCCGGCCCTCAGGGGACGCTGACTCGGGCCAGTCGCTGTCGGGTGAAGAGATCTTCGGGTCGGAAGACGCGAGGATGCGTGAGCTCAACCCGATTGTCTACGAGCTTCTGCTGATCTTCGAGTGACGCGGGGGCGGTGCAACGATGTCATCCTGAGTGGGGGAATGGCCCCGCTTCGCTTCGCCAGTGGAGTGAAATGAACTGTCATCCTGAGCCGCCGGATCCCGCGAAGCGGGAGAAGGACGGTCGAAGGATCTCGTGGAGCCTACCGGTCCGAAGTTCGGCTCGAGTCAGGACGTACGCGATCCTTCGCTTCGCTCAGGATGACAAAAAAAGGCAGGCCAGGCGGCCTGCCTTTTCAATGTCCCGTGTTACGAATCTACTTCAGATGATTGCTGACGAGCTTGGTCATCTCGAACATCGAGACCTGACTCTTGCCGCCGAAGATCGGCTTCAGCTTGTCGTCGGCGTTGATCATCCTCTTGTTGTTCGGATCCTGCAGGTTGTGCTTCTTGATGTAGTCCCACAGTTTCTTCGTGACCTGAGTCCGAGGCATCGGCTGGTTGCCGACGACCTGTGAGAGCTCCGGGCTCGGTTGCACTTCCTTCATGATTCCTTTGCCTTTTGAGGTAGCCATAGGCTGTCTCCTTTCGTTCAGATAGTCGAGGCTCACGCCCCCTCTGCGCTCCAAACACTACTACGAATCGTGTGGATTGTCGTTACGATCTTAGAGCAGGTCCTGTTCCACGTCATCTTCGAGGGCCGGTCGTGGCTCTGGATCGGCCTCCGCCGGGCTGCTGTCGGGGTGCCAGAGATGGCTCGGCAATGGTGCTCGGAAACCTCCTCGACACGTCACTCGAGAATACAGTCGTGTTGCTGAGCGTTGGTGTCTGGCGTCCGATCCATGCGGGGTTAGCTCAGCTGGTTAGAGCATCTGCCTTACAAGCAGGGGGTCGGGGGTTCGAGTCCCTCACCCCGCACCAAAACTCCTTGCGCGTTACAATCGGGTCCGCATTCATGGACCCTCTGATCCAAACGGTGGCGCCTCTCGTGACTCTCGTCTGTGGCGGGATCTTCGTCTACACCATCATGCGAATGCGCGCTACGGGGAAAGTCGTGCCGGACGAGCCGAGCGAGTCGGAGCGGCTGTTCCGGCTGGGCTTCGAGAGGGCGCCGATCGGGATTGCGTATCTGTCCACCGATGGCTCGTGGATTTACGCCAATACCCAACTCCTGAAGCTGCTCGGGTATGAGCGTTCGGAGTTCAACCGAACATCGCTCCGGATGCTGACCCACTCCGAGGACCGCAAGCGCGAGGCCGGGATGATGGCGGCACTGCGATCGGGCCGCTCCCGCGGATTCACCATCAACAAGAGGCTGCGCCGCTCCGACGGAACGTTCCGGACGTTCCGGTTCTCGATCTGTCGGGTGGGCGGGGGCGGGGGAGCGGTGTTTCAATGCATCATCGACGAGGCAGAAGCTGAGCTCGACCGTCAGAATGACCTTGCCGTGGCTCTCGATCGTGTGCCCGAGATCTCCGTGATCGGCCTCGACTCGCAGGGCATGGTGACGAGCTGGAATCGAGGAGCGGAGGAGCTTTTCGGCTACAGCATGGACGACATGAAGGGTCGCCCCTGGACGCGCCTTCATGCGACGGAGAGGGGAAAAGCGGGTGAGGCAAACAGGGAGCTCGCGCTCGCCGCGTCCAGCGGGCGATTCGAAGGAACTGACTCGAGGAAACGGAGTGATGGAGCTCTCCTCTCAGTCGAGGTGGTCATCGTCCCCCGCTTCAGAGGAAAGGATCTCGCCGGGTTCGTGGAGATATGCCGTGACACGGCCCTCACTTTCAGCGCCCGGGAGTACAAGAGTGCCTACGACCGGCTCAGAGAGCTCAACGACGCAAAAATCGAGGGCCTGACCGAGTCGAACGAGCGGATGAGAAGAGAGCTCGATCATCAAGCGGAGCTGGAATCTTCGATGCGTGACGCGCAGGAACGTGTGCGTTCGGCGAACCGAGAGCTCACGGGTCGGATAAAGATCCTCTCGGCCGCGGTGAGAAAGCTGATCGACCAGCGAAATTCACTGAAGGAGACCATCCGGACCGAGCGCGAGGGCCGCCCGGTCGCCGCCGAGGAGCTCTCGACCAACCTTCCGCCTGATCTGGAATGGAGCCCGGTGCGGAAGCCGGTGAGGACGATTCTGGCTGAGCTCGAAGAGCGGGATGGGGTGGCCACCTTCCGCTCCGGTGGCGATGAAAAGCGCTTCACGATCAGATCGCGATCCGTGGTGACGTGCAGTTCGAACTCCGCCGCGCTACTGCTGGGCCAGCTTCTGGTGGATGAGGGCCTGCTCTCCGAGGAGGACCGCCGGAAAATGATCGACGTGCAGGAGGAGACGGGGATCGCATTCGGCCGTCTTCTCGTATTGTTCGAGCTGATACCCGAAGAACAGGTCGCTCTCATGATGAAAAAGAAGATCTGCCGAGAAATCGACGAACTGGAGCGGTGGGCGGAATCCGAATACACGTTCATGAAAGGCACGTTTGAGCCGTTGCAGATCATCCCGGTCGAAGTCGATGTTACCGGAGCGGAGATCGGCTCGGCGGAAGGATCCGAAGGCGTCGGTGAAAAAGAAATCGACGTTCCGCCAGACGCTCAGGAGGAGGAGCTACAGGCGCATGTTGCGGTCGAGGAGTTCGTCTCCAGCGCGAGTGCAAAGAAGTTCCACCTGAAGGATTGCCCGGTGGTAAAACGCATTTCAAAGCAATCGATGATCGTCTTCCAGAGCACTGCGGCCGCCGAAGAGAATGGCCTCTCAGCCTGCAGGAAGTGTCTCGGATCGGCGGTCTGAGCGAAGGACTCGCTCAGGGCATCTTCACATAGACCGTGATTCCTTTGTAGTCGAGCGCAACGCGGCGGTCCGCGATCGTCCCGACCACGAAGGGTCCAACCCGGTCTCCTGCACGGACCATCCTGCTGTTGATGAGGGCCACTCCGCGTTCTCCGACCACTGACATTCCGCTCAGGACGAGCTCTGATCCTCCCGGCACAGGAACACTACGCATATAGGTCTGGCCTGCCACCAGTCCGTCCACGGTTCTCGGGGCGGTGGACCGAGGGGCGGGCGTCTCCGCCACCGCGGGCTCTTTCTGTGCCGGCGTTGATGAAAGAGTCGGGGCGACGACTGCTGCCGGCTCGTGGCGGGCCAAAGCCTCACGTGAGCTGGTGGCAGTGACCGCTGCTTCGGCTGGGGTAGCCGTTGCAGAGAGTCCCGGCCTCTCGCCTGGCGGCGACGAAGCGGCGGCGATGACTGTCGGCGGGGCGGCGCCGGTCGCATTGGATGTGGCACCTGGCGGAGCGGATGCCGAAGATTCTGTGCTTCCGCTGGTTTTCCAGACGACTGCGGCTGCAACGATTAGAGCGAGAAGAATGTTCGACGCGACGAGTGCGGTGGTCCACCAACGCCGTCCGGCAGGGTGAGGCTGGCGATACTGCGCGACGCCGGGAGTGTGGGCGAGTCTTGCGCTCGATCCATCCTGCCGCACAGCCTCGAGGTGAGCCTTCTTCAGAGCTTCTCCAATCAGACTCATGCAGTGAAACCCTCCAGCTCTCTGATCGATCTCCGGACATGTCCTCCGGTAAAGCTCTGCGTTCCATTGACGTAGCCATACAGGAGAAGTTTGTCGCAGGCTGCATTGATCAGGCGTGGGATGCCGTGCGAGTAACGATAGATATTTTTGAAGGCGGAGCGGCTGAAGCTTAGCCTCGACGTGCGTGACGAGACCTCGAGGCGATGGTTGATGTAGTACTTCGTTTCGTCGTAGGTGAGCGGCGAGAGATGGTAGCGCACAGTGATCCTCTGACGGAGCTGGCGCAGGTTCTTCTGATCCAGCTTCTCGCGGAGCTCCGGTTGACCAACGAGTATGATCTGGAGCAGTTTTCGTGTGTTGGTCTCGAGGTTCGACAGAAGCCGGACCTGTTCGAGAAGATCCATGCTGAGGTCCTGCGCCTCGTCGATGATCAGAACGACCTCGTTTCCCTCAGTCAATTGCTCGAGGAGAAATTGATTCAGGATTTCGAGACACGAGACCCGATCACGCTTCGGCTCCAATCCGAACTCGATGAGGATCGTGCGAAGCAGTTGCGTCCCGGTCAGGCAGGGATTGAGGATCAGAGCCGTTTTGCAACGGGAGTGGAGCTTCTCGAGAAGTGCGCGGCAGAGCGTCGTTTTGCCAGCCCCCACTTCTCCGGTCAGCAGAATGAATCCCTTTCGTTCCCGGATGCCGAACAGCAGATGGTCGAAGGCCTCCTGATGCTTCTCACTAAAGAATATGAAGCGGGGGTCGGGAGTGATGTTGAACGGCGACTCCCGAAAGCCGAAGTACTCGTTGTACATGATCGAGCCGTTCCAGTCGTTGAATGAACTGTCTCTCTACTATCGCCTGTATCCCGATTGTATGGCTCTGAGGGATGGGAGACAAGTTCTTCATCTCTCTGGACTTGCTGAGGTGGCTCTGTTCCGAGCCCCCTTACGAAGCGGGTTCGGGCTCGGGTCCGGGTAGCGGCTGCGGCGGCTCAATGAAGTAGCGGATGTTCACGCGGTTCCGCGAGACGTCTTCGCGGATCATCAGCGTCACATGCGGATCGCCCGGATCGAGCGCGGTATCCGGCACGAAAGGATCCCTCATCACCTCGTTCAGGTCGAGTTGCAGGCTTCGTCCCTTTTCGCTGCGGTCCGGATAAGGGTCGAGCGGATCCCACGCACGATACTGTGCGAGGTACGTGACGTAGAAGTGCCACACCATCGGGAACGAGTCGTTCGTCCAGAGATCAATCACAGTCGTCTGAGCCCTGTTCGCGGACGGAGTCGGAGGTCGCCCTGGCACCTGCCCACAGCGGGATCGATGGCTCGACGCGGTCGAGTGTTTCGCGGACCGCAGGCGGAGGAGGCGGGGCTGGAGCTGCCTCCATGGCGGTCTCGGAAGGAGCCGTGCTTGTTGTGTCCGCGTGTTCCTGCCGGCATCCGCCGGCCACCAACAGCAGGATGAGAAGAACGAGAGCCTGTCGCCTGAGCATCGACATCCCATTCAGCAAGAACGGTGCAACGTCACTGGAGCCTCCGATTGATTGTCACAATCCAGGCTCGGATTTCGGGCAGGGGCAATGATCCGAATATAATTGATTTTCATGGGAGCACCGGTTTTTCATACCGCCTGTCAGGAGCGCGTCTACAAGCAGGTGAAGGGATATCTCGACACGCTCGTCGAGGAGCATTTCGACGATGCGGAGCACTGTGACTTCTACCTCGAGTACGGGTCGACCATCGTCGAGATTTCGGTCGAGCCGTACCAGCAGGATGATGCGGTCATCGAGATCGTCGCGTTCTGCGTTTACAACGTTCGCCCACGATCGATCTGACCAGGGAACTTCTCGTTTTCAATGCCGAGCTGCCACTCGGTGCGTTCAGTATGGTCAACAACGACGTTTTCTATTCGCACGCCTTTCTCGGAAGAAAGCTCGATCCAGATCAGTTGATCGCCTCCCTCGATGTGGTGGCCATGGTGGCTGACGAGTATGACGATCGGATCGTGAGCAAATACGGTGGCGAGCGCGCCGTCGATCGTCTCAGATCGTGGTCCCGAAGGATGAAGCTGAGTGTGAATTGAAGGAGAAGGTCAAAGTTGAAAAGGAGAAACCGGGCGCGGCCGTTCGACGGGCCGGAACCATCCTGAGCCGCCGGATGCCGCGAAGCGGGAGGAAGCCTGACCTGAGCGAAGCCGAAGGGACGGTCGAAGGATCTCGTGGAGTCCACCGGCCCGAAGTTCGGCTGGAGTCAGGACCTACCCGATCCTTCGCTTCGCTCAGGATGACACTCTGCTTGACATGAGTCGTGGTCTGACTCAGCCTCTCTGACGACTGACGACTGACGACTGACGACTGACGACTGACGACTGACGACTGACGACTGACGACTGACGACTGATGAAATATTGGCTGATGAAATGTGAGCCTTCCGCTTACACGATTGACGACCTCGAACGGGACGGCTCGACGAGTTGGGAGGGTGTGCGCAACTATCAGGCGCGCAATCTGATGAGGGACGAGATGAAGGTCGGGGACAAGGTCCTCTACTACGCGTCCAACTCTGATCCTTCGGGCGTAACGGGTCTTGCCGAAGTCTCGCGAGAAGCGTATCCGGACGATACGGCGTGGAAGAAGGGGAGCGACTACTTCGATGAGAAGAGCTCGAAGGACAAGCCGCGCTGGTTCATGGTCGACATCCGGTACGTCGAGAAGTTCGAGGAGATCGTTTCTCTGGCTGAACTGAAAGAGAATCCGAAGCTGGCCGGCATGATGGTCGTCCAGAAGGGAAGCCGTCTCTCGGTTCAGCCCGTGACGAAGAAGCAATTCGACGAGGTCGTCAGGATGGGGAGACGCAGGAAGAGTCGAGCGTAATGCGCGTCTCACTCCACTCATGACCAGCGACGCCCAGGACCGCGGCCAGAAGCCGGAGCTGACGATCAGCTATCTCGGACAGCTTCTCGACGAGGCAGGGTTCATCACGCCGCAGCAGCGTTCCGAGCTCGAGCACCTCGACCGCCAGCAACGGCAGCACAGCAAGGTCCGCCGGCGGGAGGAGGAGGCGCCGAGTCCATTCCGTCAGGTGGAGGCGCTCAATCTCACCGATGCGAGTGGGGCGGATACTGCGCTCGACGAGTATCTCCTGGCGCGCCTTGTGGCGCAGGCTGCCGGCGTCCCGTTTCACAAGATCGACACCCTGCGACTCGACATCGATCTCGTCGAGAAAAGGATTTCGCGACCGTTTGCGAAAAAGCACCGGATGGTTCCGCTCGAAGTCCGCGACGGACGGCTGAAGGTCGCCGTGACAGATCCATGGGACGTCACGGCCATCGAGTCGTATCGGAACATAGCCGGGCAGGAGCTCGATCTCGTCGTCTCTCCGGAGAGCGACATCCTGAAGGTCATCAACGATCTTTACGGTTTCCGCGCATCGGTAACGAAAGCGGAGAAGGACCTTCGCGGTGGCTTCGATCTGGGGAATCTGGAGCAGTACGTCCGCCTCAAGTCGAACTCAGAGATCGAGTCGAGCGATCAGCACATCGTCAATGCCGTCGACTATCTTCTGCAGCACGCCTACGATTCACGCGCCTCCGATATTCACATTGAGCCGAAGCGCGAGTCTGCCCTGGTTCGTTTCCGGATCGATGGCGTCCTGCACGAGATCCAGCGGATCCCGCGACTGGTGAATCTGGCCGTGACCTCCCGGCTCAAGACGATGTCGCGGATGGACATTGCCGAGAAGCGCCGACCCCAGGATGGACGGATCAAGACGGACCGGGACGGCAAGGAGATCGAGCTGCGCGTTTCAACACTTCCGACGGCGTTCGGCGAGAAGGTCGTCATGCGTATTTTCGATCCCGACGTCCTGCTGCGTGATCTCTCCGAGATCGGCTTTTATCCGGAAGAGCTCGGAATGTTTCATGACTGGATCAAACGGCCGCACGGAATCATCCTCGTCACCGGCCCGACCGGCTCCGGAAAGACGACGACGCTCTACTCCGCTCTCCGTATCCTCTCGACGCCCGAGATCAACATCACCACGATCGAAGATCCGGTCGAGATGATCTATGACGAGTTCAATCAGACCGCCGTCCACCCTAAAATTGGCATCACCTTCCCCTCGGCGCTCCGAACGATCCTGCGCCAGGATCCCGACATCATCATGGTCGGAGAGATTCGCGATCTCGAGACGGCGCAGAATGCCATCCAGGCGGCTCTGACCGGTCACCTGGTGTTTTCGACTCTGCATACGAACGATTCTCCGTCTTCAGTGACACGCCTGATCGACCTCGGCATCCAGCCTTTTCTGATCTCCTCGACTCTGATCGGTGCCATGGCACAGCGACTCGTCAGGCGAATCTGTCCCCACTGTTCGCGCAACCGGCCACTGTCGGTGGAGGAGGCAGGGACGCTCGCACTCAAGCCGCCAGCCGGCAAGCGGCTGGTCGTCAAGGAAGGCGCGGGCTGTGTGAAGTGCCGGAACACTGGCTACTTCGGCCGCTCCGGAATTTTCGAGATGCTGCAGATCGACAACCCGATCCGCGAGCTGATCGATCAGCGTGCCGACCTCATGGACATCAAGGAACAGGCTGCCAAAGCGGGCATGAGAACCCTCCGCGAATCCGCTCTCCGCAAACTCGCCGAGGGGAAAACGACATTCGAGGAAGTCGTGCGCGTGACGGGGCTGTGAGAGGCAAGTTCAAAGTTCAAAGTTCAAAGTTCAAAGTGGAGCCTGGCTATTTGCTGGAAGTTGTCCACTCGCGTGAGTACCACCCCCACCTGTCGTTCTGAGTCGCCGGATCCCGCGAAGCGGGAGGAGGACGGCGAAGAATCTCGTTCGATCAAACTCGAGGTAGCCCTCACGCGATCCTTCGCTGCGCTGCTAATGAACCCTTACCCGTGCTCTGTCGACATCGTCATCCCGAGCGGGCGGACGGGCGGGCATGCGAGGGATCTCCCAAGTTACGTACTTCATGACGTGAGGCAGAAGAGGGCGGGGAGACGCGAGGTTGTGCTCGAGAAAACTGAGTGCGTAACCTGCGAGGCCCTTCGCTTGCCCGCCCGCCCACCCGCTCAGGGTGACGTGACGGTTCATTTCACTCCACTGGCGCAGCGAGGCGGCGCCATTTCCCCGCTCAGGACGACACGGCAACTGAACAGCTAAAGAAAAAGGCCGCCTTCCGGCGGCCTCTCACTTTGAACTTTGAACTTTGAACTCGCCTCTAGAACATCCCGACGATCTTTCCCTGCTCGTCGACGTCGATCGAGACGGCCGCGGGGACCGAGGGCAGTCCGGGCATCAGCATCATTTCACCGCAGATGATGACGATGAATCCTGCTCCGGCAGAGAGGGATGCATCGGTGACGGTGAGAGTCCAGTTCTTCGGAGCGCCGAGCGCCTTCGGGTGGTCCGACAGCGACGCCTGCGTTTTCGCGATGCAGACCGGCAGATTGCCGTAGCCGAGCTTCGTGAACTGATCGATCTTCTTACGCGCCTTCTTTTCGAAGTAGACGCCGTCGGCGCCGTAGAGCTTCGTTGCGATCTCGCGGACCTTGTCCTCGATCGGGATGTCGAGCTCGTAGATGTAATGTCGTTCGAGATCCTTCGCTCCGTCGGCGAGTGCAACGGTCTTTTCGGCGAGCTCGATCGCGCCCTCGCCCCCCTTGGCGAAAGCCTCGTGTGTCGCGCACTCGACTTCGAGCTCTGCGCACAGTTCGCGGATCATCTCGATCTCGGCGGGCGTGTCGTACGGGAAGCGATTGATCGCAACGATCAACGGAATTCCGAACGTCTTCATGTTCCTGATGTGAGCCTCGAGATTCGACAGACCCTTCCGGGAAGCATCGAGATTCTCGTCAGGGATGTCGCTCTCTGCCACGCCGCCATGATGTTTGACCGCGCGGCAGGTTGCCACGATGACCGCTGCGGATGGCCACAGCCCCGATGAGCGGCAGACGATGTCAAAGAATTTCTCGGCGCCGAGGTCAGCGCCGAAGCCACATTCAGTCACCACGTAGTCCGCCAGTTTCAGCGCAATCCGGTCGGCGATGACGCTGCTCGTTCCGTGTGCGATGTTGGCGAAAGGTCCGGCATGAACGAGGGCGGGCGTATTCTCGATCGTCTGAACGAGGTTCGGCATGATCGCCTCGGTCAGGATTGCGGTCATGGCGTTGTTTGCCTGGAGATCGGCTGCTTTCACGACCTTGCCGGCACGGGTGAAGCCGACCACGATCTCGCCGAGCCGGCGCTTGAGGTCGGCGCGGGAGTCCGCGAGGGCGAGGATCGCCATGATCTCCGAGGCTGCCGTGATGACGAACCCGCTCTCGCGCGGGATGCCATTCGCGCGGCCGCCGAGGCCGACCACCATCTGGCGCAGTGCGCGATCATTCATGTCCATGGCGCGGGGCCACAGGATCGTCGTGACGTCGATGTCGAGCTCGTTCCCTTTGACGATGTGGTTGTCGAGCATCGCCGCGAGCAGGTTGTGCGCCGTCGTCAGGGCGTGGATGTCGCCGTTGAAGTGGAGATTGATCTTCTCCATCGGCAGGAGCTGAGAGTAGCCGCCACCGGCCGCTCCGCCCTTGATTCCAAACACGGGTCCGAGCGAGGGCTCGCGAAGGGCAAGCATTCCCTTCTTCCCTATCTTCGCGAGCGCCTGCCCGAGCCCGATGCTGGTGAGGGTTTTGCCCTCGCCATACTTGGTTGCAGTCATTGCCGTCACGAGGATCAGCTTTCCGTCGGGTCGGTCTTTGAACTTCTCGAGCGCCTCCAGGCGGATCTTGCCTGTGAACTTTCCGTAGAACTCGAACTCATCGTCGGTCAGGTCGAGATCCGCCATGAACTTTCTCATGTGACGCATCTCGACACTCTGGGCAATTTCGATACTTGGCCTCATCAGGGACTCCTTGATAGTCATCGTGGGGACCATAGGTTACCCCGATTCTGCTCGATGTGACGGATGAGACAGCGAGGTGTGAGACCTCTCATGGCAGGGGTGCGGGCGTCCCGCCCGCCGTCAACGCCCGTGACAACTCATGCCGCAGAGCGACAACTCCCTCGTCGTCCCGAGCCCCGGAGGGGCGACAGAAAGTAGCCGGGGGCAAGCGAGGAACGAGCGCCGCCCCCGGTCCCCGAATCCCCGCAAACCCACGCGAGCCCCGGCAGGGGCGACAGATTTTGAGGTCACAATCTGTGATATCAATCTCGATCTCCCACACGTACAGAACGTCTCACCCCGTCATAACGCGCCCCCACTTTTCACTTTTCACTTCGCACTTTTCACTCTTCTTCTCCCCGAGATGATAAGGAAACCCTCGCTCAGGTCACTCTTCCATCAGAAGCCAATGGTTTACAATCGAGACCGGTCCGTCTCGAGTAGTCAGAAGTACTTCGCGTCACGATGTGAAGCTGGTTAGGGTAGGGTGTATCGATCACTGCGACAGGTGAATTGACGGGACGATGACTGAATCCTTCTTCGAGCGACAGAGTTTCAACTCACCGTACCAGTACCCGGCGCTGAAGTGGGATCGCGCGCTCATGAAGAGTGAAGTGAGAAGAGTGAAGAGTGAAAGAAAAGCGTGGGACACGCCCGATGTGTCTTTTGCTTCTTTTCACTCTTCACTCTTCACTCTTCACCCTTCCATTAATATGCACAGAAAAACGCCTTTTTCTGTGCACGTCCGCCAGAACATGCACAGAAAAGCGCCCTTTTCTGTACATATCGATCCTCGAGGGGACTGTTCATGACGCTCAGCCCTCTGGATCAGCTCGACCCGACCCGCTTCGAGACTCCCGCCATTCTGAAGCGTCTCGCGATGGCGAGCCGGAACCTGGCCGAGCTCAAAGGGATCGCGGCAACGATCCCTCATCAGGGGATCCTGATCAACACCCTCGGGCTGCGTGAGGCAAAGGACAGCTCCGCGATCGAGAACATCGTCACGACCCACGACGAG
This sequence comes from uncultured Acidobacteriota bacterium, assembly GCA_963829355.1. Taxonomy (GTDB): domain Bacteria; phylum Acidobacteriota; class Thermoanaerobaculia; order Gp7-AA8; family JAHWKK01; genus CAWHHZ01. The sequence continues at coordinate 154,502 of CAWHHZ010000032.1, forward strand.
ATCTTTCAGGAGGACGTCTTCCCGGAATTCGGAACCGACGCCGCGGCGAAGGAAGTGCACCGCTATCGGCAGGCCCTGCGAGTAGGATTCGACTGCGTTCGCGAGAGCGGGCTTCTGACCCTGAATCACATCCTGCTCATTCAGCGCGAGCTCGAACAGAACAGCGCCGGCTTACGCAGGCTGCCGGGGACGAAGTTGAAGAATCCTGCCGGAGAGGTTGTGTATGAACCTCCTCAGGACGCAAATGAAGTCGCCCGCCTGATGTCGGACCTCGAACGCTTCATCAACGAGACTTTCTTCGACGCCGATCCGCTGGTCAAGATGGCGCTCATTCATCATCAGTTCGAGAGCATCCACCCGTTCTACGACGGAAACGGCCGGACCGGCCGGATCATCAACGTCCTCTATCTCGTCAGGGAGCAGCTGCTCGATATCCCGGTGCTCTACCTGAGCCGCTACATTGTCAGGAACAAGTCTGAATACTACCGGCTGCTGCAAACTGTTCGGGATGACGATTTGTGGGAAGAGTGGGTCCTGTACATGCTCACGGCCGTCGAGGAGACTGCCGCTGCTGCGATCAGCACCGTCACCGCAATCCGTTCCGCTCTGCTGGACGCCAAGCACCGCATCCGAAAGCAGTACCGCTTCTACAGTCAGGATCTGATCAACAACCTGTTCACACACCCCTACACGAAGATCCAGTTCGTCGAGCGCGAGCTGAACGTCTCGCGAGGAACCGCCGTGAAGTACCTCGAGGCACTGGCCGAGGGAGGATTTCTGGAGAAGCGGAAGATCGGCCGGTCAAACTACTACATCAATCTTCCCCTCTACGCGATCCTCACCGGCGATGAATTCTCCCCGCCTTCGGGTGGAGACACGATCATGACGGTCAGGGAGTGAGAGAAACGAAGAGTGAAGTGAGAAGCGTGAAAAGAAACAAAGAACGAAGGGTGGAGATGGGCAATGCATCTCTCCCCGGCCCGCCCGGCGACCGTCCCGAGCCCCGGAGGGGCGACAGAAAGTAGCCGGGGCAAGCGAGGAACGAGCGCAGCCCCCGGGTCCCGAATCCCCCAAAACCACGTGAGCCCCGGAGGGGCGACAGAAAGTAGCCGGGGGCAAGCGAGGAACGAGCGCCGCCCCCGGTCCCGAATCCCCGCAAACCCACGCGAGCCCCGGAAGGGGCGACATATTTCAAGATCACAATCTGTGACCTCAAACTCGATCGCAGACATGTACAAAATGTCTCGTGCCCCCACTTTTCACTTTTCACTTCGCACTTTTCCCTTCTTTCCTCCCCGCCTTGATAAGGAAACCCTCACTCAGATCACTCTACAAATAGTGGACAAACCTGCACCGAACCAAACCCGCGCACCCTCACAATCTCCCCCATTTGAAGGAGATTCAGTTTCCACCCCTCGTGGTATCGTTTCGAGCGTTGTCCCGGCGGTCGAATCGCTGCTCGCTGCAGGTGAGTCTGTCGTCGCTCCTGCCGTCCAAAGCATGACTATAGAGGTGGCATCGTTGGCAAGGAAGAAGGCAAAGTCGAAAGCGAAATCCTCTGACTCCGGCGCGACCATCGGCTACGAAGCCGAGCTGGGGCAGATGGCGGATGCGCTGCCGAACAACATGGACGCGGCGGAGTACAAGCACGTCGTCCTCGGGCTGATCTTCCTCAAGTACATCTCGGACGCGTACGGAGGATTGAACGAATCACGAATGGCATCCCGACGGGATGAGATCGTCGCCGCCCGGAAGGTGGTCACGATCTGTGACCACCTCTCCCGAGTGAGAGGATTCGAAACGCAGGGAACGTGGCGATGACAGGTGATGCGCGTCCTCCCGAGTCCGGCCAGATCCTCATCTACGAGGACGGCGCAGCGCGATTCCAGGTGCGCCTCGACGGGCGGACGGTGTGGCTCTCGCAGCGGCTGATTGCGGAGCTGTACCAGGTGTCGGTCCCGACGGTGAACGAGCATCTGGCCGGAATTTATGCGGATGGCGAGCTCGACCCGGAGGCAACTATTCGGAGTTTCCGAATAGTTCAGCGCGAGGGCACCCGCGAAGTCACCAGAAACATTGAGCACTACAATCTCGACGCCATCCTGGCGGTGGGCTACCGGGTCCGCTCGGCTCGCGGCACGGCGTTCCGGCAGTGGGCCACGGCGCGGCTGAGTGAATTGCTCGTCAAGGGGTTCACCCTCGACGACGAACGCCTGAAGGAAGGCCGCACGCTGGGCGCCGACTACTTCGATGAGCTGCTCGAGCGCATCCGTGACATCCGCGCCTCGGAACGGATGTTCTACCAGAAGATCACAGACATCTACGCGACCAGCATCGACTACGATCCTGCCCACCCTCTCAGCCAGACCTTCTTCGCGACGGTACAGAACAAGCTGCACTGGGCGATTCATGGTCGGACCGCTGCCGAAGTGATCGTCCAGCGTGCGGATGCCTCCCGCCCTCACATGGGCTTGACCACGTGGAAGAACGCGCCGTACGGCCCGGTGCGAAAAGCCGACGTCACGGTTGCGAAGAACTACCTGAACGAGGAGGAGCTTCGGGAGCTCAATCGCATCGTGACGATGTATCTCGATTTTGCCGAAGACCAGGCGCGACGAAGAAAGCCGATGCACATGGCCGATTGGGTGACGCGACTGGACGCCTTTCTTCAGTTCAACGAGCGGAATGTCCTGAAGCACGCCGGGGCCGTGTCGCACGAGCTCGCCGGTCAGCGTGCTCACGCAGAGTTCGAAAAACACGAAGCGGAGCGACGCAGGCTGGAGGCCGAACAACCGACGAGCGATTTCGACCACGCGCTGGAGGAAGTGAGGCGACTGGACGGCGGGTCAAAGGACGTCGAGCCGGTGAAAGGTCCAGCCGCGAAGAAAAGAGCGAGCAGGAGGAAGAAGCGATGAGCTTGTTCGCTACTTTTCACTTCTTTTTCTCCCCGAGACTGATAAGGAAACCCCCGCTCGCGCAACTCTTCTATCAGACGCTCATGGTTTACAATCCAGACCGGTCCGTCTCGAGTAGTTCAGAAGTACTTCGCATCATGATGTGAAGCTGGTTAGGGTAGGGTGTATCAATCACTGCGACAGGTGAATAGCGAGACGATGACTGAATCTTTCTTCGAGGCAATGGGGTGCGGGCAACCTGCCCGCTGGTCCGTGGGCGCCCCGCCCACGGGAAGGACGCCCCAATGACCGAGTCCTTCTTCGAGCGACCGATCCTGAACTCTCCGTACAAGTACCCGGCACGACACTGGGAGCTCGATGGGGGACAGCCGACCGGCAACGTCATCGAGCGGCGCCGCCTTGCCGAGTTCATTACGGCCGCCGTACCCAAGCCAAAGAAACAGAAGGATCAGAGAGAAATCGTTTTTGACGAAGGGGCGGGTCTTTCCACCGAGCACCAGCAGTACGACCCAATCCCCATCATCAACGAGCTCCGCGTCCAGGTCGATCGCTGGCGCGTTCTCCCGAATCCCAGCCAGTGGAACGTCACCCCCGAAACCGCACGGCTCCTCGAGCACTGGCGGCACCACGAGTTCAGCACGTTCCGTCCGTTCTTCTGTCAGGTCGAGGCGGTCGAGACGCTGATCTGGCTCACCGAGGTCGCGCCGAAGATCAAAGAAGGCAAGAAGTTCCTCGAGCACCTCGGACAGCGCGAACGACGCAGGCGAACCCCGGGCTCCCGCGTCTCGCGCTCAAGCTCGCCACCGGCGCCGGCAAGACGACCGTCATGGCGATGACGATCGCGTGGCAGACGATCAATGCGGTCCGCCACCCGAACGCGAAGCGGTTCACCCGCGGCTTCCTCGATCGTCACGCCCGGCCTCACGATCAAGGACCGGCTCCGCGTCCTCCAGCCGAACGATCCCGACAGCTACTACGATCATCGCGAGCTCGTCCCGACCGACATGCTCCGCGACCTCGGGAAGGCGAAGATCGTCATCACGAACTACCACTCCTTCAAGCTGCGCGAGACGATGCAGCTCGCCTCCGGCACGCGCGCGCTCCTCAAGGGCCGCGGCGGCGAGGATCTCCAGACGCTCGAGACCGAGGGGCAGATGCTCCAGCGGGTGATGCCGGAGCTGATGGGGATGAAGAACGTGATGGTCCTCAACGACGAGGCGCATCACTGCTACCGCGAGAAGCCGGGCGAGGACGAGGAAGAGGACCTCAAGGGAGACGATCGGAAGGAAGCAGAGAAGAACAAGGAAGCCGCGCGCCTCTGGATCATGATTGGGCGGATCCCAAAGCCGCATTGGGCGCGCCCAAAAATCGCCCAAAAGAATCGAATGACCAAAGATATGGACACTGGCCAAAATGATTTGGCGAATGTCCAAAGTAAGTCCAAAAGCTCCAAATCAAAAGAGCGAAGGATGAAGAGGGAGTTGAGACCGAGGTCGCTGGCTCGACCGGCGCCGCCCTCAGCCCCGGAGGGGCGACAGAGGGTAGCCGGGGGCAAGCGCAGCGCCGCCCCCGGTAAACGGTCCAACCTTCTCACCACGAGAGCCCCGGCAGGGGCGACACATCTTGAGATCACAGTTTGTGATCTCAAGATCGTAGCTGCCGCAGACGGGAGGGCGAGGCTCCTGCCGAGCCGCCCGCAGCAGGGACCTTCCGCCATCAATAGTCAAGCTTTCGTGCCCTTTCCTATACACATCCCGGTTGATATGCATAGAAAAGCGCCTTTTTCTATACATGTCCGGCGTAACATGTATAGAAAAGTGCGTTTTTCTATACACGTCCATCCTCGAGGCGGTCGCTCATGACGATCAGGCCTCTGGACAAGCTCGACTCTGCCCGTTTCGAGACTCCCGCTATTCTCAAGCGTCTCGCTCTGGCGAGCCGAAACCTGGCCGAGCTGAAGGGTGTTGCGGCGACAATTCCTCACCAGGGAATCCTGATCAACACCCTCGGACTGCGTGAGGCGAAAGACAGCTCCGCCATCGAAAACATCGTGACGACGCACGACGAGATCTTTCAGGAGGATGTCTTTCCTGAGATCGGCAGGGACGCCGCGGCGAAGGAAGTGCAGCGGTACCGGCAGGCACTGCGGGTCGGGTTCGATTGCGTTCGCGAGAGCGGGCTTCTGACCCTGAACCACATCCTGCTCATCCAGCAGAGAGCTCGAGCAGAACAGCGCCGGCTTTCGCAGGTTGCCCGGAACGAAGTTGAAGAATCCTGCCGGAGATATTGTCTATGTCCCTCCTCAGGACGGAAATGAGGTTGCACGCCTGATGTCGGACCTGGAAAGGTTCATCAACGAGAGCTTCTTCGACGCCGATCCGCTGGTCAAGATGGCGCTGATTCACCATCAGTTCGAGAGCATCCACCCGTTCTATGACGGAAACGGCCGCACCGGCCGAATCATCAATGTCCTCTATCTCGTCAGGGAGCGGCTGCTCGACATTCCCGTTCTTTACCTGAGCCGTCACATCGTCAGGAACAAGCCGGAGTACTACCGGCTGCTTCAGGCGGTGCGCGAAGACGACGCATGGGAAGAGTGGGTTCTCTACATGCTCGAAGCGGTAGAAGAGACTGCCACTGCTGCAATCGAAACCGTCACGGCGATCCGTACCGCACTGCTGGACGCGAAGCGTCGCATCCGCGAGCAGTATCGGTTCTACAGTCAGGACCTCATCAACAACCTCTTCACCCATCCGTACACGAAGATCCAGTTTGTCGCGCAAGAGCTGAACGTCTCACGACTCACCGCCACGAAGTACCTGGATGCATTGACGGAGGGAGGATTTCTGGAGAAGCGGAAGATCGGCCGGTCAAACTACTACATCAATCTCGCCCTCTACGCGATCCTCACCGGCGATAAATTCTCTCCCCCTTCGGGTGGCGAGACCATCATGACGGTAAGAGAGTGAGGAAGAAGAGTGAAGTGAAAAGCGTGAAAAGAAGAAAAGAACAAGGGTGGAGATGGGGAATGCATCTTTCCCCGGCCTGCCCGGCGCCCGTCCTTAGCCCCGAAGGGGCGACAGAAAGTAGCCGGGGGCAAGCGAGGACCGAGCGCCGCCCCTAGGTCCCGAATCCCCCCAGAACCGCGCAAGCCCCGGCAGGGGCGACATATTTTGAGGTCACAATCTGTGACATCAATCTCGATTCTCCACACGTACAGAACGTCTCACCCCGTCATCACGCGCCCCCACTTTTCACTTTTCACTTCGCACTTTTCACTTTTTTTTCTCCCCGCATTGATAAGGAAACCCTCACTCAGGTCACTCTACAAATAGTGGACAAATCTGCTCCGGACCGACCGTGCGCACCCTCGCAATCTCCCCCATTTGAAGGAGATTCAGTTTCCACCCCTCGTGGTATCGTTCCGAGCGTCGTCCCGGCGGTCGATCGCGGCTCGCTGCATTCAGCGCCAACGGCCACTTCCACATCTGTGAGGGTGCATATACCCGTGCGTGGAGCGGAGATTTTCAGGAGCCGGTTTTCGGCCCATTACTCGACCAGTTCTCGCTGGAATGGCGCCGATCTAAGCAGGAATAGACATGTCATCCACCCCAGATCAGGTCCTCCCCGAAAGACTCCCCCAGCAGGGGGAGCTCGTCCAGGTCCGCTCGCGGCGGTGGCTCGTCGAGGAGGTGGTTCCGCGCGACGACTCCCGGCCAGTCTCCGCTCGTCCGTCTCGCCTGCGCCGACGACGACGCCCAGGGCCAGACGCTCGAGGTCTACTGGGACTACGAGCTCGACCGCCGCATCCTCGAGGAGGAGGGCTGGGAGCGACCTCGCCGTCGAAGGGCTTCGATCCGCCGCGGCAGTTCGCCGCCTTCCTGCACACGCTGCGCTGGAACTGCGTCACCGCGACCGACCCGAACCTCTTCCAGGCGCCGTTCCGCGCCGGCATCAAGATCGACGCCTACCAGATGGAGCCGCTGCGCAAGGCGCTCCGGCTGCCGCGCGTCAACCTCTTCATCGCCGACGACACCGGCCTCGGCAAGACCATCGAGGCCGGCCTCATCGCGCGGGAGCTCCTGCTCCGCAAGAAGGCCAAGACCATCGTGGTGGCGGCGCCGCCGTCGGTGCTCGAGCAGTGGAAGGCGGAGCTCGAGGAGCGCTTCGGGCTCGTGTTCGAGATCCTCGACCGCGCCTACCTCGACCCGGATGCGGCGCGAGCGCGGCTTCGGCGTGAACCCGTGGCGCACGCACAGCCGCTTCCTCGTCTCGCACAACCTGCTGATCGACCCGACCTACGCCGACCCGCTGCGCGAGTGGCTCGGGCCGCTGCTGCCGGGCAGCCTCCTGATCCTCGACGAGGCGCACCACGCCGCGCCCTCGAGCGGCGGCCGCTACGGCATCGAGACGAAGTTCACCCGCGCGATCCGCGACCTCTGCGGCCGCTTCGAGCACCGCCTGTTCCTCTCCGCCACCCCGCACAACGGCCACTCCAACAGCTTCTCCACGCTGCTCGAGCTCCTCGACCCGTACCGCTTCACCCGCGGCGTCAAGGTCCGCGGCAAGAAGGCGCTCGAAGACGTGATGGTGCGCCGGCTCAAGGAGGACATCCGCGAGGTCCAGGGCGGCTTCCCCGAAGCGGATCGTGGAGCGGATCGTCATCGACGGACCTGCCCGAGGACGCGCCGGAGCTCGTGCTGTCCCGCCTGCTCGACGAGTACCGGACCGCGCGCGAGGAGCGCTTCGCGCGCACGCACGAAGCGCGCACAGGCCGCCGCGGGCCTGCTGGTCGTCGGGCTCCAGCAGCGACTGCTCTCCTCGATCGAGGCCTTCGCCCGCAGCCTGAAGGTCCACCGCGCAGACGGTCGAGCGCCAGTGGGAGAAGGCCAGGCAGCAGCCGCGAGCGGCACTGCGAGCCGACGCAGCGGAGCTCTTCTCGCCACGCGCCCGACGCCGACGACGAGCGCGCCGAGTGGACGGCCGAGGAGCTCGAGGCCGAGGAGGACGGCGCAGATCGAGGCCGATCACCGCAGCCGCCGAGGCCGGCGCTCGCCCGGGATGCCGAGCGCGGAGGCTCTGTGGCGCGAGGAGCAGGAGCTGCTCGACCAGATGCAGGAGATCGCCGAGCGAGGCGCGCTACGAGCCCGACGCCAAGACTCCGGCGCCTGCGTCGACTGGATCCGCGAGAACCTGTGCCCCGACCTGCCCGCCGTTCGGGAAGCAGTCCGGCGGCGACGCCGCCGACGTGGAACGACCGCCGCGTCCTCATCTTCACCGAGAACCGCGAGGGCACGAAGCGCTACCTCAAGGACGATGCTCGAGCAGGCGATCGAGGGCACCGACCGCGCCGACGAGCGCATCGAGGTCATCGACGGCCTCACCAGCGGCGCGCGGCGCAAGGAGATCCAGCGCCGCTTCAACACCGACCCGGCGAAGGACCCGCTGCGCATCCTGCTCGCCACCGACGCCGCGCGCGAGGGCCTCAACTTCCAGGCCCACTGCGCCGACCTCTTCCACTTCGACCTGCCCTGGAACCCGGGCCGCATCGAGCAGCGCAACGGCCGCATCGACCGCAAGCTCCAGCCGGCGCCGGAGGTCCGCTGCCACTACTTCGTGCTCCCGCAGCGGGTCGAGGACCGCGTGCTCGAGGTCCTGGTCGAGAAGACCGAGACGATCAAGCGAGGAGCTCGGCAGCCTCTCGAAGGTCATCGACGACGACATCGAGCGTCGGCTCGGCCAGGGCATCCGCCACCGCGACGCCGAGCAGCTGGCGCGCGAGATCGAGGACGCGGACCTCGACGCCGAGACGAAGCGCGTCACCGAGGAGGAGCTCGAGGCGGCGCGCGAGCGCCAGGAGGACCTGAAGGCGCAGATCGAGCGCTGCCAGAACCTGCTCGAGCGCGTCCCGAGCCTGGCGCGGCTTCGACGCGACGCCCTTCCGGGATGCGCTCTCCTGCTCGCTCGAGCTCCTCGGCGCCGAACCGCTCGTCGAGGACGACCGGACGACGACGGCCGTCGAGTCTGGAGCTTCCCGCCGCTCGACCGACGCGCCGAGACCGACCCGAGCTGGGCGGCGACCCTCGACACCCTGCGCGCTCCGCGCGAAGCGAACCAGAAGCTTGACCGACTGGCGCCGGGAGGCGCCCGATCCGCCCGGTCGTCTTCGAGGACGCCGGCGTGCTCACCGAGGACACCGTCCACCTGCACCTCGAGCAGCGTGTGGCGCAGCGGCTGCTTGCCCGCTTCCGGTCCCAGGGCTTCATCCACCACGACCTCTCGCGCGCCTGCCTCGCCCAGGCCGCGGACTCCATCCCGCGCGTCGTGCTGCTCGGCCGCCTCTCGCTCTACGGCCGAGCGAGCGGAGCGGCTGCACGAGGAGATCGTGCCGGTGGCCGCGCGCTGGGTCGAGCCGTCGCAGCGCAACGGAGCCGCTGCAGCGCCTACGCGCCGCGACGCCGAGACGCAAGACGCTCGACCTGCTCGAGCGAGTCCCTCGACGAGCCGGCGGCGCCACATGCCCGACGAGACGATCCAGCGACGAAGCTTCTCGCCTCGCGCCGCGCAGGACATCGCCGAGCTCCTGCCCGCAGCTCGAGCCACGCGGCGCAGGAGGTGGCCGCAGCTCGCAGTCGAGCAAGCTCCGCAAGCGCGGGCGAGCGCGAGGAGAAGCGACCTGCGCGAGACCCTCGAGCGGCAGCGGACACGCGTGCGCGAGGAACTCGCCAAGCACGAGAAGGACGTTCGACGCAGCTCACGCTCGGCTTCGACGACGAGGAGCGGCGCCAGCTCGAAGCCGAACATCGCGTCCTGGCGCAGCGCGGCTCGAGCAGTTCGAGCGCGACCTCGAGACCGAGCCGCAGCGCATCCGCGACTTCTACGAGGTGCGGGCGACACGCGATCGAGCCGGTCGGCCTCGTCTACCTCTGGCCGGAGACGAACTGATGGCCATGGCGAAGCTCGACCCGGACGTCCTCGCGCACCTCGAGTGGATCGGCTTCGTCCAGCCGACGGGCCTCGTGGTCTCCGCGCCGGCACTGGTTCGCGCCGGCGCCATCCTCGACCGGCGCGACGCCGAGGGCCAGCGGCTTCTCATGGCGTGCGTCGACGAGCGCCACGGTCGAGCCAAGGACGAGCACCGTCCCGCACATCGCCGACTTCCGCGACCTTCGCCGCAGTCCGTCCTCGGGCTGGAGCTTCTCGCCCAAGGGCTACGCCGGCACCGCCGAGAGCCCCATCCCGCCGAGCTCGAGCTGTCGCTGCCCGATACGGCGAGACGCTCCGACCCGACTTCGCCGTGCGCGAGCTCGAGCCGGAGAGAGGCGAGCTCACCGTGGCAGCTTCTCGTCCGTGTCCTGGAGCCGGCGAGGACTTCGACGCCGTCGTCGCGGCAGCGGGCAGCTCGAGGCCTCCGCCCACGGCCGCATGGAGCGGCTGCTCCGCCAGACCGGAGTCCCCGCGGGTCTGCTCTTCAACGGCCGGACGCTCCGGCTCGTCTCCGCTCCGCGGGGCGAGAGCTCCGGCTGGCTCGACTTCCGAGTCGCCGACATGGTGCAGACCGCCGGGCGGCCGATCTGCCACTGCGATGCGGCTGCTCCTCGGGCAGCCGCGACTGCTGAGCCTGCCGCGCGACGCAGCGCCTCGCCGCGCTCCTCGAGGACAGCCGCAAGTTCCAGAACGAGGTCAGCGAGCGGCTCGCCGAGCAGGTGCTCCACGCGCTCTACGAGCTGCTCCGCGGCTTCCAGGCGGCGCACGACGCAGTCGAAGGGCGAGCTTCTCGCGACAGCCGCTCGCCGAGCATCCGGACAGGTCTACCGGGCGCTGCTGACGGTCCTGCTGCGGCTGGTCTTCCTGCTCTACGCCGAGGAGCGGGACATGCTGCCGGAGGACGAGACCTTCCTGCAGAACTACTCGCTCGGCGGCCTCTACGAGCGCCTGCGCGAGGACGCCGCGCTGCTTCCCCGACACGATGGATCAGCGCTACGGCGCCTGGGCGCAGCTCCTCGTGCTCTTCCGGATGGTCCACGACGGTGCCGACGCCGGACCGATGCGTCTGCCGCAGCGCCACGGCGTGCTCTTCGACCCCGATCGCTACCCGTTCCTCGAGGGCCGGTCTGCGGCGGGTCGCGGCAGATCCACGAACGGATCGAGGCGCCGCTCGTGCCCGGACGGCACGATCTAGCGCGCGCTCGAGAAGCTGCTCGTCCTCGACGGCGAGCGGATCTCCTACCGCGCGCTCGACGTCGAGCAGATCGGCTCGGTCTACGAGACGATGATGGGCTTCCGCCTCGAGCGGCGACGGGTCGCTCCGTCGGCGATCAAGGCGCAGAAGAAGCACGGCGCGCCGACCGCGATCGACCTCGAGGCGCTGCTGCTCGAGCAGGCGCCGCAAAGCGCGACGAAGTGGATTCAGGATCGCGCAGACCGGAAGCTCACTGCCAAGGTCGAAGCCGCGTGAAGGCCGCGCGACGATCGAGGATCTGCACGCCGCGCTCTCGCCGGTCATCGACCTGCAACGCCACGCCCGACCTCGTGCCCGCCAGGCGCGCATGGTGCTCCAGCCGAGCGAGGAGCGGCGCCGCTCCGGCTCGCACTACACGCCGCGCGCGCTGACCGAGCCGATCGTGCGCACGACGCTCGAGCCGATCCTCGAAGCGCCTGCGGGGCGAGGACGACCGGCCACCGCGACCGGAGCAGATCCTCGACCTCAAGGTCTGCGACCCGGCGATGGGCTCGGGCGCCTTCCTCGTCGAGGCCTGCCGCCAGCTCGGCGACGCCCTCGTCGAGTCATGGCGCTTCCACGACGAGCTGCCGGAGATTCCCGCCGACGAGGACGAGGTCGATCTTCGCCGGCAGGCTCGTCGCGCAGCGCTGCCTCTACGGCGTGGACCGAAATCCGGTGGCGGTGGACCTCGCGAAGGTGTCGCTCTGGCTCGTCACGCTGGCGAAGGAGCACGCGCTCACCTTCGTCGACCACGCCCTCCGGCACGGCGACTCGCTCGTGGGGCTGTCGCGAGAGCAGATCGAGGCGTTCCACTGGGACGAGTCCGCGCCGGAGATCCAGAAGGGATTCGAGGCGATGCAGATCCGGGAGCACTCGAGAAGGTCGGCGAGCTGCGGCAGCAGATCCGCGAAGCCGGGGACGGACGTCCGGATCGCGAGCTGCGGGCCCTCTGGGACGAGGCGAAGCAGGAACTTGAGCACGTGCGGCTGTTCGGCGATCTGGTCATCGCCGCATTCTTCGAGGGCGAAGGCCAAGGAGCGTGAGGACAAGCGCGACGAGTATGCGCACGACGGTGCTGCAGTGGCGGCGCCGAAGAGTACCGCGAGCACGCTCGAGGAACGCGGCACGCCGAGCCGCCGCTGGTGCCCTTCCACTGGGAGATCGAGTTCCCGGAGGTGTTTGACCGGGACGAGCCGGCTTCGATGCAATCGTCGGCAACCCACCATTTGCGGGGAGAACGCAAGTTGTCCACGAACCTTGGAGACAGTTACTCGACGATTGGCTATTGAGTCTCCACGAACAGGCTCACGGCAACTCGGATCTCGTCGCTCACTTCTTCCGGCGCGCGTTTCAATTTGCTGTGCGAGACAGCGGGCGCTTCGGTCTGATCGCCACGAATACCATCGCGGAAGGCGACACGCGGTTAACGGGCTTGCAGCTGGATTATGCATGCACGGCGGGGATGATCTACGTCGCGCGCTAGGCGAGACCAAGTGGCCCGGAGCGGCGGCGGTCAGTAGTTAGCGTGCGTTCACATCTGCAAAGGTCCTCTGGAGTCAGACGCCGATGCTGGATGACAGGCCGGTCAGCAGCACATTGGCTCTACCTTTCACGCGGAGGACATGAGCGACCCGGACCGCTGTGCAAACCAGGAGAGTGCTTCCAGTAAGCATCGTCTCTGAATGGAGTTCACTTTGCGAGATACTGGCTTCAAGTGCGTAGCCACGCTGAACGGAGATGCTGAGCTCATCGAGCGCTGCCCCTCCGCAACGCGGAGGACATTGCCCGTACATCGGCGGCGAAGAGATGAACGAGCAGCCCACTCACGTGCTACCGATCGTACATAATCAATTTCACCGGGCATGACGCGACGAGCAAGCTTCTGAGCGATGGACGAACTCATGAGATCGTCGAGGAGCGGGTAAAACCCGACGAGATGGCTAAAGCAAACGAAGATGCCAACCGAGTGAGCGAGTGGTGGCTGTATACCGAGCCTCGCCCAGAGATGTACTCTGCAGTTTCAGGCTCTCAACCGGGTTCTCGTCGATCTGTCGAGCTGTCCAAGTACGTGGCATTTGACTTTCGTGCCCGCGGACTCGTCTACTCACGAAACGTCTTAACGTGTTTCGCATTCGAGGATGCAGTGCCTTTTCCGTGCTCCAGTCACGGCTACATGAGCTGTGGCGCGTTCGCGGCATTCGACCAGTGAAGGACGATCCGCCTATACGCCTCCGATTGCTTCGAAACCTTCCCTTTCCCGAGGAGTGGGAGATGGATCTCCGCCTCGAGGCCGCTGGAGCAGAGCCTACTACGAGTTCCGCGCCGCAACTGATGGTCCAGAACGACGAGGGCCTGACCAAGACCTACAACCGCTTCCACGACCCCGAGGAGCGCGACCCGGACATCGAGCAAGCTGCGCGAACTGCACGCCGCAATGGACCGTGCCGTCCTCGACGCCTACGGCTGGAGCGACATCCCGACCGACTGCGAGTTCCTCCTCGACTACGAGATCGACGAGGAGGAGTGGAACGCCACGCAAGAAGAAGCCCTGGCGCTACCGCTGGCCCGACGAGATCCACGACGAGGTCCTCGCCCGCCTCCTCGAGCTCAACGCCGAACGCGCCCGCGAGGAAGCTCGTGCGGGCGGCGGCGGAAAGAAAAGAGCTGGCAAGAGGAGCTCACAGCGCCAGACCGGCGACGACCCGCATATGGGCGACCTTTTCTCTTAGTCGAGTATCTCGAGAGGCAAGACAGCAAATCGATGAATACGCACCCGATTGAAAGATGGTTAGCTGCGGCGCGAAGTGGTGTGGGAAAACACTTTCTGTTGTTGCTCACGGAAGTTGACGGTGCGAGGGCGCTGACGTTGGAGGATCTGCGAGAGGTCGTGCGAGGTCATTATGTGGATCCCGAGATCACAGCGAAACGGATTGCTTCCCTCGGCGCTCCCGAGACGGCGAAGCTGCTTTCGGAGCACTTCCCCACGCGACCGACTGCACGATCCGGCGATCTGGGAGAGATTCTGGCGATCCGAAATCTCAGAGCTTTACCTGGAGTATCGGATACCAATTCGGCGCCTCCGTTGGAAGGACGGCCGAGAAATGGCACTGCGGGGCGATGATCTGGTCGGAGTCGTCAAGGAGAATAATAAGCTGACGATGTTGAAGGGAGAGTCGAAGAGCCGAAGGAAGCTTTCGAAGAAAGCGATTGACGACGCCTCGGTTGCACTGGGCCGCGACCGCGGAAGACCAGGCCGACACTCAGTTCTGTTCATTGCCGAACGGCTGCGCGAGATAGGCGATGACGACCTTGCCGAAGAGCTGGAGAGGGCTCTTCTCGATAGCTTCCAAGACGTACGGGTGGATCACATGCTGTTCGTGGTTGGGGGAGGCGATGCAGGAAAGTTGCTCTCTTCTCATTTATCGGCTATCGCCCAAGAGAGTCGGGTTCGGCATGCGGTGGCAGTGAATATTGAGGATTTGGCAGAATTTGTCGATCTTCTGTTTGAGGACCTTTAGTAGTGGGGGAGTCCGTCGAACAGCTGAGAGAGCGGCTACAAGCCTCCACCGAGGCCGGTTTTCGTGAACGGCTGCTGGACAAAGGCCTCGCGCGAGGAATGATCTGGCGCGACGGTGCCCTCCCGGAGGGTGCGCCTGCGTTCCCCGGCAGTCTTACCGATGACTTGCTCGACTACGCGTACGCTGTGTTCGCGACTGCTCTTCGGCTCCGAAGTATGGCGAACGACGGCGTGCTGGAGAGGGCTTTTGTCGTCGCCGGGGAGGCAATCGAATCCGCTGTCCATCGCGGCAGTATAGGAGTCGATAGTGGATTTCATCGCGTAGGAGCTGCCATTGCCTTTCATCTCGCTCGCTACTCCGCCCGCGCTTATTCGATGCTCCCTGTGGGACCCGTCGCCGAAAATCTCGCTACCACCGAAAAAGTACTGGTTCACCTCCTGAGGAGAAAGCTGGACCAGATGCATGCCTCCTACTCCTCCTGGCTTTTGGCACCTGAGAATCGGGACGAAAGTATTGCCGAAAAGCTGCTCGCTGGTGAGTTCGATCCAGACGACGCCGTCAATGTTGTCTTGACCTCGTCTTTCATGCGAGCAATCGCGCTTTTCGATCACGCTATCACCATGGGCGAGCCCGCATCGGCGAATCTGGCGAAAGAGCAGTTCGCGATCACGATCGCTGCGGCACTGGAACTTAATGCTGTGAGTCACTGGTGGAGCACGCGACGCTGGCGTTTCACCTCATAGACGAACTCTGGGGCCTGAGCTTCCACACGCAGATTCCAGAAATGGACCCGGGTGACCTCCTTAGTGATCGGTGGAACGATCTCCGCCTGAGCTACATTCAGCGACTGAGATTGGCAAAGCGAGCGAGTATCGAGTTGTGGCCATCGCAGCTCGAAGCTGTGCGCCGGTCGATCGATGCAACAGATGATCTCGTTGTTGCTCTGCCGACGAGCGCGGCAAGACTAAGATTGCAGAGCTATGCATCCTCCGTGCGCTGGCGTCGGAGCAGCGGGTGGTTTACGTCACGCCGCTGCGGGCGCTGTCGGCTCAGGTCGAGAGGGATCTCTCGGAGACGTTCTGCGCCTTGGGCTTTGACGTATCGTCGCTGTATGGCTCGATAGGAGTAGAACGCGCCGATACGGAGACTTTACGGCAGGGCTCGATCGTTGTCTCGACGCCCGAGAAGTTAGACTTCGCTCTCCGAAATGATGCTTCAGTCATCGATGATGTCGGATTGGTCGTTCTCGACGAAGGGCATGCTCGGACCGAAGGAACGAGAAGTCCGCTATGAGGCCCTCGTCCAACGACTTCTCAGCCGAGGCGACGCAGAGCAGCGACGCATCGTATGTCTGTCTGCGTTGTTTCCGGGTCCCGCAGAGATGAAAGACCTTGTCGAATGGATCCGCCAGGATGATCCGGGCTCGCCCATCCATTCGTCGTGGCGCCCGACCCGGCAGCGCTTCGGGGTCATTCGATGGGGATCTAAGGCTGCTCGGCTCGAGGTCGCAGTGGAGCAGGAGAAACCGTTTGTGCCCCACTTTGTTGATGCTACGTATCCGCCGATGGAATCAAGACGACAGAAACCGTTTCCAGCCGAGAAGAACGAGCTGACGCTGGCGGCCGCGTGGCGTTTCCTCGATCAGGAGAAGGACGTCCTGATTTACTGCCCGATTCGGAAGTCTGTAGAAACCCTTGGCAAGTTGATTCTGAAGTGCATCGATCAAGGAGTTCTCGCCTCCTTGGAAACAGGGTCCAAGGCGGTGCAGGATGTGATGGCAAGCGGTTCGGAGTGGTTGGGACCGAATCATCCAGCAGTTCGTTGTCTGGAGCATGGAGTGGCCTTGCATCACGGAGGTTTACCACGTCCCTATTTGGAGGAGGTTGAATATCTCCTCCGTGCGGGAGAACTTCGCCTGACGGTTGCTTCCCCGACCTTGGCGCAGGGTCTCAACTTGTCAGCGAGCGTCCTGCTGGTGTCGTCGATCTGGCGCAATGCGGAACTCATCCCTCCAGATGAGCTGGCGAACGTCGCTGGTAGGGCCGGAAGGGCGTTTGTGGATGTCGAGAGTTTAGTCTTGCACACGGTGTGGGAGAAACCGTCTCTATCTGTATCGAGATGGCAGACTCTCGTGGCGAAGGCTAAAGCGCCCGGTATTGTCAGCGGAATCCTGGCGTTATGTCTTACGGTGTTCGGGCGGATAGCCAAGGTCGCTCAGATTCCGTTCGAGGAACTCCTGGAGTATGTCACGGGAAACTCTCGGGTCTGGGATTTTGACGACTCAGCGGCCGAACGTGTCGACATAGACGCTCCTCAATGGAATCGGGACTTGGCCTCGTTGGATGCTGCGATCTTCACGCTGCTAGATGCTGATACACCCAAGAAGACATCCCGAAAAAACTGGATGAAGTTCTTGGAGGGTCGCTTTTCGAGCGACGGTTGAAGGCGAGGTTCGAGGAGGAGTCGATGCGGACGCTCATCCGGAATCTTCTTGCGGCGCGGGCAGAGGGCATGTGGGCATCGACTACGCGTGAACAAAGGCGTGGTTACCATGCAGCCGGTGTGGGATTCGCCGCGGGCAGATTTATCGATGAGCACCTTTCAGAACTCTTCGACTTTCTCGGTCAGGCGGAAGGAGGGGTTTTGATGACAGATGTTGATGTAACCGTGAACGCGGTAATCGGTTTCGCGGAACTGGCTTTTAAAACGGCGCCATTCCAGCCCCCGAAGGGACTTCCCTCTAAATGGACGGAGGGCCTCGCAGCATGGATCCGCGGCCGAACCTCCTCCGAGGTACTAGATATCTGCGAAAAGGATGGAGTGGACTTCCTTCAGGACGCTGTCACATACCGGCTGCCATGGGCAATGGAGGCCGTCCGGGTCCATGCCGAGGCTGTTTCGCATCCAGGTGCTGACGATTTGATAGGCCTCGCGCCGCTCGCGGTCGAGTCCGGAAGTTCGAAACTCAGTGTTATCACGTTGGTCCGCAATGGCCTGAGCTCCAGGGAAGCGGCGCATGCAGCTGTGTCGACGACGAGCGCGAACTTCGATGATGTGAACGGGATGCGCGTGTGGCTGCGATCCGATGAGGTGAAGGAGCGGCATCCCGATAAGTCGTGGCCAACTGAGCAGAGTCGCCACGTGTGGGAAGAGTTTTACGAAGCGAGAACCGCGAACGAAGATAGAGAGTGGAAACGTTCGAGCGAGATCATCGCGGTCGATTGGGATGGCGGGCTCGCCACCGCCCGGGACTTCGGTTCGTATCGAGGAGGCGGTTGGGGAGTTGTTGATATTGACACCGTCGTTCGAAAGGTTGGGTTCTTCCACGAACAAGTTAGAGTGTACTTGAAACCAGATCGTGAGGTCTGAGGTCATGCCGGATCCCGATGACGGTGTTCTAGTCGAGTATTTTGGAAGACATTAGGAGGAATAGTCGATGCGTCGATTACCAGGGCAACGAGGCAATGACGACTCTCGGTGAAACTGGAGGAACCAAGAGCTCAAACCGGGTGAGAGATGAACTCGTTCGAGCTTTGGATCTCGATTTAGTAGGACCTTCGCGTGCCCTTGGGAATCCGGAGGAAAAGCTTCCTGGCTGGGTGCGCCCGTCGAACTGGTACCTCACCGGCTTCCTGATCCCCCGGGGACCCCGCCGGAGAAGCGGGGCGACGCGACGAGGACGACGACTGGGGAGATCCCGGAGTCGCTGGGCTCGCCGAGGAGACCAACGAGGAGCGCAAGGCGGCCAAGAAGGGCTTCTTCCCCTCCTCGATGGGCCTGAGCTTCCTCGTCAGTGCGGAGACGAGCTCGCTCACGGTCACGGTGCGCTGGGGCGACTACAGCCGATCGAGATGAACGGCGAGGACGGCAAGCGATCTCCGGTGTGGCAGCGACTCCCCGCGAAGCGGTGGTCCCGATCGCGCTGCAGGGGTGGCGAGCCCGAGCCGGTGGCGGTTCCGGAGTCGGAGCGGGCTCCAGCTCCACGTCGTCGAGCGCGGTCGCGGCCGAGGACCTCGAGGAGCACCTCCCGCCGGCACGCGCTCGGTCTCGGTCTTCCTCGTCAACCACCGCACGCCCGTGCCGGAACGAGGCGAGCCCGACGTGGCGTACGCCTTCCAGCCCGAGATCGAGGTCCGCAGCGACCACCCCTTCGTCCCGCGCCCGGATCTGCGGGGCGCACGTGCCGACGACTGGGACGAGCAGGTCGCCGATCTCCACTACGCCGACACGCCGGAGTACGCGACCGGCCACGGCGTCTCGGCCGAGTGGGAGATCGTGGACGGCGCATGCCGCGTCGCTGCGCACCGCCTGGATTCCGAGCGCCGAGGTGGAGAAGACGGAGACCGTGGACGTCACAGGGCGTCGAGCTCTCGATGGACGACGCTCGGGCGCTCGCCGACGGCGCGGCGGCCGAGGCGGCGCTCGAGCCGCTCGTCGCGCAGTACCGAGCGTGGATCGAGGCGCGGCAGAGCGGACGCTGTCGGCTCTCGAGGGACGCGCCGCGAGACGGCCGAGGAACTGCTTCGGCTTCGCCGGCATGGCCGCCGACCGGATCGAGCGCGGGATCGCAGTTCTCGCGCGACGACGCGGACGCCCTCGACGCGTTCCGGGTGGCGAACCGCGCCGTCGCGCGGGCGCTGCGGCAAGCGGCTCGCAGATCGAGAGCCGCGCTGGCGGCCTTCCAGCTCGCGTTCATGCTGCTGAACCTCCCGGGCCTCGCCGACCCGACGCGATCCGCACCGCGAGATGGTGGACCTGCTCTTCTTCCCGACCGGCGGCGGCAAGACCGAGGCCTACCTCGGCCTCGCGGCGTTCGCGATGGTCCTGCGCCGGCTGCGCAATCCGGGCGACGAGGGGCTCGCGGGCGCCGGCGTGAGCGTCGATCATGCGCTACACGCTGCGGCTGCTCACGCTCGACCAGCTCGGCCGCGCCGCGGGACTCGTCTGTGCGCTCGAGCTCGAGCGCGAGAGCGACGTCAGCACGCTACGGCGACTGGCCGTTCGAGATCGGCCTCTGGGTGGGCAAGGCAGCGACGCCGAACGTCATGGGCCGCAAGGGGGACGAGCGGCTCGGACACCGCGCGCACCAAGGTCCGCCAGTTCAAGAACGACCCGCAGGGCAAGCCGTCGCCGATCCCGCTCGAGAACTGCCCGTGGTGCGGGACGCAAGTTCGAGCCGGACTCGTTCGCGCTGCTGCCCGACGACGACAGCCCGACGCGAGCTGCGCATCGTCTGCGCGAACTTCGAGTGCGACTTCACGCGGCGACCGGCCGCTGCCCGATCGTGGCCGTGGACGAGCCGATCTACCGCCGGCTGCCCGCCTTCCTGATCGCCACGGTCGACAAGTTCGCCGCGCTGCCCTGGGTCGGGCGAGCCGGCGCGCTGCTCGGCGGCGCCGACCGCTACGACGCGCACGGCTTCTACGGCGCCGCCGAGCCCGGCAAGGGCACGCGCCTCGCCGACGCCGCTGCCGCCGCCCGACCTGATCATCCAGGACGAGCTGCACCTGATCTCCGGTCCGCTCGGCACGATGGCCGGGCTGTACGAGACGGCGATCGACGCGCTCTGCGTGCGCGAGGTCGATGGGCGCGCGGTCCGGCCGAAGATCGTCGCCTCCACGGCCACCGTCCGCCGCGCGCAGGACCAGATCCAGGCGCTCTTCGCGCGGCCACTGACGCAGGTCTTCCCGCCGCCCGGGCCCGACCGCCGCGACTCCTTCTTCGCGCGGACGGTGCCGGCCTCGAAGACGCCCGGCCGCCTCTATGTGGGCGTCGCCGCCCAGGGCCGCAACCCCAAGGTGGTCATGCGCGGGCCTGGCTCGCGCTCATGGGCGCCGCCGAGCGTGCCTACCGCGACGCCGGCGGCCACGAGAACCCGCGAGAACCCGGCCGACCCGTACATGACGGTGCTCGGCTACTTCAACAGCCTCCGCGAGCTCGGCGGCGCGCGGCGGATCCTCGAGGAGGAGGTCCAGAACACGGTCAAGAGCTACGGCGCGCGCAAGCGCGATCGGCGAGGACCGCGGGTCTGTTCCAGGACCGCGAGACCTTCTCCGAGGTCGTGGAGCTGACCTCGCGCGTGTCCACCGACAAGGTCGCCGAGGCGACGGCGGCGGCTCGAGGCGCCGTTCGATCAGACACAGCAGCGCGTCGACTGCGCCATCGCCACGAACATGATCTCGGTCGGCCTCGACATCCCGCGGCTCGGCCTGATGGTCGTGCTCGGGCAGCCGAAGACGCACGCCGAGTACATCCAGGCGACGAGCCGCGTCGGCCGCGACGACGAGCGGCCGGGCCTCGTCGTCACGCTCCTCAACGTCCACAAGCCGCGCGACCGCTCCCACTACGAGCGGTTCCGCCACTACCACGAGACCTTCTATCGCTCGGTCGAGGCGCGAGCGTGACGCCGTTCTCGGCGCGGGCGCTCGACCGCGGCTTCGCGGGAGCGCTGGTCGCGCTCGCCCGCCACGCAGACCGACGCTGACGCCGCCGCGAGGGGTCGAGCAGATCGCGACGGTCGCGGGCCGCGCTCGAGCAGCGCCTCCTCGACGTCTTCCTCGAGCGCGTCCGTCAGCAGCCGTTCGACGGACGAGGACGAGCGCGAGGAGCGCCTGCGCAGCGTGCAGAACCGGGTCGTCGACCTGCTCGATTCGTGGCGGAAGGTCGTCGACGACTACCACGACGGCGGCGTCGACGGTGCAGTACCAGCAGTACGAGCTCGAGACGGACCCAAGCCGCTGCTGCGCGAGATGCTCGACACGGACTTCGAGTCCGCGCACCACCGGAAGTTCCGCGTCGAACCGCTCGCTCCGCGACGTCGAGCCCGAGGTCAACCTCTTCCTCAAGGACCTGAGCGGCGCTCGCGTCGGAGGATGACGCATGAGCACGAAGGCGCACGGGCCAGATCCGCCGCAGCCAGGTCATCACCACCTGGGGGCCGGCGCGCTCATCGACCTGCCGCACCACTCGGCGATCGTCGGCGGCCTCGACACCTGGCCGCAGACAAGCGACCTCGACGAGATCATCGAGCCGCGGCTCACGCGGCAAGCTCCAGACGCTGACCGGCGTCCCGCACCGCGGCTCTACGCGCCGCCGCCGGACTCGAACGACCCGCGCGAGCCGAAGCCGGGCATCGGCGCCTGGCGCTTTCCCGAGTGGTTCGTCGTCCAGGAGGAGCGGCGGACGCGAGGAACGCGAGCGGTCGCGGCGGCTCGTTCACCGCAAGGCGCTGGACGAGAAGGGCAGGTTCGACGGACGCGGCCGGTCGTCGCCGACCCGCTTCGTGCGCGCCTGCCCGGGGCCACGTCGACGACATCGACTGGGCGGCTTCGTCCACGGCGCGCGAGGACGACTGCCGGCGGCAGCTCTGGCTCGACGAGCGCGGCACCAGCGGCGACCTCGGCGACCTCGTCGTCCGCTGCGAGTGCGGGAAGTCGCGTGCTCTGTACGAGGCGAGCGAGCTCGAGCTGAATCCGCTCGGCACGTGCCGCGGGAGCTCGGCCCTGGCTCGGGGATCACACCGAGCGAGGCCTGCAGCCTCCCGAGCCGCCTGCTGATCCGCACCGCCTCGAACGCCTACTTCCCCCAGGTCATGAGCGTGCTCTCGCTGCCGGACCGCGGGAGCGCGGTCGAGACGGTGGTCGCGGAGCTCTGGGACGACCTCCAGATCGTCGACGACGCGGCGGACCTCGCGTTCCTCAAGAAGAAGCCAAGGTCGCGGAGCGGCTCGCTCCTTCGCCGACGACGAGGTGCTCGCAGGCCATTCACGAGCGCAAGGGCTGGGCGAGACGACGAGCGGCCCGTCAAGCAGGTCGAGCTCGAGCCTCCTCGCGGCCCAGAGGGCTACGGCGACGACGTGCCGGTCGATCCGGACTTCCACGCGCGCCGCCTTCCCGAGCGAGCCTGGCGCCAGCTCGGATCGCATCGGCCGGTATCGAGAGCTGTCATCCAGCTCCACCGCCTGCGCGAGGTCCTGGCGCTATCGGCTTCACGCGCTTCGAGGCCGTGACGCCCGACATCGACGGCGAGTACGACACGGACGTCGAGCGCGCGCGATCTCGCGCTCGAGCCGATGGTTCCCGGCGGTCGAGAACCGTGGCGAAGGCATCTTCCTCCAGCTCCGCGCGACGCCGTCGAGCGTGGCTCGAGCGGCCGGCGGTGAAGCAGCGGCTCGATCGAGCCTTGCGCGCGGCCATCGCGCTGGCTCGAGCAGGACGCAGTCGGAAGTCGCAGCGTCCGTTCCCCGGGGCCCTACGTCCTGCTCCACACGCTCTCGCACCTGCTCATCCAGTCGCTGGCGATGCGCTGCGGCTACCCGGCGAGCTCGATCCGCGAGCGCATCTACGCGGACCTCGACGGCGGACGCGGTACGGGCATCCTCCTCTACACCGGGAGCCCCGACGCCGAGGGCACGCTCGGCGGCCTCGTCCAGCAGGCGCGGCACATCGAGGACACCTCCTGCACGCGCTCCGGATGGCGCGCGCTCTGCTCGAACGACCCGATCTGCGCGCAGCACGACCCTGGCGAGGCGCATGAGGAGCGCTGGCTCCACGGCGCCGCCTGCCACGGCTGCGCCTTGTCGCCGAGACGTCGTGCGAGATGCGCAACGACTACCTCGATCGCGCGCTGGTCGTGCCGGTGCTCGGCGTCGCCGACGCGGCGTTCTTCCGGGGCGTCGACATGACCGACGCGCTGCTCGGCTCTGCCGGCGCACCTCCGGAAGCGGCTCGCGAGCGCCCTCGAGTCGGGTCGCTGGCGCCGCCCTGCTCGGCGACTCGCGATCCGGTCGAGCTGGGACTGGCGAGAGGGCGCCGAGGACGTCGCCGCGGCGCTTGGGACTCAGCAGGCTGGCCTCGGCATGACCGGTGCCGCCTGCGCTGCATGGATCGAGCGGTCGAGGCAGCCGCATCTCGAATCGCCCCGGCCCGACCTCGTCTGGTCGGGCCCCGAGGTCCCCGGCGTCCACGCCCGGGACACGCGACGTGTCTACGAGGAGCTGCTCGGCGGCGCGAGCGCTCGTCTGGGCCAGCACCTACGCGTTCTTCGACGGCCCCAAGGCCTTCGAGGTCCTCGCGAGCGCATGGACGCCGTCCCCGACCTCGAGGTGACGCTGCTGCTGAACATCCAGCGCAAGCGGGGCGACACCTCGACGTCCGGAGACGCTCGTGCGGCGGTTCGCCGACCGGTTCTGGAACACGGATTGGCCGGGCGATACGACGGCCCGCGTGTTCTACGACCCGCGGTCGCTCGAGCTGGACGGACCGGCGGCGTCCTGCACGCGAAGGCGGTAGTGGCGGATGACGAGGCGGTGTTCATCACGTCGGCGAACCTGACCGAGGCAGCGCTGGATCGGAACATCGAGATCGGCCTGCTGGTGCGGGATCAGCCGCTGGCGCTGTCGGTGGTCAGTCATTTTGGGGCGCTGATCGAGAAGAAGATGTTGCAGTTGTTGCCGGGATGAAGGCGTTGCGGAGACGTTTAGGGAGGATTCAGATGTTGG